>CAWDGB010000010.1:0-372451 GCA_963801715.1 uncultured Actinomycetota bacterium | reverse complement strand
GCCTTCCCCGTGGGGCGGCAGCTCTGCAGTCCGGCCGTTATGGCCCACCCATTGTCTCCGGACAAACTGTCATGATCTTGGACTTATTGCCCGGGAACTCACCATATGTCCAAGATCATGACAGCGTCACGGCACCGGAAAGCCGCGCTCAGGTTGGCGGTGAGATCGGTGAGCCGGGCCCTGTTTAGGATCGCGGGGTGTCGACCGGGTCCCGAGGCAGCGCCACCACGCCGCCTGCGAGACAGCCAACCCGCCCGGCGGGAACGCTGTACCGGGGCCGGGAAGGCATGTGGTCGTGGGTGGCTCACCGGATCACCGGGGTCTTGACGTTCTTCTTCCTGTTCGTCCACATTCTCGATACCGCGTTGGTGCGGGTGTCGCCCGAGTCGTACGACGTCGTGATCGATACCTACAAGAACCCGTTCATCAACCTGATGGAGATCGGGCTGGTCGGAGCGGTGCTGTTCCACGGACTGAACGGCCTGCGGATCATGGCCGTTGACTTCTGGTCCAAAGGCGCGCGTTATCAACGTCAGATCCTGTGGACGATCGTCGTGGTGTGGGTGATCGTGATGGTCCCCGCGGCTTACTTCATGGTCAAGCACTCGTTCGAAGTGCTCTTCGGGAGCAAGTGACGAGGTGTGCGAATGAGCTCGATGGACTCCTCGACCCCGCCGGTGATCGAGCCGCCACGCTCGCCCTATCGTCGGTCGCGCGGTGGTGTCAACACCGAGCTCTACGCGTGGCTGTTCATGCGGGTGTCCGGCGTCGTGCTGGTCGTGCTCGTACTCGGCCACCTGTTCATCATGAACATCCTCGATGGTGGCGTGCAGCGCATCAACTGGGCCTTCGTGGCCGGACGATGGGCGTCCCCGTTCTGGCAGGTCTGGGACCTACTCATGCTCTGGCTAGCAATGCTGCACGGTACGAACGGGATGCGCATGATCATCGACGACTACACCCGTCGGGATGCGACGCGACTCTGGCTCAAGGCCCTGCTGTACGTCGCCTCCACCGTGGTGATCGCATTGGGCACGCTAGTGATCTTCACCTTCGATCCGACGCTGTAGAGAGAATCGCCAATGCAGCAGCACAGGTACGACGTGGTGATTGTCGGCGCCGGCGGTGCTGGCATGCGGGCGGCGTTGGAGGCCGGAAATCGGGTCCGCACCGCGGTGCTGACCAAGCTCTACCCCACTCGCTCCCATACGGGTGCCGCGCAGGGCGGCATGTGCGCAGCCCTGGCCAATGTCGAAGATGACAACTGGGAGTGGCACACATTCGACACCGTCAAGGGCGGGGACTACCTCGTCGACCAGGACGCGGCCGAGATCATGTGCCGGGAAGCAATTGACGCCGTCCTCGACCTGGAAAAGATGGGGCTGCCGTTCAACCGCACGTCTGACGGTCGGATCGACCAGCGCCGGTTCGGCGGTCACACTCGTAACCACGGCGAAGCGGCCGTCCGCCGATCCTGCTACGCGGCGGACCGGACCGGGCACATGATCTTGCAGACGCTCTACCAGAACTGCGTCAAACAGGGCGTTCAGTTCTTCAACGAGTTCTACGTGCTCGACCTGCTGCTGACCGATGAACCGCCCGAGCACCGGCGAGCCGCTGGCGTCGTCGCCTACGAGCTTGCTACCGGCGAGATCCACGTCTTCGCGGCCAAGGCGGTCGTTGTCGCGACGGGTGGCTTCGGAAAGGTCTACAAGACGACCTCGAACGCACACACCCTCACCGGCGACGGCATGGCTGTTGTGTGGCGCAAGGGCTTGCCATTGGAGGACATGGAGTTCTTTCAGTTCCACCCGACCGGACTCGCCGGCCTCGGCATCCTGTTGTCCGAGGCGGCGCGCGGCGAAGGCGCCATTCTGCGCAACGCTGAGGGCGAACGGTTCATGGAACGCTACGCCCCGACTATCAAGGATCTCGCCCCACGCGACATCGTTGCCCGGTCGATGGCGAACGAGGTGCGCGAGGGCCGCGGTGCCGGTCCCAATCGTGACTACGTGCTCCTCGATCTCACGCACCTACCGCCCGAGCAGATCGATGCGAAGCTTCCAGACATCGCCGAATTCGCCCGCACCTATCTCGGGGTCGAGCCCTATGTCGAACCGGTGCCGGTGTATCCCACCGCCCACTACGCAATGGGGGGCGTGCCTACCACGGTTCGGGCCGAGGTACGGCGAAACAACACGGAGATCGTCCCTGGCTTGTACGCGGCCGGCGAGGCGGCGTGCGTGTCCGTCCACGGTTCCAACCGGCTCGGCACGAACTCTCTTCTGGATATCAACGTGTTTGGTCGCCGGGCCGGTCTGGCTGCGGCGCAGCATGCGGCCGGAGTGCCACAGCCCGACCTGCCACCGCAGCCGGAGTTGTTCGTCACCGACACGGTGCACGCCCTGTTGACATCGACCGGGCCCGAGCGGGTGGCCACGATCCGCCGCGAGCTACAACAAACGATGGATCGCAACGCTCAGGTGTACCGGACCGAGGAGTCGCTGGAGCAAGCGGCCGCGGACATCGCAGCCCTGAAGCTGCGCTACCGGCGCGTGGCGATCACGGACAAGGGAGAACGCTTCAACTCCGATCTGCTCGAAGCGATCGAACTGGGTTTCTTGCTGGACCTCGGCGAGATCCTGGTCGTCAGCGCTCGCGCTCGCACCGAGTCACGTGGTGGCCATTTTCGTGAGGATTTCCCGAACCGGGACGACGACACGTTCATGCGGCACACCATGGCCTATCTCGACCCGGACGGCACTGTGCGGCTCGAATACCTGCCCGTCGTTCAGACGCGCTATCAGCCGACAGACCGGAAGTACTGACGGTGGCTTTCGACGAGGCGTTCGGAGCAGCGCCACCGCCGCGGACGATCACGGTCCGGATCCGGCGATACGACCCCGAGCGGGACGCAGCGCCACACTGGGAGTCCTACGACGTCCCCGCGCAGCCCAGCGACCTCGTCCTCGATCTGTTGCACACGATCAAGTGGGAGATCGACGGCTCACTCACGTTTCGCAGGTCATGCGGCCATGGGGTATGCGGATCGGACGCGATGCGCATCAACGGCGTGAATCGCCTGGCCTGCAAGGTCCTCGTGCGGGATCTCCCCGACGAAGTCACCATCGAACCGATCAAGGGATTGCCCTTGCTGAAGGACCTCGTCGTCGACATGGAGCCCTTCTTTGACGCATACCGTTCGGTCTTGCCATTCCTGATCACACACGGAAACCCGCCGACGCGGGAGCGCCTCCAGTCTCCGCAGGATCGGGCTCGCTTCGACGACACGACGAAATGCATTCTCTGCGCGGCCTGCACGACATCGTGCCCCGTCTACTGGACCGACGGTTCGTACGTCGGACCGGCGGCGATAGTCAATGCGCATCGGTTCATCTTCGACAGCCGCGACGAGGGAGCCGACGACCGTCTGGAGATTCTCAACGACCGAGAGGGCGTATGGAGGTGCCGGACGACGTTCAATTGCACCGACGCCTGCCCGCGCGGCATCGAGGTCACGAAGGCGATCCAGGAGGTAAAGCGCGCCCTGCTCTACCGCCGGGTCTGAGGACGTTCCGTACGCTCGAGGGCACGGGCTCGCCGCGTCGCGAGCCACGCAACGGTGCCACCTCCGACCGCGGCGCCGGCCCCGACAAGCGACGCGGCCACGGTTGCAGGGGACACCCGAGAGCGCTCATCGGGCTTCTCGGTCTCGGGGTGTGCCACTATCACGCTGACGGGGTCGAGCTCGACCTCACCCGCCGGAGTTATCCAGGTCGCTGTCCACGCGGCGCACAACAATAGCCATCTCGCGACCAGCTGGATCCACACCAAGATCGCGATAGTCGCCGCGAAGGGACCCGCGGCGACGCTGTGCGACGTGGCCGCGATCGTGTAGCTGCCGATGATCTTCAGCGCCTCGAAGCCCACGGCAGCCAGCAGCGCGGCCTCGGATGGCGACCCTCCGCGGCACCGTGGCCCTGGGCAGCCGGACGAGGAGCCAACCAAAGATGATCATGTCGCCGAGGATCGCGATGGCCAGTCCCAAGATCGTCGTGGCAGTGCCGGCACCGGGAAGGTCGTCCAGGCCCACCCAGCGCAGCAGCTGGTCGGTAACCGACGTGGCCGAGGCGGTGAACGCCAGCGAGAGGAGTGCGCCCAACCCGAGTCCGGCCAAGACGATCAGGTCGGAGATCTTGGCGGTGACCAAGGGCCGCTTGTAACGCTTGCTGCCCCACACCGAGTTGATCGCCATCCGCAGGTTGGCGATCCAGCCCAGTCCGGTGAGCAGCAGCCCGACGACGCCAACCAAACCGACGGCCGTCCGGTTGGCGATCGCGGAGTCGACGGCTGATTGCAGTGTGTCTCCGAAACTGCCGGGCAGGTTCGCGCCGATCTTGTCCAGCAACTCGTTCTGCAGTCCCGGATTGGCGTGCAGTACGAATCCGAAGATCGACACAGCCAGCAGGATCAGCGGAAACAGTGCCAGGAAACTGAAGAACGTGATCGCCCCGGCGTATTGGTTGCCGTTGTTCTCGGTGTACCGGCCCCAGGCACGGACGACGTGGGCCAGCCAGGGAAAGCGGCCCTGGGCGCCGCGCCACCTATTGCTGGCCCGCTCCTTGAGCTGGGTGAGCCGGCCGGGCTTGGTCATTTCGCTCCCACTTCACTCACTAACACCGCCGCTTCGTGCGAGCGCACATGCACCCCACAAAACCACCCCGGATCGCTCCGCGATTTCGCAGGGAACCCTGTACCGCCTCGGCGCTACGCGCCGGCGATGCTCGCTCGCTCACGGAAGACCGAGCGGGAAGTCGCGACGCCGGTGCCACTCACCGTCGTCGCTCCGCTCGAACAGGGTGAACGCGTCTACGACGAAGCGGGCCACGAAATCAGCCAGCCCGTCGTAGGCGAGATCCAGTGCCTCGTCGGACACATCGTGGGCAATCGTCACATGGGGGTGGTACGGAAAGTCGAGGTCTCGCAGCAACGGCCCGCTGCGAACGACTCGCTCCAACTGCTCGCAACTGGCGACTCCGCGCGCGACCTGGATGAAGACCACGGGCGAGGTCGGCCGGAACGTTCCGGTCCCCAGCAAGTGCATGACGAACGGCGCGGCGACGGAGGCGGCTTCGCTGAGATGCTGTTCGATCTTGGGCAGGTCACCCCGCGCTAACGGCGTCGGCGGCAGCAGCGTGACGTGCGGCCAGGTCAGGCCTGCCTGCGAATCACCGACCCGCTGCCGCCAATTCGTGAGCACCGTCGCGTGCGGTTCCGGAATCGCAATCGCCACGCCCACTGTTGCCCGGTCGGCGGTCACCCGGGTGCCTCGCCACGGCCCGCCACATTGGGCAGGAAGCCGACCTTGTCGAAGACGTCCGTGATGGTCACCGAGGCGACCTCTCGGGCGCGCATTGCGCCATCGGCCAGGATCTTGTCCAACTCGTCCGGATCGGCCAGATACTCGGCGGTCCGGGCGGCTAGCGGCTCGGTGAACGAGACCACCGCATCGGCAACGGCGACCTTGAGGGCTCCGTACCCCTGGCCGGCCAGTTCGTCTACCAACGCGTCGACGCCGCGACCGGTCACGGCGGACAAAATGCCGAGCAGGTTCGACACCCCCGGCTTGGTGTCCGGGTCGTAGCGAATCTCCGTCCCGGTGTCCGTCACCGCGCGCTTGATCTTGCGCGCCAGCACATCAGGAGGGTCGAGGAGGTTCAGGGTGCCAGCGTCGGGCAGCGACTTGCTCATCTTCGCCGTCGGATCCTGCAGGTCGAGAATCTTGGCTGTCTCCTTGGGAATGTACGGCTCCGGCAACGCAAACGTATTGCCATACCGGCTGTTGAACCGCTGCAGCCAAGTTCCGGGTCAGTTCGAGATGCTGGCGCTGATCCTCACCG
The DNA here is from genome assembly GCA_963801715.1 of uncultured Actinomycetota bacterium. Lineage (GTDB taxonomy): Bacteria > Actinomycetota > Actinomycetes > Mycobacteriales > Jatrophihabitantaceae > CAVVJA01. The sequence continues at coordinate 366,551 of CAWDGB010000010.1, read as the reverse complement.
ACCGGCACCGCGTTGGCCCGGTAGAGGAGGATGTCAGCCGCCTGGAGCACGGGATACGTGAACAGGCCCACCGAGACGCCAGCGCTTCCGGCGCGGGCCGACTTGTCCTTGAACTGGGTCATCCGGCTGGCCTCGCCGAAGCCGGTGAGGCACTCGAACACCCAGGACAGCTGGGTGTGTTCGGGAACATGGCTCTGCACGAACAGCACGCACCGGCCGGGATCGAGGCCGGCCGCGAGCAGTTGCGCCACCGACGCCCGGCTGCGTTCGCGCAGCTGATCCCGAGTCGGCGGATCGAGCGTTATCGCGTGCAGGTCAACGATGCAATAGAACGCCTCGTAGGTATCCTGCAACGCCACCCACTGGCGCAACGCGCCGAGATAGTTGCCGAAGTGAAACGACGTCGAGGTCGGCTGGATACCCGATAGCACCCGCGGCATCCGCGTATCCACGCCCGACATAGGACTCGATTCTGACAGCCCGGTCGAGGCATGCGCACCCGGGCGGCTCCCTGGAGGGCTCATCATGACTCCGCCACCCCCGCGGCGCCTCCCGCGGTCTTCGACTGGTCGGGATCGCCGACGCTGGGCGGGGTAACGCGGACGGCGGCCGCTCGGTGCCCGTCGACGGCGGTTACGGCCAGCTGGAAGCCGTCGTAGGTGACTTCATCGCCCACCGCGGGCAGCCGCCCAAGCGCCGCCATCACGAAGCCTCCCGCGGTCTCGTATGGTCCTTCCGGCAGTTCCAGTCCGGTCGACTCGGCGAACTCGTCGAGGTTGAGCCGACCGTCGACCTCGACGGCGCCATCGATCAGTCGCCGTGGTCCCGTGACGTCAGCGTCGTACTCGTCCCGGATGTCACCGATGACCTCCTCGATCAGGTCCTCGAGAGTCACGATGCCGTCGGTTCCGCCGTACTCGTCGACGACGATGGCAAGGTGGTGCCCTTCCCGCCGCATCTCGGACAGCGCCGCGAGCACGTTCTTCGAGCCAGGGACGCGCTTCACCTCGCGCACCAGGTCGCCGACACACCGGACTCGGTCGCCGCCGGCGCCGTCGAAGAGCAGATCGCGTATGTGTACGAAGCCGCGGACCTCGTCCTGGCTGCCGTCTATCACCGGATAGCGGGAATGCGGCGCCTGCATCGCGAGTTTGCTGGCGCGGCTCACCGTCATCGACGCCTCGAGGAACGTGACCTCGGTGCGGGACACCATGACCTCGCTCACGGAGCGTTCACTCGCCGCGAAGACATCGTCGATGAGCCGGCGCTCGTCCGTCGTCAGCGATTCATGGGCCGCCACCAGACCGCGCAGTTCCTCCTCGCTGATCGCCTCGCGACCGGTCGCCGGGTCGGCGCCGAGCAGCCGCACGAGCAAGTCCGTGCTGCGTGACAGCAGCCAGATGATGGGGCGACAGATCGCGGCGACTCGGTTCAGGGTCGGGCTGAACAGCGCCGCGGTGGACTCCGGGCGTTGCAATCCGAGCCGCTTGGGTACCAACTCGCCAACGACCAGAGTGACGAAGGAGATGATCAAGGTCACGCCGATGAAGCCCAGTACCCCGGCGGCTCCGGGAGTCATGCCCAGGCTGACCAGACCGTCCTTGGCCTGATCACTCAGCGTGACCGCCCCGAAGGCGCTCGACAGCAGTGCGGTGAGCGTGACCCCGATCTGCACCGTGGCCAGGAAGCGGTTCGGGTCCTTGATCAGGCGTGCCACGGCTTGGCCCCGGTGGCCCCGCTCCGCCATTGCCTGGACCTGGCCCTCGCGCAACGAGATCAACGCGATCTCAGACGCTACGAAGCACGCTTCGAGCAGGATCAGCGCCAGCACGATCGCGATGTTGAGCAGAGGTGAGTTCATCGGCGCCTGTTACTACTCCCCCGACGGCGGGGGCTGCGGGCGGGCCGTCGTCCGCTGTGGTAACACCTCGCACAGTTTACGGGCGCGGGGGGATCTCAGATATGCCATTCCCGAGGGGCGGCCTCCAGCGGTCGTAGCTTCCGCCGGCGGCTGCCTCGCGCCGCGCGGGCCGCCGACGGTCAGCCGATGGCCTGGCGCAGGTTGGCGTCGATCGCGGCGAGGAAGTCCTCGGTGGTTAGCCAGGGGGTATCCGGGCCGACGAGCAGAGCCAGGTCCTTGGTCATCTGACCGCCTTCGACGGTTTCGATGCAGACCCGTTCGAGGGTCTCGGCGAATCCGGTGACCTCTGGAGTCGAGTCCAGCGAGCCACGATGCGCCAGGCCACGCGTCCAGGCGAATATCGACGCGATCGGATTCGTCGACGTCGGCTGCCCGGCCTGGTGCTGCCGGTAGTGCCGGGTAACCGTGCCGTGCGCGGCCTCGGCTTCGACGGTCTTGCCATCCGGCGTCATGAGCACCGAGGTCATCAACCCGAGCGAGCCGAACCCCTGGGCGACGGTGTCGGACTGCACGTCGCCGTCGTAGTTCTTGCAAGCCCAGACGTATCCGCCGCCCCACTTCAGCGACGCGGCCACCATGTCGTCGATGAGCCGGTGTTCGTAGGTGAGGCCGGCGGCCTCGAAGTCGGCCTTGAACTCGCTTTCGAACACTTCGGCGAACAGGTCCTTGAAGCGCCCGTCGTACGCCTTGAGGATCGTGTTCTTCGTCGACAGATAGACCGGGTAGTGGCGGGCCAGGCCGTAACGCATAGACGCACGGGCGAAGTCCCGAATGGAATCGTCGAGGTTGTACATCGCGAGGGCCACCCCGCCACCCTCGAAGTGGTAGACCTCGAGTTCCATCGGCTCGCTGGCATCGTCCGGCGTGAAGGTCAGGGTGAGCCTGCCGGGTCCAGGGATCACCGTGTCGGTGGCACGGTACTGATCGCCGAACGCATGGCGACCGACGACGATCGGCTTGAGCCACCCGGGAACCAACCGGGGAACGTTGCGCATGATTATCGGCTCTCGGAAGATCACGCCGCCGAGGATGTTGCGGATCGTTCCGTTCGGCGAGCGCCACATCTTCTTCAACCCGAACTCGGCCACCCGGGCCTCGTCCGGAGTTATCGTCGCGCACTTGACGCCGACGCCGTGCCGCTTGATGGCGTTGGCCGCGTCGATCGTGACCTGGTCGTCGGTCCCGTCGCGATGCGTGATGCTCAGGTCGTAGTAGTCGAGATTGATGTCGAGGTAGGGAATGATCAGCTGATCCTTGATGAACTGCCAGATGATGCGGGTCATCTCGTCGCCGTCGAGTTCGACGACCGTTCCGCTGACCGTGATCTTCGACATCTGCCAATGCCTCTCCGACGATGACTTCTTGGTATCAAGATATGCCGGTAACGTGCCGGCGATCGGGCTGCCCCTACCCTCGGCCTATGACGCAACCCACCGGACGCCCGGCAAGCATGGTCGACCACATCATGGACCGGTATCTCGACGACTACCTGGCCCTCGACCCGCTGAGCGCGACCTATCTCGGCGTATCCGGGCACGACGACGAGGTTCCGGACCTCTCCCCTGACGGATTGGCCGAGGTGTCCGCCCTCCGTCGCCGCACTCTCGCCGAGCTCGACGAGGCGACGGCCGTCGATGAAACCGACCGAATCACGGTCGCCGCAGCGTCAGAGCAGTTGCGCACTGACGAGGAGATCCGAGCGACCGGTGCCGAGGAGGCCCGGCTGAACAACATCGAGAGTCCGGTGCAAGTGCTGCGTCTGGTCTTCGATCTGATGGCGACAGCTACCACCGAAGATTGGGTGGTTATTGCCCGCCGCCTGCGCCGCCTGCCCGACGCGATCGACGGTTACATCGCCTCGCTGAAGGCCGCAGCGGCGCGCGGAGACGTGGTACCGCGTCGGCAGGTGGAGGCAGGAATCGCCCAGAGCCGGGAGAGCGCTGCTCCGAACGGCTTCTTTGCGACCTTCGCGGCGCGGGCGGCAACCGCCGACGGCGAGTTGCCGAGCACGATCCGCCAGGACGTCGATCGCGGTGCAGCGGATGCGGCGCGAGCCTACGACCGGCTCGCGACGTTCCTGGCTGACGAGCTTCTCGCCCTCGCTCCGATCGATGACGCGGTCGGGCGGGACCGGTACGCCCTTTTCTCGCGCCACTTCCTGGGAGCCGAGGTCAATCTCGAAGAGACGTACGACTGGGGACAGGCGGAACTCGCGCGAATCGAACAGCAAATGCGGGCCGTTGCCAATCGCATCGCGCCCGGCTTGACCCCTCGCGAGGCCATGGCCTATCTCAGCGACGATCCGGCCCGCAAGCTGCAGGGCACCGACGCACTGCTGCACTGGATGCAAGGCAAGTCAGACGCAGCAATCAGCGCGCTTGCCGACACTCATTTCGACATTCCCGATCCGATCCGGGTTCTGGAATGCCGCATCGCGCCGACGTCGACCGGGGGCATCTACTACACCGGGCCGAGTGAGGACTTTTCTCGTCCCGGCCGGATGTGGTGGGCGGTGCCCGAAGGGGTCGATGAATTCTCGACCTGGCGGGAACTCACCACCGTCTACCACGAAGGCGTGCCCGGTCATCACCTGCAGGTCGCCCAGACCGTGTATCGGCGCGAACTGCTCAATCGGTGGCGCCGCCTCGCATCGTGGACCTCTGGATACGGCGAGGGCTGGGCTCTCTACGCCGAGCGCCTGATGGCCGACCTGGGCTATCTCGACGACCCGGGCGACTACCTCGGGATGCTCGACGGTCAGTCGATGCGGGCGGCGCGCGTCGTCATCGACATCGGCGTGCACTGCGGTTTCCCGGCCCCGGCGGAGGTGGGCGGCGGGCCGTGGACGTACGAATCGGCCTGGCAGTTCCTGCTCGCGCACGCATCGATGGCTCAGGAATTCCTGCGCTTCGAGCTCGACCGCTATCTCGGCTGGCCCGGGCAGGCCCCGTCCTACAAGATCGGCGAGCGGCTGTGGCTGCAGTTGCGCGACGACGCGCGGGCCAAGGCTGGCGACGACTTCGACCTCAAGACCTTTCATCGCCGCGCATTGGACATCGGGAGCGTGGGCCTGGACGTGCTTCGCGGAGCCGTGCTCGGCGAATATGCCGACTGACCTCTTTGCTGGTCGGCTGATCCGATCCGCTGGCGCGGCGGCTGTTCTCACCACCGTCCTCGTCCTCACGGCGTGCACGACGAGCCGTTCGGGCTCCGAGACCCGGCCCGTCGCTCCGGCCCGTAGCGGGGCCTCGCCGGCTCGCGCTGCTTCCACGAGTCAGTTGGCGTCGCCCGCCACGCGCCCACCGACCAGCGCGCCGCGCCGAGCCACGAGCGCGCCACCGCGCCTCGCGGCCGACCCGCGCCGGGCCGGGTTGGTTGGCGACGGCGTATTCGCCACAGTGCCTCTGGCCTTTCCGGCCACGGCGACGGGCCGGATAGTGCCCTATGCGGTCCAGATCGAGCAGGGCATCCCCACTGACGCGCGCGACTTCGCGGTCCAGGTGCACGCCACGCTCACCGATCCCCGCGGATGGCAGGGCGTTGACCATGTCGCGTTCGTGGCGGTCACGTCGGCCGCGGCCGCGGCGGTCATCGTGACCTTGGCTACGCCGCGCACGACCGACCAGCTCTGCGCCCCGTTGGACACCGGTGGCTGGCTCGACTGCTGGAGCCGGGGTCGGGCGGTGATCAACTCTGACCGCTGGTTCGTCGGGTCGGCGAACTATGGCTCGGACCTCGCTGACTACCGGCACGAACTCGTCAACCACGAGGTCGGGCACGGCCTGGGTCATGATCACCGGTACTGCCCGAGCGCAGGCGAGCCGGCGCCGGTCATGCAGCAGCAGACGATCTCGCTGCAAGGCTGCCGGCCCAACCCGTGGCCCTCGGTGACCGGTGGCTAGTGGGCACTAACCACTTGATGATCTTGGACTTATTGTCGCTCCAGAGCCATTCGTCCCCGATCACGACGAAGATCTTGTCACGACGAAGATCTCCCGTCTCGTGGGCCGAAGACCTCGATTGCCTCCGCGTCACTGGCCACCTCGTCGAGGTATTCCTCGACCCACGCCGGCGCGAGTGGCGAGCCGGCCGCAACGATCTCGGCGCGAACGGCGGCAACGTCGAACATGGTGCGGCCCAGGGTGACCGCCCCGTCCGCCAACAACGCCCAGTGCGCACCCGCCCGGCCATAGGGCATGCCTACGCTGCCCGGATTGACGATCAGGCGGCGATGCGCCAGCCGCACGAACGGCATATGAGTGTGCCCGCACACGAGCGTCGTCACGTCGTCGGGCAACCCGGCCAGCACCTCGGCCCAACGAGTCAGCCGGGTGTCCACCAGTACCACCTGCTCGTCATCGTCGGGCACGGCATGGCAGAACATCACCGGCCCGAATCCCTCGACCGACAGCGTCACCGGATATGGCAGCGTGGCGAGCAGGTCGAGCTGGTCGGGGCGCAGCTGCGCAGCCGCCCAGGGCGCAATCGGGTCGCCTACGTCATCCACCTCGCCGCGGGCCAGGCTGACGAGCTCGCGGTCGGCGTTCCCGCGGATCAGAACCACCCGATCTCCGAGCCCAACCAGCCGATCGAGCGTTTGCACCGGCATCGGACCGGCCGCGAGATCGCCGGTCACGACCAGCCGATCGGCGGTCTGGACGACAGGCTCGGCCAGCACCGCATCGAGCGCCGGCAACACGCCGTGGACGTCTGACAGCACGGCGACCGACCGCAGGGTGCGGCTTACGGCCGGGGCAGAGCTCAAAGGTCCGCGACGTCGGCCTGCTTGGCCCGCACCGCCTCGGCCGCCTCGCGCAGCGCGGCAAGTTCGGAGTCGGTCAGTGCCCGCTCCACGATCCGCTCCACGCCCCCGGCACCGATCTCAGCCTCGACGCCCAGGTAGACACCGCTGATCCCGTATTCGCCCGCTACCCAGGCACAAACCGGAATCGTCTCAGCGGTGTCCTCGATGACGGCTCGGGCCATCCGGGCCGCAGCCGCCGACGGGGCATAGAAGGCGGATCCCGTCTTCAGCAGCGCTACTACCTCCGCGCCCCCGTTGCGGGTTCGGGTGACGAGTTCCTCGACGGTTGCCGCGGGCATGACATCGAACAGCGGCTTGCCGTCGACGAAGCATGCGGAGGGCACCGGCACCATCGTGTCGCCGTGCGAGCCGAGGGTCAGCGTGGTGACGGAGCTGACCGGCACATCGAGCGCCGTCGCCACGTTGTTGGTAAACCGCGCGGTATCGAGGACACCGGCCTGCCCGAAGACCCGCTGCTTCGGGAAGCCGGACGCGAGCTGGGCGAGGGCGGTCATCTCGTCGAGCGGGTTCGACACCACGATCATCACGGCGTCGGGCGAGTAGCGGGCGATCTGCTCGGCCACGCCGCGCACGATCTTGGCATTGACCTCGAGCAAGTCCATCCGGCTCATCCCGGGCTTGCGCGGCAGCCCGGCCGTGACGATGACGACGTCGGACCCGGCGGTCGCGTCATATCCGCCGCCGTCGGCCGTCGTCGTGACACCGATGACCTCGGTCTCGAACCCTTCGATCGGGCGGGACTGGTTCAGGTCGAGGGCCAATCCCTCCGGGCGACCTTCGATGACGTCGGTGAGCACGACGGTATCCAAGATGTCGTACTCGGCGAGTCGCTGCGCAGTGGTGGAACCGTAGAATCCGGCTCCGACGACGGTGATCTTGCCGCCGCGGTCGCGGGTGGCAGGTACAGACATGCCGGAACGCTCCTCGATGTCTCGGTGATCGCCGGTATGGGGCGCACATTAGTCTTGCGGCGTTAACGCGGGAGTAGGGACCCGAACAGGATCAGCGCGCCGCCGAGCGTGAAGTAGCACACCGCGTCGAAGATCCGATTCCGGATTCGTAGCAGGCCCGCCCGGCGATCGGATAGCGCGAGCCGGCATGTTCCCGCGACCAGCACTCCGATCGCAGTTACCACCACGCCGCGCAACCAGTGCTCTGGCACAACCGTCGAATACAAGATGCCAGCCGCGACGATGCCCAACACGACGACGAACGGCAGATTGCCGGAGAGCGCCTGTCGCACGGTCACCGAGATCGGGGTCACTGGGTCGCGTTCCGAGCCGCCGCGTCGACGACGTTGCGCAGCAACATCGCCCTGGTCATCGGCCCGACCCCACCCGGGTTGGGACTGATCCACCCGGCGACCTCGGCGACGTCCGGGTGCACATCCCCCGCCACCTTGCCGTCGACGCGGCTCACGCCGACGTCAAGGACAGCTGCGCCGGGCTTGACCATGTCCGGCGTGATCAGGTTCGGCGAACCGGCCGCGGACACCAGGATGTCGGCCTGACGAGTGAACGTCGCGAGATCGCGAGTACCGGTATGGCACAGCGTGACCGTCGCGTTCTCGCTGCGACGACTGAGCAGTAGTCCGAGAGGTCGTCCCACCGTGATACCCCGGCCAATAATCACCGCGTGCGCTCCGACGATCGGCACGTCATACCGGCGCAGCAACTCCAGTACGCCGGTGGGTGTGCATGGCAGAGGTGCCGGGTGGCCGAGGACCAGCGAACCTAGGTTCACCGGGTGCAGCCCGTCGACGTCCTTGTCCGGATCGACCCGCGACAGCAGGGCAAACTCGTCGAGCCCAGTGGGCTGCTGGACGAGAAACGCGGTGCACGCCGGGTCGGCATTCAGCTCGTCGATCACTGCCTCGACCTCGGCCTGAGTCGCCGTCGCCGGAAGGTCGCGGCGAATGCTCGCGACTCCGATTTCCGCGCAATCCCGGTGCTTCGCACCGACGTACCAGCGGCTAGCCGGGTCGTCGCCGACCAGAATCGTGCCAAGCCCGGGGATCACCCCGCGGGCGCGCCAGGTCCCGAACCCGTTCGGTCAGTTCGCGTTTGATATCGGCCAGGGTGGCCGTGCCGTTGAGCACCGTGGCGGTCATCGTGGGCGGTCCGGGTCAGTGGGCGAAGTGGCGGGTGCCGGTGAGATACAACGTCACTCCTGCGGCGTCAGCCACGGCTATGCAGTCCGCGTCCCGAACTGATCCGCCCGGCTGCACCACAGCGCGAACGCCCGCATCGACCAGCACCTCCAGCCCGTCCGGAAACGGAAAGTACGCGTCCGAGGATGCGACGGCCCCGCGGGCTCGCTCGCCTGCGCGAGCGACCGCCAGCCGGGCTGCGTCCACCCGGTTGACTTGACCCATGCCGATGCCGACCGTCGCGCGGGCGCGCGCAATGAGGATCGCGTTCGACTTCACCGACCGGACTGCGCGCCAGGCGAACACGAGATCGCCAAGAGTCGCGTCATCGGCCGCCGCGCCGGCCGCCAGGTTCCAGTTGCCGGGGTTGTCGCCAGCGGCATCGAGCCGGTCGGACGTCTGGATCAGCAGCCCGCCCGAGACCGGACGAGACTCCGCCGTCGGATGAGCGGGCGGCGCTGCGGCCACGAGTACGCGCAGATTCTTCTTGGTGGAGAGGATGTCAAGGGCGTCCTCGTCATAGGACGGGGCCAGGATCACCTCGGTGAAGATCTCAGCCACCTGGCGGGCCATCTCGGCCGACACGGCGATATTGGCTGCGATGACCCCGCCATAGGCGCTGACCGGATCACAGGCCTGTGCCTTTCGGTAAGCATCAGCGGCGTCGGTCGCGATCGCGATACCACACGGGTTGGCATGCTTGACGATCGCGACGCACGGCTCGGCGAAGTCGAATACGGCCCGGCGCGCGGCGTCGGCGTCGACGTAGTTGTTGTAGCTCATCTCCTTGCCCGACAGCTGCTCGGCCGCAGCGAGCCCGGGCGGACCGCCGTGCGCCACGTACAGAGCAGCACGCTGGTGCGGATTCTCCCCGTAGCGGAGGGCAGCGGCTCGCTCCCAGGACCCAGCCACCCAGCCCGGAAAGCCGCTGCCAGCGTCATCCGGCGCGACGACGTTGCCCAGGTAGGAGGCCACCGCGATGTCGTAATCGGCGGTACGCCGGAACGCCGCGACGGCGAGCCGCTGCCGCGCCGCCAGATCGAAGCCACCGTCGCGGACTGCCTGCAACACGTCGGGGTAGAACCGCGGGTCCACAACCACGGCGACGGAACCGTGATTCTTCGCGCTCGCCCGGACCATCGCCGGACCACCGACGTCGATCTGCTCGACGATCTCCGCCGGCGTGGCGCCCGACCTGACTGTCTCGACGAACGGGTACAGGTTCGATACCAACAGCTGGAATGGCGCAATACCGAGCCGTTCGATCGTCGCCATGTGCTCCGGATCGTTCTGATCAGCAAGTAGCCCAGCGTGCACATGCGGATGGAGCGTCTTGACCCGCCCGTCAAGGATCTCGGCGAAGCCCGTCACCTCGTCAACCGATCGGACCGGGATGCCCAACTCCCGGATCCGTGCCGCGGTGGACCCGGTCGACACGATTTCCACACCCGCCTCGGATAGGCCGCGCGCCAGCTCGTCCAGCCCGGACTTGTCGTACACGCTGATCAGCGCCCGTCGGATGGCGATCTTGCTCATTCGGCAACCTCGTCGCGCCGATGCACCTGCACGCCACGTGCGTGGACCTGCTGCGAAACTCGCTCACTCATAGGCGGAAATCTCCTTGCAAAGTCGGCGAATCGTGTCGACGTAGAGAGGTTTCTCCGCCAGCTGGATACGCGCGAACAGGCTTTGCTCGTCGTCATCCTCATACACCGGCACCGCTACCTGCGCCAAGATCGGCCCGGAGTCGACGTCCTCTGTGACCCAGTGCACCGTTGCTCCGGCCAGCTTGACCCCGTGGGCCAGGGCCGCGCGGACCGCGCGTACGCCGACGCCGGGAAATGACGGCAACAACGACGGATGGGTGTTGACTATGCGAAACGCGCTGACCAGCTGCGGATCGAAGATACGCAGAAAGCCGGCCAGCACAATCAGGTCGGGGCGGTGCGCGGTCAGCGCAGCCTGGAATGCCCGGTTCCAGTCGCCGCGATCCGGATAACCGTCGAACCGATACGACGAAGGTCGGGATCTCGGCAGCGGCTGCTCGCTCCAGGGCGCCGGTACCGGCCCGGTCCGATCCCACAGCGACGATCTCACCGCCCAGATCGGACGCGTCGATGAGCGCCTGCAAGGTGGTGCCAGTCCCCGACGCCAACACGACGAGGTGAACGGGCTCCGGCACGTTCACGCACACTACCCAGTGGGCCGTGCGGCGAGACCTACCTGGGGCTATCCGGCGAGCGCCGCCTCGTCCTTGTCGTTGTCGCGGTCATCGTTGGCTCTATCCTCGTCCCGCTGGTCGCGCTTGCCATCCGCGCGGCGCCGCCAGGCACTGACCAGGGTGAGCCGGCTTGCCGTAACCAGTGTGACCGCGCGAACCGAGAGCCATCCCCACAAGGCTGAACCACCGATCAGGATTAGCGCCATGACGGCGATCTCGCCGGCGACCGCGATACCCAGCTGCCACGGTGACGGTCCCACCGCGTGCAGCCGAGCAAGCCCGAGGGCGCCCCCGGCCAGCCAACCGAGCGCCGCCATCGCAGCACCGGCGCCGGCCGCGGCTACCGCGATGCGGGAGAGCAGGGTGCCGAAATCGACCGCGGCCGGGCCTTGGGCCAGACGCGCGGTCACCCATCCCGCAGCAAGCAGCGTGGAGCCGAGCAGGAGCACCGCGAGAACCGAGGGGATCTGGCCGCTCGGGATCGCGCCGAGGATCGGGAATGCCGGCAGCGTCCCCCGGCTCGCCGAGAACGCCGTCACCGAAGTGCCGGTACCCACCGCAAAGCCCGGTCCAGCCAGAAAGGATACTGCCGCGATCACCGCGTTCGGCGCACACAGCACGCCCACGACGAGGAGCGGGACGCCGGACACGCCGCCACCCACCATCCGGGACAGTTGGCTGACCTGGCCGGCATGGGCCAGCAGCGAGCGCGGCGACGAGCAAAGCACCCGCTCCGACGTAGACGCATAGCGCGCCCATCGCCGCGCGCAGCCCGGGCCGAATGTAGTCCGGGGCGGATACGGCTGACCATCTGCGGTGGATCGACGTCCAGGCCAGCGACGCCGCCGTAATGATGCCGCAGAGCATGGTCGCGCCGACCGCGACCGGGATCGCCGGCACGGAGGTCGTGCCCAACCGAGCAAGTACGGCGAGTGCGGCACACGTCGCGGCGTAGCTGCCGGCCTGGACCGTGCCGGCCTCGGCCAGGTCACGTCGCGACGTCAGACGCAGTCGCTCGAGAACGTCGGCGAGCACGACGCTCGCGCGCCATACGATGATCGCGACGATCGCCGTCATCCCGAGCGGGACGAAACCGACCCGGGTGCCGTCCAGGTCGATGCCGCCGTGCTGCGCGGCGAGAAAAGCGAGCGTGCCCGCCCGTATTGCCGACATCGGTGGACCCGAGGCACCCGCGTTGGGCAGCCAGCACGCGACTGCCACTGCCACGCCGACCGATGCGCCGACGATCGCGGCGCCGGTGCCGGTCCAGGCGGCGGTCCGCCACGGCGACTGGCGGACGGATGCCGGGATGCCGCGAAACATGTCGAGGTCTGCCATCGAGGGCCGACTGGCCGCTGCGCGGGAACCAGAGCCCCGGCGAGCGGACTCGGCCTGGTGCGCGTTCGCGTCGCGCGCGGGGCGGTCCGCGCGGCGAGACGGGTCGTCGCGGCGCGCAGTCACGCGCTCAGGCTTGCAAACGCTGCTAGCCGTCGCGGTCAGGCACGCCGATCAACGATCAGGAGCCTTCGCTGTCGCGTTACCGTCCGCTACCGGAAGACCCACTCGTCCCATCAGCATCGTCGGGCTCACGGAGGCTGTGCTGGCCGAACGACGTCGGCGCCGTTGGCGCGGCCGGCGCAGGGGGTGCGGCGGGTGTCGACCGGGAGGATGGCGACGGGCTCGGGGCAGCACCAGGGTGCGGCGCGGAGCCGCTGGTCGGATATGGCGAGGCCACTCCCGGCTGCCCGTACCGCTGGGAATATCCGGTCGGAGACGGCTGGTAGGTCGATGGCGTTCCGGCTGGCGAGTAGCCGTAGGGATTCGCCGACCCCTGCGGCATTACCTGGGTCTGACCGTAATCGGGAGTGGCACTGTATCCCGACTGGGCGTATCCCGACTGCCCGACATAGCCGGTAGGCGCCGGGTACGCCGACGAGCCGGGACCGTTGCCCGCCTCCTGCGTTCCATAGCCATACGGCGTGCTTCCCGACCAGCGGGCTGATCGCGCTGCGACCCCGAGCCGGCCGGTCTCGTGCAGCCAGGCCAGGGCAAAAGCAGCGGCCTGGAGCAACGTAGTGACGAGGGCGAGGATCAAACCGACGTTGAGGCTGACGTTATCGCCGCGGTCGACGATCAGACCGAGGGAAACAAGCGCCGCAACCGCGGCGGCTGCAAGTGGTAGGAGTGGCGACGCCGACTTCTGATCCAGTGCCCGCGCCGCGGCAACGCCCGACGCGAGAAGCGACAACCCGATGACGACGGGCGCCGGGCTGCCGAAGCCGTAGCCGTTGACGTCCGTTGCGGGCAGCCCGTACCACGGGAGGAAACCCCAGACGAACATGAGCACGCCCAGTCCGGCTCCCACCCGCTCCAACAACACTGATTTGGGCGTTTCCGCAAACCGCGCGCCGCCTCGTGCTCGGCTGCTGGGTTGGGCGGGCGGCTGCGGGTAGCCCGACATCACGGCCTCCTTCGTCATCGCGTATGCGTGGCCTGTGCCCCCCGTGAACGGGACACGGGCAGACCGCGACACCGTATCGGATCAGCCGTGACGGCCCGGGCGCGCATACCGCACCCAAGCCGGAGGGTGATGTCAGCCGGGTGGCGGATTCGGCGAGGCACCCGGGGGCCGACCCGGCGGAGCAGCCGGCGGCGGGCTAGAGCTCGCGGAAGATGTCCCCATCCCCGGATCGCCACCGACCGCGCCGGGGTTCTGGCGGACGGTGAGGTGGCTGGTGTCGCGCAGCCGAATGAGGCACAGCACCAGTCCTATGACGATGACGATCAGGCTGAGCCAGTACCCGGCGCCGCGCCCGTTGGAAACGCCCGCCCCATGCGGAACATCGCCCGGAAGAACAAACAACGCCACAATCACCGAGACCGTGGCGATCGCGAAACCGACCATCGTCACCTGCCGGTGGAACGGCACGTGGACCTGGCCCAGAACGGCCGTCGCCAGTACCGCCCCCGCCACCACGGCAACGACCGCAGCAAACCAGCCGAAGAATCCGTGCCAAGCCCAAAAGGCTTCGGTGATCGTGAAGACGGCGGTACGCGCGCTCGCCGTGTAGTAGCTGAAGAAGGAGAAGATGATCGCGAGCACGCCCGCGCCCATGATGCACCAGTCGAACGGGTTGACCGCCTTGAAATCGGTGCCGGGGCCAGGCGCCGGGTATTGCGAGGCCGCCGCGGCCCACCGGGTGTCTGCGGGCTGCCCGGGTGGTGGCCGGTAGCCGGGTGGGGCACTTGACGGTGGTGGCCCCGCATAACCAGGTGGTGGCCCGTAGCCGGGTGGCGGACCGTATGCCGGTTGCTGTCCGTAACCACCTGGCGGTGGCGCTCCGTAGCCGGACGGCGGCCCGTACGGACGCGGCGCACCGTACCCCGGCGGTGGGCCGGCCCCCGGCGGAGGCCCGTAGCCGGGTGGCGGGCCGTACTGGCCGGGACCCGGCGGCCCGGCGGGCGGTGCGCCCGCTGGTGGTCCACCTGGTGTCGGACCCGGCGGTGGAGGTGGTGGCGTCACCTTCCGGGGATCGTCCTCCGGCGGCTCGTTTGTCATCCGGGCTCCTCGGTCGTGCTCGACGAGTAGGACCTTGCCGCCAAACTAGCGGTCGATCACCCCGTTCAACATCACCTTACGAGGGTTTCGCACGCCGGTCTCTGTGGAACTACTCGGTTCGCTCGCCTCGGCCCGACGACCTCTAGCCGGCCAAAATCTGGTGCATCAGCCGGGCGGTCTCGCTCGGCGTCTTGCCGACCCGCACCCCCGCCGCTTCGAGCGCCTCTTTCTTCGCCTGAGCCGTACCGGAGGATCCGGACACTATCGCGCCAGCATGCCCCATCGTCTTGCCCTCCGGTGCGGTGAAGCCGGCGACGTAGCCCACAACCGGCTTTGTCACGTTCTCCCGGATGAATGCCGCTGCGCGCTCTTCGGCGTCGCCACCGATCTCACCGATCATGACCACCGCCTCGGTCTCCGGGTCGGCCTGGAATGCGGCGAGGGCATCAATGTGGGTCGTGCCGATCACCGGGTCCCCACCGATGCCGATTGCCGTGGAGAAGCCGATGTCGCGCAGTTCGTACATCATCTGGTAGGTCAGCGTCCCCGATTTCGACACCAGCCCAATCGGCCCGGGGCCGGTGATATCGGCGGGGATGATGCCGGCGTTGGACTTGCCGGGGCTGATCAGCCCCGGGCAGTTCGGCCCCACGATCCGGGTCGACTTGCCGCGCGCGTACGCCCAGGAGTAGGCGGAATCCTGCACCGGGATGCCCTCGGTGATCACCACGGCGAGGGGGATCGCGGCGTCGATCGCCTCCAGCACGGCGTCCTTTGCAAATGGCGGCGGCACAAACAGGACGGTGACGTCGGCGCCGGTCTCGTTCATTGCCTCCGCCACCGTGCCGAAGACCGGTAGCACTGTCCCGTCGAAGTCGACCTTCGTACCGGCCTTGCGCGCGTTCACACCACCGACTACTGAGGTGCCGGACGCGAGCATCCGCCGAGTGTGCTTCGTACCTTCCGAACCGGTCATGCCCTGCACGATGATCCGCGACGTCTCGTTCAGAAAGATCGCCATTACTGTCCTGCCCCAGCGAGTTCGGCGGCCTTGTCGGCCGCGTCGTCCATCGTGTCGACCAGCGTGACCAGCGGATGGGCGGCATCGTTGAGGATGCGCCGCCCTTCGAGGACGTTGTTCCCGTCGAGTCGAACCACGAGCGGCTTCGTGGCACTCGATCCCAACATGCCCAACGCGGTGACGATGCCGCTTGCGACGGCGTCGCACGCGGTGATGCCGCCGAAGACGTTCACGAATACGCTCCGTACGGACGGGTCGGAGAGGATGATGTCGAGCCCGTTCGCCATCACCTCGGCCGACGCGCCGCCACCGATGTCAAGGAAGTTCGCCGGCTTGACTCCGCCGTGCCGCTCGCCCGCGTACGCCACGACGTCCAGTGTCGACATCACCAGACCGGCACCGTTGCCGATGATGCCGACCTCGCCGTCGAGCTTCACGTAGTTGAGGTTCTTCTCGATGGCGCGCCGCTCGAGCGGGTCAGTGGAATCAGTGTCCACGTAGTCGGCATTCACGGCGTGCCGGAAGTCCGCGTTGTCGTCCAGCGTCACTTTGCCGTCAAGCGCCTTGACGCTGCCGTCGGCGAGCTTCGCCAGCGGATTGACCTCGACCAGCGTCGCATCCGATCCGACGAAGGTTGACCACAGTCGGAGGACCACATCGGCGACCTGGTCAGCCACCTCGTCCGGAAAGCGGGCCGCCGCGACGATCTCTCGCGCCTTCACCTCGTCGACCCCGGAAAGTGCGTCCACGGGCACCTGGGCCAGCGCGTCGGGTCGCTCGACCGCAAGCTCTTCGATCTCCATACCGCCCTCGTAGGACGCCATCGCCAGATAGCTGCGATTGGCCCGGTCCAGCAGGAAGGAGACGTAGTACTCCTCCTCGATTTGCGCGCCCGGATCGATCAGCACGCGGTGCACCGGGTGCCCCTTGATGTCCATACCCAGGATTTGGCCGGCCAGTTGCCCGGCCTCCTGCGGGGTCTTCGCTACCTTGACTCCACCTGCCTTGCCCCGTCCCCCGGTCTTGACCTGAGCCTTGACGACCGTGACGCCGCCAATTCGGCGGGCGGCCCGCTCCGCGTCCTCCGGCGTATTCACCACGCTCCCGAGCCCGACCGGGACGTCGTATTGCTGAAACAGCTCCTTGGCCTGGTACTCGAAAAGATCCACGTGCCGCCACCGTTTCTTCAAGATTCGTTTTGTCGCCCGGGCAGCTTATGCCTCAGGGACATGACCAGCGTCGGCGCTGAGACCGGGCTCACCCAGCCGCGGGGGCACTGAGGGTGGAGCGCACCCACTGGACGATGTCGTCCATCGACGCTCCGGGGGTGAATACCTTGGCCACGCCCATCGCCTCCAGCTCCGGGATGTCTGCGTCGGGAATGATGCCGCCGCCGAATACGACGACGTCGGCGACGCCGCGTTCCTGGAGCAGCTGCATCAAGCGGGCAAACAGCGTCATGTGGGCGCCGGACAGTACCGAGAGGCCGACCGCGTCGGCGTCCTCTTCGATCACCGTCTGCACGATCTGCTCGGGGGTCTGATGCAGGCCGGTGTAGATGACTTCCATACCAGCGTCGCGAAGCGCCCGAGCCACGACCTTGGCTCCCCGGTCATGCCCGTCCAGGCCTGGTTTCGCGACGACGACCCGGATGCGTTCTGCCATTACCCACACTCCACACCAAGCGGCCTGAGTCGACCGCGCCCCGGCTTAGTGCTGATCACACGAAGACGATCGCCATACTTCACCTCACGGTCCATGATCACCACGCTCAGTCATGTCGCGGAGGCGGCCGCGACACAATCATCGCCGGCCGATGACCGCCGGGTTCAGCACTTGGCCACGGCCGTGGGGTCGCCGCTCGTCGCGCTCGAACGGCGTATCCAGCTCGGTCTGACAGAATCGAGACTCAACTATGCCGACCACTGAGCTCGCGCCCGCGCCGAGCGACGCCCATCCGTCGCTGGGTGCGCGGAGGACCGCACGAAGGTGGTTCGCGCTACCGGTCGAGCTCTCCGGCGACGACACCAGGTCGACGGTGTTTGCCTGGCTCATCAGCCGGGCCCTGACGCTCACCCTCATGGTGTCGATCGAGCCGTCCGTCGTCGGCGATGTGAGCTACTACTCGCGCAGCCTGCGCGCGCTGTTCTTCAACGGGGCCGGCATCCGGGAAACGTTTCAGGAATACCCGCTGCCGGTCTTTGGCGTCATGCTGCCGCAGTTTCTCCTCGGTTTGGCGAACCCGGTGGCCTTCACGGTTTTGTTCGCGCTCTCGATGCTCGCCGCCGACGGCGCGTTCTGCTGGCTCCTCTGGCGAACCAGCGGGCGCCGACGGAGCGACGCGGTCACGTTCTGGTTGTGGTTCGTTCCGCTCGTCGGTCCAACGGCGTACTTCCGGTTCGACCTCGTGCCGGCCGTCCTGGCGGGGGGCGCGGTTCTCGCGCTGATGCGACGACCGGCGCTTTGCGGCACGCTCACCGCGATCGGGGCAGCGCTCAAGCTGTGGCCGGCCATCATGCTTCCCATCTTCTTGCTGGGCCGCACGAATCGACGCCGCGTCCTCGGCGGCTTCCTGGCGACCGGTGGGGCGCTGGCCCTCGCCAGCCTGTTAGCTGGCGGCGTCGAACGGCTGATGTCGCCCCTGCAGTGGCAGGCCAACCGCGGACTGCAGATCGAGTCACTGCCGGCCGGACCGCTGATGCTCGTTCGCATGTTCGATCCGAAAGGGCCGTGGGACGCACCTCTGTCGCTGTACAAGGCGCGCGAGCTGACCGGGCCGGGCGTATCGGCATTCCTCACCGCGAGCACCGCTTTGATGATCGCCGGCATCGCGCTCCTCGTCGTGTTGTGGAACCGGGCTCGGCTCGCTCCTACCGTGACCGTCGAAATTGTGGGCTGGCTGCTGGTAGCAACCGCAGCCGTGGCCACGATCACCAACAAGGTGCTCAGCCCGCAGTACATCCTGTGGCTGGGTGGACCGCTCGCGGCACTCGCTGTTCGGCAGATGGGTGATCATCACCTGCGCGTCGCGATGCGGTTGTTGCTCGTCATCGCGTTGCTCACCCAGGTGAACTACCCGTTGCTGTACCCGTGGCTGGTCAACGGCAATTTCCCGGTCCAGCTCGGCACCCTTGTGCTCGAGACGCGCAACGTGCTGCTTGTGGTCTTCGCCTGGCAGGCGTGTAAGCGGGTATGGGTTCTCGCCCAGCGCCCGGCTGCCGTCAGCACCCGATGACCGCGACCACGTCCCGGCAGCCGTCGGTCGCGGCTGCCGCCGCGCGCCGGCGCATCGTCAAAGCCTGGCCCCTCTGGCTGCTCACGGCGGCGACGTTTGCCGTCTACACCCTGTTCGCCCTCGAGCGCCACCGGCAGTTCAACACCGCGGGTTACGACCTGGGGATCTTCGATCAAGCCGTGCGCCGCTACGCGCATTTCCAGGCGCCGATCGTCCCGCTGAAAGGCATGTCCTACAACATCTGGGGCGACCACTTCCACCCGATCATTGCGACCGCTGCGCCGCTGTACTGGATCTGGGGTCACCCGGAGACGTTGCTGATTCTCCAAGCTGCCCTGATTGCCTCCTCGGTTCCCGTCATCTACCGGTTCGCCCGCCGGCGGACTACATCGCGGGCGTCACTGGTCATCTGCTTTGCCTACGCGTCGAGTTGGGCCTTCCAAACTCTCGTCGACTTCCAAGTCCACGAGGTCGCCTGGGGCGTTCCGATCCTCGCTCTGGCCATCGATGCGCTCGATCGCGCCGACGATAGGCAGTTACTGATCTTTGCCGGATTGCTCCTGCTTGTCCGCGAGGACATGGGAATTCTCGTTGTGCTGCTGGGGATCCTGCGCCTGTTCGATCGGCGGCGGAGGTGGCTCGGCGTCATCCTCGTGGCTGCGGGCGTCATCGTCTACGAACTCGCGACCGCGGTGATCCTCCCCCATTTCTCGCCCGATCAGCACTTCGCGTACTGGCAGTACGGGCCAACGCTCGGTCCGAACCTGGGCAGCGCGCTAGGCCACGTGGTGCTGCATCCGCTCGACACTGCGCGGCTGTTCTTCTCACCGATGATCAAGACGCAGACTCTCCTGCTGTTCTTGGTACCTGTGCTCTTCCTCGCCCTGCGGTCGCGATACTCGATTCTCGCGCTTCCGCTGCTGGCGCAGCGGTTCTTCGAACCCGCGGTACGGGACAACCTCTGGTACCCCAGCTTTCACTACAACGCGCTGCCCTGGGTCATCTTCGTGCTCGCGATGATCGACGGGGCCGCACGACTCGGCGTCTGGTCCCGACCGCGACTCAAGCTCACTGTTCTCACAGTGATCACCGTCATTCCTGTCGCGCTGATCGTCGTGAATCCGCCGTTTTCCGGGCGGCGGGTAGCTGCACTGCACGCGATCGCTGAACGGCGAGCTGTTCAGCAGGACCACGCACATGCAAGCGCAGCAGGCCGTGGTTGATCGGATTCCCCGGAACGTATGCATCGAGGCGGACGATCGGCTCGCCGGGCACCTCACTGACCGCGACTACGTCACATTGGTCGGCATGCAGCACGATGCCGCCGATTTCGTGGCGATCGATCTGACCCAGAAGGACGTCGGCAACTTCGGGGCCAAGCCGGCCGCGGCGCTCGCAACCGTCGAGGCCGCAGGGTATCGCGAGATCTTCCGTCAGGACGAGGTCGTTCTGCTGCAGTCGCCGAACTATCGGGGACCGTCGAGTCGCTGTGGCCCACTAGGCACCGGCCCGGCCTGACGGCGCGCAAGTTGCGAATTCCCTGGAGACGCGACTGAGCAAGCTGCCTGACGACCCGCCCGCGGCGCTACTCGGGATCCTCCTCAGGTACCGGGTGCTACGCCTCCGGGATGAGGTAACGCTGGTACCTGAGGGGGAAGACAGGCGCGGGGTTCCCGCTTAACTTCGGGATCGCGCGTCGAACTCCCGGGCTGGGATCGCGAGGCGCGACTCACCACTCCGGGGGGGTTGCGGTGATCCGTGGGCTCGTCCTCCTCAGCATGAAGTTCCGCGTGTTGGTCGTCGGCGCCGCCGTGCTCGTGTTGGGTCTCGGCATCACCCAGGTCCGGAACGCATCCGTCGACGTGCTGCCGGAGTTCGCGCCGCCGCAGGTCGAGATTCAGGCCGAGGCACTGGGACTCTCGGCAGCCGAGGTCGAACAGCTGATCACGGTTCCGCTCGAACAGGACCTGCTCAACGGAATCCCGTGGCTCGATCAGATCCGGTCGGAGTCCGTGCCCGGGCTCTCATCGATTGACCTCATCTTCCAACGCGGTACGAATATCCTCACCGCGCGGCAATTCGTCTCAGAGCATCTCTCCCAGGCCCACGCACTGCCACAAGTGGGCACCCCGCCGGTCATGGTCCAGCCCGTGTCCTCGCTCAGCCGGGTCATGATGATCGGCCTCGGCGCGAAGGACCTGTCGCTGATCGACTTGTCCATCCTCGCCCGCTGGAAGGTCAGACCTCGGCTGCTCGGCCTACCGGGCGTTGCCAATGTCGCGATCTGGGGCCAGCGGGACAGGCAGCTGCAGGTGCAAGTGGACCCGGCCCGGCTACGTCAGTACGGCGTCTCGCTCAACCAGGTCATCGATACGACCGGCAACGCGCTGTGGGTGTCACCGTTGACGTTCGTCGAGGCCTCGACACCCGGCACCGGCGGTTTCATCGACACATCGACGCAACGCTTCGCCATCCAGCACGTGTTGCCCATCACGACGGCGGCCGGTCTGGCTGCGGTCAGCGTCGAGGACACGCAAGGCAAGACGCTGCGGCTGGGTCAGGTCGCGAACGTAGTGGAAGATCATCAGCCTCTCATCGGCGACGCCGTCCTGGGTGAGGGTCCCGGATTGATGCTGGTCATCGAGAAGTTCCCGGAGGCCAACACCCGCGCCGTCACGAAGGCGGTCGAGGACGCCCTCAACCAGATGCGCCCGGGCTTGTCCGGAATCCAGATCGACACCAGCCTCTACCGGCCAGCCACGTTCCTGCAGACAGCGCTGCACAATCTCGGTTGGTGGGCGCTGGCCGGACTGTTGCTCGTGATCGCACTGCTCACCGGTTTCACGCTGTCCTGGCGGACGGCGCTTACCAGTCTGGTAGCCCTTTCGTGCTCCCTCGTGACGGCCGCTCTCGTGCTCTACCTGCGTGGGACCACGTTCAACCTCATGGTGCTCGCCGGGTTCGCGATCGCCCTGGCCACCGTGATCGACGACGCCGTGGTCGGCGTCGACGCGATCCAGCGACGGCTACGGGAGCGTCATGAGGCTGACGGATCCGGGTCGACCCGGGCGGTCATCGCCGACGCGATGGCGTCGTTTGGTGGTTCGCTCGGCTACCCGACCCTGATCATCCTGGTGGCGGCACTTCCAGCGCTCGCGCTGAGCGGTGTAGCCGGAGCTTTCGCGAAGCCCTTGGTCCTCTCCTACGCATTGGCGGTCGTGGCCTCGCTCATCGTCGCCTTCACCGTGACGCCAGCGTTAGCACTGCTGCTCCTCGGGAAGGAATCGACCGCGGCTCGAACGCGGGGACTCACGCCCTTGGTTGGCCGGGCCTACGACCGGTGGATCGGTGGGCACGTCCAGCGGCCGCGCCGGGCGTACGCCGCGGTCGGCATTCTTCTCCTCTGCGGGATGGCCGTGTTGCCGCAGCTCACGTCGCATCCGACGCTGCCGGGACTCCAGGACCGGGATCTGCTCGTACGCTGGCAGGCCGTCCCGGGCACGTCGATCACCGAGATGTCGCGGATCACGGCGGCGGCCACCCAGGAATTGCGCGCTGTGCCAGGCGTACGCGACGTCGGGTCACACGTCGGACGCGCGATCATGTCTGACCAGACCGCCAACGTGAACACCGCCGAGATCTGGGTGGACGTGGCGCAATCCGCGGAGTACGGCTCGACGGTCTCGGCGGTTGATCGGACCGTGCGCGGCTACCCGGGCCTGCGCGGCGACGTCCAGACATACGCGCAGGCGCGCATCGACGCGACCGAGAGCGGCACCCATGCGGACGTCGTCGTCCGCGTGTACGGAAACACGCTTGACGGCCTGCATCGGACGACCGACCAGGTCCGCCAGCTGCTGTCTACGATCAAGGGCATCTCGAGACCGGCGGTCGAGGCACAGTCGACGGAGCCGACCGTCCAGATCCAGGTCGATCTGGCGAAGGCGCAGAAGTACGGAATCAAGCCGGGTGATGTCCGCCGAGCCTCGGCGACCTTCTTCGCCGGCCTGCCGGTGGGCAGCCTCTACGAGGAACAAAAGATCTTCGACGTGGTGGTGTGGGGCGCACCCGCGATCCGGCATACACCGTCGAACGTCACGGATCTGATGCTCGACGTGCCCGGCGGAGGCCACGTTCGCCTCGGCGATGTTGCGAGCGTCCAGATCGTCCCCTATCCGACGGTGATCAAGCACGACAATGTCTCGCGGAGCCTGGACGTCACGGCAAGCGTCCGTGGCCGAGATCTCGCCACGGTGGTCGACGAGGTACGCGCTCGCGTGCACGCCATGGCGATGCCGTTGGAGTTCCACGCCGAGGTGCACAGCGACACGCTGGAAAAGCAAGGCCAGTTCTGGCGTGTCGGGGGTGCGGCCCTTGCGGCCGCGTTGGCCATCTTCCTGCTACTCCAGGCTGCCTTCAGCAGCTGGCGGTTCGCCGCGTTGATCTTCCTCGTGCTTCCCCTGTCCACGGTCGGCGGCGTGCTGACCGCGAGCTTCGTCGGAGGCGTTCGCTCCCTCGGCGCGCTCATGGGGCTGCTCGCGATCTTCGGAGTTGCGGCCCGGAACGCGGTTCTCTTGGTCAGGGAGTTCGGGCGTGACACACCGGCCGATGCGCAGTCGGTCAACCGCGTCGTTGGCGACCGGGCCGGCTCGATCGTGCTCAGCGCGTTGACGATGGTTGCCGCGGTGTTGCCGTTGTTGTTCTTCGGACGGGTGGCCGGAACCGAGGCTCTCTTCCCGTTCGCCGTCGTCGTGATCGGTGGTCTCGTCACGTCGACGTTGGTCGCGCTGTTCGTCGTGCCCGCGCTGTACCTGCGGTTCTCGCCGGGCCGTTCCCCCGGGCCCAATCCCGCGGACGTCGAGCCGACGCCTCGCCTATCGGAGGGAGGGCTGTGATGCGGCGCTGGACTGGTTGGCTAACCGTAATCGTGGTTCTGGCCGGCATCGTCCTCACCGGTTGCGCCTCGAAGGGATCGAGTGAATCAGCTGGTGAGCGAGCCGGCGTCCGTCGAGGCGATCGAGGGCAGCGATGTCGGCAAGGTCACTGTCACCGAAGAGGGCGCCAGCCGGATCGGCCTGAAGACCGAGCCAGTGCGGGTGCTGACGACGAGCAGTACCCCGACGGCGGCCCGCACGGTGGTTCCGTTGGCGGCGGTGCTCTACGACCACACCGGCATCAGCTGGGTATACACCAGCCCGGAGTCGCTTACCTATGTCCGGCAGCGGGTTGTCATCGACCACGTGGACGGCGACATCGCCGTTCTTCGGTCCGGGCCAGCGCCGGGAACTCCGGTTGTCACGGTGGGCGGTGCCGAGCTGCTCGGCACCGAATACGTGGTCGAAGGCGAATGACTGGGCAGCCGGCCGAGCGGCCGACGCTCATGCGGTGGATCGTCCGCTCCAGCCTGAGGTTCCGATTCCTCGTCATCGCGCTCGCCGCGGGGATGATGGTGCTCGGCGTGCTGTCCATTCCGAACATGCGGGTCGATGTCTTCCCGGAGTTCGCGCCACCACAGGTCGAGATCCAGACGGCGTGTCTCGGCCTGTCGACGACCGACGTCGAGTCGCTCGTCACGGTTCCGTTGGAGCAGGTGCTCAACGGAATCGAGGGGCTCCAGGACCTTCGGTCGAAATCAGTTCCGCAGCTGTCGTCCATTCAGATGATCTTCAAGCAGGGCACGAATCTGCAACGCGCCCGGCAGCTCGTTCAGGAGCGGCTAGCGATTGTGACGCCGAGTCTGCCGACCTGGGCCGCCCCACCCGTGATGATGCCGCCGGTGTCGGCGACGGCCCGCGTAATGAAGATCGGCATGAGCTCGAAAGATCAGTCCGTGATCGCGATGTCGATGATGGCCTACTGGACGATCCGGGCCCGCATCATGCGAGTCGAAGGCGTCGCCAACGTCGCCATGTGGGGCGAGCAGCTGCAGATGATGACTGTGCAGCTCGATCCGAAGCGGATGCAGGCGAAGCAGGTCACGCTCGACGGGGTCATGGAGGCCACCGCGGACTCGGTCGACTCCGGCTTGCTGCGCTTTTCGAATGGCTCCGTCATCGGCACTGGTGGCGCCATCGAGCTGCCCGCTCAGCGGATCGGGATCCGGCACGTGTTGCCGGTCGTGACGCCCGCAGACCTCGCCCGCGTCACCGTCGACAACAAGAGCGGCGCTCGGGTGAGCCTCGGTCAGGTCGCCGACGTCAAGATCGATCACCAGCCGCTCATCGGCGACGCCGTCATCAAGGACGGCCCAGGCCTGCTGCTGGTGGTGGAAAAGCTCCCGTGGGGCAACACGCTCAATGTCACGCGGGACGTCAACAAGGTGATCGATTCGCTCAAGCCCGGCCTGCCCGGGATCACGTTCGACACCACCATCTTCCGCCAGTCGAACTTCATCAACACGTCGATCCACAACCTCAGCGTGGCGCTGCTGCTCGGATTCCTGCTGGTCCTCGTGATCCTGCTGGCCTTCCTGTACGAGTGGCGGGTTGCCGCGATCAGCCTGCTGACCATCCCGCTGTCGTTGTTGGCGGCGATGCTCATCCTGTACTGGCGCGGCGCAACGGTGAACACGATGACCCTTGCCGGGCTGGTGATCGCCTTAGGGGCCGTGGTCGACGACGCGATCATCGACGTCGAGAACATCCTGCGCAGGGTGCGGCAGGATCGCCGCAGCGGCCAGCGCCGACCGATCGCCTCCGTGATCCTCGATGCGTCGCTCGAGGTCCGCGGTCCTATCGTCTACGCGACGCTGATCATCGTCGCGGCCGCGGTTCCGATCTTCCTGCTGCCGGGATTGACGGGTTCGTTCTTCCGGCCGCTCGCGGTCTCCTACACTTGGCGATCATCGCGTCCATGGCGGTCGCGCTGACCGTTACGCCTGCGCTCTCGCTCATCCTGCTGCGGCGGGCGCCCGTCGAGCGGCGCGAGTCACCGCTCGTCAAGTGGCTGCAGCGGATCTATACCGCCGCGTTGTCCCGCATCGTCGAGCGCCCCCGCCGCGCCTATGCGGCCAGCGGCGCACTCGTGGTGATCGCTCTGGTGATCGTGCCTCAGCTCGGGCAGAGCTTGTTCCCCAGCTTCAAGGAACGCGACTTCCTGATCCATTTCATCGCCACCCCCGGCACGTCACCGCAGGAGACAGCCCGGATAACGACAAGCGTCAGTCACGACCTGCGGGCTATCCCTGGTGTCCGAACGTTCGGATCACACATCGGCCAGGCGTTCCTCGGTGAAGAAGTCGCCGGCGTGAACTTTGCCGAAAACTGGATCAGCATCGATGACAAGGCAGACTACAACAAGACCATCGACGCGATTCGGAGCGTCGTCGACAGCTACCCGGGCGTTTACCGCGATGTGCTCACCTATCTCAACGAGCGCATCGAAGAGGTTCTCACCGGATCGAAGGAGCCGATAGTCATCCGCCTATACGGCGAGGACTTGGCCGTCCTACGGAGTAAGGGCCTCGAGTTGCAGCACAAGCTCGCCGGGATCCAAGGCATCATCGACGATCACGTCGACATCTCGCTCGATCAACCCCAGATACAGGTTGAGGTCGACCTGGCCAAGGCGGCGCAATACGGGCTGAAACCCGGCGATGTCCGACGGGCGGCATCGACCCTCGTCGCCGGCGAGGAAGTGGGTGACATCTTCCGCGACGGCAAGGCGTACGACACGGTCGTCTGGAGCACTCCGCAGTCGCGCGCCAGCGTTCACGGATGTCAGCGAGCTTCCCATTGACACACCGGCCGGCAAGGTCGTGCGCCTCGGCGACGTCGCCAAGGTGACCGTGGGGCCGGTCCCCAATGCCATCGAACGCGAGAACGACTCCCGTCGCCTCGACGTCGCCGCCAATGTGCGGCACCGCGATCTGGGCTCGGTGGTCTCGGATGTCAAGAACGTGATGCGGACCGTCGAGTTTCCGCGCGGCTACCACGCCGAGCTGCTCGGCGAGTATCAGGAGCGCCAGGCGGCGCAGGGCCACCTCTACCGCATCGCGATCATCGCCGGGCTAGCAATCCTCCTGCTGCTGCAGGTGTCTTTCGGCAGCTGGCGACTCGCGTTGCTGATCTTCCTGACCTTGCCTATGGCTCTCGTCGGTGGCGTGTTGGCGAACTATCTTGCCGGTGGCGTCATCTCGCTGGGATCCCTCGTCGGGTTCTTCACGGTATTCGGGATATCGGCGCGCAACGGAATCCTGCTCGTGAACCACTGCCAGCATCTCGAGAAGCATGAGGGCGAACCGTTCGGGCCTGCCCTGGTGCTGCAAGGAGCACGGGAACGGCTCTCACCGATCCTGATGACGTCGCTCGCCACCGCGCTTGCCGTCGTGCCGCTGGTGGTCCTGGGCGACCGACCAGGTCATGAGATCGAGTACCCACTGGCCGTTGTCATTATCGGTGGCCTGGTGACCTCGACCTTGCTCAATCTCTTCGTCGTTCCCTCGCTCTACCTGCGCTTCGCCCATCGCCGCCGCCGCAGCGCGGTCCCGCAAGCAACCTCCGCCTGAGGCCCACGCAGAAAGGACGTCCGATGGTCAACTCTCGTCGATGGTTTGTACTGATCGGCGCCGCTTCGGTGCTGCCGCTCCTTGTGGCGGTTCCGCGCGCCGCCTCGGCCAGCTCGCCGGCGACCCGGGCGGCAAGTACAGCCACTCCCAAGTGCAAGCCGATAACACGCTTCTCCGCTGAACACTTCCCCGTGCGTCCCAAGATCGACAATAAGTGGCTGCCGCTCGTACCGGGTACCAACACCGTGCTGCGGGGTTCGGTGCAAGGAGACGACGGCACGTTGCACCAGCACAGCATCGTGGCCACCGTCACCGACCTGACGAAGACGATCAACGGGGTCCGCACGCTCGTCGTCTTCGAGCGAGACATCGACAACGGGCAGCTGCAGGAATCCGAGCTGGCTTTCGAGGCCCAGGATCGCGTTGGGCGAGTCTGGAACATCGGTGAGTATCCCGAGGAATACGAGGACGGCAAGCTGACGGGCGCGCCGAGCACCTGGCTTGCGGGCGTCGCTCGCGCGACCGCAGGTGTCGGCATGCTGGCGAATCCTCAACTACATACGCCGAGCTACCGGCAAGGCCGCGCGCCGGCAGTGGATTTCTTCGACTGCGGCCAGGTCGCGAAGATGCACCAGCATGTCTGCGTCCCAGTTGGTTGCTTCAACGACGTACTCGTGATCGACGAGTGGGCGCCGCTCGATCCCGAGGGCGGTCATCAGCTGAAGTACTTCGCGCCGGGCGTGGGTTCGATCAAGGTTGCGGCTGCTGGCGGTGTCAACGCTGAGGTCCTGGCTCTCGTGAGTAAGAGCAAGCTCAACGCGGCGGCATTGGCGAAGATCCGCGCTCAGGTGATCGCACAGGATCGGCGCGGCTATCGGGTTGCCAAGAGCGTTTACGCCCACACGCCACCGGTGCAGCGATTGGCGCCGCGCCGTTAGACCGTGTGCGGTTCGATCACACCGTTCTCGTAGGCGAAGATCACCAGATGCACCCGATCCGCCAGGCCGAGCTTGGTCAGCAGATGCCCCACGTGCGTCTTGACACTACTTGCTGCAATGTGCAGCGTCTGGCCAATCTCGAGATTGGATTGACCGAGCGCGACGAGCTCGAGCACGTTCCGCTCGCGACTGGTGAGGCGCGCTAACAGCGCCGAAGTCGGTGGAGTAGGCAACGGCAGGCGGCGGCCATAGCGATCCAACAACCGCCGGGTAACGGCGGGTGCGAGCAGTGCATCGCCGTTAGCGATCACCCGGACCGCGTGTACGAGTTCGTCGGGTGTCGCGTCTTTGAGCAGGAAACCACTCGCCCCGGCCCGCAAGGCCTCCACCACGTACTGATCGATGTCGAACGTTGTAATGATCAACACTTTGATCGAAAGATCTGTCACGGCCTGGGTCGCGGCCAGACCGCTCAGGTTCGGCATTCGGATGTCCATCAGAACCACGTCGGGACGCAGCGCCCGGGCCAGGTCGATCGCCCGATACCCATCCGACGCCTCTCCGACGACCTCGATATCGAGCTCTGCCGACAGGCAGGTACTCAAGGCGGAGCACATCAGGGGCTGATCATCGGCCACCAGTACCCGGATTGTCACCGCGCTGCACCCTCGACGGGAAGCTGTGCGGTCACGACAAATCCGCGATCTGGTGCTGGGCCGGCAGCAACCTGTCCGCCGAGTAACGCGGCCCGCTCTTGCATGCCAACCAGGCCGCGCCCCTCGGTACGGCATCGGCATTCCTGCTTTGCTGCGCTCGCGTCGCCGTTGTGACCGGTGTCAGAGATGCGCAGCTCGAGAAATTCATCGTGGTAGCCCAGAAGAACGTGGGCCTCGGTCGGCCCGGCATGCTTCAGACTGTTGGTCAGTGCCTCCTGGACGATCCGATAAGCGCTGAGCTCGACGCCGGCCGGTAGGCGTCGGCGTTCGCCGGCAACCGCCAGCTGCACGGGCAACCCGGCTTGCTCGATTTGGGCAATCAGGGTGGGCAGCCGGTCGAGCCCAGGCACTGGGGCACGCTCAACCTGCGCGCCGTGCGGGTGAAGCACACCAAGCAGCCGCCGCATCTCGGCCATCGCCTCGCGTCCGACTGCCGCAATCGAGGAAAGAGCCTGCCGAGCCTGTTGCGGCCGGGTGTCGAACACCACCCGCGCCGCGCTGGCTTGCGCGACCATGACGCTCACGTGGTGCGCGACAATGTCGTGCAACTCGAGGGCGATTCGGGCCCGTTCCTGCTCGACGGCCAGCTGAGTCAGTGCCGTTTGGTCGCGAGCCAGTTGCTCAGACTGCCGTTCGAGCAGGGCGGCTCGCGACCGACCCACGCGCACGCCGTAGCCGATGGTCAGCGCCGCCACGAGGGAGACTGGGTAGTCGAGCAACGAGTCATCGCTGAGCCCGTTCGGCCCGAATATCGAGCCAGCGATCACGCCGAGGGACGCTGCGCCGCCGGTCTTGATCGAGATTGACGGCGGTCTGTAGACCGCCACGGTGTAGATCGCGACGAGTGGAGCGAACGGCAGGGGTGGCGTCAGGTATCCAGACGCAGTGCAGACGATGAACGTGATCGACGTTCCCGCCAGCACAGCCTCAGGAGCGCGGCGCCGCCACGCAACGCACAGCGTGCCGGTCAGCGCGAGCGCGACTACGGACACGGGAGTGCCAGGGGTGAGGCTCACGAGAGCCTCGCCGGCCAGGAGCAGGGCGAGGAGCCCGTCGAGTGCCAACGGGCCAGCCATCAGTCCTCGCAGGTCCCGCACCGTCACGGACCCCGATCCGCCCTGTCCGTGACACACTCGGCGCTGCCCGGAACGGATCGAGCAACGGGGCTCGTCACGCGCGCGTAAGCGGTCCGGTCGGAATGCCGGCAGCCGGACCGAGTCTCCATGACTCTCATTACGCGTAATGCCCCCCGGCCGTTCAATCGCGAAGACAAGAGCGGCCAAGATCAAGGTTCCCCCATGAATTCCCGCTCGCCAATACTTTCCTCGGTTAGAGTCCGGCAGCGGTGTCCTTGGGCCTCTTTCTTGGGTGATCTCGGACTTAATGGCAATAGCGCCGATAAGTCCAAGATCATCGCGAGAAAAGGGGATTTGCGAATACTGAGCGCCGCGAGAAGCGGGGTCAGAGCTTTTGCAGCGCGGCGTAGCGAAGCACGAGCCACTTGACGCCGGCGCTGCCGAAGTCGATCTGGGCCTGGGCCTTGTCGCCAGCGCCACGGAGCCCAACGACCGTGCCGAGGCCCCACGAGTCATGCGTGACGCGATCACCCGGCTGTAGCTGCAGTATCGGCCGGTTCCCGACGCCGCCGCGCAACCCCCGGCCCGCGCTGCCGCCGGCGCCGCTCCCCAGTCGCGACGCGGCCAGCTGTTCTTGCGCTGACCGGCGAACCTCGGAACCCGCGCGATAGCCATGATCGGAGTAACGGGACGGGACATCGTCGCCATACGAAGGGACAAACGGTGCGCGATGAACCTCGCCGGTCCAGGAGACGAGCTCAGCCGGCACCTCATCCAGGAACCGGGACGGCGGATTCCACTGCGGCGCGCCCCACGCCGTGCGCGACAGCGCTCGCGACAGGTACAGCCTCGAACGCGCCCGGGTGATGCCGACGTAGGCCAGCCGGCGTTCCTCGGCCATCTCGCCCGGATCGCTGAGCGTGCGAGCGTGCGGAAAGACGCCTTCCTCCATGCCAGTCAGGAAAACGACCGGGAACTCCAGCCCCTTCGCGGTGTGCAGGGTCATGAGCGTGACCACGCCGCCCGACGCATCCGGAACGGTGTCAGCGTCCGCGACCAACGAGACCTGCTCGAGAAATGCGTTCAGATCGCCGGCCTCCGCTGTCCCCTCTCGCGCCTGTTCAAACTCGCGAGCAACATTGATCAGCTCACGTAGGTTGTCAACGCGCCCCTCGTCTTGCGGATCACGGCTCGCCTCGAGTTCCCGTACGTATCCGGTTTTGTCCAGAACCGCCTCGAGAATCTCGCTTGGTGTGCCCGCCACGGCGACAGCCCGGATCTCGGTCATCATGATGAGGAAGTCCTGGATCGCGTGCAACGATCGGGGATTCATGCCCGGCGCGACATCCGCGCGATCGAGCGCAGCACCGAAGGAGATGCCTTCCTGCGCGGCGAAGGCCGCAACCACCGCCTCGGCCCGATCGCCGATCCCGCGGCGTGGAGTATTCAGGATGCGCCGCAGGCTGATCATGTCGTCTGGATTGGCGACAACCCGGAGGTACGCCAGCGCGTCGCGGATCTCGCGCCGCTCATAGAATCGCACGGCGCCGATCACTTTGTACGGCAAGCCGACGCGGATAAACACTTCCTCGAACACTCGGGACTGCGCATTCGTCCGATAGAACACGGCGACATCCGATGGCTTGGCGATGCCGGCGTCGGACAATTCCTCGATGCGCTGCGTCACCCAGGCCGCCTCGTCGTGCTCGTTCTCAGCGACGTATCCGGCGATCGGTTCACCCGCGCCGGCCTCGGACCACAGGTTCTTTGGCTTGCGATCCGGGTTGCGGGCGATCACGGCATTGGCAGCGGTCAGGATCGTCTGCGTGGATCGGTAATTCTGCTCGAGCAGAATCGTCGTCGCGTTCGGATAGTCGCGCTCGAACTCGAGGATGTTGCGAATGGACGCGCCGCGGAATGCATAGATCGCCTGGTCAGCGTCACCCACGACCGCCAGCTCGCCGGGTGGCAAGTCCTCGGCCGGGCGGGTCAGTTCACGCACCAGCACGTACTGCGCGTGGTTGGTGTCTTGGTACTCGTCGACCAAGACGTGGCGGAACCGGCGCCGGTAATGGTCAGCGACGGCCGGATAGTCCTGCAGCAGGCGGACCGCCGTCATGATCAGGTCGTCGAAATCGAGCGCCTGCGCCTCGGCCAGGCGCAGCTGGTACCGGGCGTAGACGTCGGCGAGCACCTTCTCGTGCGCCATCGTCGCCTGGTCCGCCCACGCCGCCGGCGACACCAGCTCGTTCTTCAGGTTGCTCACCTGCGCGGCGAGACTTCGGGCCGGATAGCGTCGCGGGTCGAGGTCGAGCTCCCGACCGACGAGGGTTATCAATCGCTTCGAGTCGTCCGCGTCGTAGATGGAAAACGACGACCGCAACCCCAACGGCTTGCCATCAGCCCGGAGGATGCGCACGCACATCGAGTGGAACGTGCCGACCCACATCGCCCGCGCTCGAGGGCCGACGAGACGCAGCGACCCGTTCCTTCATCTCGCCGGCGGCCTTGTTGGTGAAGGTGATCGCGAGGATCTCACTCGGTTGCACGCCATGCTCAGCGAGCAGATACGCGATCCGGTGAGTCAGGACCCGCGTCTTGCCCGAACCCGCTCCGGCGACGATGAGCAGCGGGCTGCCGGCGTGCACCACGGCGGCCCGCTGCTGTGGGTTGAGCCCCGCAAGCAGTTTGGCCGGATCGGCGGCCACCCGCTTACGGGGAGGGGGCGCTGCGTCCGGCTCGTCTGCGGGCAGCCCGAACAGGCCGCCGACCTCTGCGCTCACTGGCTAACCTGGCTCATCTCCCGTTCAGCTTAAAAGGACACCACGGCGCCACCGAACTTGCCGGGCGGCGACTTGCATGTCACCATGTGGAGCGTGTCAAGCAACACCGCCAGATTTTTCTACGGGTACCGGCCTCCGGTGCCCGTCGATTGCGGCTGACGACAACCGACGACGCCCCGGGCCTCACGCCTCCGGGGCGTTTTTAGTGCCCGGGGTGTAGGGACCGGCCGACCAGCCAGAGGACGAAACCATGCACACCGTCACGACGACCGACACCGACGAGATGACACCGTCGCCGGAACTGCCGACCGATCCGGAATCGGCCGAGACGATCCCGATCCTGCGAGACCAGATCGACGCGATCGATACGGCCATTGCGCGGCTCGTGGCCGAACGGGTTCGGCTTTCCCGGCGCATCCAGACGCTGCGCCTGAATTCGGGCGGCACCCGGGTGCAGCTCGGCCGGGAGCGGATCATCCTCGAGCGCTACCGGGACGCCCTGGGTCCTGACGGGCCTGTGCTCGGGGAGGCCGTGCTGCGGGTGTCTCGCGGCGTGCACTGAGCTCGTTCGACTCAGAGCATGCGTCGGTCGGCCGCCCAGCGGGTCAGCTGGTGCCGGTTGGAGAGCTGGAGCTTACGCAGCACGTTCGACGCATGCGTTTCCACTGTCTTTATCGAGATGAACAACTCGGTCGCGATCTCCTTGTAGGCGTAGCCCCGCGCAAGCAGGCGCAACACCTCCAATTCGCGTGGCGTCAGCTGGTCCAGCTCGGGGTCGATCGACGGTATGACGGGAGCATCACGAAAGGCGTCGAGGACGAACCCGGCCAGCCGCGGGCTGAACACCACGTCGTCGGCCGCGACGCGTCGCACGGCGTCCGCCAACTCCGCGGCGGAGATCGTCTTGGTGACATACCCACGAGCGCCGGCCCGGATGATGGCGATCACGTCCTCGGCGGCATCCGACACGGACAGCGCCAGATATCGAACTCTGGTCTCTCCCACGCCGGCGATGACCGCCAGCCCGCCACCGTCCGGCATATGAACGTCGAGCAGCACGACATCCGGCTGGGATCTTGTGATTCCGGCCACGGCGTCGGCGACCGTACCGGCCTCACCGACGAGATCGACCAGCGCACCCAGCTCGGCTCGCACACCGGCGCGGAACATCACGTGGTCATCGACGAGATACACCCGCGGCTGCTGCGCGCTCATTCCCTCACAACCTTGTCCTTTGCTCTGGCCCGAGACTTCATCGCGGCATGCTGATCTCGATCTCGGTTCCCGTCCCCGGCGTGCTGCGCACGTCCACTTTTCCGCCGTGCCGCTCGATCCGCTCGATGATCGAGCTGCGGAGGCCGTGTCGGTCCTCGCCGACCGCATCGATGTCGAATCCGGATCCTCGGTCGCGGACGAACGCCGTGGCGCCACGCTCGTCCGCTTCGACATAAAGCGACACCGTCGAGACCCCAGCGTGTTTGGCCGCGTTCACCAGAGCCTCGCGGCCCGCCGCGACAACGGCGGCAAGCTTGTCATCGAGCACCGCGTCCCCGACCACGACGACATCCACCTGGATCGCGTAGTCGTCCTCGACTTCGCCGGCCGCCGCTCTCACGGCGTCAGCCAGCTGGCCGCTGGACGTGCGGGTCCCGTACAGCAGGGTGCGCAGTTCCCGCTCCTGCCCGCGGGCAAGCCGAACCACCTCGCGCGACGAATCGGAGTTGCGCTGAATGAGCGCGAGCGTTTGCAGCACGGAGTCGTGCAGATGTGCGGCGAGCTCAGCTCGCTCTTGCGAACGGATGCGCTCGGCCCGCTCTTCACTGAGCTCCGAGGCCAGCCGGATCCACCAGGGACCGGTGATCAGCGCAAGTCCGATCACGGCCACAATGACGGCAACGAATGCCTCACGCGCGGCGGACAGATCCGTACCGACGACGACGGCACCGGCCGCCAGCACGACCAGGGAGATGCCGATCAGGATTCGTAGCAAGCCGATCCGCTGGCCAGATTCGGCGCTCAGCGACGACCTCGATAGCCGCCACCAGCGCGCGCGCTGCGTCTCCGAGGCCTGCCGCCAGATCAATGCCGCCCCGAAGATCGCCAGGACCGACGGTACGAACAACGAGCCGAGGGGCAGGGTGTAGGCGACGACGCCGATTGCAACGACCGCCAGGATTGCGCCCAGCACCCACTGCAGCCAGGTCGTCCGGATCCGCTCGGGGTGGCCAGGGGGCGGTGGTAACACGATCCAGAACACGCCGTACAGAACAACGCCCACGCCGCCGAAGAGGGTGAGCAGGACGAAGGCAATGCGCACCGACCGGGCGGACACCCCGATGTGGTCGGCGATCCCGCCGGCCACGCCGCCGAGAATGCGATGCTGACCGCGCCGATACAGCCGCGGGGTCGCGGGCGTTGCCTCGGGTGCGGCGTGATCAGCCGTGGTCACCCCACCATGATCGCCGGTTTGCAGCCAAGGTGGCATCGGGTGTTGCCCCGATCTCGCGTAGTCACGTGAATCAGGGTGAGATCAGGGGCGTGCCCGATGCCCCGACAACCCGTTCGACCGCATCGTGGGATGCATGACGACCGTGTCCGATTCCACTGCCACGCCGCCCGGCTCGACGCCGCCAGGGGGCCCACCTCCGCCCGGCTCGACGCCTCCTGGCTCGACGCCTCCCGGATCTACCCGCCGCCGCCCGGATCCACCCCGCCGCCGCCCGGCGATATGCCGCCAATTCCGCCACTACCGCCGGCCGCCGGTCCGGCCGGCCCGTACGGATCGCCCGAGCCACCGCCGCGCCCGCCCCTGCGGCGCAGCAACACCAACCGGGTGCTGGCCGGTGTCTCCGGCGGCCTCGGCGAGTACTTCGGCGTCGACCCCGTGCTGTTCCGAGTGCTGTTCGCGACGTCGGCGTTCTTCGGCGGCGTCGGAATCATCGCCTATCTGGTCGCCTGGGCGGTCATTCCCGAGCGTGGTGCCCCGTCGGCGCCGCTCGACGGGGCCGCCCGGTGGTTGCGTCAGCGTCGCGTTCCGTTCGGCGTCGCGGTCGCGGCCGCAGCCATCGTGGCCTGGGTGGCGCTGTTCAGCTGGTGGCGACCGTGGCCGTTCTTCCCACTACTGATCGTCGCGATCCTGCTTGTCGTGGTACTCGAGCGCAATCGAAACCAGCGTCTCGCCGCACACGCAGCGGGCACCGTCCCGCCGGTCGCTCCGCCGAACGTTGCCCCGACGAGCACCTCGCTGGCGGATTATCCGTTTGC
This sequence comes from uncultured Actinomycetota bacterium, assembly GCA_963801715.1. Taxonomy (GTDB): domain Bacteria; phylum Actinomycetota; class Actinomycetes; order Mycobacteriales; family Jatrophihabitantaceae; genus CAVVJA01. The sequence goes on along the minus strand of CAWDGB010000010.1, from coordinate 330,337 downwards.
CGCCAGCGCAGCCGGACTCGAACAGACCGCACCGACCCTTCCCTATCCACAAGCGCCAGTGACCGGCGCGCAGACCGAGTTCCATGCCTGGATGTCAGAGTCCCGCACCGCTCGCGTTCGGCGCCGCACGGCGAACCGGCCGATGCGACTGGCGGTCTGGAGCGCGCTGACCCTGGCCTTGCTGGGCCTCGGCCTCGCGGACGCGGTAGCCGGCATTGCCATTCCGACCTACTTGTGGGTCGTCGTCGGCATCGTGATTGTGGGGCTGATCGTCGGCGCGGCGATCCGCCGCCCGGTGTGGGGCTTCTCGGTCATCCTCGTCCCGGCGTTCCTGCTGATATTCGTGCTGGGCGGGACGTCGGCCAGCCTCCACGACGGATCAGGTGACCGAACCTACGTACCCACCTCGGGCACCGAGCTGAAGCCGTCCTATCACCAAGCCTTTGGCCGAGTCACGCTGGATCTGACCAGCGTCGGTCAGCTCGACAGCACCCAGACGGTGCACGTGCGACAGGCGGCCGGCCAGGTCAGGATCATCGTCCCGCAGAACATGGATGTGACCATGCGAAACCACATCTGGCTGGGTCAGGTCGAGGTGGACGGCATCGAGGTGCAATCCGGCTTCAACTTCGACCGCGACGTCGTGTTCGGTCCCGGAAACGTCGACCGGCTGACGGTCGACGTGGATCTATCCGACGGTCAGGTGAGCATCGCCCGCGTGGGCTAGTGGTCCGATGCGCAGACGCGGTCCCGGTCGATCTAGGCCGGGACCGCCTCTCGTGCCATGCTGATCACGTCGCCCGACTGGGCGGGGCGGATTGGGGGGCCGATGACCGCCGCGGAGGATGCCTCCTCAACGCGATCGCGGCCGCAATGGGGCCTGGCCGCGGTAGGCGGCCTCGGGATCGCAGTCGCCGCCGCCCTGGCCGGCTACGCGCACGCAAGCCCCGGCGACGGAGCAACCATTACCACGCTCGGCTTCTCGGCCCTTCTGCCGATGAAGGCGTGGCTGACCAGCGCGGCCACCGCGCTCGTCATCGTGCAGCTGCTCACCGCGGGCGCGATGTGGGGACGCCTCGGTCGCCTGCGGCCATCCTGGGCCGACCCCCTCCACCGCTGGTCCGGCACCCTAGCGTTCGTCATCACGATGCCAGTGGTCTTCCACTGCGTCTGGTCGCTCGGGTTCGCGACCGACTCGGCCCGCACTCTGATCCACTCGATAGCCGGCTGCCTGTTCTACGGCGTGTTCGCGGCCAAGATGCTCTCGCTGCGCCTGCGCGGCCTGCCCGGCTGGACGCTGCCGGTCCTCGGCGGCCTGCTCGCCGCGCTGCTCGTCCTGCTGTGGTTTACCGCGTCCCTCTGGTATTTCACCCAGCCCGGGCGGTCATTGACATGAGCGAGCAGAGCGTCTCACGTCGGAATCTCCTCCAGAGTGCGGGGATCGCGGTCGGCGCGGGCGTGCTCGGCGCCGTGGGCTACACGGTGTACGGCCCGGGCGGGCACGACGCGCCGTACTCGTCGAGTGGCGGGAATAGCAGCGGCACAGTCCTCGCTCCGGTGGCGGAGATCCCGGACGGCGGTGGCGTGGTGCTCACCAAGGCCAAGATCGTCCTGACCCGTACCGGGAACCAGATAGCCGCGTTTTCCGCGGTGTGCACTCACGAGGCCTGCTTGGTGAACAACGTGCAGAACGGGCTGATCACCTGCCCGTGCCACGACAGCGCGTTCGACGCAACAACCGGTGCGGTGCGAAATGGCCCGGCCACCTCGCCGTTGCCAGCCGTGCCGGTTCACGTCGTCGACAACTCGGTTGTAGCGGGGTGATGTGATGATTGTGGACCGGCTGCCGACCTGGATCTGGATTGCTGCTGCCTCATTCACGGCCGGCGCGCTGATCGCGGCGCTGTTCAGCTGAGCCGGCCGGCTACTCCCATTCGATCGTTCCGGGCGGCTTGGACGTCAGGTCCAGCACGACCCGGTTGATCTCGCGGACCTCGTTGGTAATGCGGGTGGAGATCCGCTCGAGCACCTCGTAGGGCAGCCGGGTCCAATCCGCGGTCATCGCGTCCTCGGACGACACCGGGCGGAGCACCACCGGATGCCCGTACGTCCGACCGTCACCCTGCACCCCGACCGACCGCACGGTGGCCAGTAGGACCACCGGGCACTGCCAAATATCCCGATCCAGCCCGGCCGAAGACAGCTCGGCCCGCACGATGGCGTCTGCCCGCCGAAGCACGCGAGAGCCGCTCGGTCGTGACCTCGCCGACGATACGGATCCCCAGGCCAGGTCCCGGGAACGGCTGCCGCCATACGATCTCGGGCGGCAAGCCGAGCTGCTCGCCAACCCGGCGGACCTCGTCCTTGAACAGGTCGCGCAGTGGCTCGACGAGGGCGAATTGCAGATCGTCCGGCAATCCGCCGACATTGTGGTGGCTCTTGATGTTCGCCGCGCCGGTTCCTCCGCCGGACTCGACCACATCCGGGTACAGCGTCCCCTGAACGAGGAAGTCGACAGCCGCGCCGGTCTCTCCGGCTTCCTCGACGACCTCGCGAGCGGCCGCCTCGAAAACGCGAATGAACTCCCGCCCGATGATCTTGCGCTTCTCTTCCGGATCGATCACGCCGGCGAGCGCGCGGACGAATCGGTCCGCCGCCTCGACCACTTTCAGCCGTACGCCCGTGGCGGCGACGTAGTCTCGCTCGACCTGTTCGGCCTCTCCGGCCCGAAGCAGCCCATGATCGACGAACACGCAGGTGAGCTGGTCACCGACCGCCCGCTGCACCAACGCCGCGGCCACCGCGGAGTCGACACCCCCGGACAGCCCGCAGATCACCCGCTTGCCGCCGACCTGGGCCCGGATTCGCGAGACCTGCTCGTCGATGATGTTGGCCTCGGTCCATTGGGGGCGGACTCCGGCGATGTCGAACAGGAATCGCTGCAGAATCTGCGTGCCGTACCGCGTGTGCAGGACCTCGGGATGAAACTGAACCCCGGCGAGCCGGCGGGTGACATTCTCGAACGAGGCTACCGGCGCGCCGGCCGAACTACCCGTCACTACGAAGCCGTCCGGGGCTCGGGTGACTTCATCACCGTGACTCATCCACACCTGCTGCTCCGCCGGCAATCCACGCAGCAGCACGCCCGGGTCGAGCACCCGGAGCGTGGTCCGTCCGAACTCGCTCCCGCCGGTTGCCGCCACCTGGCCGCCGAGTGCCTGCACCATGGCCTGGAAGCCGTAGCAGATGCCGAGCACCGGTACGTCCGCCTCGAACAAGGCCGGGTCCACTTGCGGGGCATCCTCGACGTACACGCTGGCCGGGCCGCCGGACAGCACAATCGCCTTGGGCTCGCGGGCCAGCATGTCGGCCACCGCCGCGGTATGCGGCACGATCTCGGAGTAGACGTGGGCTTCGCGAATCCGGCGCGCGATCAGCTGCGCGTATTGGGCTCCATAGTCGACAACCAGGACGACGTCCGGCTTCATCGCGCCAGTCTACGAAGGGGTCACCGACGCTCGCCGGACCACCGGTAACGGAATCCCGTTAGCTCCTCGCTCACCCGCCACAGCTGCCGAGCCAGCATCTCGTCGCGGGCAAGCGCTGACGCCTCGGCGGCGCCGATCGGTCCTCGGGTCTCGTGCAGTCGCTGCGGTCCGGTGAAGCTGCCGGGTTCGGCCTCCGATGCGGCGAACAAGATCGCTCGGGCGCCCGTCGCTGCGGACTGGGTGAACGCCGTCACCAGCGGCGGGAGGACGGCCCGCACCAGGCGGTTCGCTCCGGCGCCTTCCGGGTCGGCAACCAGTCCGGTCGCGGAGAAGCCGGGGTGCGCGGCGGTCGAGGTGAGCGGTAGGCCGTGGGCCGAGGCTCGCCGCTGCAGTTCGAACGCGAACAGCAAGTTGGCGAGCTTTGAGTTCGCATAGGCTCGCTGCGGCCGGTAGGGGCCGACCGCATTGCCGTCGAGAACGTCCGCCGTACCACCGTGATGCGCGCTTGATGACACGGTGACCACGCGCGGCTGCTCAGCCGCGAGCAGGGCCGGCAGCAACAGGCCGGTCAGCACGAAGTGCCCGAGGTGATTCGTGCCGAACTGCAGCTCGAAGTCGTTCGCGGTGACGGTCCGCCGCGGTGGGCCCATGACTCCGGCGTTGTTGACGAGCAGGTGCAGCGGACCGTCGTAGCCCTCGCCGAACTCGCGGACGGATGTCATGTCGGCGAGGTCGATGTGCCGGACCTCGATGTCGGCGTCGGGTACCCGGTTGCGGATGTCGTCGGCTGCCTGCTTGCCGCGCTCGACGTCGCGGCACGCGATCATGACGCGAGCCCCGTGCCGGGCCAGCTCGGTTGCGGTCGCTCGGCCGATTCCGGAGTTGCCGCCAGTAACGACCGCGACCCGTCCCCCGAGCCGCGGCATCTGCGCCGCGGTCCACGTCATGCGGCGAACCTACGCGTCGAGGTGTGAGATACGTGTCGAACGGGCGCCGAAAATCACGTGACCGAGTTCACCCTGCCGGTGACACGGCGTCGCCGATCAGGTCGAAATCAGGTACGCCCCGTCAATATCAGCTCGGCTTTCTGGAACTCCTTGACCGACGAGTAGCCGCACTTGCCCATAACGCGGCGCAACGCGCCGAACAGGTTGCGCTGCCCGCTCGGGTCGCTCGTGGGACCGATAACGACTTCTTCGAGACTCGGGGCGGGCGTGTCTCCCCGAGGCAGCCCTACGACGGCCGAGCGGGGTACCCGCGGATGGGCAGCCGTGGTGTCCCAATACCATCCGGCGCCGGGGGCCTCGGCGGCCGTCGCGAGCGCGTCCCCGAGCATCACCGCGTCGGCACCACACCCGAGCGCTTTGGCGATGTCTCCGCCGGTCACGAGATCGCCGTATGCGATCAGGTGCACATATCGGCCGCCGGTCTCGTCGAGGTAGTCGCGCCGGGCGGCCGCCGCGTCAATGATGGCCGTGGCCATCGGCACGTCGATGCCGAGTGCGGAATGCGTCGTCGACCCCACGTGCGCGCCGTAGCCGATGATCACGCCAGCGGCACCGGTCCGCATGAGATGCAGCGCCGTCTGGTAGTTGGTACACCCGCCGACGATGATCGGCACGTCGACCTCAGCGGTAAACGTCTTGAGGTTGAGTGCGGTACCGCCGGCCTTCTCTTCCGGGGTACTTCCGACGTGCTCGGCCGAGATCACCGTGCCCTGCACGACGAGTAGGTCGACGCCGGCCGCCAGGACGTGGGGCGCGAGTTCGACGGTGTGCTGGGGGGAGAGTCGAACGGCGATCACCTCGCCGGTTGCCCGTAGCTCGGCGATCCGGCGTCGCAGCAGGTCGGGCGACACCGGCGTGGCATAGGCGGCTTGCAGCGTTCTGGTGTCGAGGTCGCCCCGACCTAGTTCCGCGATGCGGTCCCCGGCGTCCTCGTGGCGTGTCCACAAGCCCTCCCCGTCCAGTACGGCGAGGCCGCCGAGGCGACCGATGAGCGCGGCGGTCTCGGGCGAGACCACGGCGTCGGAGGGAGCGGCTACAAGCGGCAGGTCGAACGAGTTGGCATCTATCTGCCACGTCGTGGACACGACCGATGCTCCACGGGTGCGCCGGGTGGGTACCAGAGCAACCTCGTCGAGGTGGTAGCCGCGACGGGCGCTGCGTCCCAGTCCGATCTCTACGGTGTCTGGCACAGCGCCCTAGTCTGCCTGACGGCCGCGTCGCGCACCCGTATGGAGTCGACCCGACCGATCAGCGACTGGAGTAATTGGGCGCCTCGACGGTCATCTGGATGTCGTGCGGGTGGGATTCCTTCAGGCCGGCCGCGGTGATCCGTATCAGCTGCCCGCTCTCCTGCAGCTCGGCGATGGTCGTCGCGCCCGCGTAGCCCATCCCGGCCTGCAAGCCACCGACTAGTTGGCGGGCAACCGCGGCGAGCGGACCCCGGTAGGGCACCTGCCCCTCGATGCCCTCGGGCACGAGGTCGGCATCGTCCGCAACGCCCTGCAATCCGTATCGGTCCTTGGAGAACGACGGCCGTTCCCCGCGAGACTGCATTGCACCGAGCGAGCCCATTCCGCGGTAGGACTTGAACTGCTTGCCATTGATGAAGATCAGCTCACCTGGCGATTCCTCGCAGCCGGCCAGCAACGACCCGAGCATGACCGTGTCGGCACCGGCAACGATCGCCTTCGGAATATCGCCGGAGTATTGCAAGCCGCCGTCGCCAATGACCGGCACGCCGGCCGGTCGGCACGCGAGGGATGCCTCGTAGATGGCGGTAACCTGCGGCACGCCAACGCCCGCGACCACGCGAGTCGTGCAGATCGAGCCCGGACCGACGCCGACCTTGACCCCGTCAGCGCCGGCGTCGACCAGTGCCTGCGCGCCAGCTCGGGTGGCGACGTTGCCACCGACGACATCGACGGGCGTGTCTTTCTTCAGGCGGGAGACCATCTCGACCACGGTTCGCGAGTGACCGTGCGCGGTGTCCACCACCACGAAGTCGACCCCAGCCTCGACGAGAAGAAGGCGCGCGCTTGTACGCGTCCTCCCCGACGCCGACCGCGGCACCGACGACGAGTCGGCCGCGCGCATCCTTGGTGGCGTTCGGGAAGGCTTCGCTCTTCGTGAAGTCCTTGACCGTGATCAGGCCCCGCAGCCGCCCCGTCTCGTCAACGAGCGGCAGCTTCTCCACCTTGTGCCGGGCGAGCAGGGCAAGTGCCTGATCCTTCCCGACATTCGGACCGGCGGTCAGGAGTGGCATCGGCGTCATGACCTCGCGAACCGGCCGAGACGCGTCGGTCTCGAAGCGCATGTCGCGGTTGGTGACGATGCCGAGGAGGATTCCCTCCCCGTCCACCACCGGCACTCCCGAGATCCGGTATCTCGCGCATAGGGCTTCGACCTCGGCCAGCGTGGAGTCCGGGCCGCATGTCACCGGATTGGAGATCATGCCAGCTTCCGACCGCTTGACGAGGTCCACCTGGGAGGCCTGATCCTCGGCCGAAAGGTTGCGATGTAGCACTCCGACGCCGCCTTGACGGGCCATGGCAATAGCCATGCGGGCCTCGGTCACGGTGTCCATGGCGGAGGACAACAGCGGGATGGCCGCGGAAATGCGGCGCGTGACCCGGGCCGTGGTATCGGTGTCGCTGGGCAGGATGTCAGAGGCTCCAGGAAGGAGCAGGACGTCGTCGAAGGTGAGGCCGAGCGCGCCGAATCGAACGGGCAGACCACTGTCGCTACTCAACGGAACTCCTTGGGTGCACCGGAAACCCATCCTACGGTCGTTAGGACCACAGCCCGATCCGACGAAGGTGGCACCCGGCCGGATTGATGAGAAGTTGGCCAGAACCGGTGCTTTCCCTCTACCGTGGTGCTGTGACGTTCGACGACGGCCCGCTCGACCCTTTCTTGGACGATCCGGCTGATCCGACCGCCGTGCTTGACGAGGTCGATCCGGTCGAGCCGCTGAGCGAGGAGGAGCGGGCTGACGTGCTCGCCGATCTCGAGGAGCTCGCCGAATTCCGCGCCGCTCTCGAGCCGCGCGGCATCCGCGGAATATCCGTCGAGTGCGCCGACTGCGGCGAGCAGCACTACTTCGGCTGGGCCCTCATGGAGGCCAACCTGCAGGCGTTGATCGGTCAAGGACGCACCAACGTCCACGAGCCGGCATTCGAGCCGCACCCGGACGCGTACGTCAGCTGGGACTATGCCCGCGGCTTCACCGACGCGACCGACGGTGCCGCTCGACCTCGCTGACGCGCGCCTCACCGCATCGGACTGGTACCGCCCGCTTCGCGCTGAGTAGCTCGCGCTGCCTGGTCCTCGTCCGGACCTCGGCTGGACGTCGTCCGGGACGCCGCCAGCAAGCGGGTGTGTAAATCCTCAGAAATTTCTCGGCTGAACGGAACCGGTCGGCGCATACGGCACGAATCCCTCCTCATCGGCGGACCGGAGGAGGGCAGCAGGCATGAGCGGAACAGCGGTGGCGTACCTCGCGGCGCGACACGACTGGGCCTGGCAATCCCTGGCTGCCTGCCGTGGCATGGACACAGCGATCTTCTACCACCCCGAGAACGAACGCGGCCCGACCCGGCACCGTCGCGAGTGGGAAGCCAAGCGGATCTGCCAGGCCTGTCCGGTGGTCGGACCGTGCCTTTCGTGGGCGCTGGAGACCCGCGAACCGTACGGCGTCTGGGGCGGCCTGTCCGTCGAGGAGCGGCAGGCGTTGCAGTCCGAGCAGCGCCTGGCCTGACCGCGGCCCGTTCGATGCCGGGGGGCGTCGAACGGGCCGCCGGCCCCGGTCGATGATCTTGGACTTGATGCCGTCCAGCGGCGATAAGTCCAAGATCACGACTGCGGATGGGACCAGCATCTAGACCGGACCGGCAACCGGATCTAGTGGACGTGACCTCCGGGCCCGTGACTGTGCCCGTGGCCGTTCATCGCATGTTCGTGCTCGGGCTCCTTCGGCTTTTCGACGACCGCGCCCTGCGTCGACAGGATCGTGCCGGCGATACTGGCCGCGTTGACCAGCGCGGCCTTGGTCACCTTGACCGGGTCGACCACCCCGGCCGCCAGCAGATCCTCGTAGTCTCCGGTCTCGGCGTTGAACCCGCGGTTCGTGTCCAGGCCCCTCACCTTCTCGACGACGACCGCGCCTTCCAGACCAGCGTTGGCGGCGATCCAGCGCAGCGGCTCGGAGATCGCACTGCGTACCACCTCGACACCGGTCGCTTCGTCGCCGGCGAGGTTCACGTCGTCGAGCGCTGCGCCGCCGGCATGCAGCAGCGCCGCCCCGCCGCCCGCAATGATGCCTTCCTCGATAGCTGCGCGCGTCGCGGAGATCGCGTCCTCGATGCGGTGCTTGCGTTCCTTGAGCTCGACCTCGGTCGCCGCGCCGACCTTGATCACTCCCACGCCGCCGGCGAGCTTGGCCAGCCGCTCCTGCAGCTTCTCGCGATCCCAGTCGGAATCGGTTTCGTCGATCTCGCGGCGGATCTGGGCCATCCGCTCGTCGATCGCCGACTGCGCCGCGGCGCCATGCGTGATCGTCGTCGTGTCCTTGCTGACGACGACCCGGCCCGCCTGGCCCAGGACGTCCAGCCCGATCTGGTCGAGCTTGAGGCCGACCTCCGGGGCGACCACCTGGGCACCGGTGACGATCGCCAGGTCCTGCAGGAAGGCCTTCCGCCGGTCGCCGAAGAACGGGGCCTTGACCGCGACCGATGGGAAGGTCTTGCGGATGGCGTTGACGACCAGCGTGGACAGCGCCTCACCGTCGACGTCTTCGGCGATCACGACGAGCGGCCTGCCTTGCTCGATCACCTTTTCCAGCACTGGCAACAGGTCCGCGATCGCGGAGATCTTCTGGGTCGTAATCAGGATGTACGGATCCTCGAACACCGTCTCGAGGGCGTCGAGATCGGTCACGAAGTACGGCGAGATGTAGCCCTTGTCGAACTGCATGCCCTCGGTGAACTCGAGTTCGGTGGTCAGCGTGTTGGACTCCTCGACGGTGATCACGCCGTCCTTGCCGACCTTGGTGAACGCTTCGCCGATGAGCGCGCCGATCCGCGGATCCTGCCCAGAAACCGTAGCTACATAGGCGATTTCCTTCTCACCGCTCACCGGTGTGGATATCTCGTCGAGCGCGGTGGTAACCGCCTGGACGGCCGCGTCGATACCCCGCTTGAGCGATATTGGGTTGGCGCCTGCCGCGACGTTGCGCAGGCCGGCGTTGACCATGGCCTGAGCGAGCACGGTGGCGGTGGTCGTGCCGTCACCGGCCACGTCGTTGGTCTTGGTGGCCACCGACTTGGCCAACTGGGCGCCCATGTTCTCGTACGGATCGGCCAGCTCGACCTCGCGGGCAATCGTCACGCCATCGTTGGTGATGACCGGCGGCCCGAAGGACTTGTCGAGCACGACGTTTCGGCCGCGAGGGCCGAGGGTGATCTTGACCGCATTGGCCAGCTGGTCGACTCCGCGCTCCAGGGCGCGGCGGGCGTCCTCGTCGAAGCTGAGGATCTTCGCCATTTAGTTCCTTTCTACAGGTTCGTGTGAGCTTTATCAGGTAACCGAGAACGCCCCGGTCCGCACGTCAATGCGCGCGTCCGGGGCGTGCCAGGGTGGTTCGGCGTGGTTACTTCTCGATGATCGCGAGCACGTCGCGGGCCGACAGAACCAGGTACTCCTCGCCGGCGTACTTGACCTCGGTGCCGCCGTACTTGCTGTAGAGGACGACGTCGCCGACCTGCACGTCCAACGGGATGCGCTTGCCGTTGTCGTCGAAGCGGCCGGGCCCGACGGCGATAACCGTGCCCTCCTGCGGCTTCTCCTTGGCGGTGTCGGGAATAACGATGCCCGAGGCGGTCGTGGTCTCGGCCTCGTTGGCCTGGACGACGAGGCGGTCCTCGAGCGGCTTGATGCTGACCTTCGTGGCGGTCATGAGTCGATCTCCCCTTCTCGGGTCTATCCAGTCAGGTGGATGCGGGCCGCCGGCTGCCGTCGCGGGGGTCAACCAGGCCCAACTGGCACTCTAACCCTCCGAGTGCCAGCGATTCAACGTGGGGTGTCTCGTGGCACCGGCTCGAAGCTCCAGGAGTGCGGGGCCCGCGCGGCGAGCCCGGCGGGGAGGTCCGGAATGCCCCGACCGGTGGGGTCGATGACGACGATGCGCGGCTCTCCCGCGCTGCTCCGGTACACCTCGGCGGCCGGATCCGCATGCCCGAGCACATGGTGCAGCAGCTCATCGAGCCGACCGGCCGCAGCCCGAACCTCCCACATCAGCACACTCATCACCGGGATGCTGCCACCGTCTCCGAGATGAGGACCTCGGTGATGGGCAGCGACGGGTCGGCGGTCACCTTCAGCTCGGACGGGGCCACGTTGGCTTGCACCAGTTGAGCGCCCAAAGCTGCGACCATGGCCCCGTTGTCGGTGCAGAGCCGAGGCGGTGGAACCCGCAGCCGCAGCCCGACGGCATCGCACCGTTCTTGGGCCAGGGCGCGCAGCCGCGAGTTGGCGGCGACTCCGCCGCCGATGACGAGGTAGTCGACGCCGCTCTCCCGGGCGGCCCGCACCGCCTTGGCGGTGAGCACATCGACCACCGCTTCCTGGAACGACGCCGCGACATCCGCGACCGATATCGTTTCACCGGCCTTCTGACGCGCCTCCACCCACCGGGCAACTGCCGTCTTCAGCCCCGAGAAGGAGAACGCGAACGGTTCGTCGCGCGGACCGGTCATACCCCGTGGGAAGGCGATCGCGGCCGAATTGCCGGACGTGGCCAGCCGGTCGATCGGCGGACCCCCAGGGAATGGCAAGCCCAACAGCCGAGCCACCTTGTCGTAGGCCTCGCCCGCCGCGTCGTCGACCGTGGCGCCGAGTTCGACGACGTCCTGGCCCCCGATACGGGGGACAAGGAGCAGGGACGAGTGGCCGCCCGAGACGAGCAACGCGACGCAGGGTTGTTCGAGCGGGCCGTTACCGAGCAGATCCACCGCGACATGCGCCGACAGATGGTTGACGGCGTAGAGCGGCTTGTCGAGGGCGAGAGCGTACGCCTTGGCCGCGGCAACCCCGACGAGCAGCGCGCCGGAGAGCCCCGGGCCGGCCGTGACCGCTACCGCGTCGACGTCACTGGGTGTCAGGCCCGCGGTCGCGAACGCCCGGCGGGCCGTCGGGACCAGCGCCTGCAGGTGCGCCCGGCTGGCGACCTCGGGCACGACTCCGCCGAAGCGGGCGTGCTCGTCAACGCTGCTCGCCACCGCATCGGCCAGAAGTGTTCGGCCCCGAACGAGGCCAACCCCAGTCTCGTCGCACGACGTCTCGATGCCCAGGACCAACGCCTCGGGTACGGGCGACCGCATCACAGTTGTTCCTGTTCGCTAAGGCGTGTCCCGGTCATCGCGGCAGCTCCTTGCGCATGACCACCGCGTCCACGCGACCGGCGTCGTAGTAGCCGCGCCGCCGGCCCACCTGGGCGAACCCGTCCGCTTCGTAGAGCCGGCGCGCGGCCAGGTTGTCCACCCGTACTTCGAGGAAGACTTCATGGGCGCCTCGGGCCGTTGCCTCCCCAAGTAGCGTCCGGAGCATCCGGCGCGCGATGCCTCGCCGGCGAGCGGCGGGGATCACGCCAACCGTCAGCAGCTCGGCGCTGTCTCCGACCACCCGGATACCGGCCCACGCGAGCAACTCCCCGGCACCGTCGACCGCAGCGAGGTAATGCCGCGAGCGAGTGTCGGCGATCTCGTCGCGGTACGCTTCCGCACTCCACGCCTCGCTCCCGAACAGCTCGTCCTCGTAGCGCATCAGCGCGCTGACGTGACCAGCCGTCATCGGTACCACCGACACCGTCCCGGGCTCACTCACTGCAGCACCGCCTTACGCGCGCCCGGTTCAACGGCGTCCGGACGGCGAAGGTAGAGCGGCGTGAGCACCTCGGAGTCCGCACCCTGCCGGATCCGCTCGGCGGCGAGGGTGACCAGTCCGATCGCCGTCGGGTAATCCCGATCGAGCAGCGGAAGGCCCAGCACGTCGGCGTAGCGGCGAGCTCCGGCACCCGCCATGACCGCGAGGCCGCTGGTATCGATCGCCTCGGGGCGGCCGACGTCCGGGCCGGCCTGGCGGGAGTTGTCCGCGTAGTGAGCCCAGTAGATCTCCTGGCGACGCGCGTCACCCGCGACGAGCAGCGGATCCGGAGTGAGACGCACCGCAATCGCGTCCAGGGAGCCCGCGGCATACGTCGGGATGCCCAGCGTGTCGCCCAGGACCGCGGCCGTCACAAGTCCGACTCGCAAGCCGGTGAAGGGACCGGGTCCGACTCCTGCGACGACCGCCGCCAGGTCCCGGACGGTACGGCCGGCTTCGGAAAGGCAGGCCTCGATCGATGGCGTGAGGACCTCGGCGTGCGCCCGGGCGTCAATCGTCACTCGTTGCGCGAGTACCTCGATGCCGCCCGAAGATAGCGTCGCCACGGCGGCCGTGACGGCGGCACTGGAGGTATCGACCGCGAGGACGTACACAGCCGTCAGCCTAATTTCTGCAATCGAGCGACCCAGTCGGCACCGTACGGGACGAGCACGGCGGAGCGCTGTTCGCCGTCGGTGGCCATGGTCAGCTGCACCTCAACCCGACTGTCGGTGAACTGCTCCACCAACCCGGCGCCCCATTCGACGGCGAGCACACTGTCGGTCAGCTCGACGTCCAGGTCGAGGTCGTCGACCTCGGCCAGGGACCTCAGCCGGTAAGCGTCGACGTGCACGAGCGGAACCCGGCCGTCGCGATGGACTCGCGCGATGACGAACGTCGGCGATACGACGGGGCCGCGCACGCCGAGGCCAGCGCCGACCCCCTGGACGAATACGGTCTTGCCTGCGCCGAGGGATCCGGTGAGCACGACCAAATCGCCGGCGCGAAGCAGCGCCCCAAGCTCGCGGCCGAGGCGACGAGTGTCGTCGGACGTCGGGAGCTGCCGGGCGATCGAAGCTACTTGTCACGGACGGCGCGGCCCCCGCGGCACGCCAATGTCGGCGAGCGCGTCTTCGATGAGCTTGATCACCGCATTGTTCGTCGGCTCCGGACGTTCGAGCAGGACGACATGGCCAGCATTCTCGACGAGTACCAGCGGAGCGTCGGGAAGCCGGTCCGCCATCTCCCTACTGTGTGACGGCGGAGTCAGCAGGTCGTGGTCGCCGCAGAGGATCAGCACCTGGGTATTGGCGAGATGGTCCAACGCGGCGAGTTTGTCATGCGCCATCAGCGCCGGGTAGTAGTCCGCGATGACCTCGATGTGAGTAGCGGCAATCATCGAGGTGACGAAATTGACGGTGGCCGGATCGACGTCGTCCGTGGCGAAACTGAGCCTGCGGGTAATCTCCCAGGCGATGTCGATTCCGAGCGCCCGACCTCGTTCGATCAAGCCCGGGTGATTGCGAGCGGTGCGCAACGCCAGTGGCAGCAATGGCCCTTTCGCGCGAGCGAGCAGCGCCGGGAGGCCAAGCGTCACGGCGGCGAGCTTGCCGGTCGACGTTGACATGAGCGCCACGCCGCGGACGCGGCGCGTGAACAGATCCGGTTGCTGATCGGCCAGCGCCAGGATCGTCATGCCGCCCATCGAGTGTCCCACCAGGACGATCGGTCCGTAGGGGGCGACCATGGAGAGCATCACACCGAGATCCCGGCCGAGCTGGTCTATCGACGCTCGCTCGGCCGAGCTGCGATCAGACCGACCGTGGGAACGCTGGTCGTAGAACACCATCCGGATGCGCTCGCCGAGCTCGTCGGCGATCGCGCGTCGCTGGAAGAAGAAGCTCCGCAGGTTGAGCGCGAACCCGTGGACGAACACGACCGTCAACGGGGCAGCGAGCGGGCCGACCTCTTCGTAGTAGAGTCCGGCACCGTCTTCCGCGACGATCACCCCGCTGCGGTCGACTGGCAGATCCGCGAACTTCTCGGTGCCGCCGCTTTCCTCGGCGCGCCGACGGGCCGCTGCGGCCCGATCGACGGCGACCGCCACCGCCGCCGTCGTAGCTACGAGTCCGACCGCGCCACCGATGACGCCGATCCGCACGTTCACCCGGCGGTTCCGACGTATCGACGGGGCACGCGCGGCCCCACTCGGGTCACGATTTCGTAATGGATCGTGTCTGCTGCCTCCGCCCAGTCTTGCGCCGTCGGTTCACCGTCCAGGCCGGTGCCGAACAGCATGACCGGGTCGCCGGCTACCACCGCTTGATCGCCGACGTCGATCACGAACTGGTCCATGCAGACTCTTCCGCTGATCCGAAACCGAGTGCCGCCGACCTGCACGGGGGCCCGGTTGCCCGCATGCCGCGGGATGCCGTCGGCGTAGCCGAGCGGCACGAGCACGAGCGTCGTGGCGGCGGCCGTGTGGTAGGTGTGACCGTAGGAAACGCCTTCGCCGGGCTGAACCCGCTTGACCAGTGCCGCCTCGGCCCGAAGCGACATGGCCGGGACCAGATCGAAGCTGCCATGCGTCGGCACCGGCGACAAGCCATAGACCGCGATGCCGGGACGCACCAGATCGAAATGCGTATCCGGGTTCGTGAGCGTGGCCGCCGAGTTCGCAAGGTGGCGCAGCCGCGGGCGCAGCCCACTCCGCTGGGCGAGCGCGACTCCTTCACGGAACCGCTCGAGCTGCCGGGCGACCGTCGGGTGCCCAGGATCATCGGCATATGCGAAATGGCTCCACACGCCGACCGCGGCGACCTCGCCGCCCGTGTCCGCCTTGATCGCGGCCGCGACGAGATCGGGCCAATCGTCGATGTATGCCCCGTTGCGGGACAGTCCCGTGTCGATCTTCAAGTGCACGTTTGCTCGCTGGCCGGCATCCCGCGCAGCGGCGACCACCGTGTCTAGGGCCCAGGTGCTGCTGACGCTCAGGTCGATGCCGGCGCGGATTGCCTCGGCGACGGCCACCGATTCACTCGGGCTCCACAGCCACGCCAGAATCGGGACCTGGATTCCGGCGGCGCGCAGCAGCAGAGCCTCGTCGATGATCGCCGTGCCAAGCCAGGTCGCACCACCGGCGAGCGCGGCCCGGGCGACCGGCAGGAGACCATGCCCGTAGCCGTCGGCCTTCACGACGGCCATGACCTCAGCGGGCGTGCCTCGTTTCAGGGTGGCCACGTTGGTCCGGACGGCGTCCAGGTTGATCAGGGCTTCGGTGCGCGACACGCTGTCCAGTCTTGCGGATGATCGAGCGTCGGCCGTATTCAGGCTGCCAGATGTCGCTCGATCCGATGCAGGGCGGGGCGCAGCGCGCGGAGAACGTCGGCCGCCGTTGGCGGCCCGCTCGCGCCGGCCAGCTGGCCGGCCACGCCATGGAGATAGGCGCCGACTGCGGCTGCCGCACCAGGCGCCAGACCGGCGGCGAGGAGTGACGTGATCAGCCCGCTCAGCACATCGCCGCTGCCGGCGGTGGCGAGCCATGGAGTTCCGGTCGGGTTCACGAAGACCCGACCATCGGGGTCGGCGACCACGGTGGCGTTGCCCTTCAGCAGCACGGTCGCGCCGAGGTCGGCGGCTGCCCGTCGGGCGGATCCGATCCGGTCCGCGGTCACCTCGCCGGCCACCCGCGCGAACTCGCGGTCATGCGGCGTGAGCACGGTGGCCGCCCTCCGGTTGCGGACCAGGCCGGGCGATTGCGCGACGAGCGTGATCGCGTCAGCATCGACGACGGCGGGGATGTCGGTGGCTAACGCCTCAGAGAGCAACGCCAAGGCGGCGTCGCCGGTCCCCAGACCAGAGCCCACCGCCCAGGCCTGCACCTGAACTTCGTGCGGCCGGGCGTCTGGATGCGCCACCACCTCCGGGTAGCGGGCACGTACCTCGTCCTCCGCCAGCCCGAGATAGCGCACCATTCCGGAACCGCCGTAGAGCGCCGATCCGGTGCACAGCACTCCCGCACCGGGGTACTGCGGCGAGCCGGCGATAATGCCGGCCACGCCCCGCGTGTACTTGTCGTCGGCGGCGGTCGGTTGCGGAAGGAGGGCGGCGACGTCGTCCTCCTCGAGTACGTGGATCGTCGTTTCGGGCAGCGTTTTCGCCAGCCCGATGTCGACGAGCCGGACCTCGCCCGCCCGTTGCGCTCCAGCGCCGCTCACCAGGCCTGGTTTGAGCGCGCCGAACGTCACGGTGGCGTCGGCTCGAATGGCGTGCTCGCCGACCCAGCCCGTATCAGCGTCGACTCCGGAGGGCAGATCGACGGCGACCGTCAGCCGATCGGCCGCGACCGCGGCCGTCCTTGCGGCCGCGGCACGCAGATCGCCCTTGCCACCGATGCCGAGAATCCCGTCTATGACGACGTCAGCTCGCTCGATGGTGGGTTCCGCATCCGCTGCGTCCTGGACGCGGCCGTGTTCGCGGCGCAGTGCAGCGAGGCCGCCAGGGTGGGCGCGATCCGGCTGCAGCAAGATCGCGGTGACTTGCGCGCCGCGGCGGGCGAGCTTTGCGCCGGCATGAAGGGCGTCGCCGCCGTTGGATCCGCTGCCGACGAGCAGTACGACGGAGGCGCCGTACGTCGATCCGAGGAGGTCACCGCAAAGGCGGGCGACCGCGTGCGCGGCACGCTGCATGAGCGCGCCCTCGGGCAGCGTAGCCATCAGGGCCGACTCGGCGCCCCGGACCTGCTCGACCGTCCACACGCCGTGCACGTCAGCCTCCCTCAGCGATCACGGTCGCCGACGCGATGCCGCCGTCGTGCGAGAGCGAGACGTGCCAGTGCTGAACGCCTAGGGCGGCGGCTCGGGCCGCGACGGTTCCGGTGACGATGAGATGCGGACGCCCGGCGTCGTCGGCCACGATCTCCGCGTCCGTCCAGCGCATGCCGCCGGGGGCACCCAACGCCTTGGCGAGCGCCTCCTTCGCCGCGAACCGCGCGGCCAGCGACTCGGCCGACCGCGCGCCACCGGAGTCGGTCATCCGCTCCTTCGGGGTGAACAACCGGTCGGCCAAGGTCGGCGTGCGGGCGAGGGCACCGGCGAACCGTTCCACCGGAACCACGTCGATCCCGACGCCGACGATCACGCGGTCGGCGACGCTGTGGCGCCCGGCGGCGCGTAGTCCGATAGGTGTCCGGGGAACGCGGACACCGACGGGTTGAGGTATGACGCGGCGTTGTTGACCGCAGTGGCAACCTCACCGAAACCGGTGGCGATCAGCCGAATCTTGCCCTCGTAGTCGACGATGTCGCCGGCCGCGTACACGCCGGGGACGGATGTCGCCCCCTTGGTGTCGACCGCGATATGCCGCCGGCCCGCGATCTCGATGCCCCATTCGAGCAAGGGCCCGAGATTCGCGGTGAAGCCGAGAGCGGCAACCAGCTTGTCGCAGGAGAGGCGATGGATGTCGCCGGCAACCTTGATGTCGACCTCGGTCACATCCGGGTCGCCGAGCACCGCCGCGATCTGGGCGTCGGTCAGCAGGTCGATCGTCGACGCTTGCAGCAACTCCACGGAGTGCGGGTGGGCGCGGAACTGCGCCCGGCGATGCACGAGTGTCACCGCCTTGGCGATGGGTTCGAGAAGCAATGCCCAGTCGACGGCGGAGTCGCCGCCTCCGACGACGACGATGTGCTGCCCGGCGTATGCGGCTGGGTCCGGTACGAAGTGCACGAGTCCGCGGCCGAGATACTCCTGGCCTACCGGCAGCGGCCGGGGCGTGAACGTGCCGATCCCGCCGGTGATCACGATCGCCCGGCATTCGATCCGCCTGCCGACCGACGTGGTCACCGCGAACTTCCCGTCGCCCCGCTCGAGTCCAACGGCCTGATGGCCGAGCCAGTAGCTCGGCGAGAACGGCGCCGCCTGCGCCACCAGCTGGTCGACCAGCTCGCGGCCCCGGATCGCCGGAAACCCCGCGACGTCGAAGATCGCTTTCTCCGGGTACATCGCGGTGATCTGCCCGCCAGGCTCCTCGAGCGAGTCCAGCACGGCCACCGACAGAGTGCGCACCCCGGCGTAGTAGGCCCCGAACAAGCCCACCGGACCGGCGCCGACGATCAGCACGTCGACGGACTCGGAAACTGGGTGGTCACTCACCCTGGCGATGCTAGCGGCCCGCGCCCCGCCCGACCGCGTGACCGAGCTCATGCGCGCCGCGCGCACCGTCCCGCCGGACCGTCACTTCCCGCGCTGCGGTGGTACACAAGTCCGGTTGTCAGCGCCTCAACGGCAACACCAGTCACACCAATGCGCGGGAACCGACGCTCCGAGGTCGTCCTTAGCCAGCCGCAGATCGGCGCGACCACGGAGACACCGGCCGCTCGCGCGGCTCGCCGTCGACGGTCAAGTCGACCCGCTCGTTGAAGAACGCCACCATCCCGCTGATCTTCTCTGCGTCGTCGAGCGGCTCGGGATATTGCCAGCAGATGTCGACGCCGGCGTCGCCAGGGGGCGCATAGGACCAGTAACGCGCGGTTCCTTTGTAGGCGCAGGAGGTCGCGGTATCGGTCGGGGTGAGCAGGTCGAATCGAACGTCCTCGGCCGGCAGGTAGAACCGTTCCGGCAGCAGCGTCTCGAAGAGCACCCGCGGGCGCGCCGACTCGGCCAGCACCGCACCAGCCAACTCGACACGCACGCGACGGGAGCTGCGGCGCACATCGATACGATGGAACGGATCCCGCGGATGCGCGACCAGAGGTTCCTCCTCCTCGAGCCAGTCGAAAGCATCGAAGTCCAGGACCACGAGGCCGTCGAGGTCTGAGTCGGCAACTCGATAGCCGGCGCCGACCCGGTCGCCGCGCGCAGTGCGGATGGTTAGCTGCTGACCATCGGTCGTATGGAACCCGAACGAGCTTCGCGGGTCCACCACGGGTGGTCCGCCAGCCGATATCACGACGCCCACCTCGCGGGCATCCTCATCCCGTGCCGCCTCGACCAGATCGGCCTGGAGGTCGGCAGCCGGAACGGCGTACTGCGGGGTCACCCGCCTGGGCTCCCATACGAGTACGGCTTGGGTGGTATCGGCGACGGTCTCGCCGTCAGCGAGCACCCGAATGCGCTTGGCCGTCGGCTGAAAGCGGAGTTCTCCCATCTTGCCCATCACGTACTGCGTCATCAGCGTCGCCATGCGGACACGATCCGCGTACGTCGGTCGGGCGTCAACGATGAATTGCGCGTGAGGCAGCTATTCGACGGTGACGGACTTGGCCAGATTGCGTGGCTTGTCGACGTCGTAGCCTCGGGCCTGGGCGATCTCGGCGGCCAGGACCTGCAACGGGATCGTGGTGACGAGCGGGGCGAACAGGCTTGGCGTGGCTGGTACTTCGATCAGATGGGCCGAATGCGCGCGAGCAGCCTCGTCACCCAGCTCGGCTACGACGACCGTGCGCGCGCCACGAGCGCGGATCTCGGCGATGTTGGACAGCATCTTCCGGTGCAGCTCAGGCCGACCGGTCGGTGAGGGCATGACGATGACGACCGGCAGCCCCTCCTCGACGAGAGCAATCGGACCGTGCTTCAGCTCGCCGGCGGGAAAGCCCTCGGCGTGCATGTACGCGAGCTCCTTCAGCTTGAGTGCGCCCTCGAGTGCAACCGGATAGCCCACGCCGCGGCCCAGGAACAGCACAGCCTTGGCCTGCGCTATCTCGCGCGCCAATTCGCGGACTGGTTCCACGACGCCGAGCGTCTGCGCCATCAGCTCCGGCATCCCGGCGAGCGCCGCATACTCGCGGCTGATCTCGTCGCCATACTTGGTGCCCCGCGCCTGCGCGAGCGCGAGCCCCACGAGGCTCACGGCCGCGACCTGGGCGGTAAACGTCTTGGTCGCGGCCACCCCGATCTCGGGCCCGGCATGCGTATAGAGCACGGCGTCGGACTCCCGTGGGATCTGCGCCCCGTTCGTATTGCAGATCGACAGCACCTTCGCGCGCTGCGACCTGGCGTGTCGCACCGCCTCCAAGGTGTCCGCGGTCTCGCCGGACTGGCTGATCGCCACGACGAGCGTCTGCCGATCCAGGACCGGGTCGCGGTAGCGGAACTCGGAGGCCATCTCGACCTCGACGGGAACCCGGGTCCAGTGCTCAATCGCGTGCTTGGCGATGAGACCAGAGTGGTAGGCCGTGCCGCAGGCGACAACGAAGACCTTGTCGACGTCGCGAAAGTCCTGACGGTCGACTCGCTGCTCGTCCAGCACGATCTGCCCACCGGCCAGGTGGCCGCGCAGGGTGTCGGCAACCGCGCGCGGCTGCTCCTGGATCTCCTTAAGCATGAAGTAGTCGAAGCCGCCCTTCTCGGCGGCAGCCAGGTCCCAGCCAACGTGAAAGTGCACCCCGTCGACGGATTGCCCATCGAACGACGTGATCGCATAACGACCGGGCCAGATCTCCACGACCTGGTCCTGGCCGAGTTCAACCGCTTGCCGGGTGAACTCGATGAAGGCGGCCACGTCGCTGCCGAGGAACATCTCCCCTTCGCCGACGCCGAGCACCAAGGGTGAATTGCGCCGAGCTCCGACGACCACGTCCGGCTGGTCCCTGTCGATGACAACCAACGTGAAGGCGCCGGCCAACTGGCGGCACACAGCCCGGACGGCCTCCCCGAGTGAACTGCCCGTGACCTGCACCGTCCGAGCAACCAGATGCGCGACGACCTCGGTATCGGTCTCGCTGGTGAACTCCACGCCGTCGGCTTCCAAGCCAGCTCGCAGCTCGCCGTGGTTTTCGATGATGCCGTTATGCACAACCGCTATGCGGCCAGTCATGTCGGTGTGTGGGTGGGCATTACAGTCGTTGGGGGCGCCGTGAGTTGCCCACCGAGTGTGCCCGATGCCGCTCGTCCCGTTGATCGGCCGGTCGCTCGAGCTCCTTCTCGAGATTCTCGATTCGTCCGGCCTTCTTCGCGACCTGCAACACGCCGTCGCGGTCGATCACGGCGACGCCCGCGGAGTCGTATCCGCGGTATTCGAGCAGTCGCAAGCCGTTGAGAACGACCTCCAACGCGTCGCGGCGTCCGACGTAGCCGACGATTCCGCACATGGGAAGAGAGGGTACGGCACTTAACGCGTTTCCAACGACCGAGCTGCCCCCGCCGGCTCGGGCGCGATTCTTCACCCGACGTGTCAAGCTGGACACCGGTCACCGGGGGGCGACCATAGGGCAAGAGGAGGACGCCCATGTGGCACTGGCTGCTCGACGCCTATCAACACCACATCGTGCGATCCGGCCGCGAACTGCTGTTCTGGGTGTTCGTTGGCGTGGTGGGTTCGTTCTTGTTCATCCGATTCAGCACCCGCATGATCCGCGCGCAGGTGAAGTGGTGGCCCGGGAACGTGACCCCGGGCGGCATGCACCTACATCACGTGGTCTTCGGCCTCGTCTTCTTGCTCATGGGCGGCATCGCCAACTTCGCGCTGCGGGGCGAGGGGCGTCCGTTCCGTGAGCTGTTGGCGCTGCTGTTCGGAATTGGCGTCGGACTGGTGCTGGACGAGTTCGCGCTGATCCTCCATCTGGAGGATGTCTACTGGTCCGAGGAGGGCAGGCGCTCGCTCGACGCCGTGCTCCTGTCGGTGTTACTTATCGCGCTGCTGTTGGTAGGCGAGGTCCCGCTTGGCGGCCGAAGTCCGGATGACACGCACTGGACGCTTGCCGCCACCTGGACGATCACGTTGTTCCTGGTCGTCATCACGCTGCTCAAGGGCAAGATGTGGACTGCCCTGTTGGGCATCATGATCCCGCTATTCGTATTTGTTGGGGCCATTCGCCTCGCCCGGCCGCGGAGCGTCTGGTCGCGCTGGCGATATGAAGCGCGCCCGAAGCGCATGGCTCGGGCGGTGCGCCGAGAGGGACGGTGGCACGGCAAAATGGACCGGTTTCGAATCCGCACGATGGACCTCATCGCCGGTGCCCCGACAAAGGCGCCGGAGCTCGCTGAAGCGCTGCCTGGCGACGAGCCCGAAGCCATTTCTGTCCCGCCGCCCGAGGATGCCGTCACCCGAGACGGCGCGACGCCTTAGCTTCTCAGGGCGTAGGCGTGCCGGTTCCTTGTGCCGCGCTTGAGGAAGGGACCGCAGAGACGCTCGCGGCCGGTGAGCTGGAACTCGGCACGCTGCTCGGCGTGCTCGGTGTCGCCGTTGGCGGGGTCGAGGCAGGGGCCTGCGGTGAACTGGTCACCGAGGCAGAAGGGGCGTGCGTCGGCGTGCTCGATCCGCCGCCACCTGAGTCGCCGCCGAGGAACGACGTGCCGGCCCCGGGTTGGTTGCGGAGAATGTCGCTGAGCGGACGCCCAGCGGTGGCCTCGACGATGGTGATCAATCCGACGAGCACAGCGAACACAGCCAGCGCCCCGACGGCGACAGCTCGCCAGGGAATGGGTCGGCCTCGGACCTTGCGCCACGCGGTACCGCGTGCGCCGGGCCACGGGATGGCACGGGATCCGGTCTGGGCAGGCACCATGCCGGCGAGTCGGTCTCGCGTGCGGTGCAGTGAGGCGATATAGACCGCATTGGCAACGACGGTCAAAACACTTGCAACCGCGGCGCCAATGACCGTCCCGGCTACGCCGAGAAAGGAAGCGCCGATCGTCGCGGTAACCGCGGCGAACGCGCTGGCGACCACCTGCGTGACCGAGAGATCGAGGCGGTGCCGCTGGCTAGGGGGGTCATCCTGACTCATTTTGGCGTCGGTTGTGGTGGGCATGACCTATCTAGCATCGCGGACGGCCGCAGGGTCGGCGAAATCCGGTTCAACGGCCTCACAGGGCCGCCTGTCATTGGGCTTCGACCACGTCCGCGACGCGTCGAGCGACGTGCGTCGCCTGTGATTGGGTGGGCGCCTCGACCATGACCCGGACAAGCTCCTCGGTGCCTGACGGACGGAGCAGGATCCGCCCATCGGTGCCAAGCTCCAGCCGGGCGGCCGCCACAGCAGCGGCCACCTCCGCCGACGCGGCCACGGCCGTCTTGTCCGTGACTGGGACGTTCAGCAGGACCTGGGGCAGTCGCCGGACAACTGCGGCAAGCTCGGCGAGGGGCCGTCCGGACGACGCCATGCAGCCCATCACCCGCAGGGCGGTGAGCAGCCCGTCGCCGGTCGTCGCCGCGTCCATGAAGACGATGTGTCCGCTTTGCTCGCCGCCGAGGGACAGTCCCTGTTCGACCAGCGCGTCCAGCACGTAGCGGTCGCCGACCGCGGTGGTCACCACGCGAACGCCGGCCTTCTGCATGGCCAGATGGAGTCCGAGATTGGTCATCACTGTGGCGACAACGGTGCTCTCTCGCAACTGCCCGGCCGATTGCAACGCCAGCGCGCAGATCGCGAGGATCTGGTCACCGTCGACGATCTCGCCGTTCGCGTCGACGGCAAGGCAGCGGTCGGCATCGCCGTCGTGGGCAATGCCCAGATCCGCGCCCTCGGCCACGACGTGTTTGGTCAGCTGGTCGATGTGGGTTGAGCCGACGCCGTCGTTGATGTTGAACCCGTCCGGCTCTGCCGCCAGCGCGGTGACGCGGGCACCAGCTCGTCGGTATGCCAGAGGTGCGACGACCGAGGCAGCGCCGTGCGCGCAATCGACGACGACGTGCAGCCCGCGAAGTGGCCGCGGCATGGCCTGCTGCAAGTGATCGAGGTAGCGATCCGTGGCCCCGTCGGCGTCCCGGACCCGGCCGACCGCGGCTCCGACCGGTCGGTCGACCGCTACTCCGGCGTCGTAGACCTCCTCGATCTCCGCTTCCAGGTCGTCCGGTAGCTTGCGACCGCCCCGAGCGAAAAGCTTGATCCCGTTGTCCGGCATCGGGTTGTGACTAGCCGACAGGACGACGCCCAGGTCGGCCCGCAGGTCGGCGGTCAGGAAGGCGACTGCCGGGGTCGGCAACACTCCCACCCGCAGCACATCGGCGCCGGCTGCGGCAAGGCCGGCCACGACGGCTGCCTCCAGCATCTCGCCGCTCGCGCGAGGGTCCCGCCCAACGACGGCGAGCGGACGGTCCCCCGGATCGTGCCCTATCAACACGCGGGCAGCTGCGCCGGAGATGCCGAGGGCGAGCTCGGGAGTGAGATCACCGTTCGCGAGACCGCGAACGCCGTCAGTGCCGAAGTAGCGGCCCACGCGCGGACCAGATCAGCGCTTCGAGTACTGGGGGGCCTTGCGCGCCTTCTTGAGGCCGTACTTCTTGCGCTCCTTCACCCGTGGGTCGCGAGTGAGGAAACCTGCCTTCTTGAGGGCTGGGCGGTCGTCCGGCTGCAGATCGATGAGTGCCCGCGCGATGGCCAAGCGAAGTGCGCCGGCTTGGCCGGTGACGCCACCACCCCGCAGGCTGGCGATCACGTCGTATTGCCCATCCCGGTCGAGTGTGACAAGCGGCTCTCGGATGAGCTGCTGGTGCACCTTGTTCGGGAAGTAGCTGTCCATGCTGCGGCCGTTCAGCGTGAACTGGCCGGTGCCCGGCATGAGCCGGACTCGAACGATGGCTTCCTTGCGGCGACCGACGATCGGAGCGGGATGAAGGCTGGTCATCAATATCCTCGAGTTACTGGGCGATCTGGGTGATCTGGAACGGCTCAGGCTTCTGGGCCTGGTGCGGGTGATGCGGGCCGGCGTACACCTTGAGCTTCTTCAACTGCTTACGACCCAGGGTGTTCTTGGGGAGCATTCCCTTGACGGCTAGCTCGACCACCCGCTCCGGCTTGGTTTCCAGCAGCTCTCCGACCGTCCGCTTCGACAGGCCACCTGGGTAGCCGGAGTGGCGGTAACGAAATTCGTCGCGCTTGGAGCCAGATAGCGACACCTTCTCCGCGTTGACGATCACCACAAAGTCGCCGGTGTCCACATGCGGCGCATACTGCGGCTTGTGCTTTCCGCGCAGCAGGGTAGCGGCGTGCGAGGCCAGCCGGCCAAGCACCGCGGCGTCGGCGTCGATCACGTACCACCGGCGCGTCACCTCGCCGGGCTTGGGGCTGTACGTCCTGGTGCTGAGCGACACTGTCCTGCCTTCTTCGTAAACGTATGAGCGCGAGCCGGCTTCCGGCACGCCGCGCCGGGAGGTACTCGCTAGAGGCTGCTCGGCGCGCACAGCACAACGCGGGGTGCGACGCACCAACCATTTACGATACCGGCCGATCCGGACCCGGGCCAAATCTAGCCGAAGCCGGCGCGGACACCCAGTGCCATCGGCCGGTACCTCGATTCTCTGCAGACGCCGACCCGGGCGAGCAATGAGCGCTACTCGACGTCTAAGTCATGACTGCGCAAGAGCAGCACGCCGAGTCGCCGGGCGTGACAGGCGGCCGCAAGGTCGCCCTCGTGGGCGGCCATGATCGAGCCCTTCATGAGAATGTGCCACTGTCGAGCGAACGCATCGGTGTCCGAGATACCGGCGTCGGCCGCGAGCACCTTGATGAATTCCCTGATGTTGGCCAGGTGTTGAACGCTCGCTTGCCGCACCGGGCTGTCCGGATCTTTGATCTCGATCATTGTGGTCAGGAATGCACAGCCGTCGAATTCCGGATCGGCGAACCATTCGCCGAACACCTCGAATATCGCCAGCAGCCGCGTCTGCGGCGTGCGGCCCCGCTTCTGCGCCTCGGCCTGCAACCATTCCCGCGTCCACAGTTGCTCGCGCCGCCGCAAAAAGTCCAGAATCAGCTCGTCTTTCGAGCGGAAGTTGCGGTACAGCGTCATCTTCGCCGCGCCGGCGTGAGCAATAACGGCGTCGATACCGACTCTCTGCGTACCGTCGCGACTGAACAGCTCGTATGCAGCTTGGCTGATCCGCTCACGCCCGCTGCTGAAATGCCCGTCGTTATTGGTGTGGCTCGTCATCGGTTCTCCGAGCGCCCGGGGATGACGGGAAAGCCGCCAACGTCCGGGCGCCAGTCTACGCGCGGCTAGCAGTCGCCTGGCGGTATGCAAACAATGGCCGACTACTTACCGATCGGTGCTACTAACCGATCCGTGCGATCGACTTGCGCCAGAGCTTGGTCGGGAGGCCCTGTCGGGTGATGATGGCAAGTCGGCCGGGCCGGCTCCGACTGGTTCTCGATGGTGCTGGGCGCAAACCGTGCCCCAAAGGTGCAAGCGGTGTCTACGGCGCCGGCCGATTGACTCGCGCCTCGTCGAACATTGGCTCGTCCGATTCGTACACTGCGCCGTCGGCACCGAATACCAGAAAGCGCTGAAACGATCGAGCGAACCACCGATCGTGGGTGGCGGCGAGCACGGTGCCCTCGAATTCTGCCAGCGCCTCTTCGAGTGCGTCGGCGCTGATCACATCGAGGTTGTCAGTGGGCTCGTCGAGGAGGAGCAATGTCGTTCCGGACAGTTCTAGCAGCAGAATCTGGAAGCGGGCCTGCTGCCCGCCCGACAAGGAACCAAACGTCTGGTCCGCCTGCTGCTGCAGGCCATACCGGCGTAGCGCTGCGATCGCCCGTCCACGATCAACTCCATCTCGTCCCGGCTCGCCATGCCAGAGCAGATCCACGAGCGTCCGGCCCGTCCAGGCCGGGTGGGCATGGGTCTGAGCGAATCGGCCCGGCACGACCCGCGCGCCAAGCCGCCATGCCCCGGACGCGGCCACCGGCTCGCCAGCGAGCAGCCGAAGGAAGTGCGACTTTCCGGCCCCGTTCGCGCCGAGAACCCCGATCCGTTCGCCATAGAAGATCTCCGTGTCGAATGGGCGCATGAGCCCGACGAGCTCCAGGCCCTCGCAGATCACCGCGCGCACGCCGGTACGGCCGCCGCGCAGCCGCATCGTGACCCGTTGCTCGGTCGGTTTGTCCGGCGGAGGTCCAGCCGCCTCGAATCGCTCGAGCCGGCGGGCCATGACGCGGTACTTCGGGGCCATGGCCTCGCTGACTTTCGCCTGCTGTTGCAGCGTGCGCACCAACTCGATCAGCCGAGAGTGTTCCTCCTCCCATCGACGACGCAGCTCGGCCATTCGTTCATGCTTAGCCGATCTGGCCTCGTGGTAGGACGCAAACCCGCCGCCGTGCACCCAGACAGTGGCGCCCTCAACCGTGACGATCCGGTCGGCAACCTGCGCGAGCAACTCGCGATCGTGGCTCACGAAGAGCACGGTCTTGGCCGTCTCGCGCAGACGAACCTCGAGCCACCGCTTGCCCGGGACGTCCAGATAGTTGTCGGGCTCGTCGAGAAGGAGCACTTCATCCGGCCCACGCAGCAAGGCCTCGACGGCGAGCCGCTTCTGCTCGCCGCCGGACAGGGTCGCCATCTCACGGTACTTGCCGCGGTCGAACGGCATTCCCAGCGCCGCGACCACGACGGTGTCCCACAGCACCTCGGCGTCGTAGCCCCCTACATCGCCCCAGTGCGTGAGGGCATGCGCGTAGTCCAACTGGCGCCGTTCATCTTCCCGGTCCATGAGGGCAAGCTCCGCGGTCTCCACAGCAGCCCAGGCTTCGCGCACTGGCGCAGGCGCCAGTCCCACCAGGAATTCCTGCACGGTGGTGGCGTCCCGCACGGAACCGATGAATTGGCGCATCACGCCGAGACCGCCGGAGCGGGCCACGTTCCCCGCCTGGAGGCTCAGGTCACCCGATATGACCCGCAGCAGGGTCGTCTTGCCGGCACCATTGGCTCCGACCAGGGCGGCCTTGCTGCCCTCGCCGACCCGGAAGTTCACGTCGTCGAGCAACACTCGGCCATCCGGGAGCACGCAACGTGCGCCGACGACCTCGATATACCCCACGATTGACTAGTGTACTGCGCCATTAATTCGTATTGAAAGTTGTAGGCTTGGTCGGTGGCCAGGACTGGGCGACCGAAGACGTCGCTGGTATTGAGCGATGCTGAGCGCGAGCAGTTGCTGCGGTGGTCGCGGCGGCGGAAGTCGGCTGCGGGTTTGGCGCTGCGGTCGCGGATCGTGCTGGCCTGTGCGGCGCCGGGTGCGTTGAACACGCGGGTCGCGGCTGATCTTGGGGTGGCGCCGAACACGGTGAACAAGTGGCGTCGTCGGTTCGTCGCTGATCGCCTGGGCGGGCTGGTCGACGAGCCTCGCCCGGGTCGTCCGCCGACGATCACGGTGGACCAGGTCGAGGAGGTCGTGGTGGCGACGTTGGAGTCGACACCGACGAATGCCACGCATTGGTCGCGGGCGGCGATGGCTGAGCGCAGCGGTTTGTCGAAGTCGACGATCGGGCGGATCTGGCGGGCCTTTGAGCTCAAGCCGCACCGGGCCGAGACGTTCAAGCTGTCGGCTGATCCGCTGTTCGTGGAGAAGGTCTTCGATGTGGTCGGCCTCTACCTCGATCCGCCAGAGAGCGCCGTTGTGTTGTGTGTGGACGAGAAAAGTCAGGTGCAAGCCCTGGCTCGCAGTCAGCCGGTGTTGCCGATGATGCCGGGCATGCCGGAGAAACGCACCCACGACTACGTCCGCCACGGCGTGACCAGCCTGTTCGCCGCGTTCAACATCACCGACGGCACGGTGATCTCGGCCGTGCACCGCCGCCACCGCGCGAGCGAGTTCAAGAAGTTCCTCGCCAAGATCGACGCCGAGGTCCCCACCCATCTGCAGGTACACGTCGTCGCCGACAACTACGGCACCCACAAGACCCCGACGATCACGGCCTGGCTGACCAGCCACCCCCGCTTCCACATGCACTTCACCCCAACCAGCTCCAGCTGGCTCAACCAGGTCGAACGCTGGTTCGCCTACCTCACCAACCAGCTGATCCGCCGAGGCAACCACACCTCGGTCCAAGCACTCGAAGCCGACCTACGCACCTGGGCCAAGACCTGGAACGAGAACCCGAAACCCTTCGTCTGGACCAAGACCGCCGAACAGATCCTCGAATCACTCCAACGACTTATCACACGAATTAATGGCGCAGTACACTAGTTTCCCGTACAGCCACCTGCCTGGCATCGGATATAAGGGCACAATCGCCGGTATGACGGCCACTACAACCGAGCTGTCCGAACTTGGGGATGCGCTCCCAGCCGGCGCCTTGGTCACCGACGCTGCTATCACGGAGGGGTACCGCCGGGACTGGGCGCGGGATCCGAACGCCGGCCGACCCGTGGCTGTCGTCCGGGCCACCTGCACGGCGGACGTCCAAGCAGTGCTCGTGTGGGCGTCCAGACATGGCATACCGGTTGTGCCGCGCGGCGCCGGTAGCGGACTGTCCGGGGGGTCGAGTGCGGTCGACGGCTGCATTGTGCTCAGCCTCGAACGGATGCGTGAGGTCTTGGTCGACGTCCCCACCCGCGTTGCCGTTGCCCAGCCCGGCGCGCTCAACGTCGAGGTGAAGCAGGCCGCGGCCGCCAAAGGCTTGTGGTACCCGCCGGATCCTTCCTCGTTCGAGATGTGTTCGATCGGCGGAAATGCCGCTACCAACGCCGGCGGCCTGTGCTGCGTCAAGTACGGCGTCACGACCGACTACGTGCTGGGCATGCAGGTGGTCATGGCCGACGGCACCGCCTTGCGTCTCGGTGGTCCGCGGTTGAAGGACGTCGCCGGATTATCGCTGACCAAGTTGTTCGTGGGAAGTGAGGGGACTCTCGGCGTCATCACCGAACTGACGCTCCGATTGGTTCCGGCCCCGCCGCCGGCGAGCACGCTGGTCGCGTCGTTCAGCTCCATCGAGGCTGCGGCGGGCGCGGTCCTGGCGATCGTGTCGACGCTGCGTCCGTCCATGCTCGAACTGATGGACAACGCGTCGATCAACGCGGTCGAGGACTTCATTGGCATGGGTCTCGATCGCTCCGCGGGCGCGTTGCTGATCGCGCGGTCGGATGCGCCAGGTGGCGCCGCGTCGACCGAGGTCGGCCTGATGGCCCAAGCGTGTGGGCGATACGAGCCGACTGAGCTGTTCACGACCGACGATCCGGCTGAGGGCGAGATGTTCGCCGCGGCACGCCGGGCGGCCTTCCCCGCGGTCGAGAAGCTCGGCGACCTGCTGCTCGAAGATGTCGGCGTTCCGTTGCCTGCCCTGCCGGCGCTCGTCCGTGGCGTCGAGCGGATCGCGGCGGCCCGCGATACCCGCATTGCCGTCGTTGCCCACGCAGGCGACGGAAACACCCACCCGCTCATCGTCTACGACGCGACCGATCCGGATGCCACTGCGCGCGCCGAGGTGGCATTCGGCGAGGTTATGGACCTCGCGACATCGCTCGGCGGCACGATCACCGGTGAGCACGGGGTCGGGCGACTGAAGAAGGCATGGCTGCCGGGCTACGTCGGAACGGACGTCATGGAAGTCAGCCGTCGGATAAAGAATGCGCTTGATCCACAGGGGATTCTGAATCCGGGTGCCGTGCTGTAGGAGACGGCCGTCAATTGTTCGCGACGATCGACTGCAGCAGCACGCTCCTGATGTCTGCCGGATCGAGCACGATGTACGACTGGCCATGGGTGACGTTGGATATCGCTCGTAACGCACCAGCGTCTGCCTGTGCCCCGATCCCTATCGTCACTATCCGCACGGGCCGCGCCGGGTTGTAGGTCGCCTTGAGTCTCGACGTTAGGGTGGGTAGGTCAATGCCGTTCGGATCTACATTCGCACCATCAGTAAGGATGGCCACGACGTTGACGTCTGCCGGGTTGTAATTGCGGGTGACGTCCTGGTAGGCGGCCCATGCGGTGTCGTACAGCCCGGTGTTGCCGCCGACGCGCGCCGGCAATGTCGCGGCCGCTGCGGCCAGCTGCGCTCGGGAGCTACCGACGTTGGCGAGCGGTGCGAGCTCGGTCCAGTCCGTTGCGGGCGGATCGTGGGCCGAGAACGCCCATAGGCCGAGCGTCCAGCTGTCCGGCACGATCGTCATCGCCGTCCGAGCCGCCGCGGCCGCCAACGCGATCTTGCTGAGCGCCGTGCCCGAGGTATCGCCCATCGACCCTGACACGTCGATCGCGGCGAGCAGGTTGGACGGCTTGACCGCGGCGACCCAGAGCCGTGAGGCCACGGCGACTTGAGCGGCAGCGGGCGAGGAAGCCGCAGTAACTGGACGTTGCGCCGCCCCGATGGCGTTCTCCCCGGCCCCGAGCGGTAGGCGGGGGTCTGCGCGCAGCCCGGCCTCGGAGTACGCCATACGGGCGGCGGTGGTGCCGAGCTGCGAGACGAACAGCGTTTGGGCCGCGGCGACGTTGAGGTCGGCGTTCGGCAGGGTTATCCGGACGACCGGAAAGTCGAGCACCGGCGTCGGACCATTGGGATATACGGCCGACACCATCGGCGCCTTCTTGCCCCGGTTGGCTTGCACGACGTCCTGCTCGCTGGCGACGAATGCCGGCGCCGATGCTGGGCTACTCTGCATCGCGTTGAAGCCGGTCGGACCGTCTGCTGCTATCACAGTCGTCGCCAGTCGCCCAAATGCACCGACCAACATGGCCGACGAGTCCGGGCGCGATCCGACGGCGGACTGCACGGCGAGAGCGGACAACGCGCCTTCTGTTGTGGTCAGGGGATCGGGCACGGCGACAACGGCCGGCCCCATCAAGACGCCGGCCCATCCCGTCTTGGCCGCAGCGGCGATTGACGTCGCGCGGGATGGCGCCGTTGCCACCACGAGCGGTGAACTGCCGACCGAGCCGCTGACCGTGACCGTCGAGCGGAGCGCCGGATTGGCCCCGCGCAACTGGTCCGCCCAGAATCGAGAATCGGGAATCCAGACCGTGTTCGCCGGCGAGACGCCAAGCGATTGGACTGCCGCACTGGGGTTTTCCTGGTCGACCGTGACCGTGATGCACTTTCCGTTCACGGTCGGCCTGGTCGCGGCCCATGCGTCGGCGACGGCCTGGGTCGCCGCTTGAACCTGCGGCGCGGTGATGACACTGAGCGGCACTCCGTTCTGGCAGGTGTAAGAACTCGTGACCGCTGCAGGTGGTCCAGATGTGTGGTCCGTTCGCAAGACCGTGACGGTCACCGCTGCCGCTGCGATTACGACGGCCACGGCGGCTACTAAAGCGATACGTCGACCTCTGTGTGGCGAAGGGGCCCGCAGACGAACACGGCTGGCGATCCGAGCGCTGTGCCTGCCAGTCATCGCAAGTGGCGCCTCCAAGGCCATTAGGCACGGACGGGACGAGTTGCCCGATCACGTGGCATATCCGCGGGATACTACTCACCATCGCCGGACGGTACGAGATGCGCATGACGCCAGATCGGGCGTTCCGGCCCGAGACGGTAACCAGTGGTGCCGAGTCATCACCGTGCGATTACGCAACGCTGCCTTGCGGCCCGGCCTCGCGATAGCCGACCTACAGAAACTTCAACCTATGGATGTGTGATTCACCGGTGACTGAGGGCCGCTGCCTTCGCGGTCCGTACCCGAATGGTGATCCTCCGCTGTCGACACTTTCGAGTACGGTCCCGCGCGTTGCCGGGGACGTCGCGTCGCGGCGACGGCCGGGTCGCTTTCTGCGACGACATCGTCAAGATCATCAGCGGGATGATCCTCTACGCTGCCGGACGTGCCCAGACGTGCGACTCGGACGGCGCCCACGGTGATCTTGCACGGACTGGACGGCAACGAACCCGAACACTGGCAGACCTGGCTGGCCGAGCAGTTGCAGGCCGCCGGCCGCGAAGTTCGATATCCCGAGCTACCCGACGCGAACCAACCCGAGCGGTTGGCCTGGCTCGACGTCCTTCGCACCACGCTCGACGGCTTGGCCGACGGGGAATTCGACGTCGTCTGTCACTCGCTCAGCTGCCTGCTCTGGTTGCACCACGTTGCCGGCGCCCCGACTGCGCCGCGACCCGCGCGGGTGGCTCTCGTCGCCCCGCCGTCGCCGCGCACGACTGTTCCCGCACTGGCGGACTTTCTGCCCGTCCCGCTGCTCATTGACGAAGTCCGCCGGGCGGCGGACGGGACTGTGCTGGCCTGCGGAACGGATGATCCCTACTGCCCCGAGGGAGCACAGGTCGCCTATGGACTTCCGTTGCGGCTGCCGACGACGGTGGTGCCCGGCGGTGGCCACCTGAACGTGGCGGCCGGATATGGGCCATGGCCCGCGATGCTGGACTGGTGCAGCCGAGACAAGCTCGCGTTCCTGGTATGAGCCACTAGGGCGTCGCCCGCCCTAACCGCCTCGTCGTCTGCGGGCGACCGCCGCTTGAGCCGCGTACTGATCGGGCGACGGATAGCCGACGGCCACGAGCGTCAACCCGTGGGCCGCAGCGACCGCAACCTCGTCGGCCCGGGACGTGCGGGCCAGCAGGGTGTCCATCCAGTCCGGCGGGCGACGACCATCTCCGACCGCAAGCAACGCCCCCACGAGCGATCGCACCATCGAATGGCAGAACGCGTCGGCTTGGGCGGTGCAGCTCACCTCCCCGCAGACCTCACGGCGGACGTCGAGCGATTGCAGCGTCCGAATCGTCGAACCGCCCATACGCGGACGGCAAAACGCTGCGAAGTCGTGCTCGCCGAGCAGGGACTCCGCGCTGCGGGCCATCACGCTGACATCCAACCGACGGCGCCAGCCGAGCACGACATGGCGGCGCAGTGCGTCCACCCCGCCCTCGGCATCGTCGACGCGATAGACATAGCGTCGCCACAGCGCGGAGAACCGGGCGTCGAACTCAGACGACACCTGGGCAATGCGCAAGACACGTACATCCGCGGGCAGCACACCAGCCAAGCGGCGTAACGCGGTTGTCGCCAGTTCTGACCAGGTTGCGCCGGGGAGGTCGGCGTGCGCGACCTGCCCCGTAGCGTGCACGCCGGCGTCGGTTCGGCCGGCGACCGTTAGCTGGATGGGCGCGACGCGGCTAATGCGCTCGAGCGCGGACTGAACGATGCCCTGGACCGTTCTTCGTCCGGCTTGGACGGCCCAGCCGGAGAATGCCGTTCCGTCGTAGCTCAAATCCAACCGAACACGAACGAGCCCGCCATCCCGGGTAGGGGCAGCGGGCTCGTCGCGAGTCAACACACTAGCGATCGGCATCCTTCGGGCCGGCGTCTTCGTTCGCCTGATCATCGGGCGTCGACGCGTCCGGGCCGGGGCCTTCCGTGACATCGGCAACGTCGGCGCTGGCCGCCGGCTCGATTTCGGTGGCATCCGGCTCGACATCGGTCGGGACTGGCTCGACCTCGACCTCGACCTCGTCATCGTCGGACGTCGCCGAGCCTTCACTGACAGAGGTTTCGGTCTCCACAGAACTGTCGGTGTCGACCCGATCCGCAGTCTCCGCTGGCGCCGTGATCGTCGTGGCGGACGGCCCCGCCGCCACCGCATCGGCAGTCGGCGACTCGGCCCTTGCCTCCTCGGCGATTTCCGCCGTCCGCTTGGACGGCGCCTTACGGGGCGCGGACTTCGTGCCGCGGGCTCGCTCGGCTTCGCGGACTGTCTGCTGGGCAGCCGTGCGGTCCTCGACCAGTTCGATGACTGCCATCGGCGCGTTGTCGCCCTTGCGCGGGCCGATCTTCACGATGCGGGTATAGCCACCGGCGCGCTCGGTGAACTTGGGCCCGATCTCCGCGAAGAGCTTGTGTACCACGTCCTTGTCGCGGATCACGCTCATCACCTGGCGCCGGGCGTGCAGATCTCCGCGCTTGGCAAAGGTGATCAGGCGCTCAGCCAGCGGCCGCAGGCGCTTCGCCTTGGCCTCGGTCGTCGTGATCCGGTCGTAGGTGAACAGTGATGTCGCGAGATTCGCAAGCATCAGCCGCTCGTGCGCAGGACCTGCGCCGAGGCGCGGACCCTTCGTGGGCGTAGGCATCTGTTACTCCTGAGAGCGTTCGGGCTGTACTCGCCCGCAGGGCGTGTCCCGCGAAATCGGGGAGCGCCAGCGGAGCGATTTCGTGGGTGCTTAGAGCTGTTCCGTCTCGGCGAAGTCCGAGTCGCCTCCGTCGAAGTCGTCGTCACCGTAGCTCTCGACCGCCGTGGCCAGCTCGAATCCGGGCGGACTGTCCTTGAGGGACAGGCCAAGGCTAGCGAGCTTGATCTTGACTTCGTCGATGGACTTCGATCCGAAGTTACGAATGTCGAGCAGGTCCGCCTCGCTGCGCCCGACGAGCTCACCCACCGTGTGGATGCCCTCGCGCTTCAGGCAGTTGTAGGACCGCACGGTCAGGTCGAGCTCCTCGATCGGCATCGAGAACGCCGCGATATCGGCAACCTCGGCCGGTGAGGGGCCGACGTCGATTCCCTCGGCGTCGTCGTTGAGCTCGCGGAACAAGCCGAACAGCTCGACCAAGGTGTGTCCGGCGCTGGCCACGGCGTCGCGCGGTGACATCGACGGCTTGGTCTCGACATCGACCACGAGGCGGTCGAAGTCCGTGCGCTGTTCGACGCGGGTCGCCTCTACCGCATAGGTCACCTTCAGCACCGGCGAGTAGATCGAGTCGACCGGAATCCGCCCGATCTCTTGACCAGCCTGCTTGTTCTGCACCGCGGTGACGTAGCCGCGTCCACGTTCGACGACCAGCTCGATTTCCAGCCGTCCCTTCTTGTTGATCGTCGCGATCTTCAAGTCACGGTTGTGCACCTCGACGCCTGCGGGCGGCGCGATGTCGGCGGCAGTGACCTCGCCTGGTCCCTGCTTGCGCAGGTACATGACGACGGGCTCATCGCTTTCGGAACTGACCACGAGCTCCTTGAGATTCAGGATGATGTCGGTGACGTCCTCCTTCACCCCCTCGACCGTGGTGAACTCGTGGAGTACGCCGTCGATACGGAGGCTGGTGACCGCGGCACCGGGAATCGAGGAGAGCAGGGTGCGGCGCAGCGAGTTGCCGAGCGTGTATCCGAAGCCGGGCTCGAGCGGCTCGATGACGAACCGGGAGCGGTTGTCGGCGATGGCTTGCTCGGTGAGCGAGGGACGCTGAGAGATCAGCACTGGTTGGATCCTTTCGCAGGGACGCCCGCTATATGACGTCCACCAATGGGCTTATTCAGTTGTGGCCTCCAACGCGGGTCGCAGAGGCGGCAGGTTACTTCGAGTAGAGCTCGACGATCAGCTGCTCCTGCAGCGGCACGTCGATCTGGCTTCGCTCGGGGAGCTGGTGTACGAGCACGCGGAGCCGGTTCGGCACGACCTGAAGCCAACCGGGAATCGGTCGGTCGCCTTGAGTTTCCCGCGCGATGAGGAACGGTGTCGTCTCGAGCGACTTCGGCTTGATGTCGATGATGTCGTACTGGGTCACCCGATAGCTCGGGATGTTCACCTTCTCGCCATTGACGAGGAAGTGGCCGTGGCTGACCAGCTGACGCGCGGCTCGGCGAGTGCGCGCCAAGCCTGACCGGTACACGACGTTGTCCAATCGCGACTCAAGGATCTGCAGCAGGTTGTCGCCGGTCTTGCCCGGGCGGCGCACTGCCTCCTCGTAGTAGCGACGGAACTGCTTTTCCAGCACGCCGTAGCTGTACTTCGCCTTTTGCTTCTCCTGCAGCTGCAGCAGGTACTCGCTCTGCTTGATCCGCGAGCGGCCGTGCTGGCCGGGCGGATACGGCCGGCGCTCGAACGAGGTGTCACCACCGACAAGGTCGGTGTTCAAGCGACGCGAGATGCGCGTTGCGGGTCCGGTGTAGCGGGCCATCGTAGTCACACCCTCCGGCGCTTCGGCGGACGGCAGCCGTTGTGCGGCTGCGGCGTGACGTCGGAGATCATCCCGACCTCCAGTCCGGTCGCCTGTAGCGAACGGATCGCGGTCTCACGGCCGGAACCGGGGCCCTTGACGAAGACGTCGACCTTGCGCAACCCGTGCTCCTGAGCCTTGCGGGCTGCGCTCTCCGCAGCCATCTGCGCCGCGAACGGCGTTGACTTGCGGGAGCCCTTGAAGCCGACGTGGCCCGCCGACGCCCAGCTGATCACGTTCCCCTGCGGGTCGGTGATCGACACGATCGTGTTGTTGAAAGTGCTCTTGATGTGCGCGTGACCGTGCGCGACGTTCTTCTTCTCCTTGCGCCGGACCTTCTTCACGGCGCCGGCGCGAGCCCTCGGCGGCATCCTAGATCACTCCGCTCGTCACGAATCGGCACGTGCGACGATGCTCGCTCACTTCTTTCCTGCCTTCTTCTTGCCGGCGATGGTCTTCTTCGGGCCCTTACGGGTGCGGGCGTTGGTCTTGGTGCGCTGACCGTGTACGGGCAGACCGCGGCGGTGCCGGATCCCCTGATAACAGCCGATCTCGATCTTGCGTCGGATATCGGCCGCGACCTCCCGCCGCAGATCACCCTCGACCTGATAGTTGGCGTCGATGTAGTCGCGTAGCTCGACCAGATCCTCGTCGGACAGATCGCGCGTCCGCAGGTCCGGGCTCACGCCCGTGGCCTCGAGCGTCTGCTGGGCCCGGGTCGTCCCGACGCCGTAGATGTACGTGAGCGCGATCTCCATCCGCTTGTCGCGGGGGAGATCGACGCCGACAAGTCGTGCCATGCGGTAGCAGCTCTCCTTGAGCTCAGTGGAGGTGTGGTGCGCATCCGTCCGGGCTTACCTCGAGCGCAGCTCGAGTGCCGGCCCCGGCCTCCGACCGAGGGTGATCACCGCCGGGACGGCGGCTAGGCATGCGCATTGAAGGTGTCGTGTCTGCTCAGCCCTGCCGCTGCTTGTGGCGCGGGTTTTCGCAGATGACCATGACCCGATTGTGGCGACGGATCACCTTGCACTTGTCGCAGATGGGCTTGACGCTGGGCTTGACCTTCACGGCCGTGACTTCCTTTGGTGGTCGAGGCTCACTTGTAGCGGTAAACGATGCGCCCGCGGGTCAGGTCGTACGGTGACAGTTCGACGACCACGCGGTCCTCAGGCAGGATGCGAATGTAGTGCTGGCGCATCTTCCCGCTGATATGTGCCAACACTTTGTGCCCGTTGCTCAATTCCACTCGGAACATGGCATTAGGAAGTGGCTCCACCACTCGGCCTTCGACCTCGATGGCCCCATCCTTTTTGGGCATATCCTCCGCTTTTCTGACCGTCACACGTCGTACTGCTACTGCTTGGCTGGCTCGAACTCACCGGCGTCGTCCCGAGGGTCCAACCTCACCGACCCGCGGCCACAGCAGGCATGGGTAAAGGGCGGCTGGCGCCATATCCCACTGTACCGAGCCTCGGGCCGGTTCGCTAATCCGCCACTCAGGCGGCGAGATCGGACAGTGTGCACGCCGCGCATCTGCAGTTCGGCTCGGCCGCCGTCCTCGGCGGTGAGCACCCAGGGCCCGTCAGCCAGGATCGCCACGGTGTGCTCCCAATGCGCAGCGAGTGAGCCATCTGCCGTCACGACGGTCCATCCATCGTCCAGCTCACGAGAGTTGGGACTGCCCAGCGTGACCATCGGCTCGATGGCGAGCACCATGCCCGGAACGAGCCGTGGTCCCTGTCCGGGCGGCCCGTAGTTCAGGACGTGCGGGTCCATGTGCATCCGCGAGCCAATGCCATGCCCGCCGTAGCCGGTGACGATGCCGTACTGCCCGGAGCCACGCACAGATGCTCTCGACAGCATGCGACACATCGCCGAGGCGCGCCCCGGCTCGCACCGCAGCCAAGCCGTCCCAGAGGGCGCGTTCACAGGCGTCGGAAAGCGCCTGAGCGTCGGCCGACACCTCGCCGACCGGGACGGTTATCGCGGCGTCGCCGTGCCAGCCCCCGACGATCGCGCCGACATCGAGCGAGATCACGTCGCCGTCCCGGAGTCGTACCTGCGAAGACGGGATGCCGTGCACGATCCGGTCGTTCACCGAGGCGCAGATAACACCCGGATACGGTCCTGACCCCAGGTCGTAGCCGAGAAAGTTCGATGTCGCGCCGGCCGCTCGCAGCACGTCCCGGGCGATGCCATCGAGGTCTTGCGTCGATACGCCTGGCGCGACCGCGTCCCGCATCTGGGACAACGCTTGGGCGACGACCAGGCCGGCTTCCCGCATCAGGGCGAGCTCGGCGACGGACTTCAGCTCGAAGGGATCACGTCCTCGACGCCGCTTCATAGGCCATCGGATGTGCCCCGGTCGGCCCCGGCTCGGGCCTCGGCGAACGAGGCGAGCGCGGCGATCGCGCGCTCGGTCACGTCCTCGACCGGACCATAGGCGTCGATTTGCCGGAGCTGCTCGCGGGACGTGTAGAAATTGACCAGCGGCGCAGTCTGCTCGGCGTACACCTCGAGCCGGTGCCGCACCGTCTGCGGCAGGTCGTCGTCGCGCAGATACAGCTGTCCGCCGCACCGGTCGCAGATGTCCGCGACCTTGGGCGGGTCGAACTCGAGGTGCCAGACGTGCCCGCACTTCTTGCAGGTCCGGCGGCCGGACAAGCGGCGCACCACCTCGTCGTCGCTGACCTCCAGTTCAAGAACGACGTCGAGCGATGTGGCGAGATCATTGAGTATGCCGTCCAGCTCGTAGGCCTGGGCGACATTGCGAGGGAATCCGTCGAGGAGGAAGCCACCCGCCGCGTCAGGCCACTCCAACCGATCGCGGACCATGGCGTTGGTGACCTCGTCCGGAACCAGGTCGCCGGCGTCCATGAACTTCTTGGCCAGCACACCGAGCTCCGTTCCTCCGGAGACGTTCGCCCGGAAGATGTCACCGGTGGAGATCTTCGGGATCTCGTAGCGCTCCGAGATGAACTCGGCCTGGGTGCCCTTACCCGCTCCGGGCGGCCCGACGAGGACTACTCGCACAAGCACTGCCTCCTCGTTCATTGGCCTGATCTCCCTGCGGATCAGTCGGATCGCGCTAACGCAAGAACCCTTCGTAGTTACGTTGCATCAATTGGCTCTCGATTTGCTTCACGGTGTCCAACCCCACCCCGACCATGATCAGCACCGCGGTCCCGCCGAACGGGAAGTTCTGGTTGTTGCCGCCCGTCATCGCAAAGAAGAAGTTCGGCAGAATGGCCACGATACCGAGGTACAAGGCCCCGGGCAGTGTGATCCTGGACAGCACGAACTGCAGGTACTCGGCGGTCGGGCGCCCCGGCCGGATACCTGGAATGAACCCGCCGTACTTCTTCATGTCGTCGGCACGTTCCTCCGGATTGAACGTGATGCTGACGTAGAAGTAGGCGAAGAAGATGATCAGCAGGAAGTAGATCGTGATGTGCACCCACGACTGCTGGTTGATCAGATAGTTGTTCACCCAACGTTGGAAGCCACCGCCGTTGCTGGATTGCAGCTGGCTGATCAGCTGCGGGATGTACAGCAACGACGAGGCGAAGATGACGGGAATGACGCCGGCCTGGTTCACCTTGAGCGGCAGGTACGTCGACGTCCCGCCGTACTGTCGCCGGCCGATCATCCGCTTGGCGTACTGCACCGGTATGCGCCGCTGGGCCTGCTCGACGAACACGACCGCGGCGATGATGGCGAGGCCCAGCGCGAGAATCAGAGTGAACGCGAAGCCTCCGCCGTTCTGCAGGATCGTCTGGCCCTCGTTGGGGATCCGAGCGGCGATCGAGGTGAACATGAGCACGCTCATCCCGTTGCCGACGCCACGGTCCGTGATGAGCTCGCCCAGCCACATGATCACAGCGGTGCCGGCGGTCATGCAGATCACCATCGTCGAGAGCGTGAAGACGTCCGTCTTGTACAGAATCGGTTCGTTGCAGCCCTGGAACAGCTGACCGGATCGGGCCAGGGCGATGAAGCCGGTCGACTGCAGGACCGCCAGCCCGATTGTGAGGTATCGGCTGTACTGTGTCAGCTTCTGCTGACCGGCCTGGCCTTCCTTCTTCAGCTGCTCGAACCGTGGGATGACCACGACGAGGAGCTGGATGATGATGCTCGCGGTGATGTAGGGCAAGATGCCCAACGCGAACACGGACAGCCTGAGCAAGGCGCCGCCGGAGAACAGGTTGATCAGGGAATAAACGTCCTTTGACGCTCCGCTACCGGCGATCTGGATACAGTCATTGATGTTCTTGACGTCCGTGTTCGGCGTCGGCACCGAGGCCCCGAGCCGGTACAGCACGATGATGCCCAGCGTGAAAAGCAGCTTATTGCGCAGATCGGGCGTTCGAAACGCCGATGCAAAAGCGCTGAGCACACATCCTCCTGTGCGGGTTGAGCGGCCGACCGGATGGTCGTCGCGAGCTATGGTCCCCGCAGATCCCGGCCAATGCGGCTGCGGAGGTCGACTCTGACCTTCAGATTAACAGCCGCAGCGGCCACGATCAGGGCTTACAGCTGGGTGACCGTGCCGCCAGCAGCCTCGATCTTGTCGCGGGCCGTGCCGGAGAATGCGTTCGCGGTGACGTCGAGCTTGACCGAGCCCAGCTCGCCGTGGCCGAGTACCTTGACCGGCGCGCCCTTGCGCACCGCCCCGGCAGCCACCAGAGCGTCGACGTCGACGGGGCCGCCACGCGGGAACAGTTCCGCCAGCGCGGCGACGTTGACCACCTGATACTCGGTCCGGAAGCTGTTGTTGAACCCCTTGAGCTTGGGCAGCCGCATGTGGATCGGCATCTGACCGCCCTCGAAGGTGGCCGGAATCCGGGAGCGAGCTTTGCTGCCCTTCGTCCCGCGTCCCGCGGTCTTGCCCTTGGACGCGTTACCACGCCCCACTCGGGTTTTCTTGGTATGCGCGCCCGCTGCCGGGCGCAGGTGGTGAACCTTGAGCGGTCCGCCCATGTCAGTCGACCTCCTCGACCGAAACGAGGTGCGGCACGGTGGCGACCATGCCGCGGATCTCCGGTCGGTCTTCCTTGATGACCACGTCATGGACCCGCTTGAGGCCCAGCGAACGCAAGGTCTGGCGCTGGTTCTCCTTCTTCCCGATTCCGGACCGGATCTGGGTGATCTTCAGCCGTGTCATGTGCCGCTTATCCGGCCTGTCCGGCGCGCGCCCGAAGCAGCCCGGCCGGAGCGATGTCCTCGAGCGGGAGACCGCGCCGGGCCGCGACCTCCTCCGGCCGGACCAGGTCCTTCAGCGCCGCCACGGTCGCGTGCACGATATTGATCGGATTGTCCGAGCCGAGGGACTTCGACAGCACGTCGTGGATACCCGCACATTCCAACACCGCCCGCACCGGGCCGCCGGCGATGACGCCGGTACCGGGGCTCGCCGGCTTCAGCAAGACCACGCCGGCTGCGGCCTCGCCTTGCACCGGGTGCGGAATGGTCTGCTGGATCCGCGGCACCTTGAAGAAGTTCTTCTTGGCCTCTTCGACGCCCTTCGCGATCGCCGCGGGGACCTCCTTGGCCTTGCCGTAGCCCACACCGACGGTTCCATCGCCGTCACCGACGACGACCAGGGCGGTGAAGCTGAACCGGCGCCCACCCTTGACCACCTTGGCGACGCGGTTGATGGTCACAACCCGCTCGAGATGTGGGCTCTTCTCCGGGGCGGTCCCGTCCCGGCCGCCCCGACCACCCTCTCGGCGGTCGCGACGGTCGCGCTGGCCGCCGGACTCGGTGCCAGCCGTGCGGGGTCCCCGCTGCGGTCCGGGCATCAGATATTTCCTTCCATTGTGATCGCGCTCATTGACGTTGCTCGCTCGCTCAAAATTCGAGGCCTGCCTCTCGGGCCGCATCGGCGAAGGCAGCCATTCGTCCGGTGTAGGTGTGCCCGCCCCGGTCGAAGACAACCTTGGCGATCCCCGCGGCCTTCGCCGCGTCGGCAAGCGACCTCCCTAAGGACTGGGCCTTTGCGGTCTTGTCGCCTTCGCGGAGCTTGTAGGTCGATGCCGCGGCCAGGGTCGTCCGGGTGGAGTCGTCGACGATCTGCGCGTAGAGATGACGCGAGGATCGGGTAACTACCAGCCGCGGACGTTCGGCGGTACCGACGACCTTCTTTCGCAGCCGAAAGTGCCGACGTGACCGCGCGACGCGCCGTGACGCGGACACGCCCGCCGACCGGCGAGCCTTCTTGAGGATCGTTGCTGCGGCCATCGCTACTTACCTGTCTTCCCGGCCTTGCGGCGGACGACCTCGCCCTGATACCGCACGCCCTTGCCCTTGTACGGATCGGGCTTGCGCAGCTTGCGGATGTTCGCGGCCACCTCGCCGACCTTCTGCTTGTCGATGCCTTCGACCGCGAGACGCGTGGGCGCCTCGACCCGGAACGTGATGCCGTCGGGTGCGCGCACCAGCACCGGGTGGGAGTAGCCCAACGCGAACTCCAGATCGCTGCCACGCGCCTGAACCCGGTAACCCGTGCCCACGATCTCGAGCGTCTTCGTGTACCCGGCAGTGACTCCGGTCACCATATTTGCGATCAACGTGCGCGACAGCCCGTGCAGCGCCCTCGATTCCCGCTCGTCGTCCGGTCGGGTCACCTCCAGCGCACCATCGTCTCCACGACGGACCGAGATGGGCTCCGCGACGACATGGCGCAGCGTCCCCTTCGGACCGGTCACTGTCACCTGCTGGCCATCGATGGTTACCTCGACCCCACTTGGGACGGCGACCGGAAGCCGGCCAATTCGACTCATTTCGAACCCCACACTTCGCCGCGCGCGCGGCCGACACACAGACTCATTCGTCGCTCACCAGACGTAGGCGAGGACTTCCCCGCCCACCCCACGCTTGGCGGCCTGCCGATCGGTCAGCAGTCCGGACGACGTCGAGATGATCGCCGTACCCAGGCCACCGAGCACCCGCGGCAGCCCCGTCGACTTCGCGTAGACGCGCAGGCCGGGCTTGGATACCCGGCGCACGCCAGCGA
Organism: uncultured Actinomycetota bacterium; assembly: GCA_963801715.1. GTDB lineage: Bacteria > Actinomycetota > Actinomycetes > Mycobacteriales > Jatrophihabitantaceae > CAVVJA01. The sequence goes on along the minus strand of CAWDGB010000010.1, from coordinate 286,326 downwards.
TGCTGCGCTCTCGGTTCGGCCCATACTTCAGGTCGAGCGTGAGCACCCGGCCGACCTGGCCTTCCGGCGCGTCGCCGACGTGGAACCCCGCGATGTATCCCTCCTGCTTGAGGATCTCGGCGATGTTCTTCTTCAACTTCGACGCCGGCATGCTGACCTCGTCGTGGTAGGCCGAGTTCGCGTTGCGCAGCCGAGTAAGCATGTCCGCGATGGGGTCGGTCATCGTCATCAGGCGGCCTCGACTCTTCGGCCTGAGTAGAGCTTGATCATGATTGGATCTTCTTTCTCGCAGCGGTTCCGCGTGCGGCCTGCCGCGAAGCGGTCGAAACGGATATTCAGTTGTCGGTCTTCACCAGCTGGCCTTGGTCACGCCGGGCAATTCGCCGGCATGCGCCATCTCCCGCAGGCAGATTCGGCACAGGCCGAATTTGCGATACACCGAGCGGGGTCGCCCGCAGCGCTGGCAGCGGGAATAGCCGCGGACGGCAAACTTCGGCTTCGCTGCCGCCTTGTTGACCAGTGCCTTCTTCGCCATTCGTCAACTCTCCTTGAACGGGAAGCCGAGCGCGCGCAGCAGGGCTCGTCCCTCGTCGTCGGTCTTGGCTGTGGTGACCACCGTGATGTCCATGCCGCGCTGGCGATCAATAGTGTCCGGGTCGATCTCGTGGAACATCGACTGCTCGGTGAGGCCGAAGGTGTAGTTGCCCCGGCCGTCGAATTGAGCGGACGACAGGCCCCGGAAGTCCCGGATGCGCGGCAGGGCGAGGGTCAGCAGCCGGTCCAGGAACTCCCACATCCGGTCGCCGCGCAACGTCACCTTGGCGCCAATCGGCATCCCTTCGCGGAGCTTGAACTGCGCGATCGACTTGCGTGCGCGCTGCACCAGAGGCCTCTGCCCGGTGATGAGCGAGAGATCGCGCACGGCGCCGTCCATCAACTTGGCGTCCTTCGCTGCCTGGCCCACGCCCATGTTGACGACGATCTTGACCAGCTTCGGCACCTGCATCGGGTTGGCGTAGCCGTGCGCGTTGGTCAGCTGCGGCACGATCTCGTCCCGGTAGCGGGTCTTGAGCCGTGGCACCGGAATTTCGGTCGCGACGGTCACTTCAGATCCTTCCCCGAGCGACGGGAAACTCGTACGTTGCGACCGGTCTCCTCGTCGCGCCGATAGCCGACTCGGGTCGCTACCCCGCCATCGATGACCATGACGTTGCTGGCGGCGATGGCCGCCTCGACGTGTTCGATGCCGCCGGCCTTGGCCCCGCGCTGGGTCGTCGAGACCCGGGTGTGCTTTGTCACCCGATTGACGCCTTCGACGACGACCCGGTTGCGGATCGGGTCAGCGGCGATCACCTTGCCCCTGACGCCGCGGTCCTTGCCGGCGATGACGACGACCTCGTCGCCCTTCTTGACCTTCATGCCTTCACCTTGCTGTTGCCAGTCATCTCACAGCACCTCAGGGGCCAACGAAATGATCTTCATGAATCGCTTGTCGCGCAGCTCGCGGCCGACCGGGCCGAAGATGCGCGTCCCGCGGGGTTCGCCATCCGCCCGGATGAGCACGGCCGCGTTCTCGTCGAAGCGGATGTAGCTGCCATCCGGCCGGCGTCGCTCCTTGACGGTGCGCACGATAACCGCTTTGACGACATCGCCCTTCTTCACACCGGCGCCGGGCAGCGCGTCCTTGACCGTAGCCACAATGATGTCGCCGATGCCCGCGTAGCGCCGGCCGGAGCCGCCCATCACCCGGATGCACAAGATCTCCTTGGCTCCGGTGTTGTCGGCGACGCGCAGTCGCGACTCCTGCTGAATCACTGCCTACTCCATGCCTCTGGACCGAGCCGCGCGGTGTGCCCGCACGTCGCAATCGGGACTACTTTGCCTTCTCGAGAACCTCGACAACCCGCCACCGCTTCGTAGCAGACAGGGGCCGGGTCTCCATGATCAGTACCCGGTCTCCGATCGTCACCGCGTTGGTCGCGTCATGGGCCTTGAGCTTGTTCGTGCGGCGGATCACCTTGCCGTATAGGGGGTGCTTGACCCGATCCTCGACGGCCACCACCACGGTCTTGTCCATCTTGTCGCTCACCACCCGGCCCTCGCGGGTCTTGCGATGTGACGTCCGCACGCTCTCGCTGCGATGCTCGCTCATGCCGATCTTCCTTTGCTCTTCGCGCGAGCGCTCATCGTCGGCATCGCTGCGCTCCTCGCTCGCTGACGCTCGCTGCGATGCTCGCTCATGCCGAAACCTCTGTTTCGTCTGGTGCCACCGACAGCCCGAGTTCCCGCTCACGCAGGATGGTGTAGATCCGGGCGATGTCGTGCCGCACGGTGCGCAGCCGGCGGTTGTTGTCGAGCTGCCCGGTCGCCATTTGGAACCGCAAGTTGAACAATTCCTCCTTGGCCTCCCGCAACCGGGTCTCCAACTCGTCGTCGTGCAGCTCGCGAAGCTCGCTGGGCTGGGTCATCCGAAGTCACCTGCTTCGCGCGTGATGATGCGGCACTTCATCGGCAGCTTGTGAATCGCGCGAGTGAGCGCCTCCCGAGCAACGACCTCGTTCGGGAACGAGAGCTCGAAGAGCACCCGGCCCGGCTTCACGTTGGCGATCCACCACTCCGGCGAACCCTTGCCTGAGCCCATCCGGGTCTCCGCGGGCTTCTTCGTAAGCGGACGGTCCGGGTAGATGTTGATCCAGACCTTGCCGCCACGACGGATTCTGCGGTTGATCGCGATACGCGCCGACTCGATCTGCCGATTCGTGACGTAAGCCGGCTCCAGCGCCTGGATGCCGTACTCCCCGAAGGCGACACGGGTACCGCCACTCGCCATACCGCTGCGGCTCGGGTGGTGTTGCTTGCGGTGTTTGACTCGCCGTGGGACGAGCATGGCTCAGCTCTCCCTTCCGCTCGGCGGCGTCTCGGTCTCGGTCTCGGCAACCAGCGTGGCCGCCGAGTCGCTGCCCTGCCGAGCCTCGACCTTGGCCTCCTCGGCCGCGATCCGCGTTGCCTCGTCAGCCACGACGGCCGCCTCCTCGATCACGTGCGCCCGCTCGGCGGCTGCGGTCGGCTCCGCCGCTGACCGGCCGGCATCCGTGCCGGTGCCCGTCGTGCCCTGCGAGCCGGAACGGCGCGGACGACTCGTCGCCGGGCGTTCCCGGCGCTGCCGCAATGCTTCCGCGGCCGCAGCCGCTTCCCGCTCGGCCCGAGATCCAGTCGGGACCTCGCCCTTGTACAGCCAGACCTTCACGCCGATCCGGCCGAACGTGGTCCGCGCCTCGTAGAAGCCGTAGTCGATGTTCGCGCGCAGCGTGTGCAACGGCACCCGGCCCTCGCGGTAGAACTCCGACCGGCTCATCTCGGCACCGCCGAGGCGCCCCGAGCACTGCACCCGGATGCCTTTGATCCCAGGGCTTTTGAGGGCCGACTGCATGCTCTTTCGCATCGCTCGCCGGAAGCTCACCCGGTTCGACAGCTGCTCGGCCACGCCCTGCGCCACCAGCTGGGCGTCGCCTTCAGGGTTCTTCACCTCGAGGATGTTCAGCTGCACCTGCTTGTTTGTCAGCTTTTCCAGCTCGCCCCGGATGCGGTCGGCTTCCGCCCCGCGGCGGCCGATCACGATGCCGGGCCGGGCCGTGTGGATATCGACTCGGACGCGATCCCGCGTGCGCTCGATCTCGACCTTGGCGATGCCGGCGCGCTCCATGCCTTTGGTCATGAGCCGCCGGATCGCCACGTCCTCTTTGACGTAGTCGGCGTACTGCTTGTCGGCGAACCACCGGCTCTTGAAGTCGGTCGTGATACCGAGGCGGAACCCGTGCGGGTTGACTTTCTGACCCATTTACTTCCGCGCCTCATTCCTGCTCATGGCATTGCGCCGCTCACTCATGACCGTCCGCGTCCCTTCGGTGCCGGCGTCTCGATGCTCTCGACCTCCACGGTGATGTGTGAGGTGCGCTTGCGGATGCGGTAGGCCCGCCCCTGAGCGCGCGGCCGAAATCGTTTGAGCATCGGTCCCTCGTCCACGTACGCCTGCGACACGAACAACGTGTCCGGGTCGAGCGAGAAGTTGTGCTCCGCATTCGCGATTGCACTCGCGAGCACCTTTGCCACGGGCTCGCTCGCGGCTTGCGGAGCGAACTTGAGCACCGACAGCGCCTCCTGCGCGGGCAGATTGCGAATGAGATCCACGACGCGGCGCGCCTTCATCGGCGAGACACGCACGTAGGTCCCCCGCGCAAAGGCGGTGCGGACCTCGTCCGTGTCGGTGTTGGCAGCCATGATGTCCTCTTCTTCGTCTTCTCTAACCGCGCCGTGCGCGACGGTCGTCCCTCACGTGGCCTCGGTAGGTACGCGTCGGCGCGAACTCACCCAGCTTGTGGCCGACCATGCCCTCGGTGATGAACACCGGAACATGCTTGCGACCGTCGTGCACGGCGATCGTCTGCCCGAGCATGTCCGGGATGATCGTCGAGCGGCGCGACCATGTCTTGATCACGGCCTTGGTGTTTCGGTCGTTCTGCGCATCCACCTTTTTAAGCAGGTGATCGTCGACGAACGGACCCTTCTTCAACGAGCGTGGCACTGACCCAACTCCTCTTCGCGCGAGCGCTCATCGGCCACTCGCTCCGCTTCTGCACCCCACGAAAACGCTGCGCGTTTTCGCGGGGACCCCGCAACAACACGGCGCTGCGCGCCTACGATGCTCACTCGCTTGATTACCTCTTCTTGTTCGTGCGTCGACGGCGGACAATCAATGCGTCGCTGGCCTTGCGCCGCCGAGTACGGCCCTCGGGCTTGCCTCCGGGATTGACCGGATGGCGCCCACCGGATGTCTTGCCCTCGCCGCCGCCGTGCGGGTGATCGACAGGATTCATCGCCACTCCGCGGACGGACGGCCGCTTCCCCTTCCAGCGCATGCGGCCGGCCTTGCCCCAGTTGATGTTCGACTGCTCGGCGTTGCCCACCTCGCCAACCGTGGCTCGGCACCGTACGTCGACGTTCCGGATTTCCCCGGATGGCATGCGCAGCTGTGCGTATGGGCCCTCCTTGGCCACCAACTGGACGCTGGCGCCAGCCGAACGGGCGATCTTGGCACCGCCTCCTGGCCGCATCTCAATGGCGTGTACGACGGTGCCGACCGGGATGTTCCGCAGCGGCAGCGCGTTACCAGGCTTGATGTCCGCGCGTGGCCCGCTCTCCACGGTGTCGCCCTGCTTGAGCAGGCGCGGCGCGAGAATGTAACGCTTCTCGCCGTCCGCATAATGCAGCAGCGCGATGCGAGCAGTGCGGTTCGGGTCGTACTCGATATGCGCGACCTTGGCCGGAACGTCGTCCTTGTCGTCCCGGCGGAAATCGACCAGCCGGTAGGCGCGCTTATGGCCGCCACCTTGGTGTCGGGTCATGATCTGACCGGAGTTGTTGCGGCCACCGCGGCTGTGCAGCGGGCGGACGAGCGACTTCTCGGGCTCGTCGCGGGTGATCTCGACGAAGTCGGACACGCTCGCGCCGCGACGCCCTGGAGTCGTCGGCTTGTACTTACGAATGCCCATTGGTCTACCCGTCCTATTGCCCGAACACGTCTATGCGGTCGCCAGACCGCAGCGTGACGATCGCGCGCTTCACGTTCCGGCGCCGGCCGTAGCCGAGCCGGGTGCGCTTGCGCTTGCCTGGCCGGTTGAACGTGTTCACGTCGGTGACCTTGACGCTGAACACCCGCTCCACCGCGATCTTGATCTGCGTCTTGTTGGCCTGGGGGTGTACGTCGAAGGTGTACTTGTTCTCGTCCAGCAGGCCATAGCTCTTCTCCGAGATGATCGGAGCGAGCAGCACGTCGCGCGGGTCGTCGAACATCAGCTGTCCTCTTCCTTCGCCCCGCCGTCATCCGACGCTGGGGCCGCCGCGTCGTCGCCCGCAGCTGCGTCTGTGTCCGACGCTCCGGCCGCCACATCGTCGACCCCGACCTCCGCTGGCGGGGCAGCCACCGAGTCGTCGACCACGGCCGCATCCGGTACTGCCGATACCGGGGTGCTGGGCGGCGGCCCACCGAGGAATGTCGTGAGTGCGGCCTCGGTGAAGACCACATCATCGCTGATCAGTACGTCGTAGGTATTGAGTTGGCCCGGTTCGAGCAGGTGCACGCTCGGGAGGTTGCGCAGGCTCTTCCAGGTCAGCTCATCGTCCCGCTCGGCGATGACGAGAATGTGCGGCGATTCGACGATTGTGGCCAGAGTTTGCGCCGCCGCCCGCGTCGACGGGGTATCGCCGCTGACTATCGACGACACGACATGGACGCGATCGTTGCGGGCCCGGTCGGATAGCGCTCCGCGCAGGGCGGCCGCCTTCATCTTCTTGGGCGTGCGCTGGTCGTACGCTCGCGGCTGGGGTCCGTGGGCGATCCCGCCGCCGGCAAACTGGGGTGCCCGGTTCGAGCCTTGCCGAGCCCGACCGGTTCCCTTCTGCCGATACGGCTTCCGCCCGCCGCCGGCGACTTCGCCGCGGGTTTTCGTCGAATGAGTCCCCTGGCGGGCGGCCGCGAGTTGCGCCACGACAACTTGGTGGATCAGCGCGATGTTCGTCTGCACGTCGAAGACCTCGGCGGGCAGCTCGACCATCGACGTCGGAGGCGTCGCGTCGACCGGACGCTGGACGGTCACGGAGAGACTCACGATCACGCCCCCTTCGCGGCGGTGCGAACGATGACCAAGCCGCCCTTGGGGCCGGGAACCGCACCCCTGATCAGCAGCAGGCCCCGCTCGGTGTCAACCTTGTGCACCATGAGGCCGGGCGTGGTCTGGCGCTCATGGCCCATTCGGCCGGCCATGCGCACGCCCTTGAACACGCGGGCTGGAGTGGCGCACGCGCCGATCGAGCCCGGCGCCCGATGCTTGCGCTGGGTGCCGTGCCCGGCGCCGAGGCCGTGGAAGCCGTGCCGTTTCATAACCCCGGCGGTGCCCTTGCCCTTGGTCGTGCCGGTGACGTCGACCATGGCGCCGGCGTCGAACACGTCCGGACCGAGTTCCTGGCCGATCTCGTAGCCGTCCAGAGCATCGGTCCGCAGCTCGACGATATGGCGGCGCGGGGTGACGTTGGCCGCTTTGAAATGGCCGGCGACCGGCTTGGTGACCTTCCGCGGGTCGATCGGCCCATAGGCGAGCTGGACCGCGCTGTAGCCGTCCTTCTCCCGCGTCCGGATCTGGGTGACGACGCACGGCCCAGCCTTCACGACAGTAACCGGCACGATCCGGTTGTTCTCGTCGAAAACCTGGGTCATGCCGAGCTTCTCGCCCAGAATGCCTTTTGCCGAGCGGGGTTCGCGGAGCCCGCCGGCGGTGTTGTCGCTTGCCATGTCCAGCCCTACTGAATGTTCACATCGACGCTCGCCGGCAAGTCGATACGCATAAGCGCGTCGACCGTCTTCGGCGTCGGATCGAGGATGTCGATGAGCCGCTTGTGGGTTCGCATCTCGAAGTGCTCGCGGCTGTCCTTGTACTTGTGCGGCGACCGGATCACGCAGTAGATGTTCTTCTCGGTCGGCAGCGGTACGGGGCCGACGACGCGCGCGCCGGTCCGGGTGACCGTCTCGACGATCTTGCGCGCGCTGGCGTCAATAGCCTCGTGGTCGTAGGCCTTGAGCCGGATGCGGATCTTCTGTCCCGCCATGGGGCTAGCTCACCTTCACTGTGCTGGTCGCTTCGAGCAGGTCCGAGCTCGCGGCTCAAGCCGGAGCGCGTTGGCTGCGTTGGATCTTGATGCGCCCGAGTGGCCGGCACTCGCCCGGCCCATCAAGATCCGCTGCATTGGCTCATCGATTTCGTTACTTGACGATCTTGGTGACTCGACCCGCACCAACAGTTCGGCCACCCTCGCGGATAGCGAACCGCAGCCCGTCCTCCATGGCGATCGGCTGGATCAGCTCGACGTTCATGTCGGTGGTGTCACCGGGCATGACCATCTCGGTGCCCTCCGGGAGGGTCACCACACCGGTCACGTCGGTTGTGCGGAAGTAGAACTGCGGACGGTAGTTGTTGAAGAACGGCGTGTGCCGGCCACCCTCGTCCTTGGACAAGATGTACACGGTGCCCTCGAAGTTGGTGTGCGGCGTCGCGGTACCCGGCTTGATGACAACCTGGCCGCGCTCCACCTCCTCGCGCTTCACACCGCGCAGCAGCAGGCCGACGTTCTCGCCTGCGCGGCCCTCGTCGAGCAGCTTGCGGAACATCTCGATGCCGGTGACGGTCGTGGACTGCTTCTGCGGGTGGATGCCCACGATGTCGACCTGCTCGTTGACCTTGAGCACGCCGCGCTCGATGCGGCCGGTGACGACCGTGCCGCGACCGGTGATGGTGAACACGTCCTCGACCGGCATGAGGAACGGCTTGTCGACCTCGCGCACCGGCTGCGGGATGGAGTCGTCGACCGCGTCCATCAGCTCCAGGACCTTCGCGCTCCAATCGGCGTCGCCTTCGAGCGCCTTGAGCGCCGAAACACGAACGATCGGCGCATCGTCGCCGGGGAACTCGTACTGGTTGAGCAGCTCTCGAACCTCGAGCTCGACGAGCTCCAGGATCTCCTCGTCGTCGACCATGTCCGCCTTGTTCAGCGCGACCACGATATAGGGCACACCGACCTGACGGGCGAGCAGCACGTGCTCCTTGGTCTGCGGCATGGGGCCGTCAGTGGCAGCGACAACCAGAATTGCGCCGTCCATCTGGGCCGCGCCGGTGATCATGTTCTTGATGTAGTCGGCGTGCCCAGGGCAGTCGACGTGCGCGTAGTGCCGCTTCTCCGTCTGGTACTCGACATGCGCGATCGAGATCGTGATGCCGCGCTGCTTCTCCTCCGGAGCCTTGTCGATCTGGTCGAACGGCGTGAACGGGTTGATCGCCGGGAACTTGTCATGCAGCACCCTGGTGATCGCGGCCGTCAGCGTCGTCTTCCCATGGTCGATATGACCGATCGTGCCGATGTTGACGTGCGGCTTGGTCCGCTCGAACTTCGCCTTCGCCACTGTGGATCCCTTTCCCTCTTGGCTGTGCCGGTCTTTCTAGGTCCGGCTGGTTGGACTTGGTACGGAAACTCTGGGCATGCTCACTCGCCCGTCACCCTTGCGATAATCTCCTTGGCCACATTGCTCGGCACCTCCGAATACCGCTCGAACTGCATCGAGTAGCTCGCGCGGCCTTGAGTCTTACTGCGCAGGTCGCCCACGTAACCGAACATCTCCGACAGGGGCACCAGCGCCTTGACCACCCGCAGACCGCCGCGCTCTTCCATGGCCTGGATGTGCCCGCGACGTGAGTTCAGGTCGCCGATGACATCGCCCATGTTCTGCTCCGGCGTCGTGACCTCGACGGCGAACATCGGCTCGAGTAGCACGGGCTGGGCCTTGCGGGCCGCGGCTTTGAGCACCATCGATCCCGCGATCTTGAACGCCATCTCGGACGAGTCGACCTCGTGGTAGCCGCCGTCGAGCAGAGTGAGCCGGAGGCCGACCAGCGGAAAGCCGGCCAAGATCCCGTATTGCATGGCCTCTTGCGCCCCGGCGTCTACCGAAGGGATGAACTCCTTCGGGATGCGCCCACCGGTCACGGCGTTGACGAACTCGTAGCTCGGGCCGTCCGGCGTCATCTCCAGGGGCTCGAGCTTGACCTGCACCTTCGCGTACTGGCCAGAGCCACCCGTCTGCTTCCGATGCGTGTACTCCTCGCGGTCCACGGTGCCCCGGATCGTTTCGCGGTAGGCGACCTGGGGCTTTCCGACGTTGGCCTCGACCTTGAACTCACGACGCATGCGGTCGACGAGAATCTCCAGGTGGAGCTCGCCCATGCCGGAGATGATCGTCTGGCCGGTGTCCTCGTCAGTTCGTACCTGGAAGGTCGGGTCCTCCTCGGCGAGCTTCTGGATAGCCGTGCCGAGCTTCTCTTGATCGCTCTTGGTCCTCGGCTCGATTGCCACGTAAATGACCGGCGCCGGGAACGTCATGGACTCGAGCACGATCGGTTTCTGCGAGTCGGAGAGGGTGTCGCCGGTCGTGGTCTGCTTGAGCCCAGCGACCGCGATGATGTCGCCTGCGCCAGCGCGCGGCAGCTCCTCACGCTTGTTCGCGTGCATCTGGTAGATCTTGCCGATGCGCTCCTTGCGGTCCTTCGTGGAGTTGAGGACCTGCGAGCCGTTCTCGAGCACGCCCGAGTAGATGCGCAGGTACGTGAGCTTGCCGAGGTGCTGATCAGTGGCGATCTTGAACGCCAGAGCGGAAAGAGGCTCGGTCTCGTCCGCCTTTCGGCTGGCCAGCGTCTCGCCGTCCATCAGGGTGCCGTCGACATGCGGAATGTCCAACGGTGACGGCAGATAGTCGATCACCGCGTCGAGCATCGGCTGAACACCCTTGTTCTTGAACGCCGATCCGCAGAGGACCGGATTCAACGCCCCAGCGATCGTGGCCCGGCGGATGGCGGCCTTCAGCGTCGCATCGGACAGCTCCTCGCCACCCAGGTAGGCCTCGAGGATGGAGTCGTCGGCCTCGGACAGCGTCTCGAACAGCTTCTCGCGCCACTCGGCCACTTGTTCGGCCAGTTCGGCCGGGATCTCCTCGATCGTGTAGTCGTCGCCCTTCTTCGTCTCGCCGCGCCAGGTCAGCGCACGCATGCCGATCAGGTCGACGACTCCGATGAAGTCACTCTCGGCTCCGATTGGCAGCTGGAGCACTAACGGCGTCGCATTGAGCCGATCGATCATCATCTGTACGCAACGGAAGAAGTCGGCGCCGGTACGGTCGAGCTTGTTGACGAAGCACATGCGCGGGACGTTGTATTTGTCCGCCTGCCGCCACACCGTCTCCGTCTGTGGCTCGACGCCCGCGACACCGTCGTAAACGGCAACCGCGCCGTCCAGGACCCGCAACGACCGCTCGACCTCGACGGTGAAGTCCACGTGGCCGGGCGTGTCGATGATGTTGATCGTGTGACCCTTCCACGTGCACTTGGTGGCCGCGGACGTGATCGTGATGCCGCGCTCCTGCTCCTGCTCCATCCAGTCCATCGTCGCGGCGCCGTCGTGCACCTCGCCGATCTTGTAGTTGATGCCGGTGTAGAAGAGGATGCGCTCGGTGGTCGTGGTCTTGCCCGCGTCGATATGCGCCATGATCCCGATGTTGCGGGTCTTGGCGAGTTCGGCGTTCCTGGCCATCTTTCCTTCTTGCTAAACAGCGGTTCTAGGTTCGGAGCGGGTCCCGGCGAAGTTTTCGAGCGCAGCGAGCAACTTCGTGGGGCGCGCTACCAGCGGTAATGTGCGAATGCCTTGTTGGATTCGGCCATCTTGTGTGTGTCTTCACGGCGTTTGACGCTCGCGCCCAGGCCGTTGCTAGCGTCCAGCAGCTCGTTCATCAGACGCTCGGTCATCGTCTTCTCGCGGCGCTGACGGGAGTAGCCCACCAACCAGCGCAGAGCCAGCGTCGTGCTTCGACTGGCCTTGACCTCGACCGGCACCTGATAGGTGGCACCGCCGACCCGGCGGCTTTTCACCTCGATCGTCGGCTTGACGTTGTCGAGCGCTCGCTTGAGCGTCACCACCGGGTCCGTGCCGGTCTTCTCCCGGGCGCCTTCGAGCGCCCCGTAGACGATCTTCTCGGCTACCGAACGCTTGCCGCGACCCAAGATCTTGTTGACCAGCTGGGTGACGAGCGTGGAGTTGTAGACCGGGTCGATGACGAGAGGACGACGCGGAGCGGGGCCTTTGCGGGGCATTAGCTCTATGCCTCCTGCTCTTCGCGCGAGCGCACATGCACCCCACGAAATCGCTGCGCGATTTCGCGGGGACCCCGCTCATCGCTCTGATGAGCTGCGCTTCTCCGCCGACAAGTGACCGTGCGATGCTCGCTCATCAGCTCTTCTCCTTCTTCGCGCCGTAGCGGCTTCGGGCCTGCTTCCGGTTGCGGACGCCCTGGGTATCGAGCGATCCGCGGATGATCTTGTAACGGACGCCCGGAAGATCCTTCACCCGGCCGCCACGGACCAGCACGATCGAGTGCTCCTGGAGGTTGTGGCCGACGCCCGGTATGTAGGCGGTGACCTCGATGCCGCTGGTCAGACGGACCCGGGCGACCTTGCGCAGCGCAGAGTTCGGCTTCTTCGGCGTCGTCGTGTAGACGCGCGTGCAGACACCCCGGCGCTGGGGGGAACCCTTCAGAGCCGGCGTCTTCGTCTTGCCGATCTTGTCCTGCCGGCCCTTGCGGACCAGCTGCTGGATCGTAGGCATGCGGCCTGCAATCTCCTCTGTCGTAGCGTTTGTCGAGCGTCGCCGTCGGGTGATACGGATGGTGCGGATGTTGCTTCACCGGTCCCCGAGGTCGGGTGTGTCGCACCCGACCCGCAGGCCAGCCCGGAATATTCCGGTCTGGACGGTGTGCCCGGTCCTGCTCGTCGCCGGTGGCCCGGTCCTCGGGCGGGACCGCTGACCGACCGGCCGTCGGCGGGCACGAGTCTAGGCCCGGATCGCTCCGGGCACGACTACAACGATACTCGTGGGGGTCGGAGCGGTCAAAGCCGCCGACTGGCCGCTCCGCCGCGGGCGATCCGTCCGGACTCGGGCGACAACGGCGCTTGTCACATTCGGTCCGCTGGTCATCATTTGGCCGGCCGCTCCAGGCGCATACGAGCTCGCCGCCGAGCCCACTCCAGCAGCCATCCACAGCCTGTAGGAGTCGTTGGCCCAGTACCGTTGAACCCATGCGCGCCGTCTGCCAGTTCGCCACGGCTTGCGGATAGGTGACCGCGCATGGTGTTTTTTGTCGGGATTGCCGCGGCTATCTGCCTCGGTCTCGGCTATGTGCTCCAGCAACGCGTGGCAGCGCGGTCGCAGGAATCGTCCGGGCACGCGTTCCGGTTGCTGCTCGACCTGATGCACCAACGGGCGTGGTGGGCCGGTATCGGTGTCATGATCATTGGCCAGCTGCTAGGTGGCCTCGCGCTCGGGCTCGCATCGGTCGCGGTCGTCGAGCCGCTGCTGTCCGCGAGCCTTCTGTTCGCGTTCATCATCGCGGCGTTCCTGTCCAAACAACGCGTGCGATGGCATGAGATCCTCGGCGCTCTGCTGGTGAGCTCCGCGCTCGGCGTATTTCTCGCCGTCGGCGATCCACTCTCCTCAGACCACCCGAAGGCCAACCGGGCTGTGGTCGTGCTCGCCATAGCGGTCGTCGCCGGTGTCGTCGCCACGCTGGTGATGATCGGCAATCGCCGTGGGCTCGTCGTCCGCTCCGTCCTGTTCGCGACTGGCGCCGGCCTGCTGTACGGGCTCCAGGACGTCAGCACCCGGGCCGCGTCCTTCACGTTCGACCGGGAGGGCGTGGGGCAGGTATTCCTGCACGCCTGGGTCTACGTCGTGATCGGCGCCGCAATCGTCGGCATCGCTATCTCGCAAAGCGCGTTCCAAGCCGCTCGGCTCGACTTCTCCTTGCCACCCATCGCGGCAGCCGAACCCATCGCCGGGATAGCGCTCGGCATAGTGCTTCTGGGTGACAAGGTCTCGTTGTCGATCGCCGGGTTGGCCGCCGAGGCCGCGTGCATCGTGGCCATGATCGTCGGCGTCATCTTCATCGGCCGGTCCAAGGCGCTCGCCGACTGCGGCACGGACATCCTCGCCGCAGACCGCGCGGCCGACCGCGGATCGGGTTGGTCTAGCTGATTGAATCGCTCAGCCGGTCAGGGTCGTGATCTTGGACCACCGGCCTGGGGCGACCACATGTCCGACACATCAGCGACGGTGGCGTGCATCGCACCGCTGATGTGGCCTACCGGTGGCGCTCGGTGTCGCTAGCCTTGCTCCCGCATGGCCCGCAGGCTCTGCTTGAGTGACCCCATCGTGGCAAGAACCGCGGTCGGTTCGTAGCCGCAGTGGGCCATGCAGTTGTTGCAGCGCGGGTCGCGGCCGCGACCGTACTTAGACCAGTCGGTCGTCTCCACCAGCTCCTTGTAGGTGGAGACGTAGCCGTCCGACATCAGATAGCACGGGCGCTGCCAACCGAGCAGCGAGTACGACGGGATGCCCCACGCCGTGCACTCGAAGTCAACCTTTCCTTCGAGGAAGTCGAGGAACAGCGGCGAGTGGTTGAGCCGCCAGCGCTTGCGGTTCCCGCCGGCGAAGGCCTTGGTGAACAGCTCCCGGGTCTCGGTGACGCCCAGGAAATGGTCCTGGTCGGGCGCCTTCTCGTATGCGTAGGCCGGCGAGATCATCATCTGGTCGACCTTGACCTCGTCGTTCAGGAAGTTCAGGACGTCGATGATGGTCTGCGGCGTGTCGGTGTTGAAGAAGGTCGAGTTGGTCGTGACCCGGAACCCCTTCTCCTTGAGGAACGTGATGGCCGCGACCGCCTCGTCGAACACGCCCTCCTTGGCGACGGACTCGTCGTGCCGTTCCCGGAGGCCGTCGATGTGGATGGCAAAGGCGAAATACGGCGACGGCGTGAAGTCGAACTTGTCCCAGCGCTTGCGGACCAGCTCCGCATTGGTGCACAGGTAGACGTACTTCTTCCGCTTGACGAGCTCGTTGACCATGTCGTCGATCTGCGGGTGCATCATCGGCTCGCCGCCGGCGATCGACACCATCGGCGCGCCAGACTCCTCGATGGCGGCAACCGCGCGTTCGACCGGCATCCGCTGCCGGAGCAGATCGTGCGGCTGCTGGATCTTGCCGCAGCCGTGGCACTTGAGGTTGCAGGCAAACAGCGGTTCCAGCTCGACGATCAGCGGAAACTTCTCGACGCGCCGGATCTTCTTCGAAATCAGGTACCAACCGATGCGGGCACTCTGCCGCATGGGAATGGCCATCAGTCCGAGACCTCCTTGGGAAGCGTGAACCGGATATCCTCGCGGGTCACCTCACGCTCGACGACGTCAACCGGACCGAGCGCACGCAATGTACCGATCACCTCGTCGACGAGGTGAGGCGGTGCGGACGCGCCGGCGGTCAGGCCGATCCGGCGGGCATTCATGATCCATTCTGGTGCGATGCTGGACGCGTCGTCGACCAGGTAGGCGGGCGTCCCAGCCCGCTCAGCGACCTCGACCAGCCGCTTGGAGTTCGACGAGTTCTGCGACCCAACCACGATCACAACGTCGCAGTCCTCGGCGATGGCGAGTACCGCGTGCTGGCGATTGGTGGTCGCGTAGCAGATGTCTTCCGTCGGCGGCCCCGAAAGGAGTGGGAACCGCTCGCGCAACACGTCGACGACCGAAGCCACCTCGTCAACGGCCAGGGTGGTCTGCGTCAGGTACGACACCCGCGACGGGTCGTCCACCTGGACCCGCGCCGCGTCTACGGCGGTGCGCACCAGCTGGATGTCACCCTCGCCGAGGGTCCCCTCGGTCTCGTCGTGGCCGTCATGCCCAACGAGCAGAACCGTGTCCCCCCGGCCCAGGAACCGTCGCGCCTCGGTGTGGACCTTCGCAACCAGCGGGCAGGTCGCGTCCACGACCGTCAAGTTGCGGCGTTTGGCCTCCGCGCGGACGGCGGGGGGAACACCATGCGCGGAGAACACGACGGCGGTGTTGTCGGGCACCTCGTCCAGCTCGTCGACGAACACCGCGCCCTGCCGCTGCAGATCGGCGACGACATGTGCGTTGTGGACGATCTGCCGGCGCACGTACACCGGACGCGGGTATCGGCGCAAGGCCTGCTCGACGATGTCGATCGCCCGATCGACTCCGGCGCAGAATGACCGAGGCCCGGCCAATACGATCGATCGCGGCCCGGCCAGGTCCGCCCACACGCGCAGCGACGGGCCGATCCGGCGCAGCACCCGCAGTGCCTTCGCCCCCGCGCCCACCGTGCGCAATCGACCCAACGGCGTGTACGCGGTGTCCACGATCACGCGCACCACCGCCACCGGCAGGTCCCGCGTAGGCAGCGCTCGCACGACCGCTGAGGACTCCATATCGACTGCGAGCGCTCCGGTGCGGGCCAACCGCTCGCGCTCCGTGCCCGGTGACGATGTGATCCGTGCTCACCATCGGCCCGATATGCACTCGCAGGCCCTGCTGCCGTAACGCGGCCACCAGCGGCGCGGCAGCGCGCAGGACGGTGCGCCCGATGTCGTCGCGCACCTCGCTCGCCACGACCACGTCTCCGGCCCGCAACTCCGGGCTCACGCCGCCGCCGACCCCGGCCACCACGACCGCCTCCGGAGCGAGCTCGGCGATCCGAGGCACCCAGGCCTGCACGCGCTTCATTCCCATGCCGCACCGCTCGACCAGCGCACCTGGCACCTGCCCGGCTAACGCCGCGTATTCCGTGCGCAGCGCAGTCACGACCAGTAGTTCGGTCACCCCGTCATCACCCCGAGCCGGCGAGCGTAGCGGCCTAAAGCGCTGACGGGGAACAGGTGCCGGTACATCTCATAGTTGATGTAGAAGGCGCGGGGAAAGCCGGTGCCGGTGTACAGGGATTCCTCCCACCCGCCGTCGTCTTGCTGGGTATCCACCAGCCACCTGATCCCGCGGTCGACCGCGTCGCCCTCATCGCCCGCGGCGAGCAGTGCAAGCAACGCCCACGCCGTCTGAGAGGCCGTCGAGGCGCCCCGTCCTCGCCACGATACGTCGTCGTAGGAGCGCAGGTCCTCACCCCATCCACCATCGAAGTTCTGTACCCCGTGCAGCCAGCGAACGGCCCGTCTAACCGGCACCGAATCCGGGGCGACTCCGGCGCCGACCAGTGCCGGAACGGCGGCGCCGGTGCCGTAGATGTGATTCGCGCCCCATCGGCCGAACCACGAGCCGTCCGGCTCCTGCGCATCCAGGAGCCACCGCACGCCGTCCTGGGCCGCGTCGGTACGCGCCAGGCCCCGGGCGGCGAGCATCTCGACGACATGCGCGGTCACGTCGGCCGACGGTGGATCGATGACGGCTCCGAAATCGCAGAACGGCAGTTTCTCGATAAGCCGCCGGGTGTTGTCGATGTCGAAGGCGGCCCAACCACCGTCGGATGACTGCATGCCGACGACCCACGCGACCCCGCGCTCGATCGCATCTGCGGCAGGCACGGTCGAGTCGAGCCGGTCGAGCGCCAGAACGACTTCCGCCGTGTCGTCGACATCGGGGTAGCCGTCATTGGCGAACTCGAACGCCCACCCTCCCGGCGGGAGATCCGGTCTC
Source organism: uncultured Actinomycetota bacterium (assembly GCA_963801715.1). GTDB lineage: Bacteria > Actinomycetota > Actinomycetes > Mycobacteriales > Jatrophihabitantaceae > CAVVJA01. The sequence continues at coordinate 269,185 of CAWDGB010000010.1, read as the reverse complement.
CGCACGGACCAGTCTCCACGCACCCGGATCTCCTCGTCCAGCAGCCATTCCGCCGCGCGGCGCAGCGCTGGGTCGTCGGCCGGCACGCCCGCATCAGCAAGCGCGATAACGGCCAGGCAGGTGTCCCAGACCGGCGATTGGCAGGCCTCGAGGCGCCGCACGACGCCGGCCGGCGTCCGCTCGTGGACGAGGAACCCTTCCAGTCCCTGGATGGCGGCCGCCAGCACCGGATGGTCGAGGGGGTAGCCGAGCAGGTGGAGGGCCAGGATCGAATACACCCACGGCGGCTGGATCCCGCCCCACCCGCCATCGGCTTCCTGCCGGGCGATGATCCACTCGGCGGCGCGGTGCAGCACCGCCGACCGCCCCGGCTTCACCCGCGAGCGCTCGTAGCGATGCAGCACGGCGTCCAGTAGCTGAAAGGCGCGGGCAACGCTGCGCGCTGGCGCTCGACGACGCTCGGCCGGCAGGCCGCCGGTACGCAGCTCCGCGACCGTGAACGGCAACGGGCGCACCGGCCGCAGCGACGCGACCACGGTGATCGGGACGACCGACTGGCGGGCCCAGCAGCCCCAGTCGTACAGGTTGAGCGGCAGCCACCGCGGCAACAGCACGATCTCGGGGGGCATCGTCGGCAGCTCGTCCCAGGACCACTCACCGAACAATGCGAGCCAGATCCGGGTGAACACTCGCGTGGATTCCAGGCCGCCGTGCTCGCGGATCCACTCCCGGGCCGAAACGAGATGGCGATCATCAAGGGCATCGCCGGCCAGGCGAAGCGCTACGTAGGCCTCGACCGTCGTCGACAGATCCGCCGGGCCGCCCTCGAAGTTCGCCCAGGTGCCGTCAGCCCGTTGCTGCGAGCGAATCCAGCGCGCGGCTTGCTCGATCTCCTCCGTCCGCAAAATGCCCAGGAACTGCCGCAGTAGCAGGTCCTCGGCATCCATCGTGACGTTCGTGCGCAGCTCGCCTTTCCACCACCCCGCGGGATTCTGTCGCCCGAGCAGGTACGCCCGAGCACTCGTCAGTGCCTCGCCCACGTCGTGGCCGAGGGCTGCCCCTAGCTGAATCGTCACGGTGATGGCTTCCAGTTGTTAATGATCGCGCTCGACAACGTATCGCGCCAACGTCACAAGATCCTGTAACGCAGCGTTGGGCAACGACGCGCCGTCCAGCGCGGCCAGGGCCGCCCCCAGCCGGCGATCCGCCTCGCGGGCTGCCCACTCCAGACCTCCCGCCTCAGTAATGAGTTCCGTGGCGAGCTGCACCTCCTCCTCAGAGTCGGGTCGGCCATCCCCGAGCAGCGACTCCAGCCGCCGGCCGGCGTTTGTTCCCGACGTCAGGGCAGCGACGACCGGCGCACTGCGCTTCCCCGCACGAACGTCAGAAGACGACGATTTCCCGGTGATCACCGGGTCCCCGGTGATGCCGAGGATGTCGTCGACCAGCTGGAAGGCCATGCCCAATTCGGCACCATAACGCCACAGCGCGGTGACGAGCTGATCTCGACCGCGCACCGCCGCCGCACCGATCGCTGCCGAGCAGGCGAGAAGCGCCCCGGTCTTGCCGGCCTCCATGTGCAAGCACGCTGCGAGGTCAACCGTTGCTGATCCCTCGAACGCCAGATCGTCGGACTGCCCGCTGATCAGCTGGTGCACCGCCTCGGTCAGGCACGGCAAGGCCCGCACCCCAGCCTCGCCGTGGGACAGCAACACGTCGAACGCGAGCGTAAGCATGGCGTTGCCGGCCAAGATCGCCTGACCGTCACCGAATACCACCCACCCGGTCGGCCGGTGCCGCCGTTCCAGGTCGCGGTCCATGACGTCGTCGTGCAGCAGCGAGAAGTTGTGGACGAGCTCAACCGCGACCGCGGGAGGCACGCCATCGGCGATCGTGCCGCCCGCTGCTTCGGCACTGATGATGGCGAGCGTGGGCCGCAGCGCCTTGCCACCCCCGTGTTCGATCGGATTGCCGAATTCGTCGTTCCAGTCGAGCTGGTAGCCCGCCACCAGCGCCATCCGGGGCTCGAGCTGGGCGACGGCAGCGCGCAGCGCCGGAATGACCACATCTCGGGCGCGGCCGATGGCGGTGGGAATCGAACGGGTCACGCCGCAAGCTCCGATCCGCGAGTGCCGGCGGCACCGAGCAGGCCGTCAGCAGCCGCCACCCCACTGCGTACCGCGCTCTCCATCGTGTCCGGCCATCCGGTATCGGTCCAGGCGCCGGCAAGCCACAGCCCGTCGATGCCGGTGTTCGCCACTGGGCGCCGGGACGCGCTGCCGGCCGCCTGGCGAAAGGTCGCCCGCCGCTCCCGCGTGACGAACGCGTCGACGACGCTCGCGCGGGTCGCGGCCGGCAGCAGGTCGGCCAGAGCGGCGACGTATCGCGCCTGCAACGACCGGCTGGGTTCGTCGACGATCCCGTCGGCCGCCGAGACCGTGACCGCCAGGTACTGCCCCTGCGTGAGCCCGGACGTATCCGTGCGGTCGAAGAACCATTGCACCGGCGAGCGAACCGCGGCAGCGAACGGCAAGTCGGTGACGCGACGGTCGTAAATGACATGCACGTTGACGATTGCACTGGAGCCGAGATCCGCCGCGGCCGCCGCCCGCGTATCGGCGAGAACCGGTGCCGCCGGAAATGCCTCGTAGTGCGGTACGGCGAGAACAACAGCGTCGGCCACGAGCCGGCGGGAACCGTCGCGACTTCGGGCCGCAACGCTCATCCCGGCATCGACGGGCTCGACCCGTTCCGCTCGGTGGGCGAGCAGCACCTCGACGCCGGCAGCGTCCAGCGCCCGAGCCGCGGCCTCCGAGTGCAGAGCGCCCAGCGGCGTGGCGGCGTAGCCGACGTCGGACGCCGGCGCGTGGTCGAGCAGGCCGGTGCGGAACACCTTCGCCGCAAGGGCAAGCGACGCCTCGTCCGGGTCCAGGTTCAGCGTCGCCGTACCGACGACACCCCACAGCGCGGCGATGATCGCATCGGTCTGCCCGTGATCCCGAAGAAAGCCACCCAACGTCTGCGCGTCAAGCGCCGCGTTGGCCGGATCGAGCCGGCGCAACGCCAGCGCGCCCGCAACCGCCCGCGCCCTTTCGGTTACCGACAGCAGGCGGTATCCGGCGAGCGCCGCCGAGAGGTGCAGCGGCGCTGGCACGCCCGGTAGCCGGGACAGCTTCGTACTACGGCCGCCCGGCGCCAGGATGGGAATGGACAGCCTGGGCTGCAGTACAACGTTCTCCTCGCCGTCGAGGCGGCGAACCAGCTCGCGGTACGCCTCGCAACAGCGCAGGAACACGTGCTGGCCGTTGTCGACCGACAGATCGCCCCGCCGGAACGAGAAAGCGGCTCCGCCCAGTCGCGGGCGCCCTTCGACGAGCTGAACCGTTGCGCCCGCGTCGGCCAACCGCAGTGCCGCCGCGATCCCCGCGAGCCCGCCTCCGACAACGATCGCGCTTGTGCCCATGCTCAGCCTCTCCGCGCCATCGCCCGGGTCGCCACCCAGAGCTTGTCCCGCGTCGGCAGAGCAGCTCGTCGGCGCATCACGATGGTGGGGTCGGCGGCGATGCGGCTGAGCAGTTCTCGGTAGATGCCGGCCATCGCTCCCGCGCAGGCCGCGCTGCGCCAGTCCAGCATCGGCAGCAGTTGCAATCCCTCGTCGTAACGCCCGGCGGCCCGTGCGGCCTCGAACCGAACGAGTTCCGCGAGCCGGCCGTCCTGCGGGTCGAGCGAGCCGTCGTCCGCCGTCCGCAGCTCGACGCCAAACAGCTCGAGATCCCGCGTGGGCAGGTAGACCCGGCCGGCGGCGAGGTCTTCCCGGATGTCCCGCAGGATATTGGTGAGCTGCAAGGCGACGCCCAGCGTATTGGCCAACCGCTTCGCCTCGGCGTCGTCGTCGCCGCGCAACGGCGGGTCGAACACGCCCAGCGAGAGCCGGCCGATCGACCCGGCAACACAGCGGCAGTAGTCGATGAGTTCCGTCAGATCACGGTAACTGCGATGAGTCACGTCCATCACGCAGCCGTCAACCAGTTCATCAAAGGCGTCGAGAGGAATGGGCAGCACGGTTGCCGCGTGGGCGAGAGCCACCTGCACCGGGTCGTCCGGGTCGGTCGGGTCGGTCGCGGCGCGCCGCGCCGCCGCCAGCTCGGCCAGCTTGTGCTCGGCGGACAGCTGACCGTCGCCGATGTCGTCGATGCGCCGAGCCATCGCATACACGGCTGACAACGCGCGCCGCTTGGTGCCGGGCAGCAGCCGGATACCCCACGCGAAGTTGCGCGCTTGATCGCCGGTGATCTGCTCGCACGTGCGGTATGCGGCGGCGATATCGGCCGGCAACGTTGCCCCGGCGGTCACCGCGCGACCAGCAACGGCAGAGCATGGCGCACGGTTCGCCGCTTCGTCGGTCGGACCGCTGCCGCGAGAACCTCGTAGTCGGCCTCCCGCAACGCGTCCGCCGTCGCGCGACCGCCGGCAACGTAGCCGGCTACCGCGATCCGCGGCCAACCCCACAACCGGGCGACGAGCGCGTCGCCGGTCTCGAGCATCGTCCAGGCCCTCCGAACCTGGCGGCCGATCACCCGGCGCAGTGCCGGGCTCGCCACAGCCGAGCGCAACGCGGCACCACCGACGCCCTGCTCTCGGAGGTCCTCTCCGGGCAGGTACACCCGTCCGGCCCGCGCGTCCTCGCCGACGTCCTGGCAGTGCTCGAGCACCTGCAGGGCATTGCACACGACGTCGGAGTCGGCGATGTTCTGCGCGGTGGCGCGGCCCGCTATGTGCAGCACGATTTGACCAATCGGCGCGGCCGAGTACTGGCAGTAGTCGAGCAGATCTTCGAACGTGGCGTACCCGCGGATCGTCTGGTCCATGCGATTGGCGTGGATCAGGTCGAGCAGCGGCTGCGCCGGCAGACCATCGGCGACCAAGCCCGCGAGACCGGTCACCGGTGCGAGCCGCGCGCCGCCGGTCCACAACGCGCGAACGTCAGCCTCGACTGCATCCAGCAGAGCCAGCCGATCACCCACCGCCGCGTCGCCGACGTCATCGACGAAGCGCGCGTAACGGTAGGTGTGCATGAGGTTTTCGCGAGCACGACGCGGCAGAATCCGCAGTGCCACGGGGAAGTTCTCGGCCGTAGCCTGGGCTTCGGCCCGGTCGGCGAGATCATCGAGCACGCGCCGCTGCTCCGGCGACGCCTCGGCCGGCGAGCCACGTCGGATCACGGCGTCGTCCTGTCCGTCCCTCTTCCGGTCAAACCCAATATCGCTACTCCCTAAGCTTAGGTGCGCAGGACGCACCAAGTTTCGGCGGCGTCGGGGCGCCGCGGACCATCGTAGGTGCGCGGCCGTGGCCGGACGAGTGGGGACGGATCGTGGATCAGTTCGACGTGACCGAGGTGTTGCGGCAGCGCGGCGGGGAACGTTACGCGTTGCAGCAGAGATATCTCAACCCCCAGCTGTCGCGCATGCTGCACACTATCGGGTTCGATCAGTTCTACACGCGCGCCTCAGGGGCCTACCTCTACGACGCGGACGGCCGCGAATACCTCGACATGCTCGCTGGCTTCGGGGTGTTCGCTCTCGGGCGCCACCATCCGGTCGTCCGCCAGGCCATTCACGATGTCATCGATGCCGATCTTGCCGACCTGACGCAGTTCGACGCGCCGCCGCTTGCCGGCGTACTGGCCGAGCGGCTGCTCGCTACGACACCGCACCTGGATCGGGCCTACTTCGGCAATAGCGGCACCGAGGCCGTCGAGGCCGCGCTGAAATTCGCCCGTTACGCCACTGGCCGCCGACGCATTGTCTATTGCGACCACGCGTTCCACGGGTTGACCGCGGGTTCCCTCTCGGTCAACGGAGCCAAGGAATTCCGCCGCGGCTTCGACCCGCTGCTCCCCGACACGGTGATCCCGTTCGGGGATATCGATCGGCTGCGACACGAACTCGCGAAGGGAGACGTCGCCGGATTCCTCATCGAACCCATTCAAGGCAAAGGCGTCGCGGTGAGCCCACCCGGGTTTCTACCCGCCGCGGCGGAGTTGCTGGCCAGCCACAAGGCCCTGCTCATCGCGGACGAAGTGCAATGCGGGCTGGGGCGCACGGGCGACTTCTATGCCTACGACCACGAGTCCGTGCAACCGGATCTGGTCGCGGTTGCCAAGGCACTGTCGGGCGGCTATGTACCGGTGGGCGCGACGCTCGGCCGGGACTGGATATTCCAGAAGGTCTACTCGTCAATGGACCGGGTACTCGTCCACGACTCCACATTCGGGTCGAACGCCCAGGCCATGGCGGCCGGGCTGGCCACCCTGCAGGTTTTCGAGCAGGAGGCCGTTGTCGCCAACGCGCGAAAGATGGGCGACCTGCTGCTGTCACGGTTGACCGAGCTCGTCGATCGATATGAACTGCTCGCCGACGTTCGCGGTCGCGGCCTGATGATCGGCATCGAGTTCGGCCGCCCCTCGTCGTGGCGATTGCGGGCGTCGTGGATGGCGCTACAGGCGGCCCGCAAAGGCCTGTTCGCGCAGCTGATCGTGCACGCGCTCTATCACAAGCACGGCATCCTTACTCAAGTCTCCGGCGACCACTTGGAGGTGATCAAGCTGATCCCGCCGCTGATCATCGGCGAGGCCGAGGTGGATCGCTTCCTCACCGCGTTCGTGTCGGTGATGGACGAGGCACATGCCGGCAACGCGATGATCTGGGATTTCGGCAAGTCCCTGATCAAGCAGTCGCGCGCCCACTAGCTGAGCTCGACGCGCCAATCGCCGGTTGCGACCCCTCGCCCATTCCTGCACTCCCGATCCTCTGCGATGATCTTGGACTTACCGTCGCGCCCAGGGCTACAAGTCCAAGATCACGACCGAAATGCGGTCGGAAGGCAAACGCAAATCGGGGACGGAAATGCTCGCGAGGCGAGCACCTCCGTCCCCGATCGCTGACGGCGGCTACCGGTAGTCGTCGTAGCCGTAGTCGTCGAGCGGCACCGCCGGGCCCAGCGTGGCGTTGGCGTTGCCGAACCCGTAGTAGTCGCTCTCGTCGTATCCGACCATGGAGAACGCGGCAGCGCGGGCCTCCTCGGTCGGGTTGACCTCGACGTTGCGGTACCGGGCGATGCCGGTACCAGCCGGGATCAACTTGCCGATGATCACGTTCTCCTTCAGGCCGACGAGCGAATCGCTCTTCGCCGAGATCGCGGCGTCCGTGAGCACCCGGGTCGTCTCCTGGAACGAGGCTGCCGACAACCACGACTCGGTGGCGAGCGACGCCTTGGTGATGCCCATCAGCACTGGCCGGCCGGACGCGGGCTCGTGCCCCTCGGCCACCACTCGCCGGTTCTCCGACTCGAACGCCGACCGCTCCACGAGCGAGCCGGGCAGGAACTCGGTCGCGCCGGAGTCGATCACCGTAATGCGCTTGAGCATCTGTCGGACGATGACCTCGATGTGCTTGTCGTGGATCGCGACGCCCTGGCTGCGGTAGACCTCCTGGACCTCGCGAACCAGGTGCAGCTGCACCTCGCGCGGGCCCATGATCCGCAACACGTCGTGCGGATTCACCGCACCGGCGACGAGCTGCTGGCCGACCTCGACCTTGTCACCGTCGCTGACCAGGAGGCGGGCGCGACGGGAGATCGGATACTCCTTCTCCTCCGCGCCGTCGTCTGGGGTGACGACGATGCGACGGGTCGAGCCCTTCGTGCCGTCAGATTCCTCGACCCGCACACTCCCGGCGGCCTCGCTGATCGGGGCCACGCCCTTGGGTACCCGGGCCTCGAACAGCTCGCCGACGCGGGGCAAACCGTGCGTGATGTCCTCACCGGCGATACCGCCGGTGTGGAACGTCCGCATGGTCAGCTGGGTACCCGGCTCGCCGATGGACTGCGCGGCGATGATGCCGACAGCCTCGCCGACATCCACGAGCTTGCCCGATGCCAAGGACCGGCCGTAGCAGATCGCGCAGGTCCCCAACGCCGACTCGCAGGTCAGCACGGACCGCACCCGTACCTCGGAGACACCCCGTGCGATGAGCTCGTCGATCAGCACATCACCGAGATCCGCACCGGCCGCGGCCACCGTGGCGCCGTCGACGACGACGTCCTCGGCCAGGACCCGCGCGTACACCGACGTCTCGACGTGGACGTCCTTGACCAGGGTGCCGTCGGCGGCGGCGTGCGCGATCGGGAGCATGACGCCCCGATCGGTTCCGCAGTCCTCCTCCCGGATGATCACATCCTGCGAGACGTCGACGAGCCGACGGGTCAGATAGCCGGAGTCGGCGGTGCGCAGCGCCGTGTCGGCGAGACCCTTGCGGGCGCCGTGCGTCGCGATGAAGTACTCGAGCACGGACAGGCCCTCGCGGAAGTTCGCCTTGATCGGCCGCGGGATGATCTCGCCCTTGGGGTTGGCGACCAGGCCACGCATGCCGGCGATCTGGCGCATCTGCATCATGTTCCCCCGGGCACCCGAGTTGACCATGATGTAGACGGGGTTGGTCTTGGGGAAGTTGTTCTCCATTTCCTTGGCGACCTCGCTGGTCGCCTTGGTCCAGACCTCCACCAGTTCCTGACGCCGCTCCTCTTCGGTGATCACGCCGCGCAGGTACTGCTTCTCGATCTTCTCCGCGTCCTTCTCGTACCGGTCGAGAATCTCGGCCTTGTTCGGTGGCGTGACGACGTCGTCGATCGCGATCGTGATGCCGGAGCGGGTCGCCCAGTAGAAACCTGCCGCCTTGAGCGCGTCCAGCGTCGAGGCGACCTCCACCTTCGGGTACCGCTCGGCCAGGTCGTTGACGATCTGCCCGAGCTCCTTCTTCGTCACCTCGTAGTTGACGAACCGGTAGTCCAGCGGCAGCGCCTCGTTGAACAGGCAGCGGCCAAGCGTGGTCTCCACGACGAGCGGCTCACCCGGCTGCCATCCGTCCGGCGCCACCCAGGGCTCGGCCTTCACGCCGTTGTCGACCACCGTGACGCCGGTCAGGCGGATCTTCGCCGGGGCCTGCAGAGCGAGTGTCCGGCCGTCGCGGGCCATGATCGCCTCGGCCTCGGACGAGAACACCCGACCGGCACCCTCCTGCTCCGGCCGTAGCGCGGTCAGGTGGTAGAGGCCCAGGATCATGTCCTGGGTCGGCATGGTCACCGGCCGGCCGTCGGCGGGCTTGAGGATGTTGTTGGTGGACAGCATGAGCACGCGGGCCTCAGCCTGCGCCTCGGCGGACAGCGGCAGGTGGACCGCCATCTGGTCGCCGTCGAAGTCAGCGTTGAATGCGGTGCAGACGAGCGGGTGGATCTGAATCGCCTTGCCCTCGACCAGCTGCGGCTCGAACGCTTGGATGCCCAGCCGGTGCAGCGTCGGAGCGCGGTTCAGCAGCACCGGGTGCTCGCTGATGACCTCTTCGAGCACGTCCCACACGACCGGACGGGCACGCTCGACCATGCGCTTGGCAGACTTGATGTTCTGCGCGTGCGATAGGTCGACCAGCCGCTTCATCACGAACGGCTTGAACAGCTCGAGCGCCATTCCCTTGGGCAGGCCGCACTGGTGCAGCTTGAGCTGTGGCCCGACGATGATGACCGATCGTCCGGAGTAGTCGACGCGCTTGCCGAGCAGGTTCTGACGGAACCGGCCCTGCTTGCCCTTCAACAGGTCGGACAGCGACTTCAGCGGGCGGTTGCCCGGCCCCGTGACCGGGCGGCCGCGGCGGCCATTGTCGAACAACGCGTCCACGGATTCCTGCAACATCCGCTTCTCGTTGTTGACGATGATCTCCGGCGCACCCAGGTCGATGAGCCGCTTCAAGCGGTTGTTGCGGTTGATCACGCGGCGGTACAGGTCGTTCAGGTCCGAGGTGGCGAACCGGCCACCGTCGAGCTGCACCATCGGGCGCAGGTCCGGCGGGATCACCGGAACGCAGTCGAGCACCATGCCGAGCGGCGAGTTCGTGGTGTTCAGGAACGACGCGACGACCTTCAGCCGCTTGAGGGCCCGGAGCTTCTTCTGCCCCTTGCCCGTGCGAATCGTCTCGCGCAGGGTCTCCGCCTCGGCTTCCAGGTCGAAGTTCTGCAGTAGCGTCTGGAGCGCCTCGGCGCCCATGCCGCCCTCGAAGTACTCGCCGAACCGGTCGCGCAGCTCTCGGTACAGCAGCTCGTCGCTGATCAGCTGCTTGACGTCGAGCTTGCGGAACGTGTCCAGTACCTCGTCCAGCCGGTCGATCTCGCGCTGGGCCCGGTCACGGATCTGGCGCATTTCGCGGTCGCCGCCTTCGCGGACCTTGCGCCGCACGTCACTCTTGGCGCCCTCGGCCTCGAGTTCGGCCAGGTCCGTCTCGAGCTTCTTGGCCCGGGCCTCGATCTCGGCGTCGCGCTTCTTCTCCAGCGTCGACTTCTCCGCGCTGACCTCCGCCTCGAGCGTAGGCAGGTCGCGGTGCCGCTCCTCGTCGTTCACCGCGGTGATCAGGTACGCCGCGAAGTAGATGATCTTCTCGAGATCCTTCGGCGCCAGGTCGAGCAGGTAGCCCAGGCGGGACGGGACACCCTTGAAGTACCAGATGTGGGTAACCGGCGCGGCGAGCTCGATGTGGCCCATCCGCTCGCGTCGTACCTTTGCCCGGGTGACCTCGACCCCACACCGCTCGCAGATGATCCCCTTGAAGCGCACCCGCTTGTACTTGCCGCAGTAGCACTCCCAGTCCCGCGTGGGACCGAAGATCTTCTCGCAGAACAGGCCATCCTTCTCCGGCTTCAGGGTCCGGTAGTTGATGGTCTCGGGCTTCTTCACCTCACCATGGCTCCACTGGCGGATGTCGTCAGCCGTGGCAAGACCGATCCGTAGCTCGTCGAACACATTGACGTCGAGCAACTTTGTCCTTCTTTCTATGGTACTTCTTGGGTGCGAAGCGGGAGGCGGTTAAACCTCTTCGACCGAGCTCGGCTCGCGCCGCGACAGGTCGATTCCGAGTTCCTCGGCGGCGCGGAAGAAGTCGTCGTCGTTGTCCCGCATCTCGACGGCGACACCATCGGACGAGAGCACCTCGACGTTGAGGCACAGCGACTGCAGCTCCTTCAGGAGCACCTTGAACGACTCAGGAATACCCGGCTCCGGGATGTTCTCGCCCTTGACGATCGCCTCGTAGACCTTGACGCGACCGTTGATGTCGTCGGACTTGATCGTCAGCAGCTCCTGCAGCGCGTACGCCGCGCCGTAGGCCTGCATGGCCCAGCACTCCATCTCGCCGAAGCGCTGCCCGCCGAACTGGGCCTTTCCACCCAGCGGCTGCTGAGTGATCATCGAGTACGGGCCGGTCGAGCGGGCGTGGATCTTGTCGTCGACCAGGTGCAGCAACTTGAGGATGTAGACGTACCCGACGCTGACCGGCTCCGGGAAAGGCTCCCCAGACCGACCGTCGAGCAACCTGGCCTTGCCGGTGGCTCCGATCAGCTGCTCGCCGTCCCGTGTGGCATGGGTCGATGCCAGCAGGCCGGTGATCTCCGCTTCCCGGGCGCCGTCGAACACCGGCGTCGCGACCTTGGTGCCGGGCACGCCGGAACGCGCGTCCTCGGGCAGGCGGGCCGCCCACTCCGGTTTGCCCTCGATCTCCCAACCGGTGCGGGCCACCCAGCCGAGGTGCGTCTCGAGCACCTGGCCGACGTTCATTCGGCTCGGCACGCCGAGCGGGTTGAGCACCACGTCGACCGGAGTGCCGTCTTCCAGGAACGGCATGTCCTCCGGCGGCAGGATCTTGGCGATCACACCCTTGTTGCCGTGCCGGCCGGCGAGCTTGTCGCCGTCCTGGATCTTGCGCTTCTGGGCGATATAGACCCGCACGAGTTCGTTGACGCCCGGAGCCAGCTCGTCGCCGTCCTCACGGCTGAACACGCGAACGCCGATGACCTTGCCGGACTCGCCGTGCGGCACCTTCATCGAGGTGTCGCGTACCTCGCGGGCCTTCTCGCCGAAGATCGCGCGGAGTAGTCGCTCTTCCGGGGTCAGCTCGGTCTCGCCCTTCGGCGTGACCTTGCCGACCAGCACGTCGCCGTCGCGGACATCCGCGCCGATCCGCACGATGCCGCGCTCGTCGAGCTCGGCGAGCACCTCCTCGGACACGTTCGGGATGTCCCGGGTGATCTCCTCGGCACCCAGCTTCGTGTCACGCGCGTCGACCTCGTGCTCCTCGATGTGGATCGAGGTCAGCACGTCGTCTTGCACGAGGCGCTGGTTGAGGATGATCGCGTCCTCGTAGTTGTGGCCCTCCCACGGCATGAACGCCACCAGCAGGTTCTTGCCCAGCGCCATCTCACCGCGGTCGGTGGATGGGCCGTCCGCGATCACCTGGCCCGCCTCGACGTGCTCTCCCTCGTAGACGATCGGCTTCTGGTTGAAGCTCGTGCCCTGGTTCGACCGGGCGAACTTGGCCAGCCGGTAGGTGTTGCGCGTGCCGTCATCGGCCATGATCGTGATGTAGTCGGCGGACAGTTCCTCGACGACGCCGGGCTTGTCAGCGACAACGACGTCGGCCGCGTCGACTGCGGCCCGCAGCTCCATGCCGGTGCCGACCAGCGGCGCCTCGCTGCGCAGCAGCGGAACGGCCTGGCGCTGCATGTTGGCGCCCATCAACGCACGGTTGGCGTCGTCGTGCTCGAGGAACGGGATCATCGCCGAAGCGACGGACACCATCTGCCGCGGCGAGACATCCATGTAGTCGACTTCGTCACCGCGGGATCAGGTCGACCTCGCCACCCTTCTTGCGAACCAGCACACGGGACTCGGTGAACCGGCCGTGCGCGTCGATGGTGGCGTTGGCCTGAGCGATGACATGCCGGTCCTCCTCGTCGGCCGACAAGTAGTCGATCGTGTCGGTGACCCGGCCGTTCTCGACCTTGCGGTAGGGCGTCTCGACGAAGCCGAACGAGTTGACGCGGCCGTAGGACGACAGCGACCCGATCAGGCCGATGTTCGGGCCTTCCGGCGTCTCGATCGGGCACATCCGGCCGTAGTGGCTCGGGTGCACATCGCGGACCTCCATACCCGCGCGGTCCCGGGACAGCCCACCCGGCCCGAGCGCAGACAGCCGCCGCTTGTGGGTCAGACCCGCGAGCGGGTTGGTCTGGTCCATGAACTGCGACAGCTGCGAGGTGCCGAAGAACTCCTTGATCGACGCCACCACCGGGCGGATGTTGATCAGCGTCTGCGGGGTGATCGCCTCGACGTCCTGGGTCGTCATGCGCTCCCGGACAACCCGTTCCATGCGAGACAGGCCGACGCGGATCTGGTTCTGGATCAGCTCGCCGACGGTCCGCAGCCGGCGGTTGCCAAAGTGGTCGATGTCGTCGGTCTCGTAGCCGTCCTCGCCGGCGTGCAGCCGGATCAGGTACTCGATGGTCCGGACGATGTCGTCCTCGGTCAATGTGCCGTGCGAGATCGGCTGGGTTGAGCCGATCTTCTTGTTCGCCTTGTACCGGCCCACCTTGGCCAGGTCGTACCGCTTGGGGTTGAAGAACAGGTTCTCCAGCAGGGCCTGCGCGGACTCGCGCGTCGGCGGCTCGCCCGGACGCAGCTTGCGGTAAATGTCGAGCAACGCCTCGTCCGTGGTCGCGATGTGGTCCTTCTCCAGCGTGGCGAGAAGCGTCTCGGACCAGCCGAAGTGCTCCCGAATGCGATCTGAGCTCCAGCCGAGAGCCTTGAGCAGCACGGTGACCGGCTGGCGGCGCTTGCGGTCGATACGCACACCGACCGTCGAGCGCTTGTCGACGTCGAACTCGAGCCAGGCACCACGGCCCGGGATGACCTTGACGCTGTAGACGTCGACATCGGAGGTCTTGTCCAGCGTCCGGTCGAAGTACACGCCCGGCGAGCGGACGAGCTGGCTCACGACGACGCGCTCGGTGCCGTTGATGATGAACGTGCCCTTGGGCGTCATTACCGGGAAGTCGCCCATGAACACCGTCTGGCTCTTGATCTCGCCGGTGGTGTTGTTCGTGAACTCGGCGGTAACGAACAACGGCGCCGCGTAGGTCATGTCCTTGTCCTTGCACTCCTCGATGGACGCCTTGACGTCCTCGAAGCGTGGGTTGGAGAAGGAGAGGCTCATCGAGCCAGAGAAGTCCTCGATGGGAGAGATCTCGCCAAGGATCTCCTCGAGGCCTGACTGCGGGTCGGCGGCGCCGTCGGCGGCTACGCGAGACCGCCACCGGTCGTTACCGACCAGCCAGTCGAAAGATTCGGTCTGCAGCGCGAGGAGGTTCGGCACCTCCAGCGGCTCCCGGATCTTGGCGAAGGAGGTCCGGGTGGGCGAGCCCGGGATCCCGAATTCCTTCTCTTGTGCAGCAGTGGACTTACCGGAGCGGGAGGATGCCAAGACTCGTCCTTCCGAGGACAAAAGTGAGACTGCGGGGGCTACCTTCGGGCATCACGAAGAGGACCCGTCACGGGCCGCAGAGGTGTCAGAAGGCAGCGCAACATCCAAGAGTAACAAAGTTGGGCATGCCAAGCAAGGCCTCACCCTCGGGGGGCCGTGAGCCTACGTCGCCCGCCGCTCCGCTGCCTTCGGGGAGGCTTTCCGCGGGCTGATCGCAGGTCCGTGGAAACTGTGCCTCGCCGGCGGCCCGCCGTCAAGCGCTTCGGCATACCTGCCCGCAGGGCCACAGCAGATATATACCACTATATGGGGCATTTCCGGCGATACACCGGGCTCTGTTGTTGGCTTTGCTGGGATTGTTCGACCCTCACTGTGTCAGGCATCGAGGGCCGAACAATCCCAGTGCAAGAGTTGCGCAGCTACTTGAGCGTGACGGTGGCGCCGGCACCCTCCAAGGCCTCCTTGGCCTTGTCGGCGGCCTCCTTGTTGACCTTCTCGAGGACTGGCTTGGGAGCGCCGTCGACAAGATCCTTGGCCTCCTTCAGGCCCAGGCTGGTCAAGCGTGCGGACCTCCTTGATGACCTGGATCTTCTTCTCGCCCGCAGCCTCGAGGATGACGTCGAATTCGTCCTTCTCCTCCTCGACGTCCGCCGGCGCCGCGGGACCGCCCGGTGCAGCTTGCACGACGGCGGCCGGCGCCGCCGCGGTCACGTCGAAGGTCTCTTCGAACTGCTTCACGAAGTCCGACAGCTCGAGCAGGGTCATTTCCTTGAACGCGCCGAGCAGCTCGTCGGTGCTGAGCTTCGCCATGATATGGCGTCCTTTCTGTATGTCGCCGGGTGAGCCGGCAGGTGTATCGGTGGGTTATTCCGCCGGCTCGGCGGGGGTTTCGGGATGCGGCTGGTCTGCGGTGGCAGCAGCGGAACCGCCCGCTGCCTGCTTGTCCTCAAGGGCTTTCGCCAGACGAGCCATCTGGGCGAGCGGGGCTTGGAAGAGCGCGGCCGCGCGGCTCGGCAGCGCCTGCATCGCCCCAGCGAGCCTCGCGAGCATGACCTCTCGCGACTCCAGGTCGGCAATCCGCGCGACCTCGGCCGCGCTGAGCGTCTTTCCGTCCAGTACGCCGCCCTTGATCACCAGCAGCGGGTTGGCGCGCGCGAAGTCCCGCAGGCCTTTCGCGGCGACGACGGGGTCACCCGTCACGAACGCGATAGCTGTCGGGCCGACGAGCAGGCTCTCGTCGAGAACGACGCCGGCATCCTGGGCCGCGCGCTTGGTCAGCGTGTTCTTGACGATGGCGTAGGTAGCCTCGTTGCCCAGCGTCCGGCGCAGATCGGTGACTTGCTTCACGGTGAGGCCGCGGTACTCCGTGATCAGCGCGGCGGAGGCTTGGCTGAACCTTCTCGGCAATATCGGCTACCGCGGTGACCTTCTCGGCATTCGGCATGATTCCTCCTCTCGGCGTCTCGGGCTGGCCACACCGAGAGAGACGAGAACGCCCCGGCGCAGGGCACGGGGCGGCAGAGCCGAACCGTCCTACCTGCGCGGGCCGCTCCGGCGCTCCGGAGGCGTTCGGTCGCGTAGACGTACGCGACGACCAGCGGTCTTTGGTGGAACTGCGGTGATAGTACGCACCGGGCGGCCCAGGCTGCCAATCGCTCGCGACAGCGGGCCCGCTGACCCGTTCAGGCCGAGGTGCTGACGTCCTCGAGCATGTTCCGGGTGCGGTTGGCGTCCACCGGAATGCCCGGCCCCATCGTGGTGGCGAAGGTGACCTTCTTCAGATATCTGCCCTTCGCCGCTGATGGTTTCGCGCGCATGACCTCTTCGAGAGCCGCGGCATAGTTCTCCACCAGCTGCTGCACGCTGAACGAGGTCTTGCCGATCACCAGGTGCAGGTTGGCCTGCTTGTCGACCCGGAAACTGATCTTGCCGCCCTTGATGTCGGATACCGCCTTGGCGACGTCCGGGGTCACCGTGCCCGTCTTCGGATTCGGCATCAGGCCGCGGGGGCCGAGAATTCGAGCGATCCGGCCGACCTTGGCCATCTGGTCCGGCGTGGCGATCGCGGCGTCGAAATCGAGGAAACCCCCTTGGATATCTGCGATCAGATCGTCGCTGCCGACCCGGTCGGCGCCAGCGGCTTCCGCCTCGGCGGCCTTGTCGCCGGTAGCGAAGACGATGACGCGGGCGGTCTTTCCGGTGCCATGCGGCAGATTGACGGTGCCGCGCACCATCTGGTCGGCCTTGCGAGGGTCAACGCCGAGCCGAAGCGCGACTTCGACGGTGCCGTCGAACTTGGTCGGTGACGTCGTCTTGGCCAGATTGGCCGCCTCGAGCGGGCTGTAGACACGGCCTGCGTCGACGAGTTCTGCGGCCTGCCGATAGCCCTTGCTGTGCTTCACGCGTGATGCTCCATTTCGCAGTCGTGGTCGAGCAGGCGCCGACCCTCGGCGCCCTCCCACAGGTGCTCTGCCCGGATCGGGCGACGCCAACTGATCCACCGCCAGCGCCGCCTGATATCAGACGGACGTCGAGGTCAGCCCTCGACGGTGATGCCCATCGATCGTGCGGTGCCGGCGATGATCTTCGCGGCGTTGTCCACGTCCTTGGCGTTCAGGTCTTCCATTTTCGTCTTCGCGATCTCCCGGACCTGGTCCATCGTGACCTTGGCGACCTTCGTCTTCTGCGGTTCCCCGCTGCCCTTCTCGACACCTGCCGCTTTGAGCAAGAGACGCGCGGCGGGTGGCGTCTTGGTGACGAACGTGAACGACCGGTCCTCGTACACCGAGATCTCGACCGGGACGATCTGGCCGCGCTGCGATTCGGTCGCCGCGTTGTAGGCCTTGCAGAACTCCATGATGTTGACGCCGTGCTGCCCAAGGGCAGGCCCGACCGGCGGTGCGGGGTTGGCGGCGCCGGCCTGGATCTGCAGCTTGATGACCGCCGTCAGTTTCTTCTTCTTGGGAGGCATTTCCTGGCTTTCCTGTCTTTGTGCGTTGGATGATCTAGAGCTTCGAGACCTGGCTGAACGCCAGCTCGACCGGGGTCTCGCGGCCGAAGATCGACACCAGCACCTTGAGTTTCTGATGCAACGTATCGATCTCGTTGATCGTGGCCGGCAGGGTCGCGAACGGACCGTCCATGACCGTCACCGACTCTCCGATCGTGAAGTCGACGATCTCGACCTTCGGCTTGTCCGCGGGGCCTGCCGTTCCGCCGCGAGCCTGCCGGTCGGCTCGCTGGGTGGCCGGCGCCAAGATCTTCACGACCTCATCGATCGACAGCGGCGACGGGCGGGAGGTGGCGCCCACAAACCCGGTGACACCGGGGGTGTTGCGCACCGCACCCCATGACTCGTCGTTGAGGTCCATCCGAACCAGGATGTAGCCGGGGAACACCTTGCGCTGGACCTGCTGGCGCTTGCCGTTCTTGATCTCGACGACGTCCTCGGTCGGCACCTCGACCTGGAAGATGTAGTCCTCCATGTCGAGACTCGAGATCCGGCTCTCCAGGTTGGTCTTCACCTTGTTCTCGTAGCCGGCGTAGGAGTGGACCACGTACCAGTCACCGAACGCAGTACGCAGTTCACGGCGCAAGGCCTCGACCGGGTCTTCCGCCTCGACCTCGCTCTCCTCGACTTCGCTCTGCTCGAGCGGGATCTGCTCGGAGGCCGTAACCGCAGTCGCGACCGCGGGCTCGGCGCCAGCCGTTACCTCGACCGTCTGGTCAGGTTCGACCTCGATGAGCCGGGGCGCTTCCACACCCTCGGCCGCCTCGGGCTGGCCAGCGGTCGCTGGTTCGACGATGCCGTCGGACTCGAACTCGGCTTCGGTGGGTGATGCGCCAGCAAGGTCGGCGGCCTCGGACGAATCGGCACCCAGCGCCCGCGCGGCGCTCGCGATGTCGGTACTTTCCTCGTCGGCGCGATCCTCCGGTGCGTCCGGTTCGGCGAGCAGGTCGCGCGGCTCACCGGCCTCCGCCGAGGAGGTCGCGCTCTGGTAGTCGGGCACAGTCTCTCTTCCTTGATGAACGTAAGCAGTCACAAATGGGCCGGTTCCGGGCTAGCCGAACACCTCGAGCACGAGCTTGGCGAATCCGACGTCCAAGCCGGCCACGATGGAGACCATCACCACGACGAAGACGATCACCACGATGGTGTAGGTGACCAGCTCGTTCCGTGAAGGCCAAAGCACCTTGCGCAGCTCGGAGATGACCTCGCGCAGGAACCGTCCGATGCGGCCGCCGCGCCCGGCGCTCGCGCTCCGCGCCGAGGGTGCCTCGGTGCGAGTCTGCGTCACACGCTCTCCTCTCGGATGCCGCTGACCTCCGTCAACGGGCGATCGGTTCACCCCTCCGCGCGTCCTGACGCGCCACGTCCGCAGGGGCGACAGGACTCGAACCTGCAACCGCCGGTTTTGGAGACCGGTGCTCTACCAATTGAGCCACGCCCCTACACGCAGGGACCAGGCGACTTGGCCGGCGGGCACCCATTCGGCGCATGCTGACGCAAGGCCCCGATGGACCCCAGATCGAGTGTACGGGGCCGCCGCGGCGCGCTCCAACTCGCTCGCTACGGCCCCGTTCGGTGTCGGCGCACCCGCACACCACGCTCAACCGACAGGCGACACTAATCAAAACGTTGGCGGGACCGCCGGCATTCCGGCATCGCGTGCGGCCGGGATCTCGAGCAAGATCAAACTCCGGCCGCGACTAAGGGGGACCGAGCGCGCGCGGCAAAAGCGCACGGCTCGCTCTGCGACGATAGACGCATGGGTGTACGCATTTCTGATCGCATCGGCGCCATCGGCGAGTCGGCGACGCTGGCTGTCGACGCCAAGGCGAAGGCGCTCAAGACCGCCGGGCACCCGGTGATCGGTTTCGGTGCCGGCGAGCCCGACTTCGCAACGCCGGACTACATCGTGGCGGCCGCCGTCGAGGCCGCCCGCATCCCGGCCTTCCACCACTACACGCCGGTCGCCGGATTGCCGGCGCTCCGCGACGCCGTAGCGGCCAAGACGCTGCGGGACTCTGGCTACGCGGTGCAGGCCGGTCAGGTCCTCATCACCAACGGCGGCAAGCAAGCCATCTACAACGCGTTCGCAACACTCCTCGATCCGGGTGACGAGGTGCTGGTCGTTGCCCCGTACTGGACGACTTACCCCGAGGCGATCCAGCTCGCCGGCGGAGTGCAGGTGACCGTAGCCACCGATGAGACGGCCGGATATCTCGCGACGGTGGAGCAGCTCGAGGCCGCACGAACCGCGCGGACGAAGGTGCTGCTGTTCGTGTCGCCGTCCAATCCCACCGGTGCCGTCTATCCGCCCGATCAGGTCGCTGCGATCGGGCGCTGGGCGGCGGAGCGGGATCTCTGGGTCATCACGGACGAGATCTACGAGCACCTCGTGTACGGGGACGCGCGGCACGTCTCGATGGCTACCGCGGTTCCGGAGCTTGGCGACCGGATCGTGGTCGTCAACGGAGTCGCCAAGACGTACGCGATGACCGGCTGGCGTGTTGGTTGGCTGATCGGCCCCGCCGACGTCGTGAAGGCAGCGACCAATCTGCAGTCGCACACCACCTCCAACGTGGCCAACGTGTCCCAGGCGGCGGCGCTCGCCGCGGTTCGCGGCGACCTGTCGGCGGTCCGGGAGATGCGCGAGGCGTTCGATCGGCGCCGACGGACGATGGTGGCGCTGCTCTCGGACATCCCAGGAATCGTCTGTCCCGAGCCGCAGGGGGCGTTCTACGCCTACCCGTCGGTCAAGGGACTGCTCGGCCGACCGCTGCGCGGACGGGTGGCGAACTCGTCCACAGCGCTCGCGGCTCTGATCCTCGACGAGGCCGAAGTGGCTGTCGTCCCAGGCGAGGCCTTCGGTACCCCCGGATACGTCCGGCTGTCCTATGCGTTGGGCGACGACGACCTGGCTGAGGGCATCGGCCGCATCGCGAAGCTCGTTGCGGACGCTGGCTGAGGATTGCCGGTGCTGGCTGAGGTCAGCGCAGCGCGCCTGCCGTTTCGAGGACGCGCAGCGCTGCGGGCAAGTCCCGAAGCGCGTTCGCCAGGTCGGACGGCTCGGCGATGCGCCACGCATTGGCGTTGACATAGCAGCGGATCGCTGCGTCGAACGCCGCCGGTCCCGCCGCGTCGCGTGCGGCCCGGAGCGCGGCCGCGCCCTTGCCGTAGGTGACGCGGTAATAGTCCTGGGCGTCCGCGCCGTAGTCCGCCGTCGGTCGGTCGACCGGGCCAGGCAACGCAAGGTCGCCTCTCGCCGGCCGCGTGCCGTCGACCAACTGCTCGGCGTACGTCGCGAAGGCCTCGTCAAGCCACGCGTGCTCAGCCTGGGAGTCGCCGACCATCGCGTAGAACCACTGGTGGGCGGTCTCGTGAACGGCGACGAAGTTGGCCGACGTCAGCATCTGGATAGCGCCCGGATACTCGATCCCGCCGCCCTCCTCCGGGACACGCGCGACCGACAGGGAGGGGAACGGAAACGGCCCGAACCGGCGGGAGAGCTCGCTGATCGCTCGACGGAACTCCGAGACGAGCGCGTCCCGGATGGCCGTGTCGGGTGCGCCGACGCGCAGCGCCACCGCACCGACCTTGGTATCGCTGACCTGGAACGGGCCGACGGCCACGCTGACGTCCCGAGCAGCGTCCAGCGTGGCGTGCCAGACCCGCATATCGCCGTCCCGGTCGCCAGTCGTGGGGTTGCCGGAGGCGAGAACGGTGTCCGCTGCGGGCGCGGTCACCGTCAGATCGGTGCGCATCGCTTCGCTCGTCGCGCTCTCGGCCGCAAACTGCAGCATCGGCTCGGTATGCCAGCCGTAGCCGTTATCCCAGGCGAGGAGCGGGTGCGCCGAGGCGAACCAGGCGAACCGGCCGCCTGACCGATCGACGCGGCCGATGCGGTCGAATGACCCGCTGCCCAGGGTCAGGGTGAACGTCAGGTCGGCGGTCACTTGGGTGCCGGCAGCCAGAGATCCCGGGAACGGAATATGCAGTAGGCCGCCCTGCGTCGACGGATCGGCGCCGTCCGCCGAGTAAGTCGCCTCGCCAGCAGCGTGGTCGGCGTGGACCGAGGTGACGACGATCTTGGTGCCCGTCGCCGCTGTCGGTGCGGTGTTGGCCGTGAGCCGAAACACCAGCTCGGTGATAGGGCGATCCGGCGTGAATGTGATCCGCTCGGTGCCGCGCACCGTGGCCAGGTCCGGCGCAACGGCAAAGGTGAGCACGACGCGCGGTCGGTCTGGCCGGGGTGGGAGGTAGCCGGCTGGGCAGCTCGGCCGGGCCGGGTCGGACGGCGACGGAGTACTGGACGGGCTGGCGGCCGGGCTGGACCCCAACCTGTGACCCTGGCCCTCGTGGGTCGCGGTACAGGCGGTGAGCGCGACGGCGATCGAGACGGTTCCCACTGCCGAGCGCCAGGCCGGACGTCTCACGCGCTGCGACGATACGGGGGCTTGTTCAGCGTTGGCGGTCGTTCCCCGCGAGCCAGTCCCGGCCGACGCCATGCTCGATAGTGATCGCCCGGACGATCAGCTTCGCCGCCATGCGCTCTACCCGGCCGGCCATGAACGGCACCGCAGCCCGGAGCTGGCCGGCCACCGTGGCCCGCGTGCCGCCGTCAGCGCGCACCAGCGACAGGGTGCCACGCAACATCAGCGGATGGTGCGGGAAGTCGAGGCGGATCGCGGCGGCCCGCGAGCCGTCCCTCGCCGCGGGTGCCCAGCTGACGGTCTCGACGACACGGATCCCGGACGGGACCATCGCGCGGATGACGTCCGGCGCACCGTAGGGCGGCATCACCCGGTCGGCCACAACGGTGGGCGTCGCGGTGTCGGGATAAGTCGCGGTGTCGGGATGAATAGCGATTCGCACGTGGCGGGCGTCGAGTGCGGCACACTTCCGCTCCTGGTACGCGCGATCGACGAGCATGGCGACGACCGCGTGCGGGGATGCCGGGTAGGACATCGGCACGTCGACCCGCAAATCCGGCGGCCTACTGTCCCGTACGGACGACGGCGCGTGCCTTGGCCAGAACCGTCTGACCGTCGACCGTCGCGGTGAGGTCTACCCGAACGGTGCCGTCGTCCTCCTTGGCCGCGACCGTGCCCACAACCTCCAGGACGGCACCCTCCGGATCCGGGACGACGACCGGACGAGTGAAGCGCACGCCGTACTCCACGACGGCACCCGGATCGCCTACCCAATCGGTCACCACCCGGACAACGACGGCCATGGTGTACATGCCGTGGGCAATCACGTTCGGCAGCCCGACCGCCGTGGCCGCTCGCTCGTTCCAGTGGATGGGGTTGAAGTCGCCGGACGCGCCCGCGTACCGGACGAGATCGGCGCGTTGCACCCGAAAGGTCTGCGCCGGGAGCGCGTCGCCGACCTGAGCGCCCGATCGCGCGGTCACGATGCCGCGGCTTCCGCCTCGGCGGTGCCTCGAGCCACGAGAGTTGAGTATGCGCTGACCACCGGCTCCCCGTCCTCGGTAGCCACGTCGGCCCGCGTCGTGATCATGTCGTTACCAGCGGCGGACCGGATGGTCTCGACCACGATCGTCGTTACAAGTCGATCTCCCGCCCGCACCGGTCTGGTATGGACGAACCGCTGCTCGCCATGCACCACGCGTGAGTAGTCCAGGCCCAGCTCCGGGTCGTGCGTGACCTGGTCCGCGGCAGCCAGGGTCATGATGATCGCGAACGTGGGCGGAGCGATGACATCCGGGTGACCCAAGGCGCGGGCAGCGTCCGGGTCTCGGTAGGCTGGATTCGGATCTCCGATAGCGTTCGCGAACTCGCGGATCTTCTCCCGCCCCACCTCGTACACGGTCGCCGGCGGGTAGGTACGGCCGACAAATCGAGGATCGAGCGCCATGTGTCGACGGGGCTAACGCGTCTCGCGGTGCTCGGTGTGCTTGCCGCAGTTCGGGCAGAACTTCTTCAGCGTCAGCCGGTCCGGGTCGTTGCGGCGGTTCTTCTTGGTGATGTAGTTGCGGTGTTTGCACACTTGGCACGCCAAGGTGATCTTCGGTCGGATGTCGGTGGCTGCCACGGGTGCCTCTCAGGTCGTCTTGATGGTCATACGGTCGTACGGCGGGCAGATGTAGCGAGGGCCGGATTTGAACCGGCGACACAGCGATTATGAGCCGCTTGCTCTGCCAGACTGAGCTACCCCGCCAGGCGAGGCTCCTCCCCCACCACCGCCGATCTGGCGAGCGGACGGGGGGCGGAGTCCGAGCCCCCTTACGGAATCGAACCGTAGACCTTCTCCTTACCATGGAGACGCTCTGCCGTCTGAGCTAAGGGGGCCAGCGCCGACCGATGAGCTTACACGAAGCATCGGCCGCGCCTCGTCCCGAGACGCAGTGGGAGGGTGGGCCAGCACACGTCTCTTGGATCTTGGCAATCGCCGGTCCGAGGGGCCAGACTCGGGGCGTCAAGGGCGCCTGGTGTCGCCCGGGAGTCCAGGGAGTCCGCATGGCCGAGACCGCCGAACTCATGTCATTGCGGCGTGCGATCGACGACGTCAGAAGTTGCGTGGCGGTGCTCCGCGACCGCCACGGCGACATTCCTTCGGTACGGCGTCTCGTCGGGGACGTCGAGCGGCTCGACCTCGATGCGGCGGACCTCGATCTGCCGCCGCTGCAAGCCGTTGCGGAGGTCGTCCCGCTCGGCAGCGAGCCCGTCGACCCGGCGATATGGATGGGTGCGGACGACGAGGGTGTCGGCGGTTACCACGGCGGCTGGAACCAATGACCCGCGCGCGGGAGCGGTCGGAGCAGATCGCAGCCGGAGGACTGGAAGCGCCGGGTCGGGCGAGGATCGGAGCGCGCACCCTGCGAGTCGACCGCTGGTGGGTACAGCCCGCCGTCACGGCCGGGGTGCTCCTCCTGTTCGCGATCTACGCGACGTGGCGGGCATTCGAGGATGCGTATTACTTCTCCGAGCCCTACCTTTCCCCGTTCTATTCGCCTTGCTTGACGGACAAGTGCGCCAGCGGGGCCCAGGACCTAGGACAGTGGGTGCCTGACGGAGTCTGGCCGCTGTCGCCGGCACTGATCATCCTGATATTTCCGCTCGGATTCCGGCTCACGTGCTACTACTACCGGAAGGCCTACTACCGCTCGTTCTGGGTGTCTCCCCCGGCGTGTGCTGTCGCCGAGCCGCACGAGGGCTATTCCGGTGAGACCCGCTTCCCGCTCATCGTGCAGAACATTCATCGGTACTTCCTCTATGTAGCGATGCTCTTCGCCGTGCTGCTGTCCTGGGACGCCATCCACTCCTTCCGCGACACGAGGGGCGAGTGGGGCCATATGGGCCTCGGCACCGTGATCCTGCTCATCAACGCGGCCCTGATCTGGGCCTACACGCTGTCCTGCCACTCTTGTCGGCACATAGTGGGCGGTCGCCTGAAGCACTTTTCCGCGCATCCGATGCGCTATCGGGCCTGGACGCTGATCTCGAAGATGAATGCCAGGCACATGCTGCTGGCCTGGACCTCACTGGTCTGGCTCGTGGTCGCGGACTTTTACATCCGCTGCCTCGCCACCGGGGCGTTCAGCGATCCGCGATTCTTCTAGGGTTGATGCCGTGAGCCGCCGGTGTGCGCTTGCGTGAAGAGGTAGAGATGAGCGAGATCGAGAAACACTCATACGACGTCCTGATCATCGGTGCGGGCGGGGCCGGGCTGCGCGCCGCGATCGCGGCCCGCCAGGCGGGCATGCGCACGGCGATCATCTGCAAGTCGCTGTTCGGCAAGGCCCACACGGTCATGGCCGAGGGAGGCATCGCGGCCAGCATGGGGAACGTCAACCCGAACGACAACTGGCAGGTGCATTTCCGCGACACGATGCGCGGCGGCAAGTTCCTCAACTCGTGGCGGATGGCCGAGCTGCACGCCATGGAGGCGCCCGACCGGGTCTGGGAGCTCGAGACCTATGGTGCGCTGTTCGACCGCACGATCGACGGCAAGATCAGCCAGCGCAATTTCGGCGGCCACGAGTATCCGCGGCTGGCGCACGTCGGCGACCGCACCGGACTGGAATTGATTCGTACGTTGCAGCAGAAGATCGTCTCGCTGCAGCAGGACGACGAGCGTCGATACGGCAGCCCGGACGGGAAGCTGCAGGTCTTCGCGGAGTGCACGATGACGGAGTTGCTGCGCGACTCGTCGGGCCGGATCGCGGGTGCCTTTGGTTACCGCCGGGCTTCCGGCGAGTTCATGCTGTTCCGCGCACCGGCCGTCGTGCTTGCGACCGGGGGCATCGGAAAGTCGTTCAAGGTCACCTCGAACTCCTGGGAGTACACGGGTGACGGACACGCGCTCGCCCTGCGGGCCGGATCGACGCTGCTGAATATGGAGTTCGTGCAGTTCCACCCGACCGGCATGGTGTGGCCACCTTCGGTGAAGGGCATCCTCGTGACCGAGTCCGTGCGCGGTGATGGGGGCGTACTGCGCAATTCCGAAGGCAAGCGGTTCATGTTCAGCTACGTGCCTGCGGTATTCCGCGGGCAGTACGCCGACACCGAGGACGAAGGCGACCGCTGGTACACCGACCCTGACCACAACAAGCGTCCGCCGGAATTGCTCCCGCGGGACGAAGTGGCCCGCGCGATCAACTCCGAGGTCAAGGCCGGACGCGGATCGCCGCACGGCGGCGTGTTCCTCGACATAGCGAGCCGGCGTTCCGCTGCCGAGATCCTGAAGCGATTGCCATCGATGCACCACCAGTTCAAGGAGCTGGCCGACGTCGACATCACCGCGGAAGCCATGGAGGTTGGACCGACCTGCCACTACGTGATGGGTGGCGTCGAGGTCGATCCGGATACCGAGGCCGCAGCCAGGGTTCCCGGCCTCTTCGCGGCCGGCGAGGTCGCCGGAGGAATGCACGGCTCGAATCGGCTAGGCGGAAACTCGCTCTCCGACTTGCTGGTATTCGGTCGGCGAGCCGGCGACGCCGCAGCCGACTATGTGGCCGGGCTCAACGCGCAATACCCGACCATCTCCTCGGCTTCGGTCGCCGAGGCCGAGCGGAGCGCACTCTCACCTCTCGAGGCGGCCGGCGGTGAGAACCCCTATACGTTGCATCAAGAACTCCAGCAGACGATGAACGATCTCGTCGGCATCATTCGCAAGGAAGAGGAGATGCGCGAGGCGCTCGCGAAGCTGGAAGAGCTCAAGTCACGTTCGGAGAAGCTCAGCGTCGAGGGCACTCGGGCGTTCAATCCGGGCTGGCATCTGGCGCTTGACCTGCGCAACATGCTGCTCGTGAGCGAGTGCGTCGCCCGCGCGGCCTTGCTCCGCCAAGAGAGCCGGGGCGGTCATACCCGGGACGACTATCCGACGATGGAAGCTCGGTGGCGGCAGGTCAATCTCGTCTGCTCGGCCGTGAACGGACATATCGACGTGCTCGAGCAGCCGATGAGCCCAATGCGGGCAGACCTTCTCGGGCTGTTTGAGCGCTCCGAGCTGGCGAAGTACCTCACCGAGGAAGAACTTCCGGCCGAGCCAGAGGTCGCGGCCCACCCCGAGGGTGCCATCCAGACCGAGGGCGCTGCTCAGCCCGAGGTGACCGTTCCATGATCAACGCACCGGTTCGATTCCCTGTCGACGGCAACCGCTGTGGTCTGGTCCTGGCCAGGCTGCGCACGAACGGCTAGGTGGCGTGATGAGCTACAAGGCTCAGTTCCAGGTATGGCGGGGAGACGCCGAGGGTGGCGAGTTGGCCGACTACACCGTCGAGGTGAACGAGGGCGAGGTTGTCCTCGACGTCATTCACCGGCTGCAGGCCACGCAGTCCGGCGACTTGGCGGTGCGGTGGAACTGCAAGGCCGGAAAGTGCGGCTCGTGCAGCGCCGAGGTCAACGGCAAGCCGCGGCTGATGTGCATGACGCGGATGTCGACGTTCGAGGAGACGGAGACGATCACCGTCACGCCGTTGCGGACCTTCCCGGTGATCAAGGATCTGGTCACGGACGTGTCGTACAACTACATGAAGGCCCTCGAGATCCCAGCGTTTGCACCACCCCCCGGACTGGCACCGGGCGAGTACCGCATGGCCCAGGTCGATGTCGAGCGCTCCCAGGAGTTCCGCAAGTGCATCGAGTGCTTCCTGTGCCAGAACACCTGCCACGTGATTCGGGATCACGAGGACAACAAGAAAGCGTTCGCCGGTCCCCGCTACCTTATGCGGATCGCGGAACTGGACATGCACCCGCTCGACGTGGCCGACCGGGAGAAGCAGGCCCAGGACGAGTTCGGCTTGGGCTATTGCAACATCACCAAGTGCTGCACCGAGGTGTGTCCGGAGC
This sequence comes from uncultured Actinomycetota bacterium, assembly GCA_963801715.1. GTDB lineage: Bacteria > Actinomycetota > Actinomycetes > Mycobacteriales > Jatrophihabitantaceae > CAVVJA01. The sequence continues at coordinate 241,511 of CAWDGB010000010.1, read as the reverse complement.
ACATCAAGATCACCGACAATGCCCTGATCCCGATGAAGGAACGGGTCGTCGACCGCAAATACGATCCGCTGGCCATGCTGCACGCCAAGATCGTCGAGCGGCGCTCGCGCTGAAATCGCGCCTATCCGCATTCCACACGCGGTTGCCGGCGCCCATGCCCAGCTCCCTGATCGCGTAAGATCTCTGTTAAGACCGGGCGCAATTCCGATAACCGTCAGCGAACGCGCTATGTCCGGGGCTTATCGGCTGGTTGGTTCGCGCGTTCTGGCGCCGGGCATAGAGGTGTCCAGGTGGTCGCACGGGGGAACGACCACCTGGACTCGATCAATAGTATGCACATTGCGTAGTCGTACTGCAACCCCATGTGAAGCAGATCTTTGCCGGCCGGACACCGGCCGGCAACGTCCTGCGCCGGCTACTGGTACGACACGAGATCGGGCTGCGGACGCAGTGACATGACGTTGGCCGGAACCATCAGGGCAGTGTCCCGAGTGAAGAACAACTTGAATCCCACCCGATACGGCGGCGAGGGGAATGCCAGTTGCTGGTAAACCCCAACCTTCGCGCCGGGGCTGCCGAAACCGTCGGCGTGCAGCAGCGTTTCGACCCGGGGATACATCCTGATGTTCTGCCGGTCCGGCAGCTCGCTGCGCACGAACTGGTGGACGAGGAGGAGCTTGTCGGGCAGGTTTTCTGCCTGAACGATCTCGGACAAGTAGGCGCTGACGGCGTTGATGCTCGCCGCCGAGGACGAGCCGATGCTCTCGATCGGTAACTGGTACGGCGCAAGCTTCCACTCCGGATCCAGCGCGATGCCCACACTCGGATCGCTCAGGAACGGGCGCAATGCTTGAACCTGTGCCAGGAACTCGCCGCGGCCAGGCTGGATATCGAGGATCAACATCATCCGGTGACGGTGCGCCGCGTCGAGATAGGCCGAAACTGTCTGCGGCGAAATGGCGCTTGTGCACAGCGGGAAGTCCGCCCGGCACGGTTGCGCCATCGTCGTGATCAGTTCGAAGGCGGGCAGGACGGTCCGGCCGGCAGAGGCATACTGCGCGGCCCGGGCAGATACCTCGGCCGCAATGGTGTCCGGGTCGGCCGTGCCGAGCACGCCGAGGATGGGCATGCCAGCCGCGCCGTAATACGCAACCACCCGATAGCGCGGGAAGATCGTTCTGCCACCGCGGGGCAGCTGGCTGAGCGCACGCGGTCTGGGCTTCGTCGCCGTCGGCGCGGGGCGTCGGCGCGGCGGCGGCGTCGGCGTGACGGGGCTGGGCGATGGGCTGGTAAAGCTCGGGCTGGGTGGATCCAGGCTCGTCGGAACATCTGCCCGCCCTCGACCGGCGGCTACGCTCGAGCACGCTGTGAGCAGAGCCACGCCGGCTCCGGCCAGCGCAATTCGCATGCCACGGCGAGCTGTTCTGATGGATACGCCCCTCTTCGCCCATGGGACGTCGCGAGGAACGGCCCCGTGCACCGGGGCAGCCTGCCATACCGAGGTCTCGGATTCAAACGTGTCTACGCCGGCGTGTCCGCAACCGGCGCGCGCTGAATGATCTCCGAGTCTTAGCTGCGGCCTCGGCTGGCCCGAGCGGTGACACCCCGTCCGCTTACGCACAGTCATCATCGTCCCGGCGGAGCGATCGTCGTCGTACGCGATTCGGTTGAGTGGTCTGGCGCCGCCGACGCACCGGTTCGGACGAGCCGCTTATTGCCTGGCTGGCTGGTGGGTCGCCGTCTGGTCACCAGGTTGATAAGGACAGCGATCAGGAGCAGACCGGCGACGATGGCAAGCCCGCCCCACCAGCTGTCCCGCAGCCACGGGAGGACGTGCTCTGGCACCACGCCGTTTGTCGCCTCCGAGCCCCATAGCTCCCGGCGCACCCAGGCGAGGGCCAGTGATCCGACCGCTGCGAACGCGGTTATCGCGATTACGGCCCCGAGCAGGCCCCGATGAATGCCCCAGGCGCCCAGGGCGATCAGGTACAGCCCGACGAGGGCGGTGATGGTGCCCGTCACACCGACCACAACCACGCTTTGAGTGGCCAGGACGATGCCGACGACGGCGAGGACGAGGCCAAGGAGCAAGGTCTTCCATCCGCTGCCACCGGTGGCTTTCGTCGCCAGGTATCCGGTTCGGGTGATGGACCGAGCACCGGCCAGAGTCGATCGCAGCGTCGTTGGCGTCTCTGGCGCCGTGCTCAATGCGGCCGTGCTGACCGCCGTTGCCTTGGTTGCGGTTCGCGCGAAGGCCGCCGTGTGCATCTGGCTGGCGATGGTCTCCCAGCGGACAGGGCAGTCCGGCAGCTCGTGAGCGTAGGCCTCCACGGGGACGGTGTTGTCGCGACTCAGATTGACGATCTTGGTGGCCCAGAGGTTCGGCGGTTCGGACTGCCGTCGGCCCTGCCTTCGCTTTCGGGCAGTTCGATACCACATATCGCGCAGCCGAGCCGTCCCATTCGAAATGCGATCAGCCTTGGCGGGCGCGTGAATGTGCGGATCGGTCAACGGCTGCAGCCGTCCGCCGTCGGCGAGGATACGTTCGGCGACGACCGGCAGCTCATTCGCAGCGATAATGCGCTGCCAGGCCGCAGCGAGGAAGAGGGCTGAGTTGGGCAGGCTGTCCGGCAGCTGCGCGCCGGGGACATCGAGGAAACCGAGATCGGCTTCCAGGCAGTCGTCCGGGAGGCCGACAGGCAGGCCGAGTTCGGTGCGTAGCCGGTTAGCGAACTGCTCGGCCCGCCCGCCGTGCGGTGCCATGTCCGGGTCGTTCTCGACGACGGCCAAGATGCGTCGCGGGTCCAACAGGATGTGAACCAGCCATCCGGCGCCGTCCAGGCGCCCCCACATCCAGTCGTACGCCCGCCAGGAGCTCTTGTAGAACGCGGCGAAGTGATGGAATTCCACCCCGCGGAGCTTGTCCACGCAGTCCAGCTGTTGGCTGGCCGGGACGGATTGTTCGGTAGGTGCCAGCAGCGTTCGGGTGTTCGCACTGACCTGGATGAACTCGACCGGTTGGTCGACGTTGGGCTCGGCCGGGTGCAGGGCACGTTCAGCGATTACCAGGTTCAGCAACCGATCGCAGACGCGAATCGGCTCGGTGGACCCGTCGAAATAGTCCAGGTAGGGCTGCAGTGCGTCTCGCACGTCGAGGCGGGACGGCCGCGCCGTGGTGCTGGTCGTCGTTCGTAACGTCTGGACAAGATCAGCCACGACGGTCGCGATGCCGAGCCAGCCGGTCGCCAACATCGGAGACGCTGAGACGCCGATGAGCAGCTCCGCGCGCCGCGTGTCGGCGAGACTGTGGGCGAGTTGCAGCAAGGTCGTGTCGGTACCCTGCGCCGATGTGACGGCGGCCTCGACGAGGCCTCGGATTCGGTCTTGTTGGGCATTCCAGGTCTCCGGCGGATCGAATGCCTCTTCCAGCCGAGCCCGCATTTCGGCAATTTCCCGTCGTTGATCAGGGTCAACCGCCTGCTGGTTGGCCCACTTGACGAGCCGCACGGCAGTGGAGCGAGCGGCGTGAAAAGCCGGCAGGCCAAACCGGGCCGCGAGGATGGGTATCGAAGATTCCGGGATCTCTTCGGTCAAACCATCGGCCTCACCAACCCGCGGCGCGCCATCCTCGTTCTCGCCCTCGCGCCAGCCGAGGCCAAGCACGGCCGTCATCTCGTCCGCGATCCGGGCCTCGGTGGACCTCCGTCCGGGAGCGAACTCCGCCGCCCATCTCTCGGGCAGGACGATCGTCGAGAGTCGGCGCATGAGTTCGTCCAAGAGCGGCTCGGCCAGTCCCTTACCTTGCTGTCGTTCGAAGTCGCGGAGCACCCGAGAAGTGACCAGCCGATGATCGGGCAGCCGCACCCCGATTTCCGCCAGCGTCCGTCGCAGATCATGGTCAGATCTGATCTGGTCGTTGTGCTTGCGGATCGCCTCCAGGTCGCTCGCGATCGACTGGGACAACTGAGCGCTCAGGTCCGCCTTCAACGCTGCGATCATCGTCGGTGCGTTCGACCACTTGTCCTTGTCGGGCACGTCTTGGGGATTGGCCGTGCCACCACCGTCTGGAACGACATAGGCCAGGACTCGCCGCACCTCTCGCCCCTCTGGGGTGGCGGGTCGCGCAAATACCGCACGCAGTAACGGCGCCAGCGGCCGATTGGCGAGAATCCCTCCGTCTGCCGCCCAGTGGCTCCGGGTGACGTTTGCGTATTGCGCCATGTCCGGCCGGCGAGGGATCCCCGATTCGGCGGGGATCTGTTCGTTGAACGGCACAAAGGACGGTTCGAAGGCGGCAGGAAAGGACGCGCTGCTCCGCGCGGCCAACGCTAGTGCCGTGAGCGAATCGCCTTCACCGTCGGGAGGCGTCAACGCGTCCTGGGTGAAGGTGAACAATCCGTGGTGATCGACGTCCGCAACGAGTGTTCCGTAGTCGTCGGTGAACCGGCTCGTCTCCCCCGCCAGCAATGTCGTGGTGATGTACACCGTCGTGTCGACCCGATCCGGAGGCCGCGGCGCGGAGTCGCGTTCCCGGTAGAACTTCTCAATTCCCCGGGCCAGTTGCGTATAGAGGACCTTGTCGCCCTGCATCAGCGCCGACGGGCTCTTCTCCCCCGGGTCGCGCAACAGGACATCCAGCGAGCCTGCGGTGAGCCACAAGTCCCGCAGGCCAGCGAGATCGACGCCCGCGGCGCTGGACAGCCCCAGCATCGCGGCATTGATCCCACCCGCGCTCGTGCCCGACAGCACGTCAACAGTGATGGTGACGTCCAGAACGTCAAGCAGCCGCAGGTAGAGGTCACGGGAGCGCAGATCCAACGACGGGTTCGCGATATCGTCGGCCCCCGGGTCGGGCGTGGCAGCGGTGCCTGCCGTTGCCGCGGCACGCGGGCGCAGATTGCTGGCCTGCTGCAGCAAATTGATCTCGCGGGCGATTCCACCCATCCAGACGGCGAGACTGACTCCACCGGTCATCGCAACCGCGACGCGCACGTCCTGCGAGAGGTCGCTCACGCTGCCTGTCATCGTTGTCCTCTCCACCGTCCCGCGCATGTACCGCGCATCCGAGATGCGCTTTCCCGACGTGCGGCCCTTCGTCTCGTCGCGGTGCGCTCGTCAGAGGCTACGTCCGAGGCAGCGAATCTATCCGGACGTGACCAGTTTCATGCTCAGTTTCACGGCCCTTACGGACGACATGCCGGCGGCATATAACGCGGTTCCCGCTGACAGCATCACGAATCCGAGAATGTCCCAGCCTGGCTGGGCCAGCAAAATGAGCCCGATGCGGTCGAGCAGAAATCCAGGCGTCATAGCCACCGCGCTCAATGCCCCGCCGGTGGCCCAGCTGCCGACTGCTTGCCGTGGCGGAAGTCTTTGCCGTTTGGCACCGATGACCCGAGCCGGGATCGCGACGAAGCTGATGAGCATGACACTCAACACCCCACCGAGCGCGGCGACATAGAGCCACGTCAAGCCGATCCGCGGGACGACGATTGCGGCGAGGGCCAAGAGCATGCCGACGGCGAGGCCCGCCGCCGCGACCATTCCAAGATGCGAGTTCGCCTGTCGCGCGGCCGGCGCGATTCTCGGCATCTTGTCATCGATCGCGAAGCCGAAGACTGTGTTGCACCAGAACGCAGCGATGCTCAGCACCACAGCCAGTACACCGAGGAGGATCATCCCGCCGACCGTGATCTCTCGAAACGCGTCGCCCCGCAGCGCGTGCGCCTTGAGATCCCACATCACCAGCCAGACCCAGAGGGCCGGGATCAACTGGATCAACGTGAGCCGCCAGTTCAAGACGAGTAGCTTGATCCCACGGATCACGAGCACAATGGCGCCGGCCGTCCACGCCACCGGAGCCAGATAGCGTCTCGACTCAGCAAACTTCTGAGCGGCCGATTCGATCTCGGACGCATCCGCGTCGGCTACGACCCGCGCGTACTGCACTAGCCGTCCTAGCTGTGTGCGCACCTTTCCGCCACGGGCGCCCGTACCTTCGGCCTCCTGTGGCTGGGCCGACGAAACCGACGCGTCAGGTTGCTCGCCGCTATCGGCCGGGCGGGGCGCGTCCACCACGGTCGCGATCGTATGCACATCCGGCGCCCCAGGCGGATCGCGTATGCAACGCCCGGGGCTGGTCTTATCGCTGCCTACGCCGGCTCGGATCCGCCGGTGCTGGCCAGGCTTACCTGCGCAGCCAGGAAGTCCTCCCAAGTCCGGCGGCCCACCGCGCCGTCCTGGGCCAAGATCGCCCCTGCCCGTACGGCTCGGGCAGCGTGGCCGGGGAGCCGGACCGGCATGATCAGCCGACGTCGGCCACGGGCCTGAAGATAGCTGCGGACCAGCTCGTTCAGCTCATACACCCGTGGCCCGGCTATATCCGGCACCAAGCCCGCTGGCTCGCCAACTGCAAGCTCCACCAGCCGAGTCGCGACATCCCCCGCGTCGACCGGCTGAGACCGAACTCCGGACGGAGCCGGTATCACGGGCAGTTTGGCGAGCTGCCGCACAACCATCAAGATCAGGTCGTAGAACTGGGTGGCCCGCAGCGTGGTCCAGGGCACGCCGGAGTTGGCCACCACACGCTCAGCGGCGAGCTTGGATCCGAAGTAGCTGAACATTGCTCGGTCGATGCCGCTCACGATCGGGACGCGGTCGGCCCCGACAACGGAGATGTACACCAGATGGCGAGCGCCGGCCTGCGACGCGGCGCGAACCAAGTGCTGGGTCTTTACCTCGTCGCCCTTGCTGCTCCCTGCGCAGTGCACGATGGTTTCGGCGCCCACCGCCGCGGCCTCGATCCCGTCGCCCGTGGCAAGATCACCGACCACGAACTCGACCTCCTCAGCGCCTTCGCGGCTGCGGCGGCTGAGTACTCGGACGTCGTAGCCGGCGTCGCGCAGCCTCGGGACAACGAGCCGCCCCAACGTGCCCGTGCCACCGGTGACCAGAATGGGTGATCCCACTGCTACCTCCTAATATCGCGAGCTCCCGGCTGAACTCGAGTCCGGCCCGCGGCTGCGTGTGCTGTCCCATCCATCGTCCATAGCGGGTCACTTATATGACACCTGAAACCGGGATCGTGTGACCGATGGACGAGAAATAATGGCTGTCCGACCGCTTCGGGGAGCACCGGTTCAGCTGCGGGCCGTCGCCTACCGTGTGCCGGGCTCGCTTGCGAAGGCCACCACGCGGTTCAGGACGCCTGGCTGCGGGTGAGTCGAGACTGATCGGACCAGGTTGGCCGGAGGCGGAGGTGGTGCCGCGGCCCGACGCCGAATGACTGTGATTGGGATGGCGAAGAATTCGTTCGCTTCGCGCCGTCGAGGAGACGACTGCGGCCGGTCGACCACCCGGGGCGCAGCGCCTGGCGCGGACCGCGATTGCTCATCGTCACTGAAAGCACTGCGATCTCTCCGTAATGGCTCAAACCGGGTTCGCGACACATATCAGTCTAATCTTCCGGACAATAAAAGGTACTTGTCACAAGCGGCCAGGCCGAGGATTATTGCGCGCGACTCGCACCCGGGCTGATGACCGGGATCATTTCTTGCCGCGCTCCGCCTCGAGGTACCGGGAGGGACTTAAGCATGCCTAAAGAAGGTCGCCCTAACAGAGATGAAGCATCCGGAAATTTGGATCGGCGCGCAATTTTGCGGACGACTGGAACTGCGCTCGTCGCTGGCGTCGCCGGACTTGCAGTCGCCGAGACGATCTCGGCAACCAGTGCCAATGCGGCGCCGGGGGATACCTTCATCTTGGGTCAATCCAATGACGCCGGTGCCTCCTCGACCTCATTGACGAGCGCCGATACCGCTGGTCCTACCCTCGCGCTGGCGAATACCGGTGCCCGCGCGCCCCTCAACTTGGTAGAAGAAGTCCCTCCGAACACGCCTTCACTGGCCAGCGGCGACTTGGCTAACTACGGCGGCGATCTGTACTACACCGCCGGCGGCACCGGCGGCCCGTTCTTCGGTTTCGTGTACACGTCCTCGGTTGCCAACCAACTCGTTCCGATCACGCCGCAAAGGAACTTGGACACCCGAACCGCGAATGGCCGAGCCAACATCACGAATCCGAGCGGGAACCTCGACTCCGCCGGCCGGCTACTCGCGGGACACACCATCGTGGTCAGCCTGGCTAATTTGGAGGTGGCCGCAACCGCGGCATACTGCAACCTCACCGCGGTGAGCCCCCTCGGGGCAGGCTTTATGACCCTGTGGCCGGGAGGTACCCGTCCGGCGACGTCCTCGATCAACTTCACCGCGGGCGCCATAATCGCAAACTTTGCGGTCACGGGCATCACCAATAGCGCCACGGCCTCAACGGTCTCCATTTACAGCGCTGTGACGACACACGTTTTGCTTGACATCACCGCATTCGCCGTTGGGTCCCCTGGCCAGGTAAACCCTGCTGTCCTACCCACTTCGGCAACGTCCGCGACGTCTGCACAAAGCGCGGCCCGTGGCGCACTAGCCGCTCGGGCCGCGGCTGGCACACTGCCTAAGTGGTACACCGGCCGCTAATCCTCGAACTTCGGGGCCTCCAAGATCGGTGTGTAGGGCAGGATCGCTCTCGGTAAGGCACTACACACGACAAAATGCGAGTTCTACAAGGAGATCTGATTAGATAAGCACTGTCCTGGTGCACTGCCTCACGTCACAATGTCGGCGTATGCGATGAACGAGGCGACGTGGATTCGGACTAATGTGTCGTCCATCTCCGTGTATTTGGTGCCCATGTCGGCCGCGCGATCAGGGCCTACGTAGCGGCGGGCAATGCGTGTGGTCCAGGCAAGAAAGTCGTCCGGACGTCGAATGAGCCGAGCCTGGCCTTTAATGGTCACGAATGCGAACGGCGGCGTGTCATCGTCCACACTGAGCGCCACTCGCGGGTCGCGCAACAGATTCTTCGCCTTAGCGCTGGAACTGGAGGTCGAAAAGACCACGTCCTGCCCATCGAGGGTGAACCAGACCGGCACGACGTGCGGGTGCCCGTCCCGACCGATAGTGGCTACCGTTGCGGTCCGCGTGCCAGCAAGGAGGAACTGGCGCACCTCCGTCCAGCCCATCGGCCGCATGGATCCTCCGCGATGGTATATCCGTCGACGCTGTGTACTTACCAGCGATGCAGCGCAGGTGACCAATCCGCGAAATCGTCGTCGAGATAGTACGGCACGGTGGCGCGACCGGGAGGTGCGATCTCGTCCAGGCGGGCGAGTTCTTCGTCACTGAACTCGACGGCAACTGCGTCCAATTGATCCTGGAGCTGCTGAGAATTGCGTACACCGATCATGACGCTGCTCACGCCAGGTCGGCGCAGGATCCAGCCGATCGAGAGCTGAGTCGGTGAGCACTGCTTCTGCGCCGCGAGATCGATCACGACAGCGACCAGTGCCTTCGCGGTCGGGGTGAAATGCCGCTGCTCCCACAGGCTGGCCGGAGTGCCCGGGAAGCGGGCATCTTGTGGCCAGCTTTCCGCCGAGTACTTTCCGGTGAGCAGGCCACCTGCAAGCGGAGACCAGACGGTGATGCCGATTCCGTACGTTCGAGCCATCGGCAGCAGCTCTCGCTCGACGCGACGATCGACCAATGAGTACGGCGACTGCTCAACCACGACTCGCGACAGGTGCAACTCTTTCGACACCCACAATGACTCGATGAGCTGCCAGGCCGCGAAACTACTGGTGCCGATATAACGAATCTTGCCCGCGTGGACGAGGTCGTCGAGCGCGCCCAGCGTCTCGTCTATCGGGACCTGGCTCGTCGGTCGATGGATGTAATAGATGTCGAGGTGGTCGGTGCGCAGCCGCCGTAAGGATTCGTGGCACGCATCGATAACGTGCCGACGTGAGCTGCCGGCGGCGTTGGGATCGTCATCGTCCATGCGAGCATGGAACTTGGTCGCCAACACCAGACGGTTCCGTCGCCCGTTGCGATTGAGCAGCTGTCCCAGCCGTTCCTCGCTCGCGCCGCGGCCGTAGACATTGGCCGTGTCAATGGAGTTGACGCCGTGGTCGAGAGCCTCATCCAACAGCCGCGCCGCGTCGGCCGCGTCCGGAATCTCGTGCAACAGCATGCTTCCCATCGTCAGCGTGCTGACCTGTAGCCCGGTCCGACCCAGGCTTCGATATTCCACCGGTCATCCAATCGGCCGCGCGACAGGGGCGGCTGAGGCTACTCAGTTCCGGCACCGATAGGGCGTCCGGCATCGGACGACCTCAGCATGACCGGATTCTGCCAGACGGCCGTGGTCTGTTGCACTGGCCGCGGGGTGGCATCATGACGACGTGGCTGAGGTGGTCTCGGAGGCGGTCGCGATCCGGGCGACTGGTCCGCTTGGGGCGATAGTCGGTGAGCACCACGGCTATCGGCAGCGCGGCGGCGCTCCAGGGCGGCATCTGGGCCTGCCGTCACCGTTTCTCACGGTGATCTTCACGTTGGATGAACCCCTGCGCATTGCGCGACACGTCGACCCGGCCCTGCCACCCAGCGCGTACGAGACGCTGGTCGGCGGTCTGCATACGTCGCCGGCCGTCATCGAGCATGACGGGTCGCAGGCCGGCATCCAGCTGCAAGTCAGCCCGCTCGGGGCGCGAGCGTTATTCGGTGTCCCCGCGGGAGCGCTCGCGGGCATAGACATATGCGGTAACGAGCTGCTCGGTGCGAAGGCAGCTGTGGTGCGTGAGCAGCTGTGCGAAGCAGCAAGCTGGCCAGAGCGGTTTCAGGTATTGGATCGCGAGTTGGGACGTCAGCTAACCGCGCACCGCGGTCCGCCCGCGCAGGTGTGCCAAGCCTGGCGAATGCTGCGCCGCTCGTCAGGAACGGCCAGCATCGCGCAGGTCGCTCGAGACGTGGGTTGGAGCGACCGCCAGCTCGCGCGCGAGTTTCGCCGTGAGATCGGACTGCCCCCTAAGGCCGCGGCCCGAGTTATCCGGTTCGATCGGGCCCGCCGGCTGCTGCCCCGATACAACGGCGCGGTGGTTGCGGCGGAATGTGGTTATGCCGACCAGGCCCACTTCGTCCGCGAGTTTGTTGCGTTTGCCGGCATGCCGCCCCACTCGGTGGCTGGCCGAAGAAGTCGGAAATCTTCAAGTCAGCGCGGCGCCGAGCGAGCCAGACTCAGCGACATGACCGATCACGATAAGACACCTCCCCCGCAAGTCTGGCCCACGTTGCGCGCCCGCGATGCTCATGCGCTCATCCGCTTCCTGGTCGACGTCGTCGGCTTCGAGGAGACGGTTGTCTACAGCGACGGCGAGGCTGTCCATCATGCGCAGCTGTCGTGGCCGCTGGGTGGCGGGATCATGCTCGGCTCCGCCCAGGCGGAGGACGACACGGACCGATGGCCGCTGCGACCCGGCACCTTCGGGTGCTACGTCGTTGTGGACGATCCGGACGAACTCTTCGAACGCGTGCGGGCCCGCGGCGTTGAGATCACGGACGGACTGCATACCACCGACTACGGTTCGCGCGACTTCGCGATCCGCGATCCTGAAGGTAACCGATGGTCCTTCGGCACCTACCGGGGCGAACCACGCCAGCCTTCGACGTAGTAGTCGCGAAGCCGCGTCAGCGTGGGCGATCGCGAGACGATTTCCTCAATGAGCGGGCAGTTTGCGGATCGTGTCGCCCTGGCGGACCGTTCCGGAGCTGACGATTCGCGCATTGAGGCCGCGAAGCCGCAGCTCACGGCCGACCCGGGAGTTGACGAACCGCCATGCATCGTCGCCGAACCGCGCGGCGAACTTGGCGCAGCCGAGATGGGGCTGGCCGGTTATCTCGATGACGGCCGAACCCACTTCCAGCCGGGTACCGGCGGGCAGGTTGGCAGGACTCAAATCTAGCTCGACATAGAGCTGATCACCGGCTAACGGCCGCCGATGCGGTTCATCGGCCACGAGCAAAGCGGCCCGGTTGTTCATCACGGTTAGTTGCCGGTCCGGATCTGGCGCGGCCTTCCCGCCGCGCCGCACCGGCCACGTGTCGCCGACCAAGCCGGCGCCGGCCTCCAGAGTCGCCTCGGCGAGAACCTCGCGTTCGTCGACGGCCGGGCGACGCACGATCAGTGCGACGGTGCCGTTGTCCGACGGAGAATCGCGTACATAGTCCAGACCGGCCTCCAGCGCGGCACTGCTCAGGTGTTGCACGTCGCCACGATCTCATCGCCGGGATCGGCCGGGAAACCATTTCTGCCGCATGACAACGAGACCCTAGGCCGGGCGCCGGCCGTAGACGCTCACGTGCCTGCGACTGTCAACGGTGAACGGCTCCTGCCGCCAGCCACCCCACCGATGGAGGAGTCGCAGTCCAGCGATCCGAGCCATGAGGTCGAGCTCGCCCGGATAGACAAGGCGTAAGGAGATCGGTGACATCTGAATGCCGGTGCTCGTGAGCCGCATGTGGTTGGTATCGAGGATCTGGGTCATCGCGTCGTATCGGTATGCGCTCAAGCGCACCTCCTCGACCCCGAGCTTGACCACATCGACAAAGCTCCCCTTGCGCGGCCCATCCCACGGGACTCCCGTCTCGAGAACGAAAACGCCATCGTCACTGAGATGGCGAGCCGCGTTCTCGAAACACCGGACTTGCCCGTCCTGCGTGAGCAGGTTGTGGATCGTGTTGAAGATGAGATAGACGAGTGAGTATCGGTCAGGGAGGGCGACCGTTGACATGTCGCCAAGGGTCACGGCCAGCTCAGCTCCGCCCGGCTTCGCCCGCAGGCGGTCCACCATAGCCCTGGATTGCTCGATGCCATCGACTCGCAGCTCCCGTTCCGTCAGCGGCAGGGCGATCCGTCCGGTCCCGATGGCGAACTCGAGGACCGGCCCGTCGCCGGCGAGCTCGGCGAGGAACTCCACGGTCTCCGGCTCGTCACCTCGCGCGTCGTCGTCATACCGTGCGGCCACGTCGGGGCCGAAGCTCCGCAATGGGTCAAAGCCCTCCACGGCGATCCCTTCCCCTACGTATCCTCACGATCGTTGGCTGGTCGTAGCGAGTGTCACGACGACCGCACGTGAACCGCAAGGGTTTAAACGGCTTCCGACTCGGACGTCAGCGCAGCTGGTTCTCCTCCGGCTGACGGTTGCGAGGAGACGAACGAGCGCCAGGCCTTCCGAGGAGCGCATCGGCCGAGCACAATTCGGGTTATGACGGCACCGGTACCCGAGTGGGCTCTTGACGCCCTGTCGGACGTATACGACCCGTGCTGCCGAGAGAAGGGCATCTCCGTCGTGGAGATGGGCCTGATCAAGTCCGTGGCCGTCGCGGATGGGCATGCCCGGGTGGAGTTGCTGCTTACCACGGGTTGGTGCCCATTTGCCTCGCGTGTTCTCGACGAGGTCGAGCAGGCAGTCGTCGGCGCGCCGGGGGTGACCAGCGCCGAAGTGGCCGTGGTTTGGGATGAAGCGTGGACGACCGACCGACTCAGTCCGTCGGCGGCGCGCAAGCTGCGCTTCCTTCCCGATCCGATATCAGTTCCGGACCGCGACGCGTACATCGCGGCGCACCACATACCATCTCAGCCGGTCGAGGAGGCAAGCCGATGCTAGGTGATGCGTTCGTTTTCGACGGGGTCGCACACCCGTTCAACTTCACTCCGAAGAACGCCTTCGGCAAGCCTGGGGAGATGTTCTCCAACCACCTCTACGCATTCCACGGCGCGCTGACTCCCGACTCGGAAACAAAGCTTTCGGCCGAGGAGTTCCTGAAGGATTGGACGCCCGCCGACATTCACCAGATGGTCTTCGACGAGTCCGACGTGGACATGCTCGTGGCGATGCCATTGCCGCTCACCGACCTGTATCGAGATGGCCTCTCACCCTGGGAGGAGTGCGCCGATCTCGCCTCGCGCGACCCGGACCGCACGGTCTTCTGGGGCTCGGTGAACCCGCTGGAAGGCCGCCGCGCGCTCGACCTTATGGAACGTCAGGTCAAGGAGTTCGGCGCCAAGGCGTTCAAGTTCTACAACGTGCGTTACGACTACGGCCAGCCCTTCCCGTGGCGGATGGACGACCCGCGCATTGCCTTTCCCGTGTTCGAGAATGCGCAGGAGTTGGGCATCAACCTGATCGGGGTTCACAAGGGCGTACCGCTCGGACCGCAGCCGATCGAGCACACGCAGACCTGGGACATGGACGGAGCCGCCGCCAACTTCCCCGACATCAACTTCGTCATCTTCCACGTCGGTCTCCCGTTCCTCGATGAGACGTGCTGGCAGCTGATCCGCTATCCGAACCTCTATGCATCGCTGGCCGCGACCGTCAACTTCATCGTCCGGGCGCCGCGCATGTTCGCCGAGATCCTCGGCAAGCTGCTGTTCTGGTGCGGCGAAGACAAGATCATCTTTGGCTCCGAGGCGCCTCTCTTCCATCCCCAGTGGGCAATCAGGGCGTTCATGGACTTCGAGATACCGCAGGACTTGTGCGACGGCTATGGCTACCCCCAGCTCACCGAGCAGGCCAAACGCAAGATCCTCGGCGAGAACCTCCTTCGGCTGCACGGCATGGATGTCGAGCAGTCCAAGTCGCGACTGGGTCGGCCGCAATCGCACTGATCACAGCACGCGGGATCTTCGGCTTGGACCAGGAGTGTCCCTACCTTGCCGCTCACCACGGTGCCCTCGGTAGGTGATCGACATATCGGGGCGCGTCGCTGATACTCACCCGGCACCGATTGGCGTCTTTGTCGGTCTAAGCACGTTGGATGTCGTTCATCAAATCGACGCCACACCGGCTGTCAACCAGAAAGTCACGGCTAGGGCGCAGGCCGTCGCCGCCGGCGGACCCGCCACGAATGCCGCGGTTACGTTCTCGGCGTTGGGTGGAGAGGCGGTTCTGGTCACCGCACTCGGTCAAGGCGCGGTGGCCCAACTGATCCGCTCCGACCTCCAGGCGTGCCGGATCCGCCTCGTCGACTTGGCGCCGGAGCAGGTGGATCGCGTGGCGGTTTCGTCGATCACCGTGCTGCGGAGCACGGCAGAGCGCTCGGTGGTCTCGGTGGATGCCGGTATGTCCGAAGTTACCGACGTTCCCGACCTGAGCTCGGTACTGGCCGATGCCGACCTTGTCCTGGTCGACGGACATCATCCGGCGCTGGCCGAGGCGGCCAGCCGGACCGCGGAGGCGGCATCGATACCGCTCGTCATCGACGCCGGCCGATGGAAACCGGTCCTGGGCCGGGTCATACCGCGAGCCCAAACGGTGATCTGCTCAGCCGAGTTTCGCCATGCGGGAACCGATGATTCCGATTCGTCAGCTCGAGCGCTGGTTCGCCTCGGTGTACCAACCGTTATGGTCACGCACGGCGCTGAACCGGTGCGCTGGTGGCATGGCGACCAGTCGGGTTCGGTCAGACCGCCTGCGGTTCGCGCCGTCGACACGAGCGGCGCCGGCGACGTGTTCCATGGTGCTTACTGTTATTTCGCCGCCCAAACCGGCCGGAACGGGATCATCGGGCCGGTCAGTGCCGCGTGTGAGATCGCATCGATCAAATGCCGCTTCCTCGGAACCCGCAGCTGGCTCCGCCACCTGCCCGACCCGACCACAGTCGCAGCGGCGTCCGCTGAGGCGGCTCACCACCAGAAGTAGGCTCGCCGACGCCTCGCATGCCGATGATCTTGGACTAATCGTCGCTATTTGCCATCAAGTCCAAGATCATCGGGATGGGATAGCGCGAGGATCTCGCGGCAGCGGCAGCGGCCCGTGCGGCGGCTACACGGCATCCCACCCGTGCGCGGTTGGCGCTACAGTCGCCGCAGGGCACAAATCGAGGAGCCGAGACGATGCCGAGCGTGCCGGTGATCAAGGTCTTGGTGATCCACCGGGAGGCGGCGCGCGCCAAGTACGGGCGTGCGGGTTGGACGAAGATCCAGCACGCGGTGACCGCGCTGATCAAGGAAGACCGGGCGCGGGGTATCACCACCCGTCTGTATGCACTGGACTCCACCTCGGACGCCAAGAAGGTGCACGCGCAGGCGGTGAGCGCCCCGACGGACGTCGCGGCGATCAAGGCCGCGATCGACCAGATCAACGCGGTCTGGCAACCCGCGTACATCGTGCTACTCGGCGGCCCGGACCTTGTCGCGACCGTCAACCTCACCAACCCGTTATGGACGGGTAACCCGGCGGATGATCCGGACCAGTTCATCCCGAGCGATCTGCCCTATGCCTGCGACGGTCCGTTGACCCTGTCGCCGGGGGACTACCGCGGTCCGACTCGCGTCGTCGGTCGAATACCGGACCTGGTCGGCGACGCCGATCCGGCGGTGTTCGTCGACCACGTTTCCTCTGCGGCACAAGGGAAATCGCTCTTGCGCGCTTCTCCCGAACCGGTGTTCGCGGTGAGTGCAAAGGTGTGGCAGCGCTCGACTCAGCTGTCGGTCGCCGCTCTCCGAGACGTCAGCTGCGATGTGCGTACGTCACCACCCGATGGGCCGATGTGGACCGCCGCGGAGATGGCGCCGGCGATCCACTTCGTCAACTGCCACGGCGCCGAGTTCGACCCGAACTGGTATGGCCAGCTAAGTCCCAACAACTGGAACCTGCCCGTCGCCATCGCGGCGAGCGGACTTCCTGGCCTGGTGCCGCGAGGCGCTGTCGTCGCCTCCGAATGCTGCTACGGGACGTCGCATTGGCCGCCGTCCGCGGCGCACGGTCAGGCGAGCGTCGCGACGACCTATCTGCGAGAAGGTGCGGCCGGTGTCTTCGGTGCGTCGACCGTCGCGTACGGTCCGGCGGCGTCGAACGCCTATGCGGACGTTATCTGCCGGATGTTCGTCAGCGAGGTCCTCAACGGCGCTTCCTTGGGCCGAGCGGTCCTCGTCGCGCGACAGCGGTTCGTCCAGGCGCAGTCGTTCCTCGACCCCACCGATCTCAAGACCTTGGCTCAGTTCAATCTGCTGGGCGACCCGGCCAGGGTGGCATTCGTCACCTCGCCGCCCGCGGCTCCCGCACTCCCAGGGAGTCGGCGGGTGGCTGCCCCGAAGTCGGTTCCGACACCGGCGACATCTCCGGTCGTTCTCATGCGCCGGGGCCAGCTCGCGAGCATCGGCGCCGCTTTGGCCCGATCGACGTTTGCCTGTGCCGATCTACCGCGCCGGCGGGCCGGGCTCACGGCCACAGCACTGGCCGGGCTCCTGGGACGCGCACTGCCCGGGCGGACGACGATACGCACGTTCGACGCCGGGACGCCGTCCGAACCACCGCCGGAAGCACAGGCGATCGTGGACACCGCTGGCACCTCGCCGCGCGCGCATGTCGCGTACGTACCGCGAGCCGGCACTCGGCCACCGTCGCTGGTGGTCGTGCGCGAGGCCGGTGCCGAGCCCGAGGTGCGCGTCGTGGAGCGCAAGTAATGACCCAGCACGTGCGCGGCGTCGTCTCGGTGAAGCGGGTGGCCCGCGGCTCCAAAAGCGAGCAGCCGGCCGTCGTATTGCAAACGCCGGAGCGTAGCTGGGTACTGCGTCGCGTCGGCGGACCGCCCTTCGGCGTGGACGACGAGCTCGCGCTGTGGGCGGGTAAGACCGTGGACGTCACGGGCTACGCCGGAAGCGGCGTGTTCCTGCTCACCGAGCGTCCGACAGAAGTTACCGGGTAATGATCGGGCGTGGACCCGACTTGGTTACCCCGTCCGGCGAGAGACAACGACCTGGCCTGGTGTGATCGACATGCGCGAGCGATGCGGGCCTACCAGATTGATATGCGATCCGACAAACTAGCGGCATGGCAGATACCGCCCCGGTCTTGGAGCACACTGACGTTCGGGATATGCAGCCCGAGGGTCGGATCGTCGTTGGCGTCGACGGTTCGGCCGGATCGCACGCGGCATTGAAATGGGCCATGCTTGAATCACGGTTGCGCGGCTCCACCGTTCACGCGGTGTTGGGATGGGCCCATCACCCGCACTGGGGCTACTCCGGCACGGGCGGCGCGTTTCCTCCTGGATACCAGCCGTCAGGGGGTTCGCTTCCGGGCGAATTGAGCGCGAGCTTCACCCCTCCGCCGGAAACAATTCCGGTCGTGGACGAGGCGGCTCAGGGTTCGGTCGACGACGTCCTGAACAAGGCTGTCGATCAAGCCCTCTCGGAAGACGCTCGGAGCGGACAGGAACCGGTGATAATCACCAGTGAGGTGATTCAGGGGCACGCCGCGAGGGTTCTGGTCGAAGCGGCCGGCGAATCCGACCTGCTGGTTCTGGGGGCACGTGGGCACGGCGGATTCGTCGGCGTCCTGGTCGGCTCCGTCACCCAGCATGTTGTGTCGCAGGCCCGGTGTCCGGTCGTCGTTGTGCCAACGCCCGCCGATCCGGCCGAGGAGGCCTAACCTCGGTTACCGGCCCGGCCGACGACGCTTGATGCGAATGCGGCGTTGTCATCCTCACCCGTAGCCGCTCTCGCCTCGCGCGCATCGATGTGACTCGAGTTACCGAAGTGATACCCAGGAGTAGCCACTCGCACCAGAAGGGCACGCGAGGCCGCGCCGGTCAGGGATCGGCGGAGACAATGCTTGCGTGTTGCGGATTGATCGGGCCGCTGCGGCTGATGCGTCCACGGCCACGGGCATCTACCTACGGTCACGCCGCGCCGCCTGGCCGGAGATGCCGCACGGGATCCACTCCGACGAGGAAACGCACGCGTTCGTCGCGAACGTCATGATCGCCCAGCGCGAGACCTGGTTGGCCTGGGAGGACGAGACTGCGTTGGGGTTGCTCGTATTGGGCGGTTCCGAGGTGGACTGGTTGTTCGTCGATCCGGTGGCTCAGTCGCGAGGCGTCGGGTCGGCGCTGATCGAACACGCCAAGATTCGCAGCCCGAACGGCCTCGCCCTATGGGTGTTCGAGTCGAACCGGCGCGCCCAGGCGTTCTACGAGCGACACGGGTTCGTCATTGTGGATCGCACCGACGGCGCCGACAACGAGGAGAAGGCCCCAGACATCAGATATGCCTGGTTGGCTCAGTGAGCGAGGCGCCCGAGGCCCACCGCAGATTGGCCGAGTAGTCGTTTCGCTTCGCGGATGCCGCTGGTCATGGCGCCGTCCGCATAGCCGGTACGGACGCTCTGCGTGTGTTCTCCGGCGAATAGCACGCGACGGTGTATCGGCTCACCGAGCAGATCGACGTCAGCGGGGCTCGCTCCGGGCGGGACATGGGTGTAAGCGCCACCGCAATACGGATCAGTCGACCACGAGGACACTGCTGTGCCGGACGGCACAAGCGGATCGCCAATAGCCTCGCCGAGCATTCCCAGAACCCACTCGACGGCGTCGTGGCCGCTCGCATCGACGATCCGGCTCGCTGCGCGATGAAAGAGGTGGCACTCAAGGAGCGGCCCGCCGCCGAATGCCGCTAGATCAAACACCCATAGCGTCGATTCGTCGGGATCCCGGGGAAACACCATCAGGTGCGATAGGCCGGTCTCGTGCCAGAACGGCCGGTCGAACCGAAGGGCCACCTTCTCGTACCGGCCGAACCCCAGCCGGTCGATGGCCGCCATCCGATCTGGCGGCAACGGCGGGGAGAAATGCAATGCCCTGTGCTGCAATACGCCGAGCGGCACCGTGACCACCGCGTGCGAGCCGTCCTCGGTCACGCCTCCCAGGCCTTGCACCCGCACGCCCCCATTCGAGACGGTGATCGTGGCGGCTTCGACACCTAGCCGCACGTCTAGCCCGGCCGCCATCGCGGTCACCAGACTCTGGTATCCCATCGTCGGACAATCGCCGAAGTAGTCGCCGTCGTACTCGATCTCGTTCCAGAGCCAACGGAGGGACTGGCGTTCCGGCAGGTCCGCGGCATCGGCCTCGACCGCAGCCCGCAAGGCCTGTCGGGCCATGCGGGCGTCATCCGATCCCAGATCACTCTTGTCCACGAACGCTTCGATCGCGTCCGCGGCCGAGGCGTCGGGCCCGAGTTCGGCGCGCAGCCGGTCAAGCGCTTGCGGGAACGCGTCGAACTGCAAGGCGACACTGTTCTTGACCTCGGCGGTTGATAAGCGACGCCCTTGGCCGCAATCGAACCCCCCCAACGTGGGCAGCGGATTGCCCGGCCGGCATCCGACTCCGACCTGGTCCGCGAACACGCGCACCGGGTTTCCGATCGGATGGTGGATCCAGGACGCGCCCATGTCGACCGGCGAGCCGCCAAGATCAACGGTGTGCAGCCGCCCGCCGATCCGAGTGCGAGCCTCGACGACTACGCACTCGATCCTGCCCAGTGTCAGTGCGTTGGCAACGGTCAGTCCGGCAATTCCTGCGCCGACCACCACGACTCGCTCGACCGGTCCGGCAATCCCGCCGGGAACGTATGACCGCCCGTCGTCGTACCGGCCATCGGTCAACGCTGGTGCTCCATCCCTGATCGAGAATCATCCGCAGCGGACTGCTACCAGCGGCCCCAGTGCACAACCTCGTCGAACGGCCGGCGGTTGGGCTTGACCAGCGGCCGCAACGGCCGGTCGGCGGGGTAGCCCAGACCGATCATGAAGACGCACAGGTAGCCGTCCGGAAAGCCGAGCAGCCGCTGCGCCTGCTCCTGATCGCCAACGGACGAATGGCCGGATCCGATTCCGAGGTCGGTCGCGGTCAGCATCATGTTTGCCGTCGCCTGGCCGAAGTCGTAGTACAGCAAGTCGCGACGGCGCGGATCTTCGGGATCGGCCGCCACCATCGCAATCGTCGCGGCCGAGTGTGCGATGTGTCGTCCGCCCCGCTCCCAGACCCTTGATAGCTCGACCAGCTGGGCTCGATCGCTGACGACCACGAAGTCCCACGGTTGCCAGTTACCGGCCGAGGGCGCGCGCCGCCCGGCGTCGAGGATGCGCTCGAGATCCGGCCTGGCGATCGGTTCGTCGCTGTATTGGCGCACGTTGCGGCGAGCTCGAACCGCGTCCCAGGTCTCCATGGCGACATCCTCCCCCGTCGGTCGACGCGGTACGGACGACCTGCCGACTACAACGATCCGCCGATGGCAGCCGACCGGCCGCGTCCCGCGCACGAATGAGGCAGCTGCACACGCCCGAGCAGCCTCAGCAGCCCCACTGGTACCAATGATGCGCGGAACGCGACCCCGCCTGCGTCCGAAGTAGCCGTTGACTTCCATTGTGCGAAAGATAGTATCCGCATGACAGAAGATTTGAGCGCAGGAGGTACCGATGGCGGTCAGCACCGATGTCGACCTCGATCGGCTCGGCGAGGACCTCGACCGGCAACTTGCCCGCGCCGACGCCGCGCTCGCTCGGCAATTTCCCGGCGATCGTCCGGGTCGCCAGCCGGTCCACACGGTCTACGTGCCGGCCGATCGCTATCGGCGCACGGTGTGCCGGGATTGGGGCGATGCGGCGCTCGCCACGCTGGACGAGCACAGGTCGATGTTCGCCGCGCTGATGGACGAGCAGGGTGCAGATGCCGTCGATCTCGAGACCCGGGTGCGCAGCAAACTCGCCAGTGAGCCCATCGAGGACCTGCGGGTGGATTTCGAGGACGGGTACGGCGCGCGGAGCAACGAGGTCGAGGACGGGCACGCTTCCTTGGCCGCGCGTGAGCTCGCGACGAGCATTCGCGAGGGGACGGCCGCACCGTTCTTCGGCATCCGGATGAAGTGCCTCGAAGCGCCGACGCGGCGCCGCGGTCTGCGCACGCTGGTCATCGTGGTGCGGGGGCTGGTAGTGGCGCAGGTCCCGCTCGACGGCTTCGTGACGACGCTGCCCAAGGCCACCAGCGTCGACCAGGTGAGCGCCATGGTGCATATCTGTGAACAGCTCGAGCAGGCGTTCACCCTCGATGTAGGAACATTGCGCTTCGAGATCCAGGTGGAGACCCCACAGGCGATTCTCGGCCCCGACGGGACGGCGCTCGTCGCCCGCATGGTGCATGCGGCGGATGGGCGCTGCACGGCTCTGCATTACGGCACCTATGACTATTCGGCGTTCTGCGGAATCGCCGCGGAGTACCAGAGCATGGCGCATCCGGTGGCCGACCACGCGAAATTGGTGATGCAGGCGGCCGCTGCCGGAACCGGCGTGCGGCTGTCGGATGGCTCGACCAACATCCTGCCCGTCGGCGATGTCGAGGCCGTGCGCGATGCCTGGCGGCTGCACCTCGGGCTCGTCCGACGGTCGCTCGAGCGTGGCTACTACCAGGGCTGGGATATGCACCCGGCCCAGTTGCCGACCCGATACGCCGCGACCTTCGGCTTCTATCGTGACGGCCTTCCTCGGACGGCCGGCCGCCTGCGGAATTACCTCGAGCAGACTGGTTCGGGGGTGCTCGACGAGCCGGCCACCGCACGCGCGCTTGCTGACTACCTGCTGCGCGCCGCGAACTGTGGCGCCGCGAACGCCACCGAGCTGCAGGAGCTGACCGGCCTATCCATCGAGGCGATCTCCGAGTTGGCCCGACCAGGCCGTTGACGAGCTGACCAGAACACCTTAGAATTCCGTAGAACGGTAGCGTTTTTTCGTATCATGGAATAGATCAGTGAGGAGCGACCGGTGGGCATCACTCTCGGCAGCAACCAGTACGGCAAGGCAGAGAACCGGGTCGTGCGCGTCTACCGCGACACCTCGCGACACGAGATTCGTGATCTGAACGTCTCCAGCTCATTGCGGGGCGAATTCACCGCGGCGCACACCGACGGCGACCAGGCCGAGGTGCTGCCGACCGACACCCAGAAGAACACTGCCTTTGCTTACGCCAAGGAACACGGCGTCAGCTCGCCGGAGGATTACGCCATCGCCCTTGGACGCCGCTTCCTCGAGGCCACCCCCGCCGCGCACTCGGCGCAGATCCGGGTCGAGGAGTACGCCTGGGATCGCATCCCGGTCGGATCAGAGGGTCACGACCACGCGTTCATGCGGCGTGGCGGCGCAGTCCGGACGGCTGTCGTCACCGTGAAAGGGCGTGGCGCGGACGAGCGCGTCTGGGTCGTCTCCGGTGTGCAGGACCTGGTCGTCCTCAAGTCCACCGGGTCCGAGTTCAAGGGCTACCTCAAGGATCGCTATACGACTTTGCCGGAGGCCGATGACCGCATCCTGGCCACGTCTTTGGTGGCCCGGTGGCGCTACGAGGGAGTCGATGTCGACTGGAACGCCGCCCATGTCGACGTGCTCAACACCCTGCTCGCCACCTTCGCCACGACGTATAGCCGAGCGCTGCAGGAGACGCTTTACCTCATGGGGCAGCGCGTGCTCGAGTCACGCAACGACGTTGCCGAGGTCAGATTCTCCGCGCCGAACAAGCACCACTTCCTCGTCGACCTCGAGCCGTTCGGGCTCAAGAACGACGGCGAGGTCTTCATCGCTGCGGACCGGCCGTATGGCCTGATCGAGGCGGTCGTCGCCCGCGACGAAGCGTCGGACGCCGGCGACGCATGGCTCGCCGTTCCCGCCTTCGTCTGATCCGGCTCCAAACGCTGATGGAGGCGCCGATGCCTGACCACGGACTTCCCTATCTCGCTAACTGCTCGATGCTGTTTACCGAGCGCGCACTCGGAGAACGTCCAGCCGCCGCGAAGGCGGCCGGATTCGATGCCGTCGAGTTCTGGTGGCCCTGGCCCGACCGTCCGGTGCCCACCGACGCCGAGGTCGACGCGTTCGTGCGAGCCGTCCGCGACGCCGGCGTGCAGTTGGTCGGACTGAACTTCTTTGCCGGCGATCTGGCCGGACCGGACTGCGGCGTCCTGTCCATCCCCAGCCGCTCGCAGCAATTCCGCGACAACATCGACGTGGCGGTCGGCATCGGCGAACAACTCGGTGTCGCGGCGTTCAACGCGCTCTACGGCAACCGGGTCGATGACGCCTCACCCGACGAGCAGGACGACCTCGGCCGGGAGAACCTGGGCCGCGCGGCGACGGCCGCGAACCGCATTGGGGCCACTGTCCTCGTCGAGCCGGTGAGCGGACCGAAGCCGTATCCCTTGCGCACCGCTGACGACGCAGTCACAGTCGTGCAGGCGGTGCGCGGCGCCGGCTATCCAAATGTCGGATTCCTGTGCGACCTGTTCCATCTCGCCAATAACGGGGACGACCTGGACCAGGCGATCGCGCAACACACCGACGTGGTCAGCCATGTCCAGATCGCCGATCATCCCGGGCGGGGCGAACCCGGGTCCGGTGCACTCGACCTCGACCGGTACCTGAACGCGCTGGCCGAGCGCGGCTACTGCGGCTGGGTCGGCTTGGAGTACAAGCCCACCACCGACACCGAGACGAGCCTGGGGTGGCTGCCACGAGCGCGCCGCGCCGCACCCCACCAGGTCGCCAACCAACAAGGAGCCCGCTCATGACCGGGATCGCCTTCATCGGCCTGGGCATCATGGGCAGCCCGATGGCCGTCCATCTACAGAACGCCGGGCATCAGGTCGCGGGCTACAACAAGTCGCCCGGCAAGGCCGCACCTCTGGTCGAAGCCGGCGGACGTGAGGCCTCGTCGATCGCCGACGCCGTCAAAGGCGCTGAGGTGGTGGCCGTCATGGTCCCCGACTCGCCCGATGTGGAGGCTGTCCTCACTGGAGACGACGGGGTGTTCGCGGCGGCGGCGCCTGGCACGCTCGTCATCGACTTCTCGAGCATCCGGCCCGACGTGACCGCGCAGCTGGCCGAGATCGCCGCCAAGAAAGGGTTCCGGCTCCTTGACGCGCCGGTCTCCGGCGGTGAAGCCGGAGCGAAGAGCGCGGCGCTCTCGATCATGGTGGGAGGCCCCGCCGAAGATTTCGCTGCGGCGAAACCGATCCTCGACGTAGTCGGCAAGACCGTTGTCCATGTCGGACCTAGTGGCGCCGGCCAGACGGTCAAGGCGGCCAACCAGTTGATCGTCGGCGCCAACATCCAGGTACTCGCGGAGGCCCTCGTCTTCCTGGAGGCGTACGGCGTCGATACCCAAGCGGCCCTCGAGGTGCTCGGCGGCGGGCTGGCCGGGTCCAAAGTCCTTGACCAGAAGAAAGCAAACATGGTCAGCCGCACGTTCCATCCCGGATTCCGGATCGACCTGCAC
Organism: uncultured Actinomycetota bacterium; assembly: GCA_963801715.1. Taxonomy (GTDB): domain Bacteria; phylum Actinomycetota; class Actinomycetes; order Mycobacteriales; family Jatrophihabitantaceae; genus CAVVJA01. The sequence continues at coordinate 216,525 of CAWDGB010000010.1, read as the reverse complement.
CACAAGGACATGGGCATCGTGACCTCAGCGGCCCGGGAAGCAGGAGTCGTGCTGCCGGTCGGGGCGATCGTCGCGCAGCTCATGGCCTCCGCCCGCGCGTGCGGCGACGGAAACCTGGACCATTCCGCGCTGCTGCGGGGCGTCGAACGGCTGTCCGGCAAAGGCCGACCGGCGCTGACCCGGGACACCACACCACCTAGCTGAACGGAGCACCTTCAGATGGCACGCATGACGGCGGCCCAGGCAGCGGTCGAGATCCTGAAGGCCGAGGGAGTCACCCATGTCTTCGGGCTGCCAGGTGCCGCGATCAATCCTTTCTACAAGGCCATGAAGACGAACGGCGGCCTGCACCACACACTGGCCCGCCACGTAGAGGGCGCGTCGCACATGGCCGAGGGGTACACCCGGGCCGCGGCCGGCAACATCGGCGTCTGCATCGGCACCAGCGGGCCGGCGGGCACCGACATGATCACCGGCCTGTACTCGGCCACCGCCGATTCCGTCCCGATCCTCTGCATCACCGGGCAGGCGCCCGTGGCCAAGCTGCACAAGGAGGACTTCCAGGCCGTCGACATCCCGTCGATAGCCAAGCCGGTGACCAAGATGGCGGTCACGGTGCTCGAACCGGGTCAGGTGCCGGGCACGTTCCAGCAGGCGTTCCACTTGATGCGTTCCGGGCGACCCGGGCCGGTGCTGATCGACCTGCCGATCGACGTCCAGCAGGCGGAGATCGAGTTCGACGCCGCAACGTACGCGCCGTTGCCGACCTATAAGCCGGCGGCGACCCGAGCCCAGATCGACCGCGCGCTCGACCTCCTCGACGAGGCGGAACGCCCGCTGATCGTCGCGGGCGGAGGCGTGATCAACGCCGATGCGGCCGACCTGCTCGTCGAGTTCGCCGAACTGACCGGAATCCCCGTGGTTCCGACGCTCATGGCCTGGGGCTCCATCCCCGACAACCATCCGCTGAACGCCGGCATGGTCGGCTTGCAGACCTCGCACCGGTACGGCAACGCAACGATGCTGGCCTCGGACATGGTCTTGGGCATTGGCAACCGGTGGGCCAACCGCCACACGGGCGGCATCGACACCTACACCCGAGGCCGCACGTTCATCCACGTCGACATCGAGCCGACACAGATCGGCCGCGTCTTCGCGCCCGATTACGGCATCGTGTCCGACGCCCGGGCCGCGCTCGAGTTGTTCGTCGCCGCCGCGCGCGAGCGCTCGCTGCCGAGCCGCGAGGCCTGGGCTGAGCAGTGCCAGGAGCGCAAGCGCAACATGTGGCGCAAGACCAACTTCGAGAATGTGCCCATCAAGCCGCAGCGGGTGTACGAGGAAATGAACCGGGCATTCGGTCCGGACGTCCGCTACGTCAGCACGATCGGGCTGTCCCAGATCCAAGCTGCGCAACTGCTGCATGTCTTCCGCCCCCGACACTGGATCAACGCCGGTCAAGCGGGGCCGCTGGGCTGGACCGTTCCGGCCGCACTCGGGGTCGCGACCGCCGATCCGGACTCGACAGTTGTCGCGCTCTCCGGCGACTACGACTTCCAGTTCATGATCGAGGAGCTGGCGGTCGGCGCCCAGTTCAACATCCCGTACATCCACGTGCTGGTGAACAACGCGTACCTCGGGCTGATCCGCCAGTCGCAACGCGTCTTCGACATGGACTACTGCGTGCAGCTCTCCTTCGACAATCTCAACGCGCCGGAGGTGAACGGCTATGGCGTCGACCATGTCAAGGTCGCCGAAGGCCTTGGCTGCAAGGCGATTCGGGTCTTCGAGCCGGCTCAGATCCTCCCGGCCCTGGAACAGGCCAAGAAGCTGATCGTCGAGCACCGGGTGCCGGTGGTCGTCGAGGTGATCCTCGAGCGAGTCACGAACGTATCGATGGGACTCGAGATCGACGCGATCACCGAGTTCGAGGAACTCGCCGCGTCCGGGGCTGACGCGCCGACCGCGCTATACGCCAATCTCGACTGACTCCACGGGAGCGGAGATGCCACGGGTGGTGCTCGCCCCGGACAAGTTCAAGGGCACGCTGACCGCGGCCGAGGTCGCGAAGCACCTGGCCGACGGGATCCGCTCGCGTCGCCCGGACGTCGACCTTGTCACTGTGCCGGTCGCCGACGGAGGCGACGGAATGCTCGACGCATTCGAGGCCGCCGGCTTTCGCCGGGTGCCCACCGATGCGGCTGATGCCATCGGCGCTATCCAGCCGTCACGCTTCGTACGTCGGGGGCAAGATGCCGTGATCGAGCTCGCGGCGGTGGCGGGGCTGGCGCGGCTCGGCGAGTCGCGCGCCCCGCTGACCGGGACGAGCCGGGGCGTCGGTGAGGTGATGGCCGCGGCACTCGACGCCGGCTGCCGCCACCTCGTTCTCGGCGTCGGTGGCAGTGCCTCGACTGACGGCGGGGTCGGGATGCTGCAGGCTTTGGGCGCCCGGGTGACGAATGCCGCGGGCCACGACGTGGGACCCGGCGGGCTCGGCGCTGGGGCGGCGGCCCGGCTCGACATCACCGAGCTGCATCCCGACCTGGCCCACGCGACGGTGGAGGTCGCTTGCGACGTCGACAACCCACTGACCGGTCCCCACGGCGCCGCCGTGACCTACGGCCCGCAAAAGGGTGCCGACCCCGACGAGGTGCGGCTGCTCGACGTTGCCTTGGGCAATTGGGCTGACGTCGTGGCAGCGACGACCGGCGCGGATCGTCGCGACGAACCCGGCGCGGGAGCGGCGGGTGGCGTCGGCTTCGCTGCGGCCGCAGTGCTCGGCGCGAAGCTGCGACCGGGTGTCACGTTGGTGCTCGACCTCGTTGGTTTTGCCGACGCAGTCGCCGGCGCCGATCTCGTTGTCACCGGAGAAGGCTCGCTTGACGAGCAGACGTTGCGGGGTAAGGCACCGGTCGGGGTCGCGGCTGCGGCCAAAGTCGCGCATGTGCCCACCGTGGCCGTCGCGGGCCGGTGCTCGTTGGACGAGCAGAGCCTGCGGCGGGCCGGATTCGACGGTGTCTATACCTTGGTCGACGAGGCGAAATACCCGGACGAGTCCTTCCTCTCCGCCGGGCGGTTGTTACGCGCCATCGGGGCCCGTCTGGCCGAACGTCTCGTCGGAGCGGGCGTATGACGGTGGATCGGCTCTTCCGGGCGCGGCGGGTCATCGTGGGCGACGTCGAGACCTCGGCCGCCGTCGGTGTCGCGGGCGGCCGGATCGCGATCATCGCCCCGTTCGAGGCGCCGATCGAGGCCGGCGAAGTGATCGAGCTCGATCACGACGAGGTGCTGCTTCCTGGGCTCGTCGACACGCACGTCCACGTCAACGAGCCGGGCCGGACCGAGTGGGAAGGCTTCGACACGGCTACCCGGGCCGCGGCGGCCGGCGGGGTCACGACGATCGTCGACATGCCGCTGAACAGCATCCCTCCGACGACGAACCTGGCCGCGCTGGACGCCAAGCGGGAGCGGGCTCGCGGGCAGGCGCATGTCGACGTCGGCTTCTGGGGCGGCGCGGTCCCCGACAACCTGAGCGACTTGCGCCCGCTGCACGAGGCCGGCGTGTTCGGCTTCAAGTGCTTTCTCGTCGACTCGGGCGTTTCCGAGTTCCCACCGCTGGACGGCTCCGGATTCTCTGCCGCGATGGCCGAAACCGCCCGGTCGGGTGCCCTGCTCATAGTGCACGCCGAGGACGCGTCGGTGATCTCGCAGTCTCCACCGGCCCAAGGTGCCGAGTATGAGCAGTTCTTGCGGTCCCGCCCGGGTACGGCCGAAACCCGTGCGGTAGCCCAGGTGCTGGATGCGGGCCGCCGCACCGACGGCCGGGTCCATATCTTGCATGTCTCGTCGGCGGACGTATTACGGCAGCTGCGAGCGGCCCGGGCGGCCGGTGTCGACGTGACTGCCGAGACCTGCCCGCACTACTTGACCGTGGACGCCGCCGATATCCCTGACGGCGCGACGCAGTTCAAGTGCTGTCCCCCGATCCGCGACCACGCCAACCAGGAACGACTTTGGGCCGGCCTCGAGAACGGGGACCTCGACATGGTGGTCTCGGATCACTCACCCTGCCCGGTCGAGCTCAAGCGGCTGGACACCGGAGATTTCGGGCAGGCCTGGGGCGGCGTGGCGTCGGTGCAGCTCGGCCTGGCCGTGATGTGGACCGCGGCCCGGGCCCGTGGGCGCACGTTGATCGACGTCACGCGGTGGATGGCCCGCCGACCGGCCGACCGGGTGGGATTGCCCGGCAAAGGTCGGATCGACATCGCCGCAGACGCTGACCTGGTGGTCTTCGCGCCGGAGGATGAGTTCATCGTTGATCCGCGGCGGTTATGGCATCGACATCCGGTGTCGGCCTACGCCGGCCGGTGCTTGACCGGTGTGGTCCGGCAGACGTGGTTGCGCGGTGAGCGCATTGCCCTGGATGGCGAGCCCCGCGGCCGGCTGTTGAGGAGAGGAGACAGATGACATCGAGCTACTACGCTCCGACGGGTGGCCTGCCCGGCCAGACTGAGCTGACCACTGACCGGGCGGTTTTCACCGAGGCGTATGCGGTGCTGCCCCGCGGAACCATGCGCGACATTGTCACTAGCTACCTACCGTTCTGGGAGCACACCCGGCTGTGGGTTATCGCGCGGCCGTTGTCGGGGTTCGCCGAGACGTTCTCCCAGTACATCGTCGAGGTGAGTTCGGGCGGAGGCAGCGAGCAGCCGGAGACCGACCCGATCGCCGAGGCCGTGCTTTTCGTCGTCGAGGGTGGGCTGCAGCTGACGATCGAGAGCGAGGCCCATGAGCTCGGCCCTGGTGGGTATGCATATCTCCCACCAGGTGCAGCGTGGACACTCCGCAACCGGCAGGACGACCCGGCCCGGTTCCACTGGATCCGCAAGGCCTACCAACGCGTGGATGGACTTCAGACTCCGGCGCCGTTCGTGACGAACGAGCGCGAGATAACACCGATCCCGATGCCCGGCACGAACGGAGCGTGGACCACGACGCGCTTCGTCGATCCGGCCGACGTGCGGCACGACATGCACGTAAACCTCGTCAACTTCCTCCCAGGCGGCGCGATCACGTTTCCGGAGACGCACGTCATGGAGCATGGGCTGTATGTGCTCGAAGGCAAGGCCGTCTACCTGCTCAACCGCGATTGGGTCGAGGTGGAGGCCGGCGACTTCATGTGGCTGCGGGCGTTTTGTCCGCAGGCGTGTTATGCCGGCGGCCCGGGTCGTTTCCGATACTTGCTGTACAAGGACGTGAACCGCCACGCGTCACTCAGCCGGCAGCTTGTCTGAGAGGTTGGTGCGCTATGCGGAAAAACTCTTCCGAAAATCTGATCCGGCTTGTAGAGTCGCACCAGCCCGGCGCGCTGTTCGGCATGGATAACCAGCCGCCCCGCTCGCGCCGCCAACCATGCCCACGACGGAATCGATCCGGCGTGGCGTGGGCCGGCCGGTTGACGGCGGACAGGAGCTGGTGATGGTGGCGCCGGGGATCACGGTCAACGGGCACAGCGCCTCGCTCGAGGGCGTGCCAACCCACACGACGGCACTCGACTGGTTGCGCGATCGCGGACTCACCGGGTGCAAAGAGGGCTGCGCGGAAGGCGAATGCGGCGCCTGCTCAGTGCTTGTCGCCCGGCCCGCACTCGACGCAGCCGAGGCCACAGAATGGGTGGCCATCAACGCCTGCCTGGTTCCCATCGCCGCGTTCGACGGCCAGGAGCTCGTGACCGCCGAAGGGTTGGGTCGCCCAGCCGCGCTGCATCCGGTCCAGCGCGAGATGGCCCTGCGAGGCGGCTCGCAGTGTGGGTACTGCACACCTGGCTTCATCTGCAGCATGGCGGCTGAGTACTACCGGGCGGATCGTCGGCCGCAGTCGCACGCCAATGGCGAGCACGGCCCGAACGGATTCGACATCCACGCGTTGAGCGGCAACTTGTGCCGATGCACCGGCTATCGGCCGATCCGCGATGCCGCATACGCGTTGGACGCACCCCCCGCCGACGATCCCTTCGCCGTACGGCGCGGCCAGCCGGCGCCTGGCCCATCCGCGACCGTACTGCAGCACGACGGTCGGGAGTTCGTGCGCCCAGCGACGCTCGCCGCGGCGCTTCGGCGGCTGCGGGAGGACCCCGACGCCACCGTCGTCGCGGGATGCACCGACTGGGGCGTCGAGGTGAATATCCGCGGTGCCCGCGCATCGACGGTGGTCGCGGTAGACCGGTTGGCCGAACTGCGCGAACTGCGGGTCGACCCGGATGCAGTCGAGATCGGTGCCGCCCTCACCCTCACCGAGATCGAGCGACGGCTGGCCGGCCGGGTGCCGCTGCTCGCGGAAGTATTCCCTCAGTTCGCCTCTCGTCTCATCCGCAACGGCGCGACGATCGGCGGAAACATCGGAACCGGCTCGCCCATCGGTGACATGCCGCCGGCCCTGCTCGCCCTCGAGGCGCGGCTCCTGCTGGCTGATGCAGATGGCGAGCGCGAGGTCGCCCTCGCCGACTACTTCACCGGCTACCGGCAGAGTGTGTGCCGGCGGGACGAACTCATCCGGGCCATCCGGATTCCGTTGCCCCTCGCCCCGCTAGTGGCATTCCACAAGATCGCCAAGCGCCGGTTCGACGACATTTCCAGCGTCGCTATGGCCTTCGCGCTCGAGGTGGAGGGCACCGTCGTTCGCAAGGCCAGGATCGGGCTCGGCGGAGTGGCCGCGATGCCGATCCGCGCGTTGGAGACCGAGGCGGCGCTGGAAGGTCAGCCGTGGACCGTCGCGACCGCGCATGAGGCCGGCGCCTTGCTCCGCCGCGAGGGCACCCCCATCGACGACCATCGGGCCAGTGCCGCGTTCCGGGTCGAGATGCTGGGCCAGAGCCTGCCCAAGCTGTACGCCGAGTACCCCGCACCGGACGGGAGGAGGCCGCTATGACCATCGCCGCATACGACCACTCGAAGAGCCCGCTCGGAGACGTCCGATGAGCGCCCTCTCAGAGCGTCCGGAGCGGGCCACGGTCGGCCTCACGATCCCGCACGAGAGCGCCGCGTTGCATGTCACGGGAGACGCGCTCTACACCGACGACCTGGTGTTGCGCACAAAGGATGTGCTGCATGCCTACCCGGTCCAGGTCATGCATGCGCACGCCCGGGTCACTGCGCTGCGCACCGAACCGGCGTTGCTCGTTCCCGGTGTGGTACGGGTGCTGACCGCCGCGGATATTCCCGGGGTCAACGACGCCGGCGTCAAGCACGACGAGCCCTTGTTCCCGGACGAGATCATGTTCTACGGCCACGCGGTGTGCTGGGTGCTGGGCGAAACCTTGGAGGCGGCTCGCCTCGGAGCTGCCGCCGTCCAGGTGGACGTAGCGCCGCTGCCGTCGTTCGTGACCGTGGGAGAGGCGATCGCCGCCGGCGCCTTCCAGGGCGCGCAGCCGCACATGGAGCGGGGCGACGTCGAATCCGCGCTGGCGGACAGTGCGCACGTCTTCAGCGGGCAGTTCGAATTCTCCGGCCAGGAGCATTTCTACCTCGAAACCCACGCCGCGCTGGCGATGGTCGATGAGGCCGGGCAGATCTTCGTGCAAAGCAGCACGCAGCACCCATCCGAAACGCAGGAGATCGTGGCGCATGTGCTCGGCCGGCACAACCACGAAGTCACCGTCCAATGCCTGCGCATGGGTGGCGGGTTCGGCGGCAAGGAGATGCAACCACACGGCTTCGCCGCGATCGCTGCGCTCGGCGCGACCCTGACCGGGCGACCCGTACGGCTTCGGCTGACCCGAACGCAAGACCTCACGATGTCCGGCAAACGGCACGGGTTTCACGCAGACTGGCGCGTGGGCTTCGACGAGGACGGGCGGCTCCAGGGCCTGGACGCGACCCTCACCGCTGACGGCGGATGGAGCCTCGACCTATCCGAGCCGGTGCTCGCCCGAGCCATGTGCCACATCGACAACGCCTACTGGATCCCGAACGTGCGCGTGAACGGGCGGATCGCCAAGACGAACAAGACATCGCAGACCGCGTTCCGCGGCTTCGGCGGCCCGCAGGGCATGCTCGTGATCGAGGACATCCTCGGTCGATGCGCCCCCCTGCTCGGCGTCGACCCGGCCGAGCTGCGACGCCGCAACTTCTACCAAGCTGGCCAGACCACCCCGTACGGCCAACCGGTTCGGCACCCTGAGCGGGTCGCCACGATCTGGCAGCAGGTGCTCGACAGCGCCGACATCGCGCGGCGGGCGGACGAGATCGCCGAATACAACCGCACCCACCAGCATGTCAAACGGGCCCTGGCCATGACGCCGGTCAAGTTCGGGATCTCGTTCAACCTCACGGCGTTCAATCAGGGCGGCGCGCTCGTGCACGTCTACAAGGACGGCTCCGTGCTGATCAACCATGGCGGCACCGAAATGGGCCAGGGGTTGCACACCAAGATGCTCCAGGTCGCGGCCACGACGCTCGGTATCCCGCTGCGCTGGGTCCGGCTGGCTCCCACGCGCACGGACAAGGTGCCCAACACGTCCGCGACTGCCGCGAGTTCCGGGGCCGACCTCAACGGCGGCGCGGTCAAGAATGCCTGCGAGCAGATCCGGTCCCGGCTGGTCCAGGTCGCGGCGATCCAGATCGGCACGAATCCCTCCGACGTACGGATCGTCGACGGCGTCGCGCGGGGCCTGGGCAACGCGACTCGGGAGGTGACCTGGGAGGAGCTCGTCCGGACCGCCTACTTCCAGCGCGTCCAACTGTTTGCCGCCGGCTACTACCGCACCGAGGGGTTGCACTGGGACTCCTCGATCATGCAAGGGTCGCCCTTCAAGTACTTCGCGTACGGGGCGGCCGCGACCGAGGTTGAGGTCGACGGCTTCACCGGTGCGTACCGCACACTGCGGGTCGACATCGTCCACGACGTCGGAGACAGCCTCTCCCCGCTCGTCGACCTCGGCCAGATCGAGGGCGGCTTCGTCCAGGGTGCCGGCTGGCTCACCCTTGAAGATCTGCGATGGGATATCGGGGACGGCCCGGGCCGCGGTCGGCTGACGACACAGGCGGCCAGCACCTACAAGCTGCCGAGCTTCTCGGAGATGCCGGAGGTCTTCAACGTCACGCTGCTCGAGAACGCCACCGAAGACGGTGCCGTGTACGGCTCGAAGGCGGTCGGCGAGCCTCCGTTGATGCTCGCCTTCTCGGTGCGCGAGGCGCTGCGGCAGTCGGCCGCGGCCTTCGGGCCGCCCGGGACGAGCGTCGACCTCGCGTCGCCGGCTACGCCCGAGGCCGTGTACTGGGCGGTGGAGCAGGCCCGCGCTGCCCACGAACACGGTCATGTCGACGAGGGTTCGCCTGGGGCCGTCCCCCCGCAGCCCGTCGGGGCTCGGCCGTTCCGGCCGGAGTCGGAACAAGTTCAAGACGCGCTCAGCCATGCCTGACCAACACTGGATCGAATCGGTGCGCCGCCTACGAGCGGCGCGGGAGCCCGGCGTGCTGGTCACGCTGGCCACTGTGTCGGGCCATGCACCGCGTGACGCCGGCGCCAAGCTGGTCGTCGGCGCCACCGACACCTGGGGCTCGATCGGCGGCGGGAACATTGAGGCCCTCGCCATCGATCGCGCGCGGGAGCTTATCGCGAGTGCTGCCACTAGACCGGAGCTGCAAAGCGTCGCTCTGTCGGACAAGGCGCCCTACCAGCACGGCGTCCAGTGCTGCGGCGGCAAGGTCACGGTGTTACTTGAACCGCTGCCCGTAGTGCCCGCGGTGGCCATCTTCGGCGCTAGGTCATGTCGGCATGGAGCTGGCGCGGATCCTGGCCCGCCAGGACATCGAACTGCACCTGATCGACACCCGTCCCGAGCAGCTGTCGCAGGAGCGATTGTCGGTGCTCGCGGACGCACTGGCCCAGGTGCACGTGCACCAAGTGCCGCTGCTGCCGGAGATCGTGCTCGGCGAATTGCCTCCGGGCACCCATGTGCTGATCATGACTCACGATCATGCCGAGGACGCCGCGCTGTGTGATGCGGTTCTGCGAGAGGGAGAGTTCGGCTCGATCGGACTGATCGGGTCCGCCGGCAAGTGGGCCCGGTTCCGCCATCGACTGGCGGACGATGGCCACTCGCCCGAGGCCATCGGGCGGATCAGCACACCGATCGGACTTGCCGAGATCGCTGGAAAAGACCCAGCCACGATCGCGGTGAGCGTGGCCGCGAGCCTGCTGCGCGCCTTCGAGCGCGAGCACGTCACCGCCGCGGTCGGGCCGGACGCGGCCAGATGACCCTGTACCACGCCCGTATTCTCGACACGCCCGACGACCCGTTCACCGGAGCCGGGCTACGAGCGGATGACGACGGCGGCCTCCTCGTCGTCGATGGGGCGATCGTCGAGAGAGGCTCGTTCGCGCAACTGCGGGCGCGGCATCCCGCCGAGGCGGTCGTCGACCTGACTGACGGTTTGTTGCTCCCCGGCTTCATCGACATGCACGTCCACTACCCACAACTGCGGGCCATCGGGGGGCTGGGCCTGCCGCTGCTGGACTGGCTCCAACAGTGCGCGTTACCGGAGGAGGCGCGCTTAGCCGACCTCGGCTACGCCCGCACCATCGCCCGGGAGTTCGTCGCTGGCCTGATCGACGCCGGCACGACAACGGCATTGGTGTTCGGGTCACACTTCGCGAAAGCTGTCGATGCTCTGTTCCAGGCCGCGGCGGATGTCGGGCTCCGCATCACGAGCGGCCTCGTTGTGAGCGACAGGATGCTGCGCGATGACCTGCACACGCACGCGGTCATTGCCTATGACGAGGGACGGACGCTTGCGGAAAGGTGGCACGGCGTCGGCCGCGCCCGGTATGCGGTTATCCCCCGGTTCGCGCTGTCATGCTCCGACGACTTACTCGACGCCTGCGCCGCTCTCCATCGTGACATCGACGGCAGTTGGGTCACGACGCACATCAACGAGAATCCGGCTGAGATCATCGCCGTCCGGGAGCTATGCCAAGCCACCAGCTACCTCGACAGTTACGACCGGCACAAACTCGTCGGTCCCCGCACCGTGCTTGCCCACAACGTGCACCCCACCCATGGCGAGCTCGCCCGGCTGGCCGCGATGGGTTCGTCGGTTGCGCACTGCCCGACGAGCAACGCGGCGTTGGGCAGCGGACTGTTTCCCCTCGACCGCCATCTAACGGCTGGGGTGCGGGTTGCGCTCGGCAGCGATGTCGGCGCCGGCACGGGATTCTCGCTGTTCAAGGAAGGTTTGCAGGCCTACTTTGTGCAGCAACTGCGAGGCGCCGACGGAGTTCCGTTGGACGCAGCCCACCTGCTGTACCTCGCCACCGCCGCGGGCGCAGCCGCGCTGGAGCTCGATGACCAGATCGGTGATCTGAGCCCGGGCAAGCGCTTCGACGCGATGTGGCTGCACCCGGATGACGGTGGGACCCTGAGGCGGGTTCTCCGGCATGCCAACGGAGCCGATGACGCCCTCGCGAAGACCTTCGCACTAGCGACGTCGTCCGACGTGGCTCGCGTGTGGATCGACGGGGTGGACGTCGGGGACCCGGTGCATACTGACGAAATTGGCGCGGCATGATCCCCTTCGCTTTCCGTTATGCGGAAGGGTGATACCGTAGAGTGATTCGAGGCCGCATCCCAACCCGGAAAGCCGGCCGTGCCCCAATCCGGAGAGCCTGTGTCCGCTGACGTCGTGCCCGACCCCAGTAGTCGCGCCCGAGGGGGGGTGCAGTCGCTCGATCGGGCATTCGCGATTCTCGAGATCATGGCTGACGCGGGCGGCATCATCGGGCTGTCGCAGCTCGCCGCCGAAGCGAAGCTGCCGCTCGCGACGATCCACCGGCTGGTGCGCACTCTGGTCGACCTCGGCTACGTCCGGCAAGAGCCGTCTCGGCAGTACTCGCTCGGTCCGCGGCTGATGCGGCTGGCCGAATCCAGCACCAAACTCGTGGGTACGATCGCCACCCCGTACATGACCACTGTCGTCGACGCCCTCGGTGAGTCGGTCAACCTCGCCGTGCTCGACGGCGACGAGATCGTCTATGTCGCGCAGGTTCAGCCGTCCAACAACTTCATGCGCATGTTCACCGAGGTCGGCCGGCGCACTATGCCGCACACCACCGCCGTCGGCAAGGCGATCCTCGCCGATCGAACCGAGCGGGACGTGCGCGCTCTCTTGCAGCGCACGGGCATGCCGCGCCGCACGGAACACACGATCACTACGCCGGCCGAGTTCCTCGCTGACCTCGAGCGGACCCGCCAGCACGGGTACGCCGTCGATGACGGTGAGCAGGAGGTCGGGGTGCGTTGCGTGGCGGTGTCCGTGCCCGGCGCCCCCCGGCCGATGGCGCTGTCGATGTCCGGACCGCTCACGCGTATGACAGACGACGTGGTTGCGCGTGCGGCGCCGATGCTGCACGAAGCGGCCCGTCAGATCGGCGCGGAGCTCGGCGCGCCCAGCCCGGTCGACAGCGCCAGCGAGATCGGTGCCTGAGCCGACTTCTCCACCGAGATGATCTTGGACTTATCGCCGCTATTTGGCATCAAGTCCAAGATCACGACTGAGAGCGCTATCTCGGGTTACCCGGCCGCGAGGGTCTTGGCCGCGTCGCGGGCGGCGGCATGAGCCGCATGCCGACCCGGATCCGGATCGTCGACGGCAAGATTCGGCCGGAAGGTGATTTGCTCGATATCGGTGATCCCGGCCCAGCGCAGCCAGTCGTTGAAGTACGGCGCCTGGAAGTCCACACCGAACTGCGGCCCACGATCTTCGCCATACACGGCGCTGGTGTAGACGACAACGGCCTTCTTGCCGGTGACCAGGCCGGTGTACCCGGTGTTGACATCGAATCCAAAGACCAGGCCGGGCTGACTCACGACGTCGATGAATTGCTTGAGGATGTACGGAACGCCGTGATTCCACATCGGCACGCTGAAGAGGTAGCAGTCGGCCGCGGCGAAACGCTCGAACGTTTGGTGGACCGCCGCCCAGGCAGCGGCCTGCTCCCCGGCCGGCTCCTGTCCCGCGAAGATGGACATCTTCGCGCGAGCCGCCGCTGTGCCGAAGGGCGGAAGCGTGCCATCCCACAAGTCCCAGTGCTCGATGGTGGTATCCGGACGGATGTCGATGAACGTTTCGAGGAACGTCGCCGCGATCGCCAGTGATTCGGATGCGGCTCCTCTCGGTGACGCAGATATATGCAACAGCTTCAACACGGTGACCTCCACGAGCCGCACTCCCACAAGTATGTGTGTGCGCACGCTATCACTGTGTGCGTGCGCACACAAGTGCTATGATGCACGTGTGACCAGTTCGCGGAAGGGCGGCGTCCGATCCGATTCGGCTATGAGCGCAGCCTTGCCGGCGCGGAGGGGTGACCGGGTGCCGGCCCGGGAGGGTGTCCCCGTGCCCAAGCCGCGAACGAGCGGCCCGCTGCCGGCATCGCGGAGGAAGTTGGCGGCCGACGCATGGGGAGCGCTACTCCAGGTGCATGCGGAGCTGGTGCCGATCCTCGACCGGCAGCTTCGCGCCCGCGCGGCTGTGCCGTTGGCCTGGTACGACGTGCTGCTCGAGCTGTCCGCGGCGGCTGATCGGCAGCTGACGATGACCGAACTGTCCGAGCGGGTCGTGTTGAGCCGAACGCGGATCAGCCGCGTCGTCGACGAGCTGACCGACGCCGGGCTGGTACGCCGGCAGGCGAATCCCGCAGATGCCCGATCGGCATTCGCGGTGTTGACGCCGGATGGACTCGAGCGGTTCCGGCAAGCCGCCCCGATCTATCTCAGTGGTATCGAGGAGCAGTTCGCCGGAGCGCTTTCAGACGATGACCTTCGCACGGTTGGTTCCGCGCTCGCGCGCGTCCGGGAGAGATCGTCGGAGGTCGGACGCCGTCGCCGCTGAAGGCGACGCCTGTCGATCATGATCATCAACTAGCGGAGCGCCGGCTGTTTCGTGCGGGCGAGATTCGGCAGCGTCTGCAGATAGGTGACCTCGTCGGTCATTGCCGAGCTCACCCGCCGTAGCAGTCCGTCAATGTCGTCCGGGTTCCAGTCGTAGGCGGCGACGTCTTCAGTCGCGGCGAAGTGCTGGCTGGACAATCGGTCTCTTGTCCGCCGGTAGCGCGCGAGCGCCCGTGCCTCACGCGTTTCGCCGGCGATTGACTCGATGATCGCGTCGGCCAGTAGTTCGGCGTCGCGTAGGGCGTCGGTCATGCCGTGGGTGGTGATGGGGTCTTTGTAATAGCCGGCATCCCCGACGAGGGCCCACCCGGGCCCCCAGGATCGGCGGACATAGCCGGGTATTCCGCCCCATCCGTAGATCGAACTGGCCGGCTCTGCTGCAGCGACGCGATCGATAATTGCGGGGGCCGCTTGGGCGAGCACGGCGGCGAAGGCGTGCTCGGCGCCGGTGCGGCGGAAAGCGCGCATCCGTTCCGGGGTGGTGCTGACGAATACGCAGGTCTGTGCGTGGTTGGTGGGGATGAGGCCGGCCGCGGTGCCGGCGCCGTAGGCCCACTCGTACCCGTCGGCGGCCATGTCGGTGAGATACCGATAGAGAACCGCGGAACGGGACCGGCCGCGCTGAACGACCGGGGCTCGGGTCAGCGTGGCGACAGTGGAGCGGATGCCGTCCGCGCCCACGGTTATCGACGCCGGCAGCTCGACGGAGTCGCCGCCTCGGCTGACCACGTGTACGCCGCGGACCCGGCCGTGACTGTCGGACCGCAGCGCGGTGACCACCGTGTCGGTGATCACGTGTACCCCGGCCTGCGCGGCAGCGTCGACCAGCAGCCAGTCGAGCAGGTGGCGGCGGGGGGCGTAGAGCGCGTCGACGCCAGGGCTGGGCCGGATCGCCACGTGCACGGCTGGCCGGTCGGGGTAGTGGAAGGTGGTCCCGCGGATCGGCGGGGTGCCCGCCGCGACGATCTGGTCGAGCAGCCCCCAGCGGGATAATTGCAGCACCCCGGCCCGCATCAGCCCGTGGGTCGAGACGGTGTCGCTGCCGGGCCGAGATCGGTCGATCAGCGCAACCCGGGCGCCGGCGCGGGCGAGCAACAGTGCCGTCGAGGCGCCGGCGACCCGGCCACCCACGACCACCACGTCGTAGCGGCTCATGCCGCCGGCTCCTCGCAGGCGACGCACGGCGCTGCGAGACCTCCGGCCTGGGCGAGGAGATGCCGGACGACCGTCTCGGCGTCGTGCCGAGCGCCGTCGATGAATGCCGAGTCGCGCCGGTGCTGGAATCGCTGCCCAACGACATACATCCCGGGCGCGGCCGTGATGCCGCGGTATTGCTGGATGCTGCCGTCCGGGCCGGTGATCGGCAGGTGCAGCCACGGGTGATGCGATCGATAGCCGGTGGCGAGCAGGACGGTGCCGATGCGCTCGGCGGCGAGGTCCACCGACGTCGGCGTCGGCGGGAGGTGGATGGCGGCAGGTCGCCGTGGCGGGCAGATCTCGGCGTCGAGGCCGGCCCGGGCGGCGTAGACGTCGGCCGCGTCCAGCAGCCGGTGCATCCGCCGCTCGGCAGTGGCTACCGACCGGGCGAGGTCGTCCCGAAACCAGGCCCGGCCATCGGCGATCTCCTCGAGGCGACCGGTGAGCCGGACCTCGTGGGCCTGCAGCACAGCCAGGTCGAGATTCCCATCGCCGGCACGGCCGACCAGCTGCGGGGACGGCTCCCGACGCGCGGCCGAAACGTTGTGCACGTCATCGACGGTGCGGGCCAGCCGGCCGGTGCTCGCCAACCACCAATAGATGTCCATGCCGCGGTAACGGCGGGGCATCCGGGTGTGCCGCCCGACGGCCAGCACCACCGGGCGGCCGGCCCGGGCCAGCTCGTCAGCGATCTGCACCCCCGACGCCGACGCGCCCACGACCAGTACCCCGCCCGGGGGCAGCTGCGCCGGGTTGCGATACTGCTGCGCGGTCACCAGCTCGACCGACCCCAGCGCGCCGGCCCGGACCGCGCCCGGCACCTGCGGGGTGCCGTGCGGACCGGTCGCGAGCACCACCTGCCGTGCCCGCCACACACCCGCATCCGTAACGACCACATACCCGTGACCGGACCCTGGCTCCGCGGGGGACACGTCCTCGACCGTGACAGACCCGATCACCGGCGCACGAAACGATGTGGCGTAGTCATCGAGGAAGTCAGCGAATGCGGCCGCGCTGAGGTACCCGTCCGGGTCCGGACCGTCATACCGCCAGCCGGGCAGCCGGGTCATCCAACTCGGGGTCACCAGATGCAGCGAATCCCACCGCTGCGAACGCCACCGCTCCCCCACCCGGCCGCGCTCCAGGACCACGTGCTCGTGCCCGGCCGCGGACAACAAGCGGCTCACCGCGAGTCCGGCGTGTCCCGCGCCAACGATGACGGTGTCTGTGTCAGTCATGAGTCACCTCCCTTCCAGGACGCCGCCCGGCCATGACTGGCCGGGCGGGCAACGAACTGGACGACGATCAGCCGGTGACCACGTCGACGTGCACCGGGGTGCCGTTGGTCAGCACGTCATACACCGCCGACCGGTTGCGGGACTGCTCCACGATCCGACGCAGCGTCGCGTCGTCGGCATCCCCTTCGATGTGGAAGGTGACCTTGATCTGCTGATAGCCGTTGCGGACCGACCCATCGGACAACCCCAAAATGCCCAGTAAATCGATGTCGCCTTCCACGGTTGACGTGACCTTGGTCAAGTCCACCCCGCGTGCGGCAGCGACGTTGGCAATCCCCGCCGTCAGGCACGCCGCGATGGCGTGCAGCAGATACTCCACCGGCGACGGGGCGTGATCCTCCCCTACCAACACCGCCGGATGATCGGCATCCACCGTCGTTACCTGCTTGTGTTCCATCTCCTGGCCGGCGCCGTAAAAACCGGAAATGGTGGACCGGTTGTGCGTCCCGCTCAGCCAGGTGTTGCTGGCCCGGAACTGGAACTTCGCGATCTCGGGCGAACCCTTGACCGCATCGAGGGTGGCGAACAGCGTTGCGGTGTCGACCCCATTGCGAGGCGAGTTCTCGGTGACAGTCGTCATGACCCGGGTTCCTTCCATTGGACGAGTGTCTTAGTCAGTTGACTTAGTCGAATGGATAACATGTCTCGACGGGACGCGTCAAGACCTATTTGCGGGCGGGCGGCTGGATCACGAAGGGTCTTGACTGCGGCTCGAGATCGTGTTAGTCATTTGACTAAGTCAAGTGCACAAACGATTCGTCCACCTACGGGAGAGCCGGCCGTGACCGCACGCCGCAATACCACCGAGGGCACTGCTCGCACCGAGGCTGTCACCGCGATCCTCGACGCAGCCGAAGCGGTGCTGATCGCGGAGGGCCATCGTGCTGTAACCACGCGGCGGCTGTCCGAGCAGGCAGGAGTGAACCACGGCCTCGTCCATTACTACTTCGGGTCGATGGACGAAGTGATGGTGCAAACCTTCGAGCGGTTCACCGCGCGACTGATCGTCCGGCAACGAGCGATGTACGCAGCGGACGTGCCGTTCCTCCAAAAGTGGCGCACCGCCATGGGTTTCCTCGACCAGGACCTGGCCGCCGGCTATCCGAAGGTCTGGCTCGAGCTGCAGGCGCTCGGATGGAATCAACCCGAGATGCGCGATCGCGTGGCCGCGATGACCGCGGAGTGGCGCAGCGTCCTCACCGAGGCGTTCGGCAAAGCAGCCGCCGAATATCACCTCGATCCGGACCAGTTTCCCGTCGAGGCGTTGGTGAGCTTGGTGATGACCTTCAACCAGGGTCTTCTGCTCGAGCGTCTATCCGGCATCTGCGAAGGCCATCGCGAGCTGCTCCGCTGGATCGACGACTGGCTGGTCTCCTTGGAGGCGAGGAAATGAGCACGGAGCAGAGCCGCGCGCGCTATCCCGATATCGAGGGTTTCGCCGAGCGCGACGGCGTCAAGCTCTTCTACGAGGTGTACGGCGACGGTGACACCTCGGTCCTGCTGCTGCCACCGTGGTCGATCATCCACTCGCGGTCGTGGAAAATGCAGATCCCGTACCTCGCCCGTTCTCACCGGATCATCACATTCGACCCCCGCGGCAATGGACGGTCAGACCGCCCCGCTGGCCTGAATACGTACAGCGAACGGGAGTTCGCGGCGGACGCGCTGGCCGTCCTCGACGCCACCGGTACTGATCGCGCCATAGTGGTCGGCTTCTCGGCGGGCGCGCAGCGCGGCCTCCTCCTCGCCGCCGAGCATCCCGAGCGGGTGGCCGGCGCGGTTTTCATCGGCCCGTCGGTCCCGCTGCCTCCCATTGCGCCGCGCGAGATGTGGATCGATGACTTCAGCCGGCCGCGCGCGGCCTATGAAGGCTGGCAGAAGTACAACCGTCACTACTGGCAGTCGGACTACGAAGACTTCCAGGAGTTCTTCTTTTCACAGGTCTACACCGAGCCGCACTCGACCAAGCAACGCGAGGACTCGGTGGCCTGGGGGCTTGACACCGACGCCGAGACGCTGATCGCCACGCAACTCGGCACCCGCATCGACGCGGACCAGGTGCGCTCGCTGGCGGCACGGGTGCGCTGCCCGGTGCTCGTCATCCACGGCACGGCCGACGCAATCCGACCGTACGAATCCGGTGTCGCCCTCGCCGATCTGCTCGGCAGTCCGCCGGCGTTGCTCGAAGGCTCGGGACACGCGCCACACGTGCGTGACCCAGTGAAGGTGAACCTGTTGCTCAGCGATTTCATCGACGCGGCCGCCGGGCGCCGTAGCCTCGGCGCCACCTGGACGCGCGGACGCACGAGACGGAAGCGAGCGCTCTATATCTCCTCACCCATCGGGCTGGGCCACGCTCAGCGTGACGTCGCCATCGCTCGCGAGCTGCGCCAGCTACATCCGGACTTGGAAATCGACTGGCTCGCGCAGGATCCGGTGACGAGGGTGCTCGAAGCCGAGGGTGAACGGATCCACCCGGCAAGCGCATACCTGGCCAACGAATCCCGGCACATTGAATCCGAGTCCGCGGAACACGACCTGCACTGCTTCCAGGCCTGGCGACGGATGGATGAGATTCTGCTCGCCAACTTCATGGTGTTTCACGAGGTGGCCGAGCGCGAGCACTACGACCTCTGGATCGGCGACGAGGCCTGGGAACTCGACTACTACCTGCACGAGAATCCCGAGCTCAAACGGGCGGCTTACGTGTGGCTCACCGACTTCGTCGGGTGGTTGCCGATGCCCGACGGCGGTCCACGCGAGGCGTACCTGACCGCCGACTACAACGCCGAGATGATCGAACACATTGCCCGGTACGGGCGTACGCGCGATCGTGCGCTGTTCGTTGGGAACGCCGGCGACATCGTGCCGGAGCGCTTCGGCCCGGATCTACCGATGATCCGCGAATGGACTGAGCAACACTTTGACTTCACCGGCTACATCTCCGGCTTTGACCCGGCCCAGTTCGCCGATCGGCAACGGCTGCGAGACGAACTCGGCTACCAGCCGGACGAGCAGGTATGCCTGGTGACTGTCGGCGGTAGTGGCGTCGGTGCGCACCTGCTGCGCCGGATCGTCGAGGCATTTCCACTCGCGAAGCGGCAACTGCCTGCGCTGCGCATGGTGGTCGTCGCCGGCCCCCGCATCGATCCGGCCAGCCTGCCGGCCGCCGAAGGCCTCGAGGTTCGTTCGTACGTACACAACCTCTACCGTCATCTCGCGGCCTGCGACATCGCGGTCGTCCAGGGCGGCCTGACGACGGCCATGGAGCTGACCGCCAGCCAGCGCCCGTTCCTCTACTTCCCGTTGCGCCACCACTTCGAGCAGAACCTCCATGTCCGGTACCGACTCGAGCGCTACCGCGCCGGCCGGTGCATGGATTTCGCCGAAGACGGCCCGGAGCAGATTGCCGCTGCTATCGCCGAGGAGATCGGTCGCAAGGTGGACTACCTTCCGGTCGAGACCGACGGCGCACGGCAGGCGGCGCAGGCTATCTCTGCCCTGCTCTGACCCCGCCGCACCGAGTCGGGACCACGCCCGAACGGATGAGTCGAGTTGGCGCTCAGCCCACCGAGTACGGCGGCGAGGCCGCGTGAGTTCGCCGGTGTCAGGTCGGCCCTCAACGACACGATGCTTCAGACCGGCGCCGCGTTCGGTATGGCCGCATCGGGAGCCTCCCTCCAGCGATACACCCCACCCACGCCCTACCGGTAATCGCGCCGTCAGGTAACGATCTGACAGGTGGTTGTGATCAGGCGCGGACCCTAAGATCACGATCCACTACTCGGATTCGTGGACCAGGCCGCGGAGTACGACGATCGATCGAGGTCCAACCGTCAACTGGTCGCCCACGGCGACAGTATCGCCGTGAGCGGGGTCGTAGGTATCTATCTCCGTCTGCCACGTGAGGCCGGGACGCGTGGGCGGGATGGTGAACGGGAGTTGTTCCCACCAGGCGTTGACCAGCATGAGAAAGTCGTCGTCCACCATGAGCGAGCCGTCGTCAGCCCGGTCCGGGTCGTCGGATCCGTCAAGGTACACAGCGACCGCCAGAGCGCTTTGATCTGACCAATCGGCGCCGGTCATGGGAGTGCCGCCCGGCGTGAACCACAACAGCTCTGACGCCTCGGCACCAACCAAGAACCGGCCGCGGCGAAAGACCGGATGGGATTTGCGTAAGGCGACCAATCTCCTGGTGAACGCAAGCAAATCCTGGTCGGGCGCGGACCAGTCGAACCAGGTAAGCCCGTTGTCCTGGCAGTACGCATTGTTGTTGCCCTGCTGCGTCCGGCCGATCTCGTCCCCGCCGAGCAGCATGGGGATGCCGAAGGAAAGCAGCAGGGTGGTGAGCATCGCGCGCGATTGGCGGGCCCGTAGCGTCAGCACGGCCGGATCATCGGTCGCTCCCTCGGCCCCGCAGTTCCACGACCGGTTGTCGTCGGTGCCGTCACGGTTGGCCTCCCCGTTGGCCTCGTTGTGTTTGCCGTCGTAGCTGACGAGGTCACGCAGGGTGAAGCCGTCGTGGACGGTGATCAGGTTCACCGACGCCGTCGGCCGGCGACGGGTCCGGCCGTAGAGATCGGCCGATCCGCATAACCGCGTGGCGAACTCGCCGATGCCGACCTGATGACTGCGCCAGAAGTCGCGCATGCAGTCGCGGTACTTGCCGTTCCACTCCCGCCACCCGGGCGGAAATCCGCCCAGGTCGTAGCTGTCTAGTTGGCCGACGTCCCACGGTTCGGCGATCAGCTTCGCGCGCGAGACCACCGGATCCTGCGCCACGAGATCGAAGAACGCGGACCTCGGCCCGAACTCGCCTTCCTGGCGGGCCAGCGTCGGCGCAAGATCGAAACGGAATCCATCGACGTGCATTTCGGTCAGCCAGTAGCGCAACGAGTCCATGATCAGCTGCAGGGCCACTGGGTGCCCGACATTGAGCGCGTTACCGCAGCCGGTCGTGTCCAGGTAATAACGCGGATTGACATCGTCCAGACGGTAATAGGCCGCGTTATCCAAGCCCCGATAGCATAATGTAGGGCCGAGTTGATTTCCCTCGGCCGTGTGATTGAAGACGACGTCGAGCAGCACCTCCAATCCGGCCTGATGCAACGCCTTGACCATCGCCTTGAACTCCTCGACCTGGCCGCCGAAGTGTCCAGCGCGCACTGCCGCGGAATAGGCATGGTGCGGTGCGAAATAGCCGATCGTGTTGTATCCCCAATAATTCGTCAGACCCCGCTGTACCAAGAAGCTTTCCGGCACACTCTCGTGTACCGGGAGCAACTCGACCGCAGTGACACCCAGTTCGAGTAGATAGTCGATGGCCGCCTCGTGACCCAGCCCCGCATAGGTGCCACGTAACTCGGCCGGCACGTCCGGATTGCGCGCTGTGAAGCCCTTGACGTGCACCTCGTAAATGACGGTATCGGCGTACCGGTGGCTGGGCCGCTCGTCCCGCCACTCATAGGCGTCATCGAGAACGATGCTGCGAGGTACGTGTCCGGCCGAATCGAGCGGGCTCGGGGCGTCAGGGTTGTCTGCCGCGTACCCGAGCACTTCCGGCCCATGGCTGACCTCGCCTACGAACGCACGGGCGTAGGGGTCGAGCAGCAGCTTCTGGCTGTTGAAGCGCAGGCCGGAGTCCGGGTCATATGTTCCGCCGGCACGGTAGCCATACCTCTGCCCTACGCTGACGCCCGGAACGAACGCATGCCAAACACCCGCGTCGTAGTCCACCAACGGGACACGGATCTCGCCGCCGGCCGCATCGAACAGGCAGAGCTGCATGCTGTCTGCGGCGCTGGATGTGACGGCGAAGTTCGTGCCGTCGGCCCGGACCGTCGCGCCGAGCGGATAGGACGTTCCGGGCCGGGCGGATTGGCCGAGACGGTAGGCCGTCATTGCTCACCCCTCCCGACTCACTCGAGCCCGTTTCATGACCGCTCGTCGGTGCATCACTTCTGCGTGGAACGTTGTCCCGAAGTCCGTGACCGACGGCGTTCCGGTCCACGTTTCCCCTAGTGTCTGGCCGAGACATCGCCCCCAGCGGATGATCTAGCGGTCCGGCCGGCGCGGCAAGCCCAAGAGCACCCGGAGGTGGCGCGTCGCGCAGACAACCGCGATCCGGCGCGCGTGCCAAACCAGCGCGCCGGATCGACGGGCTCAGCCGGCCATGGGCACGGTCTCGGCGACCTCGACACTGACGCCGGACCTGAGTCCCGGGCAACCCCGCGCGAGCGTCGTGGCCGCGCCGATGTCCGCGGCATCCACCACGACGTAACCAGTGAGGACCTCGCTGGCAGCGCTACCGGCCGGCTCAGCGTTCAGACGCTCGACCAGACCCACTCGGTTCCCCGGGTCGACGATCTTCGCGCCGATACCGCCAAGCCAGGTGCCCCAGGCCTCGTTCTCACCGCGTACGGGTTGGCGATCGGGCTGACCCCGGAAGGCCAGGACATATTTCGACATCGTTCCGTCTCCGCTACCGCCGGCGACCGTCACCGGCCCACATGTCCGACGGACCGGAGAACCCGAAATCGACGTTGCGCTGCGAGATGTACCCTGCGAGCGCACCGATGAAAGGCCCCGGATGAACCTCCAGCGCGGCGATATCTGCACCGGTGCGCCGCACGGACGCCCGACCGTTTGCCGGGACTGGCCTGACGCGGGCTGATGCGAGACGATTAGTTATGGTCGAAACTTTGTCGGCATTCGAGCTAGCCGGGTCAGCGCCGGGCCAGCCGACCGGGCAGAGCCCGTTCCCGCCGATCGCCGAGTACGCATTCCTGTCGGATTGCGAATCCAACTGCCTGGTCGCGCCCAGCGGGGCAGTCGAATGGATGTGTGTACCGCGTCCGGACTCGCCGAGCGTATTTAGTGCGCTGTTGGACCGGAGCGCCGGCGCCTTCCGCATCGGCCCGTACGACGAGGTCGTGCCGGCAGCCCGCCGCTACCTACCCGGCAGCCTGGTGCTCGAGACCACCTGGCAGACCCGCACCGGATGGCTGCTCGTCCGCGATGCGCTGTGCATGGGGCCGTGGCACAACGTCGATGAGCGGTCCAGGACGCATCGCCGGTCGCCGACGGATTTCGATGCCGAGCATTGCCTGCTGCGGACGGTGGAATGCGTAAGCGGCTCGGTCGACGTGACGATGACCTGCGAGCCGGCGCTGGATTACGGTCGGCGCCAGCCGCTGTGGGGGTACGAGGGCGCCGGCTACGGCGAAGTGGTGGCGCGCACTGAAGGGCTCGATGTCGCGATGCGCGTGACGACCGACCTGCGTCCGGGTATCGAGGGGGCCGGCCTGCACGCGAGGACGCGCATGACCGAAGGGGAAAGTCATTTCGTCGCGCTCTCGTGGTCCCCGCTGCCGCCGCCGCGAACTCTGGAGGAGGCCGAGGAGCGGCTGCGGCGGACGCAGGAGTACTGGCGCCAATGGATCACGCTCGGCGATTTCCCGGACCACCCGTGGCGCAGCTTCCTTCAACGCAGCGCGCTGACGCTGAAGGGCTTGACGTACGCGCCGACCGGTGCCCTGCTCGCGGCGGCCACGACCTCGCTGCCGGAGACTCCGCACGGCGAGCGCAACTGGGATTATCGCTACGCCTGGGTGCGCGACTCGACCTTTGCCCTGTGGGGCCTCTACACCCTGGGCTTCGACCGCGAAGCGGACGACTTCTTCTACTTCGTCGCCGACGCCTGCCGCGACGGTAATGACCTTCAGGTGATGTACGGCGTTGGCGGCGAACGCGAACTCGACGAGGAATCGCTGCCGCACCTCTCGGGTTACGAAGGCGCGTTTCCGGTTCGGTCGGGCAACGGGGCATATCACCAGCAGCAGCACGATGTCTGGGGCGCCGTGCTCGACTCGGTATACCTGCATGCGCGCTCCCGCGATCAGCTTCCGGAATCGTTGTGGTCCATCCTCAAGCGCCAGGTCGATTGCGCCGCGGAGCACTGGGAGGAACCCGACCGCGGGATATGGGAGGTGCGCGGGGAACCGCAGCACTTCGTATCCAGCAAGCTGATGTGCTGGGTTGCTATGGACCGGGGTGCCCGGCTGGCACGCATGCATGAAGAATTCGAGTACGCCGAGAAGTGGCAGGCGCTCGCTGATCAGATTCACCAGGATATTTGCACTAACGGCGTGGACCAGCGGGGAGTGTTCGTACAGCGCTATGGCTCGACCGCCCTCGATGCATCCCTGCTGCTTCTGCCGATGATGCGCTTCCTGCCGCCGGAGGATCCACGCATCCGCGCGACCGTGCTGGCTATCGCCGATGAATTGACCGTCGACGGCCTCGTCCTGCGCTATCGGGTGGACGAGACCGATGACGGATTGACTGGCGAAGAGGGCACCTTCACGATCTGCTCGTTCTGGCTGGTATCGGCGCTTGTCGAGATCGGTGAAGTCGAGGCCGCCAAGAAGCTGTGTGAACGGCTACTTGCGTACGCCAGCCCGCTCGAACTCTATGCGGAGGAGATCGATCCCCTCAGCGGCCGCCACCTCGGCAACTTCCCGCAGGCGTTCACGCATCTCGCCTTGATCAACGCCGTCATGCACGTGATACGCGCCGAGCAGATCGTCAGCCGAGCGCAACGCCGCTCGAGTCAGATCAGTTCCAACCGCGACGACCCGTCCCTATGACACAAGGCAATACCACCTAAGCAGAAACTGTCCGACCGCCGATCCTGCGCCAGATATTCGCTCCTTCGTCCCAGGTGTGATACCCGGTCGTCGGACCGACTGGTTGGCGCCGAGTACGTTCGGCTGGTCCACTCGCGTCAGGGGGCCCCGATGGAGGTGCCGGTTGCCGCCCGCTCGGCAGCGGCGGTAGTCGGCGCTGTCCTCGTCCTAGCTACCGGGACCAGCGTCGTCGAAACCCTGATCGTGCCCCGTGCGGTAAGCAGCCGGCTCACCCGATGGGTGGATCAGATCGTGACGGCCGCATTCCGGATGGTGGGCCGCCGGATCGGCGATTACCCACGGCGTGACCGACTGCTTGCTGCGCAGGCGCCGGCCATCCTGCTCGCTCAGCTAGCCGTGTGGTTAGGGATTTCCTTCCTTGGTTATTGGCTGCTCCTGTGGCCATTCGTCCACGGCGGTTTGAGTTCCGCGTTCACCTCGGCCGGGTCGTCGCTGTTCACCTTGGGCTTCGCCGAGCCTTCCGGCGCCGCACCCGGAGTGATTGTGTTCGCGGCGGCCGCGACCGGGTTAGCAATCGTCACCCTGCAGATCGCCTATCTGCCAACGTTGTATGCGGCGTTCAACCGCAGGGAGACCGAGGTTGCGCTGCTCAACGCGCGGGCCGGCGTGCCGTCGTGGGGGCCGGAGTTGTTGTCGCGCACCCATTACGCACTGGGGTCGGGTGTGTCGACCATCAATACGTTGCCCGACTTATACGAGCGGTGGGAACGCTGGGCTGCCGACGTCGCAGAGAGCCACACCACCTACTTGCCCTTGGTGCGGTTCCGATCACCGCGGCCGTTGTCATCATGGGTGACGGCGCTGCTCGCGGTGCTCGACTCCGCCGCTCTGTTGCTCGCCTTGTCGCCGAATGTCGCGCCGGTCGTGCCTGCCCGCTTGTGCCTGCGTGCCGGCTTCCTCTGCTTCAACCAGATCGCGCGGGCGATGCGAATCCCGATGCCCGACGAGCCAGACCCGGACGCAGGAATCACCCTGACGTACGGGGAGTTCCTCCAGGCCGTCGCCCGACTGCGCGAGGTCGAATTCCCCATCGAGCGCGATCCGGCCGAAGCGTGGGTGGACTTCGTCGGCTGGCGGGTCAACTACGAGCAAGCCGCCTACGCCGTGGCTAACGCGGTCGACGCCGTGCCGGCACTCTGGTCCGGCCCGCGGCGTAGCCGGGACAAGGTGATTGCACCTATCCGTCCGGCGCTTGGCCGCCCGCCCAAGTGATCCTGTTCCTTCCCGTCGGCCGGCACATTGGGCTCAACCGCCGCCCAATGAGTCATGTCTCCAGTGTCCTGCGCCAGGCACTAGATGATCGATAGGCTCGTCCGATGCGACAACCTGCTGAGTGCTGGCTCAGTGATATGGATGGCGTGCTCGTCCGTGAGGATCACGCTCTTCCTGGAGCAGTTGAATTCCTCGCACATTTGATCGACCGTGGCAAGCGATTCCTTGTTCTCACGAACAATTCAATCTTCACTCCGCGCGATCTCGCCGCGCGCCTGGCTCAGTCCGGATTGGAAGTGCCCGAGGAGTCGATCTGGACATCGGCGCTGGCGACCGCCACATTTCTTGCCGATCAACTCGCGTTCGGCTCGGCGTACGTGATCGGTGAGGCGGGCATGACGACAGCGTTGCACGAAGTCGGCTACACGCTGACTGACCGGAATCCAAACTTCGTCGTCTTGGGCGAGACCCGGACCTACTCGTTCGAAACGATCACCAAGGCGATCCGATTGATCGAGCGCGGCGCCCGGTTCATTGCGACGAATCCCGATGCGACTGGACCGTCCGCAGACGGCCCGCTTCCGGCTACTGGGTCCGTCGCCGCGCTCATCACCAAGGCGACCGGGCGTCATCCCTACTTTGTCGGCAAGCCGAATCCCATGATGTTTCGCAGCGCGCTGAACCGAATCGAGGCACATTCCGAAACGACCGTCATGGTCGGAGACCGCATGGACACCGACATCGTCGCCGGTATCGAGGCCGGCCTGGACACCGTCCTCGTGCTGACCGGCTCAACCAAAGCCACGGACCTCGAGCAGTTCCCGTATCGTCCGGGACGAGTGCTCGAATCGATTGCCGAGGCCATCGAGTTCATCTAGCGAGCCTGCCCGAGCGCCAAGGCCTTTCGTTTCTCTAGGCCAGTCCCGTTTCCGCTCGGGACGCCCCGGTCCCAAAAGCCTGCGCCGAACCATTTACGTCAGCAGCGCCGTGCGCCATGCTATGGCGCGTGACAGCCTACGCAGCAGAAAGTACCGAGTCGGAATCTCCTCTCGAACGCCTGGCCCGTCGTGGCTGGTGGTTCCTCCTCATCCTCGGCGTCGCCGCAGTCGTCATCGGTCTCATAGTCCTTGTCTGGCCGAGCCAGACGCTACGGGTCGTCGGCGTATTGTTCGGCATCTACCTATTGGTCAGCGGCGTGATGGAGATCATGCTTGCGTTCGTGCCCGGTCTGCGTGGTGGCGCTCGCTTCCTCAGCGCGCTGACCGGTGTGCTATCAATCCTGCTCGGGCTTATCAGCTTCCGCGGTGCCGCCGAGTCCATCTTGTTGTTGGCGCTCTGGATCGGCTTCGGCTGGCTTATCGTTGGAATCAGCCGGGCCGTCGCCGCCGGCTCGACGCCATACCTGCCCTTCCGCGGCTGGCAGATCTTCGGCGGAATCCTCCTCGCCATTGGCGGAATCATAGTCATCGTCGCGCCGTTCAAGTCGATCTTCGCGCTCGCGGTCTTCGCCGGCATCTGGCTGATCGTCATTGGGGTATGGCAGATCGTCGAAGCCTTCATCACCCGAAAGAACAGCAAGGATTTGGTCGGCGCCCTCGGGTAAGCGCTTACTCCAAGCAACCTCACGACCGATCCAGTCCGTGCCGGTCACCAGGCTGGCGACGACCTTGGGCTGCGGAACCCACGCCTCAGCCCGCAGGCGAGCATCGTTGCGGGCTATGACGAAAGTCCGTCGCACCACGCCGAAAGCGCTTCCGAAGCCCTCCGAGTCGGGCCGGTCCGAACCATGACTACCAACGACGGCTCGCGCCACACCGTGGGGTTGATCCACGGTCGTGGGTGACACCGCTTGCTTGGGAAGCGACCACATCCTGCCTCCCCCGGTGCAACACGACAATTACGCCAGAACATCGAACATTCGACCGCGATCACGGAGCCGCCTCCTCACCGCTGGCCCGGCAACGGTACCGCCGCCGCTGTAGCTTGCACCCGATCTCGCATCGCGACCAGGTCGCGCTCTACTGTTCTGGCAGGGTGAGGAAGGTGGCATAGAAGATGACGCGGCGCCTAGCTCTGATCATTAGCCTGGTATTCATTGCGGTGGCGGCAGGAATTGTCGCTTGGGTCCTCTATGCCTCCGCTTTCAATCACTGGTTGGCGGTGCACACCGGCACAGTGAACGAACCTGGCCCGTACTACGGATTCTGGTCAGGATTCGGTTCGGATCTTGCCGAGTTCGGCATTATCGGAGCCATCGCAACTGCCGCATACCAACTAGTAAAGAAATTCAATTGTCATGAGCCTGGCTGTTGGCGGGTAGGTAACCACGAGGCTGCCGGTGGGCAGTTCTATCTGTGTTGGCGCCACCATCCTGACTACCAGGGCAAGAAGCCTGATGCCGAGCTGATTGCCCGGCTGCACCGAGAGCACATTGAGCGGCAAGAGGCGATTCACACCAAGCTTCGCGAGGTTCATGAGCAACTGACCGAACGTATTGCCCAGCACGACGGCGGACCTGCGGCTCCTGCCACGCCTCCACCAGACGCAGTTCCTCCGGCACAGGGGCTTCGCGGTGGAACCGTAGCCGACCATTAGGCTCGCGCGGCGCGGCAGGTTGCTCGACATGCGCTGCCGAGCGCGACCACGGGATGCTCCCGGTCGCGCTCAGTCCGTGCGCCGGATACTCAGCCTTGCTTTGGTTGCTGCTGCTCGAGCGTGTCGGCGTCGGCGCGAGCGATCACGGCGTCAACGACCGCGTACTCAGCCTGGTCGACCATATAGACGGCGAAATCGATCGCATCAGCCGCGTCCAGCTCGGCGTCGTCGGCCCGGTTCTGTGCTCTTTTCAGATCACGTTCTGCGCGGTGCTCGTCCCGCTTGGCCCGTAGCGTGTCGAACCGTTGATCGACATCAGCCCGCGTCTTGTCCCACCACGATTGGGCCTGATCCGCCGTTGCGGCGGCGTCTGTTCTGGCCTGGTCCTTGGTCTTGCTGATCGAGGACTTCAGCTGCTCTCGTTGGCTCTCCAGCGCCGCTCGGTTGTTTGCGTTCGCCGCCGACACAATGTCCTCGGCTGTCTTGACGCGTGCCGCCAGTTCGCTGAGCTGCTCGGACAATGGTTTCACTAGCGTCCCCTTTCCGGGTTGCTTGCTCTATTCAGTGCATCGTTCGCGGCACGGGGCGACAACGGCCAAGAGCACTGACATGCCGTCAGTGGTTGTGCTCCACGCATAGCAGCGCCAGCCTCGAGTCGGCTCGATGCGACGGTCTGACGTAGCAGCATCGCGTGGCCGCCGCCCGGGAGGGTTGTCCGCAGCGCGCGGACGTGGCAAGCGCCATACGATGACCGCATGAGTACCGGCGTAGACGCCGTCGGTCGTGAGCTGTCGGCGGTGGCCGCGGCGGTCGGCGACCAGGTCCTCGATCTGACCCATGACATCTGGCAGCTCGTCACCACAGACATTCCGGAACTGCGTGGTGACGACATCGTCGAGAAGCTCCTCGATGCGAGTATCGAGGAGAATGTCGCAACTCTGCTGCATGTTTTCGAGCACGGGTCCGCGCCGGACGACATCGGCGCACCGGCGGCAGCAGTTGAATACGCCAGACGGTTGGCCCAGCGCGGTGTGCCGATCATTGCGCTTATCCGGGCCTACCGGGTCGGTCACGGCCGGTTCCTGTCGCGGTGCATCGACGAGTTGGCGACCCGATCCCAGGACGCTAGCCTCACGGCCGCCATCACGTCGCGCATGGCCGATGTCAGCTTCCGCTACATCGACCGTGTCTCCGAGGAAGTGATCTCGGCATATCAACATGAGCGGGACAATTGGCTGCTTACCCAGACTGCGGTCCGGGCCGCACGCGTCCGCACCCTGCTCGGCGGTCAGCCGGTGGACATCGATGCCACCGAATCAGCCCTGGGTTACCGACTTCGTCAGCGTCATATCGGCCTGATCGCCTGGGTCACCGACACGCCGAACGGCAGCGAGGGCCTGACCCG
This sequence comes from uncultured Actinomycetota bacterium, assembly GCA_963801715.1. Classification (GTDB taxonomy): domain Bacteria; phylum Actinomycetota; class Actinomycetes; order Mycobacteriales; family Jatrophihabitantaceae; genus CAVVJA01. Next base: position 186,165 of record CAWDGB010000010.1, on the reverse strand, counting down.
TCTCGATCAGCTCGCGTCCACCGCGGCTCGGGTGCTCGGCTCACCTGGTCGTCCGCTGTTCGTACCGCGTGACGAGACCCTCGCCTGGATATGGCTACCGGTCAGCGGCAACGTGCTCGTCTCGGGTGAGAGGTTGGCGAAGGCATTCGACAACGGCGACGGTTCTTCACGCATTGCCGCTGGGGAACCCGGATACGGGCTGGACGGGTTCCGCTTAACCCACCAGCAAGCGGTGCGCACGCAGGGCCTCGCTCTCGCCGCCGAACCCGGCAGTCGGCTTACCACCTTCGCTGACGTCGGCGCTGTCGCGCTGATATGCACGGACATCAGCGCCGCCCGCAGCTGGGTATGGGGCATGCTCGCCGACCTTGCCCTGGACGACGAGCCCCATGCACGGCTGCGCGAAACGCTGCAGGTTTTCCTGTCAACCGGGAGCTATACGATCACCGCCGAACGACTTGTGCTGCACAAGAACAGCGTGCAGTACCGCATCCGCAAGGCCGAGGACGCCTTGGGCGGACCGATCAGCGATCGGGGCGCGGACCTGGAACTCGCATTGCGTGCTTGCCAATATCTCGGCCAGGCGATCCTGCGACCCGTACGCGGATGACCCAGCGTCGCCGCCAGGGTGATGCGTTGCGGGAGGCTTGCCCGAGGTCCCGATCGCCGCCGAGCGCACGACGGAAACCTAGCCACCGCGCCGTCCCCGATGTGAGCACGGAGCATACCTCCGCCAGCCATTGAGGCACTGGTCGCCGAGCTGCCGGCAATCTCCTGCGGTCTAACCTGATGGCGTGAGAGGAGTCCCGTCGCGGGTCAGCGCTCGTTTGGTCTCGGCATCGGCCGGGTAGAACGCCTCGATCCTCAGCTCATCCACGGTGATGTCGTTGGCGGTGCCGACACGTGCCTCGATGCTGAAGAGGGACAGTTGCCTGCCCTCGTGGCGCAGCTGGAGCGGCAGCACGACATCGGTGGACGCCGCGGTGACCTCGTCATCGGCGCCTGGGTAGGTGCGTAATTCGGCCTCGAGCTCGTGCAGCCGGGTGTCACCAGTCTGGGCCGCGCGCTGACGCAGTTGCTGGAGCAGGTGGGCCCGCCACTGGGCGAGGTTCACGATACGTGGCGCCACGCCGTCGGGATGCAGGGTCAGCCGGAGCACGTTGACAGGCGGTTCGAGCAGGTGTGGCGCGCAATCAGCGACGAACAGTCCGATGGCCCGATTCCCGTCGACCATGTCCCACCAGCGGTTGATTACGACAGCGGGAAACGGTTCGTGGCCGCGCAGTACCTGCTGCAGGGCATCACGCACCGCGCCGACCTGCGGCTCGTCCAAGCCGTGCTGCGGATAGGCCGGCGCGTACCCGCCGGCAAGCAGCAGCTGGTTACGCTCGCGGAGCGGCACGTTGAGTTGCTCGGACAACCGCAAGATCATCCCGCGGGTAGGACGTGACCGCCCGGTCTCCACGAAGCTGAGATGCCGCGCCGAAATATCGGCCTGGATTGACAGATCAAGCTGACTGAGCCGCCGCCGGGCCCGCCATTCGCGCAGCAGCTGCCCGACCGGTGCGGATGCCATGGTCGTCACCCGCTCGACGGTAGCCAGCTGCATTCCTCGATGCGATTACCTCCCAGGTAAACGCATCGGCGCGACGCGTTCTCATCACCTGGGGCTGCGATCGCCACGCAATATCCGGGGGGCACGGTCATACGCCGGGAACTTGTAAGCGTGCACCTTCGCGTCGGTGATGGCGTAGAGCCAGCGGTCGGCGGGTTGGGCGAGTAGATCGCGCGCGGTCTCGGCCGTCATGACCTTGTTCTTGCGGAACTCATGACCGGACAGGATTCGGAGAAGTGGGCCGAATTCTTATCGGCTCGGAATTGCGAGATCTGGCTGCGGCAATGCGCGCAGCTACGATTCAAGTGAATTTCACCCCTCGCTCGGGCGACCAAATTGTGTCAATCCGAATGGGTTACCGCTTGCCCGTGGCACCGTAGCCCGCGGTCGGCGAGCGACACAGACGTCGTCGAGGGACTGTCCCGAGGGCACCATGCACCTCGTCAACCCGACCGTGGGCTCCTCGTTCACCGTCAACCCGCACAACTGCCTGTTCCGCGGGACGCTCCAAGAAGACTCGCAAATCATCGGCGGCATCGGGCTGTTCGCCAATGCGAGCGGCACCTTCACCGGCACGATCAGCCCCCAGGGGCTGGCGTCCCGCAACCCCGACGGCAGCTGCTCCACCACGCAACCATCGCTGCACGAGGTGGACAAGGTCGCGTTCAGCGGAATGCTCTCGTTCTGACCTCGTTCTGACGAGAAGCACCGGTGGTGCTTGCCGTGGCGGTCCTGCGACCCTACGGCAGGCCGACCGGGAAGTTCGGCTGTGGTGCGGCGGTGACTTGCGCCAGGCGCCCGAATCGACTGGTGACGCAATAGCGACGTGAGCGTCGTCCAGTCGCTGCGCCTGCGCGCCGTCTGGCGAGTGTTCAGCCACGGTGACCCCGTAACTCACTTGCGAACCTGCTGAACGTCCCCTTACCTGCCGGGTAATCGACAGACCGCACTCGGCGCAATCACCATCGTCGGCGGAATCAACCACGACCGAAAGGGAGTCGTCATGAACGATTTGATCGACCACTACCTGGCCTGCTGGAACGAGACCGACCCGGACGCGCGTCGCGCGTTGATCGCCCAGCATTGGAGTCCGCGCCCCGAGCTACACCGACCCGCTCGCGGCGGTGACCGGCCGTGAGGCGATCGATGCGACGATCGGCGCAGTCCAGCAGCAGTTCCCCGGATTCACGTTCAGCCCGGTCGGACCGGTCGACGCGCACCATCAGCAGGCCCGCTTCGCCTGGGGACTCGGCCCGGTCGATGCCGAACCGCTCATCGTCGGCTTCGACGTGGTCGTCCTCGACGACGACGGTCGCATCGACACCGTGCTGGGCTTCCTCGACGAGGTCCCGGCCGCCTAGGGACGTGCCGGCAAATCAATCGCGGCCGACCTCCGGAGCCGGCGTTTCTGGCTCTGTGGGGTCGGCCGCGCTCAGCTTGACGTTCGGCGCGGATCCGGCCGGAATTAGGTAACGAGTTTCCGGTGCGGGACACTAGTTACGCGGCTAACCGGGTCCATCAAGACATGGAGGCTCGACGTTGTTGGTCATCGGCGTGCGCGCAGCAACCCCGTCATCGGATGATCTCGCCTGGAGCGGTCGCCGGCATGACGACGATAAGCCGGGTGCCGTGCGCGGCAGCTCGTCCGCAGACTTGTTCGACACCGTGTTCCATGCGCTGCATGACGGTGAGCAGGTGGCCGTCGGCTTCGGTGGACCGTTGACGGCGCCAGTCGACGAAGATCAACGGAATCTGGACGGCGCCGGGCAGGAAGACCGGGCGATCTCGCTCTTGGATCAAGCGGAGGCCGGCGCACCGGGACTGGCCGGACTCGACCGACTCTTGGGTGAGCTGGGAAAGTGGCGACCGTGGACCGCGGTGAGCACATCGCTGCCGCGATGGCGGGCGACAACGTCCATCCTCGTGTGGGAGCTGCTCCCGAGCAGTAACGCGGCCGGAGAGAGCAATCCCCTGACTACCCGTACACCTGATCTCGATCCGACCGCCGCAGATTCCGGAGTCCGCCGTTTCTTCGAACTGCTACGAAGCCGCGCTGATCGGCGAGCTGACGTCGCAGCCGAACCAGTAATCAACTTGGCGGCCGCGGTAGCGCTGCGGGCCGGATTACCTGTCGATTCGAGGCAGCTGTCCGAGCCGGTGCTGTCGATTGCCGCAGCTGCCCCACCGGGCGAGTAAACCGGTCAGTAGGGCGATGTTCCGCCATCCACGCTGATCGCGGCCCCGGTGATTCCGGACCCGAGATCACTCGCGAGCATGACCGCTGCGTTGCCGACCTCTTCGACCGTGTTCGGCCGTTGTATTGCCGACTCGGCCGTGTAGAGCGACACCATCTCGTCGAACGAGATCCCCATGGCCGCAGCGGTACGGGGTCCGTTGTCCATGACGATGTCGGTGAGGATGAGTCCCGGGCAGATGGCGTTTACGGTCACGCCCGTGGTACCGACCTCACGGGCTACGCCCTTCGTGAGACCGACGATGCCGTGCTTGGCCGCGACGTACGCGGTGATCACCGGCTTGCCCACTTTGCCCTCGACGGACGAGATGTTGATGATGCGACCCCAGCCCTGCTCGATCATTCCGGGTAGTGCTCGCTTGGTCGCAATGAACGTCGAGTGCAGGTTCCAGCGGATCGTCATCTCCCAGTCGTCGAACGGCATATCCACCGTCGGCAGCAGGACCCCAGCCCCGCCCGCGTTGTTCACGAGGATGTCCAGATGCCCGAAATGCGATCGCGTCTCATCGATGAACGAGTTGATGTCGTCCGGAATCATGACGTCGCCCGCAATGAAGATCGCCCGGTCACCGGCACCGAGTCGGCCGAGCACTCTGTCGCCCTTCTCCTTGCTACGACCATTGAGTGCTACCGATGCTCCCTCGGCCAAGAACGCCTCCGCGATGCCGAGGCCGATGCCTGCTGTACCACCCGTGATCGCAGCTACGCGACCGTCCAGCTTCCCCATCGAAACCTACTTTCCTCAGCGAACCGACAGAAACTATGACTACACCGCGCGCACCATATCCGGTAGAGGGACGTGAGCCCAACCGTGTCATCACGCGTCGCAGCCGAGCACGCAGTCGCGGCGGCTGGTTCACGTCAAAGGCCACACCGTGCTCGGACGTTACTGTGGTTAGACTCCAGCAACGGTCACCTGCAGCGGCCCGGGAGGCCCACGTGAACGTGTTGCGATGCTCGGCCAATCCATCTCGTGAGTCGGGCCCAGCCTGGATACTGGGAGCTTCCCAATGACCTCGGCGCGGCAAAGCGGAGTGCCGAGCACCGAGGACGAGGCCCTCGGGCTGGTCGAAGCGGGTGAGGCCATTGGAGTCCCCACGGCGGCAATCCTGCTGAGGAGCCTTGCCTCGACCACCTTGGGCCAGCCTCGCAGCCTCATCCGGGAAAGTCGCTGGTTGACCCAGGAGACGCTGCGAGTTGCGGTCGGACGGTCGAGCCGGGTGCCAGCGAAGAGTGACCGGCGGTTCACGGATCCGGCCTGGTCGCAGAATCCCGCATACCGCCGGATCAATCAGGAGTACCTAGGTCTGTGCGAGTCACTCGCCCGCATGGTCGACGATCTCGATGTCCATACGAAGAAGTGGCAGGACGCCGAACGAGCCCGATTCGTGGTCAACATCCTCATGAGCGCGCTCGCACCGACCAACTTCCTGCCGACGAATCCTGCGGCACTCAAGCGCGCCTTCGACACCGGCGGCCGTAGCCTTGTGCGAGGCGCGGGCCATTGGTGGCATGACGTTCGCACGAACGGCGGGATGCCGGCGCAGACGGACCGAACGGCTTTCCAGGTCGGTGTCGACCTTGCGGCGACGCCTGGCGCGGTCGTCCAACGCGATGAGCTCGCCGAGCTGATCCAATTCACCCCATCGACGCCCACCGTCAGTGCTCGGCCGGTGCTTATCGTGCCGCCGCCGATCGGTCGTTATTACTTCCTCGACCTTCGGCCGACGCGAAGTTTCGTCGAATACGCGGTGAGCCGCGGCCTGCAGGTTTTCATCCTCAGCTGGCGCAATCCGACGGCCGACATGGGGTGGCTGGGGCTGGATTCCTATGCCCAGCGGGTTCTGACGGCGATGGATGCGGTCGGCGAGATCTGCGACCGCCACGAGCTCGGCATGATCGGCTTCTGCGCGGGCGGGATCCTGCTGTCGGGCGTACTGAACCACCTCGCAGCACAGGGTGACGAGCGGGTCAAGGCCGCATCCTTCGCGGTGACCTTGCTCGACTTCGACTCGCGGGCCGCGATCGGGGCGTTCTCCGCGCCGCGCCTGCTGGAATTGGCGCAGAAGCAGTCCCGGCGCAAGGGCATCATCACCGGCCGGACGCTGGGCAACGTCTTTACCTGGATGCGCCCTGACGACCTGGTCTTCAACTACTGGGTCAACAACTACCTGATGGGCGAGAATCCTCCGATCTTCGACATCCTCGCCTGGAACGCTGACAGCACGAACCTGCCGGCCCGGCTGCACACGGAATTCCTCGACATCTTCAAGAACAACACGCTCTGCCAGCCCGGAGGCACGGAGATCCTCGGCACTCCAGTGGACCTGAGCCGCATCACGGTTCCAACCTTCGTCACCGGCGCCATCACCGATCACTTGACGCCGTGGAAAGGCTGCTATCGCACAACCGACCTGGTCGGCGGTCAGTCGACGTTCATTCTGAGCAACGCCGGGCACATCGCCGCGCTGGTGAACCCGCCCGGCAATCCCAAGGCGTCGTACTACTCCGACGGCGATCTCGGCACGGACCCGGACACCTGGCTCAAGTCAGCCACCAAGCGCGCCGGTACGTGGTGGGAGGTATGGGCCGACTGGGCGATCGGACACGCCGGCGATTCCGTGGCCGCCCCGTCGTCACCGGGTAGTACCGGGCATCCACCGCTGGCGCCTGCGCCGGGCGCCTTTGTCCGGGACAAGACGCCGGCCTAGCGGCGATCTCGCGCATCGTGCAGATGACCACCCGCCTCGCCGTCGTCTCTGGTGCTGGCAGCGGAATTGGCGCCGCCTGCGCCGAACGCCTGGCCGCAGCCGGATTCGCCGTCATCCTGGTCGGGCGGCGCAGCCAGGCGCTGGAGGCGACTGCCGCCGCGATTCGGGAGGCGACCGCATCCGCCCGCGTCATATGCCTGCGGGCCGACGTGTCCGAACCCGACGATGTCCGCGCTCTCGCTGAGCGGATCGGAGCCGATTTCGAGTTCGTCGACGTCATCGTGAACAATGCCGGCGCGCCGGCCGTGAGCCACACTGACGACCTCACCGACCTCGCGGCGGCCTGGCTTCAGACCTACCGGGCAAACACGCTGACCGCAGTCCTCCTGACCACGGGGCTGGAGCCGTTATTGCGATCACCGGGTGGGCGGGTCATCCTCGTCGGCTCGAAGTCCGCCCGCGCCGGAAACGCGTCGCCCGCATACGGCACGGCCAAGGCTGCCTTGACCGGATATCTGGCGGCGGCCGCCGCGCGGCTGGGTTCACGGGGCATCACGGTTAATCTCGTTTCCCCGGGTTATATCGACAACACCGAGCTCACGCAGGGGCGTATGCCGCCGGACCGGAGGACGCGCATCATCTCCAGGGTCACGCTCGGCCGGCCCGGGCAGCCAAAGGAGATCGCTGCTGCGGTGGCTTTCCTCGCAAGCCCAGATGCCGGATACATCACCGGTCAGGAGCTGACCGTAGACGGCGGGGACGCACCCTGACGGTCGCCGCCCGACTGGACGACGTCAGAGCGCCATGCCGCCGCTGCACACCAGGACCTCGCCCGTGATGTAGTCCGATTCCGGAAGGCACAGTAGGTAGACGCCGTTGGCAGCGTCCCTAGGCGTACCGGCGCGGCCGAGTGGTATCCCGCCTTCCATCGCGGCCATCAGCTGCGAGTTGATACCGACCTTGATCTCGCGGTCCTCGATGGAGATCGTGCTGTCACCGCCAGCGCCGGTTTCAGTTAGTCGGGTCTTGATCACGCCGAAGGCCAGGCTATTGACGGTCACGTTGTACCGTCCCCATTCCTTGGCCAGGGTCTTGGTCAGACCGATAATGCCGGCCTTGCCCGAGGCGTAGCCGGACTGGCCAGCATTACCGCCTAGTCCCGCGATCGAGGAGATGTTGACGACCTTGCGGGTCACCCGATCCCCGTTGGCCAGCTCGGCCTTGGCGGCGTCGCGGAGATATGGGGCCGCGGCCCGCAGAATCCGGAACGGAGCGGTCAGATGGACGTCGATCATGGCATACCACTGCTCATCGGTCATCTTTTGTACAACGCTGTCCCATGTATAGCCCGCGTTGTTCACGATGATGTCGATGCGCCCGTACTCATCTATCGCGGCTTGCACGAACCGGTCGCCGAACCCGGGGTCGGTCACACTTCCGATGACCGGCAGGGCCTCGCTGCCAGCGCGGCGCACCACCCGGCAGGTCTCTTCGGCCGGCTCGACATCGAGATCGTTGATGACGAGCCGCGCTCCCTCCTCGGCGAGTTTGGTCGCGATGGCCTGCCCGATTCCACGCCCCGCTCCGGAGACAAGCGCGATCTTTCCGTCCAGTTTGGCCATCTCTCGCCTTCGCCTTCCGCCGTGTCCGTATCCGCATACGGACTTCGCAACGCACACCCGCTCCGCCAACATAACTTCTGCGTAGGATAGTACGCAAGTGCTGAGGAGAGTTAGCGAGCGGCCCGGCGCAGCCGCTCGTAGACCGCCAGGAGTAGTTTCCGGTCGGCCTCGGTGAGCTCTGGGTCCAGCTGGATCGCGGCAACAGTCGGGAGCGGGGCGTCGACTCGTTCCGCGTCGATCGGGTCCATCCCAGCGTGCTCGAGCAGCACGGTTGTCGGCACATCGAGCGCCTGGGCCACGCTATGCAGAACACGCAATGACGGCTGATGAATGCCGCGCTCGATCTGGCTTAGATAGGCGTTGGAGACGCTGGTCATGCTGGCGAGCTGGCGCAGCGACAAGGCCGCAAGCCGTCGCTGGGTCCGAATGAACGAGCCCAGCGTTTGTCGCCGCTCCGCTCTGCCCTCGACTGCCACTCGGTCAGTGTGCCATCGGCAGCACAACCTGAGCGGCTATCCGGCAAGGACGGTGGCCCAGCCGCGCAAGTGAACGCCGCCGGTCTGTCGCGTCGCCGCGAGCTCCAGATACAACTCGTTCTCGCTGCGCGCGACGACCGTGCCGGTGTAGGTGAGAACATCGTCCGGCCATGCCTGTTCCCGGAACTGCACCTTGAACTTGCGAACGTTCTCCGGCCCGAACAGCTCCGCGACGTAGGTACCCAGGATCCCGGCCCCGAGCATGCCCACTGCGAACACCGTCGGAAACCCGGCGCTTCGCGCATAGCCCTCGTCGTGGTGGATGGGGTTCATGTCGCCGCTCGCCCCCTGGTAGCGGACGAAGTCGGTGCGGGTGAGCGGCTCGTCGACCAGTTCCGGCAACGTATGGCCGACCTGAAGCGTGGCCGGATCGATCTCGCTCATGTCGCCGCCTTGCTCGTCTCAATCACCGTGTGGCGCACGTCGGCGACAAGATCGCCAGCCGCATTGCGATACTCGGTGCGGACAATGATGAACCTCATGTCTCCGCCACGCCGGCCCGCCTTTTCGAAGACGTCGACTACTTCTTGGCGTGCGGTCAACGTCTCGCCGGCAGCCGGCGGCCGCCCGTAGAACGTGTACTCCTCCTCGCCGTGCAGGACGCGCGACCAGTCGATAGCACCTCGTTCCAGCACGTGACTGTCCGGGCCACCCCAGAACCGGTCAGTGGTGAGGAAGGTCGGCGGCGATATCGCGTCGGCGCCGAACCAGTTCGGGTCGCGCGCCTTTGTCGCTCGGGCGAATTCGCGGATCTTGCCTGGCTCGACCACCAGCTCGAACGGCTCGCCGCGGTCGCCGACGGCCGGGCTGATTGGTTGTGTCATGCGTGTCTCCTGGACGATTCGTTGCGGGATAGGAATTCGTCGATCAGTACTGCCGCGGTCTTCGCATGTTCCAGCAGCCACAGATGACCGCCATCAGCGACGATGGACAAGCGAGCCCCCGGAATTCGACTGGCGAGCAGGCGCGCGTTCTCCACGGGTACCAGTGGATCGGCAGCACCGCTGATGACCAAGGTCGGCGCAGTGATCCGGGCCAGCCACGGCAAGCTCGTCCAACCGCTGATCGCGTAGATCTGTTGCGTGTAGCCAAGTCGCGTGGGCAGCTGATCCCACGGCGACTGTGCCCCGCTGCGCGGGGCACTGCCCGTACGCCCCAGGTCGCCGCCGAAGATGACCGGTGCGATACGCGAGAGATACGTGCCGGACACGAGCTGCAACGGAGCGCCCATCAGCGCCAACAGGGGTAACAACGGCGTCTTGCCGCCACGCCCGGGCGACGTCGCGACCAGGACCAGTCCGCGCACTCGTTTCGGGGCGTCCCGCGCGAGCTGCTGCGCAACAGCACCGCCCCATGAATAACCGAGCACGTCGACCCGTTCGTCGCCCAGTTGATCGAGCAGCTCCACGGCGAGCCGGGCCATCCCCGGCATGCGCAAAGGTGTACGCAACCGTCCGGATCCGCCAGTGCCGGGCACGTCGAACAGGATGAGGCGACGGCTGGCGGATAACCGCCGGGCCAGCGGCCGCCATGTCTCGAGACTCGCACCGATACCGTTGATCAGGAGCAGCGGAGGCCCCGACCCAACCTCGGCCACTTTGACCCTGCCCGCCGGCAGAACGACCGATCGAACCCGCGGCCGGTAAGCGTCGGTCGCGGCACCCCCCGGTGGCACGTCACGGTTCTCGACCACCCGGACACCCTTTCGTGCGCATCTCGGCGGCTTACAAGATAGGCGGTACAGTAACGCGACCTGCGCGGAGGTGGGACCGATGTCGGCGGGCGCGCCCGATCCAGCGGACGAACTGGCCGTCTGCCGCACCCTCTACCGCTTCGCCGCCGCGATTGACCAGCGCGATTGGGACGCTTATCGCTCAGTATTCACCGACGAGATCGACCTCGACTACAGCTCGTACCGGGCGGAAAACGTCGGACGCGTGCGCGCCGATGACTGGGTCGACCGGGCCAAGGCGCTGTTCCCCGGACTCGACGCCAGCCAGCATTGCCTCTACAACCCGCTGGTCACGGTCACCGACGACACCGCCGATATCTCGATCTACGTACAGGCCGAACACTTTTTGACCAACGCCGACGGCGACAACTCGTTCACGCTCGGCGGCTACTACTCCGACCGCCTCGTGCGGGACGGCTCAGACTGGCGGATCAGCGGGAAGAAGCTGATCGTGACCTGGAACCGCGGCAACCGGAACGTACTAAACCTCGCGGCCGCGCGCGTGCGCCAGAAGCTCGGCGCATCTGCGGACCCGTGAGCGCCTGGGCTGCTCGGCATGGCCCGTCAAACCCCGATCAATAGGACCATCGATTTATGGCGTTGTTGAGCGAGCTTGGGTTGTCCGTGCCGATCGTTGCCGCGCCCATGGCTGGCGGCCCAACTACTCCGGAGCTCGTTGTGGCCGCACATCGAGCGGGCGGCATCGGGTTTCTCGCCGCCGGGTACCTATCCGCCGAGACGCTCAAGACGAAAATCGGTGCGGTTCGCCGGCAAACGTCTCACCTCGGGGTGAACCTGTTCGCGCCCAATCCGGTTCCGGTCGATCGCACGGCCTATCGCGCCTATCGCGAGCGGCTGCGCGCCGATGCCGACCGGCTCGGCGTCGCGCTGCCCGAGGATCCGGTCGAGGACGACGATGGCTGGCGGGACAAGGTTGACCTGCTCATCGATGCGCCAGTCCCGGTTGTCTCGTTCACGTTCGGCGTTCCGGAACTGGCCGTTCTCGATGCGCTCCACGCTGCGGGCAGCATCCTGGTGCAGACCGTCACGTCCGCCGACGAAGCGCGTCTGGCCGAAGCGGCCGGTGTCGATGCCCTGGCCGTACAGTCACCGGCTGCCGGCGGCCATTCGGGCACACTCACACCGCGCGAACCGCCGTCGTCGCACGCTTGTCTCGATCAGCTGCTCGCCGGGGTCAGCGCGGCATCCGAGCTGCCGATCATCGCGGCGGGCGGGATCGCCGATGCCGCCACTGCTCGTGCCGCCCTCACCGCCGGGGCCGCTGCGGTGGCGGTCGGCACTGTGTTGATGCTCTCGCCGGAGGCCGGTACGTCCGACGCGCATCGTGCCGCGCTGTCCGCAGGCGACCGGATAACCCTTGTCACTAGGGCGTTCACTGGACGGCCGGCAAGGGGGCTGCGCAATACGTTCATTGACCGATACGACGCTGTCGCGCCGCTCGGCTATCCGGCGCTGCACCACTTGACGAGCCCGGTACGCCGGGCCGCCGCGGCGGCCGGCGATCCCGAGCTGGTCCACCTCTGGGCTGGGACCGGCTACCGGGCCGCGACAACCGATCCCGCCGAGACCATCATGCGCCAACTGGCGGCCCAACTGTGACAGGCGGTGCGACCGGCTCCTGATTACCGCGGGCTCAACGGGTCGGGCGATCAGGCTGCGGTCAGTGACGCATCCTTGGTCTCAGGCAGGGCCAGCATGCACCCAGCGGTGATGACCATCATCACGGCAAGGTAGATCCCGATCGCCAGCGTTCCGGCCCCAGAGCCGGCCAGCATCGGGGCGACTACCAAGGCCACTCCGCCACCGGCCACCCCGCCCAGGTTGTAGGTCAGCCCAGTGCCGGTGTAGCGATACGCGGTGGGGAACGCTTCGGGCAGGTACGCTGCGACCGGCCCGTAGGCGAGGCCCACCAGGGCCATGAAGACGACGAGTCCGGTCCCGAAGGCTGCCACCGAGCCGGTCCCCATCAGCGGGAACATCGCCAGGGACCAGCCGATCAGGGCCACAGAGGCACTGAGGATGATCCGCCGCCGGCCGATTCGGTCGGACCACCGCGCCGAGAGGACCGTGGTCAGCGCCGCTGCTACCCCGGCCACAATGGTCATGAGCAACACTGTCGGCTCGCTCAGGCCCAGCCCGCTCGCGCCGGTGGCGTAGCTGGTGAGGTATACGGATCCAATCGAGATGCAGGCGAAGATCCCGGTCATAACGCCAACTGTCAGTAGCACGGTCCGCGGCTGGCGGCGCCAGACCTCGGCGAAGGGCATCGCCGCTCGGCGCTCGGTTGGAGCGGTTGCGGCGAAGACCGGCGTCTCGGTCGTGCGCAGCCGCACCCACAGCCCGATGGCAATCAGCACGCCGCTGAGCAGAAACGGCACCCGCCAGCCCCATTCGAGGAACGCGCCATCGGCCTCACCGACGATCAAATAGATGATCAGGAACGTGAGGCCCGAGAGAACGAACGCCAACGTGGCGCCAAGCTGGGGAAATGCGCCGAACCGCCCGCGCCGGTGCGTGGGGGCGCTCTCCGCGGCGAACAGCGCGGCACCGGCCCACTCACCGCCGACGGCCAGACCCTGGAAGGCCCGCAACAGCACCAGCAGGATCGGGGCGGCTATGCCGATACTCGCGGCGCTGGGCAGCAGGCCGACCCCAACTGTGCTGATTCCCATCAGCAGCAAGGTAATGATCAAAGTGCTCTTGCGGCCCAGCCGATCACCGATGTGGCCGAACAGCACCGAGCCGACCGGCCGGAAGATGAAGGCGACGGCAAGTGAGGCCAGCGCGGCGAGGGCGCCAGTCGCCCCGCCTAGCTGGGGAAAGAAGACCTGGCCGAAGACGAGAGCGGCCGCGGTGCCGAAGATGAGGTAGTCGTAGTACTCGATCGTGGTACCGACCATGCTGGCCAGCGCGATCCGGCTCGTGGACTGCGACGGCTCGCCCGCGGCGGATGTCGCATGCGTGGCGCCGTTCGAAGCGCGACCGGTGCGGCCCCGCGCCGGGGGCGCGGCCGCAGTAGACGCCAGGGTGGACATCGGGCTCCTCCGAAGACTTGTGGTGTGTCGGATCTCTACCGACATCTGTCCCAAGCCTGTCCCCGTGGTCAGCCCCGCCATGACATCTGACCGGACCCTCTCGGGGGTGAATGCGGAGTCCGCCAATCGGAGGACCGAGGCGTGATTTCGATATTGAGGCCTACTGCGGTTGGTCAGTCATCGATGCCGAGGCCGCGGCGGCCGACAGCGTTCAGATCGTCGAAGCGGAACCGGTTGGGCCACGCACGCTCATAGTTCTCGTCCGGAAAGTCTGAGGGACTGGAGCCGGTGATGAATGCTTCCCGCACGGAGGCGGCGTAGGCCTCGTTGCGCGGGCACCACGGGGCGGCGGGGATGTACATGACATTGCCCCAGCCCTTCTGGTCCTGCACCGGAGCGACGGAGTGGATCATGTCGCAGTGCCACCAGACCGAGTCGCCGGCCTTGACGTCAGGGATACCGGTAAGGGCCTCGAGCAGCACGGAGTGCCATTGCCGGCTCGCGGGGAAGACTCGGTTGATGGTGACGCCGCACATGTCGTCCTCGGGGACGTCCGAGAGCAGCGGACGCAGCATTAGGTATCCCATGGCTTCGGGAATCGGCACGGTGTGCAGCACGCCTTGGTCGTGGTCCATGTCCGACAGCGCCGTCCAGCCCTGGAAGGTGCGGAAGGCTGAGCACATCGTCGACCCGGGGTACTGCGGGCCGGCGGTGCGGTGGCTCGCATCCCACGGGTCGTACTGCTCGACGGTACCGTCGAACAGATGCCGGAATGCCTGCTGGTAGGCCTGGGTCATCCATAGGTCGAGGGTTCCCGGGTCGAGGTGGGTGCCCAAACCGTTCGAGTTGGCTCCTTCGGGACGGCGGCGGATCCGGTCCGGGTAGAGCGAGTCGCGGTCCGGGTCGAACCATTGCACCCCGTCGGACTCGTGGCGCCAGTGGCGGTTGAGGAACGCTTGGACGGTCGCCGTGCGGTCGCTTTGCCGGGCCTGCATCTGCGCCCGGGACCAATAGATCGGGTAGATCTCAGGCTTGGAGCCGACGCTTCCGAAGAAGTCGTCGCCTGGGCCCCGGTAGTTCTCGAAGAACCGGTTGGACTCGACGTAGTCGACGATGTCGCGGTCCCATGCCAGCGCCGCATCGCGGTCGAAGTGCCCGCGGACGATCAGGCAACCGCGCCGACGCAGATATGCCTGCTGCTCGGCGCTCACGGTGCCGGCGGCGATGTCCGCGTAGTCGATGACCGGCCAGACGCTCTCCCCGCGCGCCTTCGCCGCCGCGATGTCCGCTACCTCTGCGCGCACCCGCGCCTCGATGACCGCAAAGACCTCCTCGACGGTCCGTCCGGATCCGGCGATGCGCGCTTGCAGAGCCTGCTTGATCGTGCGGATGGCGGCCGGAAGCTCGTCCGGAATGGTTTCCCAATGCGGAAGCGACGGCAGCCATGTCGAGTCGGCGGCAGAGATACGAGTCATGCCAGCTCCTTCAGTGAAGTCTCTTTACTGAATAAACTGTAGGCAATTTGCGCACTCCAGTCAAGTCTCCTTACTGGGTCGTCTAGGCTGGTCGTATGACCATCGTGAAGCCGTCGCTGGCGTTGCTTCGATCGCTTTCCGACGAGGCGGTGCTCCGCGCGCTCATGGAGTCACCACGTCTAACCCGCGCCGAGCTTGCGGTGGCGACCGGGTTGTCCAAGCCGACCGCCGCGGAGGCGATCCGGCGGCTCGTGGAGGCTGGGCTGGTGCAGGACACCGGCGAGCGAACCAGCGGGCGGGGCGGCGTCGGCACCTACTATGCGCTGTCCGACAACGTCGGTCTCGCGCTTGCTGTCAGCGTCGCTCCGGACGGCATCGTCGCCGAGACCGTCAGTCCATCCGGAGCCGTGCGTCACCGGGTCGTCGAGCCGCTGCTCCGCCCGGCAACGCCGCAGTCCGTCACCCGCCGACTCAAGAAGGCCGCGCGGGAAGCGCTGCAGGGACTCGATGCCGAGTCGGTGCGCGTGGCCGTGGTCGCCGCCGCCGACCCGGTAGATCGGGCCACCGGCGCCCTCGTGCAATTGCCCGACGCGCCGTTCCTTCTTGGCGCCATGTCGCCGGCAGCTGCGTTGCAGCCAGTAGTGAGCGGTCCGGTGCTCGTCGACAACGATGTCAACTGGGCCGCGCGGGCCGAACGCGAAGTGCGGCAGCAGGAGTACGGCACCGAGCTGAACGACTTCGTCTATCTCCACCTCGGCGAAGGCCTTGGCTGCGCGGTCGTCACCGACTCCGAAGTTCGCCGTGGCCATCGCGGGCTCGCCGGTGAGATCGCCCACGTTCTTGTGCCCGGCTCCTCCGGGCGGCCAGTCTCGTTCATCACCGTGTTCGCGCAACTGGGACTGCGTCACGCCGGATCGACCGCGATCGACGTCACGACGGTGCGCGACCAACTCGCCGTGCCCGGCGGACGTCAACTCGCACGCACGCTGGCTGTCGCGATATGCGGCGTACTGACCGCTGCCACCGCATTGTGCGATCCGCAGATCATCGTGATCGGTGGACCGTGGGGCACCGCCGACCGAATGATCGAGGCTATCCAACGTGCCTTTGCGCAACAGCCAAGGACGGTTCCGATTCAACCCGCGCTCGCCGCCGATGAACCGGCCCTAACCGGTGCTCGGGCGAGCGCCGTCGCCAACCTCAGAACGGACATCATCTCCCGAAGCGCTATTTGACCGGCTCTGCCTCCTAGTCCATAGTCGTGATCTTGGACTTAAGGCTCTGGAGCGCGGATAAGTCCAAGATCATCGAGTGGTTACTACCGTTCGATACACGTCCTCGTGGCAGCAATCAGTTTTGCCCATCGCGCGTCGCCGTGACCGCCGATGTCTCGCAGTCGACTGCAGATGTAGCCAAAGCCGACGTGGTAGTCGGGGTCGGCGATGCCGAGACGACCTCCGGCGCCCGTGTGGCCGAACGAGCTGGGCCCGAATCCGGGCATGCTCGGCGAGGCGAGCTGGTAGCCGACGCCGAAGCGGATGTCCGGTCCGGCGGTCCCGCTTTCGATCAGCGTCTCGAGATCGTCGGTTCGCGGGCGGGATACGGCCATGCGAGTTTGGTCGGTGATGAGGCGCACCCCGCCTATGGGCCCGACCAGGGCGGCGTACATGGTCGCCAACGCGCGGGCGTTCGTGATCGCTCCCACCGCCGGCCGCTCGGCCATATAGTGCGCGCGCACATCGTCCGGGTCGGAGAAGTCCGGATCCATCGGAGGGTTCTCCAGCAGGAACTGCCGTCGCAGCGCCGCGTAGCTGCCCGGCTCCGGGTCCCCTTCCGCGGGTTCCATGGGGCTGCTCTGCTCCCACTGGCCGGGAACCACGCGAGGAATCACCCCCTCGGGAGCGCCGATCCACATGTCCACTCCGAGCGGCTCGGCAATCAATCTCCGGACGTGCGAGCCGATGCTCACACCGGTCGCTCGACGCACGAGCTCGTCCAGCAGCGTGCCGTAGGTGACGGGGTGGTACGCCATTGCCGTTCCCGGTCTCCACAACGGATGTGCGGCGGCCAACGCGCGCGTCACGGTCTCGCCACGGTGCAAGTCCAGACCACGCAGCCCGGTGCCCAGGGGCGGGTACGGCAGACCGGCCGTGTGAGAAGCGACCATCGCGACGGTGACCTGGTCCTTCCCGGCGGCGGCGAACTCCGGCCAGTACGCCGTGACCCGGTCCTCAGGATCGAGCTCGCCGCGCTCGAGCAGCACGGCGAGGACCGTGGCGGTGATTCCCTTGCTGCAGGACGCGACCATCATCAGACCGTCGTCTGGCATCGGCCGCTGGTGCAGCACGTCTGTGCCGCCCCACAGGTCCACGACTTTCACACCCCGGTGGAACACCGCGACCGCGGCCGCGTCTTCACCCGGGTCCTCAAAGTTTCGGCGGAACGCATCGGCCACCGCCCCAAAGCCCTCCGCGACGCCGGCGGCCTGCTCGCTCATGCCGTCGAGCATCGCACTCGTCGACGTGCCGAGCCCGGGGCGTTAGTCGGCTTCGTCCAGGGTTTTGGCGATCCAACCGGTCAAGTCAGCTTCGAACGACGGATGGACCAGCTCAACCCACAGTCCCCCACCGAACCGGTGGTAGCTGTACCGCAGTGGGCGGCCGTCGGCCGTGTCGGCGCTAACCCGGACCGTGACGCCCGACGCATCGAGCGCTCGCATTGCGGCGCTGACGTCCTCCGCCCAGAACCCGACGTGAGTCAAACCGAGACCGTCAGCTCCCCAGACCGCCCCGCGTCGCTCCTCGATCAGCTCCAGATACGGTGGCCCCTGCAATGAGTAGGTCACGGCGATCTGCGCCTGGCGCTGCTCGCCATCCACAACGACGGCGTGGGTCGATTCCCGCACCGTCGCCCATCCGAACCCGAACGCGTCCGAGTACTGCTCCATCGCCGCGCGAAGATCAGGAACCGTCAACCCGATGTGATAGAGGTCCAGTCCCTTGCCAGGGGCACCGAAGAGAAAGGTCACGACCAGCCATCTTGGCCGACGGCTGGCCCGGTCGCTAGACCGTCTCGGGAGACCGAGCCTGCGCACGCCCCTCCGCAGTCGTGATCTTGGACTTAATGCTCTCCAGTATCGATAAGTCCAAGATCATCGCGATTGTGGCGACGGGTATCGCGGTGTGTCGACATAACTAGACACCGCCTGCAAAAATCATGCGGGCAGTGCATCCCCGGCGATCGATGAGAGGCCTCATGGGGCATTGGCGCTTGGAACGACGCGACCGGATCGCCGTGGCGACGTTCTCCGCACCCCCGCGTAACTTCATGACCTTCGCCGACATGACCGAGCTCGAGGGGCTGGTCGAGGAGGTCGGGCAAGACGAGGCGATCACGGTCCTGGTGCTGGCGAGCGACGTGGCTGGTTGGTTCGTCGCTCATGGTGACCTCGAGGATTTGCTCAAGCTTGGCCGCGGTGAGGAGTTCGACGGTGACGCACTGAGCTGGCCGCGAACGCTGGCCCGGTTCGGCAGCATGCCGCAGATCGTGGTGGCGGCGATTAA
Organism: uncultured Actinomycetota bacterium; assembly: GCA_963801715.1. Taxonomy (GTDB): domain Bacteria; phylum Actinomycetota; class Actinomycetes; order Mycobacteriales; family Jatrophihabitantaceae; genus CAVVJA01. The sequence continues at coordinate 167,601 of CAWDGB010000010.1, read as the reverse complement.
CGGACAAGCGGGCGGTGGTGGGCTGGAGATGACGCTCGCCTGCACGCTGCGGATGGTCGGTCCCCGAGCCCGCCTCACCTTCGTCGAGGTCGCGATCGGTCTGATACCGGGCGGCGGCGGCACCCAGCGCTTGCCGAAACTCATCGGTCCCGGTCGGGCTGCGGAGCTAATACTCTCCGGCCGCGCGATCGGCGCCGAGGAGGCGATGCGACTGGGCATCGCAGAACGCTTCGTGCCCGATGAGCCGTTCCTTGACGGCGTGCTGCGCTGGCTCGCGCCCATCGCGGCGCGGCCACCCGCGGCGCTGGTTGCGGCCAAGCGGGCGATCCTCGACGGACTCGCGTTACCGCTCGAGGACGGACTGGCCTTGGAGGCTTCGCGGGTCGCGCCCCTGCTTGCCGACCCGACCGCGTTAGAGCTGCAAGAGGAGGCGATCGCGCGCTATCGCGAGACTCCGCCCGACGAGGTCGTCGCTTTGTGAATGCAGCCGGCCAACAATTCGATCCAACGAGGCGAACCCGCGTGCCGCTCATTCGGTACCCGATTCTGCAGCACGCCTATCTCGTCAACGACATCGACACCGCGATGCGTGAATGGACCGATACGACAGGTGCCGGTCCGTTCTGGCTTAGCCGCAATCACTACGGCCGGCGACACACCTACCGCGGCCAGCCGTGGAACGAGCCGCTGCACTACGCCTTTGGCGGCACCGGACCTACCCACGTGCAGTTGATTCAGCAGGACAGCAGCACTCCTTCGATCTACCGCGATACGTATGGCCCGGGTGAGGAAGGATTCCACCACATCGCCGTCCTCGTTCCTGAAGCCGAGCACGCCGGAGAGGTCAAGCGGTTCCAGGACGCCGGATTCGAGGTTGCCTCGACGTTGTGGTCGTACGTCGACGTCGCCTACCTCGACTGCCGCGATGCGATCGGCTGCTTCGTCGAGCTGCACGGTGCCAACCAGACGATCTACGACCTGTTCGAACTGTTCCGCAGTTCCCACGAAGAGTGGGACGGTGTCACTGATCCAGTCCGGGCCCGGTCCACGACCTCGTCCGCCTAACGCACGACTGGCCCCGCACCGGAAGAACTAGGCTTATCACTGCGCGCCGACAGGTGCCCGGTCAGTTCGGTCATGACCCGTTGTGGCTCGACCAGGACCTCGGGCATTCGCGTTACCAGCGCGTCCTCGACAAGCGTGGCAAGCGGGTCCGGAAAGACGACGGTCTGCTCCGACGCCAATCCGTCGAGTGACGCATCCGCCACGGACCGGGGTGACGCCTTTGGGTAAGGCACGTCTGCAGCCATGTCGGTGTCGATGAATCCGGGATGTGAGGTCGTGACCACCACTCCCGACCCGCGCAGCTGCTCTCGTAGCCCGAGCGCGAGCATCCGTGCGGCAGCCTTGCTCGCTCCGTACACCGGCGAGCTGCGCGAGACGACGAGCCCGGTTACTGAGTTGATGAAAAGCAGGCCGCCCCGGTTACGCGTCAACGCCGGGGCAAATGCGCCGACGAGCGCCATCGGCGCGAAGACGTTCACGTCGAACACCTCTCGCATCAGCGCGTCGCTCGTCTCCAGAACGGGTCCGGCCGGTGCCAGGCCAGCATTGCTGACGAGCACCTCGAGGTCCGAACACGCGTCGGCTGCCGCGTCGATATCGGATCGCTTCGTCACGTCGAGCTGGATCGGCACGAGCCGGGGACCGTGCCGGGATACCGCGACGTCGAGCGACGTCAGGTCACGCGCGCCGGCGTACACCTTGCTGGCTCCTCGCTCCATCAACGCGTCTACGAGAGCTGCGCCGACGCCGCGGTTCGCGCCTGTAACCAGGGCGATTCGTCCTGACAGCTGCATGTCAGCACCCCACCAGGCGCCGGCGCTGATCGGCCGTCATGACGTCTGCCCAGCTTCCGATACAAGCCGGGTGTCCATCTCGACGAACCGCCCGTCGCGGTCGCCGATGACCTCCCCGCCGGCGTCGACCAGGAGTACCGCGCGGTCGACCCAACTGGCCTCGCCGCCGGCCAGGAACAGAGCGGCGTTGGCGATGTCGTTCGGAGTCCTCGGGCGCCCGACTGGGACGGTCCGTGCGATCAGGCGCTCGGCTTGGTGGAGCGCACCCGCATCTCCGGTCGCGACGTACGCGGTCATGCTGCTCACCGTGGCGCCCCGGGGCGATGGCCGTGCTTGATCACGAAGAACACGCTGTTGAGCGTGCCTAGCGTGACCTGACCATCGAGTCGGTCGCTCATATGCCCTCCGCTCTCGTCACGGTGAAATAGAGGCTGAATGCGGTAACTGTAGGCTCAGCCGCAGACGGATCGACGTCGAGGACACGCCGGCATGAACAAGCTGACTGCATTGGAACGCGCGTACGCAATCGCCACGCCAGTCGTCTCGGCGGCGACGCCGGACACCTACGCCCGGCCGACCCCGTGCACCGCGTGGGATGTCCGGACGTTGCTGAATCACCTGATCCGGGTGATCGATCAGTTTCCGGTGGTGCTGGCCGGCGGCAAGGCGGACTGGGCTGGAGCGGCATTCACCGACAACCCACCACAGGCGCTCCGCTCCGCGGTTGCCGCGAACCTCGTGGCCTGGCGGAAGCCAGGCGCCTTGGAGACGCCAGGTCGACTTCCCGGGACCTATTGGGTGGACATAAACCTGACGGACACGGTGATGCATACCTGGGATCTCGCCCAGGCAATCGGCTACGACCTCGTCGTCGACGAGGAGCTCGCCGCCTTCGTGCTGGAAACATGCTCCGATGCGGCGTTTCTCCGTGATCGCGGTCGCGCGTTCGCACCCGCGGTCCCGGTCGATGCTGACGCGGCGACGATCGACCGCTTGGCCGGGCTTCTCGGCCGGCAGCCGCTGCCTGGATCGGTGGCGTAGCGACTACCGTGCGGTCACTGCCGGATTGCCGTCCGTCCAGATTGTTTCCAGCCGACGTTGCGCGATCCGCCAGCCGGCCGGGGCCCGGACGAAACGATCGAGATACCGGCCGGCGATGACGAATGTGTCACCACCATCGGTGCCTGGCCTTACATGTTGAGCCTGCAGGTAGCACACCGAATCCGCGTGGTCGCCGGCGAGCGTGACGAGAACATTGCCGATCAGGTGCTGGGTCGACGACAGAGGTGCGAGCGCGCTGCGGAGCCTCGCCTCTATCGCCGGATATCCGTGAGTTGGGTTCTGGTCCCGGTAGTAAGCCGTTGCATCTGCGGTGAAGCACATCCGCAGGGCCGCCCAGTCACGCGCATCGAGCGCCAAGGCGTAGCGGTAGCAGACCTCAGCAATTGCTTGCTTGTCTCGCAGCGCAGCGAGTGCCGTCACGGCGCTACATTCCGAATCGCGCCGCGAGTTCGTCAATTCGCTCGACGAGCTGCTTCAGGAATCGAAGATGTACCGCCGTGCCGATGGCGAGGAGGTTAGGGGCGGTGCTCACACCGTCCCGGAACAGGCGCAGCGCGGACAGGTTCGCGCAGGCACCCTTGAACAGGTTGAACGCCTCCCAACACCCCCACGTCGCGTCGTCATAGACGACCCCGACCTGCGCAGCGAACTTGGCGCGCCAACCGTGCGCATCCGCAATCTTGCGCGCTCGAATCGCGCCGAAGTAGGTCCAGTCCTCGGCAGCATCGCCGTAGTGCGCGAACTCCCAGTCCGTAAACGCGGTGATTCTGGTGCCGTCGTGCAGAAAATTGCCGGGACCGGGGTCGCCGTGGACGATGCATATCGGACCGGTCGGGCGCAGATTGCGATGCAACCAGTGGGCCGCCTCTTCCAGAAGCGGTATGGGCGCCACCGCGCTGTGTCGGTAGACGTCACGCCAGTGGTCAATCACGTCCGACACGCCGTCCGGCGGTGCGGCCGGGACCGGCCCTAAGCCGTCAGCCGCAACGCCGGGATCCAGCTCGTGGAGTTCGTGCAGCTTACGGACGTACGCATCGAGCATCATGTCGTCGACGGCCGGCGATCCAGGCACTCGGTCCATGACGAAGAACGGCTGCCCGAGCACGGACTGATCAGCTTCGATCCATCGCACCGGTGGGGCCGGGAACCCATTCTCGGCCAACGCACGCATGAGTCGTGCCTCGGGTTCGCCCTCAGTCCCGAACATGCCGCCCTGTTCGATCCGTACGACCAGATCCTGACGGACCCCATCTGTGGTGACCGAGACGCTGAGCATGCGTCGGGAGTGACCTCCCACCATGACGGCGACGTCGATTTCCTCGATCTCACGACCGAGGGCGCGAGCAAGCCACTTACCCAGGTCAGCGGCCTCCGGCGCCGCCACGACGTCGGGTTCGCCGGCGGCCGGATCGTGGCCGGAGAATGTCTCGAGAAGGGGCGCAGCCTCCTCGACGTCTTCGGTCAAATAGCGGAGCAGCCGCGCGCGCACGGCGGGCGTGTCGCCAGACACAAGCGCCCGCGACGCCTCCCCGAGCACTCGAGGCGACTCGGTTTCCACGGGAAGGCCAAGGAGGCCGGCCAGCTCCCTGGCCCGCTCGGCGCTGCGGTCGGGCGATCGTGACAGGGCGTAGCGCGCCACTCCGGTGAGTTGGCGCGCGGAGTCGCGTTCGAAGCCGGGCCGCAGCGCGGGCAGGACGACGGTCTGCAGGGTGTCGGCGACGCATCGCCACAATGCGTCGTCGGTCGGCCGATCTACTCGGCTCGGCTGCGAGCTCATCGGCTGGCATCCAGGCGCTGCGCGACCTCGGCTTCGTAAGCCAGGTCGAATCCCTTGCCCCAAAGCGGATCGTCGAGGTTCACCTGCGCCTCGGCCAATGGCGAGCTCAGGAACCACTCATACGTCTGCTCGTGTCCCTGGCGGAACGGGCGCTCGGCCGGCAGCCCAAGCAGCGATCGGGACTTGGTCGTGTCGAGCAGGCTGTGGTGGCGGGTTTTGAACAGCCGGCAGAACGCAGGCCGGTCCAGCTTCTCGCCGACCTCATCGGGAACCATGCGAATGTCCGGCGCGGCCCCGACAATGTCGGCCAGCGTCTGCACGTACTGCCCCGCGGTCACGCCCACACCGCTGACGTTGAAGATCTCGCCGGGCGCATTGGGATGAGTGGCCATCACCAGCAACGCCGCCGCCAAATCGTCCACGTGACCGAAGGAGTTCACGACGAGCCCCTGATGCGGCAAGAGGATCGGCAGTCTCCGGCGAAGCCGAAGGAACATTGCCGATTCCATGTCGTAGATGTTGTTCTCCGGCCCGTAGATCGCCGCAGGTCGAGCAACTGTCGCCGCGAACCCGCTCGCCGCGAACCGCTCGAGTATCACCTGCTCTGCGAAGGCCTTGAAACCTCCGTAGGTTGTCGGTGGGTCAGGCGTTACCGGCGCCGTCTCCTGCCACGGAAAGTAACCAGATGGTGCATAAGCCATCACGGACGAGACGAAGAGGTACCGCCCGGCTCGACCGTCCAGCACGTCCAACAAAGCCAGGAAATTCTCGGCGTCCGTGGCCATGATGTACCCAGATACGTCGAAGACGGCGTCCCAATATTCGTGCGACAACGCCGCACGAATCGTCGCCGGGTCGCGTCGGTCGGCAGTCAGCTGGGTCACCCTGGGCCGGGGAGAGCCGGTTCGGCCGCGGTTGAGGACCGCGGTTTCGTGGCCCTCGGCCAGGAGGCGTTCGACGAGGCGTCCTCCGACGAAACTCGAGCCGCCCAGGACCAAGCAACGCACGGTGCCGCCCCCTCTTACTGCGTACGTCCTATAGTTTCAAGTGTCGCCATCATGTCCGCGCCGGAACGCAGCCGCAAGGGCATGGATTGCGACGGTCGCTCAAGGGATGGGGGACATCGGCCGTGGCAGGCGCGGATCACATCGCCCGGGCGTACGCGTTATTCAGCGCGTGGTCCAGCGGCGACCCAGATGCCCCACGACCGCACCTGCGTACGGATGCCGTTCTGGACGACGTCATCGGAGGCGTCTACCACGGCTGGCCGGCGATTCGCGACTACTTTCAGCGCGGCCTGGACCGCTATCCGGATCTGACCCTCGTGCCGACCGGGGATTTCTGGAAGCGCGAGGACGGAGTTGCCCTTACCTGGGTGATGTCGGCGACGGTGCGGGACGAGTCGTTCGGCACTGTGGCGGTAGGCCTGCGCTGGCAGGCCAGTGGGATGAGTTATCTCGTGTTCGACGGCGACCTGGTCGCGCGGGAGGTCGACTACCACGACGGTGGATCCCGCGCCCGCTCGATCGAGGCAGCGCTGGCCAGATGCTAGGGCATGTCCCGCAATCCCTGCTCGTCGCGAGCGGCGGTCGGGCGGCGGCTGGCAAGGCGGAGGACGAGAGCTGTGGCGGAGCCACTGCCGAGGACGGCCGGGGTCCCCGCGAAATCGCGCAGCGATTTCGTGGGGCGGCGATGACGCAGCCAGGCGCCGATCCGAGCGTCGCGCAGCAGAGCGTGGGATTGCGGGAGACGCCCTAATGCCACACTTAGTACCCCGCAGCCGTACGCCGGGCAACCCGGCGCTAGCCGTTTGGAAATCCCGTGGAAACGCGGCTGAGGTTCCACAATTCGTCGCGGAATCGGCGCGGTCCGAGGGTACGGTACGGCTCGTCGAGTGCGAGCCGGGCCCGGACCGCGGTCTCGTATACGACGATCATCGCCACTCCGTTGACATGCGATTCCGCAGCCGGCCGGTCCGGCGCCAATCGACGAATCGCGGCCGTGGCCGACTTGATCACCCGATTGCGGGCATCTCGACGAATCCGGTCAACGATAAGTGGCGCGGTGGCCGAACTCAGGAAGAAGATCTTCGCGGCCTGCTCGTGCGGCTCAACGTCGTCGAGGAGCGCAATGGGCACGTCCGACAACGCCTCCGGAGTGTCCGCCGCCGCGAGCAGTCGATCGATCATCGCGACCCATTCCTCGGCGAAACCCTCCACGATTTCTTCGAGAAGTTGTTCTCGAGACGAGAAGTGATAGTAAAACGCTGCCGGCGTCATTCCGGCACGCTCTACGATGTCGGCGACTGTCACGAAGTCCCAGGGCTGCAGCGAAAACAACTCCATTGCCGCTTCGATAAGATCTTGCCGACGCGAGGGGCGGTTCGCAGGCTTGCGGAGGGCACTATCAGCCACCATGGGCAGATGTTAGACGCACACGCCGCCGGTCGGTCACCGGAATGACTGCTGACGGCGCGAAGCGGGCTGCGCATCGGCCGTCACGCCGCCGCGAGATCATCGACGCGGCGACCGTCGTCTTCGGGCACGAGGGCTACGCCGAGGCCAACGTCGAGGACATCGCGCAGGCGGCGGGAGTGGCACCCACCGCGATCTACTACCACTTCGGCGGCAAGGAGGAGCTGTTCGCGCAAGCGCTGCGGGCGGCGCTGAACGGGTTCAGCGACCGGATCTTCCAGGTCCGCCCGGATACCAAGGCCGGCTCGATCGAGAGCCTGCGCACCGTCGTGCGTGCGGGGTGGGACTTCTGGTACGCCCATCCGGACGCGGCCCGGCTGGTGGGGCGTTACTCCGAAGGGAGCACGGCGCATGCTTTGCAATTGCGTCGCGAATGGGAGCTGCGCCATCTCGAACGCGCCTACGACTACGTCCCCGAAGCGCGCGCGTCACGCAGTACCCGAAAGGCGCGCGAACAACATGCCGCGCATACCCTGGCGATCGGCGTGCTGCTCGACACCGTCCTGGTCAGCCAGGCCACCGCTCTCGACGGTGCGTTCGGTCGCTTGCCACGGGGACCGCTGGTGAGCGCTGTAGAGGAGATGTGCGTCGGGATCATCCTGTCGCTGCGCTGATCGAGGCTTACGAACGGGCTTGCACCGCGGCATGCGCCGCGGCAAGTCGCGCACCCGGCACCCGCGACGGCGAGCAGGAGACGTAGTCGAGACCGAGCCGCTCGCACAGCTCGATCGAGGCCGGATCACCGCCGTGTTCCCCGCAGATCCCCAGCTTGATTCCTGGATTGACCTGTCGGGCGTTCCGAATCGCGATCTCGACGAGCGCTCCCACACCGTCGGGGTCCAGGCTGGCGAACGGGCTCACCGGAAGTAGCTGGCGTTCGACGTACGCCGTAAGCAGCTGCGCCTCGACGTCGTCTCGGGAGAAACCGTAGGTCAGCTGCGTCAGATCGTTCGTGCCGAAGGAGAGGAATTGGGCGAGGCCGGCCAACTGACCGGCGATCAAGGCCGCGCGCGGCGTCTCCACCATCGTGCCGACCGTGTATGGCACGCGCACGCCAGTGCTTTCCTCGATTTCGTCGGCGGCTCGGTGGATGCTCTCGATGGCGGCCGCCAACTCGCCAGCCAGCGCCACCAACGGCACCATGACCTCCAGCCGCGGCTGGATACCGCCGGCAGCCAGATCCACCCATGCGCTGAACAGCGCCCGAGCCTGGGCCGGGTACAGCTCGGTACGGGTGAGCGCCAGCCGGACGCCGCGCAGCCCGAGCATCGGGTTCACTTCGTGCGCTGTCTCGCCGAGGAACTCGTGCAACGGCGCATCGAGCAAGCGCACGGTGACCGGGAGATTCCCGGTGACCGTGAGCAGATCGAGGAAGTCCTCTTTCTGCGCCGCCGCCAGCTCGGTCAGCGCGAGCGCTTCCTCGTCCGGATCGGTGGCAAGCAGGTAGCGGCGGACCAAGGGCAGCCGGTCGCCGAGGAACTGATGCTCGGTGCGGCACAGACCAACGCCCTCGGCGCCGTATTGCAGCGCGAGCGCGGCGTCCCGACCATTGTCGGCGTTCGTGCGAACGCCAAGGCGTCGCAGGCCGTCTGCGCGCCGTAGCAACGCCTCCAGATCGCCCCCCGGGCGAGGTGGCACAACGTGGACCGCGCCCGTGTACAACGTCCCGCTGCTGCCATCGACGGAGATCAACTCGCCCTCGGCGACGGTCTGGCCGTCGAACGTGATCGTCCGGTTGACCAAGTCGATGCGCAGCGCCGTGGCGCCGCACACGGCCGGGCGACCCAGGCCGCGGGCAACGACCGCCGCGTGGGCGGCCAAGCCGCCCCGCGACGTGACGATGGCCTTCGCGGCGAGCATGCCAGGCAGGTCGCCGGGCGAGGTCTCTTCCGCGACCAGCACCACCGGTTCGCCACTCTCGGTCAGCTCCACCGCCCGGTCGCTGCTCAGCGCCACCCGCCCGACGGCGGCGCCCACGGACGCCGGCAGACCCCGGCCGAACTCGGTCTCCCGCCCGGTGAGCTGTAGCTGGGGGTGCAGCAGGCTCTCCAGATCCGACGCGCGGATCGACTGCACGGCGGCGGCGTCGTCCAGGACGCCGAGTTCCGCGAGTTCGACGGCCAGCCGAACGGCCGTCCGCGGAGCGGGCCGTTCCACCTTGCGGGCGGACAGCAGCGACATCTCGCCGTCGCGAATCTCGAACTCGACCTGTGCGGCGCCCTTGAAGTGCAGCTCCAACGTGCGGAGGGCGGACATGAGAACGTCTCGGCCACCCGGCAGCGTGTCCAGCGACTCACCCGGGCGGTCGTCCGTAGCGCTGCGCCGCACACCCCGGCGGAACGTGCCAGTCGCCGCGAACGCGCCGGTAATCGGGTCACGGCTCTGGGCGACCCCGTGTCCGGACGCCTCGGGCGGCCCGACCCGGACGGCTTGGACGTGGAACGCCAGCGGAAGATCCTCGGGCAGGCCCTGTCCGCGGCGCGAGCGGCGGGCTCGGGGTGATATCCAGCGCCTGCGCATTGCCGTCGCAGCGCGGGCCAGCTGCTCGGCCGGGTCGTCCGGGAACGGGAACCCCTCGGCGCTGCTCAGCTCCAGGTATGCCTTCGACCCGTTCCGGGAGAGTCGAGGCGGTGTACTCGGCGTCGGCGAAATCGTCGCCGGGTATGCCACCGCCGTGCTCGCCGACATAGCGGATGACGGCGGCGAACACGTCGTAGATCGCGCCGTCGCTGCCTACCAGCTCGTCGAGAGCGGCGACCGTGTTGGCGGTAACGCCGAGCCCGGGAATGTCGACCGGTGCGCCCGCCGAACCGGCGGCGGAGGTGCTGGCGAGCAGCCTGATCAGAACCGGATGGCTGAGGTCGCCGATGTGACGACCCACCAGCTGTTGCAGGAGATCGACCGCAACGCGGGCCACCTCGACCTCGCCTAGCGACGCTGCGTGCGATATCGGAACGGTCAGGCCGGGAACGACCGGCAATCCGAGAGCTACGAGCCGATCGACGCTCGACCCCGTGATTGCCGAGCTCGTCCTCGCCCAGGCCCCGCGCGCGACCCTGCCCGTAGGGGACGAAAATCGCCGAGACGGCGTCGGTGCTGGTCATCCGGCGATCGTTCGCTCGTCGTGCCAGTACGGGGCCCGCATCGCCTTCTTGTCGAGCTTGCCCATGGCGTTGCGTACCAGGTCATCGCGAAACTCGTATGCCCGCGGCACCTTGTACGGCGCGAGGCGCTCCCGGGCGTACGCCTCGAGCTCAGCCGGATCCGGCGGCTCGCCCACGGGGACGATCAGCGCCAGCAATGCCTCACCCAAGTCCGGATTCGGTACGCCAATCACCGCGACCTGGGCCACCGCAGGGTGAGTGCCGAGCACTTTCTCGCTCTCGGCCGGGTAGAGGTTCACGCCACCGGACACGACCATGTCGGCGATCCGGTCGGTGATGTAGACATAGCCGTCTTCATCGACGTAACCCACGTCACCCAGCGTGAACACGCCGGGCACAAGAAAGGCCTTCTCGGTCTTCTCCGGGTCGGCGTGGTAGCGCGGGCCGCGGCCCTCCGGCGCCCGAAAGCCGAGCACTCCCACCTCGCCAGCCGGCAGCGGCTCGTTGTTCTCGTCGAGGACCACGACCTCGAACGGCGCGCGGGGACGTCCGACCGATCCCCGATGCGTCAGCCATTCCGTGGAATCGATGCGGCACAACGTCCCGCTCTCCGTTCCTCCGTACGACTCAACAAATATCGGGCCGAACCAGTTGATCATCGCGAGCTTCACGTCCGCCGGGCAGGCCGATCCGGTCTGGCTCACCATCTTCAGGCTGGACACGTCGTACCGCGCGCGGATCTCGGGTGGTAGCGCAAGCAGCCGCTGCAGGTGGGTGGGCACCATCACCGACGACGTGACGCGATGCTGCTCGATCAGCCGCAGGATCGTCTCGGCGTCGTACCTGCCGACGATGATTACCGGCTGCCCGGCCAGCAGGTGCCGGACCGACGTCAGTGGAGCATTGTGTTGCAGCGGCCCGACGACCAGGTGCGGGCCAGGCGGAAACGCTGACTCCGCGGTGATCGCATCGACGTAGTCGCGCGCTGTTTCCGGCAGGGTGACAGTCCACCGGACCTCGGCACCGCGCGCCCGTCCGGTGGTTCCCGACGTGTAGACGAGCAAGGGCCGGGGCGGGCGCGACTCGGCATCGGGCGGCACCGGCGGCGCCGACTCTAGCCAGTCAGCCCACGAAACGGCGCCATCCGGCGTAGTCCTGTCCGGCCCGGCGCCGTGGACGACGAGCGATTCAACGCCTGCGCTTCTTGCCGCGGCCGCCACCTCCGCCAAGGCAGCGGTTCCGGTGATCGCGCATACCACACCGGCGTCCGCGTATTGGTCGGCGAGCTCGTTCGCACGCAGCTGCCGGGAGGTAGCCACGGTGCCGACCCCGACGGTGAGCCCGGCGGCATGGGCCTCCAAGGTTGGAATCGCGTTGTCGCCAAGGACCGAGACCCGGTGCGCCGGGTCCGACGCGACCGCCAGCATCGCCCCCGCGGCGCGTTCGAGATCGGCCGCGACCTGCGCCCAGGTACGCGACCCGGAGTCGTCGCCGAGGGCGAGCTCGTCGGGCGTTGTCGCGGCCCTGGCGCGAATCGCAGCCGTCACAGGCATTCCTCCGAACAGGCATCACCCGAACGTGCGTATCGTCCTAACAACTGTTCTCGGAGTCAAGAAAGATGGATATCGCTGACATCGTCTTGATCAATCAGCTCCTCGCCCATTACGGGCACATCGTCGATGCCGAGGAGTGGGCCCGCTTCGACGAGCTGTTCGTCGACGACGCCGAACTCGACTACCGAGGCGTCAACGTACCTGAGGTACTGCGCGGCCTGGAGGCGATCAAGTCATTCTTCCGAGGCGCGAACCATCCGTCCGCGCATTACTGCACCAACGTATACGTCTATCGGGACGACAACGGACTCACCCGGGTGAAGAGCAAGTTCGTCGCGCCCTACACCAGGCCCCGGCATCAACCACATCGGTGGTACGGAGGCGATTACGACGACGTCGTAGTCCGCTCGGGTCAAGGCTGGCGATTTCGGTCCCGCACGTGTACCGCCCGGTGGCAGTTCACGACCGACCCCGGCCCGGTGCCCGAACACCGCCGTACCTGGTAGGGCAGTGCGCCGCGGGACACTAGGGTCGAGTTACTGTAACCCGTCTCCACTGGCCGCGAGGGAGGCCGGCGTGCTGCTCGGCATCGACGAGTACCCGTTCCATCAGATCGCGCAGCCGTTTGCGGCCACGGCGACCAGCGATGCCCAGTGGAACGACGGGCACTACGTCTGCGTAACCGACGCCGAGGGCAAGGTGTGCTTGGCCGCCACGCTGCGGCTCTACCACAACAACGACGTGCTCGACGGCTTCGTGTGCCTGCGTCACCAAGATCGGCAGCACAACATCCGGCTGTCGCGTCGGCTTCGCCCGGAGATCGGACAGCTCGGCGTCGGGCCGCTACGGCTGGAAATCGTCGAGCCGCTCGAAGTGGTCCGGCTCGTCTTAGAGCCGAACCACTTCGGCATCGAGCTGGACATAACCTGTCGGAGCACCACGCTGCCCTATCTGGATCCGGTCGAAACCACGCGCGTGGACGGCCGCCTTGTGAGCGAACGCGTGACCTATGAGGTGACTGGTCGATGCTCGGGTTGGGTGGGCGTGGACGGCGAGCGGGTCGTCCTCGACCCTGCTCGAGACTCTTTTTTTCGCAACCACTCCTGGGGGGTTCACCCGGGCCGAGGAGGCCCGCGCCTGTACGCGGCGGCCACGCCGCGGCGTCGCACCCCCGGCGTGCGGCAATGGGTCCTGTTCAGCATGGATACGCATGGCGGCTTCTTCTTCCAGGACCCGAGCGGCCGCAGCGCAGCGGGCAAAGGCGCGATCATTTATCGGGATCGCAGTGTCCCAGTGCGGTCTGTCGAACACGATCTCATCTTTTACGACGGTGGCCGTCGGCTGCGTGGCGGGTGGTTCCGTCTGACCGATGCGGACGGCGTCGAGCGCACCTACGCCATCGACGATCTCGGCTGGGTGTACTGCCAGGGCGGCGGATATTTCGGCGGTTTCAACGATCATCTCGGACAAGGCGTGTACCGGGGCGACTTCCACGTGGAAGGCGAGGTCTGGGACGTCAGTCATCCCACCCGAGTCGTCGACGAGACGGGCGATTCGACCGAGTTCGAACATGCGTGGGCCGAGAGCTTCACCCGGCTCACGTGCGGGACCGAGCGCGGCCTCGCGCATTACGAATGCGTTGTGATCGAGCCTCCGGTCGACGGGGCGCGCTGATGCCGCTGCGGTAGTCTGGCTTCGGTACTCAGCCGACCACGTTCCCGGACTGGAAGTCCTCACTCCTGGAAATGAAGTAACGATGGATGGACCGGTCCGTGCGGGGGTAGGGGGCGACCGCCTCGCGGAAATCGGCAATGTGCGACGTCCGAAAGTGCTCGGCCAGATCCCGCTCGGACTGCCAGCGCTCGAAGATGATGATCCGGCCGGCCGCATGTGGATCGGCGGATACCAGGTAGTCCAGACAGCCCGATTCCGCGCGACTGTGCTGAGCAACCGTGGCAAAGTGTCCGAGCACCTTGTCGCGATTCTCGCCGTAGTCCATCCAGCCCGCGATAATGAATTCTTCAGCCATCGACGCTCCTGCCCGTTACTAGTCAGACTCTCAAGTTAGCAAGGCGCGGATTCAAGGCAAGTGCCTCGGCCGCAATCGATCCCAGTCGGTCGGATCGTGGCTGATCCAGATGTCCGCTCGGCACTCGTCCGCCACCGACTTGATCCGCCGGATCGACCTGATCGCCTCAGCCGGGTCGTGATCGCCGGGAAACGGCGTCTCGGACAGAAGTGCCTCGCGAGCGTGGAGCGCATCCCCGGTGAGCACATATGCGCGGTCCGGCAGCCGCACGAGCAGGCTGACATGCCCCGGCGTGTGGCCGGGCGTGCGCAGAGTAACCACCGAGCCGTCGCCGAACAGATCACCGTCCTCGACGAGCTCGACGACGGTGCCGGCCAGCACCCGGGATACGTCCACGGACCGGGAGTATTTATCCGCGCCCGAGCGAGCGTGGGCCAGCTCGCCGCCACCGAGGACCACCTGAGCCGACGGGAACGTGTGCGCGCCGCCAGCATGGTCGAAATGCAGGTGAGACAGGACCACGTGGGTGACGTCGGTCAGCCGGAAACCGGCGGCGAGCACCTGGCGGTCGACTCGTTGATCCGCCGTGAAGCGCAGCTGCAGGCGCTCGGCCCGCTCGCCGTACGTGCCGCGCGGATCGGCCACTGCCTCCGGAGCCAGGCCGGCATCGAACAGCACGAGGCCGTCTCGGTGCTCGATGAGGAAGGCGGGCGCCGGGATGCGGACCTCGCCCACATCGGCCGAACCGACGACGAGGGTCGAGCGCCGCACGACGAGCGTCGGCGCGTCCAATGCCAGAAGACGTCGCGCGATGGACAAACTGCACCCCGATTTCAGTAAGAGGCTAGGGCGTTCCCGCGCTCCCAGCTGTGATGATCTTGGACTTACTGCCGCCGAGCGACGTTAAGTCCGAGATCATCGCGGACAGACACTAGAAGGTACGGCGATGCGCCGGCGTGTCTGGCTGATCTGCACTGAGCTGCCAGCGGCCCGACACGATCCGCCGCTGGATTCGCCAGCCGTTCGACGTGCGGATCAGCACGTCCTCGTAGTCGCCGCCGTACCAGCGGTGCGGGTCATGCTGTGAACGCGTGTACGGAACGAAGAACTTTGTCCGAGCGCAAGTCGTTCCGTCCTGCTCGTACACAAACACGTTCGAGATGTGGTGTGCCGACGACGCATTGGCGCTCGACAGGAACGTGACGATGTCGTCGAGGCCGGTAAGCCGGCGGGTGACGCCGCCGCTGCTGTAGTCGGCTTCCGCATCGTCGGCGAACACCTCGCCAAGGCGGCCGAATTCGCGGTTGTCCAGAAGGTGCGTGTACAGCGCCATGAGCTGCTGAATGTCCACGATGTCAGCGGGATCCACTAGTGGTCCGTCTGCTGGCCACCGCCCGGACTCGCTAGCCACTGCCCGGATCCAACTGTGGTGGCAGCGCCTGCCCGCTCCCGGCGGTTACTCCGCCGTCGACGGGCAGCGCGACGCCGGTGACGAAGGATGCGCTGGGGCTGAGTAGGAACGCGACCACGTTGGCGACCTCGTCGGCGCTCCCCCACCGCTGCAGCGGGACGACCCGACGCAACGCTTCGTAACGCGCGCGGTCGGCATTCTCGATTCGCTCGGTCATGCCCGTCCGGATCGGACCCGGACAGACAGCGTTCACTCGGATTCCGGCCGATGCGAAATCGATGGCCGCCGACCGGACGAGATTGAGGGCAGCAGCCTTGGCCGCGGCGTACGGCCAGCGCCCAGGCTCGCCGCCGAGTGCGGTCACTGAGGCGTTGACGACGACCGCGCCGCCACCGCGCCGGCGCAGTGCCGGAACCACTGCACGCAGTCCGAGAACGACGGCCCGCAGATTGACATCCAGACACTCGTCGAAGCGGGCCAGATCGAGCGTCTCCAGCGGTCCCGACACGCTCAGACCGGCGTTCAGGAAGGCCGCGTCGATACCGCCGAACCGCTCTTGCGCCGCAGCAACTGCAGCGTCGTTCGTCGCCTCGTCCGTGACATCTCCCACCACCACACACGTACTGCCCTCATCCAGCCAGTCCATCGAGTGGGCGGACCGGTCGACGGCTATCACCCGCCCACCGATGCGCGTCAGGTGCTCTACAGTCGCCCGCCCGATACCTGACGCTGCGCCGGTGACGAGAGTGACCGTCTCTGCTGGCATGAACTCACCTCACCGGTGTCCGAAGCGGTCTGGGATTGCCCGGAGAAGGGCTGTGGCACGGCCAGAAGCGATCAACTGGCTGCGCGCACGGTCGTGTCTGGTAGCAGTGCCGCAACTCCCAACCGCAATTGCTCGGACTGACGCCTCGGCGTCCAGTCAGCCGGGTCGAAGACGGCCTGGGTGGCGATGCCCTGGACCAGGGTGAGGAGCGAACGGGCGAATAGGCGAAGCTGCGGCTCGCCGAGCGCGGCGTTCGTCAGCTCGGCCAGGACGTGCTCGATCCGACCACGAGCGCTGCGCACGCGGTCGCGCTGCTCGATCGCCAGTTCGTTGTCACTCGCTGCGGTGCCCCAGAATGCGACGAATACCCGCCAATCGCGGCGCGAGTCGTCGTCCAGGGGAAGGAGTGCCTCCAGACAGCTGACGATGCTGCGCCGGTCGGCCGCGGCCGCGGACTCGAACCGCGATGTCGATCGGTTCGCCGCCGCCCGAAACGTCGAGCGGAGCAGGTCCCGTTTGTCGAGGAAGTAGTGGCTGACCACTGCCGTACTGAAGCCGGCCGCCGCCGCCACAGCCCGTACCGTCAGCGCCTCGACGCCCCGGGCGGCGACTATCTCCGCCGCCACCTCGGTCACGAGGAGGCGCCGGGCATGATGGTCGACATACTTCGGCATCAGACGAACTGTAGCAGACATAACATGACGTTTGTTGGAAAAAAAGCTCTTGGATCGCCTAGATAATCAGCTACTGATGCTGATATTGTAACGGCAGTTATACATACACGAGCCAGCGAGGAGTTCCATGGAGACGTTCGACGTTGTCGTGCTGGGCACCGGGGCGGCCGCTCTCGCCGCGGCTATCCGCGCGTCCGACGGAGGCGCGCGCGTCGGACTGTTCGAGAAAGCCGACGCGGTGGGTGGCACGAGCGCGTGGTCCGGCGGCATGGTGTGGATCCCGGTCAATCCGCACATGGCTGAGCTCGGTATCGAGGACAGCCGAGAAGAGGCCCTCACGTATCTGAACTCGCTCTCGCACGGACTCATCGACACCGACCTCGCCGCGGCCTTGATCGATGCCGGACCAGAGATGGTGACGTGGTTCGAGGCGAACACCCCGGTCAAGTTCCAGATCATCAAGGACTTTCCGGACTACCACCCCGAGCACCCGGGTGCGAAGCCGGGCGGCGGCCGGTCGCTCGAATGCCCGCTGTACCCGTTCGCCGATCTCGGAACCTGGCAGGACCGGGTGACAGTCGGTCCGCAGCTGTCGGGCAACATCACGATGAGCGAGACGAGCCTTGGCCGAGGCGCGCCAAGCGGGGTCGCGCCCGAAGAACTGGCGCGGCGGCGCATCCGCGATGAACGCGGCGCCGGGCAAGGACTGATCGCTCCACTACTCCGAGCCTGCCTGGACCGCCAGATCGAACCGCGCACTGGCATGCGTGCGGTCGAACTGATCGTTGACGATCGCCGAGTAGTTGGCGTGCGCTTCGAGACCAGCGAGGGTTCAGTCGACGTCGGAGCGCGCCGCGGCGTGATTATCGCGACCGGCGGCTTCGAGTGGGATCCCGAGCTGGTGCGGGCGTTCGCCCGTGGACCGCTCGCGCGCTCGGCGTCGGTCCCGACCAACACGGGCGACGGCCTGAAGATGGCCATGCGCATCGGTGCTGGGCTGGCGAACATGCGCGAGGCCTGGTGGGTTCCCACGATCGACGTGCCAGTTGGCGACCGGATGGCGGCCTGGCAGGTCAACGGCGAGCGGACCCGGCCGCACTGCATCATGGTGAACAAGCGGGGCCAGCGATTCACCAACGAGGCGGCGAATTACAACGCACTCGGCGCTGCGTTCCACGTGATCGACGTAAGCAGCTTCGAATACGTCAATCATCCGGCCTGGATGGTCTTCGACCGGCACTACTTGACGCGGTACGGACTCGCCGGATTCCGGGGGGACGGTCCCACTCCGGAATGGATCACCGAGGCGCCGACTATCGCCGAGCTCGCCGCGGCAATCGATGTCCCCGCACCGGCCCTCGAGGGCACCGTCGCGCGGTGGAACGAGCTGTCCGCGCGCGGGGAGGATGCCGACTTCAGCCGCGGTAGGAGCGCGCACGACCGGTGGTGGGGCGACCCAAGCCTCGGCGACGGGCCGCAGGCAACGCTCGGCCCGCTCGACACTGCGCCGTTCTACGCGGTACCGGTCTATTCCGGCGTCCTGGGCACGAAAGGAGGCCCGCGCACTGATGGCAACGGCCAGGTCCTTGACGTGGACGGCCGTCCCATCGCTGGGTTGTACGCCGCCGGCAACGCGATGGGGTCGGTGATGGGCATGACCTATGGCGGCGCTGGCGGCACGCTCGGACCCGCGCTCGTCTTCGGCTATCTGGCCGGCCGACACGCTGCCGAGGCGTCGGCATGAGCGAGGACTTCACCGGCAAAGTCGCCCTGGTTACCGGCGCGGCGGGCGGGATGGGACGGGCGACGGCTCAGGCCTTTGCCGCTGCCGGCGCCAAGGTCGTCGCCGCGGATGTCGCTGTGGAGGAGGGTGAGCAGACCGCCAAGGTGATTCGCGGCAACGGTGGCGAAGCGGTCTTCGTACGTACCGACGTGTCCGATGCGTCCGATGTCGAAGCAGCGGTCGCTAGGGCGGTGAACGAGTACGGAGGTCTCGACTGCGCCGCCAACATGGCTGCTATCGAGACGGAGACGACGCTGTTGGCCGACTGTGCGGAGGAGACGTTCGACCGGTTGGTTGCCGTAAATCTCCGGTCCATCTTCCTGTGCCTCAAGTACGAGATCCGGGCGATGTTGCAACGGGGAGGCGGCTCGATTGTCAACATCGCCTCGACAAATTCGTTCCGTCCACTGCCTAAACAGGCGGCATACACCGCCACGAAGCACGGCGTGATCGGACTGACCAAGACGGCGGCCATCGAGTACGCGGGAATGGGCGTCCGGGTCAACGCAGTCGCGCCGGGTGCCATCGACACTCCGATGTTGCGTGGAGCCATAGCGGCACGAGGATCGGACGAAACTGAGGTGATCAGCCGGATGAGCCTGGTCGGTCGCTTCGGTGACCCGGCTGAGATCGCGAATGCCGTGTTATGGCTTTGTTCGGATCGATCGACATACACCGTCGGGCATACGCTCGCGGTCGACGGTGGTTACCTGGCCCGCTGATTCCTGGCGCGCCGAGTCCGCGGGTCGACGACCTCGACATCGTCAGCCCCACTTATTAGAGTGAGTGCCCATAAAGTAAGGCGTAGGCGATCGACCGCGTGTGCCGGGCTAGCTCTTGGGCGTCGGACCCGCCGGCCGGGCCGATTTCCGGCAGGGCGGTAGAGAATAGGGAGCCATGACGACCTCGGAGCGCACGGAGGATCGGGCCAAGCGGACGACTTTGTGGTACGACCTCGTGCTCGACGACGAGCGTCCGTTACCTGAATATCTGCGGGAGCGGGTTCCGTATCACGCGAAGAGTCAACACGTCCCCGTGCATCGCTACACGAGCCGGGAGTGGCACCTGCTCGAGCGCGAACACCTGTGGCGCAAGGTCTGGCAAATGGCCTGCCGGGAAGAGCACATTCCAGACGTTGGCAGCTATGTCCGCTACGACATTGCCGGGGATTCCTACCTCATCGTGCGCACCCGGGAGGGCATTAAGGCGTACGTCAACGCCTGCTTGCACCGAGGGCGCGCGCTGAAGGACTACGACGGACGCTGCAGCGAGTTCCGCTGCAGTTTCCACGGCTTTACCTGGCGACTGGACGGCACGCTGCGCCACACACCGGCACCGGCCGAGTTCCCCGAGATCGAGGCCGACCGCGACGCGTGGCGCCTTCCGGAAGCCAAGGTCGGCGTGTGGGGCGGGTTCGTGTTCATCAATCCCGAGTCCGGACGCCGAACCGCTCGAGGACTTCCTCGGCACGATGCCGGAGCACTTCGCCCGGTGGAACTTCGAGCATCGCTACCTGCAGGCACACGTCGCCAAGAAGATCCGCTGCAATTGGAAGATCGCCCAGGAAGCGTTCGACGAGGGATTGCACCTCGGTGCCACCCATCCCCAGTCGGCTCCCTACGTCGGCGACGCGAACGCCGCCGTCGACGTCTACGGAAACTATGCGCGGCAGATCAGCCCGTCCGGCACGCCGATCGAAGACTTGCCCGTCGACGCGACGGAAACTGACATCTTGAAGCGAATGCTCGACGTCCGCGAGGGCGAGGACTTACCGATTCCGTTCTCACAGCGCAGCACCGCGCGCGACGCGATGGCCCGAGCCGGCCGCGAGCGTTGGCGCCAGGCGCTTGGTGACGAGGCAGACGATATTTCCGACGCCGAGCTAGTCGACCACTGGAACTACATTGTGTTCCCGAATTTCCATCCCTGGGGTGGCTACAACCGCATCATCTATCGGTTCCGGCCGAATGGCGATCGGCACGACGAATCGATCTTCGAGGTCATGTTCCTGACGCCCTATCGGGGCGAACGGCCGGCAACCGCTGAGGTCACGAACCTGGACTTCGAGGACTCGTGGACGAAGGCACCTGAGCTGCAAACCCTTGGCTTGGTGATGGAGCAGGACACCTTCAACATGGAGGCAGTGCAGCGCGGGCTGGAGACGACACGCCGACCTTACGTGATCGCCTCGACGGCTCAGGAGGGCATCTTGACCTGGCGCCACGATCTGTTGAGCAGGTGGGTGGCCGATCAGTCAGGCGGGACGCTGTCATGACCGCGCCCGTCGGCGCGATCAAACATCCGCTGAACCCGAATGCGTATTACGTCGGGGACGGCGACGGCACAGTGCGAGTGATCATGGGCAATCGTTGGGGGCGCTTCGACCAGAGCGGGAAACATCTCGAAGGCACCTTGTTCGAGGCGGATCCGGAGCTGTGCGTGTGGGTGGCCGCGCCGCGCCCGTCGGGCCACCATCGCATCAGCCGCGTCCTCGACATGCCCGCCGAGCGGTGACCGCCGGCGCCGAAGAGGCCATTCGTCAGGCGGCGTTGCGATATTGCCGCGGCGTCGACCGGTTGGACGCCGAGTTGATGTTCAGCGCGTATCACGAGGACGCCACCGATGATCATGGCGTCTACGTCGGGTCCGCGCGAGGCTTGTGCGATCGGGTGGTCGATTCGCATCGGCGCTACGACGCGACGATGCACTGCGTCCTCAACCACGCGATCGAGGTCGTAGACGAGCGGCACGCCACGGGCGAGGTCTACAACGTGACGTACCTGCGCCGCACGGCCGCAGAAGGAACCGCCTATTTGGACACGTGGTGGGGCCGTTACCTCGACGAGTACGAATGCCGGGACGGCCGGTGGGCGATCAGCCATCGCGTCTGCGTGCACGAATGGACCCGCAGCGAACCCCTCGGAGAGCCGATGCCGATCGACGCGCAACTCTTCCGGCAAGGCGCCGCGGACCGCGGTTAGTGTTGTTGCCGCCGAGGGCCGCCTGCTACGTTCCTTTCTACACATCTCCTGTTGTTACTGGCGACGCCGGGCCGAATGTCGGTGGTGACCGTGGCGAGGGAGCGAGGATGCGGAAGATCGAACATGCGCTGAGTGGCGCGGTGTACGAGTGGGCCGAAGACGACCTCGGGCCGGTGCTGGTCACCGATCGGAAGGGTCGGCAGGGGCGCTTTGATCGGGACGGTCGCTGGGTGACCGGTGAGGTACGGCGAGCCGATCCCGAGCTATGTCGGTGGATCGCCAGCGGCGGGCGAACCGCGGGCGGAGCCGCGTCCCGCAGTCGCCGCTTCGAGGTCGAGGAGACGTTCTCCTGACCGCCGAGACACGGCCGCAGACCGGGTTCCTCGGCAACGGGCCGTCATACCAAGACCTACTGGATCTGGACAGCAAGCCGGTACCTGCGTCCATGCGACGCAACCAGCCCGGTTATTTCGGCGAGGCCGACATCCCGGTCGAGCGCTATCTGTCCCGGGAGTTCCACGAGCTCGAGAAGGAGCGGCTCTGGTCGCGGGTATGGCAGTTCGCCTGCCGCGAGGAGGTCCTGGCGGAGGTCGGCGACACCGAGGTGTACGACATCTGCGACACGTCGATCTTGCTGGTTCGCGCCGCACCCGGTCGTGACGGCATCAAGGCGTACATCAACGCGTGCCTACATCGCGGCCGCGCCCTGCGTGACGGCCGAGGCCGGGTCAGCGAGCTGGAGTGCTCGTTCCACGGTTTTTGCTGGTCTCTGACCGGAAAGCTCAAGCGCGTGCCGAGTGCGTGGGACTTCCCGCAGGTCAAGCCGAACGCGTTCCGGCTGCCGGAAGTTCGGGTTGGCACCTGGGGCGGCTTCGTGTTCGTGAATCCCGATCCGAACTGCGAACCGCTCGAGGACTACCTCGGTGAACTACCGACGTTCTTCGAGCGCTGGCCGCTCGAGCACCGTTACACCCGCGTACACGTATCCAAAATTCTGCGGGTTAACTGGAAGGTCGCGCAGGAAGCCTTCATGGAGTCCTTCCACGTCATCACAACGCATCCGCAGCTGCTGGCCGGATTCGGCGATGCCAACTCTCAGTACGACGTGTTCGGCAACGTGTCACGCGCGATCTCTGCGCGGGGCGTGCCGAGCCCTTACCTGTCCTGGGATCCGAGCGAGCAGCAGCGGCTGAACAGCCAGATCGACCAGCGCGTCGACGATCCGCCGATGTTGGAGGTGTCAGAAGGCAGCACCGCTCGCAAGACGCTCGCCGAAGCGGCTCGCCGATCGCTGCGCTCACTACTTGGCGACGAGGTGCAGCAGCTGACGGACGCCGAACTCGTCGACAGCTACTACCTGACGGTGTTCCCGAACATGCACCCGTGGGGAGGCTACAACCAGATCACCTACCGCTTCCGGCCCAACGGCGACGATCATCGCAGCTGCATCATGGAGGTCCTGCTACTTTCCCCGTTTGCCGGCGAACGACCTGCCCCGGTCTCGGAGACCCGCCTCAGCGCTGACGAGCCGTGGCGAACTGCGGTCGAATCGCTCGGCTCACTCGCCCGGGTCTTCGACCAGGACGAGTTCAACCTCGAGGCGGTGCAGAAGGGCCTGCGTACCACCCGCAAACCGGGCGTGACGTTTGGCGTCTACCAGGAAAGCAAGATCCGGCATTTCCACCACCTGCTCGATCAGTGGCTGGAGAAGGCTCCCTGACCTCGATCCTGGACCTGTTCCGGCTCGATGGTCGGGCCGCCGTCGTTACCGGCTCGGGCCGGGGCATCGGCGCGGCGATCGCCGTTGCGTTGGCAGAGGCCGGAGCGGACGTGGTGGTCACGGCGCGCCGCGCGGCCGACGTCGCGAGGGTGGCCGAGCAAGTCCGTGGGCGCGGCCGACAAGCCGTAGAACTACCGGGCGACCTGCGCGAGAACATCACCGAGCAACTCGCGCAGGCGGCGGTCGACAACTTCGGCCGCCTCGACATCTGGGTGAACAACGCCGGCGGGACGGACGACCGCGGCGTGCGTCCGCTTGCGGACACGACCGACGCTCAGATACGAGACATGCTCGAGCTGAACCTCGTCGCGGCATTCGCGGGCGCTCGGGCCGCCGCACACCGGATGGCACGCGGCGGGGCGATCGTCAACATCGCGTCCGGTGCCGGAATGCGAGCCGCGCCGAACACGGGTGCGTACGCGGCGGCGAAGGCAGCCCTGATCAACCTGACCTACACGATGGCGGCCGAGTTGGCATCGCAGGGTATCCGGGTGAACGCGGTGTCGCCGGGCATGGTGCCGACCGACTCGTTCTACGACGTTCTCGAGTTCACAGCCGACGACCTACCGAAGCTGATCGACACGGTGCCGCTCGGACGCATGGGCACGCCGCAGGACATGGCCGCTGCAGTGCTCTACCTCGCATCGCCGGCCGCGTCGTGGGTCACCGGGCAGAACCTGCTCGTCGGCGGCGGCCGCGAGGGCGGACGGTCGGTGGAGCACCGCTGACATTTCGCCGCCGCAGAGCGCGGCGCGCAGCTCAGGCGGCAGCATCAAGCAACGGGGCGAGCGCTCGGGGAACCGCCGCCCACCGCTCCGGTGTGTCGAGCTTCGGGTCGAAGTTCGTATCGACGATTACCGTCGATACGCCGGCGTCGCGGGACTTCGCCACCTCGGCGCACAGCTCGTCCACCGTCGCCACCCGCAGGTTCGCAACCTGGACCGGCGGTGTCGTGAACAACCGGCGGTACAGCTCGACCGGAGCAAACCCGGCGGGTCGCATCTCGGCAATCGTGGCCAGCATCTCCAGATGCTGCTCGAGCGCGCCAGACGCCGGGTTCCAGATGTCGAACTTCTCGGCGGTGCGGCGTAGCCCCGCCGGCGAGCGCATGCCCGACAGCAACCGGGGTCGCGGATGCTGTACCGGCTTAGGTCTCACGTCCGATGTCGGGATCGTGAAGAACCGGCCCGAGAACTCGACCGGATCGGGACCCCAGCACGCGAGCAGCGCGTCGATCAGCTCGTCACACCGCGCACCCCGGGTGCGGGGGTCCACGTCCATGACCTGGTGCTCCTCGTCCGACCAGCCGACGCTGAAGCCCGCGACGAGCCGCCCCGCGGAAAGTAGATCGATGGTGGCCAGCTGCTGAGCCAAGGCGACGGGTCGATGAAGTCCAGCGACCAGAATGCTGGTGCCGATAACCGGCTGAGTCGTCCACGCGGCCGCCGCGGTCAGCGTCTCCAGCGCACTCAGCACGCTGCGATACGCCTCGGGCACCGCGAGGCCGGGACGAGCCGAGTATCCGGAGACCGGGTGGTGTGGGTAGAACAGGTGCTCCTGCACCCACAGGCTGCCGTAGCCAAGCTCCTCGGCCCGCTCGCAGAATCCGCGCAATCCGTCACGAGTGACGTGGCCACCGAGCTGAGGCAACGTCAGACCGATGTGCACGCTCGCCTCCCTGGTTCGACCTGAGACCCCGCTGGTTTACGAAGTCGTCCTGTAGATACTTACACGGCGCCTTGTTTGGACCGCAACGGTCGTAACTGGCGGTGTTCTCCGGTAACTTCACTTGTGCTCCGCAGGGACGTGCTGGGAGGTTGCCGTGGAGGTCCGCAAAGAGCTCTATATCGGTGGGCGCTGGACGGCACCCCAGTCGAGCGGCGACATCGCGGTCGTCGACTGCCGCACCGAAGAGCCTATGGGCAGCGTGCCCCGAGGCGCTGCCGCTGAGGTCGAAAAGGCAGTCACCGCCGCCCGGACGGCGTTTCCGGCTTGGGCCGCGAGCTCGGTTGCCGACCGGGTGGCAACGTTGCGAGCCATCGCCGATGGTCTCGCAGCCCGCGAAGCTCAACTCGCCGACCTCATGAGCCGCGAGGTCGGCACGCCGATCGCCACATCGCGGCGCGTACAGGTCGGTTTGTCCGTCGACGTGTTCCGCTCGATCGCCGACATCCTCGAGGAATTTCCGCTCGAACAGCGGATAGGAACTTCCCTGCTGATCCGGCAGCCGGCCGGTGTAGTCGCGGCGATTACCCCGTGGAACTACCCGCTGTACCAGCTTGCCGCGAAGTTGGCGCCAGCGCTGGCCGCTGGCTGCGCGACGATCCTCAAGCCGGCCGGTGCGGCCCCGCTTGCCGCTTTCGAGTTGGCCGAGATCATCGACGATCTCGGTCTGCCGCCAGGCACTGTCAACGTCGTCAGTGGGCCCGGACGGGAGATCGGCGACCTGCTCGCCGGGCATCCCCAGGTCGACATGGTCAGCATCACCGGATCGACCCAGGCCGGAATCAGCGTCGCCGAAAAGGCCGCTCGCACGGTCAAGCGGGTCACGCTGGAGCTCGGTGGCAAGTCCGCGTTCGTGTTGTTGGACGACAGCGACCTCGCCGTCGCCCTGCCGGTTGCCGTGCGCAGCGGCTTCGTCAACAACGGCCAATCCTGTTCGGCCTTGACCCGGCTCATTGTGCCGCGGGGGCAGGTCGACGCAGTGGAAGACGGCCTCGCCGACCTCGTCGGGGCGATGCAGGTGGGTGATCCGCTGGATGCGGCGTCCGACGTCGGCCCGGTGGTCACTGCGGGGCAGCGCGACACCATCCGCGGGTACATCGACCAGGGCGTCGCCGAAGGCGCCACCCTGGTCAGCGGTGGGCCCGACTCTCCCGACGGCCTCGAACGCGGGTTCTACGTACGCCCGACGGTGTTCTCCCGAGTGAATCCCGACATGGTGATCGCGCGGGAGGAGATCTTCGGACCGGTCCTCGTCGTGCTGCCGGCCGACGACGACGACCATGCGGTCCAGATCGCGAACGACTCCGATTACGGACTGTCCGGGGGTGTCTGGTCCAGCGACGAGGAACGGGCCATCGCGGTCGCCCGGCGCATGCGAACCGGGCAAGTAGCCGTGAACGGTGGGCGATTCAATGTCCGAGCCCCCTTCGGCGGCTACCGCCTGTCCGGTGTCGGCCGGGAACTCGGCGAGCACGGTCTAGCCGAGTACTTCGAGCTCACGGCCCTGCAGATGCCTGCCTCCGCGTCGTCGAGCTAGTACTGGATGAACGGCACCACGCCGCTCGACTCTGCCGACGAGCTGGCAATCCGGAACCTGCTCGCTCGATACGGCGACGCCGTATGCCGCCGCGACGCCGCGGCGTGGATCGCCACGTGGGCGGCGGACTGCACGTGGGATCTCGGCGGCGGGCGGATAACTCACGGCCGGGACGAGACGTTCGCGCTCTGGCAGAACTCGATCGCCAAGTATCCGTGGGTTGCCCAGCTGCCCGCGTCGGGCACGGTCGGGTTGGTCGATGGAGCGGTGTGCGGAAGCTGGTACGTCCTGGAACTGAACCATCTGCCCGATGGTTCCGGCGTGATGCATCTCGGCCACTACGACGACACGTACGTTCGCGACGAGGGAGAGTGGCGCTTCGGTGTCCGCCGTTTCCACCTCGTCTACCGGGGCGCGATGGACCCCGGGACGGTAAACCCGCTACCGGAAGGGTGATGGTGTCCGACAAAGACTACGAAGACGTCACGGTCTACGGACTCGGCGACGCGGCCGAATCCGAGCTCCTCGGCAGCCAGACGGAATGCACGTTCATCTGGAGTAATAGCGAGGGGCACCCGCTCGGAGTGATCATGAATTTCGTCTTCCGCGACGGCCGGTTCTGGCTGACCGCGAGCAGCCAACGGGCCCGGGTGCCAGCGGTGCGGCGCGATCCACGGGTGAGCATCGCGGTGAGCTCCCATGGCACCGGCATCTCGACCCGCCAATCTCTGACCTACAAGGGCCGCTGCATCATCCATGACGACGACGAGACGAAGTCGTGGTTCTATCCGGCTCTTGCCGCCGCCGTTCGCCCAGGTGATCCGGATGCCGCCGCCGCATTCGCACGGCACCTCAACTCACCGCGGCGAGTAGTGCTCGAGGTTGTTCCCGAGGGCCGCATCGGATTCGACAGCACCCAGATGTGGCGTGACACCCCGGACGCCGCCCGACAAGACGACAAACCCTGAAGGCCTGCTCTAGGGCTCGAGCACGGCCGGATTGCCGGCCGTCCACATCACGTCGAGGTGCCGTTCCTGCATGCGCCAGCCCTCGTCGGTGCGCACGAACCGATCGCGATAGCGACCCGCGATGGTGAAATTGTCGCCACCTGGCGTTCCGGTCTTCACGTGCTGTGCCTGTAGATAACTGACGCAGTCGGCCGCGTCGCCATCGAGCGTGACGGTGACATTGCCGATCAGATGCTGGCTGGCGGTGAGTGGTGTCAAGGTGGCACGGCACGTGTCCTCGATGGCCTGATAGCCAACAGCGGGCGGCAGGCCCGTGTAGATAGGCACCGGCGTCCTGGCGTGAAGCAGCGTGCCAGTGCTGCCCAGTCACGGCTGTCGAGCGCGATGCCGTAGCGGTAGCAGGTCTCGGTGATCGCCTGCTTGTCGAGCAGTTCCGCTAGGTCAGACACGAAAGGAGCACCTTCCTTCGTGATACCCGAGACCGCGACAGACAGCGGCGCGGTGCTCCGGGGCGACTCCCGCCGGGCACCACGCCGCTGTTTGCGACAGATCAGCTACTCATCATCCATAGCTTCAGGAACTGGTTCTTGTAGTCGGGCACGCCGAGGTAGTAGCCGTCGGTGTCGAGCGGGGCCGAGCTCACGTTGTCCTGCGTCAGCAATTGGGTCGGCAGCAAGGCGTTGTTGTTGGGGTCGAGGCTTTCACCGTTGAAGACCCGCGCCGCCGCGTCGATGCGCCGCCAGCCGTGGATCTTTGCCGCGAACCCGGTCCAGACGTCCTCGTCCTTGTTCTTCAAGGCGGTGATGTTCGCGGTGCTCGCGCTCTCGCCGCCGATCTTCACCTTGCTTCCCTGACCGGCACCGCGCAGCGCGGCCTTCAAACCGGTCGTCATGTCACCGAGGCACAAGACGACCCAGTCGATGTCGGGGTTGCGCTGGATCGCGCTGACGACTTGGCTCGGGATCTTGCCGCCGATCAGGTCGGTGATCTGGGTGTCTTGCAGCGTGGTCTTGGTGCTCGGACTGACGGCCTTCAGCTCGTTGACAACGCCTTCAGAGAATGCGTGGAGGATCGGGTAGAGCGAGAGGTCGACGACCAGGGTGTGCTTGCTGCCCTTGGTCGCGATGTAGTCCGCGATCATCTTGCCCCAGGCACCGGTCTGCTGGAAGCTGTCCAGCGACATCACGTAGATGCTCCCGTCCTGCTTGACAGGTTCGCCGCTGTCGGACTGGAACACCGGGATCTTCTCCGACTTCGCCCGCTCGATCTGGGACCGCATTGTCGAGAGGGTTTGGCCGGAGATGAAGATCGCGTCCGGGTGCTGGTCGATGCATTGACCCAAGGCCTTCGCCGGATCCTCCGGACCAGTGCCCTCCGGAACAACGCTGACGGTCCAGCCGACTGCTGCCGCCGCGTCAGCGAAGCCCTTGTTGGTTTCCAGCGTGACCGGCTCAGAGCTTTGCGTGATGCAGATTTTCTTCCCGGTGGCCGGCTTCTTGGTCAGCGCTTGGGTGATATTGATGCTGGTTGGCGGCTTCAGCAACGGCTCGATGTTGGCTGCCGCTTGGGCACTGCCGCCGCCGCCACCCGCGCTACTGCTGCCACCGCCGGTGCCTCCGCTGCTGCTGCTCTTGCTGCTGCTGCAGGCCGCCGCACCCCCGACCGTCAGCGTCAGGGCCACGAAGACCCCGATGGTTGCCTTTGGGCTCAACATCCCTGCAACTCCTTCGTTCGAGTGGGGCTACAGCCCTCGTGGTTAGCGTGCCGCCCAGGCGGCACGTGGCAGGGCCGGACACAGCCGCCCCACCGATGACTACACGGCTACGTGGCGAGCAACCTAACCGGCGCGGTTGGGGGTTCACAACGGTTAGGCCTAAGTTTCTTGACACTGGGTGCAGGATCGTTATCTCTCGTACATCAGTCCGGGTCCTCCTGCTCAGGGCGCACACTGGATCCGCACCGATACGCACGCCCCACCTCTAGCGGACTTATGTGACTGGGGCCTACAGTCTGGGGTTACTGCGTGCGCAGTACGGTAACTGGCACTCGTGAGCTCTGAAGGAGTCGGATGCCGGAGACGCCAGCCTTGCAAATACGAGGGCTTTCCAAGACCTTCCCAGGTCAGCGGGCGCTGGCCGACGTCGACGTGGAGTTGCAACCGGGCGAGATCCGGGCGCTGGTCGGCCAGAACGGCTGCGGCAAGTCGACGATGATCAAGGTGCTCGCCGGCTTCTACGAGCCCGACCCCGGGGCGGAAGTGTTCGTCGATGGCGACCCGCTCGCGCTCGGGGTCGCAGGCGCGGGTGACCATGCCGGTCTGCGCTTCGTTCATCAGGACCTCGGGCTGGTGCCGACGCTGGACGCGCTTGACAACCTGGCCATGGGGCACGGTTATGAGCGCAACCGCATGGGTCTCATCAGTTGGCGGCGCGAGGCACGGCTTACCCGTAAGACACTGAAGGATCTGGGCTACGACATCGACGTCCGGCAACCGACCGGTCATCTGGTCATCAGCGAACGCACAGCTATCGCATTGGCTCGTGCCCTGTCTCCGCGCGCGACGCCTCCCCGGGTCCTCGTCTTGGACGAGCCGACGGCGAACCTCCCGGCCGCTGAGATCGAGCGCTTGTTCGACGTCGTCCGTGGCGTGCGTAACCGAGGCGTAGCCGTACTGTTCGTCTCGCATCACCTCGACGAGGTTTTCACCCTCTGCGACACCGTCACTGTGCTGCGTGACGGCCGGCACATCATCACCCGGCCGGTGGAGGGACTGGACGAGGATGCGCTCATCGCGCTGATGATCGGACGAAAGCTCGAGCAGTTCGACATGCCCGAGTCGACTCCGGAGTCCCACGGGGAGACGGTGCTCCGGGTTCGCGGCCTGCGGACGGGGGTGCTGCAGGGAGTCGACCTCGACGTACAGGCGGGTGAAGTGATCGGCATCGCGGGGATCACCGGCTCGGGACGCGAGGAAATTGCCCTTGCGCTGTTCGGCGGGGTCCCGCGTCAGGGCGACGTAAGCATCGGCGGCACGCTGGTGCAGCAGGGCCGCCCGGACAAGGCGGTCAGCGCCGGCCTCGGGCTAGTCCCGGCCGAGCGGCACGCCAACGCGGCCTTCCTGGACTCCACGCTGCGCGAGAACGTCTCGATCGTCAGCCCTGGGGATTTCTTGCGCCGCGGTCTGCTCAGCCGGCGCCGAGAGGTATCCGAGGTGCGCACGTGGCTGCAGAAGCTCCGAGTCAAGCCGCCGGAGCCGGAACGGCATCTCGCCACCTTGTCGGGTGGGAACCAGCAGAAGGTGATGCTCGCCCGCTGGATGCGGCAGAAACCGGCCGTGCTTCTCCTCGACGAGCCCACGCAGGGCGTTGACGTCGGTGCGAAGGCTGATATCCATACTCTGGTCGAGGAGGCGGCCGCCGACGGTGCGGCGGTCCTGGTCGTATCGACCGACCACAGCGAGCTGACCCGGCTCGCCGAGCGGGTGCTCGTCCTACGGGGTGGCCGCTTCGCTGAGGAATTGCGACGCCCACACATTGACCCTGACCGAATAACGGCCGCGACCATCGGCGCCGGGCAAGGAGCGGCAGCATGAACGCAGATCGGGATGGCGATCGCAACCCCGCCGAGGGCCGAGTAGTCACGACGCCGGACCTGGAACCACAGCCGTCCGCGGCCGAGGCGGCCAACCCGGTCGTCGAGGCGGATCTGGTCGCCGGAGTGGGTGAACCTGCGCGCCGAGGAGGGCCAGAAGCGGCGCCGGATCAACCTCGGTATGGACCGCTTCAGCGGCCTCTACGTGTGGGCCGCGCTGATCATCCTGTTCAGCTTCTGGACTCCGGACCTGTTCCCGACAACCGACAATGCGAAGATCGTCGCCGGCGACCAGGCCATCACGGCGATGCTCGCGCTGGGCATCATCATCCCGCTCGCGGCCGGCGTCTTCGACCTGTCGTTTGCCGGCGTTCTAGGTGTCTCGGTAGCCATCGTGGCTTACTTCCAGAGCAACGGGCACAGTGCCTGGATCGCTGCGATCGCTGCGATCGCCGCCGGCGCGTTCATTGGTGCTGCCAACGGATTTATCGTCGTGCGACTCCGGGTCAACTCGTTCATCGCCACGCTGGGTATGAGTAGTCTGCTCGTCGCGGCCGAGTACTGGATTACCGACGGCAAGCAGATCACCGAGGGCTTCAGCTCCAGTTTCCTCGATCTTGGGTCTAAGCCTTTCCTGGGTATCCCGCTGCCGTTCTACGTGATGATCGTTCTAGCGATCATCATCTACATCGTCATCGAGTACCTGCCGGTCGGTCGCTACCTGTACGCGTCCGGCGGCAATCCCCAGGCCGCGCGGCTCGCGGGTGTTCGAGTCAACCGCGTCGTCTTCGGATCTCTGGTCGCGTCCTCGCTCGTCGCGGGGTTTACCGGCGTTGTGCTGGCCGCCCGCCTTGGCACAGCATCGCCCGACATCGGCCCGTCGTACCTGTTGCCTGCCTTCTCCGCGGTGTTCCTGGGTTCGACTCAGATCAAGCCGGGCCGGGTGAATGTCATCGGCACCCTCGTGGCCATCTACCTGCTGGCCACCGGCGTCAAGGGCCTCCAGCTCGCCGGAGCACCGGTATACGTCAACGACCTGTTCAACGGTGCCGCCCTGATCATTGCCGTCGCCCTGGCGGCTCGCAGCGCCCGTAGGGTGTAGCGGCCCCGCTATCCTCGTGATCTTGGACTTATCGTCGCTCTTGAGGCACTAAGTCCAAGATCACGAGCTGAGTGACTCCTCCGGCGACCGCCGGACGGAGTCACTGGGCCACGTAGCCGCCGTCGATCGGCACGGTGTGGCCGGTGATCCAGCGCGCCTCGTCTGACGCGAGGAACGCCACGAGCGCCGCCACATCCTCCGCCGTCGGTATGCCGGGCATCGGGTTGTAGTTCTCCATCAACGCGCGCATCGCCACCGGATCGGGCGCCGACTCGGCGAAGCGCTGCACCAGTGGCGTCCACACGACGGTCGGTGCGATCGCGTTGACCCGAATGTTCTGCTTGGCGTACTCAATCGCCGCTGAGCGGGTCAATCCAACGATTCCGGCTTTCGCAAAGGTGTACGCCGAGATGTTCAGCTGACCGGTCAGTCCAGCCGTCGACGAGGTGTTGACGATGCTGCCGCCGCCGGTCCGCAGCATGGCCTCGATCGCATACTTCATGACGTAGAAAATGCCGTCGCCATTGACCGCCCGCACCCGGTTCCAGTCCTCGACATCCAGCTCGTGCAGGATCTGCTGCGCGCCCGTGATGCCCGCGTTGTTGAAGACGACATCGAGCCGGCCGAAGTGCTCGACAGCGTCGGCTACGCCCCGAGCGACGGACTCGGCGTCCGAGGTGTCGAGCTGTACCGCGTATCCGTCCCGCAAGCTCGCGGCCAGCTTCTCCGCGGCCGCGCCGTCGATGTCAGCGACCGCGACCTGCGCGCCCTCGTCGGAGAAGCGCTGGGCCGCGGCAGCGCCGAGGCCGGACGCACCACCGGTAACAAACGCGACCTTGCCCTCGAACCGTCCGTTCATTCCCCACCTACCGTCACTGTGCCTGCCGTGCCGTCAACGATCAGTTGCATGCCATCGCGCAGCCGCAGGGTGGCGTCGTCGAGGGACAGCACGCACGGGATGCCGAGCTCTCGCGACACAACCACCGCGTGGCTGTTCAGCGCGCCCACGTCGACAACCACCGCGCCGGCGACGAGGAACAGCGGCGTCCAGGCGGCGTCGGTGAGCGGCGCGACCATCACCTCTCCGGGTTCGAGGGCCATCGCCGTCTCCAGGTCGAGCACGACCCGAGCGGCGCCCTGGTACTGACCGGCGCTGCCGCCGATGCCGCGCAACACATCGCCCGGTCGGGCCGCCGGAGGCCGCGGCCGGGAACGGCGTGGCCAGGCCGGTAACGGCTCCGGATCCGCGTCGATGATGAATGGCGGTTCGATCTCGAACAGGGCGCGATACTGCTTCAGCCGTTCGGCGATGATCGGGACGAAGCAGTTCGGGATCGGTCACGTAGCTGTCGAGCTCGGACTCGAGCAGCATCGTCACATCTTCCGGCGCCGCGAATCGGCCGGCGGAGACACCGCGCCGGCCGAGCTCGCGCATCGCCATCCGCACCTCGTTGATCGTGGTGACCGCGATCAGCTTCGTCTGCTCCCGTAACGGGATCATGCGGGCCGCGGACTGCAAAGCGATGTCGAAGGTCTGCTGCCGGGTCTCGTCGCCGGCGAGCGCGTTTCGAATGCGTAGCGGCCGTCGACGCCCGATTGGCCGCCAGCTTGTCGTGACGAGCGTCGGGCGAGTTCTCGTCCGGCATATGCCGCATGCTGTCGACGAGCGCGAGCGCCTGCTCCGGGCCGGCCTCCCACGAGATCGCCCGGATGTCCCACTCATTCGGACCACGCTGGCCATAGTCGGCGAGGAATTGATCGAACTGGCGCCGGAAGTCGGCAATCGCCTCGTCACCGCCCTGCAGCGCCTCGAGCACCGCCGACGGGCCGCGATCGAACAACGCCGTGACCTGGCCAGACGCGTTAGCCGCACGCGACAGCTGCCACAGGCCCCAGGACGGTGACGCCGACGGCACCTCGCCGAGTCCGGAGATCAGATCGAGCAATGCCTCCGGCTCGCCCGCGGCAGCACACAGGTCGGCCAGCATCGCCGGCCCGACCGCGGAGCCGAGTGTCGAGTAGTCGTGACGGGCGAACGCGTTGTCCAGCTCGGGCAAGAAACTCCGGGCGTAGGCGACCAGCTCCGCGTCGGACAGGGCCGAAAGATCGGGCCGGTTGCGCCGCTTGCCCAGCACCCGAGCCAGGTCCTCGTCGATCTCCGGGAACGACGAAGCAGCCAGCATCTGGCCGATAGTCGAAGCGACCTTCGCCGAGCAGGCCTCGTTCACATCGTCGGGGTGCGGCTTGTAGGGCGGGGCAACCTCGGCGCTGCCCAGCAACGCCGCGTCGAACGCCTCGACCGTCATCCCCATCCGGATGGCCATGACCCGGCAGTGGGACAGGTTGATGTAGAAGTAGCCGCCGAACAGCCCGGCGACCGGCGGACGATCCATCGGGAGTTCGCCGTCCCGGTAGATGCCGAACTCCACCAAGCCCCGCAACCAGCCGGGTAGCAGGCCCTCCTCGAACACCAGCGTCCAGCCGAGCGGGCTGGCCGGGTCGGGCAGCACCTCCCCCGCGTTGGCCCGGGTGTAGAACGGCATGCGGTCGCTGCGGTCCCAGTCGGTGAGCCACCGTTCCGGCAGGTCCGCTGCCGGATTCACCATTGCGAGGTGCCGCCGTCGACGTTGATCAACGCGCCGGTGATACCACCGCCGACCTCGCTCGCCAGCAGCGTCGCCATTGCCGCGACCTCTTCGACGGTGTTGAGCCGCTTGATCGCCGCTTCCTGCGCATAGTTGTCCAGGAACTGCTCGTAGGTGATGCCGGCCTGCGCCGCGACGGTCGGCCCCGCCTCCATCATCAGGTCCGTCTCGACCGCGCCTGGGCAGATCGCGTTGCACGTGATGCCCCGAGGCCCGTACTCGTGCGCAACCGCCTTGGTGAATCCGTTGATCGCGTGCTTGTTCGTGATGTAGTGGCTGACCGCCGGCTTGTTGGCTTGCTTGCCCTCCACCGAGGAGATGTTGATGATGCGGCCCCACCCACGGTCGAGCATGTACTTGAGCGCCCGCCGGGTGCCCCAGAACACAGCGTTCAGATTCAGGTCAAGGGCGTTCTGCCACGCCTCGTCGGACAGCTCGTGTACCAGGGCCCACCGGTCGCTACCTCCGGCGTTGTTGACCAGAATGTCGGCCGACCCGTAGCGCTTTGCCGCCTCGTCGACCAGGTTGTTGACGTCGTCCTCCCGCCGGACGTCACATTGCAGGAACGTCGCGCGGTCGCCGACGCCCATCTCCTCGATGGCCCGCAGGCCCTTGTCCTGGGACTTGCCGCCGATGACGACCGCGGCGCCTTCGGCGAGGAACTTCTCGGCGATGCCACGGCCGATCCCCCGCGAGCCGCCGGTGATCACCGCGACCCGCTTGTCCAAGAGCGGCGCTGCGGCAACACCCGATGGCATCACGGCCTCGTCGATGTCCGTCGTTCCGCCACCGCTCACGGGACCATCTCCTTCAAGACTCGGTGAAAGTGCTGGACGCCCGGCTCGTTACGGCCGAACACGAATTCCTCGTCGGCGAAGGCAGCCAAACCCCGCTGCACCCCGTAGCCGCAGGCGTAGTCCTCGTCCATGACCACGTCGTGGAACCAGTCGCGGGTGTGGGCCGCCGCCTTGCGCTCGTCGTCGTCCTGCGGCTCGTGGCGCAGTGTCATGATCTGCTGAGTATGTGACGTGTCCCAACTTGCGCCCGGTAGCACCAGCGACACCACGACTTGGGATCGCCAGCCACCGGCGACAGCCAGCCCGGGGAACAACCAATAGATGGCCCCAACGCACAGCGCCGGATCCCACTGCTCGCGCGGCAGGTCAACCGCGTTTGCGATCGGGCGCAACGCGAACGCGTTGCGCTGATGCGGTCCCCACCTGTCGAAGGCGGCCATGTTGGAGAAATTCGTCCGGTAAACCGTGGTCCGGTGCAGCGATGCGAAGTGGTAGCCCTCGAGGTAGCCGTCGATGACGACCTTCCAGTTCGGTCCGTCGAGGGTGCGCGTCGAGTAGTGGTAGCACCGATCCAACGCCATGGCCTCGAGCAACATGATCAGCTCCGGGCCGAGCCACTCGTCCAGGTCGATGGTTGCCGTGGGGTCGAGAGAGACGAAGACCAGCCCCGCGCGCTCCGCAGCCGGCAGCGCACGCAGGCTCATGCTGTCCTTGTCCACCCCGCCGAACGTGTCCTCGCCGTAGACACCGAGCAGGCAGCCCTTCAGGTCGTAGCTCCACGAGTGATACGGGCAGGTCAGCCGATGCGCCTTGCCGGTGCCCTCGCCGATGATCTCGGATCCGCGATGCCGACAGACGTTGACCATCGCGTGCACCTCACCGGCCGAGTCCCGAGTGATCAGCACTGGGGTGCCCGCGACGTCAATGGCCTTGTATGTGCCTGGGTCGGGTAGCTCGCAGGACAGCGCGAGCGGCAGCGGCACCTTTCCGTGCACCACCGCCATCTCCCGCTCCCACAGCTGTGCGTCCCGGTAGGCCTGCACTGGCTCGTGCCATTGCTCCGGTGCCTGATCGGTCGACTTGTTGCGGTAGTGCTCGAGCAGGCGCGCCATTACGTCAAAGGCGTCCTGGCGCACCGCCGGGTTGAAGTCGATTCCTGCGACGTAATGGGGGGCAGCCATGGGGATCCCGTCTCAGTCGGCGTCGAGCATGTCTTGCACGACTTGGTGGAAGTGGGTGATCTTGCACTCACGGTTGTTGAAGATGTTGCGCGTGTAGGCCGTTGATCGGCTTGCCGCCGCCCACTCCTGGTAGATGTCCACGTCTTCCTGGACGACGCCCTTCAGCCGCTCCCAGTGCGCGCCGACCTTCTCCAGATACTCGTCATCGCCGTCCTTGTACCAGAGTTCCCACACCTCGAAGCGAGTGCGGTCGACCGCTAGCGGCACAGATCGGAAGAGCTGGATGTGGTTGGGATTGTTGTTGAACACCGAGGTTGGGAAGATCGTGTAGTGGCAGATCGCCAGGCTCTGATGGTCGGCGGTCTGCATCAGCTCGGATAGCACGCCCTTGTACGGGACGACCATCATCCCATTCCGCCCGAAGACGAAATACGTGCTAAACCGGCCGTCCTTGACGTCCTGCGGCGAGATCGTGTGCAGATGGGCCGCGTGATAGTTCTCGTTGAAGCCGTCGATGACGACCTTCCAGTTGGCCGGAAGTTCCCATACCAGTTTGTCGTGCAGCTCCATGTCCTCCATGCGGTAGACACCGAGATCTGCGGCTATCTCCGGGCCGATCCAATCCCGCAACGGTGGGGCGACACCGGGACCGGCCAGCACTGCCCAGACCCAACCGCCCCACTCCCCGCACTCGACCGGCAGGCGCACACAGCCCCTCGAGGGCCTTCTCGTCGAAGTCCTCGCGGTCCGGCACGCCGACGACGGTGCCCTCGAGGTCGTAGCTCCAGCTGTGCCAGCGGCAGGTGAATCGACGAGCTGCCTTGCCCGACTCAGGGACGATGCGGGCTCCGCGATGCTGGCAGACGTTGTGGAAGCCGCTCACCCCGCCGTCTCGACGCCGACTGATGACGATCGTCTCGCCCTGTCCCTCCCAGACGACGTGATCGCCGGTATTCGGAATTTCTTCGGATCGACAGACGATCTGCCAGCTGCGGTTGAGGACCTTTCGTCGCTCCTGTTCGAACCGAGCGGGGTCGGTGTAGACCGATGAATCGAGTTGAGCCGGTCCGATGTCGGGGATGAGCGGCACACCTGGACCGATCCGCGCCGGCAGGTCGCCGCGATGTGGGATGTAGACCATCGCGTGTCTCCTAGATAGAGAACTCCGTGTTGTGAAACTACGTCACGTGACCCGGATTATCGCCGTGGCCTCGGGCGGGGGGCAACAGTTCTGGACCGAAGACACAAGGCGCATCCAGCTCTCACACGTGCCATACGATCAGCCGCTATGCAGCCGCACCCCGCTTCCGGCCTCGCCCTCGACACCGTCGCCGCCACGCAGGCCGCCGGCTGCACCCCCATCTCCCACGTCGCTGGATCGCCCGTTCCTCACCAATCAGCCCGGCGTCGTCACGCTCTCGTTCGTGCGCCATGGCAAGCAGGACATTCCCAGCGGGTCCTTCACGCCGGCGCTATGGACGGATCCGCCGCTCTCGGACCTCGGTCGGCGACAGGCCGCGGCGGTCGGTGCGGCCTTCGCCGATGCGCCCCTCGATGCCGTGCTCTGCAGCCATCTGGTTCGGGCGTCGGAGACGGCCCGTCACATCGCGGCGCCGCATGGATTGGAGCCCGTGGTCTATCCGGAGTTGCGGGAGGTGGAAACCTACCGTGACGTCCCGGACGGCGTCCGGCTCGAGGACATCTTGCCGCCCGTCATGTGGCACGGGGTGGAGGAACGCTTCGTCCAAGAGCGGCGTTGGGACGTCTCGCCTTTCTCGGAAGGCAGCGAAGAGTTCCGGCATCGAGTGGTGACCGTCGTCGAGGGAATACTGGCGCTTCACGGCGGGGTGCACCTGGCGATCGTGTGTCACGGAGGCGTCATCAATGCCTACCTCGGTCATATCCTGGGCCTGGACGAGGACATGTTCTTCCGGCCGGCGCACGCTTCGGTCAGCCAGGTCCGGGCGCGGTACGGACGCCGGGTGATCCACACACTCAACGAGTTTCATCACCTCACTGCTGTCGATCCCGCACTGGTCACTTTCTAGAGAGAGCCCGCAGTTGCCCATGGACATGATCGAGCGGCTCGAACGCTTCCTGGCCGACGTCGAGCCGGGCCGGGGCGCGCACGTGGTCTCATATCAACCGATCAGCGGCGGATACAGCCGGATCAGTGCGCGCGCCAGCGTTCGGTGGGCCGACGGCCGTGAGGAGACGCTCATCCTCCGCGGTGACCCGCCCGCTGGCAGCGGCGTGTTCGTCAGCGACCGGGACGCGGAGTGGGAGCTGCTTCGCGCGCTGCCTAGTCTCAACTCGGTCGCGACAGCACCCATTCGGTGGTACGACTCGTCCGGCGACTATCTGGGCGCCAAGTGCATCGTGATGGATAGCGTCGATGCCACTTCGCTGCAGGCGATGCTGGCCGAGGACGACGGCATCGGGCCGCTGTCCGACCTGTTCGTGGACATCGTCGCGACGATTCACGGTAGCCGGCTCGACCCGCTGCCGGAGCGCATGACCCGACCGCCGGATTGGACGTCATATATCGATGGCGTGCTGGCAACATACGACCAGGTGGCCGCTTCGCATCCGTCCGTCGCGCCGATATTGAGATACGTGCACGTGGTGGGCGGCCGGACACCGTCCGCCCCCGGTCCCACTGGCACTCGTCCACGGCGACTGTCAACCGTCGAACGTCCTGATCGGCGAGTCTGCGCCGCCGATCGTCATCGACTGGGAATTCGCACACATCGGCGACCCTCGCGAGGACCTCGGCTACTACAACCAGATCCCGCTGCTGCCGAACGTGTACTGGGCCGATCCAGAGCGCTTTCCTGCTCGCTATCGCGCCGCGACCGGCATGACCGAGGAGCAGATCAACCCGGACGTCGTCGACTACTTCCTGATCATCGGCATGGCCACGCTGTACGCGCAGTTGGTCGACGCCGCCGACGCCGTCGCGAACAATCAGCATCCCGGCATCCTCGCGAGCTACCTGATCAACGCAATCTCGCACCAGCACGACATGTTTCTCTCGATTTGCGACCGCGACACTCGAATTAGCGCCGGTAGACGAGGAGTTGGTTCGTGATCTCCCGACCCACGACCGATCAGCTCATCGCCGATGTCTGCCAAGACCTCGTCGACGCCGTATTACCTGCCCTAACCGACGAGACGCTGCAGGTTCGCGTGGCGATGGCCGAGACCGTGTTACGCAACGCGGCGGTGCGCGCAGCGCATGAAATCGCGTGGATGAGTCGACGAGACGGCGGCCCTGATCGAGTATGCGAAGGCAGTCAACGCC
This sequence comes from uncultured Actinomycetota bacterium, assembly GCA_963801715.1. Taxonomy (GTDB): domain Bacteria; phylum Actinomycetota; class Actinomycetes; order Mycobacteriales; family Jatrophihabitantaceae; genus CAVVJA01. The sequence continues at coordinate 127,498 of CAWDGB010000010.1, read as the reverse complement.
CGAATTCCCAGCGTTGAGCTCACCGCCGCGCTGGCCGCCTTCGACGACGGTCCGCAGCACAGCCTGCATCTCGCGGACGTCGTCGAGACCTATGAGCGAGCGAGTCGGGCCTTCGCCGTGGCACTTGCTGCGGTGCAGCGCGAAGGGATAGCGGAACTCGTCGACGCTGCGCGGGATCTGCTCCATGACCGAGTCAGCACGGAGAAGCTGGTGATGGCCACCTACGCAGTCGTCGGTCGGTGACCGCTCACGGCACGCGAGAGTAGGTCGTCGGCCGCACGAGCTCCAGCGCCTCGTCCTGCACGGACTCAGCGAAGGCGTCATGCCAGCGCCGGGCGTCGGGATGCCCTCGCACCACGTCCAGAGCGCTCAGCACGCTGTTCGGCGACGGCACCCGCCACACGTGGTACACGGCGTTGAGCCGGCCGATGGCGGGGGAAAGGGCAACGACCAGATGCCAGCCGTTGTCCTCGAGCACCGGCGCCATCTCCGCCATCGTCTTGGCGAACAGGGTGTATTTGCCGCGCACAAGCTGGATCTTCACGTGCAGGTAGACCGCTGGTTCGTCGGTCATGACCTCTCCTCGGATGTCGGCCTGGCGACTGTTTGTGGACTAGCATGCTAGTAACTCGAGAAGGCAGGAAACCTGCGATGACCGTAGCCGGAGGCGCGCGCTTCGAGGGAAAGGTTCTCTTCGCGACCGGCGGCGCGTCCGGGCTGGCGCGCGCCGTCGCTCAGCGGTTCACGGCGGAAGGCGGCCGGGTCGCCGTCGCCGACATGGACGCGGGCCGGGCCCAGGCGACGGCGGCGGACCTCGACGGCGCCATCGCGCTGGAGCTCGACGTAGCCGACGAGACCGCCGTGAAGATCGCGGTAAATGCCGCGCGGGAGCAACTCGGGTCGATAGATTGCCTTTTCAACGCCGCGGGGCATGCCGAGTTCGCGCCCATCGGCGACTGGTCGTTCGAACAGTGGCAACGGATGATGACGGTCCACGCCGGTGGGACCTTCCTGGTCTGCCGGGAGATCGTGCCGGTGATGCGCGCACAAGGCGCCGGGTCCATCGTCAATGTTGCGTCCGTGGCTGCGCTCGTCGGCCAAGCCAACAACGTCCCCTACGGCGCGGCCAAGGGAGCGATCATGGCGTTCTCGCGGCAGCTGGCCCGCGAGGTCGCGCCGGACATCCGGGTGAACACGGTCGCGCCGGGTCGGGTTCGCACCGGAATGACAGAGCCAATCATGATCGAGCGGGCCGGCAGTATCGAGAAGGGAGCGGCGGCATTCGGGCAGAGCAATCTGCAAAAGCGCGTGGCCGAGCCGGAGGAGATTGCAGCCCCGGTGTGCTTCCTGCTCTCCGACGAGGCCAGCTTCATCACCGGCACACTTCTGGTCGCCGACGGCGGCGAGACCGCCATATGACATCTGGCGAACTCGTGCTGAGCCACTACAGCATTCGCCACGCCCCGTTCCGCGATCGTGTCCATGCCGCAGCGTCCGCCGGATTCTCCGGGATCGGTCTCAAGATCGCCGAGTACGAGCGGTTGTGCGCCCAGGGACTGAGCAACGCCCAGCTGAGCGATGTCCTGGCCGAGCATGATCAGCGCGTCGTCGAGTACGAGGCCGTGCGCGGTTGGGCATCTACCGGTGCCGCCCATAAGCAGTATTTGCAGAGCCTCGACACGATCGACCGAATGGTCGAGGCATTCGGACCACCGCACCACGTGCAGGTAATCGGACCCTACGAAGGCGATCTGGACGACGCCGCCGAAGGGTTCGCGCGCGTCTGTCGCTGGCTTGATGACCGCGGCACCCGGGCGGCCATCGAGTACCTGCCGGAGATGAGCAATATCCCCGACGCGGTCAGCGCGTGGGACATCGTGCGCACCGCGGGCGCGGACAACGGTGGGCTATGCGTCGACGCGTGGCACCATTTCCGCGGCACGGACGACCAATTGGCGAGTGTGCCCGGCGACCGAGTCATCGATGTGCAACTCAACGACGGTCCACTAACCCGCCGGGAGGCCGACTACTACACCGATTGCACCAGTTACCGGGTCGTGCCCGGTCAGGGTGAGTTCGACCTGGTCGGATTCATCCGCACCCTGGACGGGATGGGCGTCGATGTGCCCGTCTCGATCGAAGTGATCTCACTCGAGCTGGACAAACTACCGCCGGACGAGGCGGCGGGGCGGATGGCCGAAGGTGCGCGCGCCGTGCTCGCCGCAGCCCGCGGGACATGAGCCCAGAGACTCCTTCGTGATCTTAGACTTAATGCCCTCAGGCGACTGTAAGTCCAAGATCATCGCCCCTGACCGGGAGCGCACCGGGCGGGAGTGGTCAGCGGGTGCTGGACCGTACGCGCTCCTCGGAGAGCAAGGCGTCGACGATCTGGTAGGCACGAATCGCCGCGGCATCCGCCGCCGCGCTGACGCCACTGCCGATGGAATCCGGCGCCGTGGCCTGGATCGTCTCCAGTAGCGGTCGATCTTCGACCATCGTGCCTTCATAGACCTCGCGCAACCGTTCGGTGACCGACTCATCGTCGAGGGCGTAGTTGCGCGCGGCCCGCCAAATGATCATCGTGTGCGCGGGATCGATCGGCGTGAAGGCCCGGATGAACATGCCGCGGAAGACGTGCGAATCCCCTTCCGGACCAAGAATGTCCATCTCGTCGACGTGCAGCGCCGGTGACACAAACGTGCCTGTCTCTCGCTGGGTGTACGTGCGATCCGCAGCCAACCCGGTCGCCTCGTGCTGCCAATCGGCCAACGGAGCCGGGGCGAAGGTGCGGGTGTAGGACACCGTTGTCTCGGCGACCTCGATCCGAAGCGGAGGCGGGTCCTCAACGTAGCCGCGATGGATCCGGTGCGGGTGGACATACGGGAAATGGGTGCGGTCGAGCGCGTTGTCGTGCAGCAGCATGTAGTTGGCGGCCATCTGCAGCGATCCGCCCAGCGTCGTCCAGCCCGACTCCCGCAGCTCCGGTACATCGGGCGGCTCGACGCTCCTGCTCCGGGCGACATTCCCCAACCACACCCAGACGAACGGAGGCTGCTCGCGAACCGGGTAGCTGCGTACCCGGGCGCCGTACGGGACATGCGTCTGGGACGGCACCCGCACGCAAGCGCCGGTCGACGCATAGGTAAAGCCGTGATAGGCGCACACGACCTGATCGTCGACGAGCGAACCCATCGAGAGCGGTACTGCGCGGTGCGCGCACCGGTCGTCGAGGGCGGCGATCTCGCCGGTGGACTGCCGGAACAGGACCACTCGCCGATCGAGCAGCTGTCTCGCAAGAAGCGACGCAGCTACCTCGTCGCTGGTCGCCGCGACATACCAACAGTTGAGCGGGTAGTTCTCCCGTCCAAGCGATGCCTTCACCGCACACCGTTTCCCGAGCCGTTCACAGGTCGAGCTCCAATCGATCAGACAGTGCCCGGCCCACGCAGATCATCATGTACTCGTTGGCCTCGCGCTCCTCCTGGGTGAGCAGCGAGTCACGATGGTCGGGCGTTCCGGACAGCACCGCGGTCTCGCAGGTGCCGCAGACGCCTTCGAGACACGATGAGAGCACGCTCACGCCGTTCTCCTCGAGCACTTCGATGATCGACTTGCCGGGCGGGACCGTGACCGTAACGCCCGAGCGCTGGCACGACACCTCGAACGCGGAGTCTCCCCCGGCCGCCGCCTCAGGCTGTGGCTTGGCGGCGAACCGCTCCACGTGAAGCGCGCCGGGCGGCCACGCCGCGCAATGCCGCTCGGTGGCGGTGAGCAATCCTTCCGGCCCGCAGCAGTAGATCAGCACGCCTTCCGACGGGGATGCCAGGATCTCGTCCAACGGCAACAGGCCGCGCGTGTCGTCCGGCCACAGTGTCACCCGGTCGCCGTATTGCGCAAGCTCCCCGACGAACGCCATGGACTCTCGGCTGCGGCCGCCGTAATACAGCTGCCAGTCGGCCCCGGCATCGGTCGCCGCTTCGAGCATCGGCAGGATAGGCGTGATGCCGATCCCACCGGCTATGAACACGTAACGATCAGCGGCGAGAAGTGGAAAGTGGTTGCGCGGGCCACGAATGGCGACGGCGTCGCCCACGTTCATCATCTCGTGTACCCGCCGGGAGCCGCCACGCCCGCCAGGATCAAGCAGCACGCCGATCCGCCAGCTGTGTTGATCACCCGGCGAACCGCACAGCGAGTACTGCCGCACCACCGTGTCGTCCAGCAGCACGTCGATGTGCGCCCCGGGTGTCCAGGCCGGCAGCTTCGCTCCGGTCGGGTCGGCGAGGCTCAGCGTGATAACGCCATCCGCTCGCATGTTGCGGGCAGTCACGACGAGGTCGGCTCGGCGTTCGGAGAACACCGTCGACATTGCGGTGGTAGGCGCGTCGCCTAACGTCATTGTGTGCTCCGGCGCCGGCTGCTCAAGGCACGACCACGGCGCGACCGGACAGCTGGCCCTTCTCCATCAGCTGATACGCATGCACCCCCTGGTCGAGTGGGAATCGTTGGATGTGCGGAGTGATCAGCCCGCGCTGGGCCAACGCGATGACCTCGTGCAGCTCTGGCAGCGTCCCCCAGAAGGACGTCGTCAAGTTCACCTCGTACGGCAGCGCGTAGAAGTTCCACGTGTAGTTGCCGGCCGCAGCACCGACGATTACCAAGTCACCCGCTGGACCGACGACCGCGGCGCCCAGGCTGATCGTCGGCGCGGCTCCGACGAAATCCAGCACGACATCCGCCTTGCCACCGGCTGCATCAAGAACGGCCGATGCGGCCTCGTCGCCGGCGGCAACGGCGGCCTCCGCGCCGCCCTCCATCGCCAGGTCGAGCGCCGACTTACGCGCGTCCACCGCGATGACCTTCGCAACCGACAGCGCCTCGAGGATCTGGACCGCGAGATGCCCAAGGCCGCCAACGCCGATGACGACCACCGATGAGTCCGGCGTCAGCTTCGGCAGCACTCGCTTTACGGCGCGATATGGCGTAAGCCCGGCATCGGTGAGCGGCGCTGCGATCACCGGATCCAGGTCACCGATCGGTACGAGACGCCGCGGATCGTGTACCAGCAGGTACTCGGCCAACCCACCATCGAGGCCGAACCCGATGCCCGGCGGGCCCTCCATGCCGCGGACGCAGAAGTTCTCGGCGCCGGCCGCGCAGGGTTTGCATCGGCCGCAGCCGTACAGGCCGTAGACGGCGACCGGCAGGCCTTCCTCGACACCGCGCACACCAGGACCGACTTCCTGTACCCAGCCGGCGTTCTCGTGGCCCATCACGAATGGTGGCCCCCACGGCGCCATGCCCTCCTGGAACTCGTGCATGACATGCAGGTCGGAGTGGCACAGCCCAGCACCACCGACCTTGATGACGACCTGGCCTGGGCCGGGCTTGGGGTCGGGCAGGTCGAGCAGCTCCGGATCGGATTGGAATCGCTTGAGCTGCAGTGCACGCACGGGTTCCTCCTCGTGGTCCGAGCGGGCAGATCAGGCCAGCAGAGACAGCGGATTCTGCAGTTGATCGACAACGGCGCGAAGATAGTCGGCGGCCGGCGCCCCGTCCACGGCGCGGTGGTCGAACGTCAGGCTGAGCGTCAACACCTGCGTGCGTACCGGTGTTGCCCCGTCCCAACGAACGGAGTCGCGCAGCCGGCCGACACCGAGGATCGCGACTTGTCCTGGCGTGATCACCGGTGTGAAGAAGTCGATGCCGTAGCTGCCGAGAGTGCTCACCGTGAACGTGCCGCCCTCGAGATCGGGCAAGGCCAGCTTCCCGGTGCGCGCACCGGCCGCCAGCCGCTTCGTCTCAGCAGCGATGCCCGACAGTGGCAGCAGATCCGCGTTCTTCACGACTGGGACGATCAAGCCCTCGTCCAGCGCAACCGCTATTCCGACGTTGATGTCGGACTGGACAAAGATGCTCTGCTCCTGCACCGACGCGTTCAATCGCGGATGCCTGACCAGCGCCAGGGCCGCGGCCCGCACGATGAAGTCGGTGATCGTGGGCACCGCGATACCGGCCGCCGACCACTGTTCTTTGAGCCGAGCCCGCAGGTCGACCGCGGCATCCATCGTGGCATCCGTCCCCAGCGTGAGCTGGGCCATCTCCTGCAGGCTTGCATGCATCCGCGACGCGATTACGCCGCGCATGCCGGTCAGCGGGATCACTTGCCCTGGCCGGCCGTACTCGGGCGCGCCCTGTCTCGCTGCGGCAGCGGTTACGTCCGCACGACGGATCTTGCCGCCCGGGCCAGCCGGCACCGAGCCGAGATCTACACCGGCAGCAACGGCGTCACGGCGCACCAACGGCGAGACGACGCCGCCCCGCCCCGCCCCGGCAGCGGGTGCGGCAACCGCTGGTTGCTCCAGAGCGTCGATGACGTCCGCGGTAATGACACGGCCACCCGGGCCGGTGCCACGCAGTTGAGTCACATCGACGGCGCGCTCACCAGCCACTCGCCGGGCATTGGGTGACACGAACTGGCGGCCCGTTTGGATTGGTGGCGTCAGCGCGCCGGGCTCTGCGGCGACCACCGTCTCTGCGGCCTGCGGCGCTGCCGTTGGCGCCGCCGGCGCGGCGGCCTCCGTCGCGGGCACCGCCTCACCCTCCGCGAGCAGCCATCCGACCAATGCACCGGGCGGAAGCTCCGAACCCTGCGCCACCGCAGGATGGAACAGGCCCTCAGCTTCGGCTTCCACGTCGACTTCGACCTTGTCGGTGGCCAGCCGCATCAACGGCTCACCGGGCTGGACCAGGGTGCCAGCACTCACTAGCCACTCTTCGATCAGCCCGCTCTCCATCGTCAAGCCGAGCTTCGGGAGCAGCACCTCGATGGCCATGTCAGGCCCCCGCACGCTCGAGCAGGCGATGAGCTCCGTTCGCGATCCGATTGCTGTCGGGGATGTAGGCCCGCTCCAGAACCGGGCTGAACGGGACCGGTGAGAACGGCGCGCCGATGCGCAGCACCGGCGCATCGAGGTAGTCGAATGCCTCTTCCTGGATCTGTGAAGAGATCTCCGCTCCGATCCCGCCGAACGTGACCGCTTCGTGGACTACGATCGCCCGGTTCGTTCGGCGCACCGAGTCGAGGATCGTCGCGCTATCGAGCGGCTGGACTGTGCGTACGTCGATGACCTCGGCCTCGATGCCGGCCTCCGCGAGCCGCGAGGCCGCCACCATCGCCTCTGAGGCCATGCGACCGACGGCGATGATCGTCACGTCCGTGCCGGAGCGCATCACGTTCGCGTGGCCGAGCGGGATCTCGTAGATCTCCTCGGGGACGGGTCCTTTCGTGCCCAACATGCGCTTGTTCAGCACTACGACCGTCGGATTGTCGTCTCGGACAGCTGCGACCATGAGGCCCTTGACGTCGTGCGGTGACGACGGCAGCGCGACCTTGAGGCCGGGCACGTGGGCCAGCCAGGCCTCAAGACTCTGACTGTGTTGCGGTCCGGCCGACAGTCCCGCCCCACCGGCCGTTGTGAGCGTAAGTGGAACCGACACGTCCCCGCCGAACATGAACTTCAACTTCGCCGCCTGGTTGTACAGCTGGTCGAGACATACGCCGATGAAGTCGAAGAACATCAGATCGCAGACCGGCCGCAGCCCACGAGCGGCGGCGCCGACGCCCATTCCGATGAACCCCATCTCGGAAATGGGCGTGTCGATGACCCGCCGCTCCCCGTAGGTCTTCCATAGGCCGTCGAAGGCGTGGAAGACGCCGCCATAGTGCGCGACATCCTCCCCGATCACGATCACGTCGTCGTCCTCGGCCATCAGCTGCATCAGCGACTCGGTAAATGCCTTGACATAGGTGATCTCGCGCATGACGTCCTCAGACCGTGTAGACGTTGTCGAGTAGGTCGGCGGGATCGGGGTCAGGGCTGTTCTCGCCATAGCTGATCGCGGCCGCGATCTCCTCGCGAGTGTCCGTCCAGACCTGAGCCAGCTCGTCCGCCGGAACCACGTCAGCGGCCGTGAGCCGCTGCTCGAGTGCGGAGATCGCATCCCGCTCAAGCCAAGTGTCGATCTCTTCCTGCGTCCGGTAGGGGATGCGCAGACCCTTGACTCCTTGATGGTCGTAATAGCGATATGTCTTCGCCTCGAGGAACGAAGGTCCCTCACCGGCTCTAGCTCGCTCCACGAGCCGGCCAGCGGCCTGGTAGACCGCGACGGCGTCCATCCCGTCGACGATTTCACTGGGCATCCCGTACGCCGCCGCCCGGTCCGCGACATCCTTCAGCAACATGTGTCGCTCCTGCGGCGTGAACTCGGCGTAGCCGTTGTTCTCGCACACGAAGACGACAGGCAATCGCAGCACGGCGGCCAGATTGGCGGATTCGTGGAACGCGCCGATGTTCGTCGCGCCATCACCGAAGAACGGCACGGCAACCGAGTCGCGGCCTTTGTATACCGCCGCGTATGCCGCGCCGACGGCGTGCGGGATTCCGCCGCCGACGATGCCGTTGGCGCCCAGCATGCCGATGCTCAGGTCGTTGATGTGCATACTCCCGCCGCGACCTTTGCAGTAACCCGTCGTCTTTCCGAACAACTCGGCGTACATGAAGCGGAGGTCGGCACCCTTGGCCACGGCATGCCCGTGCCCGCGGTGCGTCGAGGTGATCACATCGTCGGGACGCAGGGTTGCCATGACACCAGCCGCAACTGCCTCCTGCCCCACATATAAGTGAAGAAAGCCTGGCATCCGGCCGCCCTCCATGAGCTTGCCGGCCTCCTCCTCGAACAGCCGGATCCGCACCATCCGCCTATGCAGGTCACGCAGCACCTCGGGCGGCACGGCGGTCACCGGATCATCTTTGACGGGCGTCTTCGTCATCACTGCTCCGCATCCGCAGGCGTGGAGTTCCGCGTCAGTTACCGTACTTGGCAATAGGAGGTAAGACTAGGCTGCCTCCACAAACTACCGAACCCTCCACGAGCCCCATCGGCGGCGTGGACATCCGGCGAGGAAGGTGCGTGAAGCGCACGGCGGTCATGACCGGGACGGTGCGGGTTGCCCGTCTCGTAATGTCCGCGCACCCGGTCGCGCACGACCGCTGCGGCTGGGTCGCGTGATGGGCGACGGTCGGCCGTTCCGACTACTCGCCGTGACGGGCGGCCATCGAGTCGATCTCAACGCCTTCAACGCCATGCTGGCGGCAATCTGCAGCGAGCGATCCTGGGCGTTCGCGCATGCAGTGCAGCCCGTCGCGCAACAGTGGTTCGGGCCGGAGCACCGCGGTACGTTCGACGCGATCTTGTGCCACGACCTGCCGGGCCTCATGCTGCAGCGAGGCACGGCTCCTCGCCCCGTCGGGCCAGACCCGATGGTGGCGGAGCGGTTGCACGACCTGCTCGAGGCCGGCCAGGGAATCGTGTTCTTGCATCACGCGCTCGCCGGCTGGCCCGGGTGGCCGGCCTGGGCTGAGGTGCTCGGCGGCCGATATCACTACGCTCCCGCCGACCTACGAGGCCGGTCCTGGCCCGACTCCGGGTTCCGATACGCCGAATACACCGCCCGGGTCGTCGACAGCGCCACCACCCGGTGTGCGTCGGCGTCGAGGACTTCACCCTGGCCGACGAGCTGTACTGCTGCCCGGTCTTCGAGGCGGATCTTGTCCCGCTCGTGCGCGCCGACGCACCGGATGGCCCCTTCCGCGAAACGCTCCACGAGGTACTCGGAACGCCGCGGACCGGCCCACCTTGGACGCATCCCCCGGCTAGCGACCTGATCGCCTGGGCCACGTCGGCCGGCCGGAGTCCAGTCGTCTACGTGCAACCAGGCGACGGCGCGCCGACGTTCGCCGACCCGACCTTCCGCCGACTCGTCGGCAACGCCCTGGAGTGGGTGAGCACAGCCGACGCTCACGCGTGGGCGGTTGACCGAGGGGCACCAGCCCCGAACCCGCAATCCCGAGAGAGGACGCACGAATGGATCTGCAACTGACCGGCCGCAAGGCATTGGTGACCGGCGCCAGCCGCGGAATCGGACGGGCCATCGCGGAGCAACTAGCGGCTGAAGGATGCGATCTCGCATTGTGCGCTCGGGGAGTCGATTCCCTTCAGGCGCTCGCCGACGATTTGCGCGCGAGCGGCCGCAAGGTGGTCACGGCCGCCGTGGACGTGTCCGATGAGAAGGCGGTCGCCGATTTCGTCGCTAGTGCGGCCCGCGAACTCTCCGGACTCGACGTGGTGATCTCCAACGTCTCCGCTGGCGGACTGAAGGGTCCTGACCAGTGGCAAACGAGCTACCACGCCGACCTGCTGGCGTTCGTGCGGCTCGTGGAGGCAGCGGTGCCGCACCTCGAACAGTCCGATGCGGCGGCCATCGTTGCGCTCGGAACTACCTCAGCGTTCGACACATTGCCACCCACGTCTGCGAATTCCTACGCCGCGTTCAAGGCCGCCGTTCTGCAACACGCGTCCGGTCTCGGGCATTCGCTCGCGTCGAAGGGGATTCGCGTCAATTCCGTCTCCCCGGGGCCCATCGACTTCCCGGACGGCGCCTGGGACCAACTGCACGGCAGCCGGCCAGAGTTCTATGAGTCCATCCGAGCCCGCATCCCGATCGGCCGCCTCGGGCGTCCGGAAGAGGTCGCTCGCGCGGTGACGTTCTTGGCCAGCCCGGCGGCAAGTTTCTGCACCGCGGTAAACCTCGTCGTCGACGGCGGCTTTGTCAGCCGGGTGCAGTTCTAGTGCTTAGGGACCGCTAAGTGGCCGGTCCGGCCGGTCGATTGGATGCCGTCCTGGTGTGCGGCGGGCAATGGCACGACTTCGACTACGCCCGGCTACAACTGCTCGATGGGCTCGCGCAGTGGGAGCAGGTGCGTACCCGCGTCTTCGAGAACTACGCATCGCTCGACGCACTCCAGCGCGCCGACCTGCTGGTCACGTACACGTGCAATGTTCGCCCGGTCGGAACGCAACAGGACGCGCTCATCAACTTTGTCGAGCGTGGCGGTCGTTGGTTGGCTCTGCACGGCAGCAATTCGGCCATCGACCCGCCCGACGCATCCTCGCCCGTCTTTCGCACACCTCGAGCCCTCGGTTCGGTTGCGAGGGTGATCGGTAGCCAGTTCCTCGGCCACCCGCCTATCGCGCCGTATACGGTGGAGATCACGGCGCCAGATCACCCGCTCGTGGCCGGACTCGAACCGTTCGAGGCGCGCGACGAGTTGTACGTCTCCGAGCTGCACCCGCCGTTGGAAATGCTGCTGCATACGCGGTACACCGGCGCGTCGCGCGGTTTCGCCGAAGGTGACGTGACTGACGACGAACCGCGGCCAGTGCTGTACCTGCGGCCGTTCGGCGCCGGCACCGTCTGCTACTTCTCGCTCGGACACTGCCGCGGCCGCTTCGATGTTCAGGACCTTGGCCGGGAGGATCTCGGCCGGCGCGACTTCGGCAGCTGGACCGTTCCCGAGTATCGGACGGTCCTGAGCCGGTGCCTTCAGTGGGCGGTCACCGGCGAGTTCCGCGCGGCCAAGTAACTAGTGGAGGCATTCACTTACTCCTTCCGTCGGAGAACGGCGGCAGTATAGGGTCGGGCGAGGTCTCCAGGAGGTGCGCGCGTGCCCGTCGAGCCGATCCCGTCGACCACTCGGATCGTGACCCTTGCCGCGCGCGCGAGCGGGCGGCCGACGTCGGCGAATTTCCGGCTCGAGGAGCAACTCCTCGCCGAACTTGAGCCGGGTCAGCTGCTGGTTCGCAACATCTACATGAGTGTCGATCCGGCGATGCGCGGGCGCATGGAGCCGACGGAAAAGCACTACACCACCAACTTCACCGTCGGCGGCGCTCTCGACGGCTCCGCCGTCGGACGGGTCGTTTCCAGCCGGGCCGACGGCATCGCGCCGGGTGGTTATGTTCGGCACCGGCTCGGCTGGCGCGATTGGGCGATCGTCGACGCAGCCGCTGCCACCGTCGTGGATCCAGGTCTCGCCCCGCTGTCGACCTGGCTCGGCGTGCTCGGCCAAACCGGCTTCACCGCCTACGTGGGGCTGCGGCGGGCGGGCGAACTGCGCGACGGCGACGTCGTGTTCGTCTCTGCGGCGGGCGGCGCCGTCGGCAGCTCGGCCGGGCAGTTCGCCCGTCTGCTCGGCGCGTCGCGCGTCATCGGCAGTACCGGCGGACCCGACAAAGCACGGCTGCTGGTTGACGAACTGGGCTTCGATGAAGGTATCGACTATCGCGCCGACCTGGTCGGGGGGCTGGCCGCCGCGGCGCCGGAAGGTATCGACCTGTACTTCGACAACGTCGGCGGTGATCATTTGATCGCTGCCCTGTACGCGTTGAACGTGCAGGGCCGGGTTGCGTTGTGCGGCATGATCTCGACGATGGAAGACGCATCAGCCGCGCCCGGTGTGAACCATCTCATCCAGGCTGTGCTGAAACGGCTGACGCTGCGCGGCTTCATCGTGCGGGATCACGAGGATCTGCGACCGGAGTTCGAGAAGCAGGTCGCCAACTGGCTGCGGACCGGGGAACTCGTCTCGAAGCAAACCGTTGTCGACGACCTGGACCACGCCGTCGATGCATTCCTCGGCCTGTTGTCGGGCTCGAATGTCGGCAAGATGCTCGTCCGTCTATCCGATGACGAGCCATATACCGCTTGAACCTGAATGAGGAGCGCCGCATGGACAACACCGTGCCTCCGGAGGTCGAGAAGCTAGCCGCCCGGACGAGCGAGTTCATCCGCGACGTCGTTATCCCGGTGGAGCAGCAGGTGGCGGGCGTCATGCATGACGCGCCGGACGATCTTCGGCGATCGCTGCAGAAGCAGGCCCGCGACGCCGGACTGCTCGCGCCGCACGTGCCGAAGGAGTGGGGCGGCTGTGGGCTGGACGTTCGGGGACAGTCGGTCGTCTTCGAGGCGGCCGGGTACTCGCTGCTCGGGCCATTGGCCCTGAACTGCTCCGCCCCGGATGAGGGCAACATGCACCTGCTCGAGGTGGTCGCCAGCGAGCAGCAGAAGCAGCAGTACCTTCGTCCGCTTGCGGCCGGCGAGATCAGGTCCTGCTTCGCGATGACCGAGCCGGCGCCGGGCGCCGGTTCGGACCCGGCCATGCTGTCGACCATGGCGGCCAAAGACGGCGACGGCTGGCGCATCGACGGGCGCAAGTGGTTCATCAGCGGCGCGCACGGGGCTGGGTTCAGCATCTGCATGGCCCGCACAAACGGATCTCCTGGCGACCGCGGCGGCGCGACGATGTTTCTCGTCGACGCCGACAACCCAGGTATGCGGGTCGAGCGCGACATCGGGACGCTCGACCAGGGCTTGTTCGCCGGGCATAGCGAGGTCGTGTTCGACGGCTGCCGAGTCAGCCCGGAGGCAATCCTCGGCGAGGTCGACCGCGGCTTCGAATACGCCCAAGTACGGCTGGCCCCGGCCCGGCTGACGCACTGCATGCGGTGGCTCGGGCTGGCCCGGCGCGCGCAAGACATTGCCATCGACTGGGCGGCGACTCGCAGGTCCTTCGGCGGTCGGCTCGGTGACCTCGGCATGGTCCAGCAGATGGTGGCGGACTCGGAGATCGACATCGCGGCGAGCCGGGCCCTGATCTGGAACACCGCCGCGGTGCTCGACAGCGGCGCGAGAGGCGGGAACGAGTCGTCGATCGCCAAGACGTTCGTCGCAGAAGCAGTCAACCGGGTGGTCGACCGCGCGGTGCAGATCTGCGGTGCGCTCGGCATCTCTGAGGACGTGCTTCTCTCGCGCTACCTCCGCGAGGTTCGCCCGTTCCGCATCTACGACGGCCCGTCGGAAGTCCACCGGTGGGCGATCGCCCGGCGGGCGATTGGCCGACGACGTCGCGAGATCGACGCGGGCGACCAGCCGCGGTTCACTCAGCCGAGGAAGGCAGAGGTATGACGCTCGACCACCGTGGACGACAGGCTGTTTGCGTCCCTCGATCCGCCCCGTCTTGCCGGATCGAAGTGCGGCACCTGCGGAACCGTAACCTTTCCGGTGCAGTCCAGCTGCGCGAGGTGCACCGGGTCGGACATGACGACGGTCGAGCTAGCCTGATCGCGGCACGCTCTGGACCTGGACCGTGCAGGCCTTCGAACCGAAGCTGCCCTACCGCGCTCCCGAGTCCGGATTCACGCCGTACGGCGTTGGGTACGTAGATCTCGGCGAGGTGATCGTCGAGTCGCGTCTCGCCGGCGACTCGAGCGGGCTCGAGATCGGGCTGCCGATGCGCCTCGTACTGCTTCCCGTCTGGCCGGACGGCAGTGGGGGCGACGTCGTGACCTACGCCTTCGAGCCGGAAGGGGGCGACTCATGACCGGCGTCAGCATCGTCGGGGTGGGCATGCATCCGTTCGGTCGGCACGCCCCGGACCTGACTGGCATGGCCATGGGTGTGGAGGCGGTCCGGCTGGCCCTCACGGACGCCGGAGTCGGGTGGGCCGACATCGGCTACGCGGTCGGAGGCAGCAACGTTTCCGGCAAGCCGGACACCATGGTCGGCGTCCTCGGCCTCACCGGCATCCCGTTCGTCAACGTACGCAACGGATGCGCGACCGGTGGCGTCGCCCTCGCTACCGCAGCCAACGCGATCCGGGCCGGGGAAACGGATCTTGCGCTGGTGGTCGGATTCGACAAGCACGCGCGGGGCGCCTTCGCCGCGAAGCCGGCTGACTACGGCCACGCGGACTGGTACGCCGAGACGGGTCTGATGATCACGACCCAGTTCTTCTCCATGAAGGACCGCCGCTACCTGCACACCCACGGGCTCAAGGACCGCGTACTCGCACAGGTGGCGGCGAAAGCCTTCCGCTGCGGCGAACTCAACCCGACGGCCTGGCGGCGCACGGCGCTCACCGAGGAGGAGATCCTGTCCGCCCGGGTCATCAACCCGCCGCTGACGCAGTACATGCTGTGCTCCCCCGCTGAGGGCGCCGCTGCGATCGTGCTCGCGCGAAGCGATCGGGCTGCGGACATGTGCGATCGTCCGGTGAACCTCGCGGCGGTGGCCAAGCGGACTCGGCGGTTCGGTTCGTTCGAGGTATTCGCGCCGTGGTTACCGCCGGAGACCGGCAATAGCCCGAGCGTGGACGCGGCCCAGGCCGTGTTCTCTGCCTCCGGCATTTCCCCGGCGGACGTGCAAGTCGCGCAGCTGCAGGACACGGATTCCGGGGCCGAGGTCTACCACATGGCCGAGACCGGCCTGTGCGAACACGGCGCCCAGCAGAAGCTGCTCGACCTGGGCGAGACCGCGCCGACCGGTCGGTTGCCGATCAACACCGACGGCGGCTGCCTGGCCAACGGCGAGCCGGTCGGCGCGTCTGGACTGCGGCAGGTGCAGGAGGTCGTCCTGCAGCTGCAGGGGCGCGCCGGCGCACGACAGGTGGCGGGGCCGCCTCAGATCGGCTTCACCCACGTGTACGGCGCGCCGGGCATCAGCGCGTGCACGGTACTGACGGTATAGGGGGCAGTAGATGGCCGAGCCGGACATCGAGCAGTGGCGCGCGGAGGCACGCGACTGGTTGGCGTCAGTGCTGCCCAAGCGATCGGACCGTAGCGACACCGCACCGGACTACGCGGTCTTCGCGAACATCTCCGAAGAGGCGGAGCACGCGATGCTGGACCGGGTCCGCGCCTATCGGCGACAACGTTTCGACGCCGGCTACGGCGCGATCGCCCTGCCGACCGAGCTGGGCGGTGCCGGCCTGTCGCCCCGTTACGTCGTCGCGTTCACCGCCGAGGAGCAGGGGTTCGAGGCGCCGACCTCGACCGAACTGATCAGCGTCACGACCGGGCTCGTCGGGCCGACGATCGCGACCTTCGGCACCGACGGGCAGCGGGAGAAGTACGCGCGGGCCTTCCTGCGCTCGGATCTGCTGTGCTGTCAGTTGTTCAGTGAGCCCGGAGCCGGTTCCGACCTGGCCGCCGTTGCGACGACCGCGGTGCGGGAGGACAACGGATGGCGCCTCGACGGCCAGAAGGTGTGGTCGTCCGGCGCCCGGTTCGCCGACTACGGACTGCTCCTCGCCCGGACCGATCCGGACGTCGCCAAGCAGGCCGGGCTGACGATGTTCCTGGTCCCTATGGACGCGCCCGGCGTTGAAGTCCGACCGATCCGGCAAATGAGCGGAGCGTCGTCGTTCAACGAGGTCTTCCTGTCCGATGTCCGGGTGGGTGACGACATGCGGGTCGGTCCGATCGGCGACGGCTGGAAGGTGGCAAACGCCACCCTGGGGTTCGAGCGCACCGCCAGTGGTCAGGGTCAACGTCGCAAGGGCGGCACGTTCGAGGATCTGCTCGGGCTGGCCCGCCGGCTCGGCAAGACCGGCGATCCGGTCGTGCGCCAGCAGCTGGCCGACATCTACGTGCGAACCCAGCTGCGGACCGCCACGACCGACCGAGTCGCCCGCGCGGCCGCGGCCGGCGCACCGCCCGGGCCGGCCGCGTCGATCGGCAAGATCGTGGCTTCGCAGAACCTCACCCGCATCGGAGACCTCGCGGCCTCGCTGCTCGGAGCGAGGATCGCGGCCGATACCGGCGAGCCGGACGCGTTCGCGTGGACGGAGCACGTCCTCGGCGCGCCCGGCTACCGGCTCGCGGGCGGCACGGACGAGATCCAGCGCAACATCATCGGCGAACGCGTGCTCGGCTTGCCCCGCGAGCCGCGCGTCGACAAAGGTGTCCCGTACTCGAAACTGCCCCGCAGCACCTGAGGCGCGCGCCGACGAGCGGTCACCAGCCGAGCAGCGCGGCCAACCGTTCGCGGTGTACCGACGCATCGCCGAATAGCACCTCGTCGGCTCGCGACCGACGGAAAAACAGGTGAGCGTCGTGTTCCCAGGTGAAGCCCGTTCCGCCGTTGACGTGGACGTTTTCAGCGGCGACCTGCACGAACGCGTCACTGCACCAGACCTTGGCCACCGCACCGGCCTCGGCCAGCTGCTGTGGGTCGTGCTCTGCCAGCAGCGCGCGGTCAACGGACGAGCGACCCATCTCGACCTGGAGGAGCAGGTCGGCCAGCTTGTGCTTGATCGCCTGGAAGCTGCCGATCGGACGGCTGAACTGGTGGCGGATCTTGGCGTATTCGACGGCCATGTCGAGGCTCGCTGCGGCGCCGCCGACCTGTTCGGCCGCGAGTACGACGAGCACCACGTCCAGGGCAGCGCCAACCACATCCGCGCCGCCACCACCGCTCGTCAACGCGGTCGCACTTGCGCCGTCGAAACTCACTTCGGCTTGGCCGCGGGTCGGGTCCAATGTCTCCAATGCCCGGCGCTTCACGTTCGGGTCGTCTCCGGCGACAAGGAACAGGTCGCATCCGTCGGGCGTCGTCGCCGCAACCACGAGCTGGTGAGCGCTCGCTCCGTCGAGGACGAACTCGGCCGTGCCGGACAGCCGCCATGCTCCAGCGCCGTCCTCGGCCCGAACCGCCAGGCGATCGGGCCGCCAGCAGCCGTCGCCGGCTACCCCGGCGAACGAGGCCCGCACCTCCCCGCCAGCCATCCGGCCGAGCAGGTCCGGCCCATCCGGGCAACGCGCGAGGATCTGTCCCGCCACGACGGTCGAGGAGAGGAACGGAACGGGCAGCAGCGCGCGGCCGAGCTCCTCCGCCACGACCGTCAGTTCGGCCAGGCCCCCGCCTGCACCGCCGACGTTCTCCGGAACGCCGAGGCCAGCCAGGCCCATGTCCCGGCCGAGCAGCAGCCACGCCTGCTCGTCGTACCCAGTCCCCGAGTCGAGTTGACGGCGCGCCGGCGCGAGGCCGCCGCAGCCCTCCACGAGATCCCGGACCGCTTCGCGGAGCGCCCGGAGTTCGGCTTCCCGTTCCGCGCTGTCTTGGGCTGTCGTCATCTCGAGCCCCCCACGCCCGGTGCGCTGCGGCGCCCGACGGTGCTCGTTCACCCGGTCCGCTCCTGGACGAGCCGCTCCTCGCGCGCCTCGTCCTCGGCCCGCGTAAGGCCAAGCATCAAGATCAATTCCTGGTGCATGTGCATCCATACCGTGTGATACGAGTCCATCAGTGGCGACGTCAGCCACGACGCTTCGCCGTCTTCGAACTTCTCCAGCGCGGCCTGCAGGCGGGGACGGTAGCCAGCAAGACGCGGGGCTGCGGCCCCGAGGCGGCGAAGGATCGGGCCGATGGAGGAGTGCACCTCATCGAGCCGCTCGCGGATGCCGTCGTCGTAGACGGCATCGCTGTGGTCGTTGGGCATGCCGTCGGCGCGGGTCTGCCAGGCCGAGCAGACGTCGCGCAGCCTGCGGTTGATCGGCAGGAACCCGTCGAACAGCTTGTCGATCTCTTGCTCCTGCTCGCTCCCGGGCGGGACGCGCAAGAGTTTCCCGGCTTCCGCCGTGCCTTGCGGCGTCGCCATCGTGATCGGGCCCTTTGTTATCGCGAAGCCCTGCTCGACGAGTCGTTTCGTCGCGTCGTCCGGGGCACCGCGCACCATGCCGCGGATGACGAGGGTAACGAGCGCATCGTGCTCTGCGTCCAGCTGTCCAGTCGAGTCAGGAGCTTCGGTCACCGCGACTACACCTCCGGTCGATCGGCTGGGTAGCGATCCGGCAATCCTCGAACGAACTGTGGTCGACGTCAAGAAACTGTGGCAATTGATTCGTGGTCGAGCAGAATCCGGACGGGTACGCTGCTGACCCGCCAGCTCGGCGTCGGTCGGCTGCAGCGGCCCGGATACCCGCACCATCGCACGTCGGACCATCGAAGGAGACGCAATGGCAACCTACGAGACGCTCCTAGTGGATCGGCCGCGGGCCGGGATCACAGTAGCCACGCTCAATCGACCGGATCGGCGGAACGCGCTCACCTTCCAGGCGTTCAAGGAATTGTTCCAGCTCAGCCAGGAGATCGCAGCCGACGAAGCTACCCGGGTCCTTGTACTTACCGGAGCCGGTCGCGCGTTTTGCGCGGGCTTGGATCTGGAGGACGCCAGCACGCTGCCCGACATGACCGCCGGGCAATTGTTGCGCGAACAGGAATCGTGGGCCGAGGCGATCACCTCATTCCAGCGACTCGCCAAGCCAGTTATCGCCGCAGTAAACGGGGCCGCCGCCGGAGCCGGCTTCTCCCTGGCCTTGGCTGCCGACATCCGGATCGCGGCACCCGCTGCGCGGTTCAACGCCGCCTTCATCAAGGTCGGGCTCACCGGGGGAGACTGCGGAAGTTCCTGGATGTTGCCCCGCGTCGTGGGCCTGGGCCTCGCCTACGAGATCCTTCTGACGGGTCGGTTCGTCGACGCCGATGAGGCCGCTCGGATCGGCCTGGTGAACCGGGTGGTGCCGGCGGAGGAACTGTTGAACGAGGCGTTCCGGGTGGCCGAAATGATCACTGAGAACAGCCCGCTGGGTGTTGCGCTGACCAAGCGCGTCGTGCAAGTCAACGTCGATGCACCGTCGCTGGAGGCGGCCGTTGAGCTGGAGAACCGAAACCAGACCTTGGCCGCTGGAACGCAGGACATGTCCGAGGCGTTGCGCGCCTTCCGCGAGAAACGGCCACCGGCGTATACCGGGCGGTGACGCTGATCGCAATCCTGGGCCGCTGATTTCGGAGCCCGCATGTCCGAGATCACGGCGGCATTCGGCGAGCCCGGGCCCGGGCTTCCTCTAAACTAGAGGGAGACTAGTTAAACTAAATCCAGCCAAGGAGGCGGCCGTGACGTTGAGCGAGGAAGCTGCGTCAGCTCGTAACAAGAGTCGGCCGCGCCGGGCGACATCGGCCCGCACTGCCGCGGCCCGGCTGACGGAGGCGCCTGCTCCCCCCGAGCCGGAGAACCCCACGACCGCCGTCGCGGCCGACGCGATCGCAGGAACCGACCCGGTCGGAATGCCGGTGCTGGGGGAGGCCGTGAGCGATCTTGGCCAAGCGTTCGCCCAGATGGGGACCGTGGGCGGGAAAGGCCGCAAGCTGACCGGCCAACTTGCCCGCATTCTGGTCGGTTCGTCGGACGTCGCGCCAGATCCCAAGGACTGGCGGTTCAAGGACCCAGCCTGGTCGGAACACCCGATCTACCGTCGGCTTGGTCAGAGCTATCTGGCCGGCTGCGAATTCGCCGACGAGGTGCTCGACGATCTGGGCCGCAACGGTCGTCAGACGACGGCGGCTCGTTTCGTCCTCGGCATGTTGGAGAGCGCCGCTGCCCCAACCAATGTCTTGCTCGGCAACCCCGCAGCCGTCAAGCACGCTGTTCGAGACGGGTGGCATGAGCCTGCTTCGCGGGACGAGGAACTGGCTCGGCGATGTGGTGCACAACGGCGGCATGCCGTCGACGGTCGACCGCGGGGCGTACCAAGTCGGTCGGGATCTGGCGGTTACTCCTGGCGCGGTGGTTGATCGAGACGTGTACGCCGAGATCATCCAGTACCAGCCGACTACCGAAACTGTGCAAGCTCGCCCAGTGCTCGTCGTGCCACCGCCGATCGGGCGGTATTACTTCCTTGATCTGCGGCCCGGACGCAGTTTCGTCGAATACGCGGTGAGCCGCGGATTGCCGACGTTCATGCTCAGCTGGCGCAACCCGACGAAGCACGAAGGCGACTGGAATCTCGACAACTACAGCCGGGCGCGTTCTCTCGGCCATCGATACCGTCCGAGAGGTCACCGGCTCGGAGGACGTGGACCTCATCGGCTTCTGTGCCGGAGGCATTCTGCAAACCTTGGTGCTCAACCACCTGGCTGCCCTAGGGGACGAGCGCGTGCACACGGCGAGCTTCGCCGTCACCCTGCTGGATTTCGGTCAGGCGGCACCGATCCGTGCGTTCTCGTCGCCGAGGCTGCTTGCGCTGGCGCGGTGGAATTCCCAGCGCGCCGGAGTGATCAGCGCGCGGAACATGGGCAACGTCTTCACGTGGATGCGGCCGAACGAGCTTGTCTGGAACTACTGGGTGAACAACTACCTGATGGGAAACAAGCCGCCAGCGTTCGACATCCTCGCGTGGAACGCGGACGGCACAAACCTGCCGGCCAGACTGCATGGCCAGTTCCTGGACATCTTCGAGCGAAACGTGTTGTGTCGACCGGGCGAAATGACAGTGCTCGGAACGCCGGTCGACCTCGCGACGATCACGACTCCGACCTTCGTCACCGGCGGGACGACCGACCACCTGACGCCGTGGACTGGTTGCTATCGGACGACGCAGCTTTTCAGCGGTCCGAGCACCTTCGTCCTCAGCAATGCGGGGCACATCCAGAGTCTGGTCAACCCGCCCGGCAACCCGAAGGCAACTTTCTTTGCCGGAGCTCCGCCGGTCGATGATCCGCAGGCGTGGCTGGACGCAGCGGACAAGCACGCCGGTACGTGGTGGGAGCACTGGGCGGATTGGGTCATCGAACGCTCGGACGGGACCATCCCAGCACCTGACCGCCTCGGCAGCGCTGATCATCCAGCCCGCGAGGAGGCGCCCGGTCTCTACGTTCGGGATCTGGTGCCTGCGGGACGGTGACCAGTGAGGCCACTCATTCTGGTCACCAACGATGACGGCCTGCACTCACCGGGCCTCCGCGCCGCTGCCGAAGCGGTCACCGATCTGGGCGACCTACTGATCGCTGCCCCCGCGACACAGCAGACGTCGATGAGTCGCGCCTTCGTGACTGGGGACGACATTGGGGCGATCACCCGTCACGACCTGCACGTTGCCGGGCGAAACGTCCGCGGGCTACTCGGTCGTCGGTTCGCCGGTCGTCGCGGTGACACACGCGCTGCTGGAACTGGCGGATCGGACACCGGATCTATGCATCAGTGGCATCAACTACGGCGAAAATATCGGCGGCGCGCTCGGGGTGAGCGGCACGGTCTCGGCGGCGCTGGAGGCGGAGGCCCACGGCGTCCCTGGAATCGCGGCATCGGTCCAGGTCGACGTTACGTCCTGGCGAACATTCGACGACCTCGATTGGAGCGCGGCCCGGCACTTCACCCGAGCGCTTGCCCGCCAGGTGCTGGCCGATGGCCTGCCTCCTGACGTCGCCGTACTGAACGTCAATATCCCGCGCGGCGCGACTCCGGACACCGAGATTCGCCGGACAGTCCAGAGTCGCCAGCCCTACTACGTGCATAGCCTGCCGGAAGGAACGCGAGTCCCAACCGATCCGCTGAAACTGCAAATCGCCGCCGAGGTGGACGCCGATCAGCTCGAGGTTGACAGCGACATCCGAGCCGTCGTCTTCGACGGCGTCGTATCGGTCACCCCGCTGAGTTGGTCGATGACGGCGCACACGGATTGGCAGCCTCGCGCACAGTACCTGGACGACGGAACCCAGCGCTCAACGCAATAGCTACTAGAGACAGTGACAAGTAAGGTCACAGTCAGCGTGAGCTAGCTGCACCACCGTACGGGCGGTCGCGGCCTCGGACTCGAGCCTGGGTAGCGTCGAGGACGGCGGCGCGCAGCGGATGGACAGGAGCGGTCAAGGTGGTAGGTACGCACTTTCCCGAAGATCGGGACCTCTTCGAATCCGCATTGCAGCGAATGCGCGAAGCCTTTGATGGGCTGCAGAACGGCGTCATGAGTGCCGGAGCGGCACAAGACGAGTTTCTCCTCGGGTACGACACAGTGCGGGATATGGCCACCGAGTTCTTCCTGGCGCGACAGACACGGCCCATTCCACATCCCGAAGAAGACAGCTGACCGCGGCAGTCTTTTGCTCCGGCTCAGCTGACAGCGGCAGTCCCCTCTCGATGATCTTGGACTTGATGCCGTCCAGGGACGATAAGTCCAAGATCACGACTGGGACAGATCTACGCGAGCGCGTTAGCGATCAGTTCCCGAACCTTTCCGCTGGCGAGCCGAGCCGCTTCGACAGCGGGCATGGCCTCCAACATCGGGGAAATCACCTCTGGCCCGACCCAGCGCAGCGCATCGATCTCGGCGAGCGCGCGGACCGCACGGGCGAGGTCCAGGTCGCCATCTCCCGGGAGGAGCCGGTTCTTGGTGTCGTCGCGCAGCGATGTTCGTGGTGTGGCGGCTGCGTCGTCGATCTGGACGCAATAGATCCGGTCACCCGGGACCGTGGCCAACAAATCGAAGTCTGGGTCGCCGCGGAAGAAATGCCAAGTGTCGAAGACGATGCCGCCGTTGTCGCGATCGGCGTCATCGACGATGGTCCACGCTTCGCGCAGGGTGGCCACGCATGAGATCGGCATGAACTCCAGATGGACTTGAGCACCGACGTCGGCCGCACGGTCACAAAATCCAGCGAACGGCTCACCGATCGCCTCAACCGGGACGTCAGTCTCGTCCATCGCGACCGCGGTAAGCGAGACCGCCTCGAGAGCCTCGATCCAACGCAAAGACTGCTCGGCCGAGAACGATGCAAATCGCGACGCTGATGTCCCGGGGTGCCAGTTCATGACCGGGTCGACGATGATCCGCAACCCTTGATCGCGGATCATCCGACCGATCTCCCTCGCGGGGATACCCCCTTCCTCGGCCCGGTGAATGTCGAGCGGACTCACCGAGACGCTGGTGAAATCGAAAGCCACGGCCGCCTCGACTCGTTCCGGTATCGGCCGTTCGAGACCTACAGTGCCGGACCAAAGAATCCAGTCGATGTCGGCCAATCTGCTCGCCATAGCTCTCCTCCCCCGCGGCTGAACACACTCACCGACGGAAAGATACTGGGCATCGTCACCTGTTAGTATCTGACGACGCCAGCGCAGGCTGACACCGACCAGTACGTGCGCGACTCGCTCGCAACCCGCGCCGGCACCGGAGAGGAAGTTCCGTGATGCTGCGCCCATTCCGGTTCTCAGTGCAGGCGTTTGAGGCGACATCGGCCACGCAGTGGACCGAGTTGGCCCGTCAAGCAGAGGACCTCGGATACTCGACGTTGTTCACAACCGATCACTACTTCGGCCCGGGTGACATCTCGGCGACATCGGGGCATCGTCCGGTAGACGTCGCTCCGCTCAGCGCCATGATGTCAGCAGCCGCGGTCACCGAGCGCCTGAGGGTGGGATGCCGGGTTTCTTGCGTGGACTACCACAATCCGGTCGTGCTCGCGAAGGAGCTGGCGACGATAGATGTGCTGTCCGAGGGCCGCCTCGAGGCCGGTCTCGGCGCGGGGTGGGTCGCGGCTGAGTACGACGGGCTCGGCATACCGATGGATAGCGCCGGCGTCCGAATCGAACGGCTGGCCGAGGTGGTCAGTCTGCTGAAGGCGCATTGGGGCGGCGACGACATCAACATCGACGGGAAGTACGTGCACGCCCACGGCTTCGCCGGCCGACCGATTCCCGTGCAGAAACCGCATCCACCAATTTTCATCGGCGGTGGATCTCCGCGGATCCTCCGACTGGCCGGTCGGCTCGCTGACATCGTCAGCCTGAACTTCAGCAACGCGACGGGGCGGCTCGGGGCGGCGAGCGTTACCAGTGCGACATTGTCGGCCACCCGCGAGAAGCTCGAATGGGTGCGCGCCGGCGCCGGTGACCGCTTCGACGACATCGAACTCGAGGTCGCGGCGTATTTCGTGGCCATCGAGGACGATCCGTCGGCGGCGGTACAGGCCATGGCGGCGCGTTTCGGCGTCACTCCTGCAGGAGCTGACCGAGCACCCGCACGCACTCCTCGGCAGCGTGGACGAGGTGTGTGACCGGCTGCGGCAGCGCCGCCAAGACCTCGGAATCAGCTACATCAACGTTGCCCAACGCAGCATGACGAGCTTTGCTCCGGTAGTCGCCCGCCTAGCGGGGACTTAACGTAGGTACGCGCCGGTCCTCCACCGCATTCAGCTATTCAGCTATTCGCCGTCGGTGACCTTCGTTAGCATCTGAACACAGACTGATCGGCCCGCACGCCGGCCTCGGTAGCGGTCCCTGCGCCTCAGGAGTAGCCGTGGCTGAACGTACTGTCCCGTCCGACCACCCCATGGGCATGCAATCCGACGATCCGAAGCGCTGGCGCGCGCTCGGCGTTATTGCGGTCGCGCAGCTCATGATCATCCTCGATGCGACGATCGTGAACGTTGCGTTGCCCACGGCGCAGCGTGATCTCGGCATCTCGACGGCGGATCGGCAGTGGGTGGTGACTGCGTACACCTTGGCCTTCGGCGGGCTGCTGCTGCTCGGGGGGCGCATAGCGGACTACACCGGCCGGAAGCGCACGTTCATCATCGGTCTGATCGGGTTCGCCGGAGCCTCCGCACTCGGTGGTTTGGCGCCTACAGCCGGCTGGCTGTTCGCAGCCCGCGGCCTGCAGGGTGCGTTCGCCGCCTTGCTCGCCCCGGCGGCACTCTCGCTCATCACGGTGACGTTCGTGGCCCCGAAGGAGCGGGCCCGCGCGTTCGGCGTGTTCGGCGCGATCTCCGGCGGGGGCGCGGCAATCGGGCTGGTCGTCGGCGGAGTCCTGACCGAGTACGCCTCCTGGCGCTGGTGCCTGGGCGTCAACACCCCGATCGCGCTCATCACCGCCGCGTTCGCGGTCTACGAGGTGCACGAGAGCAAGGCAGCGGGCGACACTCGCTATGACATCCCCGGCGCCGTGTTATCGACGCTGGGCCTGGTTTCACTGGTTTACGGCTTCACCGAAGCGGCTAAACCCAAGCACCCGTCGAACCCGAACGACACCGCCGTGAGGGGCTGGGAGGCGCCATCCACGATTACCTTCCTGATCGTCGCCGTGATCCTGCTGGTGGCGTTCGTCCTCTGGGAGCAACGGACAACGAACCCGTTGCTACCCATGCGGATCGTGCTCGATCGCAACCGCGGCGGCTCCTACCTGATGTTCCTGCTCGTCGGTGCAGGGCTATTCGCGATGTTCCTGTTCCTGACGTACTACTTCCAGATCAACCTCGGATACAGCCCGGTCCAGGCCGGACTTGCCTTCCTACCGTTCAGCGGCGGCATCATCGTCGCAGCCGGCGTAGTGGCACAGCTGCTGCCGAGGGTCGGCCCACGACCCTTGATCATCCCTGGCCTCGTCATGGCCATCGTCGGCATGCTGCTGCTCGTCCGGATCGGTGACAATACGCCCTACGTGACGTATGTCTTACCGGCCGAGCTGCTGATGAGCGTCGGCCTGGCCGCGGTGTTCATCCCGGCAGCCAGCACCGCGCTCATCGGCGTCGGGTCCCACGACGCCGGCGTGGCCAGCGCGGTGCTGAACAGTTCGCAGCAGATCGGGGGCTCGTTGGGCACGGCGTTGCTCAACACCGTGTTCGCGGCCAGCGTGACGGCATACCTTGCGGCAAACGCCCACACACCCCAAGAAATCGGTCAGCTGACGCCTACCGCGCTGATCCACGGTTACCACGTCGCGTTCGTCTGGGGTGCCGCTCTCCTCGCCGCCGCACTCCTTTGCGCGGTCGTCCTGATCAACGCGAAGAAGGAGGACGTGCCGACCGAGGCCGGCGTGCCGGCCGCCTGATCGAAGCCCACCCGGACGACGAAT
Source organism: uncultured Actinomycetota bacterium (assembly GCA_963801715.1). GTDB lineage: Bacteria > Actinomycetota > Actinomycetes > Mycobacteriales > Jatrophihabitantaceae > CAVVJA01. The sequence goes on along the minus strand of CAWDGB010000010.1, from coordinate 101,137 downwards.
CGTGTTGTACCGCGCTCCCGTCGTCCTAAGCCGACGGGTGGCGTGGCTGCTGGTATCGGGTCAGTGGCTCCGGTCTCGTTGTCCTGGGGGTGAGAAGACGTCCGACAGCAAGATCCAACTGTCAGTGGTGCTGCGCTCGTTCGCTGCCCACGACCCTGGAAGTTGGAGTCACGTCATTCGCCAGGCCGAGACCTTCGACCGGGCCGGAGTCGATCGGCTGGCGGTGTCCGACCACGTCGTCTTCGGCGAGAACCTGGACGCCTACGGCCGCCCCGAGATCGGCGGGCAAGCCGGCGGCACGCAACCCACCGGTCCGGACGGCCACTGGCTGGAGCCCATCACGCTGCTGTCCCTGCTGGCCGGCCGGACCTCGCGTATCCGTCTCGCCACCAACGTCCTGATCGCGGCGCTGCGCCGACCGGTCGTTCTGGCCAAGTCCGCAGCCACGCTCGACGTGTTGTCAGGCGGGAGGCTGGACCTTGGCGTCGGGGTGGGGTGGCAGCGAGAGGAATACGACGCCGCGGGCGTCGAGTTCGACCGCCGGGGCGAGGCGCTGGACGACACGTTGGCGATTTGCCACGCATTGTGGTCACAGACGCGCGCCGATTTCACGTCGCCGACGCTGCGCTTCCAACGGATCCACATGATGCCGAAACCGCTGCAGGCGGGTGGGGTACCCATCTGGGTGAGCGGCAGCGTCAACCCGCGCGTGGCCCGGCGCCTCGCTCGCTACGGAGCTCGGTGGATCCCGTGGTTGGGGCCGGCAGCGGAACTTGCGGCCGAGGTTGCCCGGATGCGAGAAGCGCTCGACCGTGCCGGAGGCGACCCGGCGAGTCTGCAAGTGGTGGGCACCCTGCCGGCCGTGTCGGAGGACGGCAGGTTGGATATCGCGGGCACCGTTGCCGCGCGTGCCGGGCCTCATTGCTGCGGGTGCCACCGACGTTCGCCTGACCCTGCGCGTGCCTGACGATCCCGTGCAGCATTTCGATCAGGTGTCTGCCGTCGTCGCCGCATTTCGCGCCGTTACCGGTTGATTTCCCGGCGAGCACTTCTCGGGAAGGCCGGCTGGATCTCCCGGCAATTGTTCCAGCGCGCAGACAGCGCGACGCAGCCATCGGCGGATAGGGTCAGCAGCGAGCGGCGACGCAACACGAAAGACCGGGGAGGGAGAGGGGTCCGATGAGCCTCAATCAGCTTCTGACCGACCAGCCCCGGCCGCAGATCGCCGGCTCGGCCACGCTCTTGGGTGACGTACACGTCGGCGCTGGGGCAATCCTGGCGCAAGGCTTGGTCATCCGGTCGCGGGGTGGAGCCGTAAGCGTCGGAAACTACTCGGCCGTCCTGGAAAACGGCGTCATCATCGGCACACCAGAACACCCGGTCCGGGTCGGGCAGCGCACTGTGTTCGGGCACCGCGCCACCATCGTCGGCGCCACCATTGGAGACTTATGCGAGATCGGCAACGGCGCCATCCTCATGCCCGGCTCTCGACTGGGAAACGGGTGCATTCTCGGCGAAGGCACGCTGATTCCGCCGGACTCGGTAATCCCGAGCGACTCGGTGCTGGTGGGGCGCCCACCGCATGTGATCCGGTCCGCGTCTGACGCCGACCGGGAGCGACTAGCAGTGCTACGTCAGCACCAGACCGACTTAACCGACTACCCCGGCATTGTGGTGAGCGGGCCGATACGCGCAGGAGAAGGCATGGGGACGCTATACGCCTACCGCGACAAGATCCCGGTTGTCGGAGTCGACACCGTCCTGTTCGACTCCGCCGAGGTGACCGGAGACGTCGTCATTGGCCCACTGTCGCTGATCGGCGCCGGCGTGAAGATCATCGGTGATTCGCACGGTCCGGTTCGCATTGGATCCCGAGTACAGATCCTGGAGAACACGGTGTTGCACCTGTTGCCGGACAACGAGCTGGTCATCGAGGACGACGTGGTTATCGGGCCCGGCGCGATGATCCACGGCTGCCGCATTGGCCGTGGCAGCGTGATTGAACCGGCGGCGATCGTCTGTGACTGGAGTGTTGTCGGCGCCGAGTCCGTCGTCCGCGCCGGCGCGTGCGTCAAGCAGCGCGATCAGTTCGGCGAACGGTCGATTCTCGACGGGTTCCCGGCCAAACTGGTCGGCACGCTAGCCGCGCCACCGCCTGTACCGACATGGGCACTGCCCTCCGATGCCGTCGCAACCCTGCGCAAGGTGCAGCACTGACGGTTCGGCGAAGAGTCACTGGGTCTCCGCGAAACGTCAATTGTCGGAGGCAAGGGTCTCGCGTAACGGCGCTTTGAGAATCTTGCCCACGGCGTTGTGCGGAAGGGAATCGACGACCCGAATCTCCTTGGGTACTTTGAATTTCGCCAGGACGCTCCGCGCGTGTTCAAATAGCTCCGAAATGTCCAACGCTGCACCCTGATTGACAACGACAAATGCAATTGGTTCTTCGCCCATAACCGGATCTGATTTGGCGACAACCGCGGCCTCGAGCACCCCGGCATGCGACGTGAGGACCGCCTCGACCTCGCTCGGCGATATGTTTTCGCCACCGCGAATGATGAGATCCTTTTTGCGATCTACCAGCACCAGATAGCCATCGTCGTCGAAGTGACCGACGTCGCCGGTATGTAACCAGCCGCCCTTGAGCGCGGCGGCGGTTTCGTCGGGCTTACCTAGGTAGCCGCGCATAATCGTTGCTCCACGGGCCACGACCTCACCGTCCTCCCCGGAAGCGAGCAATACCCCGCTGTCGCTCATGATCCCAACCTCGACACCAGGAAGCGGCGGTCCGACCGTGCCGGCCTTGCGTGGCCCCTCGATCGGATTGACCGTAAGAGCAACGGTCGACTCCGACAGGCCGTAGCCCTCCGCGACGGGCACCCCATAACGAGCTTCGAAGTCAGCTATCGCCGACGCAGGCATCGGCGCCGCTCCACAGATGACGAAACGGAGGGATGACGTGTCCGGCTTCATGTCGTCGGGAAGTGCATTGAGCAGAAGGTATATGGCAGGTACCGCGGAAAAGAACGTCGGGCGCTCCATCTCGACAGACTTCCAGAACGTTCGGTGGTCAAACTTGGGCAGCACCATCGCGGACGCGCCCGCGGCCAGCGGTGTCACGACGCTGATCATGATTGCGTTGACATGGAAGAGCGGAAGCACCAGCAGCGCGCGATCGGACGTTGTAAAGCTCAAAGCGGCCTTCAGAGAGTTTGTCATCGCGTCGACGTTCGCGTGATCCAACCTGACGCCCTTCGGACGGCCCGTCGTTCCACTGGTGTAGATCAATAGAGCGAGATCGTCAGGCCGTGGGCTCGGGACCGACTCGGACGAGGTCACCGTCGCCGACTCGCGAGCCAAGATGTCGGCGACATCCAGCGTCTTGATGTCCTTGACCAGCTCGCGCGTTCCTGCGTCGACGACCGCCACCTGTGCGCCTGCGTCGGCGAGCTGGTAGGAGACCTCGTCTTCTGTGAGCGCCGGATTTACCGGCGTGAGCGCCGCACCTAGCAACCAGGTGGCATACAGCGTGATGACGAGTTCCACCCGGTTCGGCAGTACGACGGCAACCACATCACCCCGGCCCACCCCCAGCGCCGCAAGCCGGCGCGCCGTCGCGTCAACCGTCGTTCGAAAGCGGTCATGGTCCAGCCGTACTTCGAGATCGGCGACCGCATCGCCGGTCAGCTGCACGTCGTAAGTCGGACGAAGGTGGGCAAGGGTCATAGTGATGTCACTCCTGAGGCCGCGGCGCTTTTCGACGAGCGCGAAGGGCGTCCGATGCGCTTGCCGGACTACACATCGTCGTAATCGAGTCCGGAACCACGCCGCTACGTGCACGGTACACAAGATTCCGCTCCGGATTTGTATCAGCCCTGTTGGCTGCCAGCACCAAACACGCCGACATCCTCGTGCTGCGCGCACGGTGGCCGCGACGCGAAGGCCTTTTACCTTTCTCGGTAAGCAACCGCGCTGTATCTGTCAGGGACGGAGCGCCATGACACGGCTCATCAACATCGACAACGGTGGGACGCTGACCGACATCTGCGTCGTCGACGGCGACGACGTGCGGTACACGAAGACGCTTACGACTCCGTTCGACTTGAGTCGCTGCCTGTTCGACGGGCTGGCCAAGGCCTCGACGCTCCTCTATGGGCAGGAGAGGCTGGCTGCGCTGCTGCAGTCGACGGACTACATCCGCTACTCGACCACGCAGGGGACGAATGCCCTGGTGCAGCGCAAGGGTCCGCGGCTCGGCCTGCTGACGACGGATCCCACGCTGGTGGAGGCGCTCGCCGCGACCAGCGAGGAGGAGGACCTGCTTTCGGCGCTCGTCGGTGATCGCCACGCGGTCATCGACGTGGGCGTCGACGACGACGCGCTCGCGGCCGAGCTTGTCGCGCGGGTCAACGCCCTGGCTGCCCGCGGCGCGGGCCGGGTGGTGGTGGCGATTGGCGGTGACGACGGCGCCGAGCAGGAGAAGCGGGTCAAGCGCCACCTACTGCGGCTGTATCCCCGCCAACTGCTGGGCGCGATTCCGTTGCTGTTCTCCTGGGAGCTCGTGGCCGACCGGGACGACGCGCGACGCACCTGGTCGGCCCTGCTCAACGCGTTCCTCCACCCGGCGATGGAACGGTTCCTGTTCAACGCGGAGAGCCGCCTGCGCGAGAGCAGGACGCGCCGTCCGTTACTGATCTTCCGCAACGACGGCGGCTCGTCACGGGTGGCGAAGTCGTCGGCGCTGAAGACATACAGCTCCGGACCCCGGGGCGGCCTGGAGGGGACGCGGGCGCTGGCCAGCGGATACGGCTTCGGGCACCTGCTCATGGCGGACGTGGGCGGCACCACCACCGACGTCGGCGTGGTCACCGACGGTGCCGTGCGGGTCGAGCATCGCGGCCGGGTGGCGCTGGTGCCGACCTCGTTCGAGCTCGCGGCGATCACCAGCCACGGGGTGGGCGGCAGTTCGGTGATCCGGGTGACCGGCGGTGAGATAACGGTCGGCCCGGACAGCGTGGGCGCGGCCCCGGGGCCGGCCTGCTTCGGACTCGGCGGCGCCGACGCGACGATCACCGACGTGTACCTCTGCATGGGACGTGCTCGACCCAGCACACGTACCTCGACGGGTCGACTCACGCTCGACGTCGAGCGCAGCCGCAAAGCGGTGCAGGCAACGGTGGCCGATCCGCTCGGCGTCACCCTCGACGCCGCGCTTGTCCGGATGGAGGCGGCTTATCTCGACCGGGTCGCGCGTGCGCTTCAGACTGAGCCGCTCACCCCAGACACGGTCATCGCGGCGTTCGGCGGAGCCGGGCCGATGACCGTGTGCGGCGCGGCTGAGCGGGCAGGCATCCGGACGGTGATCATCCCGCGCACGGCAGCGGTGTTCAGCGCGTTCGGCATCGGCTTCTCCGACATCTCCCAGCACTACGAGGCCCCACTGTCCGCTGTGGACGATGTCGTCACGGTCGCCGAGCAGCTGCGCCAACGGGCCCGGCGCGACATGTTCGCCGAGGGAGTCGATCTGGACGCCTGCGTGGAGAGCTTCCGGCTGAGCATCACGCGCGGCGAGGAGGAAGTCCTGATGGAACTGGCCGATCCACGAGACGTCGCTCGGCACGTGCGGGACCGTGACGTCGCCTCGTTGGAACTGTCGCTCGTGTCTCCGCTGCCGCACGTCGCGATCGGCGGTGACGGCCAGGTCGGCGATTCGGAGGCGGTGGCCACGGGCAGCCGCTCGGTCCTTGACGGCATCGGCGGCACGGCCGAGTTGCCGGTCTACGCGCTCGTCGATCAGCCGCCGGGCGCGCACCGGAAGGGCCCGGCGGTTATCGAGGGTCCGTTCTTCACCATGCGGCTGCCGGAAGGCTGGCGCTTCCACACGACAGCGGCAGGCGACCTGCTGCTCACCGACGAGCGGAGCTCATGATGCGCGTCCCGATGACCGAGTACCTGCAGATCGACCTCGATGCCGAGCGATGGATCTGTCGGCGCTGCGCGCAGGATCTGGGATCGGCCCGGGGCAACTACAAGGCAGGAACGCTGGTCTACGACCGTGATCCTCGGGATATCCACCGGCCGCTCATTGATGCTGAGCGTTACGAGTTCACGTTCGCGCCTGACCCGGCCTGGTGCCGGATCCTCGAGTACTACTGCCCGGGCTGCGGCGCCCTAATCGAGACGGAGTACCTGCCGCCCGGCCACCCGCCGGTGTTCGACATGGAGATCGACGTCGACGCGCTGAAGGCGCAGTGGGCCGCGCGCCCCGCGCATACGGCGATCCCGCTCGGCCGGGACGTCCCGCAAACGGTCGACGGCTGAGCGGGGAGTCGACGTGAAACGCATCTCGGTCGACATCGGCGGCACGTTCACCGATTGCTTCTTCGCGTGGGAAGACCAGTACATCCAGGCGAAAGCGCTGACGACGCACCACAACCTCGCGCAGGGTTTCAACGAGGCGCTCGACCACGCGTGTGGCCAGCTCGGCCTGGATCGTGAGGCAGTGCTCAACGGAGTGGATTCCGTGCGGTACGCGACAACGCTCGGCACCAATGCGCTGATCGAGCGGAAGGGCCCGCAGGTCGGCGCGATTGTCACGGCCGGCTTCGAGGCGACCATTCCGCTGGCCCGTGGCCGCGGCTACGGCGAGGGGCTGGACGAACTCGCAAAGAATGATCTGTCCAGCGGCACCCGACCGGATCCGCTCGTCCCGCAGCGGCTGATTCGGTCGGTACGCGAGCGGGTCGATTACGCCGGGCGCGTTCTGCTCGCCGTCGATGAGGATGACGTCCGGCATCAGCTGCGCGAACTGGTCGATGCCGGTGCCCAGGCGCTGGTGGTGTGCCTGACGAATGCGGTGGAGAACCCGGTGCACGAACTGCGGGTTCAGGAGATCTTCCTCGAGGAGTACCCGGCGCACCAGCTCGGCGCGCTGCCGATGCTGCTCTCGCATCAGCTGTCCGGACGCAAGGGCGAGTACGTGCGTGCGACGTCGTGCATCGTCGACGGTTTCCTGCACTCGACGATGTATCACGCGCTGTCCGAGCTGGAGCAGAACCTGCGTGAGCATGGCTATCACCAGCCGATGCTGGTGAATCACAACTCCGGCGGCATGGCGCAGCTGAACTCCACCGACGCGTTGCAGACCATCCACTCCGGACCGGTGTCCGGGGTCTCGGCCAGTGAGCATCTCGCGAAACAGGCCGGCCTCGGTAACGTCGTCGCCACCGACATGGGCGGCACCAGTTTCGACATCGGGCTGGTCCCGGCCGATGGGGTCAAGCATTACGACTTCATGCCGGTGATCGACCGCTGGCTGGTCAGCGTGCCCATGATCCACCTGGTGACGCTCGGGGCTGGCGGTGGCTCGATCGCGAGCTTCAACCGGCTCCACCAGTCGATCTCGGTCGGTCCGCAGAGCGCGGGATCTGATCCGGGTCCGGCCTGCTACGACCGTGGCGGTATGCGGCCGACGGTGACTGACGCCGACGTGTTACTCGGCTACCTCGACCCCGACGCAGTACGCCGGCGGCCGGATTCCGCTCAAGGTGAAGCGGGCGGCGTTCGCGATCGAGGAGGAGTTCGGCGACCACCTCGACCTGGAGCCGGTCGACGTCGCGAAGCTGATCAAGGCCGAGGTCGACGAGCAAATGGCCAACGGCATGGCGAAGGAGCTGCGGGTTCGGGGTTATCTGCCGGAGGAGTTCACCATGCTCGCGTACGGCGGCAACGGGCCGTTGCACTGCTGCGGCATCGCCAACCATCTGGGTATCGACCGGGTGCTCGCGCCACCATTCAGCTCTGTCTTCTCCGCGCTCGGCGCCGGCAACACCCCACAGTTGCACATCCATGAGCGCACCGCCCCGGTGATGTTGTTCGATGCGACCAGCCGCCGGCTGTTCGACGACTTCGACGCGTTCAACGCAATCGTCGGCGAGCTGGAGGCAAAGGGCCGATCAGACCTGCTACGCCAGGGTCTGCCGGCCGACGCCGTGCGCCACCGACTGGAACTCGACATGCGCTACGGCAACCAGCTGGTGACGATGGCCGTGGTCGCCGACCGCACCCGGTTGCGCAGCGTCCGCGACGTGATCGCGCTGATCGACTTGTTCGGCGAGGACTACGGCCACCGCTTCGGGCACGGCAGTCAGTCGCCCGAGGCCGGGATCCGGATCACCACCATCCGCGTGGCTTCCTACGTGGAGGGAGAGACGGTCGTAGTTCGACGCCGCGTTGCCGACCGGAACGCCGAAGGCCGCGACGGCGGTGGGCCAGCGCCGCTGCCACTTCGTCGGTGTGGACGGCGCGGTGGACGCTCCCGTCTACGACGAGAAGGCGCTGCAGCCCGGCACGGTCGTGACCGGCCCGGCCGTGGTTACGACACCCACCACCACGTACCTGGTCGAACCCGGCTGGCGCCTTTCCACCGGCGCCCACGGTGCGATCTGGTTCTTCAAGGACACGGAGCCCGCACAATGACCGATCTCGCGAAGCAGGCATTCTCCGCCGAGGACCAGGCCTGGGTCGACCGCTTCCTCGCCCAGACGACGCTGTTCCTGGGACCTGACCCGGAGATCATGACGAACCACCGGATGGCGCCGCGGACCGCGGAAGAGGAGCGGCTGCTCGCCGGCCCGATCGACGCGAACGACCTGGACCGGGTGCGCAAGCGCATCATCGCCGGCCTGGACGAGGCGTTCGAGATGATGGAGCAGACCGGTGCCGCGCCCGGCGCGAAGTGGGGAGACCTGACCAGCGCGGTGTATTCGGCGTCCGGCGACCTGATTCACATCAGTACAGGCGGCGTGCTGGCGTTCGCCTCCGTGCTGCACTACCCGGTCCGCTTCATCAACAAGTATTGGATCAACGACCCGACCGTCGGCGTGCACGACGGTGATGCTTTTATCCACAACGACGCGCGTTACGGCAACATCCACAACACCGACCAGAGCATGATCCTGCCGGTCTTCCACGACGGTGAGCTCATCGCGTGGGTGGCGACGATCATCCACGAGGGAGAGAACGGCGCCAAGGAGCCCGGCGGCATGCCGTCCAGTTCGGAGTCGGCCTACGACGACGGGATCCGGATGAGCCCGTTCAAGATCGTCGAGAACGGTGAGATCCGGCGCGACCTGCTCACGTTCTTGCAGAATTCGGTGCGCGAGCCGAAGCTGCAGTACCAGGACCTGAAGGTGAAGCTGTACTCCGCGCTGCGGATCAAGGAGCGGCTGCTCGCACTGGTCGACGAGGTCGGCCGGGACGCGTTCATCGTCTCGCTGCGCAAGTCCCTGGAGGACGTGGAGGCCGAGGCGCGGCGGCGCATCCGCGAACTGCCGGACGGCACGTACCGGGTCAACCTATTCTCCGACTCGACGCTGCGCGAGAACGTCCTGCTCAAGTACCCGTGCGCGATCACCGTCAAGGGTGACGAGCTGACCGTCGACTGGCGCGGGCGCGGCGCCGCAGATCATGAACCGCGCGTTCAACGCCACCCTGGGAACCGCGAAGTGCGGTCTGAATCAGGCGATGCTCGGGTTCCTGTGGCCCGACCTGCCGCGCGGCATCAGCATGATGAATCCGATCGAGGTACTGACTGACGAAGGCAGTTGCATCGACCCGGGACTCGATGCGCCGCTGGGGCAGAGCCTGCAAGGCGCGTTCAAGACGTTCGGCGTCACCCAGGCGCTGTTCGCGAAGATGCAGTACTCGTGCCCGGAGAAGTACTCCTCCGTGATCGCGCCGTGGTTCAACCAGATCAACACGTTTCTGTTCGGCGGCATCACCCAGCACGGCGAGTTCGTCGGCAACGTCTGCGCCGACCTGAACGGCATGGGCGGCGGCGCCCGGGCGCACCGCGACGGCGAGAACTCTATGGCCCCGATCTTCGCCGCGATGGCCGACATCGGCGAGCAGGAGATCATCGAGGAGGACGTGCCCTTCCTGCAGCTGACGTCGAAGAAGATCAAGCGCGACAACCAGGGATTCGGCAAGCACCGCGGCGGCATGGGCTACGAGATCGCCGTCACGGCCAAGGGCACCAGCCGTTGTCCCCGCCCACGCCGACCCGGAATCGGTGATGGCGCGGGTCCGGGCGCTCCGCTGAATCAGGGCGGTCAACGGCGGCCCGAAGACGCGACCGTCGTCAGGAGGCGGCCTGACCATCGAGGTGGCTCGCTGGGAGGGTGGATCCGCCGGTCGTTCCGTCGTCGTGGCTATGGTGAGCCGATGGCCAAGGAACTTGTGACCGAGCGTCTGCTATTGCGGCCATGGACCATTGACGACGCCGCCGCCGCGCTGGGCTCCTACGGCGACTCCCAGGTCGCACGATGGCTGGTTCCGACCATGGACCGGGTTCCCGACGAGGCCGCGATGCGACTGGTATTGCAACAGTGGATCGCCGAGGATGCCCGCATGACGCCGCCGGCCGGCCGGTGGGCCGTCGAGCTGCGCGAGGACCGCAGCCTGGTCGGCGGAGCGACCCTCTTGCCGCTCCCGCCCGATGACGAGTACGAGGTCGGCTGGCAGCTTCGTCCTGATGCGTGGGGCCACGGCTACGCGACCGAGACCGGCCAGGAGCTGGCGCGGTGGGCATTCGAGCAAGGCATAGAACAGGTCATCGCGGTCGTACGGCCAGCGAACACGCGAGCCATGGCGATGGTCCGCCGCCTGGGCATGGAGTGGGTCGGCGAAACTGACAAGTACCACAGCCTGCACTTGCAGGTGTATCGCCTGCGTCCCGCGGATCTCACGCCACCCACGTACCCGCATCGGTAGCCGATTAGAACCGATAGTGAGTGTCAGCGACCCTCCCGCCGATGATCTCGGACTTGATGCTCAATAGGGTCGGTACGTCCGAGATCATCGACTCGAGGGCTCATAGTCCACCCGGTGACGGCGAGCACGGCGTTGTATCAGCGCCATGGCGGTCGCACCGACAGCCACCGACAGCACATGCCCGGTCGAGGTCATACCCGGGGCGATCAGAAACGGAACCAGCACGCAGACACTGACGCTCAGCAGACCCACCAGCCTGGCCCAGCCGGTCAGCACCAGGACGCTGGCGGCGAGTACGGCATACATAACGTACGACACACCGACATCGGGTCGCTCGGCCGAAGACGCCGTCAGCAAATGCCACCGCGCACCCAGGTCAGCGCCGTACTCGGTGAGCAACGTCGCCATGACCTGACCGGCCAGCGCGATGACCGCGGTCCGGAACGCCCCCACCGCCCGCTCCAGCACGGCGAAGCTGACCGCGACAATGAGCAGTTCCGGCAGCAGGTTGCCGGTTACCACGAACATGCTGACCAACATCGCCGCCACCGGGTGGTGGGCGAGGTTGTGCAGGTTGGTCGAGGCCCACGCCACCACAGGATTGACGTCGCTGGGATGCGTGCGCAGCAGGAGTGCGGTTATCAGCAGAAGCAGGACCATGGCGGTCGCCAGCGGAGTAACCGTCGGCCAGGGCAGCAGCTGCGCTGCATTCCGCGCGAACGCCGCTCGGTTCCATCTCGAGCGTGTCCCGCGGCGGCCGCGGCGCGCTGCGCGCTGCGGCGGCGCTGTGGTTGCGCTCATCGCCACAACTCCAGTAAAGATCACTCGCCTGCGGATGTGCTATGCGGGACCTGTTCGCGCGCTGTGCGGCGCCGCCGAACCGCGCGTCGACGTGGGACGTGTCAGTCCTCGATGAACCAACCCAGAGTCACGGCCGGATACGAAAAATGCCGGAAACATTCGCGCAATGTTCGTAGGGTGGCCGCATGCGTGCCGCGGTAATCACCACACTCGCTGGCCCGGCCGGTGTCGAAGTCCGCGAGGTGCGGGAACCGAACACGTCCAGCGATGAGGTGCTGATCGACGTCGCGTTTGCCGGCGTCGGTTTCCCTGACCTACTACAGACGCGCGGCGAATATCAACAGCGTCCCGACCTGCCCTTCATCCCCGGCTTCGAGGTGGCTGGGATCGTGCGCGCCGATGTCGGTCGGTTTCGCGCCGGAGACCGGGTGGCCGCCATGCCGATGCTGGGCGGCTGGGCCGAAACCGTCGCGGTTCGCGAAGACCGGGTGTTCCCGCTTCCGGCGCATGTTTCGTTGGACAAGGGTGCGGCACTACCGCTGAACTACCTGACCGTGCACTTCGCATTGACGCGCCGGGCTCGGCTGACCAGCGGCGAACGCGTCTTGGTGCACGGTGCGGCGGGCGGTGTGGGGACCGCGGCGTGCCAGCTTGCGAGGGCGTACGGTGCCGTAGTCATCGCGGTGGTGTCCGGCGCCGAGAAGGGACGAATCGCGGAAGCTGCTGGGGCCCACGAGATCGTGCTCGTCGATGGATTCCGCGACGCGGTTCGCCGTCTCACCCGCGGCGCCGGCGTGGACGTCATTGTCGACCCGGTCGGCGGAGACAGGTTCCTCGATTCGCTCCGTTCGCTGGCCAGCGAAGGCCGTCTGCTCGTGCTCGGCTTCACTAGTGGCACGATCCCCACTGTCAAGGTGAATCGATTGCTGCTCGGCAATACTGCGGTGATCGGTGTCGGCTCCGCTGAGTTGTGGAGCCGGGAGCCTGGGTATCTCCGCCAGCAGTGGGACGACCTAATTCCGCTCATGGAATCGCGAGCGATCGACCCCTTTGTCGGCCGCGTGTTCGCGCTCGACGACATCGCAGCCGCAATTCGGGAGCTGGCTGAGCGCCGAGCGGTCGGCAAGATGCTGATCCGACTTCGCTAGGGCCTGTCCCCCGCGCAGTCGAGCCTCGGCGCGTGATAGTGCCTGCGTCCGCGCACGGTCGGTTGGGTTGTTGACGACTTGGGCGGTCGCCTGAAGACTTTGCGGCGCAGGTCGCTGAGCCGTTGGGAAAGGGGTGCGCCGTGTCGGGTGATCGCGAGCGGGCGCCCTGGCTGCCGCCGCGGTGGTTTGTCCGCCTCGCCTGGTCCACGCACCGCGCCGTCTATCGGGTGACCGGTGGCCGGGTGGGACTGTGGCGACCGAAGGGCAACCGCTGGGGCACGATGCGGTTGACCACCACTGGCCGCCGCACCGGCCGCGCGCGCAGCGTGATGCTCGGCTATTTCGAGGACGGTCCGGACCTTGTCACCCTCGCGATGAACGGTTGGGCCGACGGCGAGCCGGCCTGGTGGCTGAACCTGCAGGAGCGCCCGGACGCGACGGTGGACCTACCCGGCGGTACGCGCGACGTCACCGGGCGGGTAGCTCAGGGCGACGAACGGTCACGGCTGTGGGCGCGATGGCGTGAGATCGATCAAAAGCTGGACGGGTACGCAGCGCGGCGCTCGTCGGAAACCGCGGTCGTCATCCTTCAACCGCGTGTCGGCCCGGCTGTCTAACGACCTCCAGAGAACTACTGCTTACGTCAGAATTCCGATCCACGCGATCAGCCCGCTGCCGATGGATGACCGGAACATCGTCAGACCTTCCACAATCAGAACTGCACGCCCCGCGACAACGCCCCGTCGGCCAGGATGTTCGCGCCGCTCGTACGGCTCGACGCCGGGCTCGACACGAAGACGATAGTGCGCGCGATCTCCTCCGGCGTGCCCATGCGGCCAGTCGGGTTCAGCGCCATCGCGGTCGAGAACAGGTCGGGTAGGTTCTGCTCGATGTTCGCCCACACGCCGCCCGCGAAATAGGTGTTGCCGGGCGAAACGGAGTTCGCGCGGATGCCCTTCGCAGCCAGCTGATGAGCCAAGCCCTGCATGTAGTGGGTCAGCGCCGCCTTGATCGTCCCGTACGGACCGGCCGCGAAGTCGATCTCCCGTCCGGACACGCTGGACACCGCGACGACGGACGCCGCGGGGCTCGCCTCGAGATACGGCATCGCCGCGTTTACCATGCGCACAGCCGCCATCAGGTCGACCTCGAACGACGCGGTCCAGTTCTCCGGCTTGTCCTCGATCGCGAGTGCGCTGACGTTCGAGACGATGATGTCGATGCCACCCAACGCCTCAGCGCTGTTGATCACCCAGGCAGTGAGCGCGTCGGCATCACCGACGTCGAGCGCGGTGCCGAGCGCGTCGCACCGTCCACCGACAGCGCGTCCTGCGTCGCCTTGACCACGTCTGCGGTCCGCGCGCAAAACGCGACAGATGCGCCTTCGGCGAGGAAGGCCTCCACCGTCGCACGGCCGATGCCGCGGGTGCCGCCCGTGACCAGCGCACGCAGTCCGGACAGTTGCAGATCCATGGCAGGAATCCTTTCGATTCAGCTTATTCGAGCAGCACGTTCCCGAAGATCGCGATGCAATCCACCGAACGCGGCGGCGGCAGGTAGCAGTGACTTGCGGACCTTGGCGACGACGCTGTAGTTGGCGTCCACGACGTTCGCGAGTGGTACCTCGGAGATCTGCGACAGCAGTTGGTAGCCGTCCATCTTGTCCAGCCCGTACAGCTCGCCCAACCAGGTGACCATCTCGACCTGCGACACCCGCCATGCGTCTTCCAGCGGACGGCTGGAGCCGACTGTCATCAGGCACTGGTCGTCCTCGAGGCGGGGCCACCCGGGCGCGGCGCCCTTGACCAGCTCGACGATCAGCGTCGTGGTCATGGCGCCCTCGACTGCGGTGCCGCAGGACTCGCCCTCGCCCTGGCGGTAGTGGCCGTCGCCGATCGAGAACAGGGCGCCGGCAACGTTCACGCCGAGGAAACAGGTCGTGCCGGCATGCATCTGCGGGGTGTCCATGTTGCCGCCGAACCGGTCCGGCACGAGCGAGCTCCGGACCTCGTTGCCGGCCGGGGCCACGCCCACCGTCCCGAGCATCGGCGCGAGCGGAAGGTCGACGGTGAACTCGCCGTGCCGGGCCTCGAACCGCAGCGTGCCCCGTGCGCGGTCGAGCTGGTAGATCCACGTCATGTCCGGCAGCGGATCCTGCAGCGTCGCAGTGCGGTCGGTGCTAGTCAGCCCGCCGAAGAACGGGATCGTGGCCGACGCCGCCCAGTCGCGCGCCGGCTCGATGCTGACGAAGTGCAACGCGAGCGCGTCGCCGGGCTCCGCACCGTCGACGTAGAACGGCCCGGTCTGAGGGTTCACGAAACGCAGGTCGATCTTCTCGCTCGACAGATCGTTCACGCTGCGCAGCACGCCGCCGAAAGCGTCCTCCGACCACAGTCGAAGCACACTGCCGGGCGTGATCCGCCGGATCGGTGCCGCGCCACCGAACGTATAGGCGAGCTGGTCAGCGGTCGGCGTGAAGTCGATAACGTCCAGGGTGTCGGCCATGGTGGTCCCAGTCTGGCGGGCGGTCAGGGCAGTTTCACGTGCTGCGATCCGAGCTCGTCGATGCTGCGCACCCCGAGCAGTTGCATGGTGCGGCGGACCTCGGCAGAGAGGATCTCGGCGGCCCGGTCTACCCCGCGCTCGCCGCCGGCCATGAGACCGTAGAGATACGCGCGTCCCACGAGCGCGATGCGCGCGCCGAGAGCGATTGCCGCGACGACATCCGCGCCGGACATGATCCCGGTGTCGACCCACACTTCGGCTTGCGAGCCTACGGCCTCGACCACGTCCGGAAGCACCCGCAGCGGGATCGGTGCGCGGTCGAGTTGCCGACCGCCATGATTGGACACGAGCACGACGTCGGCGCCGGCAGCAACCACACGCTGGGCGTCCTCGACATTCTGGATGCCCTTCACGACGAGCGGACCGTCCCACGACGAGCGCAGCCATTCGAGGTCGTCGATCGTCATTGTCGGGTCGAACAGAAGGTCGATCAGCTCGGCGATCGTCGCGTTCCACGAGCTCAGCGAGGCGAATCTGAGCGGCTCGGTGGTCAGCAGGTTGAACCACCACTCCGGATGAACGACCGCGTTCAGTACCGTTTTCGCCTTCACCTTCGGCGGGATCGAGAAACCGTTGCGGGTATCGCGCAGCCGTGGGCCGCCGACCGGGACGTCGACCGTCAGAATCAACGCCTCGTAGCCCGCCTGTCGGGCGCGGGCGATGAGATCGGCCCCGGCCGCGCGGTCGCGCCACATATAGAGCTGGAACCATTTGCGCGCCTTTGGCGCAGCTGCGGCCACCTCCTCGATATTCGTCGTCCCCATCGTCGAGAGCGCGTATGGGATCCCGTGACGTTGCGCGGCGCGCGCCACGGCGCATTCGCCCTCGTGATGCATCAACCTGGTGAATCCAGTGGGCGCGAACGCGAAGGGTTGCGCGGACCGTGATCCGAGGACGGCGGTCGTCGTGTCGACGTCGGAGACGTCCCGCAGTACCGACGGGTTGAACTCCAGGTCGGCGTACAGTTGCCGCGCTCGGCGCAGGCTGATCTCATCCGACGCGGCGCCGTCGACGTAGTCGAACACCGCCGTCGGGCAGCGACGCCGCGCGATCGTGCGGAGGTCGCGGATGTCGACAGCGTTGGCGAGTCGCCGGCGCGTCGGGCTGAGCTCGGGTCGGCGCTAACGAGATGAGCGGCGTGACGTCCGACCACCGAGGTATGTGCCGCCGGGGTGTGCTCGATGACCTCATGCTGGTCACTCTCGCCTATCCGGTGGGTTCCTGACCAGTGCCGCCCGCGGCTTCCATGCGGAGTTACTGTGCCGCGACGAACGGGCATCGATCAAACCACGTCACGCGCATGTAGCGCATGCAACCAGCACGTCCCCAAGAACATGAGACAGACGCTCTAGTGACCAACGCCTCACTTCTCAGCTGCCTCAGCGCGGCAACAGTCCTCTCCATCAAGTAGACATCTCCACGCAGCCCAGCTGATCAATCCCTGAGCGGCCTGCCCCCGATCTGGCTTATCCGATCGGGGGCAGAGCCTGTGTGTGTTGTGGTAGCGGCGAATGACTCGGTGGATAGTTGCAATAGACCAATAGTGGACTCAGTGCACACAGTGGATGCGCGCTTAAGTGCGACCCAGCCGAGTACCCGACCTAGCGCGCACGGCGAAACCGACATCGTTGTAGTCAGCCGACGATGTGCCCGATCGGGCTCTCGGTGAGATGCGCCATGAGATCCTGGGGGTCGGCATAGGTAGCAACAGCACCTGCATCCGCGAGGTTCTGCTGGCTGAAGACCCCGCTCGCGACACCAATACATGGCACGTCAGCGCGACCGGCGGCCTCGACGTCCCAGACCGCGTCTCCGACGAATACGCTGCCCGCAGCCTGGAGCCGAGCCGCTTCGAGCGCCGCGCCGATCAGATCGGGGTGGGGTTTCGACGCCGAGACGTCGGCGGAGCTGGTGGCGGCTGTTATGTAGTCGTCACAATCCAGCACCCGCCGCATCTCGGCCAGGTCGTCCTGTTTGGCCGACGAGGCGAGCACGACGGGAACCCCCGGTCGGCGCAGGCAGCCACCAGCTCGCGTGCGCCTGGCAACGGCTGCAGCCGTTTCCAGTAGGTCCGATACAGCACGCTGTGCGCGGCCGAGATATCGTCCGCATCAACGGGTGTCTCGCCAAGGACGTGTTCGATCAGCATGTCCGAACCCATGCCGATCGCCCGGCCGAGAGCAGGCATCGAGACGCGCCGCCCATGCTGGCGGAACGCTTCCCACCAACAGACCGCGTGCAGATACGCGGTGTCGACGAGGGTGCCGTCGACGTCGAAAAGGACGCCGTGACGTCCGCTCGTGGGGGTCATAGGTCGGCGGTGCGTAGTAGGCATTCGTGGCTCCTTGGCGGGCATATACGGACGGCGCGCAAGCCTGCGACCAACCGCGTGGTTGAGCCGCGGCTGCTGACGCAGAGCGGTGCGGGCGTTACCGTAAGGCCTACCGTCCTTTCAGGCCAAAGCTGAGTGTGATGAGCGGAACTGACGAAGCCTGGGCCGCGGCCCAAGATGCGGCTGCGGCTCTGGGCCCGGAATCGAACGTCTTCGCGCGACTAGATCCGGTGGGATTCGGGTCGGCCACACTTTCTGCGCTGGCGGATGCGGCCGCCCGTCCTGGTGACGTGATGGTTGCGGCGATGCGGATGGGGGTAGATCTGGCCCGTGTCGGACCGGCCGCCTTAGCGCGCTTCGCGCAGCTTGCGGTCGAGCCGCCGCTGCCCGTAGATAGCAAGGACAAGCGCTTTGTGGATCCGGCGTGGCAGGACAACCCGGCGTTCTTCGCGCTGTTGCAAGGCTTCCTGGCAACGAGACGGTTCGCCAGCGAACTGATTGGATTGTCCCGGAACGAGGCGGATCGGAAGAAGGCCGAGCTGGCCATGTCACTGGCCTTCGACGCGCTGGCGCCGACGAACTTTCTCCTCACGAATCCGGCTGCGCTCAAGCGAGCGGCGGATACCGGAGGAGTGAGTGTTGCGCGAGGTCTGGGCAACTTCGTCACAGACCTGCTGACCAACAAGGGCCGCCCGCGGCAGGTGGACACCACGCCGTTCGAGTTGGGCCGCAACCTCGCCGCTACTCCGGGACGGATCGTCTATCGAAGCGATCTGATGGAGTTGATCCAGTACCTGCCGCAGACGGATCAGGTGCATGCGGTTCCGTTGCTGGCCAGTCCGCCGTGGATCAACAAGTACTACGTGATGGACCTGGCGCCCGGTCGCAGCTTTCTCGAATGGGCCGTACAGCACGGCCGGACAGTTTTTGCGATCAGCTACCGCAATCCAGACGCGAGCATGCGCGACACCGGCATGGATGACTACCTGGTCCAAGGGCCGCAGGCGGCGCTGGACGTCGTCGAGGACATCACCGGCAGTTCCGTGATCGACGTCGTCGGGCTATGCCTCGGCGGAGCGTTGACCGCGATCAGCGCGGCCTATCTGGCGCGGATCGGTGATTCCCGTGTCGGTTCCCTTACCCTGCTGAACACGCTGCTTGACTACGCTGAGCCGGGCCAACTCGGTCTGTTCACCGACGCAAGGACAATTGCCACTGTCGAGCAGAAGATGGCCCGTACCGGCGTCCTACCCGGCGACGAGATGGCCGGCACGTTCGATGTGCTCCGGGCGAACGAGCTGATCTTCAACTATGTGGTCTCAAACTGGCTGCTGGGCGAGACCCCGCCGGCGTTCGACATTCTCGCCTGGAACGCGGACAACACCCGAATGCCGGCCAAGATGCACTCCTTCTATCTGCGGTCGTTCTACCAGCAGAACCAGCTCGCTCGGGGCGAGCTGGAAGTCCTGGGGGAACGGCTCGCCCTGTCCGACATCAAGAACCCGACGTACATCGTCGGCGCCATCAATGACCACATCGTGCCGTGGACAAGCTCCTATAAGTCAGTCCACCTGCTCGGCGGTGATGTGCGTTTCATTCTCTCCAGCGGCGGACACATCGCCGGCATTGTCAATCCGCCAACCCCAAAAGCGTGGTACGAGACCAGCTCGCGCCAGCCTTTGACGCCGCAAGCCTGGCGCGCCGACGCGGCCCGCAGCGGCGGTTCCTGGTGGGAGGACTGGACTGACTGGTCCATTGCTCGCGCCGGTGCCATGGTCGACCCGCCCGCCGTCGGAAGTAGCAGCCATCCTCCCCTCGGTGACGCGCCCGGCGAGTACGTTCGCGGTTGAGTACCTAGAGCCGGCCCAACGGGCCACGCGTCACATGTATTGGCCGCCGTTGACGGAATAGATCTGTCCGGTGATGAAGGCGGCGTCCGGGTCGGCGAGGAACTCGACGACGCGGGCGACTTCGTCGGGTTCGCCGAGACGGCCGACCGGGATCCTGGTGATCACCTTGTCCATGGCTTCTTTGGGGACGGCGGCGACCATTTCGGTGGAGATGTAACCCGGAGCGACGGAGTTGACGGTGATGCCCTTGCGGGCGGTCTCTTGCGCCAAGCTCATGGTCAGCCCGAACAGTCCAGCCTTGGCGGCGGCGTAGTTGGCTTGGCCGATATTGCCGGATTCGCCGATGATCGAGCTGATGTTGATGATCCGCCCGGACCCGCGGTCGAGCATGTGTTGCAGGATGGCCCGGGACAGGTAGAACGCGCCGGACAGGTTCACCTGCACAACCCGGTCCCATTCTTGTGGGGTCATTTTGCGCACGGTCTTGTCGGCGGTGATGCCGGCATTGTTGACCAAGATGTCCAGCTTGCCGTGGGTGTCGAGGACTTCTTGGACGACCCGTTCACAGTCGTCCACCGAGCCGATGTTGCCCTGGTGGACCGACGAACCGGGATGCCTCTCGCGGAATCGTTCAGCGGCCTCCTTATCTCGCGAATACCCGGCCGCCACCTCTACGCCGCGCGCGCTGAGACGCTCGCTGATCGCTAACCCGATTCCTCGCACGCCGCCGGTTACCAACGCAACCTGTCCGGTCATGTCTGCCATTGCAGTGACTCCTTTCAGGCGGAAACGCGGAAGATGAGGGCCTCCCCTTGGCCGCCGCCACCGCACAGACCGGCGGCACCAATGCCGCCGCCGCGGCGGGCCAGTTCGAGGATAAGGTGCAGGGCGATGCGGGTACCGGTGGCCCCGGCCGGATGGCCGATGGCTATTGCGCCGCCGTTGACATTCACGTTGGCTGAGCCGACGCCGAGGTCGCGCATGGACTGGATGGCCACGACGGCGAAGGCCTCGTTGATCTCATACAGATCGACGTTGTCGGGAATGAGGTTTTCTCGTTGGAGCGCCTTGCGGATCGCATTCGACGGCTGGGATAGCAGCGACGGATCGGGTCCGGCCACGGTACCGTGCGCGCCGATCTCCGCCAAGATCGGTGCGCCGAGCTGTTCCGCCCTGGCTCGACTCATGACAACTACTGCTGCGGCGCCGTCCGAGATTTGGCTGGCCGAGCCGGCGGTGATGGTGCCGTCGGGGCCGAACGCGGGCTTGAGTTTGGCCAGCGCTTCCACTGTCGTACCCGTCCGGACCCCTTCATCCTCAGTGACGAGCAGCGGATCGCCCTTGCGCTGCGGGATCGGCACCGGAACGATCTCGTCATCGAACAGCCCGTTCTTGCGCGCGCTGATCGCTCGCTCGTGGCTCCTCGCCGCGTACTCATCCTGCTCGGTGCGAGTGATTGCCTTGTCCTTGCTGTAGAACTCGGTGGCGGTGCCCATCGAAAGTTGGTCGAACGCGCAGAACAGCGCGTCGTGCAATGTTGCGTCGACAATCGAAGCGTCGCCGTAGCGGTAACCGGACCGAGCGCCAGGCAGCAGGTAGGGGCCCTGGGTCATGGACTCCATGCCGCCAGCGACAACGACGTCGAACTCGCCGTAGCCGATCAGCTGATCGGCCAAGGCGATCGCGTTCAACCCAGACAGGCAGACCTTGTTCACGGTTATAGCCGGCACGGTCATCGGAATGCCGCCTTTGGCCGCCGCTTGGCGGGCTGTGATCTGACCGGTGCCGGCCTGGATGACCTGACCCATGATCACGTATTCGACCTGGTCACCCGTGATCCCGGCCTTGTGCAACGCGGCCGAGATAGCAAATCCACCGAGGCCGACGGCCGGGATGTCCGTGAGGGCTCCAGACAGCTTGCCGATCGGCGTCCGAGCGCCGCCGACGATGACTGATCCTGGCATCGTCGCCTCCTACTTCCACTGCCGGGTGCGACTGAGTCAACCACGCGAAGGTGAGAGGCTTTCAACCGGAGCACCGCTGGTCCGCTGGATGATCATTCGAACCGCGCCCTGGTCGCGATGGCGGCAGAGTCGATGCGGTGCACTTGCCCACTAGAATGCGCGTAGTATCATTCGCATTGATCAAAGTTTAGTTTACCGAAAGGGTTTGATCATGGATCTGCAAGAGAACATGCGCGCAGCGAATCAGCGAACTTTCGAGTGGGTGACGTCGATGCACCAGAGCATCCTCGACGCAACGAAGTCCTACGTTGCCTCGTTTGCGAAGAGTGCGCCGGAGCCGCAGACGTGGACGGGGCCACAGGTCGCCAGCGTGCCCGATCTCAAGCAGCTTATTGAGGACTCCTACGACTTCCAGGCGCGAATGCTCGAGGAGAACAAGAATTTCTCACTGGCCCTGGCGGACGCATGGGCTGCTGCTGCGCCGAGCAAGAACGCCGATCAGCAGCCGGAGCAGTAGACCCGTGACCGGAGAGCGGCGGACGGCACAGGTCGTCCGCCGTCGAACCCTGGCCGGGGCCTCGATGTTGGGCTCGGCCGACGCCTCAAGGACCTCGCGTGCGAGACGGTAGCAAGTGACGGACACGATCGACCCATTCTGGCAGGAGCATCTGCGGCAGTTGGGAGAGTTCATCAAGGGGCAGCGGGCGCTCAACCAGCTCTCTCAGCGAGAACTCGCGCGATTGGCAGACCTGTCAGATACCTATCTCAGTCAGCTTGAGCGCGGGCGGCACGAACCGAGTCTGAGCGTGTTACGCGCATTGGCCGACAGCCTCGGAATCCGCCCGGACGAGTTGATTCTCTACGCAGCGGGCGTCCCGATGCGAAGCGATCCCGTCACCACGGAAGAAGCCATCAGAGGCGACACCCGCCTAACGCAAGCTCAACGAAGCGCACTGTTAGGCGTGCTACGCAGCTACCTGGACGTAAATCGCAACGGGGATGCTGGGTGAGCAAGCTACGCTGACGGCGCCGCGGAGTCGGCTCGGCGGCGCGCTCGGCTAGAGATTCTTGGCCAGCGCCTTGATCGGCATCTTTAGGTCCTTGAGCATGGTGAGGTCCTGCTCAGCCGGCCGGCCGAGTGTTGTTAGGTAGTTTCCGACGATCATCGCGTTGATGCCGCCGCGGACCCCTCGCTCGGCCAGGTCGCCAAGGGTGATCTCCCGGCCGCCGGCGAAGCGCAAGATCGTTCGGGGCATGACGAGCCGAAATGTGGCGACTGCGCGCAACGCGTCGACGGCCGACATCGGCGTACGGTCGCCGAACGGCGTCCCGGGACGGGGATTCAAGAAATTCAAGGGCACTTCGTCCGGGACCAACGCGGCGAGTTCGACGGCGAATTCGGCGCGTTGGTCAAGCGATTCCCCCATTCCTACGATGCCACCACAGCACAGCTCCATACCGGCCCTGCTGACCATGTGGCAGGTGTCGAGCCGCTCATCATAGGAATGTGTAGTTACCACGTATGGGAAAAAGGACCGTGCGGTTTCCAAGTTGTGGTTGTAGCGGTGAACGCCGAGCTCGACAAGCTCGTCGACCTGTTCCTGAGTGAGGATGCCGAGCGAGCACGCGACATTGATCTCGACCTCGTCCAAGATGGCTTTAACGCCATCTCGGATCTGGGCCATGAGCCGTTCATCAGGGCCGCGGACCGCGGCGACGATGCAGAACTCTGACGCGCCAATGGCGGCGGTTTCCTTCGCCGCCTTTACGAGGGCGGGGATGTCCAGCCAGGCCGACCGGACCGGCGAATCGAAAACACCCGACTGCGAACAGAAGTGGCAGTCCTCTGGGCAACCGCCGGTCTTCACCGAGACGATGCCCTCGACCTCAACCTCGTCCCCGCACCACGCAAGGCGCACCTCGTGCGCGAGGTCGAGCAACTCGTCGACCCGCTCGTCAGGCAGCCGGAGGCACTCCGATGCCTGCTCGTGAGTCAAGCCCACGCCATCCTCGAGTACTTGCGTCCGCGCGATCTGAAGAATCACGTGTCAGCTCCCCCTCATCTCGTGCGTGAATGGCCGCGACCCTAGCCTCCCAGCGCGGTCGCTAGAGCCTGGTATGCGAGATCGAGATCGGCACCGGTCAAGTTGGCCCGTGCGGTCAGACGCAGGCAGGACCGGCCGTGCGGGACGGAAGGCGGTCGGAAGCACCCCACCCGAACGCCGCTCGCCAGCACCGCCGCTGCCGCCTTGACGGCCCGGCGCGGCTCTCCAACGACGGCCGGTACAACAGCCGCGTCCGGCTCCGCCGTCTCGATGCCCACGCGGCGAACAATGGCTGCAAGCTCTTGCGCGTTTGAACGGGCAGCTGACGCCAGCCCCGGTTCGTTTCGCACTATTCGCAGGGCGGCCAATGCTGCACCAACCGACGCTGGTGCAAGTCCGGTGTCAAAGATGAAACGGCCTGGCCACGTTGATCAGCAGTTCGATGACATCAGGTGCGGCCACTACCGCCCCGCCCTGCGCTCCCAGTGACTTGGACAAGGTGACTGTGCGGACGATGTCCTCCTCACCAGCCAACTCGGCCGCGGCAACGGCACCTCGCCCCGTCGGGCCGACGACCCCCAGAGCGTGTGCCTCGTCGACCACGAGCAATGCCTCGTGCCGCCGGGCAATCGTGTGGAGCTCGCGCAACGGAGCAAGATCACCGTCCACGGAGAAGACCGCATCGGTCACCACGACGGCATAGCTCGTGCTGCGAGCAGCCAACGCAGAATCGAACTTGTCCACATCTCGATGCGGGACCACGACGATCGTCGACCTGGACAACCGGCAAGCATCGATTATGGACGCGTGATTTCCGGCGTCGGAGACGATCGTGACGTCTTCGCCACCGAGCGCCGTCAGCACGCCGAGATTAGCCAAGTAGCCGGAGGAAAATACCAATGCCGCAGGGCCGCCGGTGAAGTCAGCCAACTCCGCCTCGAGCTCCTGGTGCAGTGCCGTAGTTCCGGTCACCAGACGCGAGCCGGTGCTGCCGGCACCCCATGTCCGAGCCGCGTTGGCCGCCGCGTCCGTCACGCGGCGATCGTGTGCGAGGCCGAGATAGTCGTTGCCAGCCAGATCGAGAATCGCCTCGCTCCTCAGACGAGGACGAAGAGTCCGCCGCAGGCCGGCTTCGTCGCGCACAGCCACGGTTCGGCGAACTCGCTCCAGGCTCACCCGCCACCCCCTTCGCTCGCACGCCTCGGGACCTCGACGCCCTCTGGTTCCGACTGGGGACCGCGAGGGCGGCTTATCGTAGCTCCGGCGCCCCTGCCGGCCGGTACGTAACGAGCTCATCGCTCGAACGGCGACGGACCCTCGTTACCGCGTCGTCAGGGATTGGATGCCGAATGCAATGAGCCCTTCGACGGCCGAACCGACCCCGCTGAACCCCGACCCAGTCGTCTGTCCGCGCAGGTGCCGGAAGTGGATGCCCTCCAGCACGGTTGCCAGCTTGTAGCTCGCCAGACCGGCATAGAACCCCATGTGCTCGAGCGTCCGTCCGCTCGTCGGTCGAATACGCTTCGAGAAGGTCTGATCCGGTGAGGAAGCCCGGGGCGGCACAGGCGTCGGCGAACGCGCCGTCGAGGCTCGCGAGCTGCTCGTAGGCCAGGATCAGTCCAACGTCGGTCAGCGGATCTCCCAACGTGGCCATTTCCCAGTCCACAACCGCAGCGACCTGATCGGCGTCATCAATGAGCACGTTGTCGAGCCGGTAGTCGCCATGGACGATCGCTGCGGGCGCGTCGGTGGTTGGCACACTCTGCGCGAGCTTGTCGTACAGCTCATCGGCGCCCGCCAGGGGCCGGCTGTACGACGCATCGAGTTGTTTCTTCCAGCGGCGTACCTGTCGGGCGAGGAATCCCTCAGGTCGGCCGAAGTCACTCAGGCCAACGTCGCTCGCCACCACGGCATGGATCGCCACCAGCGTCTCGACGAAATGTCGTCCGATTGCCGCTGTCCGCACCGGGCCAACCCACCGAAGATCGTCCGCTGACCGATAGATCTGCCCTTCGACGAAGTCCATGACGTAGAACGGCGCACCGATTACCGATGGATCCTCGCAGAGGTGACGGACGCGCGGCACCGGCACGGCCGAGCCGTACAACGCAGCCTGGATCCGGTACTCACGGGCCATGTCGTGCGCTGTCGGCAGGACATGCCCGAGCGGTGGACGGCGCACCACAAGTTTGTGCTCGCCGTCGGAGACGACGTAGGTCAGATTAGACAGACCGCCCTCGATGACGGCACCGTCAATAGGCCCGGTAGGAAAGGGGCGAAGAACCCCATCGAGATAGCCGGAAAGCCGGTCGAGATCAAGACCCGGGAGCTGCCTCATGCCCGTGCCTCGTCGATGCGGTGCTGTCGGGTGTACATCCCACTCGATCAGCCATCCGCCTCGCGCGCACGCAGATCGACCAGCCGTTGCTGCGCTAGCAACTCCAGCAGCTCGCCGGTCGTTGGAAGCATGACGTGCGCACTCCGCCCGATTGTGCCTGACTGTTCAACAATCCAGGTTACGGCTGCTCGCGACAGCCACCGGACCGGGGGCTATTTCACGCGCGCCACAAGTGAGGTCTCGGTCGGGTCACGATGGTCGGCACGACGGCGCAGGCGGACAACCGGGTGACCCGCCATGGCGAGTTCGGCCACATCGTTTCGCTTAGGGCCCCGATAGGCGCTCGCCGTGCTCAACGCAACGGGCGGTCCAGCCGCCCGGCGTTATCTGCACGACCATCCGCCGGCCGCACTGCGCACAGTACCGGGGCGGCTCCAGAGCCCGTGCTGCCACGCACACCTCATGCACGCCCGGCTTTCCACACCGGTCGCAGTACATCACCGCCTCCGGTACCAACCTTTCGAATGTGCCGCCGAACCATGGCGCGAGGCTGGCTCGGGCACGATCAGCGAAGTCTCGCATTCGCGGCAGACCTTCCGGCAATGCACCCGAAAGCGGGACACCGGCCACCGCTTGCAGGTCCGCGACGTTGCATCGCTCGGCTAGACCCGGGACGGTCGGCCATGAGCCAATGACTAATCCGGCAAGTTCGATGCCACGGGTTGCCATCGCTTCGAGCGTCAACGCCGTAGCGTTCAGGGTCCCCAACGCTGCGGTGGTGACGACGACGGCGGGCGCGCCCAGCCTGCAGGCAAGATCCGCGATGGTCCAGCCGTCGTCGGCGTATCGGACAAGCAGGCCGCCGGCGCCTTCGATGAGTACTAGCTCGCGGTCCAACGCGAGAATCCGCTGCACCGCGTCGTCCAGCGCAAGTGCCGGGAGGCCGGAGCGGGCGGCGGCGCGCTCGGGTGAGAGTGGATCAGGGTAGCGGGCGAATTCGTGCAGATCCTGGATCCCGGACAGGCGACTGACCTCGGCGAGATCGCCGTCTTCGCCCGGCCGTACTCCGGTCTGCGCTGGCTTGACCACCGCGACCTCGCCGGAGGCGCAGGCCGCCAACGCGGCCGTCACCACTGTCTTGCCGACGCCGGTTCCGGTCCCGGTGACGATCAGCCGCATGACATCGCCGTCGGCGCCAGCCGACCGAGGTCGTGATTGCCGAGGCCCAGCGGTGCTTCAGGTGTCGGATGGCCTGGTGCCCGCGTCGACAGCAGCCGCAACGCCGATGCAGATTCGGGCGATGTCCTCATCGGTGCAGATGTACGGCGGCATCGTGTACACAAGGTCTCGGAAAGGCCGCAGCCATACCCCTTTTTCTACTGCTGCGGCGGTCGCCCGGGCAACGTCGACCGACCTGTCCAGCTGGACGATCCCGATCGCGCCGAGCACACGCACGTCCACGACGCCCGTCCGTCCGGCAAGGCCAACGAGGCCCTCGTGCAGACCCGTCTCGATCCGTTTGACCTCGCCCTGCCAGTTGCCCCCGAGTAAGAGGTCGATGCTGGCGCGCGCGACCGCAGCCGCGGCCGCGTTTCCCATGAAGGTCGGTCCGTGCATCAGCGCGCCGCCCGGGCCGTTGCTGATCGCCTCCGCGATCCGGGAGGTGCACAACGTCGCGGCCATCGGCAGGTAGCCGCCGGTCAGCGCTTTGCCAACGCACAGCAGATCCGGCTGCACATCGGCAAGATCGGCGGCAAAAAGGCTGCCGGTACGGCCGAAACCGGTGGCGATCTCGTCGAGCACCAGGAGTACGTCGTGGCGGTGGCACAGGTCGCGAAGCACTTTGAGATAACTCGGGTTATAGATATACATGCCGCCAGCGCCCTGCACTACGGGCTCAACGATGACCGCGGCCAGCTCGTCGGCGTGTTGTTTCACCAGCAGCTCGGTGTCCGCCGCCCAACTCTCGTCGACAGGACTGTCGACACCGGGCGGAGGGCGTCGCACGAACACCTGCTGCGGAAGGACCCCGCTGAACAGGTGGTGCATCCCACCGACGGGATCGCAGACGGACATCGCCATGAACGTGTCGCCGTGGTAGCCGCCGCGCACAGCGAGCAGCCGGCTCTTCGCTGGCCGTCCAGCCGCCTGCCAGCACTGAACGGCCATCTTGACGGCAACCTCGACCGCCACCGATCCCGAGTCGCAGAAGAAGACGTGCTCCAGCCCGGCCGGAGTAATGGCGACCAGCCGCTCGGCGAGGCGAACCACCGGCTCGTGGGTCAGCCCCCCGAGCATGACGTGGGCCATTCGGCCAAGCTGGTCGGCCAACGCAGCATCGAGCACAGGATGCTGATAGCCGTGAATTGCCGCCCACCAGCTCGACATTCCATCCACCAGCTGTCGACCGTCCGCCAGCTGCAGCCGCGTACCGTGCGCGCGGTCCACCAGATACGGTGGCGAACCTGGCGGAATCGGCGCGTACGGGTGCCACACATGCCGGGCATCCAGCCGTTGCAGCTCCTCGATGCGATCGGTCACGGTCGCATCCTCCTCTGGCGACACGGCGAGGGTCGCGCACTATGGTCGGGCGGCCTCGGCTTCGCTCACCAGTACCTCGAGTAAGCCGGTGCCCAGGTCGTAGCGGCATCCGATCACCGGAAGGTCAGCCGGTAGGAACGGCGAGCTGCGAACCCGCTGCACGTCTCGGGCCAAGACGGTGTATTGGTCTTCAATGACCCCGAACTCGATGCTGCGCGTGTCCAGACCAGAACTCGCCAGTATGGCCGCGTGCAGCTTTTCTTCAGTCTGCATCGCCATTCGGCAATCGGTGTGCGCGACGATCATGACCCGCTCGACGCCTAGCAAGTGGACGGCAAGGACCAACGTCCGCAACACATCGTCGGTAACGCGCGCTCCCGCGTTGCGGAGAATCTTGGCGTCTCCCCGTTGTAGGCCCACCATGGCGAGCGGGTCGATCCGCGAGTCCATGCAGGTAACGATGGCCAGGCCGCGGGCGGCGCGTCCCGGCAGGTGCGGATCGGCGTACCTGGTTGCGAAGATCCGGTTCGCCTGCAATACGTCGTCGAATTGAGACGCCATGAGACTTCGATTCCTCACCGGCCTGCCGCATCAGATGTTGACCGTCGGGCTGAAGTGCTCGCTGCTCGGGGCTCGATCCCGCGCATATCCGGCAACGAGCGGTCAGGTATCGGCGGCATGGCGAACATACTCGCAAGGGGTGGAGCCGTGTCCGGTCGCGGCGCGCTAACGCAATTCGTGGGCACGTAGCCAGGCTGCAGCTCGGCTGGGCGATGCTCGGGCAAGCCAGGCGTCTTGAACATGCTCTGTCAACTCGGTCCGGGATAGCTCACGGATCCGGGTAGCGCGAATGAGCACGGAGGGGTGCCCATCGAAGTGGGCTGTCGTGAAGAAGGGCGTGGACCGGTCTTGCACCAGCGCCTGCTTGTCGGCTTCCGAAGCGACCCAGAAGACGATGACGTCAGGGTATCGCTCACCTGTGCGCGGGTCGACAGCATCTGGCCGCGGCGTCCGGAAGAAGATGAACGACTTGCCCCCGACTTGGTAGATCGGGTTGTCCTGCGATCCGTGGATGACCGTGACGTGCGGCATCGCCGTCGCGAGGGTGTGGATGTCCTCGACCCGAGCCCGCGCCGCCACCGAATCAGCGTATGCGGCTGCTGGTGGTCTGAATCGGCAGGTTCGGTGGAGCCTCGGTGAGGTCGATGTCGAATGTGTCGCGCAGACCTTCTGAGCCTCGGGATCCACAGCGCGGGGCTGCGGCTGGAACTGAATCGCTCCGCACTGCCCGGCAGGGCATCGACTACTGCGAACCACGCTGTTCTAGACCCCGCTACCGCCTCAGCGCGGTTCGGTCCTCATCATTGGCGTTCGTGAACATTGATAGTCACGCCCGGTCCGGGATAAGGCAGTTGGCCGGAGGCGATCCGCGTCACGGTCCGCTGCCTCCACTCCTGCTGGCGCTCACGGTGGTGACCGGCCTGGTAGATGCCGTCAGCATTCTGCAGTTGGGGCGGGTCTTCGTGGCCAACATGACGGGCAACGTCGTGTTCACCGGCTTCGCGATCGCCGGCGCGCCGGGCTTTTCGCTCAGCGCCTCGCTGTTCGCCTTGTTCGGCTTCCTGGTCGGCGCCATGATCGGCGGGACGCTGATCGGCCGGCTCGGGCACGATCGGGCGCTGCTGCTCGGCGTTGGCGCCGCGCTCGAACTTGTCCTCGTCGTCGCCGCGTGCGTCATCGCGGCCGTGGGTAGCACCCCGTTCACCAGCACCGTCCGCAACGTCATCGCCGCGCTGCTTGCGATCGGGATGGGAATCCAGAATGCCGTCGCCCGGCGGCTCGCCGTACCGGACCTGACCACCACTGTCCTGACCATGACACTCACCGGCATCGCCGCTGACGTCCGCTCCGGCACCAATCGAACGGTGTTGCTCCGGCGGCTCGCGTCAGTGGCCGCAATGCTCGGCGGTGGCGTGCTTGGGGCCTCGCTCGTTCTGCACGCCAGCGCAGCAGTCACGTTAGGAGTAGCGGCGGCCCTGATTCTGATCGTCACCGTCGGCGCCGGGCTTGCTACGCGCCGACCGGGGGCCTGGCGCAAAGCCCCGACCTGAGCCGCATCGACACGTTTCTCCTAGCAGCGAGCCGTTGCGATCACGTGCTGCGGATGACGCCACACCTAGAAATCGCAGCCAATGGTGATCGTGGCCTGCCGGACGAGTGTCGTCAGTACCGCACGTTGCTCCGGCGTCAGATTGAGTAGTGCGGTGAACTCTGCACTCGACATGAAGAGGCTGATGCCGGGCCCGCTTGAATTTGCTTGCGCTGACCCGCCGGGGCTCGGTTCGCGACGGGCCCGGGAGGGCTTCGTGAGGCGCGGTGGAGAGCCAAACCGCTGCTCGACGAGTGCGTCAATCTCGCGAGCGGTGCGAGGGTCGTCCGGGCCCCAGCTCGTGATCATGGCGATGACGTCGCGAGGAATGCGCAGAAACGACGCGATCTGCGCCTCGAGACGCCCGACGTCTGGCAAGGCTCGGCGCTCCTCGACCGAGGTGAGCCGGTAGCCCGCGTCGAGTTGCTCGTGCGCGGCCAGGACCAGTTCGGTGCTGGATGTCCGCACCAAGGCCTCTACCACGGCATCGACGTCGCCCTGCCGAAGAGCCACCCATACCGCGGCCGGAAGCAGATCCGCGTCATCGACGCCCTCCGTGATCGACGCCGCGAACGCCTCCTCGAGTCGTTCGTCGCTCGCGCGGTCCTCTCGCACCTTCGCGAACAACACCAGCACCTCAACCGGTGACCGTGCGGCGGCCAGCACTGCCTCGTACTCGCGCAAACGCTCGCGCCGCTCTTCGTCCCGCCCCGTCCGGACCATGTCCGACAGTGTGCCCGCCCCAGCCCAAGATCGCGGACATTCCAGGCCGTGACACCAATCTGAGTCCGGTCGAGACGTCGGACGGAGGCTATGCTCAGCCGCCAGGCGCGCGACGGATCCTTGCGACCGGAGGTCCAGACATTTGCGCGCGCCGCGGCACCCACCAGTTCGAGGGATGGACATGACGACGACGGAACCGTCATCACCACACCGACCGGGCCGGCCCGTCCTGCGCGGACTACTGGATCTTCGGCCAAGCACAGGACTCGAACGCACAATGGCGCCCGCCGACGACGCCGTGGCGCAAGGGCTGGCTGAGGCGAAGGTCTATGCGTTTGCGAGCGTCGACTATCCGGGCGCCGCCGAGTCCCTGGTTTTCGACAGTGACGGCCCCACCGCGGTCGGCGCGTTCGCGTTCGATCCCAGTAGCAACTCGCCACTGACCGCGTTTACTTTCATCGGCGGGATCTACCAGATTCTCACTGTTCCAAGCTCGACCTTGAGCATCGCGACGGGCATCAATGCAACCGCCCTGATTGTCGGGGCTTACGAGGACCTGGGGGGCGTGCTGCGCGGCTTTACGAACAATGGCGGGACGTTCAGCAACGTCGACTTCCCTGGCGCCAGCGGGACGCAAGCTATCGGTGTCAACGACGCCGGTCAGATCGTCGGCCTCTACGTCGACGCGGCCAACAACGAGCACGGATTCGTCAGCAGCGGCGGTACCTTCACCGCCATCGACTTTCCCGGAGCCACCACGACCGCGGCCGCTGGGATCAACGCCGCCGGCGACGTCGTCGGAGTGTGGTCTGACGCAACGGGATCGCACGGCTTCCTGCGTCAGGCTGGCGTTTTCACGGCCATCAACTTTCCGCTCGCGAACAGCACGAGCGCCTTCGGCATCAACGACACCGGGGAGATCGCTGGCTTTTACAGCGACGCCGCAGGCAACAGCCACGGCTTCATTTACACCGACGGGGCCTTCAGCACCGTGGATGTCGCAGGAGCCCGCGGCACCCAACTGACACGGATCAAGAACGGTGGCCAAGTTACGGGCGTTTACACCGATGCGCTAAATGAAGCCCACGGCCTGACCGGCCAATGAGCTGACTCCTTGGTGCCTCCCGCACTCGGGCTGCCTCCGGACTGTTGGTTGTCATGGTGCCCTTAGCCGGTCGATGTCGCGGACCGGGCCACCTCGCCACGTGGGCATGGCCCGACGTCCAACCGCGACGTCGAACGCCGCGCGAGCGAGAAGGCGAGTCGAGTCCAGCGTGGGCAGAGGCGAGGCGTCGGGTGTCACCAGCAGCGGGATCTCGGTACACACCAGAGCGACCGCATCGCATCCGCGGTCCGCGAATCCCGCGATGATGCGTACGAATTCTCGTCGCGAGTTTGTGGTGAAGACGCCGTTGACCAGTTCCTCGAAGATGATCTCGTTGACGATTCGGCGGTCGTTATCGTCCGGCAGTTCGGCCGCAATGCCGTGCCCGGCGAGAACCCGCGGGTAGAGCGGCATCTCCATGAGGTACTTGGTCCCGAGCACCCCGACTCGTCGGCGCCCATCGCGAGCAGCCTGGCCGCAGACCACCTCGGCGATGTGCATGCCGGCGAGGGCAAGTTCGGATCCTGGTTGTTCGAGCGCGATGTGCGCCGTGTTGTCCGGACAGGCGAAGTAGTCCGCGCCGGCAGCAGCGAGCCGCTGGACGCTCAGCGCCAGAGTGGCGCGGATCGAGGTGTAGTCCCTGGCCTCCCAGGCAGGCATGCTGCGGGCCAGGGCGATGCAGTCCAGGGACACGTCAGGATGCTCGTTGGGCGCCAGCTCAGCAAACCCCTCCTGGCAGAAGGCCCGAAAGCACAACGCCGCACCTTCAGTGCTGTGCGCGAGAATCCCAAGATGTTTCATGGTGCACAGCATGACGTGATGGAGTGAGCCGGCGCTCGCTCGCACGATGGCACGACTAGCGACGTGCTCGTCCGAATCACCGCAGCCAAGCCGCGTTGCTACCTGCTCCCGCACCCGCAGACAATGGGACGAACCACACCAGCCGAGGAACGGGGAGCAAGCAATGAGCGAACTCGACCGTCTGGAGGCGGCGATTGGTGAGTGCCGCGAGATGATTCGTGAGGCGCACGCCGCGACGAAGGATCTGCGAGCCGCGGTGCGCGAGGCCAGGAAGGAGCTCCGAGAGCTGGCCAAGGACGAGGTTGCCGACCAGGTGCAGGGTGAAGTGACGCGACAGCTGGATGAGCTACGAGAACGAACCAGCGAGGCCGTGACCGCGGCAACCCAAAAGGTGATCGCCGAGTTCGATCGGTTCGGGGAGTCGTTGCTGGGCAAGGAGACCTATTGGAAAACGGCGAGCGGTCGACGCTCGGCTAGACGTCCCGAGACCGACGTAGTGGAACTCGATGTGCCGAAGGAGGGGGACACCGGCTAGCGTCGTTCGCTGACGAGTGCGGCCACGCCCCGCTAGCGGCCAAGGGCTCACCGCACGAATACGTCGCCGTTCCGCTCGATGACCTGGCCATGGCGCAACGGCAGAACTCGAGTCAGCGCCCGGTACATGGCATCCAACCCGGGTATCTTCGCGAAGACGCCTTGCGGGCCGCGCACCATCCGTCCGGTGTGGACGTCATAGGCCGACTGGTGCCATGGGCAGACCAGATGACCCTGCTCGTCGATCGTGCCGTTGGCCAGGTCCGCGCCCAGGTGCCGGCATCGGCGGGACACCGCGAACAGCTCGCCGTTGACGTTTCCGACGGCGTAGCGTCCGGCTCCAACCACCGCCCCGGGCGGCAGATTGGCTGCGGGTCCCACCTCGTGCTCTTGGCTCATGGCTTCATCGTCCACCCTATGCCCGGGCAACCGACGTCAATGACTACTGGCGATGACCAATGTTCACGCGTTCGACCGCCGGGTCGGCGCTAGATTCGTTGGTATGCCGAGTGACTTCGGGTTCAAGGTGATGAATACCGTTCATCGCGGACTGCTGAAGATCACCGGCGGACGTGTCGGGTGGGAAGTGCTGCGTATGCCGGTGCTCGAACTCACCACGATAGGACGCCAACGTGGCCGGCCCCACTCAGTGATGCTCACCTCGCCGGTGCAGGACGGCTCGACTCTGGTCGTGGTGGCATCCCGTGGCGGCGACGACCGGTCCCCGGCGTGGTTCGTGAACCTGCGGGAGAATCCTGAGGTGGAGGTCGCGCTGAAAGGAGCGGCCAAGCAGCGCATGCGAGCGCGTATCGCCTCGCCGCTGGAGCGGGCCCGGCTATGGCCTCTGGTCATCGCTGATCACCAGAACTACGCCGCCTACCAGGCCCGTACCAGCAGACAGATCCCGTTGGTTTTGCTAGAGCCGGTTGCCTGACCGTCCCGCACTAGTCAGCTACGGAGGTTCGGTCGAGGTTTAGTCCGCTCAACGGGTTGAACCAGGTGGCTTCACCCCAGAACTGTTCGTCGGTGCGGCCTCCGGCGGCTGGAATGTGAGCGGACGTGGTTGTGCCGCCCGGCGCGTCGACTGGCGCAGGTCCGGCTGACGCGTGGCTGGGCACGGTGAGTGCGACAGCGGCGACCGCGGTGGCGAGCAGTGGGCGCAGTGTGGCCATGGACTTGGTGGTGCGACGGATGACGGTCATGACGTGCTCCTTTGGACTGGTGCCCGTCGAGTCCTGCTCGGCGGGGCCGCGTCTGCGGTGACCAGATCGGACAGCAAACCGGTCGGAACAACCTCGGCACGGGCTTGGACCGCCGCTTGGAGAACGCTTGGTCGCCGCATGGCGACATTCCGCTTACCGCCGAGCGGGGTTCGGCTCTGCATTTGTTCTGGGGTGAAGCCACCTGGCTGGACCCGCTGAGCGGACTGAACCTCGACCCGCGCTCCGTCACACCCTGACCGCAGCCCGGCGAGCCACCGGCGCACTCCAGCGGTTTGCAACACGAACAGTAATGTGATATCTATTTGATATCAGATTAATGAGTGTCGAGCGGCATGGAGGAAACGATGACCGCACCCGTACGTATCTCTGAACAACCCGGCGCGACCCCGGTCGGCCATCAGGGCGCCCGCGTGGAGATTCATGAGCGGCCGGCCCGCTCCGCGAGCGGTTGGCTCGGCGTCGTCGTGGTGCTCGCATGTGTCGGCGCTGTCATCGGCCTCGCGTACACGCCGGTCCGAGGTCTCATCGCCATCCCGATCCTGATCGGACTGGTCGTGGCGGCGTCGCTGGCGATCGTGCAACCCGGGCAGACCCGTGTTGTTCAGTTCTTCGGCCGCTATGCCGGTACGGTCCGCGCGCCCGGGCTGTCGTGGGTGCTGCCGTTGACGGTGCGGCGCAACGTGAGCGTCCGAGTCCGAAACTTCGAGACGAATCATCTCAAGGTCAACGACGCCGACGGCAACCCGGTGGAGATCGCCGCGATCGTCGTATGGCAGGTCGCCGACACTGCCCGGGCCCTATATGCCGTGGAGGACTACCTGAACTTCGTTCGAGTCCAAGCCGAATCTGCGCTACGACATGTCGCGACCACCCACCCCTACGACGACGCGACAATCGATGGCACGTCCCTTCGGGGCTCGACGGACCTAGTCGCCGCCGAGCTCGCGCAAGAAGTCGCGCAGCGCGTCGTCATCGCTGGCGTCGAAATCGTCGAGGTACGGATCAGCCACCTCGCCTATGCCTCCGAGATCGCCCAGGCCATGCTGCGCCGGCAGCAGGCCAACGCCGTCGTCGCTGCGCGCTCCCGCATCGTCGAAGGCGCGGTCGGCATGGTGGAACAAGCACTTACTGCGCTCAGCGAAGGCGGCATCGTCGAGCTCGACGAAGAACGCAAGGCCGCGATGGTCAGCAACCTCATGGTCGTCCTGTGTGGCGACCAGCCGGCTTCCCCCATCGTCAACGCCGGCTCGCTGTACACGTGACCACGGGCCGCAAGCCGGTCCTGGTCCGGCTCGACCCCGCCGTTCACGACGCCCTCGCCCGATGGGCAAACGACGAGTTCCGCAGCCTCAACGCGCACATCGACATGCTGCTACGCCGTGCCCTCACCGACGCCGGCCGAATGCCCGGGGGCGCCGCACCGATACCTAGACGCGGACGGCCCCGAATACCAGTTCCCCAGGAGGACGCTGACCGCGACTCGGTAACGCCGTCGCCTTGAGCCGCGCGAGCGCCACGCCTGCTATCGAGCACACTTGCAGCAGCTATATGCGCCGGGCGAGGTCTGGGTAAATGTGGACGAAGCCGTCCTCGTCGAACTGGATCTGGGTCGTGAAGTCTGCCGCCTGAAACCCAACTCTTCCGCCCCCGTGCGGGTGATATCGCTGTTCGGACAACTGGGCCTGCAGCGACGGCACGTCCACCCACCGCATCCGATAAGTACGTTCCGAACCCGCCTCGAGGAGCCCATCACGCAGCACCGGCAACGAATTGAACAGTGGAGACCAGGCGAGATCGAAGAAATCAGCATCACCCAGATCGATCACCCGCGGCGCCTCGCCGAGCAGCTGGACCGTCAACACGCCAGGCTCGAGGCGATACCAAAGCCCGTACTCGGCACCCACCTGCATGCCCTCTCCGACAAGCTCGGTGCCGCGCCGCTCGACCTCCGCCACCTCCATGCGCAACGCGCCATCTCCCACCCAGCCGATTACCAGCAGATCCTTCGACATCCGCCATCGATATCACGCGGTACCGACGACATGGACCGACCGTGCCGGCAGTTGAGATGTGCGCCCGAGCAGAGTCAGCGCGTCAGCGTTCGCCCAGCCGTGCTCAATCTTGACGCTAGCGGCCAAGGGCGCGCATGACGTCAACGTTGTCGACCGGCTCCGTTCTGGCGGTAGGCCACCCGATATGGCCATCCCCCTCCCACCGGGGAACCAGGTGGACGTGCAGGTGCGGGATGCGTTGCCCGCTCGCCGCGCCGTTGTTCTGCCGGACCGTGAGCCCGTCCGGCCGCAGCCGCTCGCGGAGCAGCCCAGCGACCGACTTGACGGTCACCATCAGCGCGGCCGCGGTGTCGTCGTCGAGGTCCCAGATGCTCTCGACGTGAGCCGTCGTGATAACGAGCGTATGGCCCGGTGAGGCAGGACTGACGTCCAAGACCGCCACCGACGCCGGACCGTTCATGACGACGTGCGAGCGGCTCAAGTCCTGCAGCAAGTCACAGAAGATGCACGGCTGAGCCAGTGTCGCCGACCCTCTTTCTCTCTTGATCACGGGTAGTTCCTCGCCGCCGCATTCTTTCAGCTCATTGCTGTTGGTGCGGAGCGGGTATGTGTGCGGCGACTTCGTAGTGCGATACGAAATCCTCGCGTTCGATCAGGTAGCGGTCATCCTCCGGGTAGTAGACGGCGACCTCCGGTCGGTCCCCTGCGAACGCCTTGACCGCGTCCATCGAGTCCCACAGCGTGAACATCACGAACTCGGTCTTGTCGTCGAAGTCGCGGCGGAGCATCCAGACACCTCGATTACCTGCGGTACTCGCGTACCCAGCGATTCCGGTGGCGTGCATGTACTGCGCGTACGTGTCGCCGTCTGACTGTGCGACCAGGCCACGCCAGATGCGAGCGATCATCAGCTCTCCTTCCTCAGCCAGCTCGATCAGATCGTCAATAGTGACGTTTGGGCAGCGCAGCGACGGCGTGGCGGCCCCCTCACCGCAATGCGAAGAGCAGGCTTTCTGGGTCGGCCAGATCGATGCGTCGCGGGAGGGTTGTGAAGTCGTACTCAGCCTGCACGTGATACATCGCGCGCAACGTCGTCGATTCGATAACCGTGTCTATGCGGTCGTGCCGTACCTGTTCGCTGTCCCTCGCGGCCGCCAGGCCCTCGGTGAGCTCGGCCGGTGATACTCCTACGAAGCCGATGGAGATCACTTCCCGCGGATCCTCCAGGCTAACCGCGTTGAAGACACGTGTCGGCACGCCAAACCCGATGTCGGCTTCCCATTCACGCAGAAAGTCTGGGAAGCTGCAGCCTTCTCTCAGCCGGCGGACAAAAACGCTGACGATCATCGCAGCCTCCGGACAGGTCGACGCTCACGCCGAATTGTCTGCCTGGGCGAGCAGATTGCGGCGGCCCATCTCGGCCCACGCGGATGGTTGTCGCCTGGCGTCTTTAACCGCAAAATGCACGGCCCTCGCGCAACACTAGTTGTCGTTGTCGAGGACGGCGTGCAGCTTCCGCGCGAAGGCTTCGGGTTGGCCGGCGTATCCGAACTCGCCGCCGACGAAACCGCCGTGGTGGCTCGGGAACACCGTCGCCTGCTGCCCGAGGAGCTCGGCGGTGGCCACCGTCGTGCGTCCGGTGAACGTGTTTTCGGACTCCTCGCCTACTGCGATCACCACGCGGGTCGGCGCCGCGGCCAGCGCGTCGACGTCCGGACGATAGCTGCTGACTGCCGAGGACCGGTCGGACAGCAGCGGATCGTCCCGGGAGCCATCGTCATCGGTCGGCATGCCGAACTGGGCGGGATCTGGCGCGGGCTGGGCGAAGTAGTCGTCGGTGAACTGGCCTCGCCACATCGTCATGGCGATGAATGCCGCCATGCCGGCGCCCGACCCCTTGGCCTCATACGTGTCGCGAACGCGGGCGAGAGCACGCTCGGCAGCCGCGGCGTCGGGCAGCACCGGGACGAGCGGCGGCTCGTGTGCCACCAACATGGTCACGTCGTTGGGGTAGGCCGCCACGAGAGCGAGCGCGGTCACTGCACCGCCACTACTCGCGAACATCTCGACCGGACCGGCCCCAAGCGCCTCGATCACGGCGTGCACGTCCTCCGCCTGGACCGTGGGCGCATGGTCGACCCGGCCGTCATTGCGGGTGCTGCGGCCGAGCCCGCGCGGGTCGTAGGTGACCACGGTGCGGTCAGGGAAGTGCGACGCCAAGGTAGCGAAGCCGCTGGCGGTCATGGGCTGACCGATCATGAGCAGCGGTAGGCGTCCGTCGGGAGTGGGCAGCGGGCCGTGGACGTCGTAAACGATGTCGACCTCGGCCGTTTCGAGCGTGTGTGTCGTCATGACAGTGTTGACGTCTCTCGAGTCGAGAACTCATCTGACGCTACGCCCACGGTGCGTTCCCCCCGGTCGAACGCCGTCGCGGGCCGAGGTCCGGTTCTTGATTGATTCCAGAAAATGGGTAACACTTCGCAGGTGCCGACGACCTCGGACTGTGAGCGCCTGTTGCGCGGAGCGGCATTGCGTGTGACGCGTCCTCGGGTGGCGGTGCTGACCGCAGTGCACGATCATCCCCACGCCGAGACGGATTCGATCATCGGTGCCGTGCGTGAGGATCTCGGGGAGGTGTCCCACCAGGCTGTCTACGACGTGTTGCGAGCGCTGACTGGGGCCGGACTGGTGCGGCGTATTCAGCCGATGGGCTCGGTCGCGCGCTACGAGGCCCGGGTCGGGGACAACCACCACCACGTCGTCTGTCGGTCGTGCGGTGCTATTGCCGACGTCGACTGCGCGGTCGGCTACACCCCATGCTTAACGGCTGTCGACGACTCGGGCTACGAAATCGGCGAAGCCGAGGTCATCTACTGGGGCCGATGTCCCGAGTGCGTCGCGGCAACACCGGCCGCCTCCAGCGGCTAGTCGCATCCAGCCAGGTCCAGATACCGACGGAGCAAGGCAGCCTTTATCCAGAGCAACCAGCAGGACGAGATCGCGAGACAGGAGAAGGACCGACGTGTCTGACCGAGGTAGCGAAAGCGAAAACCCAGTAATCCCCGCCCCGACCCCTGCGCCGAGCCGGCCCAGGACGAACCAGGACTGGTGGCCGAATCAGCTGAACCTGCAGGTTCTGCGCCAGCACTCGGCCCAGTCCAATCCGATGGGCCCGGACTTCAACTACGCAGAAGAATTCAAGACCGTCGACCTCGACGCACTGAAGCGAGACATGTTCGAGCTGATGACGACGTCGCAGGACTGGTGGCCGGCCGACTACGGCCACTACGGGCCGCTGTTCATCCGGATGAGTTGGCATGCCGCCGGCACATACCGTATCGAGGATGGTCGAGGCGGTGGCGGCGCCGGCGCCCAGCGCTTTGCTCCCCTCAACAGTTGGCCGGACAACGCGAGCCTCGACAAGGCGCGCCGGTTGCTCTGGCCGATCAAGCAGAAGTATGGCCGTAAGGTCTCCTGGGCCGACCTCCTGATCTTCGCCGGCAACTGTGCCTATGAATCGATGGGGTTCAAGACGTTCGGATTCGGTTTCGGGCGAGAGGACATCTGGGAACCCGACGAGATCTTCTGGGGCTCCGAGGACACGTGGCTTGGAGATGAGCGCTACAGCGGCGACCGGGAACTGGCCAAGCCTTTCGCCGCTGTGCAGATGGGCTTGATCTACGTGAACCCGGAGGGGCCCAACGGCAATCCTGATCCGCTGGCCGCCGCGAAGGACATTCGAGACACCTTCGACCGCATGGCGATGAATGACGAAGAGACGGTTGCGCTAATTGTCGGCGGCCACACGGTCGGCAAGACCCATGGCGCAGCCCCTGCCGAGTACATCGGGCCGGAACCCGAAGCGGCGCCCCTCGAGCAGCAAGGCCTCGGCTGGAAGAACACTTTTGGCAGCGGGAAGGGCGACGACACCACCACCAGCGGGCTGGAGGGCGCCTGGACCAAAGCGCCGACCAGGTGGGACAACGGGTTTCTGGACAACCTGTTCACGTATGACTGGGAGTTGACGACCAGCCCCGCGGGCGCAAAGCAATGGACTCCCAAGGATCCTTCGGCCCAGGGCACTGTGCCCGATGCTCATGATCCGTCAAAGAGGCACGCGCCCATGATGCTGACGACGGACCTCGCGTTGAAGGTGGATCCGATATACGGGCCGATCGCGAAGCGCTTCCAGGAGAATCCGGACCAGCTCGCAGAAGCGTTCGCCAAGGCATGGTTCAAGTTGTTGCACCGCGACATGGGCCCCATTTCGCGCTACCTCGGCCCGTGGATTCCGCAGCCGCAACTGTGGCAAGACCCCGTCCCGGAGGTCGATCATGACCTGGTCACGGACATGGACGTCGCCACGCTCAAAGGCAAGATCCTCGAGTCCGGACTGTCCATCTCCCAGCTGGCCGCTACCGCGTGGGCGTCAGCGGCAAGCTTCCGCGGCACCGACAAGCGGGGCGGTGCCAACGGGGCGCGGATACGCCTCGAGCCGCAGCGGAGCTGGGAGGTCAATAACCCAGCTGAACTGGCCACAGTGCTGGAGACCCTCGGGCAGATCCAGCAAGACTTCAACGGCTCGCAGACCGGCGGGACGAAGGTCTCGATGGCCGATCTGATCGTCTTGGGCGGGTGCGCGGCCGTCGAGCAAGCGGCGAAGAACGCTGGGCACGAGGTCACGGTGCCGTTCGTGCCGGGACGCACGGACGCCTCACAGGAGCAGACCGACGTCGAGTCGTTCGCCGTGTTGGAACCGGTGGCAGATGGATTCCGCAACTACCTCCGAGCCGGCGAGAAGTTGCCACCCGAGCAACGGCTGTTGGACCGGGCCAACCTGTTGACCCTGACCACGCCCGAGATGACGGTGTTGATCGGCGGTATGCGGGCGCTGGACGCCAACTTCGGGCAGACCCAACACGGCGTCTTCACCGACCGGCCCGAGACCTTGACCAACGACTTCTTCGTGAACCTGATCGATATGAGCACGGAGTGGAAGGCCTCCGCCTCGGCGGAGAACGAGTTCGAGGGTCGGGATCGGGCCACGGGTGAGGTCAAGTGGACCGCTACGGCCGTCGACCTCGTCTTCGGTTCGAACTCCCAACTGCGAGCCATCGCGGAGATCTACGCGTGCGACGACGGGCCGGACAGATTCGTGCGTGACTTCGTGGCTGCGTGGGACAAGGTCATGAACCTCGATCGGTTCGACCTCGCCTGATCCGACGTCGAGGTCGGTCGCCCCTCGGCCGACCTGGACATCCACAGTCGGATCAGTCGACACCGGAGGTGCCTACTCCAGCAACCCTGCGGCGCGAGCTCAGCCGTAGAGCTCCGCGCTCGCTTCGGGTTTCATGGCTAGCAGTTCAACCGCGATGTTGTCAGGCGCTCGAACGTTGAGGTGCCACCCGAAGGGCGACTCGACGATTGGTGACCGGACCACGTTCGATGCGTCGAGCGTCGTCTCCCAGGTATGCGGCGGCACGGGTTTGGTCGTGGACCGCGCATGTATCAGCTCCTCCGCAACAGCACCCCAGCACGGACCGTACGGCTGAAATCACGTTCCCGATTGGCGGCGCCGAGGCTTTCGTCATCACGTTCGGCTGAGTCATCTCCTCTGTTAATCACGCTCGGGATAGATCCGGCCCGGACTGCCCGGGCGCATCGCCGGCCGGGCCACGAGCGTTCGGGAGATCCTCACCGTGGTGGCCGCCGGACGCCTCGATCCGGGCCTTCCGATGCGGTGGTCAAGGCTTGCTTCCCGATCGTGGCGCTATGGTCACGGCAGCGCGTCGCGCGCATGGCACCTTCGTGCTGGGACGATGTCAACCGGGCTCTCTTCAACAACGGTTTAGGAAGGACAACTCTTGGATCTGGGTTTGCTAGGCAAGCGGGTGGTGGTTACCGGCGCTGGCCGCGGCATCGGACTTGCCGTGGTGCGCGGGTTCGTCGCTGAGGGCGCGCATGTCACCGCCGGCTCATTGAAAGTCACTCCGGAGCTTGCTGAATTGGCGGCCCACGGCTCGGTAACGCCCGTCGAGGTCGATCTGGCGGATCCTTCCGGTCCCGGCCGTCTTATCGAAGCTGCGGGTGATCACATCCACGTGCTGGTCAACAACGTTGGCATCGCGCCGCCGCGACCGGCGGGTTTTCTTACCGTGACCGACGAGATGTGGGAGACGACCTGGAACCTGAACCTGATGGCCGCGGTCCGCACGACCCGGGCCGCGCTGCCGGTCATGCTCGCAGCCGGGGCAGGCGCCATCGTCAACACCGGCTCGGTGAACTCCCGGTTGGCCGACCCGCTGGTCATCGACTACTCCGCGTCCAAGGCCGCCCTGGCG
Organism: uncultured Actinomycetota bacterium; assembly: GCA_963801715.1. Taxonomy (GTDB): domain Bacteria; phylum Actinomycetota; class Actinomycetes; order Mycobacteriales; family Jatrophihabitantaceae; genus CAVVJA01. The sequence continues at coordinate 57,892 of CAWDGB010000010.1, read as the reverse complement.
AACTTCGCCAAGTCTCTGTCGAAGGAGTTCGGTCCGCGTGGTATCCGCGTGAATACGGTCGCGCCCGGACCCGTCGCGACCGACTTGTGGCTCGGGCCGGACGGGGTCGCCGCGACAGTCAGCGCCGCCGACAACATCGCGGCCGACGACGTCGCGGCCGGCGCAGCACGGCAAATGGTGACCGGGCGATTCTCCCGGCCGGAGGAGGTTGCCGACATCGTGTTGCTGCTGGCCAGCGATCGAACGGCCAATGTCACCGGCGCGGAATTCACCATCGACGGCGGGTTGCTGACCACGCTGTGAGCCGCGGCCGGCCATAGCCTTTCTTCCGTCACAGCGATCCGATGCGATCGCCGAGGTCGAGTTCGAGCGGGCCCCGAGTCTGCAACCCCTGCGCGAACAAAGTTGCCGCGCGCGCCTTGACGGTGTCCGAGCGGACAAGTTGCTGGAACCGCCGGGCGTCGACGCGGATCGCGTCCGCGTCGGGCAAGGTCAGTTCGTTGAGCACCTGCTTGGTAGATCTCACCGCATCGACAGGGAACGACGCGATGCGTCGCGCGAGTCGCGCCACGAACGCGTCCAGTTCCGCGTCGGGCAGGGCCCGGTTGATCCAGCCGTACCGTTCGGCCTCGTCCGCGTCCAGGTCGTCCGCACCCAGAATCACCTCCATCGCTCGACCCCGCCCCAGCAGCCGGGCTAGGTGCTGCACGCCGCCGGCACCCGGCGCCGCACCGAAACCGGTCTCGGGCTGCCCCAGTACGGCGTTCTCCCGCGCGGCGAACCGCATGTCACAGGCCAGCGCCAGTTCGCTGCCCGCACCGCGGGCCCGGCCGCGGATCTTCGCGATCGCAACGACCGGCAGCTCACTGAGCTTGTGCCAAAGCATCCCCAATGACGCGTCGGCCGGGCCGCCGGCCTTGCCGGCCTCGGCGGTGTACTCCGCGACCTTCGTGAGATCGACGTGCGGCACGAAGTACTCCGGGTCGGCGCTCTCCAGCACCATGACCCGAATGCCCTCATCGGAGTTCAGCTCGCCGAGCAGGGTCACAAAGTCGCGCACGAGTTCCGGTCCGATCAGGTTCATCGGTGGCGCGTCTATCACGACACCCAGCACGCCCTCGTCGCTTCGGGGCCGCGCGCAGCGTGCGGTACGTCTGTGTCATCGCCTACTCCTCCACTCCGGCCGCTCTGCGTTCAATCTCGTCGGCCTGAACGCTACGTCGTCGGATCGCTGATCACGGACGCTCGCACCGACCAACTGCGAGACTCCAAGATCGGCCAACCGCCGCCGGCGTGCCTAGCCCCGGCCGCCGCGCTGCGCGAGTATGGGACTCCGGAGGAATCCCTACCGACAAGGGCGAGAGTCCCCACCACGGGATGCTTTCCGCCTCGGCTAGACCCGCCGGCGTCTCGATCCCGGGACGAACACCGCAGGAGGAAGCCATGACGACCCCAGCACCCGTCCCGTCAAACCTCCGCGAGCGGCAGATGCTCGGCCAAACCGTCGTCGTTATCGGCGGCAGCGCCGGTATCGGGCTCGAAACCGCTCGACGCGCCCGCGGCGAGGGGGCCGACGTCGTCCTCGTGGGCCGCGATCCCGACCATCTCGAACGTGCCGCCGCCGAGGTCGACGCCCGGAGCACCGCCGCCTTCGACGCTACCGATTCCGTCCGTCTCGACCAGTTCTTCGCGGAACTACCAGGCCCGATCGACCACGTGCTGGTCACTGCGGGCGGCAACTACTACGCCCGACTGGCCGACCTGGACTTCATCCGCGCCCGCCGCCTGATTGACGACCATCTCCTGCTACCGCTGCACGTCGCCCGCGCCGCTGTCGGCAAGGTACGACCCGCCGGAACACTGCTTTTCATGGGCGGCTCCGATCGACGTCCCGGCCTCGGCCTGGTCCTTTCCGGGGCCGTCATCGCCGCAGTACCCGTGCTCATCGCCAATCTCGCGTTGGAGCTCGCACCGGTGCGGGTCAACCTCATCGCCGCCGGATTCGTCGATACCGCCCTGTCCGCCCGGCTCCTCGGCGACGACCTCGAACAGCGCCGTGATCAACTGCGCGCCACCCTTCCGATCCGGCGGGTCGTCGGACCGGAGGATGTCGCGGCGCTGGCCGTCCACCTCATGACCAACACCGCGCTCACCGGCGCGACCTACGACATCGATGGCGGGCAGAAGCTCATCTAGTGTCGTCGTGGCCGACGCGGAAGAATCCTCAGACCGAATAGGGGGTTGGGATGCCGTGGTTTCCGGAATTCGCGAGTGCTGCGGAGATGGTGCGCAGGCAGACTCGGTCCGAAGGTCGGGCCGATCCGGTCAGGCAGTACGTCACCGCACTGAATCGAGGAGATTCCCGCGCTCTGGAGGACGCGTGGCCAGGCGAGGTGGTCGTCTACGACCCGCACGCCGGCGAGGTCCGAGGCCACAGCCAGCTGCGGCGCTTCATCCGGCAGAGTCAGTCCGCACTGGCCAAACGCCGCGCCCGTGTCGAGACCATCGCCTCCAGCGTCGTCGGGGACCGGGCCGTGGTCGAACTTCTGGCGCATCTGGCCGATGACACCGGGCGAGAAATCGCCTGGCCGGTAGCGGTCGTCGCCGAGTCTTCCGACGATCGGTCGATGGTGTTCCGCTCCTACTTCAGCCGACGGTCTATCGACGGACTGCGCCACCTCCGGCCTCCCATTCTCGAGCGCGGGGCCACCTACCCCGGTGACGTCGTCGGCCGCTACCAGGCCGCGCTGGCCGCTGGGGACACCGAGGCGCTGGTGTGCACCTTCGCGCCGGATGGGTACTATCGCGAGCCGATCGGGCCGCCCTACACCCATCGCGGCACCGCTGAACTCCGTTCGTTCTTCCGCCTGTGCTTTAGCGCCGGCGGCGGCATCGGCGTGGAGCACTGCGCCGTGACCGACGACAGGGTGCGCTGCGCCGTGGAATACAACTGCGTCCGCTGGGGCAGTCACGACCTGCCGCCCCAGGCCGGAATCGCCATCTACGAGCGCGGCCCGGACGGACTGCTTGCTGCGGCCCGCGTCTACGACGATGTCGACGCACCCATCGAGCACCCCTGAGGAGCGGTGGATACGGTATGCATCCTCGTGCCAGAGCCACGGAGGATGCATACCGACCGTCGATCTTGCACCGCGCAGCGTCCTATGGCGGTGGAAGACCTCGACCGCTCGGATATGTCACCGAGCGGTCGAGGTCCGTGATGTGCCGTCCAGCTACTGGCCGTCCATCGCATCGACCTGGCTGGGGGGCGTCCAGTAACCAGCGGGCTGTTGGGCGGATCCGGTGAATGGCTGCTGCTGGTAGGACGACTGGGTGGCAAACCCAGCTGGTTGCGACGGCATTGGCGAGCGGTCAGTCCCTGGCGAAACGAGGTCGTAGCGCGGCATATCGCTGGGCATCGCCAGCCGGTCACGGACGCGTGAGCGGCGTCGCCAGATGATGATCAGGGTCGCCGCGGCGGCCACGACGAGGAGCGCGCCGGCCGCGCCGAGGATCAGATAGACCGTCGGCAAGCCATCCGGCGTCCGGTCTCGTCCAGCGCTGATCGCGGCCTGACTCTCGCTGACGAAATGACCCGCGTACGGGTGGCCTGGGTAGAGATTCTGCGCCTGCTGAAATCCCGTCAACGCAGCCTTGTAGTGCTGGCGGTCGAAGTCGTCGATGGCGGCGTTGTAGCGCTGGCTCGTCAGGCTCATCGCCGGCTTGACGTTGTGCTCGTTGAGGATGCTCTGAATGACGCTGGCGGCGATGAAGAAGTTCTGGCCTTGGGCCTGGGCGCCGCTGTTCCCGTCGACCGCGGCCGCGGACACGAGCCCGACGACCACGCCATCGGAGTTCAGCGCAGGTCCACCGGAATTGCCCGGAGTGATCGGAGCTTGCGACTGGATAATGGCTGTTCCCTGGTCCGTTGTCTTGATCGCGGTGACCTGCCCCGACGTGGTCGTCGGTTGCAGCTGGGAGTCCTGGGACGTTGCCGCGAAGAACGTCGAAGCTGCCGGGTAACCGTCGACATATATGTTGTCACCCTGGTGAATATCAGCGTCTGTCCCGATCGGAATCGTCGGGTAGTTGGTGGTGTTGCCACCCAGTTTTACGATCGCGACGTCCCGACCTGGATACGCGGCGCCCTGACCGATCACGGTGACCGGAACGCCCTTCGCAGTCTTGTCGAAGCCGGCCACTGCCACTCCGAGCTGAGCAAATCGGGTGATCTGCTGATCCGTTAGCGACATGCGCTTGGACTGCCAGCCCAGGATCGCTTCGGTGAATTCCTTCGCCTGATCACTGGTCAGCTGATCGAATAGCTCACGGTTGGATGCGGCGACCTTGCGCGCCTCTTGCTGCAGTCCGAACTCGGCGAACTGCTCGCGAATCTCGGCCGGGTCCGGAGACGTCACGTGAGCCGCCGTCACGACGTAACCATCCGGCGTCACGATGAAGCCTGTCCCATACGAGGTCAGCTTGGACGTGAACTGATCCGTCGCGCCCGCCGAGAGGTACCGGTCCGGGTTCTTCTCGATCAGCCTCAGCAGCTCGGAGGTGATGCTCGTCGTGTCCGTTCCGATCTGCCCAGTGGCAGCTTCCCGGACCGCAATGCCTGTGAGTTCCGCAATCGCGGACTGAGCTAGCTGCGGCTGTGGCACCTGAATCGTTGCCGTGAGCTCTGTCCCGACCAGAACCACCGCAGGATCCGTCTTCGCTGACAACCCGCCAGCTGATCCGGATTGCGGTGCAGCGTTGGCCGCATCAGCGGAAATCCCAACGATTGCTGCAGATGCCGCGGCGACGACTGCCACTCCTAGCAAGCCATTGTGTTTTCGCATTTCCTATGCGTTCCCTTCGCACTCGACGCCGCCGACTCAGGCGACCCGGCAAAAGGGAGTAGCCGGTGGCGCGGTAGATACGCCTGCGGGTACGAGGTGAGGCGCCTCACAGTCGACCGGGGACAAGCGCACTAGAGGCGGCTGGATGCAGCGTCGTCGCCGGCGAGGCGCTGCGCGAACCAGACCGGGAGCACGGCGCCGATGATCAGCACAGCCGCGACCACGTTGACGACTGGGGCCTGATTGGGCCGGAAAAGGTTGCCGAAGATCCAGAGGGGCAGCGTCTGCACGTCGGGACTGGACGTGAATGTCGTGACCACGATTTCGTCGAAGCTCAGCCCGAACGCCAGCAGGGCGCCGGCGAGCAGGGCACCACGCATGTTCGGCAGGGTGACCATCCGGAACGTCTGCCAGCCGGTCGCACCGAGGTCGGCAGACGCCTCCTCGAGTGAGCCACCCATCCGCCGGAGCCGCGCTTGCACGTTGTTGTAGACGAGCACGATGCAGAAGGTCGCGTGCCCGATGATCACCGTCGTGAGCCCGAAACCGATGCCGAGCGGGTCGAGCACGGTACGGAACGCGGCATTGAGCGCAATTCCGGTGACGATGCCGGGCAGTGCGATGGGCAGGATCACCAGGAAGCTGATGCTCGTTCGGCCGAAGAAGTGGTAGCGCTGGACCGCGAATGCCGCCATGGTGCCGAGGACGAGGGCGATCGCTGTCGCCCCGATCGCGGCTCGAATCGAGGTACCCAGCGCGTTGCGTGCGCCTCCGCTGTTCGCCGCGGCCCGCCACCACTCCAGCGTCAGGCCGGTCGGCGGGAACGCGAACGTGCGCGACTTGTTGAAGGCGTTGAGCAGCACGAGCAAAAGCGGCACGTAGAGAAACGCCAGGCCGATCCACATGAAGACCCGCAGTGTCCATCGCAGCCCTGGGGGGAGATCCATCAGACGTTCTCCAGCGCACCGGTGCGCCGCATCAGCAGCAAGTACAGGACGATCGCGATGAGCGGAATCGTAGCCAGCGCAGCCGCAAGAGGCTGATTGTTGGCCGTGACGAGCTGGCCGTATATGACATTGGCGAGCATCTGGGTCTTGCCGCCAACGATGCCGACCGCGATGTAGTCGCCGAGCGTCAAGGAGAAGGTGAAGATCGACCCAGCCGCGATCGCCGGGAAGACCAACGGCACGATCACGGATCGGATGGTGCGACCAGGCGGAGCGCCGAGGTCTGAGCTGGCCTCCAGCAACGACCTGGGCAATCGCTCAAATCCAACGTAGATCGGAAGCACCATGTACGGCAGCCAAAGATAAGTCAGCGTGATGACTGTGGCGGTGAGCCCGTACTCCGGTGTGTAGCCGCCGGTCACCCAGCTCAGCGGGCCGTGCGGTGCCAGCAGGCTGCGCCATGCGTATGCCTTCACCAAGTAGCTTGCCCACAGTGGGGTCAGCACCGCGACGACGAGGAGTTGGCGGATGCGCGGGCGCGCCACCTTGCTCATGTAGAACGCCATCGGGAATGCGATCAGCGCATCGAGCACCGTGACCAACAGCGCAACGGAGATCGTCCGTAGGGCCACGGTCCGGTACAGCGGCTGGGTGTAGACCTCGCGAAGGTTGTCGAGGTTGTAACTGTGCACGACGGCGCCGGTGAAGGAGTCCGTCGTCCAAAAGGCCGACGCAAAAAGCACACCGAGCGACCCCAGGTAGGCGACCACCAGCCACAGCATCGGCACACTCAGCAAGAGGGTCAGCCGGGTCTTGCGCTTCGGGGCCAGGAAAGCCGAGATCTTGCCGCGCCGGTCGGACGGTGCAGATCCGACCGGCGCTTCGAGCGTTATCCCTTGATCTGCTGCCACTTGGTGACCCATTGGGCGTAGTCGGTGCAGTCGCTGCCGCTGCCGTCAACGCATTGCTTCTGCGGCGTCGTCCAGTAGTGGAGCTGCTTCGAGTAGGACTCGTCCAAAGCATGGTAGGTCTGGCAGAACGTCTTGTCGGAGGTGTGTTGGCAGGCGAGCGTCTGCGCGGGCGCCTCACCGAAGTACTCGGCCACCTGTGCGTTCACTGACGGCGACACGATGTAGTCCATCCACTTGTACATGCAGTTCGGGTGCTTCGCCTTGGACGAGATCATCCAGGTGTCCGACCATCCGGTCGAGCCCTCTTTGGGAAGCACCGTCTTGACCTTGGTCTTCGCGCCGCCGTTGATCGTGTTGGCGATCACTTGCCAGGTCGTCCCGATCACCGACGTCCCCGACTCGAAGGCCTGGACCTCCTTGGTGTAGTCCGCCCAGTACTCCCCGACATTGGCCTTCTGCTTTCCGAGCACCGCAACTGCTGCGTCCAGCTGCGCCGAAGTCAGTGAGTACGGATCCTTGATGCCAAGGTTCGGCTGAGTCGCCATCAGGTAAAGCGCGGCATCCGCGATGTAGATGGGCGAGTCGTATGCGGTGACTTTCCCTTTGTATTGGTCGCTCTTGTCGAACACCGCGGCCCAGGAGTCCTGGGTGCCAGGCACTGCGCTCGGGTTCCACATCAGCAGGTTTGCGCCCCAGCCGTGCGGAATCCCGTACATCTGTCCATTGACGGAGTTCCAGTTGCCGCTCTTGAGGAACGACGAAATCGTCTTGTAATTGGGCACCAGACCGGTGTTCGTGGGGGCCACGTCGCCGGCGTAGATCAGCCGTAGGGTGGCGTCGCCCGACGCTGACACGCCGTCATACTGGCCGGTTCGCATCAGCTGGACCATCTCGTCGGAGGTGTTACCGATCTTGACGTTGACCTTGCATCCGGTTTGCTTCTCGAACGGGTGTACCCAGTCGACCTTCGGATCGTTCTGCCCACTCTCGGCATATCCGGCCCAGGCAATGATGTTCAGCGCGCCCTCGCCGGCGCCGACAGACGTGGCCATGGGAACGGAGGGGGGCTTCTGGCCAGATGCACCACCACCACCCTGCGCCGGGCCGCTGCTCTTGCTCGAACTGCTACAGGCAACTACGACGGCTGCCGCCGCGGTCGCGGCGAGCGCCGTTCCGACGCGGCCAAGCGTGACTCTCATCTGTCTGCTCCTTGGGGTTGATGCCCGGGGTACGCGGGGCGGGGAGGGTTGATACTCATCGATTAATGGCTCGGACGGCGGCGCGATCCCAGGCGAGCATCACTCTGTCGCCGCGCTGCCATCCGGAATTGGTCTGTGCGCTGTTCAGCTGCACCGCGGTCATGGACGGGCCGACGTCGGTATCGACCACAATGCGAGTCTGGGCGCCCGCATAGACGATTTCTCGTATTAGTCCGGCAACTGCGACATTGCCGGGTTCGTTCGGCGCGTCGGTATGAGGGTGAACCCGAACCTTCTCCGGGCGCACGACGAATGCGCCGGACTCGCGATAGAGCGCTTCCGCAGCCGCGCCGCTGGCTATGTTCGATGTGCCGACGAAGCCGGCGACAAACGCTGTCGCCGGGGACTCATAGACCTCGGCGGCCGGGCCCACCTGCTCGACCCGTCCCGAGTTGAACACCGCAAGTCGATCGCAGAGCGTCAGCGCCTCGTCCTGGTCGTGCGTCACGAAGACGAACGTGATGCCCACATCGCGCTGGATCGCCTTGAGTTCCAATTGCATCTGTTCGCGCAATTTCAGGTCGAGCGCACCGAGCGGTTCGTCCAGCAGCAGCACCCGCGGCCGATTCACCAGTGCCCTGGCCAGGGCAACGCGCTGTCGCTGGCCGCCGGAGAGCTGGGTCGGCTTTCGCGTCTCGTAGCCCGCGAGGCGCACCATGTCCAGTGCGGCGCCGACCCGTCGGGTTCGCTCGCCTCGGGGGATTCGCTTGACCCGTAAGGGATAGCTCACGTTCTCCGCCACGGTCATGTGCGGAAACAGGGCGTAGTCCTGGAACACCGTGTTCACATTTCGACGGAACGGCGGCACCTTTGTCGTGTCGACCCCTGCGAGCTCGATCCGGCCCGCGGTCGGCGTCTCGAAGCCGGCGATGAGCCGCAGCACGGTCGTCTTGCCGGATCCGGATGGGCCCAGGAGCGCGAAGAACTCGCCTCGCGCGATCTCGAGATCGAGGTTGTCGACGGCGACGACAGAACCGAACGTCTTGCGGACAGCCCGCAATGCGATATCAGGCGGAGCCGCTACCGATGCAGCAGCCTCCAACACATTCTGCTCGTGGCTACCCGAAGTCATAGATCTCCGTCTCTGCAACAGGCATGTCACTCGCCGAGGAGCCTGTTGCGGGCTCGCCGTGCGGAGAATATAAACCCATACTCGGCACGCTCCCGGAAGCGTCGAACCCGCGAAGTCTTCCTCGCGGGTGAAATGCACCGTTCCGCGTAGCCGGAAACCCAGGACGCGTGCCCCAGTAGCCCACCTGGCTCTGCCGACACGCGTGCGGTGATACCGAGTAAGAAGGGGACTCTAGCTGTTCGCGATCGACGGGTCGCGCCATACGACGGCGGTGCCTTCGAGGACCACGACGCCATCCTGATTGGTGATCACGGTAGAGAGACTGGTGACCGGCTTGTCATCCCGGACCGCGGTGACCACGACCTCGGCGGTGATCTCGTCACCTGGCCGGACCGGCGCGCGGAAGCTCCAGTCGACATGGAGGAACACACTGCCTGGCCCGGGCAGGTCCTCGGCGACCACCGCGTTGAGCAGGCCGCTCGTGACCCCGCCCTGCACGACGATCCCCCCGAAACGAGACCGGCCGGCCAGCAGCGAGTCGTAGTGCAACGGGTTGCGGTCACCGGTGAGCTCAGTGAACAGCTCGATGTCGCGGGTCGTCACCTTCCGAGTCCGGCGCGCCGTGTCGCCTACCTTCATGTCGGACCCCCTCGGTCAGCGATTACCGGGACAACCCACGGCGATCGTCCCACCAGCGCGGGCGATCCGACAGCGCAAGATGAACCGACTGGTCAGGTCACGTCATAGTTCGAGGGATTTCGTCCCACCCAGCTGCGAGGATCACACCGGACCTGTTTCAGTGAGCGTTGCGAGAGGAAGTGGCCGAGTGCAGAGGGCAACAGTCGACCGCTGGCTGGAGGCGTACGTCGCGGCCTGGAAAAGCTATGACCCCGGCGAGATCGAGGCACTCTTCGCGGCAAACGTCAGGTACCGATACCACCCATACGACGATCCGATTGAGGGTCGTGACGCGGTGCTGGCGAGCTGGCTGGGTGACGACAGGCCGCCCGACGCGTCCGGTCGCGACCAGCCAGGCACCTACGATGCGAGCTACCGCGCGGTCACCGTCGATGGGCCGGTGGCGGTCGCCACCGGCAGCACCCGTTACCGCGAGGAGCCCGGCGGCCCGATCACGCGGATCTTCGACAACTGTTTCGTGATCCGCTTCGATCAGGACGACCGCTGCGTGGACTTTGTCGAGTGGTTCATCGAACGGCCTGCGACCAGCCGTTGATTCGGTGTGCGACGCGGTCGCGCTCCGCCAAGGATGTGAGGCGATGGGGGAAGCACAACTGGTCTTGGTGCCATTGTCCAGTGGCGTCGGGCTCTCGTCGGAGCAGGCGTCGCTGTCCGAGGCCGGCTATGACGCTCTGAGCCTGGCCGTCCCTGCCGACTTTGGCCGGCCAGGAGCCGGTGTCCAGCTCCTGCTCAGTGTCGAGAACTTGTTCGCGCTGGTGACCATCGCGGCCGTTCACCCAGGAAATGTCGCGTCCGTAGCCCTGGCCGACCCGGACCGCCTCCTATCTGGTGCATCTGTTCCGCCCATGGTTCAGGCAACAACGAATGTGTTCGCCGCTGGCCATCTCGAGGAGAAAACGACGCAGTCAGGAAGCGTTGCGGTCATAGCGCCGCACGGTGGCGGCATGGAGCGCGAAACCGGCTCCCAGGTCGAGATTCTCGCCGGCGACACCCGCCTGCATGTCGACACCTGGGTCTGCCGAGGTAAGGGCGCGCAGCAGTTCCGTCGGCTTCACATCACCAGCGATGACCTCAGCGAGCAATCGTTTCCGGGCTTTCGCGCACTCCTGGATCGAGCGCATCGGCTCGCGGTGTCATTCCATGGCTTCGACGTGGTCACCTCACCAAGAAACGACAGAGCCTTGGACGTGATCGTCGGCGGGCAACTCGACCTCGGCAGACGGTACGACATTGCGGAACTGATCAGGCGTAAGTTGCCGCTCGATCCCGCCTTCGAGGTCTTCGTGGCGACCGCCTGCAGCGACCCCCATGCCGGACTCTCGCCGAAGAACGCCGTCAACCGCCTGAGCCGATACGGCGGCCTTCAGATCGAACAATCACTCAGGCTTCGGCAGCATCCCGAGGCGCCCCGTTTGGTATCCGAGGCCGTCATCGAGGCGTTGATCACCTGATGCCGCAGGCGGCATCGGCCTACTGGCATGCGGGTGAGTCGACGGATGGCAGCTATCCCCTGGATCGGAGGAGGTGTCATCGTAGGAGCCGTGACGGACTATGGGCGTCCTGTGCAGTTCGGTGTCTTTCCAACCCCTGCGGCCGAGGCGCTCGAACAGATCCTCACACTCGCCCGGGTGGCCGATGACGCGGGCTTGGATCTCATCGGCATCCAGGATCACCCGTACCAGCGGCGTTTTCTCGACACGTGGATGCTCATGGCCACCGTGCTTGCCAACACGCAACAGGTTCGCGTGTTCCCGGACGTCGCGAATTTGCCGCTGCGGCCGCCCGCAGTGATGGCGAAAGCGGCGGCGAGCCTTGATGTGCTGTCTGGAGGACGGTTTGAGCTCGGGCTCGGTGCCGGTGGGTTCTGGACCGCGATCGCCGCGATGGGCGGGCCCGCGCGCACACCGGGGGAGGCAGTGGGTGCCTTAGGGGAGGCGATCAAGGTCATCCGGTTGATGTGGTCGGACGAGCGGTCGGTCCGGTTCGAGGGTCGGCATTACCGCCTGGCCGGTGTGAAGCCAGGCCCCCGGCCGGTCCACGACATGGGGATATGGCTCGGCGTCGGGGGCCCACGCACCCTCGCCTTGGTGGGCCGAGCAGCTGACGGATGGGTGCCGTCGAGCGGGTGGGCGACACCGGACAAGCTCGCCGACATGCACGCACGGATCGATGACGCAGCACTAGTAGCGGGACGGGATCCAGCGCAGATTCGTCGGGTCTACAACGTGTGGGGCTCGATCGACGGGCCAGGCGAGTTTCTCAATGGTTCGGCCGGGCAATGGGTGGATGAGCTCACTGAGCTCGCCGTCGACCGCGGGATGGACACCTTCGTGTTCGGCCCCTCCGCTGATCCGGTCCCGCAATTACAACGCTTCGCCAACGAGATCGCTCCCGCGGTACGCGAGCGGGTTGCTCAACATCGCGGCGGTTAGCGTCTGGCGCAAGACGAACCTGCGAAAGGAGGCTGTCAGGCGTGAGGCATGGACCCGGCTAGCTGGTCAGTCGGTCTACCTCGGCGAGCAGATGCGAGACCTGACCGGTCACGCTGAATCGGTCCCGTGCGTATTGCGCCGCGGCAGGCCCGCGCGTGCGCTTCCAGTCCGCGCGCAGGGCTTGATCGACCGCGGCGGCCAGCGAAGTTGCGAACGCCATCCGGTCGTCGGTCTCCGGAACGAGCGTGCCGACCTCCGAGGTGACGAAGTCGCGTGGGCCGCCCGAGTCGGCGCCGATCACTGGGGTGCCGCAGGCCATGCATTCGACAAAGACCAGTCCGAATGGTTCGCGATAAGACGGGAAGCAGCCGACGTCGGCGGACCCGAACAGCAAGGCCAGCTCGTCCTGCGGCCGTGGCCCGAGGAAGTAGGTCCGGCGCAACCCCAGTTCCGTGGACAGTTCATGCATCGCGCGTTGCGCCTGCGGTGGCCCAGAACCGATGACGAGGGTGAGGATGCGGCACTCGTGCTGCTCGTAGATCGCCGCCGCGCGTAGCAGCGCGTCCAGCCGCTTCCAATCGGCGAACTTGCCGCAGAACGCGACGACGGCGTCGAACCCCTCCGGCGGCGCGACCGATTCGGGCGCTTGGTCGCTGCCGTCGAGCGGCTGAGTGAAAAATCGGGCCAGTATCGCCGCGCGGTCCGTGCCGTCGGGCAGCGGCCCGAACACATCCTGGTTATAGCCGTTGGGAGACAGCACGACCCGCTCCCGAGGGAACTCATCGAACACGTCGAGCAGCGCATTCACCTGCTCGAGCGAGATGGCCGCGGCGATGTCGACGCCATGTTCCGCATCGGCGTAATCGAAGATCTTCTCCCGCTGCATGAACGGCCAGAACCGTAGCGGGAACTCCTCCGGTTGATCTCCACGCCGCTCGTTGTCGAACATCTTGAGCTCCGTGCCGTGCGCGAAACACAGCAGCGGCATGCGGGTCCGGCCCGCGGCGACCCGGCGCCGGATTACATCACGCAGCACGACCGTGTTCATGAACGCGTGATGCGCGATCGCTAACGCGAATTCGTCGCCGGTGCGCGCCTCGACCTCCTCCATCCAGTCGGCCACCGCGTCCGTCAGCCGCTGCCGGTAGGCGGCGACCTCGGCCTCGCTCATCGCGTGCCAGCGGTAGCTGCTGACCGGCGATACTGACTCGCATATCGGAATGTCGTGATCGAGCGGGAAGACCCGGACGTCCTCATCCCGGTAGCGCTGCCGCCGGGACGGATACATGGAATAGCACCGAACGCCAGGCAACGCGTTGTACGCATGGTGATGAGCCTCGTGCAGGATGCCCGAGCCAGGAGCGAACTCGCCATCACGCTGCCAGTTGTTGGTGCCAAGCTGAAAGATCAACCGGTCGGACACCGCCTCAGCCTACGGGTGACGAGACCCTGACGGCGCGGGACGGCGCATGCGCTCATCGGTGATCGGCCGCCGAATACGGGCCACGCGTGATCGGGCTGATCGGCGCACCACCCTTGATGCGGGTAGCGTGGCCGCATGGCGGGGACCTCCAGCTGGCGGGTTCGCACGCAACCCTGCACTGGCTGCGGCGGAAAAGTCGTGGTGGTGGAGGACCGCTTCAGCGGGCTGGGTGGGCTCTTGCGTTTCGCGGGGCCGCAACGGATACAGCACGCCGACTTTGAGCCGGCGGTCAATCGGGTCGATCAGGTCGATGCTGACTGCCCACGTGTTGAGCGGGCTCGAGCCTGAACCCGACACTGGACACGAGTGGCATCGAGTCACGGGACCTCTCTGCCCGACCGCGCGTCACGCACCGACATCCAATCAGCTGGCAAGGTAGGCAGAGTGCGCGCGGTGTGGGCCAGCGGCGATGCGTATGAGCCGTACGTTGGCCGGTGGAGTCGGGCCGTTGCCGCCGAGTTCCTCGCTGGACTCGGCGTGGGGCCGGGTGGGCGGTGGCTCGACATCGGATGCGGCACCGGCGCGCTGAGTGCCGCGATTCTCCTGGACTGCGAGCCGGCTGAGGTCGTGGGTATCGATCCGTCAGAGGGATACGTCGCGTGGGCAGCGGCGCATGTCGACGACCGGCGCGCCCGGTTCGAGGTCACCGACGCGACGCACCTGCCCGACGGGCCATTCGATGCCGTGGTGTCCGGGCTGGTGCTCAACTTCGTTCCGGATCCGGCCGCAGCTGTGCAGGCGATGCGCGAGGCGGCCGAATCAGGCCTCGTCGCCGCGTACGTCTGGGACTACGCCGACCGGATGCAGTTGATGCGGTACTTCTGGGACGCCGCCGTCGCGCTGGACCCAGCAGCGGCCGAACTCGACGAGGGAGTGCGGTTCCCGATCTGCCGCCCTGAACGCCTGGAAGCGACGTGGCGCGAGGCCGGTCTGACCGAGATCTCGTCATGCGCGATCGATGTACCCACGATCTTTCCGAGACTTCGACGACTACTGGAGTCCGTTCCTTGGTGGGCAAGCCCCGGCGCCGGGCTACGCCATGTCGCTGGACGAGGGACGCCGGGCCACACTGCGGGAGCAGATCCGTTCGATGCTGCCGATCGAGCAAGACGGTTCGATCAGGTTGATCGCGAGAGCGTGGGCGGTGCGCGGTCGAGCCATCTCCGGCGACCAGACGTTCGCGTGACCTGGGCGAGCAGCGGTCATTCGCTGCGGTGGTTGCCGGGGAGCGCAGGTCGGCCGGCTTGGCGCGGCGCGCCCGTTCGGCCGAGCGTCTCGCGGTGAGCGCGGCGACAGCGACGACGGCTGCGACGATAACGAGTGCGGGTCCGCTGAATCCGAGGATGACGACCGTGACGGCGCACGCCGCGCCGCCGGCCACGCGAACCGGGCCGCGCAGAATGCGCGTGGCCGATGCCGTGCAGAACAAATACACGGTGAGGAAGAAGGCGGTCGGTACCGCGACCAGCTGCGTGAGCGAAACCCAGCCTGCGCCGATCGCAGCGAGGATGGCCATCCCGGACACGGCGACCGCGAGCTGAAGGATCTTCGGCCGGCTGTTGGGCAGCAGCTGTTCGGCGAGCGCGGCCGCGCCGGTTAGGTAGGCGTTGACGGCCGTGAGGACCAGCGCGACCGCGACCACTGCGGCGACGACCGCTCCGGCCGGTCCGATCGCGACCCGCAGCAGATCGGCCAGCGGGGCAGCGCCGTCGGCGGCGGGTCCAAGGACGCCGATCGTCATGACGGCCAACGCGACATACACGGCCGACGTGACGACGAACGCGATGAGTATTACGCGCGGGAGCTGGCGGTCGGGATCGCGGAGTCTGCTGGTCATGGGTGCGATCGCTTCCCATCCGACAAAGGACAGCATCAACACCGTCGCGGCGGGCCCGACCGACGCAGGGCCCTGCGGCGCGAACGGCGTCCAGTTGTGCAGCCGCAGGTGGCCGGCTCCGCCGACGACCGCTACCGCCACGAGCGCGATGAGCACGACGACCAGGCCGAGCTGCGCCGTACTCGACGCCCGGGCGCCGGCGAGCGTCACCGCGAGCACGGCTAACAGGAGGACGGCGGCGAGCGCACTTCCGGCGCCGCGTCCTAACTCGAACAGTTCGGCCAAGTAGTTGGCGCCGGCCTGACATACGACTGGCGCACCGACCACGACGCCGGCGAGAAAACACCACCCGACCGTCGCGCCAGCACGATCGCCGAGCCCGGCCCGGGCGTACGCGGCGACCCCGCCGCCATCGCGCACGCTGCGCCCGAGCGCGGTGAATACCCACGCCAGTAGGCCTGACAGCACCAGCAGGGCGACCCAGTCAACGATGGAAGCGGGGCCTGCGATGGCGGCGGCGAGCCCCGGCACGATGAGCACGCTCGGACCGAGTAGAGCGCCGATGTAGAGAGCGGCTGCGCGGCTCGTGGTCATGCCGTGAGCATGCCTCAATTGGCGCCGCACGCGATTGCAAATTCGTGCAGAAAGCAGCTGAGCTATGCAATATCATGCGATGAAACCGCTGATATCCTAAGCGCTATGCCGGATATCTCCTTTGATGCGGTCGATCGTGCCATCGTGGCCCGGCTGCAGCAGGACGGGCGCATCGCCAACGTCGATCTCGCCGAAGCGGTATCGCTGTCTCCGTCCGCTTGCCTGCGGCGCACCAAAGCGCTCGAAGCCGCCGGGGTGATCGCGAGCTACCGCGCCGAGGTGGATCGTGACGCCCTCGGGCAGGGCCTCACCGTCTTCATCGCGCTGCGAGTCGATCAGCACTCGCGAGAGACCTCGCGTCTCATCGAGGACTCGCTAGCGGAGATTCCAGCGATCGTCGAATGCCACGTGATCTCGGGCGAGGCGGACTTCCTCCTCGAAGCCGTCGTGCCCGACCTCGCCGCGTACGAGCAATTGCTCCTGGACCGGGTTCTGGCCATCGGACCGGTGCGTGACGCCCGCAGTACATTCGTCATCCGGACATCGCGTAGCCGAGGTCCGATACCCGTCGATCGACTCGGCCGGACGTAACCCAGCCCACGCTTTCGCCAGTCGGCAAGAGCCGGCGCGTGACGGGGATTCCTATGCTGCAGCCATCGCGAGCTCGCGCAGCGGCGCCAGCGCGGTGCTCCACGCGACGACCTGGTCCAGCAGGGTGTCCAGCGCGGCGACGTGGTAGGCGCTGGGCTTGAACAGGCTGAAGTTCTCGAAGTCGGTGAGCAACGACAGTGCGACCTGCTGGCGCACGTCGGCCATCTGCAGCTCGCCAGCGATCAGGCGCAGGTGCTCGGCCGCTCGGGCGCCGCCGACAGCGCCGTAAGAGACGAAGCCGACGCCCTTGTTGTTCCACTCGGCGTACAGGTAGTCGATGGCGTTCTTCAGCACTCCGGAGGTGCTGTGGTTGTACTCGGGGGTGACGATGACGAATCCGTCGAAGGAAGCGATCTTGTCGGCCCACTGCTTGGTGTGGTCATTCTGATATTGGCCCATCGAGGGCGGCAGTGGCTCGTCCAGGTGCGGTAGCGGGTAGTCGCGCAGGTCGACGAGCTCGAACTCCGCATCGCTGCGGCGTGAGGCGATGTCGTACACCCACTTGGCGACCTGCTCGCCATTGCGGTTGGGCCGGGTGCTGCCGAGAATGATGCCGATCCGGGTCATGGGAGTTCCTCCTGCGCTGCGTGGTTGCCTGTCCGAGCATAAACGGACTTCACCCCGTTTAGTATTCCGGCCGTAGGGTAATCCAGTGGGTCAGCCCGTGTTGTCGTTGGGAGTACCGCCCGCCGAGCGCGCCGATGCCGCGCGCAACCGCCGCCACCTGCTGGCCACGGCCCGCGCAATGCTTGCCGAGCAAGGACCGGACAGGCTCACCATGGACGGACTGGCCGAGCGCGCATGCCTGGGCAAGGGAACGGTGTTCCGCAGGTTCGGCACCCGCGCCGGGATCTTCGCTGCGCTCCTCGACGACGACGAGCGAGCCTTCCAGCAGGAGGTCCTGACCGGCCCCCCTCCGCTCGGCCCGGGCGCGCTGCCGCTGGACCGCCTGATCGCCTACGGTCGGGCCCGCATCGGCTTCCTGATCACGCACTGCGAGATCGCCCGCGCCGCCTTGGAGCCCATCCGAGCCGGATCACAAACTCCCATGTCGCAGATCCATATCCGGATGCTGCTCGGGCAAATGGACCTTGTCGATGTCAACCTCGACATGCTGGCCGTCCAGCTGACCGCCGCTCTGGACGGCCCCCTGCTGCTGTACCTGTCTGCGTCTGACCTCACCGACGCCGCCCCCCAGACCGCCGAACGGATCGCGCAAAGCTGGCAGGACCTAGTGCAGCGCATATGGCGGCCTTGATCCGCCGGCGCTAACGGCGCGCGGCCCGGCGCAGGACACGTCCTAATCGGGGAGCAGCCTTAGCCGTTCGACGTGCCGGGGACGGATGACGCTGAAGTGGTCGCGGTCGAGGCTGGCTACCTCCGTCAGTCTGAGTCGCTCGCAAACCGCGATGACCGTCGCCTCAGTGGTTCCCAGCGGCAAGTTCTCGTAGACCAGAACCAACTCCCCCGCGCGGCGGTAATCATCGCGGGTGAGGTCGACCGGTTGCAGCGTTCCGTCCGCCAACGAGGTCAGAAACTGCGCCTCGACCCGTGAGCCACCCTCCCGGGCCAATACGTACCCGACCTCGGCGGCGACTGTGCCCGGCACCAGAAGGGCTCGACCGGCTCGGTGCAACCCGGTGAACAGGTCAACACAGGCGCGGTGACGGGCGTCGTCTTCGATGGCTGCGGCGACAAGCGGCCCCGTGTCACAGACGATCACGGCTCAGCGGCCGAAACCCGCGGCCAGCAGCTCGTCCACCCTCGCCGCCGTGTCCAACCGTCCCGAGGTGACGGCACCGAACCATGCTGGCGGCCACGCCGACGCTCCGCCTCGTTCGGCGAGCCGCTGCACCTCGGCCAGCGCCGCCGGCACCTGCTCCTCCGGCAGCTCGTCAACCAGGCGACGAAGCTTGTCGCGGGCTGCGGTCACGCCAGCGATGGTACCGGGGCACCGCGCCCGTCGAAGATCACGTCCACGCCGTCGCATCGCGCCGGCGGTGCACAAATGATGGGCCGTGACCCACTCCGGGTAGAGGACGGAATCTATCCGCGGTCCGATGCGGCAGCGGGTTGTCCTGCGAATGATCGAGGTATGACAACCTCTGAGATCGTCAACGTCCGCGGGCTCAGCAAGTCCTACGGCGAGCGGGTCGTTGTCGATTCCCTCGATCTTGATGTGCGTGCCGGCGAGATCGTCGGGCTGATCGGTGCCAACGGTGCCGGCAAGACGACGACCGTCGAATGCATCCAAGGACTGCGCCGACCGGACTCTGGCGTCCTGCGCGTGCTGGGTTGCGACCCGACGCGCGACGCCGAGCGATTGCGCCCGATGCTCGGCAGCCAGTTGCAGGACTCGGCCCTGCCCGACCGGCTGCGGGTCCACGAAGCCGTTGCATTGTTCGCCACGGAACGTGCACGCAACGCGGATGACCTGCTGGAGCGCTTCGGCCTGTCGGCGCGACGCAACTCGGCCTTCGCCGGACTGTCGGGCGGCGAGCGGCAGCGGCTGTTCCTCGTGCTCGCGCTGCTCAATCGACCGCAGCTGGTGATCCTCGATGAGCTGACGCAGGGTCTCGACCCAGCCGCGCGCCGCGGGGTGTGGCGGGCTGTCGCACGGCTCCGCGACGAGGGCGCCACCGTCCTGCTCGTCACCCACGAACTCGAGGAGGCAGAGGCACTGTGCGATCGGGTGATCGCGATGCGGGACGGCCGCATCCTCGACCAGGGCACACCCGCCGACCTCATCGACCGCAACGCCAAATGGGCTACCACTCGGTTCAGCTGGAACGGGCCAAACAACTTCCGGGCGCTACCCGGCGTTCGTGACGTCGTTATCGAGCCCGGCCGGCTCACCGTCCACGGCAACCGTCAGTCGATCGCCCACGTGAGTGCCGAACTCATCCGCACCGGACAGGTCCCACCCGACCTCGCCGTCGAGATGCCCAACCTGGAAGCTGCCCTACTGCACCTGCTCGAGGGCACCGATCACCGAGAGATGGTGACCATCTGATGACCGTGATGACCGCCCCGAAAGTCGTCGACTCGACCGCGCTGCGGCTCGTCCGCACCGAACTCAGGCTGGTCCGACGCGACCCGCTGGTGCTCACGTTCGTCCTCGTCTTCCCGATCGTGACGATGCTGATCATCGGCGGCGCGTTCGGTACCGATCCGGATCCGGCGTTCGCCGGGCAGAACCCGTCGCACTGGTACGTCGCGTCGTACTTCACGGTCGTGATCGCCTCGACCGGCCTGGTGATGCTGCCGGTGCACCTGGCGGCCTATCGTGAGCGGGGCGTGATACGCCGCTTCGCGGCCGCGGGCTTCCCGCGCTGGTCGTTCGCGTTGGCCGAGATGGTCATTGGCCTCGCCACGATCGCCGTGGCGGGCGTGATCCTTCTCGTTGTGGCTGCGCCGATCTACGGCATCCCGCCGGTGCACGACGTCGGACGGGTGCTCGCGGGACTCGTGTTTGGCTCGATCGGCTTCGTCAGCATCGGTGTGCTGCTCGGTTCGCTGCTGCCGAGCGCGCGTGCGGCCCAGGCAGTTGGCTTGATGCTCTTCTTCCCGTCGTTCCTGCTCGGCGCCGGTGGACCGCCGCCGCATGTGATGGGCTCAGCGCTGCGTCACGTCGCTGACGTTCTGCCATTGACCTGGGTAACCAAATCGATCCGCGAGCCGTGGCTCGCCATCGGTACTGCGACACCGGCGCTCATTGCGGTCACGGTGCTCGCCGTCGTGGCGACATATGTCGCGGTGCGCCGCACGGCCCTGTAAATGTAGGTATTGACTTGTGACCGACCTGACGCGCATGCCGGAGCCGCTCCCTCGCGCTGCGAGATGGGCGGTCTTCGGTGTGTTCGCACTTCTGGTCGTTGCCGGAGTGATCCGGCGCGCTGGCGACCGGCCCGTCCTCGCCCTCGTGTTCGGTCTGGCCGCGCTCGTTCTCGGCGCGGTCGCGTTCTTCGGGTCGCGCACCTGGATGCTGCCAGCGGCAACCGGGGCTGGTGCGGCGATCGCCGTCGTGTGCAACGGCGAGCCGTCCAATGTCGGCTGGTTCGCCCTGATCGTGTTGGTCGCCTGGGCGGCGCTCGCGGCACCAATGCTCGTCACTGCCGTCCTCGGGGTTGGGTCGGTCCTCCTTTTGCTCGGTGAGTTGCTCTTTACCAAAAATGACCCAGGTTGGTTCGCCTGGATTGGCGGCACGGTCTTCGCCGTCGTCGGCTGCACGTTCGGACGACGGCAGCGCGACCTGCTCGTGCAACTGCGAGAGGCGCAGGCCGGCTTGGCGCAGCGCGCGCAGGCCGAGGAGCGCAACCGCATCGCCCGCGAGATGCACGACGTCATCGCGCACAGCCTCACCGTGTCCTTGCTGCACGTGTCCTCCGCCCGGCTTGCGCTCGCCGACGACCCCGATGCGGCGGCGCGGGCGTTGGCCGAGGCCGAGCGGCTCGGCCGCGAGAGTCTCGACGAGGTGCGCCACGCGGTCGGTCTGATGCGAGGGCCGACCGACCCGATGAAGCCGTTGCCAGGCAGTACCGACCTCTTCGGCCTCGTCGAGCAGTTCCGCACCGCCGGGGTCGACGTTCGCGTGCACGTTGACGGCGACATCGGCGCGGTACCGGCCACCGTCGGCTTGGCCGCATACCGGATCGTTCAAGAGAGCCTGACCAACGCCGCGAAGCATGCACCGCACGCCACCTGCACCGTGTATCTCGCCGTCACCGAGTCCGCCGTGCAAGTGACGGTCGACAGTTCCGGTCCGCCGACCACGGGGACGGGTCTCGGACTGCTCGGCATGCGCGAGCGCGCCGATGCTTTAGGGGGGCATTGCGAGGCCGGTCCGGGCGGCAGCGGCTGGCTGGTGCACGCCGCGTTGCCCCTGCACGCCAAGCACGGAGCGGCGACGTGATCCGCGTACTCATCGTCGACGACCAAGAACTCGTCCGGGCTGGTCTGCGTGGCATCCTGCGCGAGCGGTACGGCTTCGACATCGTCGGCGAGTCTGCTGACGGTTCCGGTGTCGCCGCCGCCGTGGTCCGCCTGCGACCCGATGTTGTTCTGATGGACGTCCGCATGCCCGTCGTCGACGGAGTGGCCGCGACCAAGGCCGTCAGCCGGGTCGCCGACGCACCACCGGTCCTGGTACTCACCACCTTCGACGACGACGAGATCCTCGCGGCCGCGCTTCGCGCCGGCGCATCCGGATTCCTGCTCAAAGGCGTACCGGCCGAGGACCTACAGCGCGCGGTACGCACGGTCGCCGAGGGCGGTGCCTGGCTGGATCCTGCCGTCACGGGACGGGTCCTCACCACCTATCGCGCGGCGCCGAATGTCTCCCTTGCCGCCGGGAGTCTCGAGGTCCTCACGACTCGTGAGCGCGAGGTGCTCGCGCTAATCGGGCAGGGCATGTCCAACGCCGAGATCGCCGCTCACCTCGTGCTCGGCGAGGGCACTGTGAAGAGCCACGTCAATCACGTCTTCACCAAACTCGACCTGCGTGATCGCGCGGCGGCGGTAGTCTTCGCCTTCGACAGCGGCCTCGTTAGCCCTCGCCAGAAGTCGACGCCCTAATCCGACACGACGCTGAGAATCTCGGCCGCGACGTCGGTCATCGCGGCTCGCGCTGGCGCAAGGTATTTGCGTGGATCGCTCGGCGCCCCCGCCCCGAGGACAGTGCGAACCGCGGCGGTGAACGCGGCATTGAGCGCGGTGCCGACGTTGACCTTGGCGATGCCCGCAGCGACGGCGGCCCGCAGGGTGGTGTCTGGCACACCGGAGGAACCGTGCAGCACGAGCGGTACCGGCACGGCGGCCCGCAGCCGGTTGATGAGTTCGATGTCGAGGCTGGCCGTACGCTCCGTCATCCCATGGGAGCTGCCGACGGCAACAGCGAGCGCGTCCACGCCAGTCGCGGCGACAAACTCGGCCGCCTGGTCCGGGTCGGTGCGCACACCTTCCGCGTGCGCACTGGTCGGCGCTGCGGTCTTGCCGCCGACGTAACCGAGCTCGGCCTCCAGCCATAGACCGGCGCTGTGCGCCCACTCGGCGGCCGCCCGGGTGGCCGCGACGTTGTCCTCGTAGGGCAGTGCGCCGGCGTCGAACATGACAGAGGAGAACCCTGCGTCCGCGGCCTGGTGCAGCAGGTCGAAGTCCTCGACATGGTCGAGGTGCATCGCGAGCCCGGCACGGCTCGCCTCTGCTACGGCTGCGGTCGCCGCCGCGATCGGGCGCAGCGAGTTGCCATGGAACCGGACTGCATTGTGGCTGATCTGCAGGACCGCAGGGCGTCCCGCCCGCTCGGCGGCCGCGGCGATCGCCTCGGCGTGCTCGAGCGTAATGACGTTGAAAGCAGCCGTCGCGCGCCCGCCGGCCCGGGCGGCCTCGACCAGGTCGGCGGTGCTGACGCGCGGCATGGTCAGACCTCCTCGACAACGACGCCGGGGCGGAGCTCGGCCATGATGTCGGTCGCGACGCCGCCGGCCACCGGAACCGCCACGGCCGCCGCCGAGACGGCGGCGGCGTAAGCGAGTATCTCCGGCCAGGGATCGTGGCGAGCGAGCCCACGGGCGAGTGCCGCGGCGAGTGCGTCACCCGCGCCGGTTTGATTGCCGGGTATCTGCCGCGGCAGCCGTACGTCGTATGCGGCCGAAGGAGTGACGGCGATGAAACCCTCGGCGCCGAGCGACACGACCCCGGTCGCGGCTCCCCGGTCGCACAGCAGCTGAGCCGCGTCGCGTGCTTCCCGGCGCGTGGTGACGGGGCGCCCGAACACGTGGGCGACCTCGAGCGCATTGGGTTTCGCCACGTCGGGCCGTGCGCCAAGTGCGTGCCGCAGCTGCTCGCCTTCGGCGTCGAGTACTACCGCCGCGCCGTTCGCACGGGCGGTCGCCACGAGCTCGGCATAAGCGGTGTCCGGGCAACCGGGTGGCACGCTGCCGGACATGACCACTACCTGCACTGCCTGCACCAGCTCGCCAAACGCGGTGCTGAACGCGGTCCACTCGGCGGCGCTCACCAGCGGGCCCGGTTCGTTGAGCACCGTCGCGTCGCTGGCGTCGACGACAGTCACGGTGCGGCGTGATTGCCCCGAGATCGGCGTGAGTTCGGCGGGCAATCCGCTGCGTTGCAGGTCCGCGGCGATTTCGGCGCCGGTCGTACCCCCGCACAGACCGGTGATGGTCACCGGCTCGGCCAGCTGATGCAGCACACGCGCGACGTTGACGCCCTTGCCGCCAGCGCGGGCGTGTACCTCGCGCACCCGGTGCGACCGGCCTACCGACAACTCCGGCACCCGGTAGGTGACGTCGATCGCGGGGTTCAGGCAGACCGTGACGATCACGCCGCCAGCGCCCACGTCGAGAAATCGCTGCGCCCGGCCGCCTGCCAGGCAAGAATCGCGGCCCCGAGCTGCCCGGCCCGCGAACCGCAGGCCGAGAGGACGACCGCAGGCGCGGCCCGCCACGTCAGCCGCGCGGCCAGTTCCTCGCGCACCGGATCGAGCAACGCGCCGCCGGCGGTGGCGAGCCCGCCGCCGAGGACGATCAGCTTCGGATCGAGCAGCATGGTGGCGGATGCCAGCGCGATCCCGAGCGCCGTCGTGGCGTCCCGCCAGACTTGATCGGCCCACGGGTCGGTGGCTCGCGCGGCCGCGATGTCCTGCGCATTCAACGTCGGCGCGGCGCCGCGCCGGACTCGGTAGCGACGTGCGATCGCTGCGCCGGAGGCGTACGTCTCGAGACAGCCGCGCTGGCCGCAGGCGCACACGTCGCCATCCGGGTAGACCGGGACGTGGCCGATCTCGCCGGCCAGCGCGGTGGCCCCCCGAAGCGCCACGCCATGAGAGACGATCACCCCGGCGATGCCGGTGCCGATCACGACGACGAGGCAGTCCGCCACGCCACGCGCACGGCCCAGCAGGCACTCGGCCAGCCCGGCGGCCCGCACGTCGTGCTCGAGTACGACCGGCACGCCGAGATCAGCCGCTAGCAAATCGCGCAGCGGGACGTCGCGCCAGCCGATGTTCGCCGCGTAGTGCGCGGTTCCGGTTTCGACGTCGACCGAGCCGGGGACAACCACGCCACCCGCGACGACATCGGGGCCGCTGAGCTCATGGGCAATCGTGCGTACCGTTTCGACGACGATGGCGGGGCCGTCGGCCACCGGTGTCGGGCGCTCGACCCGCCGCAACACACTCCCGGCGGCACTGAGCACGGCCGCCTTGATACGGGTGCCGCCGACGTCGACTGCCACTACGCCAGGCTCTGCTGGGTGATTCACCCGGAACCGCCGCGAAAATGCGAGCTGCTCGGTCCGCTCCTCACCGGTCCGCCAGGATGATCGAACGGGTGAGGTGCCGCGGCGCGTCCGGGTCGAGCCCCTTGAGCTCAGCGAGGGCTACCGCCAGACGCTGAGCGTTGACCAGGTCCGCCATCGGGTCGATGTCGGCTTGGACGACGAGTGCGCCGGTTGCGGTGATCTCTTCGACCAGTCCGGCCGGCGCCGGACCGAATATCCACACCGCCGACCGCTCGTCCACGACGCTTATCGGCCCGTGCCGGAACTCCATCGCCGGATAGGCCTCGGTCCACGACCGAGACGCCTCTCGTAACTTGAGTGCCGCCTCGTTGGCCAGGCCGACGGTCCACCCGGTGCCGAGGAAGGTGAACTGATCGCACTCGACGAGCCGGTCCGGAAGGTCGCGCCTCAGCTCGCCGGTTGCGTCCTCGATCGCCGCGTCGAGGTTCTCGCCCAAATACGCACGCCACAGTGCGAGCGCGGTCGTCGCGAAGCGGGTCTGCACCACCGACCGCTCGTCCGCGAAATCCACCACGATCGTCGCGCCCGCAAGTTGCGCGGCGGGCCGAGTTGCCGCCGTTGTGAGCACCGTCGAGTTTCGCTCCGGCAATGTTTCCAGCAGCCGGATGACCTCGGTGGTTGTCCCGGATCGCGTCAGCGCGACGACATGGTCGTACCGGCGCGAGTGCGGGAACTCCGATGCGGGGAAGGCGTCCGTCTCACCGAGGCCAGCACTCTCGCGCAGCGCCGCGCACGACTGCGCCATGTACAGCGACGTGCCGCACCCGACGATCGCGACTCGGGCATCTGGGGGCGGGAGAGCGTTTGCCACCTCGGGGGTGTGCGCAAGCTTTGCCGCCCGGAGCCAGCTGTCGGGCTGTGACTCGATCTCGGCCGCGACGAACGACATGCGTTGGAGTCCTTCCGATGCGGCTTCTGACTACTTGATGGAGCCTGCCGTAAGGCCGCCGACAACCTTTCCCTCGATAAAGGCGAACAGGATGATCACGGGAATGGTCGCGATCACCGAGCCCGCGAACAAGTGTCCCCAATCCACCGAGTACTGGCCGACATAGTTGTTGATCGCGACCGTGAGCGGGGAATTCGTCGGGCGATGTCGCCAGCGTCAGCGCGACGATGAACTCGTTCCACGCTGCGATGAACGTGAAGATCAGCGCGGTGACGATGCCCGGCATGGCGAGCGGCAGGGTGATCCGGCCGAGCGCGCCGAGCCGGCCGGCTCCATCCACCATCGCCGCCTCCTCCAGCTCGACCGGGACCGACGAGAAGTAGGCGTTGAGGATCCAGACAGCGAACGCCAGATTGAACCCGGCGTTGACGAGGATGAGGGAGAGCACTGCGCTCGGCAGGTCGAAGTTGAGGAACTCCCGCTGGATGCCGACCAGCATCGCGGCCGGTTGGAGCATCTGGGTGACCAGCACCAACAGCAGGAACAACCCGCGGCCCGGGAAGTGGCGCCGCGCGGTGTAGTAGGCGGCCGGAAGCGCCACGAGCAGCACGAGGGCGGTGGCGCCGCCGGCGACCTCCAGGCTGATCTTCAAGTTCGTGCCGAAGCCGCTCGCCCAGATGCTGGTGAAGTTGGAAAATGTCCAGTGCCGGGGGACGTAATCGCGATCCAGCAGCTCGTCGTTCGGCCGCAGCGCGGTGATCACCATCTCCGCGTACGGCAGCAGGAAGATGATCGCAATGAGGTACGCGAGGCCAGCGAAGATCAGCTTCTTGCCCCTCGGCACGCGCCGCACGCGCCGCGCCCGTCGTCCGGGGACGCCGGTGAGCGGTTGTTCGGTGACTACGTCGGTCATGGCTAGGTCACCTGCTCCCGCCAGCGGGTCGCCCACAGGAACACCAGCACGACGACGATGACCAGCCCAAAGTTGATCACCGACATCGCCGCCGACTCGCCGATGTAGGCCTCCTTGAGCTGGAACATGAACACCGTGGTGGTAGCGGTCTCGTGCCCCGGTCCGCCACGGGTCATCGCCCAGATGATCGGGAACGAGTTGAAGACGTTGATCACATTGATCAGCGCGGCGACGAGGAACGCCGGCCGCAGCAGCGGAAGCGTGATCGAGCGGTATGTCCGCCAAGTAGATGGCGCCGTCGACCCGCGCGGCCTCGTAGAGCTCGGTCGGGATCGTCTGCAGGCCGGCCAGCAACGCGTAGGTGGTGAACGGCAGCGACACGAAGATGGCCACCACCATCATCCAGACGAACGCTGCCTGGGGCCGGCCGAGCCAGTCGGCCTGGTTGCTGCCGAACGATTTGAGCACGCCGACGTCTTTCAAGAACAGGTTGATCACGCCGCTGTTCGGGTCAAGCGCCCACCGGAATATCAGTGTCGTCATCAGCACCGACGCCGCCCACGGCGCGATGAGCGCCCATCGGGTGACCCGCCGTCCCGGGAATACCTGGTTGAACAGCTGGGCCAATCCCAGGGAGAGAAGCATCGTCACGATCACCACGACAACGACCCAGATCGCCGTTCGCCACAGGATGCCGGGCAGGTCGGGCTCGTCGAACAGGTCCTTGAAGTTCTTCCATCCCGCCGAGCCGAGCAAGAAACCGTTTGGGCTGAAGTGCTGGAACGACGTCCGGAACATGACGACGACCGGCCACAGCACCACCACGGCGATCAGCGCGATGGCCGGCCCAATCCAAAGTAGGGGGGTCGTCGCCCGGCCGAGCCTCTGTCTGAGCGGACGTCGTCGCCGGCCATTCGCGCGGACTCTCGCGTCACCTCGCTGGCTGGAGCGGTGTCTACCATCTAGCGCCTCGCAATGACGATCGCCCCGGCGCGCGCACAAGCGTGCATGCGGCGCCGGGACGATTCCGGTTCAGAGGCTCAGCTGCCCTTGGTCGCGGTCTGCTGGATGGAATCCAGAACCTTCTTCGGATCCTGGGTGATGGCGGTGGCGATCGGTCTGCTGGATCTGGGTCTTGACCTGCGTCCACACGGGAGCGCTGGGGTACTGGACGGAATTCGGCAACGCCTTGAGGAACGGGCCGAAGATGGGATCCGAGGACAGCGCCTTGACCGCCGAGTTGGTCGCCGGAAGCAGGTCGTACTCCTTGTCGAACTGGATTTGGTACTTGTCCTGGTAGAAGAAGTCCAGGAACTTCGTGATTGCAGCCTGCTTGCTGCTGTTCGTCTTGAACACGAGACGTTGTCGCAGACACCGAGCGTCTTGTCGAGCGGGCCCGACTTGCCGGGGATCGGCACGGAGGCCCAGTCGGAGTCGGTCAGCTTGCCGCCCGCCTGGATGATCGGGATCAGGGCCGGCGATCCGTTGATCATCCCGATGTCGCCCTGTGCGAACTGCTTCCACAGGTCGGTGCGGTTCTTCGTGCCCGGGTTGGGCTCGGTGACGCCGGACTTCACCAGGTCCGTCAGGAAATGCTGCGTCTCGACGTTCTGCGAGCTGTTGATCATCCACTTGCCGCTGTCGTCCTGTAGATGCCGCCGTTGCCGAGGAACCACAGCAACGACTCGGCCTGGGCCTCCTCCGGGCCGAGCGGAAGCCCGAATCCGACCTTGCCGAGCGCTCTTGATCTTCGCCGCGTCGGTCTGGACATCCGCCCAGGTCTGCGGCGCAGAGGTGATGCCGGCCTGCTGGAACAGCTTCTTGTTGTAGAACAGCGTGCGCGAGCTGGTTGTGAACGGCATGCCGTACTGGGTGCCGTTGTAGGTGTTCAGCTTGGCGAAGACCGGCAGCAGGTTGCTGAAGGTGCTCGGCGACGTGACGTCCTTGGCCGCGTAGAGCAGGCCGGACTGCGCGTAATCCGGGAAGTAGTCGCCTTCGAGAACATCCGGGTACTGCTTGTTCTGGACCTGGGTCTTGACCTGGTTGTCGAAGTCGTTCCAGTTGATGGTCTGCACGTTGACCGTGATATTAGGGTTCGCCGCGTGGAAATCGCTGGCGATCCCCTCCCAGTACTTCTGGCTGGTGTTGCTCGGTCCGGTCCCGTAGTCGGCCGCGACCAGCTTCAACGTCGTATTACCGCCGCCGCCACCACCACTGCCACCACTGCTGCTGCTGCTCTTCGAGCTGCTGCATGCGCTCAGGACAACCGCCAGCCCGGCACTGAGCGCCACGGCCGCCACCAAGCCTCGTCTCATCTTTTCGCCCTCTTCCTGGTCACACGCCGTGGCGTGTTTCGACTATTGGCGCTTCTAACCACCGAACTACCGGTCCTGCCCGTCGAGACGCTACCCTCATCCACGCCGGTGGTCTAGACCAGCTGGCTTCATCCTCTATACCATTTTGGTCAAGAAACCGGGCGTCGTGACGGGCCGCCTTCCGTCGATGGTGCGCGGGGTCGCGCAGTGCCTACTGTCGTCCGCTAGTGGTTGCGGCGGCCGGCGGAGGAGACCTCACCTGGCGAGGTGCATAACCAGCGTTGCTCCGGGACTATCGAGGCGACCGGGCGAGCCGTGAACGGAGCGACCATGACGACAGCAGCTGCGGGCGCTCTGATGGCGACCGAGATCGCCGAGCAGCCAGCCGTGCTCGCTGGGCTCCTGGCTCAGGGGGCCGACGCTATCGCGGATGCGGCCAGGCGTATCGCCAAGCGGCGACCACGCTTCGTCCTTATCGCGGCCCGCGGTACCAGTGACCACGCTGCTCTCTACGCCAAGTATCTGGTCGAGGTGCGACTTGGCCTGCCCGCCGGCCTCGTCTCGCCTTCGACTATGACGGTGTATGGCGCGCGTCCGGAGCTGTCCGACGTGCTCTTCATCGCGGTGAGCCAGTCCGGCGGATCACCTGACCTCCTTGACTCGCTGACCGTTGCTCGTGACTGCGGCGCCCTCACCGTGGCCGTGACCAACAATGCCGCCTCGCCGTTGGCCGTCGCGGCCGACGTCCATCTCGATGTCCGGGCCGGGACAGAACGTGCAGTAGCTGCGACGAAGACCTATACCGCGGAGCTGCTGACCCTATATCTGCTCGTGGTGGGCGCGGCGTCAGGCGATGTGGCGGCCGTGGACGCGATACCGGACGCCGCCGCGGCCACTCTGAGTTTCGAGGCCGCGACTACTGCGGCGCAGCGATATCGCTATGCCGACCGGCTCGTGACGACGGCTCGTGGGTACTCCTACCCCACGGCGCGTGAGGCGGCGCTGAAGCTGATGGAGACCAGCTACCTTGCCGCGCAAGCCTTTTCGGGCGCGGATTTGCTGCACGGTCCGATGGCGATGGTCGACTCCCGCGTGCCAGTGATCGCCGTGATGTCGCCTGGCCGTGGGGGGGCCGCGATGGCGCCCGTCGTCGAGCGGCTCAAGGCCTCAGGGGCAGACGTGCTGACGGTCGGCACTGAGGACGGTCTGCCTCTGGCGAGCGCGGGCATCGCGGAGGAGCTCTTGCCGGTATTGGAGATTCTTCCGCTGCAGCAGCTGGCCTGGCGCCTGGCATTGGACCGCGGTGGAGACCCGGATCATCCGCGCGGGCTGTCCAAAATAACGGAGACATGGTAGGTCGTGACGCAGCACCGGATCGACCCTCTGGACACGCTGGACAGCGCCGGCGTCGTCGAGCGTCTCCTCGACGCCGAGGAGCGTGTTGTCCCCGCCGTGCGCGCGGCGCTGCCGCAGATCGCCGCGGCCGCCGACCTGATCGCCCGACAGGTGCGGCGTGGCGGGCGCATCGCCTTCGTCGGTGCCGGAACGTCCGGTCGGCTGGCGCTATGCGAGGCAGCCGAGTTACCCGGCACGTTCGGTCTCGACCCGTCGACCATCCTCATTGGTATTGCCGGAGCCGGGGGGCGGGCGCTGGTCGGCACGGACTGGGATGAGGACGACGTCACGGTCGCGTCAGCTGACTTCGCCGACATGGCACTGCGCTCGCACGACGTCATGGTCGCGGTCGCCGCCAGCGGCAGTACGCCGTACACCCTGGTCATGGCGCGCTCGGCGGCCCAAGCCGGAATAGCGCTCGTGGCTGTGGTGAACACTCTTGGATCGCCGCTGGCCGCGCTCGCGACAGCCGCTATCGAGGTGCCGGTCGGGCCCGAGCGGTTGCAGAATTCGACCCGGCTCACAGCCGGCACCGCCCAGAAGCTCATCTTGAACGCCCTGACGACTGCCGCGATGGTCGCGCTGGGCCACGTCCACGGTGATCTGATGATCGACGTCGTGCCGGCGAACGCCAAGCTACGCGATCGGCTGATCGGCATCGTGGCCGAGATCGCCGAACGACCGGTCGAAGTTGCCCGCGCCGCGCTCGAGCGGTGCGACTGGAATGCCCGGGCCGCCGTACTCCATCTCACCGCAGGGCTGAGCCCGGATCAGGCCGCCGAGCACGCCGCGCGTCATTCGACCTTGCGAGCAGCAATGGACGAGTGCTCGACCCGATGAGTTGTTCTCGCCTCAGCGATTCATCTTCTTAGCCTGCCTTTTCTCAGTTTCGGCCCGAAGAGTCTTGTGGTGCGCGCTGAAAAGGTGTAGACCAGATTTCGACCAAAAAGGTGTAGACCAGATTCAATATTTGTATAGACCAGCGCTGGCAGCCGCGGGTAGCGGCGATTGTCCGCTGCCCGTGGCGGAAAGGTCCGCCAATGTCGCTCAGCCTCCTCCGGACTGGCCGCTCCCGCGTAGCCACGTTGGTCGGCGCTATCGCGCTCGTCGTGGGAAGTGCAACGGGCGCAGTCGCGCTCGGCGCTGGAAGCGCAGCACGCCGCGCCGCCATCGGCCGCACCACAAGTGGTGCCCAAGCCCGTATCAACTACCGTCGGCGTTGGCCAATTCTCGCTCACGTCCAAATCCCGCGTCGTGGTCGGTTCGGCTGACGCGACCGCGGTCGGAGCTGACCTCGCTGCCTATCTGCGTCCCGCGACGGGCTACCAGCTGCCGATCGTGAGCGGCAGCGCGCGCGCCGGCGACATCACGCTGCAACTGGGAAAACCCGCCGCCCTGCAACCGGACACGACCGGCGAGGGATATGTGCTTGACGCAAGCCCATCGCGGGTGACGGTCACGGCGACCACGCCGCACGGCCTCTACGACGGCGTGCAGACAATCCGGCAGTTGCTGCCCGTGTGGATCGACAGCCCGAGCCTCGAACCAGGGCCATGGACGATCCCGTCAGTCCACATCGTCGACTATCCCCGCTACGCGCTATCGCGGCGTGATGCTCGACATCGCGCGCCACTTCCAGACGCCGTCAGCCGTAATGAGCCTGATCGACCAGGCGTCGGCGTACAAGGTGAACACGCTGCATCTGCACGTGAGTGACGATCAGGGCTTCCGCATCGTCATCAACGGATTCCCCAACCTGACCGACATCGGCTCGCAGGGCTCGGTCGGCACCGACGGCCGCACGGATGGACCCCGGCGGCTTCTGGACCCAGGCCGACTACCGGGCGGTCGTCGCCCACGCGGCCGCGCACTTCATGACGGTCGTGCCCGAGGTGGATTCGCCCGGTCACAACAACGCGATCATCATGTCCGAGTACAACGACACGACGAACCCGCTGCTGAACGGGCACCCGCAGGACATCAACTGCAGCGCCAACAACCCGCCGCAGTGGAACTTCAGCGGTGACGTCGGGTACAGCGCGCTGTGCCCGGAGAGCCAGAACAGCTTCACGATCTACAACGCGATCATCACCCAGCTCGCCGCGATGTCGACCAGCCCGTACTACCACGTGGGTGGGGACGAGGTGCCTTCCTCGATACTCACTCAGGACCAGTACGCGTCATTCATCAACCAGGAGGTTCCGCTCGTCAACGCCCAGGGCAAGGCCGCGATGGGTTGGGCCGAACTGGCCGGGCCTGGCACGAACCCCGGCCCGGGCTCGGTTGCCGAGTACTGGAACCCGGCGTCCGGCTCTAGTCCGGATACCATCACCGCCCACGAGGCCGTGGCCAAGAACATGAAGATCGTGATGGCGCCGGCGACTCACGCCTACCTTGACCAGAAGTACGTCGCCGGTCGAAACGGCAACATCCCGCCGACTCTCGGCCTGCAGCTGGGCCTGCAACCGTGGCTGCGACGTCGACCAGTTCTACAACTGGGATCCGGGCACATACGTCACCGGCGTGACCGACCAGAACGTGATGGGGGTCGAGGGTGCGATGTGGGGCGAGACCGTCGTCAACCTGAGCAACGTCGACTACATGGTCTTCCCGCGACTGATCGCACTTGCCGAAGTCGGCTGGACCCCGCAGGCCGAGCGCACCAGCGGCTACTCGGATTTCCTGACCCGACTGGCTCCGCAAGGCGCGAGGTTGACCCTCGCCGGTACCAACTTCTACCCGACGCCTGAGGTCGCCATGGCAGCTCGACGTCGCGGCCGCCTCGCAAATCCCGGTGATCAACGGTCAGGTCTCTGGTGCGGTCGCATCCCTGTCCGCACCGGGTATCGCCGCGAGCGGCATCACCGCCAGCATCAACTGGGGCGACGGCGCCAGCAGCGCTGGCTCGGTCGTCGGCACCGCCGCCACGTCCACAACAGTCAACGGGCTGTACACGATCAGCGGCGCCCACACGTATGGGCATCCCGGTACGTTCCACGTAACGATCACCGTGAGCGCACCCGGCACGCCGTCCGTCGTCACAACCACGACATTGAACTGGCACCGGTAACTACCCCCGGACACAAGTCCATACGCTGATTCCGGGCTGACCCCAACAGCGGCACCGCTGCTGCTGGGGTCAGCTGCTGTTGACTAAGAGTTAGAAAACGGCGGCGGCCCGGTCCTTGTCGCACCAAACTCCGGCGGCCATGATCCGCGCGATGCGGAGGTCATCGTCCAGGACGACGAAGTCCGCATCGTGCCCGGCGATGATCGCACCGCACGAGTCACCGATGCCGAGGACTCGAGCCGGATTTGCGGAAGCGGCGGCCGAGGCGACCTCGATCGGCAGGCCGCAGTCCAGGACGGCGCGCCGCACCGCGTCGTCCATGGTCAGTGTGCTGCCCGCCAGCGCGCCCGTAGCGGTTAGCCGAGCCTCACCGCCGTGCACCCGCACCTGCTGGCCGGCTAGGACGAACTGGCCGTCGCCGACACCGGTCGCCGCGATCGCGTCGGTGACCAGGACGAGCCGCCGAGGTCTTCCCGCGACGAGCGTGGTGATCGCAGGATGTACGTGGATGCCGTCGTTGATGATCTCGCAGGCGAGGTCGGACGCGAGCGCGGCCCCGATCACGCCCGGCTCGCGGTGGTGCAGCGGGCGCATCCCGTTGAACAGGTGCGTCGCGAGCCGGGCGCCGGCTTCGATGGCGGACCGGGCGTCTGTGTACGTGCCGTCGGTGTGGCCGATCGCGGGGACCGCGCCAGCGCCGACGATGTCGGCGATCAGGTCGAGCGCTCCGGGCAGTTCAGGCGCGAGAGTCACGCTGCGCAGGCACCCTCGCGCTGCTGCGATCAGTGCGGAGAAGGCGTTGCGGTCGGGCAATCGCAGGAATTGTGGATTCTGGGCTCC
This sequence comes from uncultured Actinomycetota bacterium, assembly GCA_963801715.1. Classification (GTDB taxonomy): domain Bacteria; phylum Actinomycetota; class Actinomycetes; order Mycobacteriales; family Jatrophihabitantaceae; genus CAVVJA01. Next base: position 23,422 of record CAWDGB010000010.1, on the reverse strand, counting down.
CGAACGAACCGGGGACAGGAACGGTCCCTCGAGATGGGCGCCCACCACATACCCGTCCGGCGTGGGGCCCAGCGCGACGCGGTCGGCGATCCACCCCAGCTGCTCGGCGAGCGCATCCAGCGGCGCGGTCATCAGCGAAACGAGTGTCCGCGTCGTGCCGTGTGATCGGTGGAATGCCACGGCCGCCGCCATCTCGGCCGGCGACGCGGTCGCGTCGTGCCCGCCGCCGCCATGGACGTGCAGGTCGATATAGCCCGGCAGCAACCACGCGCCGCCCAGGTCACCAGTGCCGCCGCCCGGCGGCATGCCCGAGCCGACCGCAGTGATCACACCCGCCTCGACCTGCACCCAGCCGCCATCAAGCACACCGGTCGGCGTGACGACGCGGGCGCCGGACAGAACGCTCACGGGGCGACCACCCGGCCGGCTGCCGTTCGCGAGGCGACCACCGCGGCAACCGCATTCGTCATCGCCGGGGCGCCATCAAGTTGGCGACGAACGTGATGCGGTCGCCCCGATACCAGCTCGTCACCCACTCCACGGTCTGCCCTGACGCGTCGAACGATTGCCGGCCGAGCACCAGCATCGGCGCTCCGGTGTCGGTGTGCAGCAGGGCGGCCTCGCGGGGCGATGCCGGTGCGGTCGCGATGGATTCCTCCGCATTGACAGGCACGACACCGTATACCGAGGCGAGCACGGCATAAAGGGACTGGGCGCGGCGGATGTGCCGCGTGAGCTGCGGGAATCTCGCAGCAGACAGGTGCGCGATCTCCACTGCCATCGGGCGCTCATCGGCGAGACGCAACCGTTCGATACGGAACACCGGCGTTCCAACGACGATCGCGAGCCGCGTGCGCGACGTCCTCGTCTGCGCGGATCCGCTCGGCCGAGATGAGCTGCGTGGACGCGGTGAACCCGTTTGCGGCGGCCTGCGCAGTAAAGCTCGTCAGATGCAGCGGCCACGTCATCTTCGGCTCCGCGACATACGTGCCCGAGCCCTGGCGACGGACCAGCCGTCCCTCCGCGACCAACTCGAGCAGTGCCTGTCGGACTGTGGTGCGCGAAGTGCCTAGCTCTGCGGACAGAACACGCTCGGTCGGTACGGCACTGTCCGGTTCCAGGGATTCGATGATCGCAAGTAGGTGCCGCTTGACGGTGTAGTACTTCGGCTCGCGGGGCGGCTGCAGGGCGACACTGGACACCGGCGGTCTCCCTAGTAGTGGTCGATCAGTTGCCTACGCCATTAGTAGGACTAGTGAATCATGCACGATCCGAGTGGTCTAGTCCATTGTGTGATGCTTAGTCGGGACGGTCGTGGCAAATCGGCTTCCCGGGTGCCGGCGGACCGGCTCCGATATCGGCTACCAGTGCAGGGCCGGGTCCTGTGCTAAATGGAGAAGCGTCTCCGAATTCGGTTGATCCGCGACCGCGCCAACCCAGCCGATCACGACCGTCCAGCCGGTCGTCGTCACCACGGTCACGCTGGTAACGAGGGCGGCCCCATCTCGACGGGACGCGGCACTGGAAGACGGTGTCCGCTGGCGGACCGGGTAGCGCTCCGGCGCGACGACGTCGAGGACGAACACGGATCCGGCCGCGTCCTGGCCGCGCACTTCGAGCGCGCACATGCCCAGGTACTGATCGAGCGTGCGGGCTACGTCCCGCGCCGTCCACGTGAGCAGATTACGGCGCGCCGCCGCAGCGATCGCGAGTTGCGCTGAATGTCCCGGCTCGACGATGGGACAAGCACCAGCCGTAGAGGCAGGACGGATGATGTCTGCCAGCGGTTCGGTCTGTTGCGCCTGCGCCTCGATCATCGCCAGATCCGCGTCATGCGATGACTCGTTCACGCTCGTGATGCGCGAATCCGAGTGCGCCGAGGGGTTGCTCAAGGATGAGCGGATCATCGTGTACGCCAACGAGGCCGACGACCACAGCTGTGGCGGCGGCGGCGAGTCGAGGCCAGCGACGCCGCCATCGTGCGACCGAGCGGGCCCACGGCTTGGTGCCTGACCTGCGCCCGAACTCAAGGACGTCGTCGTCCTCGACCGGCGAGTTCGGTGCCTCGGCCCATTCGACACCATCCCGCACCAGACAAGCGTTCCCCCGAGGTATCGACTCCCGCAACCCGTGCGCATGCTCGACCCAGACGGAGCCTTGGTTCGAAGGGATTGCGACTAGTCAGCTGACCGGAAGGTGACCTCGAGGATCGGAAGAACGGGAAGGGCGTAGCGCACCTGGCGCGGCAGCCGGCGAACCGCGCCGAGGACACAAGGGGCCAGGCCGAGGGCGAGGGGTGGGGTTAGATCATGAACGCTTGCGACGCCAGGAATCGTGCTGATTGCCGCGCGTTCTTCGGAGTCGAACCCCCACGACCAGAGCCTGCTCGCCGCGCTGCTGTCCCGGTCGGGCCACCGCCGCACCATCTCGACGCATCTTCTCCGGCACGACGTCGAAGATCAACGACGCGCCGAGCAGGCGGCGAGCCATCGCCGCGATCAGCTCATGCACCTGCTCGCGCTGGAAGTAAACGAATAGGCCTTGCGCAGTCACCAGCACCGGGGTCGCGGGGTCCAGATGGTCGAGCCACTCCATCTCGAGCGCGGATCCGGCGTGGCTGCGCTGCCGTGGCCCATCAGGAAGCAGCTTGTGCCGTAACTCCAGCGTCTCCGGGAGATCGACCGAGACCCACCGCATGCGGCCGTTGTCCACCCGCCAGAACTGGGTCTCCAGGCCCTCGCCGAGCGCGACCACCGTTCCGGACGGATGCCGGGCCAGAAAGCGGCGTATCGCGGCATCGAACGTGGCCACCCGGACCGCTTGCCACCCGGCGCCGCGAGAAGCGTCGCCAAAGTCGTAGTCGAGCCGATCGACGATCTCGACCGCACGCGGATCCTGGAGCAGCGGCTTACGGGTCCGCGCCGCCGCTGCCCGTCGGCCGAGATTCCAGAGCAGCGTTTCCGGTATTCCGGACAGATCGACGGCGATCCGTTCCATCCCGGAATGGTAGATCTCGCTGCGGAAGATCACTCGCCCTGACCGCCGCACACGGCACTGGCTTCGCCCGGCGCTTCCGATCACTGCAAGCCGTGCGTAGGCTATGCACATAGGTACGCATACTTCTCCTTGGAGGCGGTTGTGGGACGAGCGAACGTCTACCTTCCGGATGAGCTGGAACGCAGAGTGAAGGCAGCTGCGATCCCGATCTCGGAGGTGTGTCAGCGGGCCCTGCTGGCAGCGGTCGAGGCGGCCGAGAACCACGGCCGCCGCTTCGACGAGGCGATCCGCACGCAGCTGCGACTGGGTCGGGAAGCGGGCGAATCGTGGGTCGCGTCCGCGGGGCCGGAGCAGCTGCTCGCGCTGGTCCGGAACCCGCAGCTCGAGCAGATCCCGGCCGAGGCGTTGCCCAATGACCTGTACTCGCTGACCGGCGAGCAGAGCCTGGCGTGGGAGGCTGGTTTCAGCGCCGCAGCCCGCGCGACCGCGTCGGCGGCGGTGTCCGCTGATCGCCTGGTCGAGGCGCCAGCTGAAGACACGGACCCGGGTGTAGCTGACGCTGAGCCGACGAGTCGGGAACGGCCCGCAGGGCGGGTCGACCAACCCGACACGGAGCCGGGGCTCGGCGATGACGCGGGTTGTCGAATCGGCTCGACTGTCGACAGCGCGGCGGTGTCCTTCGACCCGCACGCCGCCGTGCGTGCGGGGAAGAGCCCGCTGTTCGCGATCCTGGGGCAAGGTGATCTGCGGGCTCGGCTGACGTTGAGCGTGGCGCAAGACGCGGCATCGCGGGGCGCCGCGGTAGTGCTGCTTGACGTGTCCGGTCAGCTGTGTACGCGGGCCCGCGGCCTGGGCAAGAACGTGCGCGTCGTTCGGCCGCAGATACCGACGGTGCCAGGGTTCGACGAGCTCGCCCGCGGCGCGGTCGGCTTGGGCGAGTTGTGGGAGATGCTGTCCGGATTGTCGGCCGGAGGCGGCCTCGGTGGTCTGCTCGGTGCTGGGACCGCGCAACTCCCACCGCCCGGGCACGTCACCGTCGTGGACGTCGCGGGCGACGGGGGGCTGGCCAGCGCACTGGCCGCGGCACAGGCGGCGCATCTGCTCAGCCAGTTCGCAACCCGGGCCGACCACCCTCGACTGGTGCACATCGACCTGCCCAGCACCATCACCGTGCCCGCACCGCTCGCCGCCCAGTTGCAGCGGGTGACCCGGGCCGCCCGGGATCGCAACACCGCGCTCGGGCTATCTGCCGACAGCGCCCAGGTCGTCACCGACCTCAACGGCATCGGCTCCCTGCTGTCCACCGTTTTCGCGTTCGCGACCAGCAATCCGGTCGAGGCCGACCGGCTCCGCGATCTGCTCGGCGCCGCCGCCCCGATCCTGGTTGACCCGCCCGGCACCGTCGCCAGCGCCGACGAACAGACCTGGGTCGTCATGCGCGACCTCCACGGACGGCTGGGCCAGGTCCGCCTAGACGCTTGGTAGCCGTCGCCCGGCCATAACCGCACGGGCGGACTAGTCGATGGCGGGATCAATCACGTTGATACCGCGCAGTACTACGGCCCAGGCGTGGTAAACGAGCTAATCCGTGAAGCGCTGTACCCGTATCCAACCGGGTTCTGATTGCTGGGATTTGTACAAACGGGTGCCGAAGGGACGCACAACACACGCTGTCGTCGGCCAACCAACTGAATGCGAGCGACGCGACGATTTTCGACGGGGACGAGGGGCTGTCCTGCTCTTTCAGGGCCAACGAGGCGGCCGAGGATTCCGAGGAGGAGCCCCTCGCCCGCGCGGTCCGCGCCAACGTCGCGCCCCCGACCGGACCGCATTGGACGGCAACGTGCAGGCCGAGCGCTCCACATTCAGCATTGGCGCCAACGACGTTTCAGATCCCGTAGCCGCCATGCTCCTCCGCGACGACAACTGGACCTTCGCGATGTTTGCGCCGAGCTAGTGGCTAGCTCGTAGCTACGGCTCATTCGAGGCGACAGCTTTGACCGCCCTGCTAACGGGACGCCGTCACGGAGAGCAGTGGGTAGGTAGACGGTACTGCTGGTTCGCGTGGATCACGTTGCGATTGGCGATCCCGTTCGTGTCGGCAACGATGTTCACAACCTGTTCGACGGAGTAGGAGCCGCTGACGTGGTTTTCCACCATGACCGTGAGATTGTCGCCGTTTTGCGCGGTGACGGTTTGGGAGCCCGTGCAGCCGTGTGAGGATTGATTGATAGTCACGTGGCTGTTCGACTCCGAGGATGTCCCGTCAGGGTTACACGCCGCCGTGCACAGCAGCAGAATGGTGGCAAGCAGTACGCGTGACCACGTCACGCGACTCACCTCCCTCGACTCCGTTACGGCGGCGCAACCGGAACGCGGGATCGCTCATCTATTGGAACTTGGATATCGCTTACCCATTAAACCGCCTCGATCAAACCGCGTCGATCCTTGGCGCCAGGTTGTTTCATCCCGCCGTTTGCCAAGGTCTATATCTCGATCTGGGAATGAATACGGAGGATGTTGCCGTCAGGATCGCGAAACCAGGCCTCCTGTGTAGTCTCCGGAGCTCGAGATGCCGTCATCGGTCTTGACCTCCGTGAGGTCGTACTCTTCGAAACCCACTCCACGGTTGCGCAATAGGTCGACGGCGGCCCTTACGTCGCTTACCGCCCATGACGCCAGCGTGTGCTGCGCCTCACCTGCGGTGGGCCGCTCGTAGACCTCGAGCAACGTGCCGCCGCCACATCGATAGATCACTTGCGGCCCAGGTGTCGATGCATTTGCCTCGGCGAGGCCGAGCGTCTCGCCATAGAACGCTTTTGCCCGCGCAATGTCGGTGGTCGGCACTATGGCCATGATCCGGGCGTCGGTCAACATGGATTCCCCTTGATAGCCGCTGAAACCCTATAGCCCCGAGGCGCGCGCTTGGGTGTGCGACTGCAAAGGAACGAGTTGTCGACGTCACCGAGAGTGCCTCCAGGACTGCGCACGTGTCTGTACAACGACATTCTGAACTGCACGGGCGCGATCGGGCAGAGTCTCGCGGACTATGCCTCGTGGCTCGCCGGACTGATCAAGACCCTCGGCGTCGGGCCGGTGCACTTGTGCGGGTTGTCCTGGGGCGGCGTCGTGGCTTTGCAGATGTATGCGGATCATCCATACCTGGTTAAGGATCTCGTCTTCGCCGATACCTACGCAGGTTGGCAGGGTTCTCTTTCCCACGGCGAATTGCAGGCGAGGATCAGCGGCACGCATCGCATGCTTGGCGCGTCGCGCGCCAACTTCGATCCCAACCTTCGTGGTCTGTTCGCGGGGTCGCGGCCGACTTCTGCGATGTCGATGCTGAACGAAAATCGCGAAAGATGTCCGGCGGAACAGTCTGGCGACACAGCTGGCTGCCATTGCCGACGCCGATCTCACCGGCGCGCTCCACCACGTCAGTGTCCCGACCTTGCTGATCTGGGGCGAACTTGACGAGCGATCCCCGCTCAGTGTCGCGCGCCAATTCGAGCGCCGGATCCCGGACGCAACGCTCGTCGTCATTCCCAACTGCGGACAGATGAGCAATCTGCAGCGACCACAGGAGTTCATCGAAGCGGTGCGTGCGTATTGTCGAGCGAATGCCTGACCGTGCGTCCGCACATCCCGCCTTCGTGCTGGCGTGCCGACTGCAGGGCGTTTCGATTGCTTGTCGTGGGCTGCAGCCAAACGCCGGTCAGGTGAGCCATAGACGCACGCAAGCTGCACTGGCAGGGAAGGTACCGATCAGGCACTCGGTTCCGGATCGACGCGGCGGGTGACGACCCATCTATGCGGCGATATCGGCCGAGTTCGAGTGAATCCGTAATTCTCGAACGCGGCCATCGGCCCGGTATGCAGGAACGATCCTGCCACCTTGCGATTGTCCGTCTCCTCGGGGTAGCCCTCGACGATGCCCCCGCCGTACCGGGCGATCTCATTCAACGCGCCGCCGAGCGCGGCGTTAGCCACCCCGCGGCCGCGCAGGCCCTTACCGGTGAAGAAGCAGGTGATGCGCCAGTCCGGTTGGGCCGTCAGCTCCTTCTCGTATCGGCGCCTGCTCTTGATCTCCGGCAGCTCCGCGGGCGAGCCGAACTGACACCAGCCCAAACATTCGTCGCCGTCCATAACCAGCGCGGCGTGCGCGCGGCCCTCACGCACGCGCTTCTCCTTCTCGGCCCGGTTCTCCGCTGGTGTGCGCCCGTTGCCAAGCTTGACGTGGAAGCCCATACACCAGCAGCCGCCCCAGACACCGTTGTTCGCCTCAACCAGCCGGGCGAAAGCAGGCCAGTTGTCCGCGGCCAGCGGACGTACGGCATAGACCACAGCCACGAGGTTACGGTGTCCCTTCGGCAGGCCCAGCCCAGCGGTGATGTCGGCCGCAAGGATCGCGGTGACCACAAGGCAGGTCCGAGCGACCTGACGTCGGACGTCAACCGGCATGCGAGACCGGAGACCATCGGTACGCCGTCACCCTGTCAGACGGCGAACGACCCGCCGCCACATACAACTTCAATCAAGGACCAACCGGAACTGCCGCGATTACCGTCCAGAAAGCCCATCACCGAGGAGTGGAGCGGCGCCGCGGCGCCACGCACCTGCCGTACGGCAACTCGATCGGCCCTCCGCGGTACGGATCCGCCCCGACTCATAGCCGCGCGTTATCCCTACCCGGTGATCGGCAGCGGGACTGTGTTGGAGGCTCCAGCGGCGGTGTTGACAGTGACGGTTGCAGTGTCGCCAGGATTGACGTGCCAGATGCCGCCTGGCCCGCTCGGGGTGGGGACCCTGAAGGTGATCGCGGTGTCGCTCCAGCTGTCGATGTGGAAGGTGGCGCCGTCGAAGGGGGCGCCCCAGCTGGTGCCGCCGTCGACGAAGAAAACGTAGTCCTGGTTGGGATCCGCCTGGGTAGCGCCGAAGTTTGTGCCGTGGATCGTGACCTGTTGGCCGGCGGCGGCGCTGGTGGGGTCAAGTGAGGTGATGACGGGTGGCAGGTTGGCCGGCGGGCCCTCGTGAGTGGTCACTTCGCCGGGTGCGCCAGTGGCCGTGTTCGTGAAGTCCGCGGTCGCGGCTAGTGTCGCCATCGCTTCCGCTGAGCCCTGTGGCGCCGTGACGGTCCAGGCCTGCGCTGCGGAGTTGCCCGCGGCGACGCTGCCAGCTGGCTGCGGCGACGCAGGGGTGACGGTCCACCCGTCGGGCGCGGCCAGGGTGATCGGCGTGGCCGGGTCGATGCTCAGGGCGACGGCGGGCGATTGCGGCCGTGCCGCGGACGAGTTGAAGGAGAAGGGCTTCTCGTTGCTACATGACGTGCGTACCGAGCCCTGGGGACAGACGGTCGCTCGACTTCAGTCAAGCGAGGGTGCGATCATCGGCATCTCCTACACGCCCTGGTTGCACTCGTAGCGCGGACAAAGAACGTGCGCGTGACGGCGGGTCGTCTGCGGACTGGCGGCGGCGCACGGCTGCACAGGCAGACCGACGTTTTCGGGCGGCGTGCGACCGTGGTAACGATGGACTTCGGCTTCGGCACAGGAAAGGGGCTAGTCATGGCACGGCCGGTCGTGCACTTCGAGGTGATAGGCAAAGACCCGGATCGGCTCCGCCGCTATTACGGCGATCTGTTCGGCTGGACCTTTGACACGCCATCAGCTGTGGCGCGCGAGGTTTCCGATCCGGACAGCTATGGGTTCGTCGAGTTGATCACGTCGGAAGACGGCGCCGGCATTCGCGGTGGCATCGGCGGCGGCGAGCGCTACGAGAGTCACGCCGTCTTCTACGTTGCCGTGCCGAACGTTGAAGCTGCGCTTCAGCGAGCAGAGAGCCTCGGCGGGACGCGAGTGATGGGTCCGGCCAGGTCACCCAGTGGCCTCGTTGTCGGCCACTTCACCGACCCGGAGGGCACCCTGATTGGCGTCGCGGGAGTCGCCTGATCGCTGCACTCTGTTGCGCCGATGCGGCCGAAATACGATGCCTCAGACGCCGCGCAAGTGGTCGTGTACCAGGTGGATGGCGATGGAGCCCTCACCGACAGCCGAGGCGACGCGTTTCACCGACCCGTGCCGGACGTCGCCGACCGCGAAGACGCCGGGCAGGCTGGATTCCAGGAATCTTGGCAGGCGCCGCCGTGGCCACTCCTCACCCGCCTGTCCGTCGTCGAGAAGGTCGGTCCCGGTCAACACGAAGCCCGACTGGTCGCGCCGCACGGCATCCGGCAGCCACTCGGTGCGCGGCTTGGCGCCGATCAGTACGAACAGGGCCACGGCGGGCACGGTTTCGGTCGCACCGGACGCTAACGTCGGTCAGGGTCAGGCGCTCCAAGCGGCCTTGCCCGGCGCCGCCGGTTACCGCGATCCCGCGTCGGACGGCAATGTTGTGGGCGGATTCGATCTCCCGGATGAGGTAATCGGACATGGTGTCCGCCAGCGAGAGTCCCCGGACCAGCACGGTGACTTGCGCGGCGTACCTGGCGAGATGGACGGCGGCCTGTCCGGCGGAGTTGCCGCCACCCACCACGAAGACCTCACGGTCCTTCATGGCCATAGCTTCCGAGGCGGCGGCGCCGTAGAAGACGCCGGCCCCGGTCAGCGCGTCGAGCGCCGGGATACCGAGGCGGCGGTACGCCATGCCGGTGGCGACGACCACCGCCCGACTGCGGACCTCGCTACCGTCAGCCGCGGCGACGACCAGCTCCGAGCCTTCCGGCCGCAAGCCGCAGGCTGGGCTGCCGTACACGTACTCCGCGCCGAAGCTCCATGCCTGCGTGAAGGCGCGCAGGGCCAGGTCCGCGCCGCTCACCCCGGATGGGAAACCCAGATAGTTGCGGATCAGCGAGCTGGTGCCGGCCTGGCCGCCCATTGCCTCAGGCTCCATCACGATCGTGGACAAGCCCTCCGAGGCGCCGTAGACCGCCGCCGCCAGACCGGCGGGCCCCGCCCCGATCACAGTCACGTCGTAGCGGCCGCCGCCAGGTCTCGTCGCCACGCCGAGAGCCCCCGCGATCTCCGCATTGGACGGGTCGGCCAAGACCCGGCCGTCGAACATCAGCACCGCCGGCAGGGCCATCCCGGCTATCCCGGCCTCCTCGAGAACGCGCTGTCCTTCCGGTCTGTCGGCGGCGTAGAAGCCGAACGGGACGCCGTTGCGCCCCAGGAGCTCCCGCAGCTCATGTGACCGCGCGGCCCACGCCTCGCCCACAACCCGCACGACCTCGAGCCCGGAGAGGTTTGATCGACCCCACTCGCCAAGCTGCTCGGTGATCACCCGGTGGAAATGCTCATCCCGTATCGTCCCGGGCTTGACGAGGTACACGTCGAGGTCACCGAGGACGGTCGCCTGCACGACCGCCTCCGTGCTCGCCGGATCACCCCAGCTGATCAGTAGCGCCCTCCTGGCGGCTGGATGGAGCTGCCGGACCCGTGCCAGCAGCTCCGTCCCGGTCGATCCCGCCAGCCACTGGTCAGCCAGCACGAGGCAGACCTGACTTCGGCCGTCCCGCAGCTGGCCCAGGGCCGCGAGGGCCTCCCCCGCCGACTCAGCGGTGATGACCCGGTAGTCAGGCTCATAGCGCTTACGCAATTCCGCCTCAACGCGGCCGCGCATTTGTGAGCCGTCGGCCAGCAGCACCACCGGTTCCAGCATCAGGCCCCCGATCTCGGAAGGTTCCAGCAAGACTAGGCGCGACGGCCTGTTAGCCGGCCGCCACCGATCCCACCGAGGAGTAGCCATGTCCGTTCAGCTGAACCACCACATCGTCCGTGTCCGCGACAAGGAAGAAGCGGCGCGCTTCTTCGCCGAGATCCTCGGTCTGCCACCAGCCACCCGCTACGGACCGTTCCTGGAGTTGAAGACTGCTAACGACGTCAGCCTGGACTTCGCTGATGATCACGGCGAGCCGGTTCCTGCGCACTACGCCTTCCTCGTCAGCGAAGCGGAGTTCGACGAGATCCTCGCCCGCATAACGGAGCGCGGGCTGGACTACTGGGCCGACCCGTTCCATCGCCAGCCGAACGCGATCAACACCGACGACGGCGGCCGCGGCGTGTACTGGGACGACCCGAACGGGAACATCCTGGAGATCATCACCCGGCCCTACGGCAGCGGCGGCTAGACCGCGCGGCGAACGACTCTGACAGTCCGCCCGAGTGACCGAATCAGCGGCGCGCTGACGTGCGGATGCCGTCCAGGACGAGGGTCAACAGTCGTTCGTTTCGTTCCAGGCTGGCATCGCGCGACATGCACATGCCGCCTATCAGCTGCATGAGGTCGGTGGCGTCGATGTCATCGCGGGCAACGCCTGCCTGTTGGGCCCGTTCCAGCACCAGTCCCGCCGCGACCCGAATCTTCTCCCGCGAGGCGGGCGCGAGGTCCGGGTTCTTCTCGAACGCCTCGTGCAGTTCGGTCAGGAAGACTCGCTTGGCCTGGGCGTAGCGGACGAAGCCGTCCAGCCACGTGACGAGCGCATCCCACGGTGTCGCATCGACGGCGGCCGAGGCGGCCAGCGTGACCAGTGACTCCACGTCGTCGCGGTACACAGCTTCGACCAGGTCGATCCGGCGAGGGAAGTGCCGGTAGAGCGTGCCAACGCCGACGTCCGCCCGCTTGGCGATCTCTTCCATCGAAGCTTCACTGCCGCGCTCAGCCAGCACGGTGCGCGCTGCGCTGACGAGTCGTTCATAGTTGCGCTGGGCGTCGGCGCGCAGCCGCCGAGTGGCGGTGGCGGGGGCAGCCGGCGGTGCGCTCACTGCGGCGCTGGGAAGCATCACCCGATTATTCCCTTCGAGAGTGTGCTTTCCGAGACGGAGAATGGACTTGCATAACCGGAGGCTGCCTCCGTATCGTAAGCGGAGAGAGCTTCCGCTTTTCCAGAATAGTCTCCGAGAGGCAGATCGCTGTATGTCCTCTGACACAGTCGCCACGACGACCCCGGCAGCGTCCGAACGATCCGGACCGTTTGGTCCGCTCCGCCGCCGGCGCAGCAATCCCGCACGCTTGGTGCTGGCGGTGATCCTGACCAGTCAGCTCATGGTTGTGTTGGACGCGACCATCGTCAACGTCGCACTGCCAGACATCAAGAGCGCGCTGAACTTCTCCGACGCGCAGCTGTCCTGGGTCCTCAACGCCTACACGCTCACCTTCGGCGGCCTGCTGCTGCTGGGCGCGCGTGCCGGCGACCTGCTCGGCCGGCGCCGCACCTTCCTCGCCGGCATCACCGTCTTCACCGTCGCCTCTCTGCTGGGCGGTTTCGCCACCGCCGGCTGGTTCCTGCTCGCTGCGCGGGCGCTGCAGGGCGTCGGTGGCGCCCTCGCCGCGCCGTCATCGCTAGCCCTGCTCGCCACGATGTTCCCCGAGGGCCGCGAGCGGCTCCGGGCGATCGCTCTCTACACGGCCGTCTCGATCGGCGGCGGTGCGATAGGCCTGATTTCCGGCGGCATACTCACCGAGTGGGCGTCCTGGCGGTGGGTGCTCTTCGTCAACGTCCCCATCGGGCTGGCCGTTCTCGCCGTCGGCGCCTCGGTATTGCCTGAGACAGCGCGTCAAAAGGGCAGGTTCGACCTCGCTGGTGCATTCACCTCCACTATCGGTGTGGGCGCACTCGTCTACGGATTCGTCCGGGCCGCCGGTAGCGGCTGGACCGATCCGCTCACCATCGGTGCGTTCGTGCTCGGCGTGATACTGCTGGTGGCCTTCGTGCACACCGAATTGCGGGCTGAACAGCCGATCACTCCTTTGCGCCTGCTCACCGACGCGAGCCGAAGCGGTGCCAATGTTGCTCGCGGGCTGCTCTTCGCCGGCATGTTCGGAATGTTCTTCTTTCTCACCCAGTTCTTGCAGGACGTCCTTGGTTACAGCCCACTGCAGGCCGGGTTCGCGTTCCTGCCGGTCCCGCTGACGGTGTTCGCCTCGTCTCAGCTCGCTAGCCGGGTATTGGTCAACCGCTTCAGCGGCAAGGCCCTGATGCTGGTCGGCGTCAGTCTGTCGGCGATCGGTCTGCTGTTGTCGACCCAGCTCAGCGCAGGCTCGAGTTACTCGCAGATCCTCACCAGCCTGGTTCTCTTCGGTGCCGGCAACGGGCTGTCGTTCGTGACGCTGACCTCGGCCGCGCTCGCCGGTGTGGCCCCTCAGGATGCCGGAGCCGCGTCTGGTCTGGTCAATGTCACCCAGCAACTCGGTGGCACTCTCGGCGTCGCGGTACTGGTGACCGTGTTCGGCTCGGCAAGCAAGTACGCCGCCAGCCACCCCGTTTCGGGCGCAAACCCGTTGGCGCAGCTGAACCACGTGTTCGTCTACGGCGCTGATCACGCCTTCGTCGCATCCACCCTGTTCCTGGTCGCCGCACTCGTCCTGATCGCGACCGTGGTCAAGGCACCGAAGCCGACCCCTACCCTCGCCGAGTAATCGGGCGCGTGCCCGTGGCCTCGGGTGTGAGTAGCCGACGAGCATCTGCGCCGGTCAACTAGGGTCTGGCTCATGGCGCACGAGACCGCAACGGTGATCGTCAATCGGCCCATCGGCGAGGTTTTCGCGTTCTTGGCCGACGGTATGAATGAGTCGGCCTGGCGTCCGGGGGTGTCCGACGTCAGTCACGTCGCTGAGACCGGGACCGGGATCGGCGCGACGTTCAAGCAGACCATGAAGGGTCCTGGGGGCCGGTCGATACCCGGTGACTACCGGATCACACGCTACGATCAGCCGACCCGGCTCGACTTCGAGGTCATCGCTGGCCCGGCCCGCCCGATCGGCCGGTTTGATCTGCGGGAGACCGGAGGCGCCACCGAGGTGACCTTCACCCTCGATGTCAAGCCGCACGGACTGATGGTTCTCATGACGCCAATGATCAACAAGCAAGTGCACACCGAGGTTGGCAACCTCGCCAACCTGCCGAAGGCGATGAGCGCCTGATCGCACCGCTTCTAGGCGCAAACACGCCGATTCGGTGGACACGACCACCGGCGAGCCGCGAATGGTTCGCAGCGCCTTACCGCGGCCTGGCAAGCCGAAACCCTGTTCGGCAGCTCAAATGCAGGTATACCCACCGTCGATAACGATGTCCGAGCCGGTCATGTAGCTGGAAGCCTCGCTGGCCAGGTAGACATACAGGCCCATGAGTTCGTCGGTCCGGCCCAGGCGTCCCAGCGGTATTTTGGGCTCCCACAAGGCGTGGTACTCCGTGTAGGGCTCCACCAGTTCCGTGAGGATGTAGCCCGGGCTCACACTGTTGACCCGGATCTTGTGAGGCGCAAACTCCACGGCCATGGCCCTAGTCAGCTGAATCACCGCCGCCTTTGAGGCGCAGTAGTGACCTTCCTGCTGCGGGATGTTGATGATGTGACCCGACATCGACGCAGTGTTGATGATGACCCCTCCCCGTTCCTGCCCGACCATCGCCCGGGCCGCCGCCTGGGCCGTGAGGAAGACACCATTCACGTTGGTGTTCTGGATGCTCTGGAATTCCTCTAGCGGCATGTCGAGTAATCCGTTGAGCGTGACGATGCCGGCGTTGCAGACCGCGATGTCGATCCCACCCAACTCTCCGGTCACCTGCTCCACCATTCTCGCCACCTGCTCCGGTCGGGTCACGTCGCATGCGATGGGCAGTACCTCGCCAGCACCAGTTGCGGCGATCTCCCGGGTGACCTCATCAAGGGCTTCGGAGTGTCGCGCCGCGATGGCCACCTCAGCTCCGGCTTGCGCATAGGCCAGCGCCACCCTTTTGCCAATACCACTGGAAGCCCCGGTCACCACGGCCTTCTTGCCGTCCAGGCGAAACAAATCCAACACGCTCATGGGTATGAACTACCTCCCCGGCAGTTATCGGCAGGAACTGCAACGCGGTCGCATCGGCAGCCGCCGCCCGACTGACTTTAGCCACGTCGCCGTTCGCAGTTCGTGAGACACCGACCGGTCGGTGGCGACGATGCAGCCGTCACCCGGCGCCGCCGCACGGTCCCGGCCTAGGCAACGATCTTCCAGATCAGCGCACAGCGGCTGGCAGACATTGAGAGCGACAAGTCGTCTAAGGTCAACCCAGCGGCGAACTCCCGTGGAGGGACAATGACCGAATTTAGCCCGGGACGAGATATCCAAGCCATCTCGCACGTCAATGTCGTCGTGGACGATATCGAAGTCGCCACCGAATTCTACGGCACTGTTCTCGGCTTTGAGCAGGCAGTGAACGCCGGCGGTCCCATGGATTATCCCGGTGTGGATCTGGCCTCGTTCGCCCGCAACGCCGGTCTTGACGACGGCCGGATTAGCCTGGACATTCGCTTTCTGAGGCACCCCGAGATAGGTGTCTATTTAGAATTGTTCACCTACCGTCACCCCCAGGGCGAACAAGCCATCCACCGCAGGAAGACCAACGATCTGGGTGGCATTCGGCACGTTGCGGTGGAAGTGCCGGACGCGGTCGCGGCTCACGCGTTTATCCGTTTTCAGCAGCACGCGTACGGGAAACGAGGGCTCCGCATCGACCTCCTCGGCGAGGGCCATATTCCTGAGGAGATCACTCCGTATCCCTATAAGTTCTTCTATTGGATCGATCCCTGGGGCGTGCAGTGGGAGATGGAGCAAGGTCGGCCGGTCGGCCGGGTGGTGAACGGGATTGTCGGCTGAGCTCGGCTCCTCCTGGATCCACCAGTCGTTCGTGTGGGAATCTGACACCCGTCAGGCTGAATCGCTGCTGAGCTGACGGGCAATCCGATAGAGCTTGTTCGTTAGCTCGGCGACTCGCTGGTCGTTGTCATCGTAGAAGCCACGCCCGCTCTTGACGCCGAGGCGTCCATCGGCGACGAGCTGCTCGATGGTCGTCGACGCGGTTCGATTGGTCGCGAGCTCGGGATAGAGCGCGTTGGAGATGTCCCGCATCGTGTCGTGGCCTATGAGATCGGTCATCTGGAGCGGTCCGAAGACCGGGACGAACGCACGGAGCGTGGTCTGGACGATGGAGTCGAGCTCGTGCGGATCGGCGGCGCCGATGTCCACCAGGTGCAGCATCTCGCGCAGCAATGCGTGCCACACCCGGTTCCACAGGAACCCCGGTATCTCCTTGCGAACACGGACCGCTCGTAGGCCGACGTCGTCGCAGAAACCCATGGTGGTAGCAACCGTCTCCTCACTCGTCTGTTCTCCGGCGACGACCTCAACGAAGATGATCAGCTGCGTCTGGACCGGATGGACGACGATGGCTCGTTCCGGGTGGGCCATGCCCGCGGCGAGCCGCGTCATCGGAAAGTTGGATGTCGAGCCCCACAGGAGAACATCGGGGTCCGACCACCGCTTCGATGTCCCGGTAGCAGGCCGACTTGATGTCGGCGTCCTCGACGATCGATTCCATGACCGCACCGGCGGGGGCCAGGGCGGTGGCGAGGTCGTCGTGTACGGACACCCGCGCCAGCACCCCGTCGACGGCAGACGGCTCGACAGCGCCGATCTCGGCCAGTGTCGACACGCTCTGGCGCAACCGGTCCGGCAACGTCCGCGCCGACCTAGCGGGAGACCAGGCGCGTACCTCGTAGCCGGCGAGGGCGAACTGCTGAGCGAACAGATGACCGATGTAGCCCGCGCCGACGAGCCCGATAGGGCCGTCCAGCGTTCGTGTTTTCGTCACGAACCGTCAAACTAGCGGTTTGGCCTTCAACCCAGCCAGAGAGCGTCCACGTTGCGGGCCGATGAAGCCAAGACCGCCGGTCGGCCAGGATCATGCTCCGTCAGCCGTAGGTGGCGGCGCGCGCATACTCGGGCTCGATCAGGTACACGACGCGATCGGTGCGCAGCGGGTACGGCTGTCCGAGGTACTTTTGCGAGAGACGATCGATGATCGTCCACGCACGGTCTCCGTCGACCCGCTCGGCGACACGGCCGCGCACCGTCGCCATCACCAACGGCCGGGCCTGATCGGTGATCGAGAGTGCCACCCGTGGATCACGCTCCAGGTTCCGTGCCTTACGGGAGTTCGGCGAGGTCATTAGCGCGATGCGGTCGCCTTCCATACCGACCCACACCGGCACGCTGTGCGGCGCGCCGTTCGGCAGCAGGGTGGCCAGATGAGCGTAGTTAGCACCGTCGATCAAGCGGCGGACAGGCTCGGCCATGGTCGTGGTCCGGCTCATGTCGTCGTTGCTCATCGGCTATCTCCTGACATCGGAGTAGACCTTGACAGCTAAACTGTTTGATCGACATTGAGTTTGATTGAACCTCAGGCGTGGCCTGGTAGGCCATCCCACGGCCGACCCGGTCCTCGAAGCGGTGACCAACGGCTGCATCGAAGGACGCATCGTCCCACCAACCGGGCCAGCATCAACGTTGTCCTGACCCCCGCCGGACACGAACTGCACCGCCAAGCCGTTGCGAACCTCATCGCCGACGCGCTCCCGACCCGCGACCCCCAGGCTCAACACCCTGCTCAGTCGAGTTCTCAGCCACATGACGCGGCCGGACGCCGGACCTGCCGATACCCGTGCCGGCGGATGCCGCCCGAACCCGAATCAACTTCTGGACGGCATGCTGCGTTCCGCGCCCGCGATCACATGGTCTTGGCGTCGAGGTACTGCAGCAGGTCGTGTGCTGCTAGCTCCACCGACTTATGTCGCCATTCCGAGGCGCGGTAGACGCACGCGATGAGTGCAGTGCGGTGCAGACGCCGAAAGTCTCCGAAGACGAATGCGTACCGTGCTTTTCGTTCATCGGCAACACCGGTTGTGAGGGCAAGATGCCATCGCCCGTAGTCGTCCCAGGAATGTGACTCGAGATAGCGGTTCTGCGCATCCGCGTCGGGTTGCACCTGTCCCCAGTCGCTGTTGAGCACGTACTGTCGAGCGTCGATCAACTCGCGCGCACGCCTCACCGCGGCCGGATTGACCTCGTACTTCGTTTTCGCCACCCGACTAGCGTGTCCCCGGGTGCCCACACCGCACCACCACTTTCGGAACGAAATCGAGTCGTCGTCCTCGGCGAAAGCAACCAGTTCGCCCCTTGGCGGGCGATCGTCTCGCGGCAGGCGAAGCTCGTGCTCACGGTGACCCGTCTGCAGCGATG
Source organism: uncultured Actinomycetota bacterium (assembly GCA_963801715.1). Classification (GTDB taxonomy): domain Bacteria; phylum Actinomycetota; class Actinomycetes; order Mycobacteriales; family Jatrophihabitantaceae; genus CAVVJA01. The sequence continues at coordinate 5,374 of CAWDGB010000010.1, read as the reverse complement.
CTCAGGTGACTGTCCACCGCCAGCGTTGTTTGCCCGAGAACAGCAGGCTCTACCCCGGCTTCTTCGCCGTGTTCGCCCATCGCGGTGTGTCTCGTCGACAGGCATAGACTCCGCACCGTCCGATGAAGAAGCCATCGCCGTGGACGCGACTCATCGCCTAATCCTCGTCGCGCGCGTTCGGCGCTAAGACGCGGGCGGGTCGCCAATGTCGCAAGAGTCACCAGCGCCGCGAGGGGCAGCTCCGCCGCCGCGGCGGCCACGCTTCCGGGTGGGCCTTGCCTGGATCTTTCTCGCCCTCGTGCTTCTGGCGATCAACGTGTACGCCGGCACGCGAGCGATGCAGCCGGCGTCGCGGCTACGCGTTCCGTACAGTCCGTTCTTTCTCGATCAAGTGAACGCGGGTCACGTCAAGGACATCACGTCGAAGGGGACGGCAGTCCAAGGCACGTTCACGCAGCCGCAGTCGTATGCGGGCTCCAAGGCGACGACGCTTTTTCAGACCGAGATCCCCACATTTGCCGACAACACCACCCTGTCAGCGCTTCTCCAGCGCAAGGGGGTCGTGGTCAATGCCCAACCACTCGATACCGGGGGGTCGTGGTGGCAGAACCTGTTACTGGGCTTCGGGCCGACGATCTTGTTCGTGGCGACTGCTGTTTTTGCTGATTCGGCGGGCCGGAAATATGCAGAACATTCTGGGCTCGTTCGGCCGCTCGCGCGCACGCCGGTATCAGCCATCGGGTGACCGCGTCACGTTCGCGGATGTGGCGGGGATCGACGAGGCGAAGGCGGAACTGAGCGAGGTCGTCGACTTCCTGCGTCATCCGGACAAGTACCGAAAGCTTGGCGGCCGGATCCCACACGGTGTCCTGCTTTCCGGTGCGCCAGGCACCGGCAAGACGCTGCTGGCCCGGGCGGTTGCCGGCGAGGCGAACGCGCCGTTCTTCTCGATGGCAGCATCGGAGTTCGTCGAGGCGATCGTCGGGGTAGGCGCCTCCCGCGTGCGTGACCTGTTCGCACAGGCGAAGGAGGCCGCGCCGGCGATCGTGTTCATCGACGAGCTCGACGCGATCGGCCGGTCACGCACGTCCGGAGTCGCCGGTTTCAGCGGCGGCAACGACGAACGCGAGCAGACACTGAATCAGATCCTGACCGAGATGGACGGGTTCGACCCGTCTGTCAGCGTGATCGTCATCGCCGCGACCAACCGGCCCGACGTCCTCGACCAGGCCCTGCTACGCCCCGGGCGTTTCGATCGCCGGATCGCGGTACAGCCTCCCGACCGCGCCGGTCGCGAGGCGATCCTCAAGGTGCATGCACGCGACGTGCCTCTCGGACCCGACGTCAACCTCGGCAGGATCGCGGCGACGACACCTGGCATGGTCGGAGCGGACCTCGCCAATCTGGTCAACGAGGCAGCGCTACTCGCCGCGCGGCGCGGTCACGATGAGGTTAACGAATCCGACTTTGCCGACGCGCTTGAACGAATCGTGCTCGGCGCCGAACGGCAGGTGATGATGAGCCCGCAGGAACGGCGCCGCACTGCATACCACGAAGCCGGCCACGCGATTGTCGGCATGCTGACCGACGGCGCCGATCCCGTCCGCAAGGTCTCGATCATCCCGCGAGGGCTGGCACTCGGCGTCACCTTCGCAGCGCCCGAGACCGACCGCTTCACCTACCGCGAGCCCGAGATCCAAGCGAAGATCAACGTCGCTCTCGGCGGCCGGGCCGCAGAGGAAGTCGTCCTCGGCGAGACGAGCACGGGCGCCGAGTCAGACATCCAACAGCTGACGGAGATCGCCCGCCAAATGGTCGGCCGCTGGGGGATGAGCTCGGCAATCGGGCCCGTGGCCGTTCTCCCCCGCGACGGCGCCGGACCCCTGCTGCCGGGTGTCGCCGAGGTATCGCCGGACACCCAGAGACTCGTCGACGACGAAGTGCGCCGCATCATCGACGAGTCCCATCAGCAAGTGGTTGACCTGCTGCGCCATAACCGCAGCAAGCTCGATGCGCTCGCGGCCGCGCTACTCGAACACGAGACCCTCGACGAGAAGGACGCCTACGCAGCCGCAGGCGTCCCACGAACCGAGACACCCACCGCCGACTCGTACACGACAGCGGCTCGCTCGCGGACCGACGACTAACTCGCACGTCCACGGGTACTGCCTCGGCGGGAGGGAGCGACCGTAACGATCCGGCTAATCCCGTTCCCAAAATGTAATCCGCCTCTGGTGCGCGTGCGCGTAGATCTCAGCGCCGAGCCCCTGCCGGCCGTTCAGTGGTCGTAGGACGTTGGCGGTTCCGGTGTCGATGGTTCGGTGTCAGGATTGGCTGGCGGGGTCGCGCACCTGGGGGGTGGTGGCATGGTTGGCGGCTCCGTCGGCACGGGCCGGCAGGTTTCGACGTTCTGCCCACTGTGTATTTCCCGGTGCGGGGCGACGGCGACGATCTCCGATGGTGCCTTGGTTGCTCTCGCGCCGGATCCTGCACACCCCACCGGGCAGGCACTGTGCACCAAGGGCAAAGCCGCGCCGGAACTCGTGCACCACAGGGAACGGTTGCTGTATCCGCTCGTGCGGACCAACCCCAAGGGAGCGGTGGATCCCGGCTGGCGGCGGATCGGCTGGGAGGAAGCGCTGGACACTGTTGCGGCGCGATTGACGGAGCTCGCGGGCGACCATGGACCGGAATCGGTGGTGTTCGGCAGCGCGTCGCCGTCGACCTCGGCGATGTCGGACTCCGTCGACTGGCTGATGCGGCTCAAGCGCGCCTTCGGCTGTCCGAACCTCGTCGCCTCCATGGAGCTGTGCGGATGGGGCCGGTTTCTGGCGTCGACCTACACGTACGGAGAGCCGGTGCCCGGCGTCTACCTGCCCGATCTGGATCGGGCCGGCTGCATCCTGTATTGGGGCTACAACCCTTCGGTAGCACGGCTTGCCCACGCGACGGCAACGACGGCAGCGCTGCGCCGTGGTGCGAGGCTGATCGTCGTCGATCCGCGACGCGCGGGTCTGGCGAGCAAGGCCGACCACTGGCTGCGGGTACGTCCCGGGACCGACGCCGCGCTCGCGTTGGCCATGACGCACGTGATGATCAAGCGCGGCTGGTACGACCACGATTTCGTCCGGCGCTGGACGAACGCGCCGCTGCTTGTCCGGGGTGACGACGCGCGTTTGATGCGAGCGGACGAGGTCTTCGCGGGCGGCGACCCGGGCCACTACGTGGCGTGGGACGAGTCTGGTGCGCGTCCCGTGACGTACGACCCGGCCGGCGGCCGGTACGGCGCCGACGAAACCAGGCTCGCCTTGAACGGCACGTATGAGGTCCCGTCGTTGGCGGGTCCGGTCATGTGCCGGCCCGTGTTCGATCGCCTCGCGGACGAGTGCGGCCGGATGCCGCCCGAGGCGGCCGAGATCATCACCGGAGTGCCCGCCGCTCAGATCGTCGAGGCCACGCGCACGCTGTGGAGCTCGCGCCCGGTCGCGTTCTACACATGGAGTGGACTGGAACAGCACAGCAACGTCACCCAGACGGTCCGGGCGATCGGCGTGCTGTACGCGCTTACGGGCTGCTTCGACGCTCCTGGCGGCAACGTGCTGTTCGCCTCCGTGCCGGCCAACCGCATCGACGGCATTGAATTCCTGTCTCCCGAGCAGCGCGCGAAGGCGCATCGGTGTTGCGCAGCGCCCACTGGGCCCGGCGCGGTTCGAGTTCGTCACCGGTCGAGGACTTCTACACCGCAGCCCTCGACGGCCCGGGCCGCGGGCTCTGGTGAACTTCGGTGCGAACCTGGTGATGGCCCACGGCGACAGCGCACGCGGGCGGGACGCGCTCGCCGCGCTGGACTTCTTCGTCCACGCCGACCTGTTCATGAGCCCGACGGCTGAGCTGGCCGACATCGTCCTGCCGGTGGCCAGCCCGTTCGAGACGGAGGCGCTGCGGATCGGGTTCGAGATCCAGCGAGGCCGCGCAGTCGCTCGTGCAGCTGCGCAGACCGCTCGTCCGCAGCGCGGGGAGAGGCCCGGTCGGACCTGCAGATCATCTTCGCGCTGGCGGTGCGCCTCGGGCCTGGGCGAGCAGTTCTTCGGCGGCGACATCGACGCCGCGCTCGGCGTCACCAGCTCGCTCCCAGCGGCGTCACCCTCGAGCACCTGCGTGCCAACCCGGCCGGCGTGCGCGTGCCGCTAACGCACGCGCCACCGGAAGTACGCCGGAGTCGCGGTGGGTTCCGCACGCCCACCGGCAAGATCGAGCTGTACTCGGAGACGTTGCTGGCCGAGCCGGCTACCCGCCGCTGCCGGCCTTCGAAGAACCGCGGAATCAGCCCGCGCTCGCGTCCCGACCTGGCCGAGCGCTTCCCGCTGGTCCTCACGTGTGCGAAGTCGCTGTGGTTCTGCGAGACCCAGCACCGCAACATCGCCAGTGTGCGGAGCAAAGCACCCGAACCGCAGGTCGAGATCCATCCCGACGCGGCGAGAGCGCGCGGCATAACCGTCGGCGACTGGGTGCCGCCGGATCTCCACGCCGAACGGCAGCGTACGAGCACGAGCCAAATTGAACTCGAGCCTCGATCCGACGGTGGTGTGCGGCCAGCACGGTTGGTGGCAGGCGTGCCCCGACCTCGACCTGTCGGGCTATCCGCCGTACGGCCCGGACAGCGCGAACCTGAACCTGATCCTCCGGCAAGAGCCGAGCGATCCGATCAGTGGCAGCTCTCCTCTGCGCGCGTCGACGTGCGAGATCGCGCCCGGCTCTGAACGTCATTACCGGGATGGGCACCGGTTGAATGTCGAGCAGCTTGTGGCGCAGGGCGGTGGCGTCGCGATCCGTCAAGCCATTGCCCCGCAGCCACGTCCCGGCTCCGCCGTGCATTTCGTCGATTGCCGCCAGCACTTTCTCCATCGTCGCGGCACGTGGCTTGTGGCGGGCCGGATCGGTGCCGGCGAGCTCTTCAGCGTACGCAGGACGCTTGCTCAGCCGCGTTTGAACGGCGTCGACACGATCGGCGCTCCGCGCGTAGTCGGCGACGATGGCCTCGGGTGTGACGCCGACCTCCCGCAACGCTATAGCGACGACGATGCCCCGACCCGGCTGCGTCTGCCGCCCGTCCAGCGTGGGTAGGCCTCCGACATCACGGGCGTTGTCGGCGCCTTCAAGGTCAATCCACGGTGGTGCGTCCATATAGCCGACGGTAAGAGCCGCCAATGAACGCCACGCAAACATCGACGGGTCTAGAGACCGAGCTCACTATGCCGGACACGGTGCGCCCGCTGCCGTTTCGACGCTGCGGCGGGAGGCTCGACCCAGTTGGTGTCCAGGATCTCGTGCTCACGGGTCGGCCGCGTGGGCGGCGTCATGTTCGACGCCCGCC
>CAWDGB010000009.1:0-242627 GCA_963801715.1 uncultured Actinomycetota bacterium | reverse complement strand
GTGTGGATGAGCATCGAGCCCAATCCGCCGGCAGCGGATCATGGCGGAAGCCAGGAGGAGCGCCGGCCGGAAAGCTACACCTGGCCGCTGGTGGCGATCATCATCGCGATCCTGCCTCAGGTGCTCATCCCGGCCCGCGACCGGGTCGGGCCCCTTGCGCTGATCCCGCTGATCGAGACGACAGCCTTCCTGATCATGCTGGTCATTGCCGCGAAGCCGGGACCGGTGCCGCAGCGCTTCCGGCCCACCATCCTGGTCCTGTTCGGCGTGCTCATCGCCGCTAATGCTTTTGCCGCGGCCCGGCTCGTCGTGCTGGTCCTGGGCAGCGGCAAGGTCGACGGCGTCGCATTGACCGCCAACCGGCTTCTGATCGCCGGTTCGCTTGTGCTGTTGGCCAATATCATCACCTTCGGGCTGCTGTATTGGCAGCTTGATAGCGGTGGCCCAGCCGGACGCGCCGGCGAAGCGGTGCCGTATCCGGATTTCCAGTTTCCCCAGACCGGGACGGTGGGGCTGGCTGCTCCGGGCTGGCGACCTAGGTTCCCAGACCACCTCTATCTGGCCTTCACCAGCGCTGTCGCGTTCAGCCCGACGGACACCATGCCACTCACCACCCGCGCGAAGGCGCTCATGGCGTTGCAGTCGCTGATCTCGCTTGCCGTGATCGTGGTGGTTCTGTCCAGAGTGATCAACATCCTGCCGACCTGACGCGCTCCAGAAGGCGCAAGACACCGGCGCGCGACTTCCAAGGAAAGCGCGGTCCCTCTTACTGCGGTGAAATGGCGATTATCCGCAGCGAGATCAATGGGGAAGGGTATCCGCTACTTCGTGATCCGCGAGGAACAGCCAGGCGTTTATGACACCGCCTGCGAGTGCGGCCAGCACGGGAGCGATGAGAATGTACAGCCCGGCGTGAACGTCGAATATCAACACCAAACCGGCCGCCGTCAGCAGGATGGATGTCACCGCATTGGGGGCGACGGCGTCGAGCACGCGCCCGAGTGGCTGGGTCGTCCTGTCTGTCTTCGCTCGTCGATCCAGGACGTAAAGAGCCGAACCAGCGACGATGGCAAGCACCAGGACTTCAACACCGAGCAGTCGACTTGATCAGGGACTGCCAGAAACACGACGACGAACAGCACGGTCAGGAACGGGCCAAGCGTTTGCGCCGCACGATTTCGCAACTCGCCCGAGGCGGCGATCGCGTCGACCCTGATCGAGACCGCGACGAACAAAAGCCCAACCAGAGCGTTAGCAGCGCCCCCGACGACGGTGGCATAGGTGCCCCATGCCTCCACGCCGCACAGGATGGCACGCGACTCCCCTGCCGACCGACTGCGGCGACGACACGCCACGAAGTACTACCGGACATGGCGCCGCCGCCCTTGCGGGTGTAACCATTTGACGCATGTCGTCCGCACCGGCTGAGGAACGTAAGGCAGGGCGCCGCGCCCGAGCTGAGCAGGCCGCGGTGGCCACGGTGGTTCAGCGGCTCACGAGCCAATTCCCGGAGGTGCCGCCCGAGATGATCGAGCAGGCGGTTCGCGGGGAGTACGACGACTACGACAACAGCGCGATACGAGACTTCGTGCCGATCTTGGTTGAGCGCGCCGTCCACGCCAAGCTACGTCACCGCGCCTGACCCTGCCCGTCAAGGGCTCGCCCGACCAGTATCGCAGTTCTAAACCTGGGGCTGGCCACGGCTGTGGACAACAAGACGCTAGTTGCGCGAACCGCGGTTTGCTGGTGCTGGGCGATGCGGCCGCCCGCGTCGGCCCGCGCCCGAGCCGTCGACATCCGCACACGGCACGCCGTACTCGCGCGCCCACGCTCGCACAACGCCCGCCGCCTCGAGGGCCCCGCTCATGGCGTCATTCACAACCAGACCGTGCCGGTCTCGGCACTCCCGCAACAGCTTGGAGTCGCGGATGCGGGTGTCGTGGCTTGCAACGGTCACTTAGGGCGAGAGCGCCGCGCAGAATGTCGCGCCGAGGAACTGTGGGTGCCCGGCGATGAAGCTGGGGTTCCCATCTGCATCGAACACGATGCGCCCAGCGTCCAGCAGGACGATCTCGCCGTTCTCGCCGAGGATTTGTGTCTCGTTCCCGACCGCGACGGAGGTCCCGTCCGGGGCGAACAGGTTGTTGTAGTGGTCGGACTCGTAGATCGTCCTGCCGTTCGCGGAGATCTCGAAGGAGATGTCGTCGTGGGCGAACACGGCCGCGCGCTGCCCACTTCCGTCGAATCTGATGTTGAACAGCAGTGTCTCGTTCTCCACGGCATGCACGGTGAGGACCTGACCACCGCTCGATACTGCGTGAAATGGCGATTATCCGCAGTATCATGCGCGGCGCATGGCCGAGCACTACCGCGTGGCTCTGACCCTCGCCCAGGCCATCGAGAGTACCTCGGCTGGCACAGCTGGCCGTCCTCGCTGTAGAGCCCGCTCGTTCCAGCGATCATCGCTTGCATTCCTGTTCGGCCTATAGAACGTGCGCAAGGGTGAAGCTACCCGCCGATGCAGGAAGCCAGTTGGATGCACCGCTGTTGGGTTTCGTATTGGGGCTAGGCCTCGGGCGATCCGGTCGACCAACCGCCGTCCGCCGCAGCGGCAACCGGGCGCGGCCAAATGAGTCAGCCGGGAATGTCGATCCTGACAACCCACGTGCTTAGTGCGGGACTGGCGCGTTGTCCACTGCTCGCTGATCGCGTGCCCGGGCTCACCCGCAGCCACGCCACGAGTGTGCTCCCGAGCTGTCCGCGCGGCGGTGGGATACGCCGAGCGTCGGCGGACGCGACCAGATCCCGCTCCAGATCGAGAAGCGCCTCGAGGAGCTGGAGGCGGCCGAGTCGTGGGAGAAGCTGGCGCTGCGGCACCAGGCCGGCACGCCGAGGTCGACGCTGGCCGACAGGGTGGCGCGGTATGAGGCAGAGGCCACGACCATAGGTGTGATCCCGCTCGAGACCCACGCCGCGCCGCGTCGCATCTGAACCATCAGGCCAGCGGCGGCGCGCTCCGTGACGAGCTCGCGGCCGCGCCGCAAGCTAGGCGCGGAACCAGCCGGCCCGGCGGCTCGACGCCGCAGACCTGATAGCGGACCGGAGATCAATCGACGCGATGCCAAGGGTCTCGGTCGGCTCGCGGTCGAGGCGTTGAACGGCTGCTGCGCGGTGTCCAGCGCGGCCGGCCAGACGCATTCGAGCAGATCGCGCATCGGCGGCACCTGACTCGACGTCTCGGTGATCAGCTGTTCGCGGCGGATACCCAGGTGCCGCAGCCGGGCCCGAATCTCATCGACCGGTTCGGGTTCGTAGCAGCGCAACTGCGCAGGCAGCCGAGCGATAAGCACCGCGTCTTTCTCATCGGTCTTGTCGTGCGTCAGGTCCTCGGCGCGGCGCGCCCACGAGGCGATCATCGGCTGGACACGGACGAACGACATCGACCGATCCGCCGCGAGCTGGGCCAGCACCCGCCACCGGTGCCCGGTCGGCTCGCATGACACGGTAACGCCAGCGAAACCGTTCGACTTGGCACGCTCACGGGCCCAGTCAGCGCAGCTCCGAGGTCCCACGCGCGGCACCGGTAGGTCTTGCGGGCGAGCACCTTCGAGTCGTGATCACACACGACGACCATCTGCTTCTTATCCGCCAGATCGATCCCGACGATCACGTTCGACACCGGCACCACAGCCCGCAGTCGATCCAGTCGCGCGTTTCGGTTGCGATCACCCCGGCACACGCCATTACCGTTACCCACGAACGTCCTCCTCCTGCGATGGGACACCAAGCCCGCAGCGCATCAGGAGGACGTTCCTTCGTCCCGCATCGACACGCAGAACGTCTTTCTACGCCGCTGGTCGCGCGTTCGCTTCCCGTCTATATGGCAGGCAATTCGTGCGCGGTGGCGGGAAAGGGATCACGCGCAGACGCAGAACCACTGGCCACGCACGTCGCCTTTCGCGTGCTTCTGAGCCACGAGCACCGGCCGCCAGCCCGCCGGGTCGCCGCTGCCGGGGCTGGGCGGGCTGAACGGAAAGGACCACTTCTGCCAGGCCTCCATCTGTCCGCGCGACTGCGGATCCAGCAGGTAGGTGTCCTCGCGTGACTCCGTCCCGGCCGGGAACCGCCCGAACCATCGGGCCACCGCGGCCGCCAGCTGGCTCGGGAAGATCCAGCGCACCTCGAGGCTGCGGACTGCTTCGGTTACCGGGCTCTCAGGCGGTTCAGCCGTCACCGTCACATGCTCCTGACGCTGGCCGGCGGCCAGCTCCGGGCGCTGCCGCCGCGTACCTGCGTTTCCGGCAGGCCAGCCCGGCGCTGCCCGGACCCTATTGACACTCCATGATGAACACCGCCGGGCCGCGAGCCGAGACCATCCTTCCCAGGTGATGTCCTTTCCGCCCTTGACGCCTAGCATGGGGCAAGCAGGAGCGCCAAGAAGCAGTGCGCAGTGCCAGGTCTTGAGCGCCCGGGAGCGCTCGTGGCTCGGAGCCGGGCGGGTGGGCAGTCAGCACGGGAGGTGAGCCGGATGGCTGAGCGGAAGATTGCGCATCCGAGCGTCGACGATCGCAAAGCCAAGGGTTTGGAGGCCCGGGACCGGGTGCCGCTGTCGAGCCACACCAAGTGGCGGCCTGCCGCGGACCGCCCCGACCCGGTCGGCCTGCTGGAGGCGCAGGATAAAACCCGGGAACCGGACCTGGTGCCGGTCCGGCATGGCCGGATGATGGCCTCGCCGTTCACGTTCTACCGCGGCGCGGCCAAGATCATGGCGGAGGACCTGGCGGATACGCCGGTGGCCGGGCTGGACGCCCAGCTGTGCGGCGACGCCCACCTGTCGAACTTCGGCCTGTTCGCCTCGCCCTTGCGGATCCTGCTGTTCGACGTGAACGACTTCGACGAGACGCTGCCCGGGCCATTCGAATACGACGTGAAGCGGATGGCGGCCAGCTTCACCATCGCGGGCCGCAACAACGGGTTCGCCAAGGCCGACACGCGTACGGCGACGCTGGCATCGGTGCGGGCCTACCGGGAGGCGATGGCCTCGTTCGCGCAGATGGGGACGATGGACATCTGGTACGCCCACCTGGACGAGGATGAGCTGACGGCCTCGATACGTGCCGCGGTGGCAGGGACGGCGACGCAGGACAAGACGGCCAGGAAGGAAGGGAAGACGGACAGGCGGGCAAAGGCGCCGAAGAAGCAGGAGAAACGGGCGGCGAAGCAGGAAAAGGCGGACAGGGAAGAGGAGAAGGCGGCGAAGAAGGCGGCGAAGGGGGCGGCGAAGACCGCCGCGAAGGCGCACACCCGCGACAGCCTGCAGGCGCTGTCCAAGCTCTGCGAACGGGTCGACGGGAAGTACCGGATCGTCAGCCAGCCGCCGATCGTGGTCCCGGCGCGCGACCTGGCCGCCACATACGGCCTGTCTCCCGATAAGGCCGTAGCGGAGATCCACGAGCAGTTCCGCGCCTACCGAGCCACCCTGCAAGACGACCGGCGCAAACTGCTGGAGCGCTTCGAAATCGTGGACGCGGCCCGTAAGGTCGTCGGCGTCGGCAGCGTCGGGACCCGCGAATTTATCGTCCTGCTCCAGGGACGCGACGCGCAAGACCCGCTGTTCCTGCAGATCAAGGAGGCCACAGCCTCGGTGCTGGAGGCCCACCTGCCCAAGAGCGAGTACCGGCAGCACGGCGAGCGGGTGGTACAGGGGCAGCGGATGATGCAGGCCGCCAGCGACATCTACCTCGGCTGGGCAAAAAGGGCAGAGGCGAACCGCTACTTCTACTGGCGCCAGCTGCGCGACATGAAGGGCTCCGTGGACGTCGAGCGGGCGGCACCGGTCGGGCTCACGTTCTACGCACGCAACTGCGGGTGGACGCTGGCGCGGGCCCACGCCCGCTCCGGCGACCCGGTCGCCATCGCCCAGTACCTGGGCACAAGCGACGCGTTCGACAAATCGGTCACCGGCTTCTCCGAGCGGTACGCCGACCAGAACGAGCGCGACTACACCGAGTTCGTCAACGCGGTCAAGTCCGGACGGCTGAAAGCGGTCGAGGGCGTCTGACGGTCCGGTAGGGGGGCAATGCAAAGTTCAACTTGCAGCGCGGTCCCGCCGGCCGCTTGCCTAGTGGTCACGCCCGTTAGTTCGTCGGGGGTCATGCTGCGATCCGCTCGATGAGCCGGTTGAGGTCGTTACGGCCGAAGCGCCAGTCGAAGGGGCGCGCCGCGTTGTTGTATCGATGCTCGAACGCGGTGATCTTTCCGGCCAGGTTGTCGAGGTCGGCGAAGTCGTCCGGGGTGAGCAGTTTGCGTTGGACGACGGAGAAGTAGATCTCGACCTGGTTGAGCCACGAGGCGTGCACCGGCAGGTGGATCATGCGCGCGTTCGGGAACGCGTCGGACAGGCGCGCCGCGGCGGTCCAGCCGCGGTGCGAGGAGCCATTGTCGACGATCCAGAACACTCGTCGCGCGGTGGCGTATGGCTTGCTGGTCATGACCTTCTCGACCAGTTCGGTGAACGGCGCGATGCCTGTGGTCTGGGCGCAGTGCCCGATCACGTGCGCGCGGTGCACGTCGTAGGCGGCCAGGTATGCCAGGGTGCCGTGTCGGCGGTATTCGGATTCCACCCGCATCGGCTGGCGACCCGGCCGGGCCGGTGCGCTTTGGTGGATGCGGCTGCGGGCCTGCACGCCCGGCTTCTCATCGGCGCTGAGGACGAAGTCGTTTTCTCCCAGTGGTTGGCCGTCGAACACGCGCGCGTAGAGATCTAGCGCGCGGGCAGCTTTGACGGCGAAGTCTGGGTCGCGCGGGAAGATCCACGAGCGGTGCTGCCACGGTTTGAGCGCGTCGCAGGCCAGCCAACGGCGCACCGTCGACGCGGACACCGATGTGACGATGCGGCGACTGACTGCCTCGGCAGCCAACTCCGGACACGACCAGCGCGCCAGCGGCGTGCCCGTGTCGGCCGGTAGCTCGCAGGCCAGCGCTTTCACCTCAGCAACCACCGTGGCGGCGAAGCGACGCGGCCGGCCGGGGCGTGACCGATCACGAAGACCGTCCAGCCCATGCTCACAGAACCGGCGCCGCCACTTGCGCACGGTGTCGTCGGTGACTCCCAGGCTTCGAGCGATCGCGGCATTCGGCGCGCCGCCGGCAGCGGCCAACACGATCCGGGCACGCAGCACGTCGCGGTGTTCACCGCTGGCTCGGCGAGCCCGGGCCAGCAGCAGTTGCCGCTGACCGGCACAAACAACGATCTGGTGCGCACTCAAAACAGGCATGGTCTGGTTGTCACTCGCCAGTGCCCACTCCGGCGACGACACGCCGAGCAAGGCTGTTCGAGCATCATGGATGCCGTGCCCACGCCTCCGGACTCAACCAAGAACTCCTTGCGATACCGGCTGATCATGCGCACCCGCGAACGCTGGCCACAGTTGGCTGACCTGACCATCCGTCATCGCGGCCAGTTCGCCTACATCGACGGGAAACTCGCCGATGGCACGACACTGCCCCTGTTCCGGCTGCGCTACGGCGGATCGGCCAACAGCTGGGGCTTCGCGATTCACCTCGCCAGCCGGGACAGCTACCAGGACGCCATCCTCCCCAGCGGATACCCCGTCGGCACCCCCGAAGAAGCCCTCGACTGCGCCTGCGGTCTCTACCTCAACGACCCGACCGCCTGGATATAACCCCCGACGAACTAACGGGCGTGACCACTAGTGTCGCGTGTTTGAAGTCTTCTTACGGGCTGCTTTGGTGAGTATATGGTCGGCGGTCTTTGTCCAGGTGAAGGGCTGGCAGCGTTCGTTCCAGCCGTCGATGAAGGTCTCGATCGCGGCGATGAGGTCCCTTCAGTGCAGCAGCCGGCTGGCCCTTGCTTCGGTCATCTGCCGGCTTACGGATCGTGACGACGTTCAGCTCGACAGCGACGGCTCGATCGAGGCCTAGATTCAACACGAAAACCCAACAGCGGCGCATCCAACTGGCTTCCTACATCGCCGGGTAGCTTCACCCTTGCGCACGTTCTATAGGCCGAACAGGAATTCCTCGATGTGACTGCGCCTTCACCCCCCCGGTAGGCGAGAGCTGAGGACGGGAACGTGTCATGGAAGAAAGCGGTAGTGGCTGGCGGTTCTTCGCCGGGACGGTGCTGGGCATCACCGGCATCATGCGATTCTTCGACGCGATATGGGCCTGGCGCTACCACGGCGCCGTGCCGAACAACCTCGAAGCGGCAATTTTCGGGCACAGCCTCAAGACCTACGGCTGGGTGTACCTCATCGTCGCCATCATCCTGATCGGAAGTTCTTTCGGCGTCCTCACGGGCTCCCAATTCAGCCGTTGGATCGGAATCATCGCCGCCAGCATCCTCGCCATCAGCTCCATCTGGTGGATGCCCTACTACCCGGTCTGGTCTCTGGCCTACATCGCGATCGGCATACTCGTCATCTACGGCCTTGTCGCATATGGCGGGCGGGACGCGATTGAGGAGACTCGCGCGGTCTAGGGTTCCCGCCGGCCGTCCAGCTCCGTGTTCCAGCTCGGCGCGCACAACTCCATGCCGACCAGCGATTCGGAACTACTAGTGGTCCGTCTGCGATTTGATCTGGTGGAGTGCGTCGCGGCCGCGTCGGGTCTTGGCGATGATGTCCTCTGCGGTGGCTTTCCAGATGAACGGCTTCGGGTCGGTGTTCCAGTGCTCGGCCCAGATGGTGATCGCCCTGGTGAGGTCGGCGACACTGGTGAATCGGCCGCGGCGCAGTCGCTTGTCGGTGAGTTCCTTGAACCAGCGTTCGATCAGGTTCAGCCACGAGCCGGAGGTTGGGGTGAAGTGCAGGTGCCAGCGGCGCCGGTTACGGTGCGCCGGCCACTTGCTGATCTCCGGCGCGGAATGCCCGGACAGGTTGTCAAGCACGACGTGTACGGCCAGCCCACGCGGGACGGCTGCGTCGATCTGCTTGAAGAATCGCAGCACATCGGCCGCGGCGTGACGTTTCTGCAGGCCGGTGACGACCTCTCCGGTGGCGAGGTTCATCGCATCCCGAGCACGTTGGACTGGAACAGCAGAAACGGCGTCAGTTGTTGAAACAACGCCGGCCTTCTTGCTGTCGACTTTGGACAGCGACCACCATGGCCAGCGCCGCGTCCCTATCGAGGTTCGCAGGATGATGACCCTCGCGCCGGAACGGTCCGGCAGCTACCAAGGCAAGCGCGTCTGCAGCGTCGTCAAGCCCGCGGCGGCCGGCTACGCGTATGGTTAGTCGGCTGTTCCCAAGATCTCGAAGATCATGCGAACGCCGGACGCCTCGAACACGGCGTGCAATGTGCGTGCGACCGAGGCGGCGTCCTCATCGAGGTGCGCACGCATCGACTGCCGGCGTCCGCACAAGGTCGCGTCGACGTCGGAGCCGCCGCGCAGGTTGACACACCAGGCGTGCTGGGTGACGACGAGCAGGCGACCGTCGAGGTCAACGATGCCGACCACTATGTCGTAGAGGTGGCCGGTCTTGCGGCCGACGACGTGCAGCACGACCAGCGCCTGTCCAGTACCGAATGCAGCGGCGACCGCAGGATCCGGCGCACCAGGGGATTGACCATGTTGATCAGCGGCTGCGGGGGGACGCTGAAGCTGACAGCGGTGCCCATTCCGACCTGCTTCAACGGTGGCCCATCGGGTCGCACCTTGAGACTGCCCGAGCGCATTGGCTGATCCTGTTCGACGGTACCGTCATGCAGGCTGTGAGCTCGTCACCGATGCCGATGATGAGGCTGGCCATCCCGTTTAGCTGCTCACACCGTCTCAGGCCGAAAGGCGCACTGGCTTTTGCGGGCAGGAGCCGCCAGATGACAGGGCATGAAGTGTATGGGCCAGAGCCAAACGCACCATCGACGCTTGAAGTGCGGTGGATCCGACCCGGCGAGTTGGACGCCCCGACGCTGGAGTGGTTCGGTCGGTTTCCGGCAGCGACCGAATCACGCGAGGACGACTATCTGATCAGTCCGAGCCTAACGGGGCTGTCGGTAAAGATCCGCGGCGCCCGTGCGCTTGAGGTGAAGGTGTTCGCGGGCGCCGCGGCGTGCTGTCGCTAGCTGCGGGTGTGAGAGGGTTTATGGAGTCTTGGCAGCGATGGTCCTTCCCGGTTTGGGTCGGAGATTCGCGGCGGCGTTGACTCGACAAGCTGGCGGTCGGTGTACAAGGTCAGGCGCATTAGCTTCTTCGTCGCCGGCGAGGGCCGGCTGTCAGCGAGCGTCCCTACACCCGAGCGGGGCACCGGCTGTGCGGTGGAACTTACCGAGGTGAAGATGCACGGCCGGAATTGGTGGACCTTGGGTTTGGAAGCGGCCGGTCCGCCCGATGGGCTTCGCGGCCTGGTCGAGGGGACGACTGCGCTCCTGTTTGACCAGCCGCTGCCTAGCGGCCTGGAACTCACTCAGGCTGATTCCAGCTCCTATTACGGGTGGCTGCTGGACCTGACCCGGCGGGGCTGGTCACATGATGCGGATAGATGATCACGCGGGACCGCGGCGGCGGCGCGTTCTGGCCGGCTCCGCCAGGCCCGCGGCAGGTCATCACCCGCATGAGGTGATGGACTGCCGCGCGCCGGGGGAAGCATGAACATCATCCATATCCACGGCGGCAGTAGGCCTGGGCTAGGCCGAGAGGCAGCGGGCTGGAAAGGGGAGAAGGATGGCGCAGGATCAACTGAGCGTGAGGCACGGCCATCGCCTGGAGAGCATTCGGGATAGTCGCAGGCGCTCGTTCGGACCGTGGGCTAGCCGCAGTGTGTCCGCGCGGCGGCTCAAGGGAATCGGCCCGTACGCGCCGTTCGACGACCAGGATGACTATCTGCGCGTCGTCAACTGGATGAAGGCGAGCGCCGATACGAATCCCAGGGCCGATGGGGCACCGTATTCGACGCACAACATGATTGTCCGGACGCCTGAGCGAACGATGGCGGCCAGTCCCGGCGGCTGGATCATCGGGGGCGCCCAGGGGGAGTTCTACCCGTGCAAACCGGATACCGTCGAGGCCAGCCGCGAGCCTGCAGAGACGACGAGCGATTGATGAGCCACCGCCGCCTGACGCTGGTCATCCTGGCCGTCAGCCACCGCCGCCTGATGGTGCTCATCCTGGCGCTCGCCCTCGTCCTGGACGCGATATGCGGCATCCTGTACTCCTACGCCGAGCACATTCCCAAGTGGCACGGCCTGTACTGCGCGCTGGCGAACGGGGTGACCGTCGGCTGCGACGTCCCGCCGACCACGCACTACGGCTTCGTCATCAACACCGCAGAGTTCCTCCTGGTCATCCCGTTGTTCGGCGCGACGTTCGGCCTGTTCACCGGCCTGCTGGCTGACGTCCATGTCCGCCGTGCCGAGGAACGGATCAAGCAGCACGTCACCGACACTGTCCGCGGCCCTGATTCCCACCAGGCGCCCGGCTCTAAAACTGGCTGACGTCGTCGCCATCGGTCTCTGAGCACTAGGAGACGACGCGGGAGCGCTGGCCCCCAGAGGCCTCAGCGGTGCCAATGTCAGAACAGGAGAGGCTGCTGGCGGGCTTTGAGGTGGCGCCCAAGAATGGGGTGTAAGTCAGACGCCGGGCGTAGGTTCCCCTTCAAGACGGCCAAGTCGCGAAGGAAGTGCCTACGCTCGTGCCGAGTCGAGCATTCCCTTCCGACCGTATCCGCAGCCACATCCAACGAGCTCTTCTCCGAGGGTCGGTCACGGCCGGAGATCCTGGAGGAAGTTGCCTGGCTCGCGCGGCTGCTGATGCAGGCCGCGCTGGAGGCTGAAGTCACCGAGTTGCCCGGCCGCAGCCACTACCAGCGGGCCGCGGCCGGTGAGGACGCGCGTCTCGGTTCCCGGAACGGGTAAGGCGATTATGTATAAGCTCCTGGCGGGCAGGTCGGCCGCGTAGAGGGCTTCCTCACTACAGGCGACGCCCGCCGCGTCACCCACTTGCTCCTGCAGGAGGACCAACCGTTCCGTCACAACGGGATCACCATCGCTGTCAACGCTGTGACCGGCATCGACGGCGGATTACACCACGACCTCGGCCCGAACCAGATCAAGGACGTTCCGCCGGCCGTCGGCCGACGACCGCCGGGACGTTCCCCCTGTGCTCGGTTTGACCGGAGAAGCGCTTTGAACGCCGGGGAGGCACCTCCAGGTCGGGTTCATGGCGGGCCGGGTCGCCGGGCAAGGGATGTCGCGGTGGCCACCGTCGTGAAATTCCAGCAGGACCGCTCGGCGCGCCTCGCCGCTGGCATCGCGTTCTGGGCCTTCTTTGCGGTGTTCCCGCTCTTGCTGGTGCTGGTATCGCTGCTGGGCTACTTTCTCCCCGACTCCACCAAGTCGGAGGTCATGCACAACGTGGCCGCGCTCTTCCCCCTCGTCGATCCAGACAACGTCGGTGGGCTCACAGGGAGCGTCTGGAGCATCGTCGTGGGGACCGCCACTGCGTTGTGGAGCGGCACCCAGCTGATGCGAAGCGCCGAGTTCGCCTTCAACTCGGCCTGGGATATTCCCGCGGTCGAGCGGCCGAGAATCGCTGAACAGATGACGCGGGCCCTTTTGGCCCTCTCCACAATCGGGCTCGGGCTTGTAGTGAGCGCGCTCCTCAGTGGATGGCTGACCGGTCGCAGCAGCGACGTGCACCTCGGGGCAGCGGGGAAGGGCCTCGGCTACGTGGTCTCGGCCATCCTAGACATAGGTCTGTTCCTCCTGGCGTTTCGGATACTCACCGATCGCCGGATCACCTTCCGGCAGGTCCTACCCGGTGCAGTTCTCTCAGGTATGTCGTTCTGGTTGCTGGAGTTCGTCTCCTCACTCGTCATCTCGCGCCGCCTCCAGGACGCGGAGCCCACCTACGGTCACTTTGCGACCGTCATCACGATCCTCTGGTGGTTCTACCTGCAGGCCCTTATAACGCTCCTTGGCTCCCAACTGAACGTCGTCCTGCATCTCCGGAGCGGCCAGCGTGGGCGATCGAGCCGCCGGCGCCCTGGGAGGTAGGTCCCCGCGAGGCAGCCGTCGTCATTGAGTATCAGCACGGTGAACGGCCGGTACTGCCCGCTAACCCGGGTCCCCGGTTGCGGCGCCGTTCCCGGCTGACCTCGCCGGGCCCCGGCCCAGATCGGCCGCGATCCCCCGCACCCGCGACCCCGCGAGGGAACGCCGAGAGGCCGCGGTCGATTTGGCTCGACTGCGTGCCACCCCGCTGCCCACGCCGGGTGATGTCATCCGCCGCGGGCCCGGCGTTCGGCGAGCTTGCGGACAAGCTCTAAGCCGAGCGGGCCAGGCGGGGAGACGACGAGAGGCTCCTGCTGGCCGCCGGGGAACTGGCATCCAAGCGGCAGGACGCGGAGCTGGCTTCGGAGCAGCGCCGCGCCCACCGTTTGGGCCGCGCTTGTCCACCGCGAATGAAGTCGCTGGTGAGTATCGGCGGCAGGCTGACCGTGGCACCTACCGTCCGGACTCAGCTTGTTACCCGGATTACAACTTCCGCTGATGGTCGGCAGACCGCCGAGCCTCGCGGCGTGGCTGGCAGATAGTGAACTCCACGGCCAATTATCCGATGGAACGGCGCACTATACGGCGTGATCCGCAGACTACGCGGACGAGCAAGCGGAGCGGCGTGCGCTGCCCGCGAATGTGATCACGGCCGATGTCGAGCCGCGACCCGTGACATGGTTGCGCCGAGTGCTCGGCAGATGCTGAGCCGGCGGTTGTTCTTCGCGCCATTCAGGGGCGATCACGCGGCGCCCATTGAGGTGACGACGGAGACAATACGGCGGCACGGGGAGCAACGGGACCACGGATGCATCCGCGGCATGGTTTGGCCTTCCGGGAAGTGGGGGCTCGCTCTCCAAAGAGCCAGGATCTTGAAGCTGCAATCGCTGACGAAGCTTGGCGAGTTCGCCGCGCTCCTCATCGACCTGGTTGATCTTCGTCCGAAGCGGGTCAATAACGGACCTCGAGCGGAGAAGGTCGCGTTGCTGCTCGTTTTCGAGGCTGCGCAAGTAGTAGAGCGAGTCAATTCCTAGCGCTGGCAGTACATAGTTCGCAGTGCCGAGCGCATCTCGCACTGCATGCTCGCGTACCCGGTTTGGAGCAGACATCTTGGAAGACTGCGTGATGACCACGATCATCTGCTCGAACGTCTGACGCTCATGCGCTCACCGCAATGATCAGCCTTCAGCGTCAGGGACGTCAGTCGGCAGCGAGTGTGCTGGTGAGTCGACCGACGAGCGGTGCCGCGAGACTCGCGCCGCCCGCGGCGCCGAGCCCCATGCTCCAGCCGATCGGTCCGAGCGGCCGGCTGCCGAAGAAGTGGCTCACGCCAGGGGTCTGAATGATGCCAGCGAGCGCCGCCGCGGACACCCCGGTCGCGGCGATGACGAGCGGGCTGCGCCAACCGGCTGTGAGGGTCTGGCCGAGTTGGGCGCGGACGATCCCGACGAGTGCCACGGTGCCCGCCCGGCCCGGCGTATCGTCCCTGCCGTCCAGGACTAGTGCCACGCCTATAACGCTCAGCCAGCGGGCCGGGTCCGGATCCCGGCGATCAGCGCAGATGTCCTGGAAGGGTCCGTCTGGCCGCGGTGGCCCTATCAATGGTCGGTTAAGTCCGGGACACTCCGTTAGCGATCAAGTGTTGTCAGGGGTCAGGAGGTACCTGCAATGCCGGCGAACACGTCTGCGGCGCACCGGCTGGGGATGGGCACGCACCCGGCCGCCCGGTTGGTCAGCGTGAGTGGTGCCAGCGACCTGGCCACGCCGCGAGATGTCGAGCGGCAGGCCGCGGCGGGGGGGTTCTTCTGGCTTGACCTGGAGAGCCTGGACCGCGACCTGCTGGGGCAGTTCGGCCGCAGCCTGCGCCTCGGCACCTCGGCGATAGCGGAGCTCGAGGACACCGGCCAGCCAGCGGGGATGGCCATGGGTGCCGCACGCGCCAGGCAGCGGCCATCGCTGACCGCCGCCGGGGACGTCATCCAAGCGCTGGTATCCGCCGCGGGCGGCCTGGCTGCAGACGCGGCGCCTATCCCGGTCCGGATCGTGTACACGGCGCAGTTCCTGCTGACCGTGCATTCCGCGCCGTGCCCGGCGCTGGAGCAGGCACGTCACCGGTATGACGGACTGCGCGATGAGGGGAAGGCCGACGGCCCCCTGGTGCTCTTCCTGGTTCTGGATGAGCTCGCGGGCAGTTTCGAGGAGCAGTTCCTGGCGCTGGATGCGCGATTGGACGAGATTCAGGTGGAGCTGCTGACCAGCTCCTCTCGCGGCTCCCAGGCTGAGGTTCTGGCCATCCGGCGCAGGCTGGCCGATGCCGTCCAATCGCTGGGCTGGTACACCGGGGACCTGGACGATCTGATCGCCGCGGGCACTGCCCAGCTGCCCGGCCTGGGCCCCGGCGCCCAGGCCCACCTGGACCGGCACCGCCAGCGCGTCGTCCGGTTGACAGACGCCGCGAGGGAGTACCGGGAGGAGGCCAGGGAGACCCTCGGGCAGTACTCACAGAACATCTCCGGCCGGCAGGGACAGGTGATCAACTTCCTCGCCGTCATATCCGCGATCTTCCTGCCGCTGACCTTCATCACCGGGTATTTCGGCATGAACTTCGACGTCCTGACCGTGGACCTCAACACGATCTGGATCTATATCCTGCTGGGCAACCTGCTCCCGGCCGCATCGGTGGTGGTTGCGATCGTCTTGTTCCGGCGCTGGGTCACCCACCTGGGCATCCCGAGGATTCTGCCGACCCGCAGGCCGGCCGGACAACCGCCAACAGAACCTGAAACAGCGGCCGCCGGCCATCCAACACAGTCGCCATGACGGGTGCCGCGGCAGTGCAGTCGCGTCCTCCCGGTGCCCCGCGAGCGAGCTATGCCTCACGACGGTCGCCACCGGCACAAGTCCATCACCTGCTGCGGCGCCGGCAAGACCCTCGCTGTTGGCGGAAATCCGAGCTGATGAGGCGGTGAGGGCAACTCCAGCAGGCGATTTGCGCAGTCAGGAGGCACGCTCCAGATCCCATCCCCGCTACGTCTTGGGTATCACGAGGTCTTCCACGCCCTCGACTATCACTGGGCAACGCTTGGGCAAAGGCTGGTTAGAAACTGCTCTCTCCGGTACTGCTGGTAGTGCGGGTGAGCAAGGGGACTCCGCGCTCGCCAACACGACCAACGGCCGTCCAAACGCCTCACCCGGCAGGGTCACTGGTGCCCAATATCGCTCACAACGAATCCTCAACAATATAAGGTAAATCTCGATCGGTCGTTCATCCCGTACAGTCAACCTGCATTCGGCTCACAGACGTCTAGGAGTGGCCCGGGGGACCCGTGCGCTCATCTTGATGGGTTGTTTCGGGGTGTGCTCTTGGCTTTGCTCAGTGGGAGCGTCGTCACGATGCCCGCTGCGTGCGTCTTGTCACCACCCGATCAACTCCGCATGGAGTTCGGCCGCCGGGAGTCTGACTCAGGCGCGGCGCCTCGAAGACTGTCGCGCGACAGTAGATGATCCCGGCATGAGCGTCGTAGCCGAGGTGTAGCCGTTGTTCGACGTCGACGCCACGGCGCCGATGCCGCTCGTCGCACCGCCGCGTTGCTAGTCGCGGTGGCGGACATGCGGTACTCCCGAAGAAGCGCAGATCCGGCGAAGCGATCCAGCTTGGAATCAAGGTCAATGATTTCGGTGCGGTGTGGGTCATCGGTAGTGATTGCGGAACGTACGGGCGCGGTCAAACGCATGGTGGCAGTCGGAATCGCGGCCGCCTGAGTGGCCATATCCTCTAGCCCGAGGATTGACATCGCACTTGCTGATCGCAGTAGTCGACCAAGTACGTCCAAGCGACGATGAGGACTGGCTTGATGACTCGCTTGGGCCTCGCTTCTGATAGCCATGCCTGAGGCTACGCCCGGCGAGGCTTCCAGTATCCGGCGTTATGTGCGACCAAAGAAGATTATCGGCTCGGGTCCGAGGGCTCTTCGGTCACCCAGTGGACGACGCGCCGCTCTCAAGGATGGGCGACCGCGTAGAGCGAGAAGCAGATCGCTCCCAGCCCAACGAGCACCCGTGCGGGTATGAACACATTTGGGTCGACCACCGCTGCTTGGAACACGAACGCCGCCAGAAAGAGGCACGTGAGTGCTGTGAGAGTATCGAGCAAGGGCACCCGGTTGGCAAGGTCGAACGTCCGGCGCCACACGAGGGCGAGCAAACCCACCTTGGTGAGAATGCTGAAGCAGATGAGCCCTAACCCGATCATCACGAAACCAGGCGTCAAGTAGTAGGACTCGCTGTCGAGGGCAACCACGACGATCCCCCAGATCAGGCTGAGTGATCCCATGACGATCACAAGCCAGGGCCACGTGATCCGATCCCGTTGGCCGTACGTGTTTTGCACCTGGCGGAGGAGGGTCAGGACCAAAGCGATCAGGCACGTGCAGATCATGGCCAGACCGGCGACGACGTTGCCCACCGTGAACGTTCCTGGCGTTGTCGCCACGACCAAGTTGTAGATCGAGAGGACCCATGCGACGATCGCTAGCACGACGGGTATGGCGCCCAGCACCAGCACGGCAGCCTGAGGGAAGCCCGCCGGGGGAACCCGCCGATGTCCGTCGGATGACTGCGCGTTCTCCGGAATGAGCGAGAACTTGGTGGCGGCCGTTGCGACCGTCGCTACGCAACCGCTGATCAATCCCAGCCCGAAGACGACGTAACCGGCCACATATTCCTCGTTCAGGCCGCTGCTCGGCGCCCCGACGAAAAGGTACACACCATATGCGGCCGTCCCCGCCGCCGCCACGTAGCCAATCGTCGGATAGACAACCCGATCAACAGTGGTGTAGCGGCCGATCAACTGGAGATTGATGGTCGCTCCGGCGCAGAACAGGCACAGGCAGATCGCACCAAGAAACGTGACCACCCGACCGGCGACAAAGTTCCCGGACGTCCCTCCTTCCGCAGTCCAAACGTCCAGACCAAAGCCGACACAGACGCCCATCATGGCAAGCGGGATCCCCCGGATGATGACGCTCACCACATAGTTCACAGGATTGGACATTAGCGTAATCGCCAGGAGCGCCCCGCCCACCGAGACGTCGATTGGGCTGACCTGTTCGAGCGGGTGCTGCGCCCGGCGGCTGATCGTCGGCTCCTCATCTACGCGAGATGTCCCGGGCTTCCCTGGCCGAGGCTCGGGTGATCTCCCATAGGTGCCCTTGGACGATGCTCGCCAGTCAGAAGAAGTTTCCACGCCGCCGCGTGGAGCGCGCCAGATGTGCCGATCGGTACCCGGAACCAACGGGCGAACGTTGGCTGCCGGGTGGACGGCGCCACGTCCAAGTCATGCCAGCGCAACCGGCCCCGCCACCGAGCTGCATCATCTCGCCCACCATCGTCGCGGACGTATTCAGCTCAACCACGCAGAAGGTCGTCAAGTTGCTGGTCGGCACCGGTGGCTACAGCCCGCCCTCGGACCGGTGCACGTCGCGACGCGGCAACGACACGCCTGCTGTCCGCGCCGGAGCCAGCTCGGAACGCTTCGCGTTAGTGAGCGGCCAGATCTCGCCATACCGGTCGGGACGGAAGCGTCGCGACCAGCGTCGACCGGATAGCGGCACCGGGCCGTCATACGACGTCAGTGTGGAGAGCACCTCGACCGGCACGAACCGTTGACCGCAAGCCCAGACCCATCAGTGGCATCCGTGTCCGTCTCGCCGCTCCGGTCGCGACGCGGCAAGTCGTAGATGGCGTGACGCATCGCGCGCTCGATCTCGTTACAGCCACTTCGTGAGTCGTCCCAGGTCACCGGCGAGCACATGGACCACGGACATGGTACGTACCGTCGCACGGTCACGGCCGCGGACACGTGAACTCCTGCCCTGACCGCGCACGCGTCCCATGTTCATGCGGGCGCTCGAATGCCTACGCACTCCGTCGGGCGAGCATGCTGACGCGAGTTGCCGATTATTTGCGAGTCGGCTGTCGGCTGGTGCTAACCAATAACCGCACCGATCGTCCTGATCTGTGCGTGCATCGCATGTAGCAATTCGGGCACGCCCCGCGTATCCGAGCGGGCGGGCACTAACGCCTGCCCGAGTGTTGACGAGCTATGGTCCGCCCCCGCGGGGCGGCCCCCATGACCGGCGGGTTAGGCGCGCCGGGACTGCTCGGTGGTGAGAGACTACTTGCTGGCTCGCTGGGCTAGCTGGGGGGACGACATGCGGGGCAGGGGCACGTGATCCTTGCCGCGGGTGCTGCCGAGGCGTCGGCTGGGACGTTCACCGGGCTAATGGATCACGTTGCTCAGGGTTTCGAGGCGTTGGGAGCCGCGATCCTGGTGGTCGGCGTGATCTGGTCGTTTGTGCTAGCGGTGGTGGCCGTGCGGCGGTCGGGCTGGTCGACAAGGGCTTACCTGGTGCTGCGCCAGGCATTCGGCGGCACGCTGCTGCTGGGGTTGGAAGTCCTGGTCGCAGCCGACCTGGTCCACACCGTCGCGGTTGCACCTACCCTCGACAATGTCCTTGTGCTCGGGCTGATCGTGGTGATCAGGACGTTCTTGAGCTTCTCGCTGGAAACCGAGATCGAGGGCGTTGCGCCGTGGCGGCGGGCGCTGATGGGCGGCGCGGGGACGATCCGCCGGGCCTCGGCTAGCGCGCTGAAGCCTGACACGCCGTCCTGATACGAGACCGGCAGAGCCGGACTCCCCGGCCTTGTGATTATGCCCAGGCCCGTCTGATCGCCTCAGCGCGCTGCCGCCAAGAGTCCCCCCGCTGACATGTCTCTCCTGCGCGACCGTTGTTACGGCCGCCGGCTCGCGTGCTGTGGGTGCTAGTTCATCCGTCGTGGATGATGCCGCATCTTCCCTTAACCGGTTGCCTTGGCAAAGGGGTGTCGAGGCGGATTGGCGGGCGATGTCGAGGTGCGTCTGGTCCCGCGACGTAGCGGCTACCTATGCACCTGTCATGCCGTCGGCCGAAGCGCGGCGGGGCCGCCGGTGCGCGCTTGGGCGTGGGCAGTGGTCTGAGGAGGAAATGTGTTTAGGGAAAGGCGGCAGGACCGGCGTGAGCAGCGCCGCGGTGGCACTGGCGCCACGCACTACCGGATGCGTCAGAACCTGGTGTCCATCGGTGACGACTACTGGATCGAGAACGACCAGGGCGAGCGGGTCTTCAAGGTCGACGGCAAGGCCCTCCGGGTGCGCAAGACGCTGATCCTCGAAGACAGCCACGGGGCCGAGTTGCTGAAGGTCCAGGAGCGCATCGCCCGGGTGCGGGACACGATGCAGATCGAGGACCCGGGCGGGCGCACCGTCGCGACGGTGAAGAAGGCGCTGATCACCCCGCTGCGCGATCGGTGGACGGTCAAGGTGGCCGACGGCCCGGACCTCGATGTCAAGGGCAACATCCTCGACCACGAGTACACCGTCGAGGACGGCCAGTCAACGGTGGCCGAGGTGTCGAAGAAGTGGTTCCGGGTCGCTGACACTTACGGGGTCGAGGTCGCCCCCGGGCAGGACTCTGCGCTGATGCTGACCGTCACGGCGGTCCTGGACCAGATGGCTCAGGAAGGGCGCTGACACCCGGCGCCTCATCGTCCGAACGGGCCCGCGGCCGGCCCCCGGCCAGGCGGCAGCTCGCATGCCCAGGCTGCCGCATGATCAGCACGACCGGAAAGAACCAACAGCGCTGCGGCGGGAAAGACCGTGATCCGGACAGGTCGTCACTTAACCCTCTACCCCGGGCGTCTGACCTCGTGTTGAGTTGACAGGTCTTCGAGGAAGACGCGGGTCCCGAAGGACGGTGATCGGTCTCGATGCCCGGCACATGTGATCATATCGACGACCGCGCACAAGAGCCCGGACATGAAACTCCGTGGTCGCCTACGGGGTCGGCCGGCGCCATGACCGACGAGACGACCGACGAGACGACCGAGGAGACCGACGAGAAGACCGGCGCGACCGCCGCTGAGCACGGCCGCGGATCTGACCGAACGCGCAACCAGGCGGTGGCCCGACCACGCGGCCTCGCCCGCTATCCATCCCGTCGATGATCGGGAAAGATGATGCGCCGGAGCGGGTGTGCGTCGAGCGCAGTGAACACCTTCGGCCCAGGCGCCCCCGTAGCGGGTGCCGAAGGTTCACCCATCGACAAGTTCATGGCGAACGCATGTGTGAACGGAGGTTTGGACAGCTCTCTAGTCAATCAGGTCAATCATTCGGGACTGCGGTGCAAGCCGCATACGTGTGGAGGTGTCGCAATGATCGAAGCCGATGGTTTCGGTACCGGCCAGGTGCTCTGGTCCATGCTGTGGTTCTTCCTGTTCTTCATCTGGATCTGGTTGCTGATCGTCGTGTTCACCGACATCTTCCGCAGCGACGACCTCGGCGGATGGGGCAAGGCCCTCTGGTCGATATTCGTCATCGTGCTGCCCTACCTCGGCGTGTTCATCTACCTGATCGCACGCGGCAACAAAATGGGTGAGCACGCAGCCTGAGTCCGCACGCCAGCAGGACGAGGCGGCCCGGCAGTACATCCGCTCTACCGCGGGCACAACCGGCAGCAGTTCCGCCGAGGAGGTCGCGCGCCTGGCCGACCTTCGTGACAAAGGCGTGATCAGCGACGCCGAATTCCAGCAAGCCAAGGCCAAGGCCCTGTCCTGAATCGCGGACGCCGAGACGACGAGAACTTCGGCGTCAACGGATTCACCGAGTCCCTGCGTCAAGAAATCACCGAGCGACACGTGCGCGTCGGTGTCGTCGAGCCCGGTGGCGTCGCGATCGAACTGGGCTCGCACAACAAGCCCGAGATCCGCACCGAGATGATCGACCCGCTCTACCAGCAGATCGAGGTCCTCGCCTCCGAGGACATGGGCGACGGCATCGCCTACATGGTCACCCCGGGGGACACCGCCGTCGCCGAGTTGTGGATCATGCCCACCGACCAGGCCTGACCTTGCGCAACCAGCCAGCCTCTCGGCAACGGGGCGGACACGGCGCTGTCAGGGGCACCGGCAAACGTCGACGCGGTGATTTCGGCCGACCGTCCGCACGCGCGGAACTAACCACGGCAAAAGCACGCCGGTCGAGGTGTGAAGCCAACTGCGCGGCGCTAAGCCGTCGTTCCGGGGATAGGAAATAGCCGTCGTGCCGGTCGCCCGGGCGAACGTCCGGTCCTGAAGGCCGCCCAGTAGGCTGCTTGCCCGACCCGTTGCAACGTCGGCTCCGTTCGCGCTGCTCCGCCGGCTGTTCGGTCCTGTGCTTGGTGAAGACGTTAGCGTGATCGATCGCCTCGTCGGTGGCCTAGCTTCTGGTGCGACGTCGATTGGCTGGGTTGAGTTCTCGCGCGACCGTCGAGGATTTCCGCCACGCGCAGGTGGTCCGGGGACCTGTGGCCATGAGTGCGAGCGCGCTGCTTGTCGTCGCGTTGGGGCGCTGCGCAGGAGCATCAACGTCGTGCTGGCGGTCGGCGCCGCCGTCATCGGTTTAGTCACGGGCGTCTTCGCCCGTGACTGGGCGCTGTCGAGGCAACTGCGGCGGCGCGAGGCCACCATGCTCGCCGAATTCCCGTCATAGCTGATCTGCTCGCCCTCGGCGTCGTGGCTGGCGAGACTTCGAGCGATGCATTGCCTCGGGTGCGCTGGCTCACCGGTGGCGAATTGGCGCGGGATATCTACGAAGCTCTGTCGCAGACGCGGTCTGGTGCACCGATCACGCGGGCGCTCACGACCCTGATCGGACGACGTTGGAGCCATTCGCGCGATTCCTGCATGAACTGGTTGTCGCGATCGAGCGCGGCACCCCCGATGGCCGACGTGTTGCGCGCCGACCCGACGTCGGGAAGCCAGTAAGCGCGCTCTCGTCGAGGCCGGAGGACGCAAAGAAATCTTGATGCTGGTGGTGGTTGTCATCTTCGCTCTGTTTCCGGGACAAGAACCAGTGCAATCAACGAGGCGATCGACTCGGTGACCGACAAGACGGGCGGGTAGCGGCGCGTGACGCGCTACTCGTCCGCGTCCGATCGCTGGTGAGCGGCAATGGTCACGATCGCGGCGCCGCGGTCGCAGAATTCGCGATGATCTCCGCCCTGCTAGACCCTGGACTGAGCTGTTTATGTACGTACCACGTAGCAGGACAGCTCGGCGAAACCTGGCGGTTTCTAGCGATCGTTGCGAATCATCGTCGTGTGTGGCGGGCCCATCGTTGCATGGCTTCGTGTGGTGAGTGGTCGCCGGGTCGCTGAGGAGCACCAGCCGTTCGCGCTCCAGCGCTGCCCAGCTCGACAAGCGCCTGCGCGCGGGCGACTGGCGTGTTGCGCCGATTGCGATTCCGCAGGAACGCCACCATCTGCGCGTCGGTCGGCTTGCTCGGCTTGGCGTACCCGCCGGCGTGGCCCATCGCCTGCGCACCGCTCACGCCTTATCAGGCCCGACCCTCTCGCCCTTGTCGACGTGATCTATCACGCCGGCAAATACGGCGGAACCGAAGCTCAACTGATGAGAGCCGCCGTACGACGCAGCACACGTAACGATCCGCACTCGCCGATCTGGACGAACGCGCCGCTGCGCAGCGCGCGCTGCACGACATTCCACGGGGGGCAGCCACCGTCTCGCGGATCCGGAAACACGTCGTGGACGGCGAGCAGCCCGTCGGTCTCGACGTACCGGGCGAAGGCGGCGTAGTCGTGCTGGGCCACCTCTTCGGTGTGGTTGCCATCGAGGAAGAGCAAGCGTAGCGGGGCCGTCCACCAGCCGGCGACCTGCTGCGTGGAGGCGACGAGAACGCTCACGGCCTCCTCGAGGCCCGCGTCGTGCAGCGTGTGGCGAAGGAAGGGCAGGGTGTCAATCCGGCCGGTGTAATCGTCGACCGTGGTCGGATCGTGCCAGTCCCAACCCGGTTGGTTCTCCTCCGAGCCGTGGTGATGGTCAAGGGTCACCAGGTGCGCCGACACTGCCTGAGCTACGGATCCGAGGTGCACCGTCGATTTGCCGCAGTAGGTGCCGATCTCGAGCCACAACCCGCTGCCGGCCCAGGCCGCAGCGGTGCGCAACGCGTCAGCCTCGACATCGGGAAGGAAGCCCCTGGCACGATCGGCGACAGTGCGCAACGGACCCGACAGAACAGTGGGGTCGGTCATTGCTCGAGACTGCCGCTCCCGACGCGCGCGTAACAAGTGCCGCCGCACTCGTCGACGGCCGGCAACCGCGGCAGGTCAGCGCCCCGGAACAGCGCGTGTGCGGGCGAGTGGTTGGCCAGCGCATCCGCGGCCAAGATCACCGCCGCCGCCGTCCAAGTGGTCGTCTCCTCGGGCCAGTACACGTCCTCCGGCCAGACCCAGCCGGTCCAGTAGCCCCCACCGGTCACACGGCAGAACTGGATGTCGCGAATCAACTGCGCGGCACGGCTCCGGTCTCCGATCGCGTCGAGAGT
Source organism: uncultured Actinomycetota bacterium (assembly GCA_963801715.1). Taxonomy (GTDB): domain Bacteria; phylum Actinomycetota; class Actinomycetes; order Mycobacteriales; family Jatrophihabitantaceae; genus CAVVJA01. The sequence goes on along the minus strand of CAWDGB010000009.1, from coordinate 218,197 downwards.
GAGGACAAGCTCGCACGTTTCCGCGGCAGCCACCCAGGGCCGGTCGGATACGCACCGCACCCCGCGCCCTGGCACGACGAACTCTTCCCAGCGCGCGGCGAGATGGCGCTGCGCGGCCGCCCCTCGGACTGTCCCGCCGAGGACGGGGTAGTACCAGTCCATGGAGAACCTGCCGCGATCGGCGAACGCGTCCGGGTGGACGGCGACCGCATGGGCGAGTTGCGCTGCGGACAGCTCCCAGTCCGGTCGCGAGTCACCGACTAGCTCGCCGAGGGCAATCGCACACCGCAGGGACAGCACCGTGCACGCGCTGCCGGTGAGCAGCGCCTCGCTGTGCGCAAGTCCCAGCGGATCGCGAGCCCAGCTGATGCCCCCGCCCGGCTGCTGCAGATCGCTGACGAAGTCGATCGCACTCCGCACGACTGGCCACAGCGACCTGACGAACGCGTCGTCACCGGTGAGCAGCCAGTAGTGCCACACCCCGACAGCCAGATACGCGCACTGGTTCGTGTCTGCGCTTGCGTCGACGACGCGCTCCTGCCGTCCGTCCCAGATGATCTCCATCGGCCAGGTTCCGTCGTCCGCCTGTGTGGATGCGCTCCAGGCGAAAGCCTTTCGGGCCTCGTCGTGCAGACCGCAGACGGCCAGTGCCATCGTCGCCTCGACATGGTCCCACGGATCGCCGGTGTGCCCGCTGAACCAGGGGATCCGGCCGGACGACAACTGTTGAGACGCGATGTGCTCGGCGGTGCGCTCGATCTGTTGCGCAGTGAGCACACCGGGCAGCGCGAGAGAGGTCAAGGCTTGCGGAAGTAGAGCACGAGGCTCTTGCCGAGGACGGGATTGAGCAGCTGTTCGCCGCGCCGCGTCAGGGCCGGTGCCTTCAGGATGTCCCAGACCAGCATCCGATGGTAGGCGCGGGTCAGCACGCTCTCGTTCGACAAGCCCACCGCGCACCTCAGCCACCAGTACGGCGAGTGCAACGCGTGTGCGTAATGACCGCCCAGTGGTTCGAGGCCCGCGGCGACCAGGCCAGCGGTCAACTGCGACCGGCGATAGATCCGCACGTGGCCGCCCTCGACCTCGTGGTACTCGTCTGACAGGGCCCAGCAGACGCGCTCCGGCCAACGGCGCGGCACGCTGACAGCCACGATGCCGCCGCGCCGCGTCACACGCGCGATCTCGGCGGTGGCGGTGCGGTCGTCTGGGATGTGCTCGAGAATCTCAGCGGCGATCACCCGGTCGAAGGACTCGTCCTCAAAGGGCAGGTCGAGCGCGTCCGCGCGGTGTGTGACCGGCTTGCCGGGCGGCTTGATCTCGGCCGCCTCGGCCATCGCGGTCACCATCATCTCGACGTCCGCGAGATCGGCCTGGTTGAGATCGGCGGCGATGACCTCCGCACCGCGGCGCAGCGCCTCGAAGGTGTGGCGCCCCTGGCCGCAGCCGAGGTCGAGCAGCCGCATACCCTCGGCGAGACCGAGACGCTCGTAGTCGATCGTCAGCATGCCTCGGCCACCTTCGGGCGGCGGTGTGTAGCGATCGCCCGGCGGTAGACCGCGGTCGTCGCAGCCGCGGTCGCCGACCAGCTGAAGCGGTCGACGGCCCGGGCGCGCGCCGCACGACTGATGTCGGCTCGGCGACCCGGATCGCTCAGCAGAGCGAGGATGGCGTCGGCGAAGCCCTCCACGCGGCCCGGCGGGACGAGCACGCCGCAGGATCCGTCGCGACCTACGATCTCCGGCAGGGAGGCCACGTCGCTGGCGATCAGCGGCGTGCCCGATGCCATCGCCTCGACTGCGGGAAGCGAGAATCCTTCGTAGAGCGAAGGGACGACCGCGATCTCGGCGGACGCCATCAACTCGGCGAGGTGCGCGTCGGAGAGACCGTGGACAAAGCGCACGCGCGTCGCGAGCTCGAGCTCGGCGACCAGCTTCTCGGTCGGGCCGCCGGGCGTCAGCTTCGAGACAACCACCAGCTCTACGTCCACCGACGGCGGCAGGATGGCGAGCGCCCGCAGTAACACCGCGACGCCCTTCAGCAGTACATCGGCGCTGCTAATAGCGATGATCCTGCCCGGCACACGAGGCCCGCGCGGACGGAACAGACCGGTGTCCACCCCGTTGGGGACGACGACAAGCTGGCTCGGCCGGAGGCTGAAGTCGCGCACGGAGACCTCGGCACTGTTCTGCGAGGGGGTGACGAGTAGGGGAATCCGGCGCGCGACCTTGGCCTGCATGCCCAGGAACCCGTACCACCGCCGCAGCGTGAGCTTCTTCTGCCACGAGGCACCGGCCATGTCCAGCCGGCGGTCTGCCGTGATCGGGTGATGGATCACCCCGACGAGCGGCAGGCCGGCTCCCATTAAGGACAGCAGCCCTGTACCGAACGTCTGGTTGTCGTGCACGACATCGAACTCGTGCGCGCGGGCGGCGACGATCGGCGCCACCCGCTTGCTGAACGTGCGCGGCTCCGGGAAGCCGGCAGTGCACATGATAGCGAACTCGAGTACGTCCACGAGGGTCTTGAACTCCGACCACCGTGGGGTCCGCCAGGGGTTCGCCTCGGCAAACAGGTCCAGGCTCGGAACCTTCGTCAGTGGCACCCGCGGATCCAGGTCGGGGTAGGGCGGGCCGGAGAAGACCTCGACCCTGTGGCCCTGGTCGACGAGGGCGGCTGACAGCTGCCGGACATACACGCCCTGGCCGCCGCAATGCGGCTTGCTCCGGTACGAGGTCAGCGCAACGCGCAGCGGTCTGTCGTCGGGCACCACATCTTCTGTCACGACTGGACGTCTCCGAATCGGCAACCCACCGGGTAGCGTCACGACCACCGCGGCGCGCGAACAGCGCCGTCGAAGCCTAGCCGAACCGCGTCGGACACAGTGGCCGAGATGCGGGTGCCGAAGACGCGCGGTCATCGCCTATGAGCGGACCCTATGCCCCTCACGGCTGCCCGGCATCGAGAGCTCCGTTTGCGGTGTCGATAGGACCACGCGGCAAGTTGATCTTTTTGGCATTCCCCCTGCAATAGGCGTTCGAATGATCCGCCCCCGCGTCGTTGTTCGATTGAAATCACTCAGTGTTGATCTTCGCGGGTACACATCGGGTACACATCAGAACTGAAACTATCGATGTTGATCAACGCAAGCCAACGCGTCCGGGCCAGCAGATCCAGGGCTTACAAGCATCGTTACAAACGATCTTCAAAACCTCATCGAAGGGACTCAGGAGGCGCCTGCGCGCCCGTCAAAGGCCGCGCTCACTGCCGTGTATGCCGCGACGCGAGGAGTGCCGCGGTGGCGAGTGTCGCGAGGCGACCGAATGGATTGTGGCCCAGGCCCAGTACCGCGACAAAGGACCAACTCCCTCACGCGAAAGTTGATCTCTGTTAGTGCAAGGACTCCACGAACTATCGATCCCGACCAACGACGTTCAACGCCCCGGGGTCCAGAGTGCCAAATCTAGCGTTGATCAACAACAGTCGACAACGCCTGGATAGGCCGAACTGTCTTCCGACAAGGTACGTCACCCCCGATGGCCCGGGCGCAAACCTAATGGACGCGGCTGTCGTACACAGAGCGCACAATGTCGGGACGGACCGCGAGCAAGGAGCGCCGCGATGGCGAGTGTCACGAAGCGATCGAACGGGCAGTGGCGGGCCCGGTACCGCGACCCCGCGGGCAAAGAGCACGCGCGTCACTTCGCTAGAAAGGTCGACGCGCAAGCATGGCTCGACGGTGTGACGACGGCCGTCCAGACCGGCAGCTACGTCGATCCCGCCCGCTCCCGCCTGACGGTCGGCAGTCTGGCCGAGCAGTGGATCAAGGGAAAGGTAAGCCTCAAGCCGACCACTCGCGCGCTGTACGACTCGGTGCTCGGCACGCACGTCCTGCCCCGCTGGCGGGAAATACCGCTCACTCGTGTCGAACACGGCGACGTGCAGGTGTGGGTCGCGCAGTTGGTTGTCTCCGGTCTGTCGGCCGGTCACGTACGCAAAATCCACGGCGTGCTGTCCGGCATCCTCTCCTTGGCTGTGCGCGACCGGCGCCTGCCATCGAACCCGGCTCTCGGCGTCGACCTTCCTCGTATACGCGAACGCCGACGTCGGTATCTGACCGCTGCCCAGGTCGAGCAACTCGCGGCGGCTGCAGGCGATGGCCGCCTTGCCGTCCTCGTCCTTGCCTACTGCGGTCTTCGCTGGTCCGAGTTGGCGGCGTTGCGAGTCGGGCGTCTGGACTTGATGCGGCGTCGCGTGATCGTGGCCGAGGCCATGACCGAGGTGAACGGCGGGCGGCTCGTCTGGGGCGCGCCGAAGTCGCACGAGTCGCGATCGGTACCCATCCCCCGCATCCTGGTCGACGATCTTGCGCGTCACCTCGCCGGCAAGGGCCGCGACGACCTGGTGTTCACGACCACGAGCGGATCGCCGCTCCGGAACCGCAACGCGCGCCGCGACTGGTTCGACGCCGCTGCCGCGTCCATCGGCGAGCCGGGCCTGACCCCGCACGAGCTGCGGCACACCGCCGCCTCGCTCGCCGTCAGCTCCGGTGCGAACGTGAAGGCCGTGCAGCGGATGCTCGGGCATGCCTCCGCGGCGCTCACCTTGGACCGTTATGCGGACCTGTTTGATAACGATCTGGATGCCGTCGCGGACCGTTTGGACGCCGTCGCGCGGACCGCTCGCGGACTTCTTGCGGACTCGTTGCGGACTGGAGCCGAAATCCGGATCTTGCCGACCACTCCAGAAACGGCTACAGACCCCGAAATACGGGGCCTGTAGGTGGTGGGCGATACTGGGATTGAACCAGTGACCCCTACCGTGTCAAGGTAGTGCTCTCCCACTGAGCTAATCGCCCCTATGTGGCCGCCTGAGGCGACGTTATTGCGAGGCGGCGGCGGGAATCGAACCCGCGTACAGGGCTTTGCAGGCCCTTGCCTAAGCCACTCGGCCACGCCGCCGGGTGCGACCGAGATCCGATCACCGCGGCCCGCCGCCTGACAGCCGCCGCGCACCGGGAGGTCGGAGCTGCCAGCCGCCGGGAGGCGCCTTCGAGCGGACGACGGGATTCGAACCCGCGACCCTCACCTTGGCAAGGTGATGCGCTACCAGCTGCGCTACGTCCGCGCGACGACGGCAGCGCGCACGTGCACTGCCCGCCGGCCGATGACTCTATCCGATGCTACTTGGGCCACCAAACCAGTCGCGTTAGTGAGGGCACCAGCGCCCGGGGCTCCACTGAGGCGATCCCACAGCCGATCGATCTGGCGGGCAAGGGAGTCCAAGTCGCCGTCGTTGGGCACGATCTCGTCGGCGATGGCTCGGCGCTGCTCATCGTTCGCCTGGGCCGCCATGCGGGCTTCCGCTTCGGCTCGTGTCAATCCGCGATCGGCAAGCCGGGCGAGCCGGATCTCCCGATCGGCCTGCACCACGACGACCGCATCGAACCGATCGCCCAGTCCGTTCTCGGCGAGGAGTGGGATGTCGTGGACGATGACGGCCCCAGGCGGCGCGGCGGCGGCGAGCTCGGCCGATCGGGACCCAACGAGTGGATGCACGATCGCATTCAGGTCGTCGAGGGCGTCGCTGTCAGCGAACACGATTCGAGCCAGCTCGGCGCGATTCAACTCACCGTCCGGGCCGACGACACCGGGACCGAATCGGGCGACGACGGCGGCAAAGCCCGGCGTGCCTGCTCGGACTACCTCTCGAGCGACGACGTCAGCATCGATGATGACCGCGCCACGCTCGCCCAACAGGGCCGCCACCGTGCTCTTCCCCGATCCGAGACCGCCGGTCAGCCCGACGTTCACCTCGGCGAGGCCCCTCGTGACTAAGGCGCTCAGCGGCCGGCGAGCTTCTCCCGCAATGCCGCCAACGCTTCGTCCGTGGCCAGGGTGCCGTTGTTCTCGGCGGCCTCAGACGAGTAGGACGTCGCCTCGCCGACCTCGGCGGCTGCCTCCGCGTCGGCCCGCTGGGCGTCGGCGAGCTGCTTGCGGTGCGCGTCGAACCGTTCACGAGCGGCGGCGTACCGCTTCTCCCACGCCTCACGCTGGCCCTCGTAGCCGGGCAGCCATTCCTGGCTATCCGGATCGAAGCCCTCCGGGTAGATGTAGTTGCCCTTGTCGTCGTACTGGGCTTCCATGCCGTACTGCGCGGGGTCGAAGCTGTCTTCGGTCAGGGCGCCCTCGTTGGCCTGCTTGAGCGACAACGATATCCGGCGCCGCTCAAGATCGATGTCGATCACCTTGACCAGCAGCTCGTCGCCGACCTGAACGACCTGTTCCGGGATCTCGACATGACGCTCGGCGAGTTCCGAGATATGGACCAGGCCTTCGATACCGTCCTGGACGCGAACGAACGCACCGAACGGGACGAGCTTCGTGACTCGCCCAGGCACGACCTGGCCGATCTGGTGGGTCCGGGCGAACTGGCGCCACGGGTCTTCCTGCGTGGCCTTCAACGAGAGCGAAACGCGCTCGCGGTCCAGGTCGACGTCGAGCACTTCGACGGTGACCTCCTGACCGACCTCGACGACCTCACTCGGATGGTCGATGTGCTTCCAGGACAGCTCCGACACGTGTACGAGCCCGTCGACGCCGCCGAGGTCCACGAACGCGCCGAAGTTGACGATGGAAGAAACGACACCGGTACGGACGGCGCCCTTGACGAGCTTGTTCAGGAACTCGCTGCGCACCTCGGACTGGGTCTGCTCCAGCCAGGCGCGACGGGACAACACGACATTGTTGCGGTTCTTGTCCAGCTCGATGATCTTGGCTTCGAGTGTCTTGCCGACGTAGGGCTGCAGATCACGAACCCGACGCATCTCAACCAGCGACGCGGGCAGGAAACCGCGAAGGCCGATATCGATGATCAGGCCGCCCTTGACGACCTCGATGACCGTGCCCTCGACGACCTCGTCGTTCTCCTTCTTCTGCTCGATCGTCCCCCAGGCGCGCTCGTACTGGGCGCGCTTCTTGGACAGGATCAGACGACCCTCTTTGTCCTCTTTCTGCAGGACCAGGGCCTCGATCTCGTCACCGACCTTGACGACCTCGTTCGGGTCGACGTCGTGTTTGATCGAGAGCTCGCGCGAGGGGATGACACCCTCTGTCTTGTAGCCGATGTCGAGCAGGACCTCGTCACGATCGACTTTGACGATGGTGCCCTCGACGATGTCTCCGTCGTTGAAGTACTTGATCGTCTTGTCGATCGCGGCCAGGAAGTCGTCAGCGGAGCCGATGTCGTTGATTGCGACACTCGGGATGGACGTCGTGGCGAGCGGAGCGGGTGAAACGGTGGTGGTGGACGTCATGAAGGAGGGGGTGTCCAAATGTCTCGTAGCGGCACGTTGCAGGGACCCTTTCGCCGGTGAACGTGCCGAGCCGCCGCTGCCCCGGGGGACGGTCGACGAGCGAGAAACGTGCATGACGAGCGTGGCCTGCTCCCGGTCGAGGCACGCAGACCCTGCGACGCGATTCACAGAATACGGAATCATCACTATAAGGGTCAACGCGGCCCCCGTATTCCGGGGGCTTATGGGGGTTTCAGCAGGTTTGCTGGACGGGCGCGGGCGCTCTCGCTAGGCTGAGCCGATGCGGTACGTCGGATTCTTTACGCGGTCGTAACGGCATGGACGCGGACGTCGTGGTCGTAGGGGCCGGCCTCGCCGGCCTCGTGGCCTCCGCTGAGCTCGCTGACGCCGGCCGCCGGGTGATCGTCCTCGACCAGGAGCCGGCCGCCTCTCTGGGCGGGCAGGCGTTCTGGTCGTTCGGCGGGCTGATGTTCGTGAACTCCCCCGAACAACGCCGGCTGCGCGTGCACGACTCCCGAGACCTCGCCCTGGCGGACTGGCTGGGCTCGGCCTCGTTCGACCGGCCCGAAGACTACTGGCCTCGGCAGTGGGCCGAGGCATATGTCGAGTTTGCCGCCGGTGAGAAGCGGGCCTGGCTGGCGGGCCAGGGAATGCGCTGGTTCCCGATCGTCCAGTGGGCCGAACGCGGCGGATATGGGGTCTCGGGCGCCGGCGCTCACGGCAACTCGGTACCTCGATTCCACGTGACGTGGGGCACCGGCCCGGGCGTGCTCGAACCGTTCCTCCGCCGGGTGCGAACCGCCGTCGACAACGGGACGATCGAGCTGCGATTCCGGCACCGGGTCACCTCCCTGGCGATGCACGACGGCGCGGTGACCGGTGTCGCGGGGGAGATCCTGGTCCCGAGCAACGTCCCGCGGGGTGCGCCAAGTACGCGGGAGGTTGTCGGCGACTTCGCACTCGGCGCGCAGGCGGTGATCGTCGCGTCGGGCGGCATCGGCGGCAATCACGAGCTGGTCCGGCGGAACTGGCCCGCGAGTTGGGGCGCCGCCCCGGCCCGCATGATCTCCGGTGTGCCCGACTATGTCGACGGCGTGATGCTCGGCGTCACCGAACGCGCAGGCGGCCGGATTATCAACGCTGATCGGATGTGGCATTACCCAGAAGGCGTCCTGAACCACTCACCGGTGTGGACCGCGCACGGAATCAGGATTCTGTCCGGGCCGTCACCCCTGTGGCTCGATGCCGCGGGTGAGCGGTTGCCGCCGCCGCTATTTCCAGGCTTCGACTCGCTCGGCGCACTGCGGCACATCACCTCAACCGGATACGACTACTCCTGGCTGGTGCTCGACCGCCGGACGCTGTCCACCGAGTTCGCGCTGTCCGGATCGGAACAGAATCCGGATCTGACCGGCAAGGATCTGCGCCAGGTGATCGGCCGGGCCCGTGGCGGACCGACCGGACCGGTTCAGGCATTCCTCGATCGCGGTGTCGATTTCGTCGTACGGCCCACCGTGGCCGAGCTCGCGAAGGGAATGAACGAGCTCACCGGCACCGATCTCATCGAGGCCAACGCGCTCCGGCGCCTCATCATGGCCCGCGACCAGCAGGTTGCCTCCGGCCTGGGCAAAGATCCACAGGTCGTCGCGACCGCGGCCGCCCGGAGATATGTGGGCGATCGGTTGACCCGTATCGTCCGGCCCCATCGCTTCCTCGACGGTTCCGGCGATTCCCTCGTCGCGGTGCGCTGCCACGTGCTCACCCGCAAGACGCTGGGTGGGCTCGAGACCGACCTGTCGGCCCGGGTCCTGGGTTCGGACGGTCAGCCCCTTTCCGGGGTCTTCGCTGCCGGTGAGGCGGCCGGATTCGGCGGAGGCGGCGTACATGGCTACCGCGCGCTGGAGGGCACGTTCCTCGGCGGCTGCCTGTTCTCAGGTCGAATTGCTGGCCGCGCGGCCGCTGCTGCCGTCACGTGACTGACTGGCCTGCCGGGACCACCATCGGTATGCATGATCCGTGGCCTCAGCAACGGATGATGCATACCTTCCGCGAGAGAGTGGCGCCGGAGGCGTCGGCCGACGATCCGCCGATGCCTCGACGACGACGCGCGCGAACCGTCACTGGTGGGACGGTGACGCCGACAACTACCACGCCGAGCACGGCGCGTTCCTCGGCGTGGCCGATTTCGTGTGGTGCCCCGAGGGACTGCGCGAGGCCGATGCGCATTTGCTCGGCAAGGTGGCCGACCGCCGGATTCTCGAGGTCGGCGCCGGCTCGGCGATGTGCTCGCGGTGGCTAGCCACGCAGGGCGCCCAGCCGACGGCGATCGACCTTTCGGCCGGGATGCTGCGCCACGCTCGGGCGGGCGCTGCAGCGACTGGCATCGAGGTACCGCTCGTACAGGCCGACGCGCAGCATCTCCCGTTCCGGGACGCCACGTTCGACCTGGCGTTCACCGCTTTTGGAGCGGTGCCTTTCGTGGCCGACTCCGCGCGAGTGATGCGGGAAGTGGCGCGCGTGCTACGCCCGGGCAGGCGGTGGGTGTTCGCCACCAGCCATCCTTTCCGCTGGGTATTTCCCGACGATCCCGGCCCCGCTGGGCTCACGGCGACGATGTCCTACTTCGATCGGACGCCATACGTGGAGTTCGACGGGCGCGGTGAGGCGACGTACGCGGAACACCATCGCACGCTCGGCGATCGAGTTGCCGAGATCAACGCGGCCGGTTTCCGGCTTGTCGCGTTGATCGAACCGGAATGGCCGGATGAGTTGAGCCAGGAGTGGGGGCAATGGTCACCCTTGCGAGGAGCGATCTTGCCCGGCACCGCAATCTATGTCTGCGAGCTCACCTGAGTCGCCGCATCCACGACCGGACGACGACGGCGTCGGAGTAACAGGAGCAGGCCGACCAGGATGAGTACGACGCCGAGCGCGGCCAGCGTCAGCGGGATCCAAATGCGGATCAGGTGCACCTTCGAGAGTTGCTTCTTGGCGTAGTCAGCCTGGGATTTGACCGAGGCGTCGTTGAACACCAGTGTTCCCGAGAACGCGGTCTGCCCACCGGACGCGAATGTCTCCTTGATCTGCTCGGATCCCTTGATGATGACACCGGTCGTTGGCTCGACCCATACCACGCGGAGATTCGAGTACTTGCCCGGTAACAAATCTTGGATCTTGATGTCGGACTCCGGCACCGTCTGCTCGAAGCGATAGACGTCAAGGCCGTTGAGCTTCTCGGTCCCCCGGTAGTTGATTGGATAGGCCTTGCCCACCACGGTGTCGAAGAACGGATAGCTCATCTTTGTCCGTGTCGATCGGGAACGTGTAAGACAACCCGACGTGCCGGATTCCTGGGTCGCCGTTCACGGCGGCGCCGTACTTCTGACCGTTTGGCACGGCAAGCGCCGTTTTGCGATCGAACGCCACCCGGTCGGTCGTCCGCTGGACGAAAGCCGGGATCAGTGTCCGGGACGCACCCGTCCGGGCCGGGCCGGGTGGTACCCGCGCCGTTCCGCAAGCAGAGCGTCTCGTCGAACACCCCCACCGAGGAGGTACCCGCCTTGGCATCACTGCGCACAATACGCGTGGCGATCACCGGGACCGTCTGCACCGCCTGGGCCTGCAGCACGAAGACCTGACTGCTGCCCTGCGCGACCGTCGTGAGGTTCACATCGTCGGGGATCTTGACCAGCGCCGGCGCCGCCACCCATTTCACGAGGGCAGCGCCGACGACCAGCAGGACGCCCAGGCCGAGAAGAACGCCCCCGAGAACGCGCCGCATCGACGGTCAGGACGAGGGATGCAGCACGGCGTCGATCACGTTGACGACGGCATTCTTGGTCTGGATCCCACCACAGACGATCTTCGCGGTGCCGTTGATGGTGTAGCTGTCGCCGCTGCCGGTGATCGTGATCGAGCTACCCTGCAGTGTCTTGTGCGTGCCGGGCAACTGGTCCTTCGTGAGCTCACCCTCCACTACGTGGTACTCGAGGGTGGAGACAAGCTGAGCCTTCTTGCTCGGGTCGGTGATCAAGGACTGGAGCAGACCGGCCGGCTCCTTCGCGAACGCCGAGTCCTGGGGCGCGAAGACGGTCAGCGCCGGAGCGGAATTGAGAGTCGTGAACACGCCGCCGACCGTGGCCGCCGTCACGACGGTCTTCAGCTGCGGGACAGTGGCCGCGGCAGCGCCTACGGGCAGCGCAGCCGCTGCCGTGAGCCGGGCTGGCGTCACGCCAAGCGCCGTGCACCCTGGCCCCCACGGAAGGCTGGTCTTCGTGGTCGCAGAGCTACTCGCAACGGACGAACTCGCTGCGGAGCTGGTCGCTGCGGCGGAGCTGGTCGCTGCGGCGGACGCCGAGGATGTAGTACCCGATGAGGACGAGGAGCCCGAGCTACACGCGGAAAGCGCGGCGACAGCGGCCGCAAGCAATCCGACCGACACAGCCATTCCGCGTCGCATGATCACGGCAGATTCCTTCCGAGTCTGGTCCTTTGAAGGCAGTACAACCTGGCCACAGTCGCCATTCCGCAGCCACGGCGCAATGACCCGGCCGCGAATGTTACCCGTCCGTAACAACGGTCCAATGCCGCTTGTGCTCATGTCCGGGCGGAACGTTGCCGAGGCGAACAGATCTTGCCTTTTAGAATGAGCCCGCACGTGATTGCCCGAACAGGCGGCGACAGGGCCTCGCGGCACCGCGTGTGCGGCCCATTGCGAGGAGGATCGCGTGATGACCACCACCAGCGTCACACCCGCGGCGACGGTCGACAAGCCACGCCAACCCGAAGGCGCCCGCGGGTGGAAGGAGACCATGGCGGTCTGGACTGCCCGCGTCGTCACGCTCGCGGCCTTCTGGTCGCTGATCAGCATCGTGATCAACGGAGCTTGGGCGGAGTGGATCGACGAGATATTCGGTCTGGTCAACATCCCCACCGACGCAAGCCTGTTCACCGTCGTCCTGCTGTTCGTTCTCGGAAACGCGCTCAGCCGACGGATCCGCTTCGCACTGTGGATCGTCATCTTCGTGTTCCAGCTCCTCGCGGTCCTCCTTGGCCTGCTCGTCGCCATCTACCTGCTCTCCGGGCAGAGCGGCGAGATCACGATCAACGGCACCTCCGATCGGATTCGGCTGGGCCTGACGGTCTTCGAAGGCGTGACCGGCCTCGTCCTCGGCATCCTGCTCTGGAAGGCTCGCAGCGCCTTCCCAGCGCGAGTCGGACGAGGTTCGCGGCTGCGGGCGCTGCTGGTATTCGTTGGTGGATTGATCGTCTCGGCGCTCGTGGCGATCGCCCTCACCGCCGCGTTCCCCAATAATCTCGAGCCAGGTTGGGAACGAATTGGCTGGGCGCTCCGGGCCGCGATCGGCCAGCTCCCGCCCCCAAACTCGACCGTGTTCCACGGCCATCATGGCCCCCACTGGATCGCGGTGATCGCCGGCATCATTTCGGCCGCGGCGCTGATCCTCGCGACGATCGTGTTCTTCCGCTCTGCGCGGGCCAAAGAGTTCGTCAGCCCGCAGGATGAACTGGAGATCCGCCGTCTCGTGCTGGAGACCGGCGAGCGAGACTCGCTGGCCTACTTCGCGACCCGCCGTGACAAGTCGGTCATCTTCTCTCCCGACGGCCGAGCGGCGGTCACGTACCGCGTCGTCGCTGAAGTGAGCCTGGCGAGCGCGGATCCGGTCGGGCACCTGAACTCGTGGTCCGGCGCGATCGACGCGTGGATCGCCGAAGCTCGCAAGTTCGGCTGGTTCCCGGCCGCCCTATCGGCGAGCGAGGCGGGCGCTTCCGCCTATGTCGCGGCCGGATTGAAGGCAATGGAGATCGGCGACGAGGCCATCATCGAAGTCGAGTCGTTCGCGCTCGTCGGTCCGACCATGGCGCCGGTGCGGCGCGCCGTCGAACGGGTCCGACGGGCCGGTTACACCCTGACCGTCGCCCGGCACGGCGACCTGGGCGTGGAGGAGCTGACCCATCTCGAGGGCGTCGCCGACCAGTGGCGAGCGGAAGGCGACGAGCGTGGCTTCTCGATGGCGCTGTCCCGCCTCGCCGATCCGGCCGACCCGCGGTGCGTGGCGGTGCTCGCCCGGGACGCAAACGGCGAGCTCAAGGGGTTGCTGTCCTTTGTGCCGTGGGGACGCCGCGGGCTATCCCTCGACCTCATGCGCCGCAGCCGGGCCGCCGAGAATGGGCTCACCGAATTCATGGTCGCCGGGCTTGTCGACGCCTGCCGTGATCTCGGGATCGTGCGAATCTCACTGAACTTCGCGATGTTCCGCGGGATATTCAGTGCCGCCGAGCGGGTGGGTGCGGGACCGGTGATGCGGCTGACCGGCGCGGTGCTGTCCGTTGCTTCGAAGTTCTGGCAGCTGGAAAGCCTGTATCGGTCGAATGCGAAGTACCTGCCCCGGTGGGTTCCGCGATACATGTGCCACAGCCAGTCAATGAACGTCACCCGAGCCGCCATCGCGGCCGGCATCGCCGAGGGCTTCTTGCCCGGGAAGGATCCGATCGATTCGCGCGGACCTGATGACACCGTCACTTTCCAAGGCCACAGCGGGGTGCCGTTCGCGGAGGCCGTGGCTGCGCAGGCGGACGAGTTGCTCCGACCGGTCCGACCGGTACAACGGTTGACCGAGCAGGAGCGGGTGCGGCGCCGCAAGATCGCGACGCTGGAGGCATCGGGCATGCAGGCCTACCCCGTGGGGGTCACCCGGTCCACGTCGCTCGAAGCGGTATGTGCAGAGCACCCGAGTCTCGCTCCGGACACCTATACCGCGGAGCAAGTGTCTGTGGCCGGCCGAGTCCGCGCGGTTCGTGACTTCGGCGGACTAATCTTTGCCGAACTGCAAGACGGGGACAGTCGGCTTCAGGTCATGTTGACCGACGCCCGGACCGGCGGCGACGCGGTGGCGCTGTGGCAACGCACCGTCGACCTCGGCGACTACATCAGCGTCAGCGGCGAAGTAGCGACCAGTCATACCGGGGAACTGTCGATAGCGGCGGACACCTGGACGATGGCCGCCAAGTGCCTGCGTCCCGTGCCTGATGATCGCGTCGGACTGGCCGACGCCGACGCCCGGGTCCGGCAGCGCTACCTGGACTTGATCGTCAACGCCGAATCTCGCTCCATGTTGCGCCACCGATCGGTTGCCGTACGCGCACTCCGCGACGGGTTCGACCGACGCGGGTTCGTCGAGGTCGAGACGCCGATGTTGCAGGCGGTGCATGGGGGTGCCAACGCTCGCCCATTCATCACGCACATCAACGCCTATGACACCAACCTGTATCTGCGTATCGCGCCGGAGCTGTTCCTCAAGCGGCTGGCTGTGGGCGGGATGTCGCGGGTCTTCGAGTTGAACCGCAACTTCCGCAACGAGGGCGCCGACGCCACCCACAATCCCGAGTTCACCTCGCTCGAGGCTTACCAGGCCTGGTCGGACTACAACGACATGCGGGTCTTGACTCGGGAGCTGATCATCGAGGTCGCGACCGCTGTGCACGGGCGGCCGATCGCCCGCCGCCCCGACGACAGTGGCGGCTGGACCGAGGTGGACATCGGCGGCGACTGGCCGACCGTCACCGTCTACGACGCCGCCAGTGTGGCGACGGGTGTCGAGCTCACGACAGCAACGTCGAGCGACAAGTTGCGGGCGGTTTGCGAGGAACACGGAATCCCGGTGCCAGCCCGGGCCACCCCGGGCGGCATGATCATGGAGATCTACGACGAGCTGGTCGAGGGGCACACGTACGAACCGACGTTCTACGTTGACTTCCCGTTGGAGTCCTCGCCGTTGACCCGGGTGCACCGTGAGGACCCTCTGTTGTCCGAACGATGGGACCTCGTCGCCTTCGGCGCGGAGATCGGCACGGCGTATTCGGAGCTGATCGACCCAGTTGACCAGCGGGAACGGCTGACCACCCAGTCGCTGCTCGCGGCGGCGGGTGATCCCGAAGCGATGCAGATCGACGAGTCGTTCCTCACCGCATTGGAGTACGCAATGCCGCCGACGGGCGGGCTGGGCATCGGCGTCGACCGCCTCGTCATGATGCTGACCGGGACGAATATCCGTTCTACGCTGGCCTTTCCGTTCGTACGACACGATTCGAGCGCCCGCGGCTGATTCCCGCGGCGTCAGTGCCGAGCGGCTCAGTGCCTCTCAGTGTGCGGCGTCGTGCCAGTTGACGCCCAACCCGACCGACACGTCGAGCGGCACGTCGAGCGGATAGGCCGCGCCCATCTCCTGCCGGACGACCTCCTCGACGGCGTCACGCTCACCCGGCGCGATCTCCAACACCAGCTCGTCATGGACCTGTAGCAGCAGGCGAGACCGCAGGCTCTCCTTGGCGAGTGCCGCGTGGACTCCGAGCATGGCTACCTTGATGATGTCGGCGGCGCTGCCCTGGATGGGCGCGTTCAGTGCCATTCGCTCGGCCATCTCCCGGCGCTGCCGGTTGTCGCTCGTGAGATCGGGGAGGTACCGACGCCGACCCATGATCGTCTCCGTGTACCCGGTTCGGCGGGCGTCATCGACGACGGAGCGCAGATAGTCCCGCACGCCACCGAATCGCGCGAAGTAGGCGTCCATCTGCCCACGAGCTTCATCTGGCGTGATCTTCAGTTGCTGCGCCAATCCGAACGCCGACAAACCGTATGCCAATCCGTAGGACATTGCCTTGACTCGACGGCGCAACTCCGCGTCAATCGCCTCTGGCGGGAGGTCGAACGCGCGGGACGCCACAAAGGAATGCAGATCCTCCCCCGTCGTGAACGCCTCGATCAATCCGGCGTCACCCGATAAATGCGCCATGATCCGCATCTCTATCTGGCTGTAGTCAGCGGTCATCAGCGATTCGAAGTCGCGCCCGACCGTGAATGCCTCTCGAATGCGCCGGCCTTCGGCTGTTCGAACCGGAATGTTCTGCAAGTTCGGATCGGTCGAGGACAGTCGCCCGGTCGACGCAATCGTTTGATTGAACGTGGTATGAATACGACCCTCGTCGTCGACAAGGGGCAGCAGCGAGTCGACGACCGTCTTCAATCGAGCCACCTCGCGATGCCGCAGCAGGTGCTCGAGGACCGGATGCTGCGTCTGTTCGTAGAGGGCGGCCAGCGCGTCAGCATCCGTCGTATACCCGGTCTTGATGCGCTTCGTCTTGGGTAGCTTGAAATGATCGAACAGGATCTCCTGCAACTGCTTGGGCGAACCGAGGTTGAACGGACGTCCGACGACCGCGTGGGCGTCCTGTTCGACGCTCTTCACGTCGGCGCCTAACTCACTCTGCAACGCCAGGAGCAGATCGGTGTCGACGGCGATGCCGGTTGCCTCCATGTCGGCCAGTACGAAGGTGAGCGGTAGCTCCATGTCGACCAATAGCCGGCTCGCTCCCCGGTTGACGAGGTCGGTGTCCAGCGCGTCGGCGAGGTCGCGGATGGCACTCGCCTGGACGGTCTCGACCTCGGCTCGAACGTCTTCCGACTCGTCGAAGCCACCGTCCAAGGTCAACTGCTCGGTCTCGTCGTCCCCCACGGTGTTGGCGCGAAGCTCACGGTGCAGGTAGCGCAGCGCGAGATCGGCCAAATCGAACGAACGCTGGCCCGGCAGCGCCAGGTAGGCGGCGAGTTGCGTGTCGCTCGTGATCCCGGCCAGCGTCCACCCATGCTGCCGTAACGCCAGCAGCGGCCCTTTGACGTCGTGGACCGCCTTGGGCGCGGCCGGATCGGCCAGCCAGGCGGCGAGGGCTCGCTCGTCGTTCTCGGTGAGCTGGGCCGGCTGCATATAGGCGGCTCGACCCGACGTCGCGGCCAGTGCGAGCCCGGTGAGCACTCCGGTCCCGCGACCCCAGCTGCCGCGGAACGAGACCCCAACCCGGGTGCTGTCCCGCGCGTTCTCCTCCAGCCATTGGGCGACTTCGTCGACCCCGAGGCGGCTCGTGCTGACCTCGAAGCCCTCCTCGGCCTCAGGCTCGGCCGCCGTCAGGGTCGCGAACAGCCGCTCCCGCAGTACCCGGAACTGCAGATTGTCGAACAGGGCGTGCACCCGTTCGCGGTCCCATGCTTGCCGGGCCAGGTCAGGAATTTCGACGTCAAGTGGCACATCACGAACCAGCTCGGTGAGCTGACGATTGCGCATCACTGCAGCCAGGTGCTCGCGAAGCGCATCGCCGACCTTGCCCTTGACCGTGTCCACGCCGGCCACCAGCGCGTCGAACGATCCGAACTCGCGCACCCACTTGGCCGCCGTCTTCTCGCCCACCCCGGGGATGCCGGGCAGGTTGTCGCTCGGATCGCCTCGCAGGGCGGCAAAATCGGGGTACTGGGCTGGCGTCAACCCATATTTCGCGGCAACTTCGCTGGGGGTGAACCGCGTCAGATCGCTCACCCCTTTGCGCGGGTAGAGCACGGTGACCGCGTCGCTGACCAGTTGCAATACGTCCCGATCGCCGGTGCAGATGAGTACCTGGACGCCCTCGTCCGCCGCTTGCGTGGTCAGGGTCGCGATCACGTCATCGGCCTCGTAACCCTCGACGGATAGCGACGGGATCCGCAGCGCCTCGAGCACCTCCTGGATGAGCGACAGCTGGCCCCGGAAGTCCGCCGGCATGTCGCCGCGGCCGGCCTTGTACTCCGCGTACGTCTCGGCGCGGAACGTCTTGCGCGAGACATCGAACGCCACCGCGAGGTGCGTGGGGTCCTCGTCCCGGAGCAGATTGATCAGCATTGCGGTAAAGCCGTAGACCGCGTTCGTCGGCTGTCCGGTGGTCGTGGAGAAGTTCTCTACCGGAAGCGCGTAGAAGGCGCGGTAGGCAAGCGAATGGCCGTCCAGCAGGAGCAAACGAGGGGGCGAATCGACGGCCGTCACGAGGGCCGAGTCTAGGGCGTGTGGCCGACAGCGCGGGTCGGCCGACACCGCCGCGGCCGGACGGCGATCAGATCCGGCCGACTGCTCTCGCTCCGCGACGCACGATGCGAGCGCGGCGGAGTAGTGCCACCCGCTCGCTCGAATCCGAGAGGCCGAGCGACCGGCGCAAGACGCTCGTTGGCGCGATGCGCCGCACGACGAGCGGTGCGAACCCGAGGCGGGCGAGGTACCGGTTGGCTTCCCGCGATCCGGTCACGGCGGTGGCGACGATGTTCTCGATCTGCCGTTGATCCGCGAGGTGCACAGTAGCCGCGAGCAGGGCGCGGCCGACGCCACGGCGACGATGCTGTGGAGAGACGACGAGGTGCGTCACGTTCAGCACCGGGATCTGCGTCACCTCGCCCACCGAGTCGTCGGATACCACGATCATGCCGACAACGCCGCCGCTACCGTCATCGATTGCTACCAACACGTCACGGTCCGTGCCCGACAACATCTGCGCGAGCCGCTCCGGGAGATGTTCAATCGTTTCGGCCTGGAACATTCGGGCGCCGAGCGCACCGAGTTGCAGGTCGGTTGCTCTGAGTAGAAGCACCAGTGCGGCTACGTCGCCGAACTCAGCAGGACGGACTCGTACGTGCGTACGTGACACGGACTCTCCCCGCGGACGAGCCTCCCAAACGGCAATTCCTTGCGACAACAAGCGACACCCTAGCGGGCACAAACCCTCTGCCGAAAGGGGGGATCCTGTTCGTGTCGGTGTCGTTCTCGTCCAGGTAACACGCCTTTACGACGCGGCGATTTCCTCGCCGAGATAGGCCGCTCGGATCCGATCGTCAGCGAGCAGTTCGGAGCCCGTGCCCTGCAGCACGAGATCGCCCGTCTCGAGCACATAACCGCGGTCGGCCAGCGCGAGTGCCTGAGCAGCGTTCTGCTCCACGAGCAGGACGGTGACGCCTGACTCGTTGATCTCACGGACAATGTTGAAGATCTGCGCGACGACCATTGGCGCGAGCCCCATGGATGGTTCGTCAAGCAGCAGCAGGCGGGGCTTGCCCATGAGTGCGCGGCCGATCGCCAGCATCTGCTGCTCGCCGCCCGACAATGTGCCAGACACTCTGACGGTAGCGCTCCCGCAGCCGTGGAAAGATTTCGAGCACTCGATCGAGATCGGCCTGATCAATCTTCTTGAATCGAAACGCACCCATCTCGAGGTTTTCCGCGACCGTCATTCTGGGAAACACGTGCCGACCCTCTGGCACGTGACAAATTCCCAGCCGGATGAGCTCGTGAGCCGGAACGCCATCAATTCGCTGGCCGAGGAAGGTAATGCGCCCGCCAGACGGCCGGAGCATGCCGGATATTGTCTTCTGCGTCGTCGTCTTTCCCGCGCCGTTTGCGCCGAGCAACGCAACGATTTCACCCTCACCCACGTGGAATGTGATGCCCTTGATCGCGCGGATCGCGCCGTAGCGCACCTCGAGGTCGAAGACCTCGAGCAACTCGGCAGCTGCTGCATGGCTCATGGCTCCTCCTCGGGGGCCGGCGCCTCGTCCGTCTCGATGAGGTGCAGGATATCCGGCTGGCTCTCCTCGGCCGCCTCTACGTCTTCGGCCGAAGTGCCGAGGTAGGCCGCGATCACAGCTGGGTTGCGCTGAATCTCTTGCGGCGTGCCCTCGGCAATCTTCTCGCCGAAGTTCAACACGACAATGCGATGCGCGACCGACATGACAAGTTTCATATCGTGCTCGATCAGCAGCACACTGACGTCGCGCTCGACATTGATGCGTTGGATCAGTTGTGCGAGCTCGCGTTTCTCCACTGGATTGGTCCCCGCCGCGGGCTCGTCCAGCAGCAAGACGCCGGGATTCGTGCCGAGCGCGCGGGCGATCTCCAGGCGGCGTTGTTCGCCGTACGGCAAGGATCCCGCGAGTTCGTTGGGCCGATCGGCCAGCCCTACCGCGTCAAGCAGCGCGAATGCGTCTATCGTGCTTTGCTTCTCCTCGCGGCGTTGCCGCGGCAGGCCGAGCATCGCTGACACCGGACCGGCGCGCTGGCGCGTTTCCACGCCAATCTTGACGTTCTCCAACGCGGTGAGGGCGGGGAACAGTCGAATGTTCTGGAACGTCCGTGCGACCCCGAGGTGATTGACGTTGTGCGTCTTCATGCCGATAACGCTCGTCGGCGGCTCGCCCGGGCGACCCGAAACTACGATCCGGCCCTCTTGGGGCGTGTAAACGCCGGTAAGCGAGTTGAACAGCGAGGTCTTGCCGGCGCCGTTCGGTCCGATGATGGCGAGGATTTCGCCGCGCAGCATGCGCAACGAGACGTCGTTGAGGCTGACCACGCCGCCGAACCGCAACGTGACGTGCTCGATGTCGAAGACGACGTCTTCGGCACCGACCTCGGGCCTGGTCATTGTCGCGGTCATCGCGTCACAGCCCCTCTCCCGCGGGGACCGCCTCACGTTCGACTTCCGGCGCACGTTCCATTCCCACTCCGGTCAGCTCGGCCTTGCGACGCCGCGCCGGGAACAGGCCGGCCGGTCGGAAGATCATCATGAGCACGAGCAACGCGCCGACCCACATCTGCCGGTCCGGCCCGGGCACCTGGTCCTGAAGGAACCACGGCAGCCAGGTGAGAATGGCCGCGCCGGCCATTGCCCCCGGCAGCGATCCCATGCCACCGAACACGACGTACGCCACGACGAGGATCGAGTTGTTCAGGATGAAGTTGTCCGGATTGAAGTAGCCGATCTGGCTCGCGAAGAACACCCCGGCGAGGCCGGACGTCGACGCGCCGATCGCGAAGGCCATGAGCTTCACTCTGGCTGTATTGATGCCGGTGGCCTGCGCGGCGACCTCGTCCTCGCGGATCGCGGCCCACGCCCGGCCCAGCCGCGAACCTTCCAGGCGATAGAACGCGATCACCACGATCGTGATGAGCACGAGGAGCAGATACCAGTACTGGAGATTGTTCAAGCCCCAGGTGATGGATATCGGGCCGAGGTTGATGACCGGGTGCGGCACCGCAGGCGACGGTCCGCGGGTGCTGTTGGTGATGTTGGCGGGGTTGTTGACAGCGATGATGCGGACGATCTCGCCGAACCCGAGGGTGACGATCGCCAGATAGTCACCGCGTAGTCGCAAGGTGGGGGCGCCCAGCGCCAGGCCAGCGAGCAGGCAGATTCCGATGGCGAACGGGATTGCGAGCAGCGGGCTCATGTGCAGCCAGGAGGGCGGCTTGTGGGGAAGCGAACCGACCAGATACGCGGTGGTGTACGACCCGATGGCGTAGAACGCGATATACCCCAAGTCGAGGAGGCCGGCCCAGCCGACGACGACGTTCAGGCCGATGGCGAGCAGAACATACACGCCGACTTCGGAGACGAGCACCTTCTGCCAGAAGTCGGTCATCGTCGGCGGGAAGAACAGGGCGATCGCGATTCCGATCATCAGCGCCGTCTTGGTCGTGGACCGGCGAGTAGACTCGCTGCATCCGAGGTATCCGTCGTCTGCGCCAGCGCCGGATCAGCGATCCGATACCGCCGACCGTTCGCGGTCGCGGCGATGACGCCCGCGGTCGCCACCAGGCTGAACACCCAGGCAGGCCAACCAGCCGCCTGAACCGAGGTTCTGCCACGGGCCAGTCGCGGAGTCGACATTGTTGTCCGCACCGATCTTGCTGATCCCATAGAGCGTGATCAGCGTGAGCACCACTCCGACGACGCCGAGCATCGCGGCGACCCAAGCCAGCGCCCGATGCCGCAGATAGCTCGCGACCACGGCCGTGATCGTCCCGGCGGCGAGCAGCGCCCAACCGAGCCAGATCGTGAATTGCATGGCTAGCGGTGCGAGGCCGTATCCGCTGAATAGCGTATGCAGATCGGGGAACTTGGCTTCGAGCCGTTGCGGCGAGAACCAGACGGCATACGTCATGGCTATCAAAGTTGCGACGAATCCCGCCACCGCCACGGGCAGGCCGGGGCGCCAGTTCAGGAAGCGGTCGATGCTGTCGCGCGTTGCGGCGACCTGCTGGTGAGTCAGGGCCGCGGCCGCGCACGCCACGGCCATGAGCAGGTATCCGAACGCCGCGACGAACGGCCCAAGCGAGTGGTCGACGCCACCGCCTTTCGAGACGACTTCCTGGTGCGCGATTATCACGATCACGCCGGCGACGATGCACAGCGCCGCCGCGATCCAGGCCAGCCGCCGGTCGCGACGCGCGATGGCGACGCCACCGAGCAAGAAGGTGACGATGAACTCCGTCCAGTGCAGCCAGCCGAAGAACGCCGAGGCAATCGGCGATATGCCCGACGTGGCGGCCACGGCGGAGGCGACGGCCCCGAACTTGCCGAGCGGGTCGTACCACCGCAGCAGCGTGTACGCGGCCACCACCGTGATCGCTCCGACCAGGAAGGACGGAGCGCCGGGCCGAACCAGATTCGGCCTCACCAACGGCCAGAACGTGATCGCGAGGAACACGAGCACGCCGATGCCGAGGAACACCAATATGCGCGGACTGAAGACCGCCTGGCGGAAGGCGTACCCGTAGTCCTCCTGGCACGCCTTCCTGCGGGCCCCACATCAGCGCGAGGACGAAGGACCCGCCCAGGCAGGCGATCAGCCGTTTGATCGCGGCCGGAGAGGTGAACTCGCTGCGGTTCATGCCGCCCGCCCCAGCCGCTCGCCGAGGAGGCCGGTCGGGCCGGACGATCGAGCACCAGGACGAGCACGACGAACGCGACCACGTCCGTCCACTCGATGCCGATCGACCGGAAGCGGTGGGACGACCGCCTCACACAACCCGAGCAGCAGACCGCCGAGCATGGCGCCGCGGATGTTGCCGATACCACCAAGCACGGCCGCCGCAAAGGCCTTGACCCCCTGGTCGAATCCCATCGTGTTGCCGAAGCCGAACGCCGTCGCGAACAGGAAGCCGGCGACACCGGCCAGCGCCCCGCCGATGACGAACGTGCGCGAGATCGTCTTGTCGATATCGATGCCCATCAGGGCCGCCGTCGGCGCGTCCTCGGCGACCCCGCGGATGCTGCGCCCGAGTTTGGTTTTCGAGACGACCCGATCGAGCGCGAACATGGTGACGACCGCGGTGACGATGATCAGGACTTGCAGCACGCGTACGTCGGCCGTACCGATGCTGAACAGCCTCCGGTCGGTCTGGAAGTAGGTCGGAAAGGCGTTGCCCGGAAACCGGTTGAACAGCTTCCCGGCCAGCTGAACGAGAAAGAACGACGCACCGATGGCACTGATCAGGAAGGCCAGCTTCGGTGCGCCCCGATGTCGGAGCGGGCGATAAGCAACCCGCTCGAGCAACCAGGCGATGCCCGCCGAGACGAGCGCTCCGGAGAGCAGGCCGATGGCGATGATTCCGACGACCCCGAAGGGGTTCTGCTTGCCGCCGGCGCCGACGATCTGGTGCACGACGATATAGCTACCGAACGCGCCGAACATGAACACCTCGCTGTGCGCGAAGTTGATCAGTTGCAGCACGCCGTACACGAGCGTGTAGCCCAGAGCGATGAGGGCATACATCGATCCGCGGGTCAGGCCCAGCAGGATGTAGGCCGGAAGTTCGTTGAACCACTGGCTCACGACTACCCACCTCCAGGGGCCACCGAGAACGCGCGCGTCAATCGGACTCTACGCACCAGCACAGCGACCAGGGGCGCCTCGCCGAGAATCGGAACGAGGCGCCCCTGGTCGCACATGCTAGGTGCGGTCGGTCAGCTGGCCGACGTTGATGTTGCCGACCAGCCCGATCTTCCCGTTCTTCTGCTGGTACAGGTTGATGCACCTGCGCCTCGACCTCACCGTTCGGCTGGAACTTGACCTGGGTGGTTATGCCCTTGTAGTCCAGCTTGTTGACTGCGTCCCACACGGACTGCCGCGTCGCGGTGCCGGAGCTCGCAGCGTCCTTGATCGCCGTGAGCAGCGCGTTGGTCGGCGTCGTATGCCTCCGGAGAGTAGGTCGACGGCGGCGTGTTGAACATCTTGGTGTAGGCGTCGTTGAATGCCTTCGCCTGCGGCGCGACGGTGGCATCCAGGCAGCCACAGGAGAAGTACCAGCCATTGCCGGCGTCACCGGAACCTTCGGTGAACTTCGACGACTTGCCACCGTTACCGGCTCATCGGTCACGCCGGTGTAGCCGGCCGTCTTCAGGGCCTTGGCGAACAGTGCCGCCTGCGCGTCATAACCACCGTAGAACAGCGCGCCGGCGCCGGAGGCCTTCACCTTCTGCGCGATGACGCTGTAGTCGGTCGTCTTCTGCGCGACACCCTGACGCGTCACCGAGACACCCTTGGTCTTCAGCTCGGCCTCGACGGCGTCGGCGGCGCCCTTGCCGTAGTCGGTCAGGTCATCGACGACGAAGACCGACTTGGGCGACTTCTTGGCGAGCCAGTCGGCAGCCTCCTTGCCTTCGAGCGAGTCCGGCGGCACGACCCGGTGGAAGGACTTGAAGCCCAGGCTGCTCAGCGTCGGGTTGGTCGCCGATCCGCTGATCAGCACCAGGTGGGCAGCGTCGTAGGATGCCCCGACGGCCTTGGTCGGGCCGGAGAAGGCGGGACCGATCACGCCGAGGATGGCCGGGTCCTGCTGCAACGTCGTCGCCGCGGCCGGTGCCTTGGACGGGTCGCCGACGTCGTCGGACTTCACCAGCGTCACCTTGAAGCCGAAGGTGTTGCTCTGGTTTGCCTCCTGCACGGCCAGCACGACCGCGTTGTACTCGTTGATGCCGAGCTGTGCGTTGTCGCCGGAGAGCGGCCCCTGGAAGCCGATCTTGTAGTTGCCTCCGCCGCCGGCGGCGGAGCTGGAGCCGCCGCCGCCCAGCCCCCCTCCGCTTGACGACGACTTGCTGGAGCTGCGAGCAGGCTGCGAGGGCGAGCACACCGGCCGTGCCCACAGCCGCGATCGTGATCAGATATCTCTTGTGCACTGCATGTCCTCCTACGAGGAGTCGAGCAGACCTGGCGTCTGCGCCTTTGTGGGCCGGAGGTTAATACACGCACATCACGAAGACAGCCTCCGGAGCATGCACGGTCTCGGTCGTAACCAAATCTCCACCACGCGTACGAAACCTAACCGCTTGCATCACCGCTCAGTACAAGCTCGGCTACGGAGCGCATCGAAGTCCGGTTGTCCATAGCCGCGCGCTGAATCCAGCGGAACGCCTCCGGCTCGCTCATCGCATGCTTGGACATGAGCAGTCCCTTAGCCCGTTCGATGAGCTTGCGAGCCTCTAGGCGCTCGCGCAAATCGGTAACTTCGCCCTCCAGCGCCCGGATTTCGGAGAATCGTGAGGTGGCCATCTCGATGGCCGGCAGCAGGTCCCGCTTCTGAAACGGCTTGACGAGGTAGGCCATTGCTCCGGCGTCGCGGGCCCGCTCGATCAGGTCCCGTTGGCTGAATGCGGTCAGGATGACCACCGGGGCGATGCGCTTGTCGGCAATCTGTGCGGCAGCGGCAATTCCGTCCATTTTGGGCATCTTGACGTCACAGATGACGAGGTCCGGGTTCAGGTCCACCGCCAAGGCGACAGCTTGCTCACCGTCGGCCGCCTCGCCGATGACGTCGTAACCCTCCTCCTGCAGCATCTCCCGCAAGTCGAGGCGGATGAGGGCCTCGTCCTCGGCGATGAGTACTCGCGGCCTGCTGTTGCCATCGGTGGCCCGGCTCGGGCTAGCACGTCTACTCGATGACGCAGCAGACACTGGTGCGCCCCTCCGGTCGACGACAACGCTGTGGGTCAGCCTAGCCCCGGTAGCATCTCCCGTGGTCTAAGCCCCTGTATCCCAACCGGAAGAGGAAGCGGTCTCAAACACCGTCCAGTGTGGGTTCGAATCCCACCGGGGGCACCGAATGCGGTGATCTTGGACTTATCGTCGCTCCCGGGCAGCAAGTCGAAGATCATCGCCCGATCAACCGCTGGGTCGCTGACGCCGAGCCACCAGGCCGGGCTTTCCTGGTACCGGTTGGATAAGACTGGCTGGCGTGACCGATCACATGACGCCGGACGAGTTCCGGAAGTATGGCCACCAGGTCGTCGAGTGGATCGCCGCGTACTACGAGCGGCTGGAGTCCTTTCCGGTGCTGTCCACGGTCAAGCCCGGCGAAATCCGGGCCGCCCTGCCGGCCGACCCACCCGAACACGGCGAAGGCTTCGACGCCGTGTTACGCGACCTGGACGCGATCCTGCTGCCCGGCATCACCCATTGGCAGCACCCGTCCTTCTTCGCCTACTTCCCCGCGAACGCCAGCGGTCCGGGGATCCTCGGCGATCTACTCGCGTCTGGCCTCGGCGTCCAGGGCATGATCTGGGCGACCTCCCCCGCAGCGACCGAGCTCGAGACGCACGTGCTCGACTGGCTGGCCGCACTGCTCGACCTACCGCCGCGGTTTCGTTCGGCCGGACGCGGGCGCCGGCGTGATCCAGCACTCCGCATCGGACGCCGCTTTGGTCGCCTTGCTGGCCGCGATTCACCGGGCGACGGGTGGGCGGACGGCACGCACCGGCGTCGGCACCGAGCGGCTCACCGTGTACACGTCGAGCCAGACGCACTCGTCGGTGGAGAAAGCGTGCCGAGTGGCCGGTCTCGGCACGGACGCGCTGCGCACGATCGACATCGATCCGGCAACCTGGGCCGCGCGACCAGATCACCTGCGTCACCTGATCGAGGCCGACCGGTCGGCGGGTTACACGCCGGCGCTCGTCGTGGCATCGATCGGTACCACTGGTGTCGGGGCGATCGACCCGGTGGCGAAGCTGGGTCAGATCGCGCGCAGCTGCGGCGCGTGGCTGCATGTCGATGCCGCCTGGGCCGGTGTTGCCGCGGTCTGCCCCGAGCTGCGTTGGCTCAATGAGGGACTCGAATTCGCCGATTCCTACTGCACGAATCCGCACAAGTGGCTGCTGACGAACTTCGACTGCGACGCGATGTGGGTCGCGGAACGAGCACGACATCGTCGCGGCCCTGTCGATCCTGCCGGAGTATCTCCGCAATGCCGCGACCGAATCTGGCGCAGGTTATCGACTACCGAGACTGGCATGTGCCGCTGGGTCGGCGCTTCCGCGCGCTCAAGCTATGGGCCGTCATCCGGTGGTATGGCGCCGAGGGCCTCTGCGCGCACGTCCGTGCCGACGTCGCTCTCGCGCAGGAATTCGCCTCCTGGGTTGCGGACGACGATCGCTTCGAACTCGTCGGTCCGCATCCACTCTCCCTCGTCACGTTCCGGCTGCGGTCCGGCGACGAGGCAACTCGTCACCTCATGGAGCGAGTCAACGCCGCCGGCCGGATGTATCTCACCCACACTGCGGCGGAGGAGCGGTTGACCCTCCGGATGGCCATCGGCTCGCCCCAGACCGAACGCCGGCATGTCGCCGCGGCGTGGGCCGAGCTGCAGCACGCCGCCGACCCGTGATCAGGCGCTGGGCACGCGCAACATGCCCTCTTGCACGACGCTGGCGATGTGCCGGCCGTCTCGGGCGAAGATCTTGCCCTCCGCCAGGCCTCGGCCACCCGAGGCGGACGGCGAGGTCGTCACGTAGAGGAACCATTCGTCCGCGCGGAAGCCGCGATGGAACCACATGGCATGGTCGAGCGACGCCGTCTTGACCGGGTCGAGCGCGGCGGCCAATCCGTGGTGGATAAGCACCGAGTCGAGCACGGTGAGGTCGGAGGCAAAGGTCAGCGCGCAGACGTGTACCACCGGGTCGTCTGGCAGCGTCCCCGCGGCACGCATCCACATGCGGTGCGGGGCGTGTTCCCGCGGACCGTGCGACCGCTGGATCCACGGTGGGTCGTCCACGTAGCGGATGTCGAACGGCCGCGGTAGCCGCGACATAGGCCGCGGCCACGTCCTCGAATCCCTCGTAGCGGTCCTGCAGCGTCGGTAGCGTCTCCGGAGCGGGCACATTGGGCATCTGCAGCTGGTGGTCGACTCCGCCCTGGGCCAGCTGGAACGACGCGGCAAGAGCGAAGATCGCCTTGTCGTGCTGGATCGCGATGACCCGACGGGTCGTGAACGACTGTCCGTCCCGCACCCGGTCGACTCGGTACCTGATCGGAACGGACGGGTCCCCGGGTCGGATGAAGTAGGAGTGCAACGAGTGCACCGGTCGGTCCGGGTCGACGGTGCGCGCCGCCGCTACGAGCGCCTGCCCTGCGACCTGGCCGCCGAACACGCGCTGCAAGGAGATCTGCGGACTACGCCCGACGAAACACGTCGGGTTCGACCAACTCCAGGTCGAGCAGATCTACCAGCGCGTCGACGACCGGCTGGTTCTCTACGAGTGCGATGTCAGCGGTCACGTTGCAGGACGTCTCCGATGTGATGCACCCGGATGGTGTTGGTTGCTCCGGGCGTCGTCGGCGGCGTGCCCGCGACGATGATGACAAGGTCGTCGATATGGCAGACACCGCGCTGTACCAGCGCGGAGTCGACCTGGCGAACCATCTCGTCCGTCGTGCGGACCGTCCAGGTCAGGTGTGCTTCGGCCCCCCACTGTAAAGCCATCTGCCGCTGCACATTCTCATCAGGCGTGAAGACGAGGAGACGTTGCCCCGGATGCAGTCGAGAGAGTCTCCGAGCGGTGTCACCGGTCTGAGTGAACGCGACCAAAGCAACCGCGCCCAACGCATCGCCGATGTCCTTGGCCGCCTTGACGATCGCTCCTCCGGACGTCCGGGGAACGTGCTGCAGCGCCGGCGCGAGCGAGCCCGAAGACTCGACCGAGGAGATGATGCGCGACATCGTCGCCACCGCCTGCATCGGATAGGTGCCGATGCTCGTCTCGCCGGAGAGCATGACCGCGTCGGCACCGTCGAGTACCGCGTTGGCGACGTCGGACGCTTCGGCGCGGGTGGGCCGGGAGTGAGTGATCATCGACTCGAGCATCTGCGTTGCCACGATCACGGGCTTGGCGTTGTCGCGGCATATCTGGACCGCTCGCTTCTGCACGACGGGCACCTGCTCGAGCGGCATTTCCACCCCGAGGTCTCCGCGCGCGATCATGACACCGTTGAATGCGAGCACAATCTCGGCCAGCCGGTCGACCGCTTCGGGCTTCTCGATCTTGGCGATCACCGGGCGATGTATGCCGACGGATGTCATGACCTGCTGGACGAGCTTCACGTCCTCGGGCGCACGGACGAAGGACAATGCGACGAAATCGACGCCGAGCCGAAGAGCGAACTCCAGGTCATCGGCGTCCTTGTCCGACATCGCCGGCACGCTCACTGCGACGCCCGGCAGCGACAAGCCCTTGTTGTTGCTGACTCGGCCGCCCTCGGTGACGTCACACACCACGTCGGTGCCATTCTCGATCTCGACCGCGACCAGGGCGACATTCCCGTCGTCCACCAGCAACCGATCGCCCGGCCGAACATCGTCAGCCAAGTGCTTATATGTCGTCGATACGCGGTCGTGCGTGCCTTCGCATTCCTCGATCGTGATCCGGACACGTTCTCCCGTGAACCAGTCGACCGGACCGTTGGCGAACCGTCCGAGCCGGATCTTCGGGCCTTGCAGGTCCGCCAAGACAGCGATATTGCGGCCGGCGGCCTCCGCCGCCAGACGAACCTCGTGGAATCGGCGCCCCTGCTCTGCGTGGTCGCCGTGGCTGAAATTCAAGCGGGCGACGTCCATGCCCGCATCGACGAGCGCGCGGGCTCGCTCTGGTGTGTCGGTGGACGGTCCTAAGGTGCAGACGATCTTCGCGCGACGCCTCACTCGCTCAGCGTAAGGGTAACCACCCGGTCAGCCACGCGCGGCGGCCATCACGGCGAGATCAACATCCTCGCCTGCGGCTCGAGCCCGCCGGGTAGCGTCCAGGACCCGCCGGTAATCCCGCGGCACAATGGATGAGAACCGAGACAGCGCGTCCGGCCAGCCATTGAGCAAGGCTGCCGCGACCGGTGACTCCGTGCAGCTGGCGTGCTCGTACATGATCTCGCGCAGCACATCCGCTAGCTCGCCAGTGACGCCTTCTACGTCGACGAGCTCACCGTTTACCAAGCCCCGGTCGAGATCGAGGACGAACGCGAGGCCGCCCGACATTCCCGCGCCGAGGTTTCGCCCTGTCGGGCCGAGGATCACGGCATAGCCGCCGGTCATGTACTCCAGAGCATGGTCGCCAACGCCCTCGGCGACCACGGTGGCGCCCGAATTGCGAACGCAGAACCGTTCGCCGACAACCCCCCGAAGAAACATCTGCCCACCGGTCGCGCCGTAGGCGATCACGTTGCCACCGATGACGTTGTGCTCGGCGGCGAACAGCGCAGACTCGTCGGGACGCACGACGAGTCGGCCGCCGGACAATCCCTTGCCGACATAGTCGTTGGCGTCGCCAAACAGTCGCATGGTCATGCCGCCGGGCAGGAATGCGCCGAACGATTGGCCGGCTGAGCCGCGAAAGGTGATATCGATCGTGTCCGGTGGCAGGCCACTCGGACCGAAGCGGCTTGTGACAAGCGAGCCCAGCATCGTGCCGACAGTGCGATTCACATTTCGCACCGGCAGCTCGAGCCGAACCGGCCGGCCGTCCAGCAATGCGCCTTCACACAGCTGAATCAACGTGTTGTCGAGTGCACCGTCCAGACTATGATCTTGCTCGACATATCGTCGCAGCGGCGTGCCATCCGGTACTGGTGGCGGCTGCAGGATTGGCGTCAGATCCAGTCCGTCGGACTTCCAGTGGGCGATTGCCTGCGCGGTGTCGAGCATCTCGACGTGCCCGATTGCCTCGTCCAGAGAACGGAAGCCGAGTGAGGCGAGTATCTCCCGCGCCTGTTCGGCGATGTACTCGAAGAAGGTGACGACGAACTCCGGCGTGCCGGTGAAGCGACGTCGCAGCTCGGGGTTCTGGGTCGCGATGCCAACCGGACAGGTATCGAGATGGCAAACCCGCATCATCACACACCCCGACACGATGAGCGGGGCGGTCGCGAAGCCGTACTCCTCAGCACCGAGCAACGCGGCGACGACGACATCGCGACCGGTCTTCATCGCGCCGTCGACCTGGACAGTGATGCGGTCTCGAAGCCCGTTGAGCAGCAGGGTCTGCTGGGTCTCAGCCAAGCCGAGTTCCCAGGGCAGACCAGCATGTTTCAACGAGGTCAGCGGCGCGGCACCGGTCCCGCCGTCATGCCCCGAGATGAGCACGACGTCCGCGTGCGCTTTCGACACGCCCGCCGCGACGGTCCCGACCCCCGTCTCGGCGACGAGCTTGACGTGTACCCGGGCTCGCGGATTCGCGTTCTTGAGGTCGTGGATGAGCTGCTTCAGATCTTCGATCGAATAGATGTCGTGGTGTGGCGGCGGGGAGATCAGCCCAACGCCCGGTGTCGAATGCCGCGTACGGGCGATCCAGGGATACACCTTGAAACCAGGCAGCTGACCGCCCTCCCCCGGCTTGGCGCCCTGCGCAACCTTGATCTGAATGTCATCGGCGTTGACCAGATAATGACTGGTAACGCCGAACCGGCCCGATGCCACCTGCTTGACCGCGGATCTACGCAGATCGCCGTTCGGATCCGGGGTGAAACGCCGCGCGTCCTCGCCTCCCTCGCCGCAATTCGACTTGCCGCCTATCCGGTTCATCGCGATCGCGAGCGTCTCGTGCGACTCGGCCGAGATCGAGCCGTAGGACATGGCGCCGGTCGCGAACCGGCGCACGATCTCGGACACCGGCTCCACCTCGTCCAGCGGGACGGCCGGCCGAACGCCTTCGCGCAACGCGAACAACCCGCGCAGCGTGCCACCTTCGCGATTGAGCCGCTCCACCGTGTCGGTGTACTCGCGAAACACGTCGTATCGACGTTGCCGGGTCGCGTGCTGGAGCAGGAACACCGTCTCCGGATTGAACAGGTGCAGCTCTCCCTCGCGGCGCCACAGGTACTCACCACCGACGTCGAGCCGGCGATGGGCGAGCGCGGATGGCACGACCGGATAAGCCCGCGCATGTCGGGCGGCGACCTCGCTCGCGAGCACGTCGAGGCCAACCCCGCCGAGCCGGGACGGCGTACCTCCGAAGTAAGCATCAACCACGTCCTGGGCCAAACCGAACGACTCGAAGACCTGGGCGCCGATATAGGACGCGATCGTGGAGATGCCCATCTTCGACATCACCTTGAGCACGCCCTTGCTCAGCGCTTTTACGTAGTTCCCGATCGCCTGTTCAGCGCTCAGTCCGGATATCGCACCCTGGGCGACCAGGTCGTCGATGGTCTCGAACGCGAGGTACGGATTTACCGCGGCGGCGCCATAGCCGACCAGCAATGCGACGTGGTGCACCTCGCGCACCTCACCGGTCTCCACGACGAGCCCGGCCTGAGTACGTTGCCCGGTCGAGACCAAGTGGTGATGTACCGCGGACGTCAGCAGCAGTGACGGGATCGGCGCATAATTCTCGTCGCATCCGCGATCGGACAGCACCAGGATTCGGGTGCCGGCGCTAATCGCGTCGCAAGCTTCTCGGCGCACCCGATCCAGCGCACCGGCCAGGGCTTCACCGCCACCGTGCACCGGGTAGCGCCCGTCGATGAGCGCACAGCCGAAGCCAGGCAGATCACCGTCGGCGTTGATGTTCCAGATCTTCGCCAGCTCGTCGTTGTCTATCACCGGATGGGGAACGACTATGTGTCGACAAGACGCCGGTCCTGGATTGAGTAGGTTCTGCTCCGGCCCGATCGTGCCGGCGAGAGAGGTCACCATCTCCTCGCGAATCGCGTCGAGCGGCGGATTCGTCACCTGCGCGAACAGCTCGCTGAAGTAGTCGAACAGCAAGCGGGGACGTTTCGACAGCCCCGCCAGCGGGGTGTCGGTGCCCATTGATCCGATCGGCTCGACACCGCTCTTCGCCATGGGTGCGATGAGAACGCGCAGCTCTTCCTCGGTGTATCCAAATATCTGCTGCCGCCTGGTGACGGATTCGTGCGGGTACACCATGTGCTCGCGGTCCGGGAGGGCAGCCAACTGGAGCAGCCCGGAGTACAGCCATTCGCCGTACTGCTTCGCCGCGGCCAGCTCCGACTTGATCTCGTCGTCATGCACGATGTGCCCGCGCGCGGTGTCGACGAGGAACATCCGCCCGGGCTGGAGCCGGCCCTTCGCCACGACGCGCGCTGGGTCGATGTCGAGCACACCGGACTCGCTACCGAGGACGACCAGCCCGTCGGCGGTCTGCCACCACCGTCCGGGTCGGAGACCGTTGCGATCGAGAACCGCGCCGATGACGGTGCCATCAGTGAAGTTGACGCACGCCGGACCATCCCATGGCTCCATGAGCGCAGCGTGGAACGCGTAGAAATCTCGCCGCGCCGGGTCCATTCGGGTCGCATTTTCCCAGGCTTCCGGAATCATCATCAGCACAGCGTGTGGCAGGCTGCGGCCGCCCAAATGGAGCAGCTCGAGCACCTCGTCGAAGGACGCTGAGTCGCTTGCCTCTGGCGTGCAGATGGGGAACAACCGAGTCAGGTCACCGGGAATGAGGTCAGATTTGAGCAAGGCCTCTCGCGTCTGCATCCAGTTCCGGTTACCGCGTATCGTATTGATTTCCCCGTTGTGGGCGACATAGCGGAACGGATGCGCGAGAGGCCAGGACGGGAAAGTGTTTGTCGAAAATCGACTATGCACCATCCCGATAGCGCTGCTGAATCGCTCGTCGGTGAGATCCGGGAAGAATGTCGCCAGCTGATCCGCGGTGAGCATCCCTTTGTAGACAAAGGTGCGCGCAGAAAAGGACGGGAAATACAACCCAATGTTGCGGTCTCGAGCCCGTCGCTCAGCCACTTTGCGCAGGCAAAAAGCGCGGCGCTCCAATTCCAGGCCGGATTCGTTGGCGGCGCCTCGTACGAACAGTTGCCGGAATGCAGGCATCACCCGCCGTGCCGTCGGCCCTACTCCGGCGGGGTCGGTGGGGACGTCCCGCCAGCCCAGGACGACCAGTCCTTCCTCGTCGGCGACCTGTTCGACGAGAGCGACTGCGTCAGCCGCCGCCCGGGAATCGACGGGCAAGAAGGCGATGCCGGTGGCGTAGGCGCCGACGGGCGGCAACTGCAAGCCGCTGACGTCGCGAAGGAACGCATCTGGGACCTGCACGGTGATGCCAGCACCGTCTCCCGACGACGGCTCGGCGCCGGCTGCACCCCGGTGATCGAGATTGTGCAGGGCGGCGAGCGCGTGCGCGACGATCGTGTGGCTGGCCCGGCCCTGCAGATCAGCGACGAACGCCACGCCGCACGAGTCGGACTCGTAGCGGGGGTCGTAGAGCCCTCTCGCAGACGGCACAGCGGAGAATTCCACGGGCACCTCTCGGTAGCTGGAGCGGAGCAAGCTGCCGGCAGCGCAATCGGCTGTGACTGATGCGGCGGAGACCCCGCCGGACGTCGTTGGCCCGCGAGACCACCTTCACATTACCGGCCAATCGACACCGGCCTGTACTCACCCTGCGCACTACGCCGACGACGCAGACGCTGCCGGCGGCTCGCGCGCATCGGTGGTACGGGTGAGCATTCCCGTGGTGCTCACCTGTCCCACTGGTACCACGGAGACGCGGGACAAGACGGAAGTTCGACTCGAGCTTGAGACATAATGCGTCGACCCGCGCGGCAAAGACGCTAGATCTGCTGGAGCGCCGCCTCGATGTGTTTGCGGGAGGCGACGGGCACCCGGCGGCCATCCGCCGCAGTCACGTAGAACGCGTCGACGACGGAGCCGCCGAGAGACGAGACGCGGGCCGAGCGGATGTCCACCCCGCAGCGCTCGAGAACGGCCGTAACCCGATACAGCAGACCGATGGCGTCGTCAGTCCGGAGTTCGAGCACGGTCGCATCCGTGGCCGCATCGTCCAGCCAGCGGACCGTAGGGGGCTGACGGCCGGCCGTGTCGCCGCGGGCATAGGCCCGCTCCTTGGCCGCCAGCCGCTCGGCGAGCGGGAGGGACCACTCGAGCGACCGGATCAGGTCATTACGCAGGATCGCGACGCCCGGAGCCGTCCCGAACCTGGCCTCGACCACGAACGAATTGACAGCCATCCCGGCGTGGGTGTGGATCGATGCCGAGCGCACATCCAGCGAGTGCAGGGCGAGCACGCCCGCGGTGCGGGACAGGACACCCGGCGAGTCCGGCGCGGCCACCAGGACCTCGTCGCCCACCATCTCCACGGCGAGCGCGCCCGCCTCGGCCAGGCGACGTCCGCGATCGTCCAGCGCCGGCGCGGCGGGCAGCGGGGCGCCACCGAGGACGGCGCGAGTGCGGCGTACGAGGTCATCGACCAGGCCGGCCTTCCAGTCACTCCAGACCGCGGGCCCGGTCGCCAGGGCGTCGGCAATCGCAAGGGCCTGCAACAACTCGAGCAGCTCGACCGACCCGCCGACTGAATCGGCCACCGTCGTGATGGTCATCGGATCGGCCAGATCACGGCCGGTTGCCGTGTTGGGGAGCAACAGATGATGACGCACGAGCGCCGTCACGGTCGCGGCGTCTCCGTACGACAGACCCATGCGGTTCGCGATCTTCTCCGTCATGACGGCGCCGGTCACCGAGTGGTCGGCGCCGGGGTATCCCTTGCCGATGTCGTGCAGCAGGGCGCCGATGAGCAGCAGGTCCGGTCGCGACACTTGGCGGACCAGATCGGCGGCTTGGGCAGCCGTTTCCAGCAGGTGCCGGTCGACGGTCCAGCGATGCACCGGGTTGTGCTGGGCGGCGAAGCGGACGGCGTTCCATTCCGGCACCAGCCGAACGAGTAGCCCAGCCTGGTCGAAGGATTCGAGGACCGGCACCGCCCGGCGCCCGGTGCCGAGCAACGCCACGAAATCGTCCAGCGCCTCGGCCGGCCACGGCTGGGGGAGCGAGGAGCTCTCCGTGGCCAACCGTTCCAGCGCGAACGGGGACAGCGGCAGGTCGTTGTCCGCAGCCGCCCGCGCGGCGCGGATCACCAGCACCGGGTCGGCCCACGGGTCTGCGGCCAGGGCGAGTACCACCTCGCCGTCTTGGGCGACGACGTCCTTGGCGAGCGGTGTGCGATCGGCCGCAGCCGCGCCGAATCTTCCCGGCAATAGCCGGCGTGACGACAGTGCGCGCTGGGGCCGGCGGCGGATCTCGACCCGGCGCCAGGCGATGTCCAGCGCGAGCCCGACCGTGCGTGCGGCTTCGTTGGCCCGGCGGAGTAACGCGTCGGCGTTGGACACGCCGAAGGTCCGCGCCAGCTCCGGCTGCTCCTGCTGCCGAAGCACGTCCTCGTCTCGCTTGAGCCGTCGATGCAGCTCGCCGCGGATGTCAAGCAACGTGCCGTACGCCTCCCGCACCGCTTGCGGATAGTCCACGAGCTGGGCGATAGCGAGCGCGTGCAGGATCTGTGCGTCCCGGAGGCCGCCCCGCGCGTCCTTCAGGTTGGGCTCGAGCAGGAACGCCGCATCGCCGGCGATCCGCCAGCGGGCGAGACAGATCTCGCGTAGCTCGGGAACCCGTTTGGGCGCGGTGGCCCGCCACAGATCGAGGAGCCGCTCCCGCAACGGCCCGGACACGCCCGCATCCCCCGTGACATGTCGGACGGCAAGGAGGCTGAGCAGCGCCTTCACATCGTCCTGCGCAACGCGCAGCGCCTGGTCCGGCGTGCGCACCGCGTGATCGAGCCGGACCTTGCTGTCCCAGATTGGATACCAGAGAGCGTCGGCGACGTCCTTGACCTGCTCGGCCTTTCCGGTGTGCACGAGCAGCAGGTCGACATCCGAGTAGGGGGCGGCTTCGCGGCGGCCCAAACCGCCGACAGCGACCAGCGCTGTGCCGGCACCCAGCAGGTGGCTGGCGTTCAGCCCTTGCAGCCAGGCGTCGTAGGCATCAGACAGCGCTCCGCGCAGGCGCTCACCGACAAGTCCGGGCTGGCGTAACACGCCAGCCCGGACTGTGCCTAAACCGTCCGCCGCAACCGCGCGCGGTCGGTCAGAGCGCGTCGGCGTCCCGCTCACCTGTCCTTACCCGGATCACGGTGTCGATGTCGGTGACCCACACCTTACCGTCGCCGATCTTGCCCGTTCGCGCTGCCTCGAGCACGGCATCGACGACCTTGTCCGCATCCACGACGTCGACCAGCACTTCGACCCGCACCTTCGGCACGAGGTCGACGGTGTACTCGGCGCCCCGATACACCTCGACGTGGCCGCGCTGGCGCCCGAAGCCCTGCACCTCGCTCACGGTGAGCCCCTGCACGCCGAGCACTTCGAGGGCGGCCTTCACGTCATCGAGCTTGAACGGCTTGATGACCGCGGTGATGAGCTTCATGCATCCACCCTCTCTTTACTTCCCGCCGGCGCGGGCACGTAGTCACCCGCACCGACCCCACCGATCGGGCCGAAGTCGTATGCCGACTCACCGTGGATCGCGAGGTCGAGACCCAACAGTTCCTCGTCCTCGCTGACCCGAGTCTTGAAGAACAGCCCGATCACCTTGGCGATGACGAAGGTACCGGCGAAGGAGAAGATCGTCACCGCTCCGGCGGCCATGAACTGGTGCAGCAGTAGGTTCCATCCGCCGTACTTGCCCCCGCCGCCGTACAGGATGCCGTCGTTCGCGAGCGAGTTGGTGCCGGTGGTGCTGAAGAAGCCGATGCACAGCGTGCCGATCCAGCCGCCGACGAGGTGCACCCCGACGACGTCGAGCGAGTCGTCATAGCCGAACTTGTTCTTCAGGTTGATCGCAAACGCACAGATGCTTCCGGCGAGCAGACCGATGAAGATTGACCCGATCGGGCTGACGAAGCCGGCGCAGGGGGTGATCGCGACCAGCCCGGCGACAGCGCCAGACGCGGCGCCGAGAGCCGTGGACTTCCCGTAGCGCAGCTTCTCCACGATGATCCAGGCCAGCAACGCCGTCGCTGTCGCCGTGTTGGTGTTGACCCAGGCGTAGGACGCAAGGTCGCCGGCTGTCAGTGCCGATCCGGCGTTGAATCCGAACCAGCCGAACCACAGCAGGCCGGCGCCGAGCATGACGAATGGGATGTTGTTGCCCCGCATCTTCTCCCGCGGCCAGCCCCGGCGCTTGCCCAGCACGAGCGCCATTGCGAGACCCGCGGCACCCGCATTGATATGGACAACGGTTCCTCCGGCGAAGTCTTCGGCGAAGAACTTGCCGGCCGGTTGCAGGGATTGGTTGAGCCAGCCATAGCCGTCGAACACCCAGTGCGCGACCGGGGCATAGATAACGATCGACCACACCGCGACGAAGGCCACGAACGCGCCGAATTTCCAACGGTCGGCCGCCGCGCCGGTGATCAAGGCTGGGGTGATGATCGCGAACGTCACTTGGAAAGCGACGAACGCGAGAGTCGGGATCGTCTGCGCGGTACCCAGCGCGGGGACGACGTCGTTGACGTTCTGCATGCCAAAGAAGTGCAGGTCGCCGAGGAACTTGCCCTCCCCGCCGAAAGCTAGGGAGAAGCCGATGAGGATCCAGGTGAGGCTCACGACCGCGATAGCCGCGAAGTTCTGGATCAGCATGCCGAGCATTTGTTTGGCGCGCACCATGCCGCCGTAGAAGAAGGCCAGCCCCGGGGTCATCAACAACACGAGAGCGGCCGAAGCCAGTACCCACGCGGTGTCTCCGGAGTTCAGACTCTTCTTCGAATCGAACGGCACGTACTGCGTCGCCGCCAACGCTAGTTGTGACACAGGGGGTCCCCCTTGGGTCAGGTCTCAACGCGCCGGAGAGCGCGCTG
The DNA here is from genome assembly GCA_963801715.1 of uncultured Actinomycetota bacterium. Taxonomy (GTDB): domain Bacteria; phylum Actinomycetota; class Actinomycetes; order Mycobacteriales; family Jatrophihabitantaceae; genus CAVVJA01. Next base: position 179,295 of record CAWDGB010000009.1, on the reverse strand, counting down.
CCGACAGGTTGCGGGGTGCCTGTTAACGCAATGGGCCCATGGTGTTTCGCCTGTGTAACCAGCGCCATCGACATGGCGAAAGCCCCGCCCGCCGGTCGGCGTATCGGCGGTCGGAGCGCATCGCGGACATCGCTTGACCTTGACGCAACGTGAGGGCGCAGAGTGGTGCACACCCTAGCGAGGAGGAGCAGATGCTGAGCGGATGGGCTCGCTGGTGGACGCGATTGAGCACGAGATGGAGGCACAGAAAATGGGTATGTCGCTGAACCCCGAGGAGCAGTTCGAAGTGTTCGGCGCCGACTACCGCGGCGCGGAGTGGACCGCCGAGGCCGAGCAGCGGTGGGGGGAGGCCGACGCGTGGTCGCAGTCCGATCGACGTACGTCCACCTATGCGAAGGAGGACTGGCTGCGGATCAAGGCCGAGGCCAACCGCATCGAGCAGCGATTCGCCGAGTTGCTGCGCTCCGGTGTTCCGGCCCACGGTGCAGCGGCGATCGAGACGGCTCGGGAGCACCGGCAGCACATCGCCCGCTGGTTCTATGACTGCCCGCCGGCCATGCACCGAAGCCTGGGCGAGATGTACGTCACCGACGAACGGTTCACTGCGCACTACGAGACAATCGAGCCGGGTCTCGCCCGGTACGTCAGCGACGCCTTCGTGGCCGAGGCCGATAGCGCCGGTGCTGGCTAAGAGCCGCAGGCGCTAAGTCGCGGACTGCGCCGCGACGAACGCCTGCACACACGTCTCGACGTCTCGCTCGGAATGCGCGGCGGATAGCTGCACTCGGATCCGGGCCTTCTCCCTCGGCACGACCGGGAAGGAGAACGCGATGACGTAGACGCCCTCTTCGAGCATCGCGTCGGCAATCGCGGTCGCCCGCTTGGCGTCGCCGAACATGACCGGCGTGATGGGGTGCTCGCCGGGCAACACATCGAAGCCTTCGTCGGTCATCCGGCGGCGGAACAACGTCGTATTGCGACGCAAGGCCGCGCGCTGCTCGTCGCTACCGGCCACCAGGTCGAGCGCCGCCAGGGAGCCGGCGACGACCGACGGCGCGACCGCGTTGGAGAACAGGTACGGACGCGACCGTTGGCGCAACAGTTCCACGATCTCGGCCCGGGAGCTCACGTAGCCGCCGGACGCCCCACCGAGGGCCTTGCCCAGGGTGCCCGTGACGATGTCGACCCGATCGGCGACGCCGAACAGCTCAGGTGTGCCCGCGCCCGTGGGCCCGACGAACCCGACGGCATGTGAGTCGTCGACCAGCACCAGCGCGCCGTAGCGCTCGGCCAAAGCGCAGATCTCGTCCAGGGGCGCGAGGTAACCGTCCATCGAGAACACGCCGTCTGTCGCGATCAGTCGTCGCCGGGCCCCCATGGATTCCTTCAGCTGAACCTCCAGGTCTGTCATGTCCCGGTTGCGATAGCGCCGCCGGGCCGCCTTGCACAACCGGATCCCGTCGATGATCGACGCGTGGTTGAGCTCGTCCGAGATCACGACGTCCCGGTCGTCGAGCAAAACCTCGAATACTCCCCCGTTGGCATCGAAGCAGGAGGAGAACAAGATCGTCCCCTCGGTGTGCAGGAACCGCGACAGCCGGGCTTCGAGCTCAGTGTGCTGGGTCTGGGTGCCGCAGATGAACCGCACGCTCGCCATGCCGAAGCCCCACTCGTCGAGCGCTGCCTTGGCCGCGGCAACGATCTGCGGATGATCCGCGAGGCCGAGGTAGTTGTTGGCGCAGAAGTTCAGCACCTCGCGCCCGTTCGCCCGCACGCGCGCCGCCTGCGGTGACGAGAGCTCGCGCTCAGCCTTGAACAAGCCGGCGTCCCGGATCTCAGCCAGCGTGGCCTGCAGCTCGTCCTTGGTCGCTCCGTACATTCCGGCTCCTCACTGTGTCCAGTCGATGACGACCTTGCCCCGATCGGCCGCCCGGGCCGCCGCGAACGCATGCGCCCAGAGCGATGCCGGGAAGCGGTCAGTGACGACAGAGGTGATCGCCTTCTGCAGTTCCGCACCATGGCGCAACATCGCACTCATCGCATACCAGGTCTCGAACATCTGTCGGCCATAGATCCCCTGGATCGTGATCATGTGCGTCACAACCTTGGCCCAGTCGATATCGATAGAGCCCGCGGGCAGGCCGAGCAGGGCGATGCGCCCGCCGTGATTGAGGTTGTCGATCACGTCGGGCAGCGCGCTGGGGTGTCCACTCATCTCCAGCGCGACATCAAATCCCTCGACCATGCCGAGGTGTTGTTGAGCCGAGGCGATGGAGTCGGTGGTCACGTTCAGCGCCAGGTCGACGCCCAGTCCACGCGCGAGTTGCAGGCGAGACTCGCTGACGTCGGTGATCACGACGTAGCGTGCGCCGACGTGCCGTACGACCGCTGCCGCCATCAATCCGATCGGTCCGGCACCGGTGATCAACACGTCTTCGCCGACGAGCGGAAATGTCAACGCGGTGTGCACCGCGTTGCCGAACGGATCGAATATCGCACCGAGGTCAGGGTCTAGCGCCGGGTGGTGCACCCACACGTTGCTTTCCGGTAGCACCACGTACTCGGCGAACGCCCCGTCTCGGTTTACCCCGACGCTCTCGGTGCGGATGCACAGATGGCGTCGTCCGGCCCGGCAATTACGGCAGGTCCCGCAAACGATGTGACCCTCACCGGACACCTGATCGCCGACCCGGACATCGCGCACACCGGCACCCACGGCGACCACCTCGCCGCAGAACTCATGGCCGACTATGAGCGGTGCATTGACGGAGCCGGCGGCCCAGTCGTCCCACGCCTCGATGTGCAAGTCAGTGCCGCAGATGCCGGTGCGCAGCACGCGGATCTTCACATCGCCCGGGCCTGCGTGCGGCTCGGGCCGTTCGACCAGCTCGAGCCCCGGTTGCGCGGCCGGCTTGTACAACGCCTTCATGTCTTCGACCCTGCCACACCTGCCGAACTCACGGCGTGATCTTGGGCTCAGCGAGGTTACAGATCTTGGAGTAAGCGTCGCTACTCGGCGGCAAGTCCAAGATCATCAGCGAGGTAGCGTACGGAGATTCGGTGAACTCCACCGACCAGCGGCGTCAGACGGTATCCCCCAGCAACGCGTCCACGAACTGCTCCGGGTCGAATGGGGCCAGGTCGTCCGCTCCTTCGCCCAACCCGATGAGCTTCACCGGGACGTTCAGGTCGCGCTGGACGGAGATGACGATCCCGCCCTTGGCCGTGCCGTCCAGCTTGGTGAGCACAATGCCGGTGACGTCGACGATCTCGGTGAACACCCGGGCCTGAATCATGCCGTTCTGCCCGGTCGTAGCGTCCAGGACGAGCAGGGTCTCGTCCACCGGACCCTGCCGTTCGATGACGCGCTTGACCTTGCCTAACTCGTCCATCAGCCCGACTTTGGTGTGCAGCCGACCGGCGGTATCGATCACCACCGTGTCGACGGCGCGGTCGGTGCCCTGCTTGACGGCGTCGAAGGCAACACTCGCCGGGTCGCTGCCCTCCGGGCCGCGCACGGTCTCGGCGCCCACCCGCGACCCCCAGGTTTGTAGCTGATCGGCTGCAGCAGCGCGGAAAGTGTCCGCGGCGCCGAGCAGCACCGTGCGTCCGTCCGCGATGAGCACCCGGGCCAGCTTTCCGCAGGTAGTGGTCTTGCCGGTGCCATTGACCCCGACCACGAGCAGTACGGCCGGATGCCCGTTGTGGGGCAGCGTCCGTAGCGAGCGATCCATGTCTGGCCGTATGGCGGCGACGAGTTCGTCGGCGAGCAGCGCTCGTAGCTCACCGGTAGATCGGGTGCCGAGCACCTTGGTCCTATCCCGCAGGCGGTCGACGATCTCGGCGGTTGCCCCGACTCCGACGTCCGCGCTCAGCAGCGCGTCCTCCACCTCTTCCCAGGCTTCCTCGTCGAGATGTTCCCGAGACAGGACCGACAACAGACCGCGGCCGAAGACGTTCTGCGACCTCGCCAGGCGCGCGCGCAGCCGCTGCATGCGCCCAGCCGTAGGCTCGGGCGTCTCGAGCTCAGGGACCGGCTCGGCCGGCGGCAGCAGTACCTCAGGCCCCTCGACGGGCGGCGTCGTCACCGAGCCAGGAGGTGGCGGCGCGAGGGTCCCGACGCCCGAGCCGGACGTATCACGTCGCTCCTCGGCTTCGTCCGCGGCGCCAGGGCGGGTATCGCCAGTCGGCCGCGTGACCGGGGGCACCGCGCCCCGGCCACGGCGGGACACGAGATACAAGCTCAGTCCGATCGCCGCCACGACCACGATCGCGACGATGATCCAGAGATAGGTCACCGAGGCATCCTTTCAGCCCGGGTTCGCACGATGGCTAGCCGCGACACGGTGCGATCCTTGTCGGAACTGCGCGTCGTCGCGGATCCTCGACCGCTCGGCCGGTCGCGAACCGGCCGGGCGACGTCATCAGCTGGTGGCGAGCTGTCCGCCGGCTTGCCATTGCGACCAGGCGACGTTCCAGTCTCCCAGGCCGTCCAGCGCGGGCATCTGTCCGCCAGTGGTGTTCTGGTATGTCACCACGTCGCCGTACACCGAGAAGCGGTAGAACCACTGCGCGTCCGCGACGTTCAGGTTGGTGCATCCGTTCGACGTGCTGCGGATGCCGATATTGCCGCCGTTCCAGGCTGCGGCGTGTATGAATTCGCCGGATCGGGTCACTCGGACCGACCAGGGCACCAGTTCGTCGTACGTCGACGACGGGGTGCGACCATCGCCGATCATCCGCTGCGGATTCTTCTTCTCCATAACGACCTTGATGCCGTTGTAGGTCGGAGTGGCGGCTGCCCCGAGCGAGACCTTCATCGTCTTCACGAGGGCGCCGTTGCTCCGCACGTTCATGCGCAGCGAACCGCCGTCCACCGTTGAGATGTGCTGATCGCCGATCAGCATGTCGAGGGTGAGGCTGTCGTCGTAGGCCAATCCCGCTCCGGCACTGACTCCCTTGACCGGTAGGTCGACGTGGATGTGAGCGTGCGCGGGCCAGTAGTCCCGCAGGCGGTAGTGCGCCTCCATGGCAACGTCGGCATACGGCCGCTCGAAGTACCACGCTCCGTCGGCGGGCTGCCCGTTGACCGTGACTTTGACCGCACGTACGAACGGCTTGGCGTCCGTGGGTTTCACGCTGAACGTAACGATGATGGGTTCCCCGACGCCGTAGGTGACCCCGTCACCCTGTAACAGCGAGAGGTGTACGGGCTTGGTCGGCACGGGTGGCTTCGACGAGCTATGCGCGCTCGACGATGCCGCGGACGAGGATGACGACGACGACTGTCCGTTCGAGGAGGGCCCCTTCCCGGTGCCGCTGCTGGTGGACGAGCAGGCGGCGAGAACAACGCCTGCGATGGCGAACAAAGAGACGAACAGGCCGCGGCGGGCGGGCCGGGGGGTCGATGTCACCGGACCAGGGTAAGTGACTTCAGAATGCACCAGGCGCCACCCGGACCTTACGAACTGGAGGTCACCGGCTCGCGGCGTGCCGTGTGCACAGCTGGTTCATCGCTGACCTCTCTGAGTCGCTGACTGATTACCTGGGTGATGCCATCCCCGCGCATTGTCACGCCGTAGAGCGCGTCCGCGATCTCCATCGTGCGTTTTTGGTGGGTGATGACGATGAGCTGGCTGCTCACCCGCAGCTCATCGACGAGTCCGATGAGCCGTCCAAGATTTATCTCGTCCAGCGCTGCCTCGACTTCGTCCAGCACGTAGAACGGGCTAGGCCGAGCCCGGAAGATCGCGACGAGCAGCGCCACGGCCGTAAGTGACCGTTCGCCACCGGACAGTAGTGAGAGCCGTTTCACTTTCTTGCCTGGGGGTCTGGCCTCGACGTCGACGCCGCTTTGCAGCAGGTCATCCGGGTCGGTGAGGACAAGTCGCCCGTCGCCACCAGGGAAGAGGGTCGCGAAGACTGTCTCGAACTCGGCGGCGACATCCTGATACGCGCGGGTGAACACCTCGAGGATGCGCTCGTCGACCTCTTTGACCACGGTGAGCAGATCCCGCCGGGTTGCCTTGAGATCCTCCAACTGAGTCGACAGGAATTGGTGGCGCTCTTCCAGTGCGGCGAATTCCTCCAGGGCGAGCGGATTCACTCGGCCCAGCAAGGCCAGATCGCGTTCCGCGCGGGCGGCCCGCTTCTCCTGCGTACGCCGGTCGTACGGCCCGGGCAAAGGAGCGCTCACCTGCTCGCCGCGGTCGCGGGCCTGCTCGAACTCGGCCATCTCCTGCGCGCTCGGCGGCGCGAGCTGGTCTGGGCCGTATTCAGCGAGGAGCGCCTCAATCGATACGCCGTATTCCTCGAGGACTCGCGTCTCGAGCGACTCGATGCGCAGCCGGTGCTCGGCCCGCGCGATCTCGTCGCGGTGCAGCGCGTCGGTGAGCCGGACGACCTCCTCGTCGAGCTCGCGAGACCGTGTGCGGAGCGTGACGAGCTCAGCCTCTCGCTGCGCGTGGGCCTGCTGTATGGCGTCCCAGTCGGCCGCCGCGCGCACTGACGACTGTTCGACTCGCCGGCACACCTCGCGGGCGAGGTCGTGTACCGCATCCGCCACCGCGGCACCGCGCGCGCGATGGTGCCGGGCTTGCTCATGCTCCAGTCGCGCCGCCCGTTCCTGGTTCGCGGCCTGTAACAGCCCGTCGGCGCGGCCGGCTATGGCCCGAACCCGCTCCTCACTCGTCCGAACGGCGAGTCGCGCGTCGAGCTCGATACCGCGCGCCGAAACCACCGCCTCCCGTAGCGCATCGCGCCCGGCCAGCGCGATTTCGCCGTCGTCCTCAGGCTCCAGTTCGGCTAGGCGAAGCCGCTCCTCGAGGTCCGCGAGGCCGGCCACATCGCGATCACGAGCCTGCTCCGCGGCCGCGCCGGCTTCGTCGAGCCGACGCGCTTCGGCCGCGGCGGAGCGGGACGCCGCGCCGAGCTGTGCCAGCTGCTCTGCGACCGCAGCGAGACGCGCGTCGGACTCATTGAGAGCGGACAGTGCCCGGTCGACCTCGGATGCGAGCTGCGCAGCGCGGGCCGTGGCGGCCTGGAGCTCCGCCTGGGTTTTCTCCTGCCGGGCCGCGGCCTCGTCAGCGTGCAGTTGCGCTTCGTCGACGGCGGCCTGGATCTCCATCGTGGACGGCGCTGACGGTGAGCCGCCAGCAGCCCAATCCGGACCCAGCACGTCCCCGCCCGCGGTCACCACGCGGATGCCCGGGCACTGTGCCACGAGCCGCTCTGCGTCGTCCAGCTCGTCGACCACCGCCACCTTTGCCAGGGCCCGGTCGATCGCACCTCGCAACGCGTCCGGCGCCCGCACGAGATCCACGGCCCACGCGGCTCCCGATGACAGCTGCGGCCATTCCGAGCGATCAAGAAGGCGTGGTCCACCGCCGACAATCAGCCCGGCCCGACCGGCGTCCTCCGCCTTGAGCAGTCGCAGCGCCGCCCCAGCATCGTCAACTGAGCTGACCGCGACCGCATCGGCCACCGCCCCCAGCGCGGCGGCTAGCGCGGCCTCTCGACCGGGTTCGACGGTGAGCAGGGCGGCGACCGATCCGAGAACTCCCGGCAGCCGAGAGCCAGCAGCCAGCAGGACGCCGGCGCCGTCCCTTCGGGTCAGCCCGAGGGCCAGGGCGTCGCGTCGGGCCGTCCAGGTAGAGCGATCGCGTTCCGCCTCTCGCTCCGTCTCGATCAGCTCGGTGACGCGTTCGACGGCGTCGTGGTGCGCTCGGGCGGCTGTCTCGTGTTGCTCGTCGAGCCCGACCTCGCCCTCGTCGAGGAGTCCGACCTGCTCGTGCACGATCTGCAACTCGCGCTCGGATCGACTAGCCCGGTCGCGGGCGTCGTCGGCGGCGGTGCGCAGCCGCGCGATCTCCTCGCCGGCGGCGACGGACCGAGTACGCAACGCATTCACTCGACCGGTCAAGGTGGCCATGCTTTCGCGGCGATCACCTGCGGCCTGCGCAGCCGCCAGCACGGCGCGCTCGGCCGCGGCGAGTTCCGTCTCGCGTCCCATGCGAGTCTCGACCGCGGCGTGCAGTTGAGCCAGGGCGGCCTCGAGCTCGTGGTGGAGTGCGGCTTCCTGAGCGCGCAGCTCGTCCGCGTCGGCGGCCAGCTGATCCGGGTCCGGTCCGGCGCGGTCCTCCCTGGCCAGGCTGGCGAGGTGCCGCCCCCGCTCGGCAGCGAGCGATGCAGTTCCCCGAAAGCGTTCGGAAAGCGCCGTTAGCCGGTAGTAGGTTTCCTGGGCGTGCGCCAGCACCGGAGCGTCCGTGGCGAGAGCGTGCTGGAGATCAGTCTCGCGGATCCGGGCGACGGTCAGATCGGCCTCGATCAGTGCCCGGCGGTCGCGGACTACCGTCTCGTCGGCGACCTCGCTATCGCGTGCGACGTAGAGCGTCGTCAGGTCGTCGGCAAGTAGCCGCAAGCGGGAGTCGCGCAGTTCGGCCTGCACTCCCGCCGCGCGGCGGGCGATTTCGGCCTGACGCCCGAGAGGTTTGAGTTGCCGGCGAAGCTCGTCGGTGAGGTCGGCCAGCCGGGTCAGGTTGGCCTGCATGGCATCGAGCTTGCGGAGCGCTTTCTCCTTACGCTTTCGGTGTTTCAGGACACCTGCCGCCTCCTCGATGAGGCCCCGTCGCTCGTCGGGCCGCGCGGACAGAACCGAGTCGAGCTGTCCCTGTCCGACAATGACGTGCATCTCGCGGCCGATTCCGGAGTCGCTCAGCAGCTCTTGAATGTCAAGCAGCCGCACGCTTTCGCCGTTGATCTCGTATTCGCTCGCGCCGTCTCGGAACATCCGGCGAGTGATGGAGACCTCGGCGTAGTCGATGGGCAGCAAGCCATCGGAGTTGTCGATGGTGAGAATCACCTCGGCCCGGCCGAGCGGTGGGCGGCCCGCCGTCCCGGCGAAGATGACATCTTCCATCTTGCCGCCGCGGAGCGTCTTCGCGCCCTGCTCGCCGAGCACCCACGCGATCGCGTCGACCACATTGCTCTTGCCAGAGCCGTTGGGCCCGACGACGGCGGTGATACCGGATTCGAACCGGAGCGTCGTGGCCGAGGCGAAGGACTTGAATCCCTTGAGCGTCAGCGACTTCAGGTGCACAAATCTCCCGGGGGGGCAAGTGCGCGCTCCTGGCGCAGCGATTCGTTCACGGGACACTAGCGCGCGCGAAGCTCGACGTCGGTGTGCCGAGCCGACGGACACGCGAAAATTAGCCGCTCGGCTCTGCCGAAGCCGGCGGCAAGTCGGTCAGCAGTCAGGCCAGGGCGGGATGCGCGGTTTCGGCGAGTTCGTGCAGTTCCAGCTCGAGTACCGGGTTGGAGCTGGAGCGCAGATCGGCGAGCTCGTTCTCGAGTTCGGCGACGCGCCGGCGCAACCGGAGTACCTCGAGACTAAGAGCGTGTTCCGACCCGCTGCCGATGTACCCCACCAGGGCGCGTGCCATATATAGCGACCTTTCGCCTCAACAGGCCGGTGTCCGAGCGTGCACAGGTTCTCACGCTGTCGACCCACCGACTGGGTTGTCCGTGCGCAACGAATCATCCGGCAGGTTGACCAGGATCTGGACACTCTGACGAGCGATGGGCCTCGCTGCAGGTCCCTCCATGGTCGCACCGAGGTAACGGCTGGTCAACTCTCCCACACCGGACCCATGGGGTGATCACAGGCGCCGGAGGCCGCTGGCAACGTGGGCAGAAGTAGCTGGACCGGTTCATGAACGCGACCCGGCGCACCGCGGTTCCGCACCGAAGGCAGGGCAGTCCCGCCCGGCCGTAAACTGCGAGCGTTCGAGAGAAATATCCGCTTTGTCCATTCACGTTGACGTAAAGGGCGTCGAATGACGTGCCCCCTGCTGCGACGGCCTCGGCCAGGACGGTCCGGACGTCGAAGAGCAGACCACGCAGTCGCGGCCGGGACAACGCGGCGGTCCGGCGCGCTCCGTGCAGCCGGGCTCGCCACAGTGACTCGTCGGCATAGATGTTGCCGATTCCGGACACCAGAGACTGGTCGAGCAAGGCTCGCTTGATCGTCGTACTCCGGTTTCGGATCCGGGCAATGAGCGCGCCCTCGTCGAACGAATGGTCGAGCGGGTCGCGCGCGATGTGGCTGATCCGGGCCGGCACGGTGTCACCCGGCACGTCGGCGCAAGGCACCAGATCGTCGACCAGCACGCCGCCGAAGGTGCGCTGGTCGACGAATCGGAGCTCAGGGCCGTCGTCGCCGAAGCTCAGCCGGATGTGCAGATGCCGTTGATCTGGCGTCGCGACCGGCGCGACGAGGAACTGGCCGCTCATCCCGAGGTGTCCGACCAAGCATTGATCAGCCTCGGCCTCAACACCGAAAGACAGCGGGAGCCAGAGGTACTTGCCCCGACGACGCGCCGATAGGAGCCGGGCACCGGTCAGCCGGGCGACAAGATCCGCTTGGCCAGCCAGATGCCTGCGCACCGAACGGGGATGCCGAACCTCGACTGCGGTGATCGTGCGGCCGACGACGAATCGGTCGAGCCCGGCCCGAACGGTCTCTACTTCAGGAAGTTCCGGCATGCATAGTCAGGACGGCGATGCGTCGTCGGGCGCAGCCTCAGCGGCCCGCGCGTTGAGCATCGTCCACGCCGTTGCGGCCGCGGCCTGTTCGGCTTCCTTCTTGTTGCGGCCCTCGCACGGGTCGAACATCTCGCCGTTGACCGAGGCCCGCGCGGTGAACGTTCGCGCGTGATCCGGACCGACATAGGTGATCACGTACTCGGGAACGCCCAGGCCGAGCTCGGCGGTCAACTCCTGCAGGCTGGTCTTCCAATCCAGTCCCGCACCGTTGTTGGCAACGGCTTCGAGCATCGGGTCGAACAGATCATGAATGACCTGTTGGGTGAGGACTAGCCCGTGCTCCAGGTAGACCGCCCCGATCACGGCCTCTAGCGTGTCGGCGAGAATGCTCGCCTTGCTTCTCCCGCCGGTCGCCTCTTCGCCCCGGCCGAGCCGAACATAAGCGCCGAGTCCGTCCTCGCCGCCGATGCCTTGCGCGACCTCAGCGAGGGCGCGCATGTTGACGACCGACGCCCGCAGCTTGGCGAGCTTGCCCTCCGGCAGATCGGGATGGGTCCGATAGAGCGCCTCGGTGATGACGACGCCGAGCACCGAATCGCCCAGGAATTCCAGGCGTTCGTTGTGCGGTAGACCGCCGTGCTCGTAGGCGTAGGACCGGTGGGTGAGGGCACGCTCAAACAGCTCGGCATCGACCTTGACGCCGAGCCGATCGGCGAGGATGGCAGGATCGGCCGGCGTCGGGGGGCTCGTCCGCATCGACGTCAGACGGCCAGCACCTGCCTGCCATCGTATTGCCCGCAATTCGAGCAGGCGGTGTGTGGGAGCTTGGGCTGGCCGCAGGCTCGGTTCGGGCAGGGCACCAGCGTCGGGGCGCTCGTTTTCCAGTGCGACCGCCGGGAGCGGGTGTTGCTGCGCGAGGTCCTCCGCTTGGGAACGGCCACGGTGATCTACTCCTGACTTCCGGTTTCGGTGGTGATGGCGGGAGCGGGCTGCAGGAGGTCCGCCAGCCCGGCCCAACGCGGGTCGATCTTGTCATGCGTGTGCCCGGTGGGCAGATCGTCGAGCCGTTGCCCACAGTCAGGGCATAGCCCGGCGCAGTCCGCCCGGCACAGCGGGGTGACGGGAAGCCCCAGCACCACCGCATCGTGCACTACCGGCTCGACGTCGATGAGATCGCCGACGATCCGGTCGACCTCGTCCTCTCCGGCAGTCTCGTCCGTGACGCTGTCCGGGTAAGCGAACAGCTCGCACACGTCGACAACCAGTTCGGTCGTCACCGGCTCGAGGCACCGGCCGCACTCGCCTTCGGTCGGCACCGTCACCGTGCCCGTGACGAGCACGCCTTCGGTGACGGACTCCAACCGCAGGTCGAGTATGAGCGGAGCGCCGTCCGGCACACCCACCAGGTCCGATCGCAAATCCGCCGGAGCCGCGATCTCACGACGCACGGTCCGCATCGTGCCGGGCCGACGGCCGAGTTCCCGCGTGTCCAGGACGAACGGGTTTCGGGCGGTGCGATGCAGTATGCGTGATGGCTTCACGGGCATGACAAGAAAAGCGTCGATCTGGTGGAGGTCATTCCGATTCTAGCTCACGCGCGAGCTCGGCCTGCCGCGTCGGGTTCCCCAGCTGGCTGTTCGGCGCCAGTCGGTGGTCGCTGGCTGGACTCGGTCCGTCGTGTGGCGAGTGCCCGGCGGCCCTCCGCGGCGCTCGCTACCGCCTGCCGTAGCACGGCCATGAGGTCGAGTAGCGTCCGGTCGGCGTAGCCCTCGGAGTCCGCCCGGAGAGCGACCGCATACCGGTCGGCCGCGGCCCGCGTGGCATCCGCGTAGTCATCTGCCTCGGAACGCAGGCGGGCCGCAGCGTCCTGTGCATTCCGGTGCACGGTTGTCGCCGACACGAGGGACGCATGCTCCTCCCGGGCCGACTCGACGGTGCGGTACGCCTCGGCCTCGGCTGCGCGCACGACCTCCCCGGCCTGGTGCCTGGCGTCCGCGAGGATTGCATCGGCCTGCGTTCCGGCCTGATCGCGGATCTGCCCCGCGGCGTCTTCGGCCTCGCCGCGGGTTCGCGCGGCAGATTCCGTGGCTTCGGCCAGCAGCGCGTCACGGCGAGCAAGGACGCGGTGCGCAGCGTCCAGCTCCGGTGGAAGGGCCTCGCGCAGCGCGTCGAGTAGATCCAGCACGTGCTCGCGCGGCACGACGCAGGATGCTGACATCGGTACTGTCCGGGCGGTCTCCACCACTTCGACGAGCTCGTTCAGCAGCTTGTCGGTGCGGGCACGCGTCGGGTCAGTCATCGAGATTGCGCAGCCGCTTGAGGACGAGCGGCGGCACCAGGGCGCTCACGTCCCCACCCCATCGGGCGATGTCTTTCACCAGGCTCGAGGCAAGGAAGCTGTACTCCGGATTCGTCGGCATGAACAGCGTGTCGATACCGGCCAAGCCCCGGTTCATCTGCGCCATCTGCAATTCGTAGTCGAAGTCGCTGACGGCCCGAAGGCCCTTGACGATAACTGGCACATCGTTGGCTCGGCAGTAATCGACGACCAGTCCGTGGAACGTGTCGATACGCACATTGGGATAGGTCTCCGTTGCTTCGATCAACATCTCTCGCCGCTCGTCGACGCTGAACAGGTTGGACTTGGCCTGGTTGACGAAGATCGCGACGATGATCTCGTCGTAAAGACGAGATGCTCGATCGATGATGTCCAGATGCCCGTTCGTGACGGGATCGAAGGACCCCGGGCAGACTGCCCGGCGCACCTGCGGAGTTAGCACGCTCATTTCCGGCGACCGTACCAAAGCACGCCCTCGCCATAGCGCTTCTGTTTGATCGATTCGATCACAGTCGGCCACGTCGGAGGAACGCCGCGAGCTGCGCGTTCGACGACCACCACCGCGTCAGTCGGTAGCAGGTCGGCCAACTGCGCGAGGACAGCCTGCAGCGCGGACTCAGGCAGCGCATACGGCGGATCGAGGAAGGCGAGCCGGACCCGATCGAGGGCCGGACGCTGGCCGAGGTAGGCCGGAACGGACCGGGCGACGACCTTAGCCCGGTCCGGCGCGATCGCCGCGACGTTGCTGCGCAGCACACCGAGGACAGCCGGGTCGGATTCGACGAGCGTCGCGCCGCCGGCGCCGCGAGAGAGCGCCTCGAGGCCAACCGCTCCGGTTCCGGCATACAGGTCGAGCACATCGGCACCGGCCAGGTCGACAAGGCCGGTCAGGGTGTTGAACAACGCCTCGCGCGCCCGATCCGAGGTCGGCCGCGTACCGCGGCCCGGCACGGACAACGCTCGGCCTCGAGCGGTCCCCCCGACAATCCGGATCATCGCCGCCGGCTCGCATCTGCTCTCATGTCTTTTCCAAGTACTCGGCCCGCTCGGCATCGATGAGCGCCGCGACCCGCGCGGCGAGCGCAGGATGGGCCGCGAGGTGAGGGTCGCTCGCGACGATGTCTGATGCTTCTCCCCGAGCGTCGGCAATCAACTGTTCGTCACGCCGCAACGACAGGAGTCGCAAGGTCGACCGGCGACCGGACTGCGCAGTGCCGAGGACATCACCCTCCCGTCGCTGTTCGACGTCCAGGCGGGCTAGTTCGAATCCGTCGGCGGTCGCAGCCACGGCATCCAGTCGTTGGCGGGCCGAGCTCCCGCCCGCCGCGTCGGTGACGAGCAAACAGGTTCCTGCGGCGTTGCCACGGCCAATGCGGCCGCGCAGCTGATGTAGCTGCGACACACCGAACCGGTCTGCGTCGAGCACCACCATGACCGTGGCGTTCGGGACGTCGACGCCGACCTCGACCACGGTCGTCGCCACGAGCACGTCGATCTCGCCCGCAACGAACTCGGTCATCACCTGGTCGCGCTCGTCGACGGGGAGCCGGCCATGCAACGCGGCTAGGCGCAACCCCTCCAACGGCCCGTTCGCAAGCATGGGCAGGACGTCGATCACGGCCACGGGCGGCCGCCTGGCCGCGCCAAGCTCTTCGTCGTCGGGTTCATCGTCGAGGTCGCGGTCGGACTCGGCGCCATCACCGCCGATCCGTGGGCACACGATGAATGCTTGCCGGCCGGCCGCCACTTCCTCGCGAATCCGAGTCCACGTACGGGTCAGCCAGGCCGGCTTCTCACCGGCTGGCACAACCGTGGTCGCGATCGCCGCCCGGCCAGCGGGCAGCTCGGTCAGCACAGAGATTTCCAGGTCACCGAACACTGTCATCGCGACTGTCCGCGGGATTGGCGTCGCGGTCATGACGAGCAAGTGCGGTGGCCGCGTTGCCTTGCCGCGCAACGCGTCCCGCTGCTCGACTCCGAAGCGGTGTTGCTCGTCGACGACCACGAGGCCGAGGTCGGCGAAGCTGACGGCTTCCTGGATGAGCGCATGGGTACCGATGACGATCCCGGCGGCGCCGGACGCCGCGTCGAGTAGCGCCGCCTTGCGTCTCGCCGCTGGCAGGGATGCGGTCAGCAGGCTGATCCGGGTCGCCCGATCCGCAGCGTCCAGCTGACCCGCCCGCCCGAGCGGCCCGAGCATGGTCTCGACGGTCCTGGCGTGTTGCGCGGCGAGCACCTCGGTCGGGGCCAGCAACGCCGCCTGTCCTCCGGCGTCGACGACCTGAAGCATCGCGCGCAGGGCCACGACGGTCTTGCCCGAGCCGACCTCCCCTTGCAGCAGTCGCTGCATCGGATGATCTCCGGACAACTCCGCGGCCAGCTGCGTCCCCACTGCTTGCTGACCCTCGGTGAGCCGGAACGGCAACCGGGCGTCGAACGCGTCCAACAGGCGTCCGGCGGCACCGGGCCGGGGCGTCGCCGGGTTTGCGGCCGCTGCCACTCGGCGCTGGGCGAGAACGAGCTGGATCGTCATCGCCTCGTCCCACGCCAGCCGGCGACGGGCCGCGAACCATTCGTCGCGGCTGTCCGGTTGGTGGACCGCGCGCAACGCCCGGTCAAGGGCGAGCAGGCCGCGGCGGTGCACAACCTCGTCCGGCAATGGGTCGGGAACCCGGTCGAGCAGCTTGAGGACGACATCGACGGCGCGGGCGATCTCCCAGGTTCGGATGTCCTTCGTCGCTGGGTAGACGGGTATGAGGGCGCCGGCGAATTCATCGGCTACCGCGACGTCGACTTCGCCGCGCAGGATCTGATACTCGGGATGCGTTAGCTGCCTGCTGTGGTTGAAGACGCTGACCTTCCCGGCGAACAGCCCGCGCGTGCCTGGTGTCAGTTCCCGTTGCCGCCAGGTTTGACGTCGGCCGAAGAACGTGAGCTTCAACGTCCCCCGCCCATCGCCGACGACGACCTCGAGCCGCTCGCCGCGACCGCTTCGGTTGCGAATCGCCCGGGCGGTGCGCACCTCGGCCAGCACCGTGACGTCGTCGTCGACCCGGAGTGACGCGAGATCGGTCAGCTCGCCACGCTCGGCAAGGCGCCGTGGGTAGTGCGCCAGCAGGTCTCCGACGGTGCGGATCGACAGCGCCTGCTCGAGGGCTTTCGCGGTCCGACCGCCGACCGCCTCGACCACCGGGGAGTCCAGGTCGATACGGGGCACCTACTCCACCCCGATGAGCAACGGATAGTGCGGCTGACCCCCGTCGAAGACTCCCACCTCGACATGCTGGGCCACCGAGGCGATGTGCCGCCGTAACTGCTCGCCGGCGTCGGGCTCGGCATCGCGGCCGACCAGGATGGTGATCAATTCACCGCCGACCGCGAGCAGCCGATCGATAATCGCGGCGGCCACCGAACCGACCGTCGATCCGATCTCGACGACTTCGCCGTCGATCAAGCCCAGGACGTCGCCCGGCTGGCACCGACCGGCCATGGTGAGCGCCTCGCGCTGGGCAATGGTCACCTCGGCCCATCGGGTAGCCGCAGCGGCCTCGGCCATCGCGATCACGTCGTCGCCGAAATGTCGGCTCGCATCGTGCACGGCCACCGCGGATAGGCCCTGCACCGGCGATTTCGTCGGCACCACAGCCACCTCGATACCGCGGCTGCGGGCCTCGATCGCGGCGGCCTCGGCCACCCCACCCACCTGCGAGGCGTTCGGCAGCAGCACTACGCGGTCGGCCGGGCAGGCGAGCATCGCCGACAGGACGTCCGCGGTTGACGGGTTCTCGGTAGGGCCGCCTTCGACGACGTAGACGCCCTCGCTCTCGAACAAGTGCGCCAGTCCTTCGCCGGGGGCAACGGCGACGACCGCGGTACCCGCCTGCCGCCGCGGCACCGGCGGTGCGGCAGTACTCACGGCATCGGCGAAGCGAACCACCGTGATCCGATATGGGTCACCCGCACGAACACCGGCCTCGAGGGCCGCGCCGATGTCGTTGACGTGAACGTGGACATTCCACACCCCGTCACCGGTGCCCACCACGACCAGCGAGTCACCGAGCGGGGCCAGTTCCGACCGAAGGATCGCGGTGTGCTCGTCGTCGGCGCGCAGCAGGTACTGCACCTCGTAGTCGTAGTCGGCGCTGCCGGATTCGCGAGACGCTTCGAGGCCCGTTCGGGAACGCGCGGAGTGCGGAGCTTGGGGCGTTGCGATGGCTGTCCCGGTCACGGCTTCTCCGAGCGCGTCGATCAGCACGACCAAGCCGCGGCCGCCCGCATCGACCACGCCGGCCTGGGTCAACACCGGCAGCTGGTCGATGGTGCGGCGCAACGCTTCCCAGGCCGCCTCCTGAACGCGCTGCACGACGCCGGCTATCGAGCCAGCACCAGCGGCGTCGGCCGCCGCGCGGGCGACCGAAAGGATCGTGCCCTCCAACGGATTGGCCACGGACGCGTACGCCTGGTCGGCCGCCGACCGCAGCGCGACCGCTAGCAGCGAACCGTCGCAGGCCTCCGAACCGTCGATGCCGTCCGCCAGCCCGCACAGGACTTGGGAGACGATCACGCCGGAATTACCTCGCGCCCCGAGCACGGCGCCCTTTGCCCAGGCGCGAAACGCCTCGCCCGCGGTGTCGGCCGGATCGGCTGCTAACGCCTCCGCAGCGGCTCGCAACGTCAGCGAGAGGTTGGTCCCGGTGTCCCCGTCCGGCACCGGGAAGACGTTCAGCTCGTCGATTTCCGCTCGGTGGGTGTCCATCGCGTCGGCGGCGAGGACGCTCCACCGGCGCACCGCCGGTGCATCCAGCGCGTCGAGCACCTCACACCTCCCCGCGCGTCCGACCGGCGGAAGCGCCGGCGCCGTGGCCACCCGGCTCGCCGTACGATACTGGCCCGGCCGGACGTCGTTTTGGTGCGCTCGTAACCGGCCGAGTAAACTTCAGTGTTGCCCGGCTGACGGCCGGGCGCTCGTACGTCACCCGCGATATACACGTTTCATGTCACAAGGAGGCCACGTGGCCAGCGTCTGCGACATCTGCGGCAAAGGGCCCGGCTTCGGCATGTCCGTCTCGCACTCGCATCGCCGCACCCACCGTCGGTGGAATCCGAACGTGCAGCGAGTCCGGGCGCTCGTAGCCCCGGGAAACCGGCGGCGTATCACGGTCTGCACGTCGTGCCTGAAGGCCGGCAAGGTCACCCGCGCGTAGCTGGTAGCGCTGCGGTCTTGCCTCTCCAGCGTCCTCGTCCCTGCTTGATGATCTTGCACTTACGGGCTACCAGAAGGCATTGAGTCCTAGACACGACGGTCGTGAGTGCGTGGCCACCGTTGGGCCATCGGTGGCCGTCGACCCGCACGCCTTGGTCACGCAGCTTGAGCGGCACCGGCACCGCACCGGCATGGATGTCGATGCGGACACCGCCTCAGCGATGTGCCCGAGGTCGGCCACCAGCCCATCGCTCACATCCCTCATAGCCGACCTGACTCGGCTCACGATCGTCAGCTGACAAGACGCGCCTGATTCCTCTCGACTTGACGCATGCCGATATGGGCATATGATGGCGGTCATGGCACGAGCCGCGACAACGTCGGACGCCTTCAACGCGATCGCCGAGCCGCAGCGCCGGGAGATCCTGGTGCGGCTGCGGGCGGGTGAGCGGCCGGTGACCGAGTTGGCCCGGGAGCTGGGGATGACCCAGCCGCGCGCGTCCAAACACCTGCGGGTGCTCCGCGAGGTCGGGCTGGTGCGGGACCGCAAGGCAGGCAAGCAGCGCCTGTACGGCCTTGACGCCCGCGGGCTGCGGCCGGTCCACGAGTGGACCGGCGGGTTCGAGCGGTTCTGGAGCGAGAGCTTCGACCGACTGGACGCGTACGTGCAAGACCTCAAGCAGACACGGCAGGAGGAATGACCGATGGCAGGGGCGAGGCAAGAAACGCGGGCGGAGCCGGCGACGGCAGACCGGGAGATCGTGATCTCCCGGGTCATCGACGCCCCACGGGAGCTGGTGTTCGAGGCCTTCACCAACGTCCGGCACCTGTCGCGGTGGTGGGGACCGGAGGGGTTCACCACCACCACGCAGTCGTTCGAGTTCCGCGTCGGGGGCGAGTGGGACTTCGTGATGCACGGGCCGGACGGGACGGACTACACCGAGTGGATCTCCTGGACCGAGATCACCCCGCCGGAGCGGATCGCGCTGCTGCACGGTGAGTCCCGCGGCGACCCCATGGGGTATGTCGCCGACGCCTCGCATCGCCAAACGCGACACCTAGCGAAAGTGCTCGTGGCCACCGTTGGGCCATCGGTGGCCGTCGACCCGCACGCCTTGCCCATCGGCCACCGCTCCGATAACCGTCCACCCTTCCGGCGGCGGCGTGCCGGCCGGGAACGTGGCGACGAGCGCGAAGTCGTCCCCACCGGTGAAGACCCACGACAACGGGTCGACGTTGAGCGCGGCGCCGACGTCACGCAGCTTGAGCGGTACCGGCACCGCACCGGCATGGATGTCGATGCGGACACCGCTCGCCTCAGCGATGTGCCCGAGGTCGGCCACCAGCCCATCGCTCACATCCGTCATAGCCGACGCGCCCCGGTCGGCCGCCGCAGGGCCTTGCGCATAGGGCGGCTCCGGGCGCCGGTGAGCGTTCACCAGCTGCACCGGCGAGCGGAACCCGCGGGAGAGAATCGCGTAGCCGGCGGCCGCATGGCCTAGCCGGCCGACAAAGGCGACCACATCTCCCGGACGCGCGCCATCGAGTAGCACAGGGTCGCGCCCGTCCAGGTCGCCGAGCGCGGTGACCCCCAAGGTGATCAAATCAGCTGCCACCACGTCACCCCCGACGACAGCTGCGCCGACTTGTCCGCATTCCTCGCGGAGTCCAGCGGTCAGGTCGTCGACCCAGGCGAGGTTGAGATCGGGTGGCGTCCCGAATCCGACGAGGAGCGCGGTCGGGCGGGCGCCCATGGCCGCGATGTCGGAGAAGTTCGTCGCGGCCGCCTTGCGGCCGACGTCCGTGGCGCTGGACCAGTCACGGCGGAAGTGCCGGTTCTCGATGAGGAGATCCGTCGTGGCGACGACCCGACCGTCGGCCGCGCGGATCACGGCAGCGTCGTCGCCGGGGCCGACCAATGTCGTCTCGGCAGGGGTCAGCGCCGCGGTGACTCGGGCAATGAGGCCGAACTCGCCGACGTCGGAAACGGTGATCTCGCGTCCTCACTCGTGACGGATATCCTGCGCCGAAGTGTGTACTACCGGCTGCGCTACGTTCTACCCGTTGGCGCAATGACGATGAGGAAGGACGCGCCGGACAATGACTAGTGGCCAGCCGGTGAATGCGTACATCCTGATCCAGACCGAGGTGGGCAAGGCCGCTGCCGTCGCGGCTGAGATCGCGGGCATCTCCGGGGTCACGACCGCCGAGGATGTCACCGGGCCCTACGACGTCATCGTGCGCGCCGAGGCGCCAACCGTGGACGAATTGGGCAAGCTGGTCGTCGCCCGGATCCAGGCGGTCGATGGAATCACGCGGACACTGACCTGCCCGGTCGTTCACCTGTAGCTGGTACGCCATCGACGCCCGCACTCGCCGCAACGCTCTCATCGCGACTGCGGTCGCCGTCCCCGTCGCTGTCGTCCTCGCTTTCGCGCTGGGCGGCGTAAGCCCCGGTCCGCGCCGGCCAGTGCATCATCGTCCAGCGGCGGCGCGGCTGCTCTGCCTCCGATAACGACAGCGCCGGCGCCACCGTCCGCGAACAGCACGGTCGAGGCAACCTGCGCCCAGGTCATATCAGGGCTGCCGCTCCAGCTCGGCCCACTCTCCCCGCGGACTATCCAAACCGAGCGCGCTGTCGCCTGGGGCGACCCACCGATCATCCTGCGCTGTGGCGTCAATCGGCCGGCCGATCTAACGCCGGGAAGCACGACCCCTGCCATTCTCGTCGGGGACGTCTATTGGTTCCGGACCAGCCGCGGCGACACGGACGTGTTCACCTCGATCGACCGCGCCGTTTATGTCGAAGTGTCGGTGCCACGCAAGCAGTCGTATATGCCGTTGCCCACACTCGGCGCGGCGATCGCGGCCAAGTTGCCGCCCACCTGCGCCGTGCCGGAGGAAGGCAAACCCCCGCCTCCGGACGACAAACTGTGCACGCACCGGCCGTCCTAGGCGCGGCGTAGCTCGAGCCGCCGGCTTGGCGTGATCCTGATAGATCGCCTAGGACGACATGTGGACGTCACATTTCGTCCGGATGCTGGTTGCCATGGACGTCAACGCATCCATAACCCAACCGAACACCACTAACCCAGAAATCGACGAGTTCTACGCAGCCCAGATCGACCGCCTTCTCGGCCTCGGCCGGGAGGACCTAGTTGCCGAGCTTGTCGCTGACTATGACCGGCTGCTCGCCGAGCGCGCTGCCACTTCCAACCCGACCGAAGCGGACGGCACTGCCGACGTCCGCTTTCTCCCTCGCGCCGGAACGTGAGGAGTACTACACCACCCGGGTCAACGAGCTCATCGCGGAGAACCGCCAGGATCTCGTCGACGACCTTGTCGCCGAGTATGAGCGGGAGTTGGATTTCGCTGCCCGCGCTGCCTGATTTGGGCGGCAGCCGCGCACAACGTCCGGACCATCAAGCACCCATCCGCTAAAGGAAGCGAAGGGCGCCACGGCCACGGCCGTGGCGCCCTTTGGCGCGGACAGCATTTTCGTCCGGGTCGAGGCGTTACCGGCCCGCCCGGCGCAGCGCGGCAGTGATCAGCCGATCCACCAGTTGGGGATAGTCCACCCCGGTCGCTGCCCACATGCGCGGGAACATCGAGATAGGCGTGAACCCCGGCATGGTGTTCACCTCGTTGACCACGACGTTTCCATCCGTGCGGACGAAGAAGTCGACGCGGGCGAGCCCGGCGCAGTCGAGCGCAACGAACGCCCGACAAGCGAGGTCACGGACCCGCTCGGTGACGTCAGCCGGCAACCTCGCTGGGACGTCGAACTCGCAGGCGTCGTCGAGGTATTTTGCCTCGAAGTCGTACCAGTCGTGATCTCCGACCAACCTGATCTCCGCCGGCACGCTGGCCATAGGTCGCCCGTTTTCGCCCTCCAGCACGCCGCATTCCACCTCGCGGCCCGCCACGGCGGCCTCGACAAGCACCTTGTCGTCGTGCCGGAGCGCCTCGACGACGGCATCCGCCAGGTCTGCGGGCTGCCGCACCTTCGTGATACCCACGCTGGAACCGGACCGGGCCGGCTTGACGAAAACCGGCATTCCGAGTGCGGTCAGGTCGATCGCCGATACCGGATCGCCGCGCCGCAGCACCGCGTAGTCGCCAACGGGCAGCCCCTCGGCACGCAACAGCTTCTTGGCGAACTCCTTGTCCATGGCGACCGCGCTGGCCAATACACCGGGTCCGACGTAGGGCACGCCAGCCATCTCGAGCAGCCCTTGGATCGTCCCGTCCTCGCCGAATCGCCCGTGCAGCACCGGGAAAACAACGTCAACGGCGTCGAGGAGGCGCACGCCGGCGCCGGGCTCAAAGACGACCAATCGCCCTGCGGTGGGATCACCTGGCAGCACGACCGCGCTACCGGTCTCGACTTCGGGAAGTGTCCGCCCGGTTACCTGCAGCTTTTCCGGATCGACCTCGGTCAGCACCCAGCCACCATGTCGAGTGATTCCGACCGGGATGACGTCGTACTTCTCCGGATCTAGCGCGGACATAACGCTGCCCGCCGACACCACAGATACTCCGTGCTCGTTGCTGCGGCCGCCGTAGACGACGGCGACGCGGATCCGACGACCGGTCACGCCATGGCATCATGCCAGCGCCGCCTGGTGCGATCGCGAATGCCCCGGAATGGCGACGGCACATCGCCAGGTCACCCTAGGCAGCCTTAGGCAGCTCGCTACTCGCGCTTAATGGCCCGCTGCATCAGCTCGGTGACCATGTCGGCGGGGCTCGTCCCGCGGAAACAGACCGCCTCGACTGCTCGGGTGATGGGCACATCGGCGCCGTAGCGGTCAGCGAGCTCCAGCACGGATCGACACGACTTGACGCCCTCAACCACTTGACCGTGACTCGCCTGCTGCGCCTGTTCCAGGGTCTCGCCCCGGCCCAGCCGCTCACCGAACGTTCGGTTGCGCGACAGCGGCGACGAGCACGTCGCAACCAGATCTCCGAGCCCGGCGAGCCCGGCGAACGTCATCGGGTCAGCGCCGAAAACCGCGCCCAGCCGAGCCGTTTCGGCTAGACCACGCGTGATCAACGATGCGACGGTGTTGTCGCCGAAACCCATCCCTTGAGCCATGCCGCACGCCAACGCGATGACGTTCTTGACCGCGCCGCCGAGCTCGCAACCAACGACATCGGTATTCGTATACGGGCGGAAGTACGGCGTGAACGACGCGTGGCCCACCGCCGTGGCCCGCGCCAGGTCGGCGCAGGCGACGACCGTCGCAGTTGGTTGCTCCTGGGCAATCTCGCGCGCCAGGTTCGGCCCGGAAACCACCGCGATGCGCTCGGCCGGTGCGCCCGCCACCTCGGCGATGACCTCGCTCATCCGCTTCGCGGTCCCTAGTTCGACGCCTTTCATCAAGCTGACCAGCGTCGCATTCGGCGGGAGCAACGGCGTCCAGTCCTGCAGATTCGCCCGCAGCGTCTGCGAGGGAATGGCGAGCGCCACGATATCCGCGCCGCCGAGCGCCTCCGCCGCCTCGTGCGTAGCCGTGAGACGCTCCGGCAGCGGTAAACCCTTCAGATAGTCGGCATTCTCGTGTGTCGCATTGATGCCGTTAGCCAGCTCGGGGCGTCGAGCCCACAACGTCACGTCGCTGCCGGCGTCCGTCAAGACTTTGGCGAAGACCGTGCCCCACGATCCCGCGCCGAGCACCGCGGCCCTGGTCATGCCGACCGCCCGCTCCTCGGCCGGAACAACGGCCCGACAGGTGGCTTCTCGCCCCGCAACTCGCCGACGAGCTCGCAGATGGCGCGCATCATGACGTCGGTCATCGCCCGCAGCGTCTCCGCGCTCGGCTCGGCGCCCTGGAACCGGCTGAGGTCCAGCGCTGGTCCCGCGATGACCGTCACCTCCTTACGGGGCAACGGCCGGTACCGCTTGCCGTACACGTCAACGGCAAACTGCGCGCCCCATTGTGCGGCCGGGATGACCGGGACATCCGGCGCGAGGAGGGCAAGCCTGGCCGCACCCGTTCTGCCGACCATGGGCCACCAGTTCGGGTCGCGGGTCACGGTGCCCTCGGGGTAGACGATCACGATCTCCCCGCGACGGAGCGCCGCCACCGCTCCCTCCAAAGACTGTCGCGCCAAAGACGTGCCCCGGTCGACCGGGATCTGCCCGGTCCCGCGAAACGCCGCGCCGACGACGGGAAGTGTCGAACAGACTCCGCTTGGCCAGAAACCGCGGTGCCCGGCCCGCGTCGTACACGTACCTAGCGACGACAAGCGGATCGGCGTAGCTGACGTGGTTGATCACCAGGATCGCCGGCCCCGCAGCGGGTACATTCTCGACGCCGCGCCACCGCAGCTTGAACAGTGCGCTCAGTGGCAAGTACAAGACCACCACGATGAACCGCAGCCAGGGCGAGGACTTCTCGGCCGAGATCGTGCGGCGCTTGGCTTGCCTCGGCACTCGCGTCTCCTCAGGTCGGTTGTCGTGCAGTCTGCCGCACGTCGTCATGGAGGCGTAGCACGTTCGTAGACTTCCGTCGTCGGAGTCCACGGTGCGATCCGTGGCCGCCGTACCGGATCATGGTCGGCGGGCTGGTCCGCACGGCGCGCACGGTGTACTCCCCTGCGGGTCGCCGAGAACCCGTTCCGGCTCGCGCGCTGTGCCGACCCGGGCCGAGGCCGTCGTTGGAGACCGATCCACCACCCGGACGACCGAACCTGCTCGGCGCCGACGCGTCACACCTGGGCCTCGGTGTTCGCGCCGCATACCGTGATTACGATGACGTACCACCACTCCAGGGAGTCATTCCGAGCGACGCCAGCCACTCCACGATGCGGGTCCGCGCAGACGTCACCTGCGTCTCGTGACAAGCCGAGCATCGCACGAGCGACGCGTGGGGCGACGATGCGGTGTCCCCAACGGAGAGGTGTGGCGTTCTTCTGGGGTGGATTGCGACGGAGGCGGACGTGCGGTGGACGGTGATCATTCCGGTCAAGGCGCTGCCGAACGCCAAGAGCCGGCTGACCGCCGCCTCTCCCGACGATGCGGCGCACGCCCGGCTCGTGACGGCAATGCGTCGGGACACGGCCCACGCTGCGCGAAACGCGGCCACGGTCGCCCGAGTGCTCATCGTCGCCGACCGCAGCGGTGACCCGACGGCCGACCTGGTCCAGTCCGTCCCCGGGCTCAACGAGGGCGTCTCCGAAGCGGCGTCGTTCGCCGCGCAGCGGTGGCCGGCGGACGGCATCGCCGCCCTGGTCGGAGATCTTCCCGCGTTGCGCTCGCAGGAGCTCGCGGCGGCTCTGGCCGATGCGGCCGATCATCCCCGCGCATTCGTCGCCGACGCTGCGGGAACCGGCACGACGTTGCTGACCGCCCGTCCCGGAGTTCCGCTGTGCCCAGCGTTCGGTCCGGGCTCCGCTGCGCGACATGCTCGCCATGCGGTGGCGGTCTTCGGAGGGCCGGGCTTGCGGACAGATGTCGACACGGCCGAGGACTTGCCACGAGCCGAGCTCCTCGGGTTCGGGCTTTCCACCCGATCCGTCACCGCAGACTCACACGCGCGGTGGATGATGACGAAATGACTCGTTCGCTGCCCGTGTCATCCATAGCCTCGTCGGCGATCGATCCGGCCGACTCCGTTCCCGGAGGCGATCTGGAACCGGAACGCGCAGCCCAAGCCGTTCTCGATCTGCCTCCAGATCGGTTCAGCAACCGCGAGATGTCATGGCTCTCGTTCAACGCACGGGTGCTCGCGTTGGGCGAAGACCGACGGCAGCCACTGCTGGAGCGGCTGAAGTTCCTCGCAATCTTCGCGAGTAACCTCGACGAGTTCTTTATGGTGCGCATTGCCGGTCTACAGCGCCGCGCCGACATGGGCCTGCAGATAGCGTCGCCCGACGGACTATCGCCGCGGGAAACGTTGGCCAAGCTGGCCGAGCGAATTCGTGAGCTGGCCGACCGGCACGCCCGCTGTTTTCTCGAAGATGTCCAACCCGCGCTAGCGGCCGAAGGCATCCGTATCGTGCGCTGGGCCGACCTGAACGAGGAAGAGCGTCGGCGGCTGGGCGACTACTTCCGGTCCAAAGTCTTTCCGGTTCTGACGCCGCTAGCGGTCGATCCGGCGCATCCGTTTCCGTATATCTCCGGGCTCTCCTTGAATCTCGCGGTGCTCGTCCGCGATCCCGAAGGCGACCTGGAGAGATTCGCGCGGGTCAAGGTCCCCAACAACGTCCAGCGATTCGTGGTCGTATCGAAATCCACGCAGGAGGCGGAGTTCCTGCCGCTGGAGGACCTGATCGCCGCGCATCTGTCGATGCTGTTTCCCGGAATGACCGTGGTGGAACACCACATCTTTCGAGTGACGCGCAACGCCGATCTGGAAGTCGAAGAGGATCGCGACGAAGACCTGCTGCAGGCGCTCGAGCGTGAGCTCGCTCGACGGCGATTCGGCCCCGCGGTTCGACTGGAGGTCGCGGAGGACATCGACGACGAGGTGCTGAGCCTGTTGACGAGCGAGATCGACGTCCAGCCCGATGGTGTCGTCCGGGTACCGGGCTTGCTGGACCTGTCGTCGTTGTGGCAGGTATATGACGTTGATCGCCCAGGGTTGAAGGACCCGGTATTCGTTCCAGCGACCCATCCCCGATTCGTCGAGGGGGAAACACCCAAGTCCGTGATCGCCACGCTCCGCGACGGCGATGTGCTCGTGCACCATCCCTACGAGTCGTTCGCCACAAGCGTGCAGCGGTTCATCGAGCAAGCGGCCGCCGATCCGCACGTCCTCGCCATCAAGCAGACGCTGTATCGCACGTCCGGTGACTCCCCGATCATCGACGCGCTCATCGACGCGGCCGAGGCAGGCAAACAGGTCGTGGCGCTAGTCGAGATCAAGGCTCGCTTCGACGAGCAGGCCAACATCAAATGGGCGCGCGCACTGGAACGCGCGGGCTGCCACGTCGTCTATGGCGTCGTCGGGCTCAAGACGCACTGCAAGACAGCGCTCGTCGTGCGGCAGGAGGGCGGAACAATTCACCGCTACGCGCACGTCGGCACCGGCAACTACAACCCCAAGACTGCGCGACTGTACGAAGATCTCGGTCTGTTTACCGCGGACGAGGCGATCTGCGCCGATCTGACCGACCTCTTCAATGTCCTCACCGGCTACTCGCGGCAGACGGCGTACCGATCCCTCCTCGTAGCGCCCCAGGGCATCCGCGCAGGTTTGATCGAGCGCATCGAGCGAGAGATCCTGCACAAACAAAACGGCAAGGATGCGCGAATACAGATAAAGACCAACCACCTGGTCGACGAGCTGACGATCGATGCTCTTTACCGAGCGTCGATGGCCGGTGTCCGCATCGAGCTGTTGGTGCGCACGTTCTGCACCATCCGGGCCGGCATCCCTGGGCTGTCCGAGAACATCACCGTGCGGTCAATCCTCGGTCGGTTCCTCGAGCATTCCCGGATCTTCTACTTTGCGAACGATGGCTCTCCGGAGTACTGGATCGGCTCGGCCGACCTGATGCACCGCAACCTCGATCGCCGGGTCGAGGTCCTGTGCCGCGTGAAGGACCGAGCCGCCACCGACCATTTACGACTGTGCCTCGACGCCGCCTTCTCCCCAGACACCGCCGCCTGGGAGCTACAGGCCGATGATCGATGGGTCCGCCTCGGCGGAGCCAAACAGGTCGACTACCAGCAGTTCCTCATGCGGCGGCTCGGTGGACGCGCCGAATAGGTCGGGCTACGGCATCGCCGCCGCTGGCGGCGTCGTCTGGCGTGACGCCGGCCAAGGGCGGGTCGATGTCGCCATCATCCACCGCAACCGGTACGACGACTGGACGTTGCCCAAGGGCAAGCTGCGGCCCGGCGAGACCGAGCTGCTGGCCGCAGTTCGCGAGGTCGGCGAGGAAGTCGGCTCCCGGGTCGCGGTCCAGCGGCGGCTGGGCCGGGGCGGATACCGCGTTGGCCGCGTGTCGAAGTCGGTCGCGTTCTGGTCGATGCATCACCGCGGCGGCCATTTCGAGGCCAGCCGGGAGGTCGACCGGATGAGATGGGTGGACCCCGGTCGGGCCCGCGACCTACTCAGTTATCCGCTTGACGGGGAGATGCTCGACCGTTTCGCCGAGACGCCGGCGCCGGATTCCGTACTCGTGCTGGTCCGTCATGCCAAGGCCGGCAAACGTGCGAACTGGCCGGGTGAGGACAGCCAGCGCCCCTTGGACAACGATGGTCGCCGGCAGGCGCGTCGCCTGGCCCGACTGCTTCCGTGCTTCGCTCCCGAGCAAATCATCTCGGCTGACCGAGTCCGCTGCGTGCAGACCGTAGAACCGACGGCCGAGTTCGTCGGACTACCGATCGAGATCCGTCCGGTGTTCTCGGACGAGGCCTACTTTGCCGATCCGGTCCGGGCGCTCGACGAGCTTCGGGAGCTGATCAAGACCGAACCATCGACCGTGCTGTCCAGCCAGGGGGAAACGATTCCTGCGTTACTCGAAGTCGTGGCGCCACGGGGTGCGGCCGAGTCCTTCTTGACGAGGAAGGCGGCCATGTGGGTCGTGTCCTTCGCAGACGGTATCTCCGTCGCTGCCGACTACTACGAGGATGCCGTGCGCTGATTCGGCGAAACGCCATCGGCCGCGAGCCCGTTGTGCTGGCGGGCCCGCGGCCGACGATGAAGTCAGCGGGCTCTCTTGGCCGATGCCCTTTTGCCCGGAGCCTTCTTCGCCGGAGCCTTCTTCGCCGGAGCCCTGGTGGCGGCGGCCTTCACGGGCGGCGCCTTCCTGGCGGGAGCCTTGCTCGCGACCTTCGCTGTCGACTTCCGCGCGGCTGGCGCTGCCTTCTTCGCCGCAGCCGACTTGGTCACCTTCTTGGCACCGCTCGTGATCGCCTTGAACTCGGCACCTGGACGGAACGCAGGCACCGACGTCTTCTTAACCCGGACCGAAGCTCCGGTTGCCGGATTACGGGCCATCCGCGCCGCCCGATCCCGCTTCTCGAAGATGCCGAAGCCGGTCAGTACGACCTTCTCCCCCTTCGCTACGTGCCCGTAAATCAGATCGAGCACGGTATCCAGGATCATGCCAGCCTGCTTCTTGTCGGTCTGCAACCGACCCGCCAGCTCCTCGATGAACTCTGCCTTGTTCGGCACGTGTCCTCCCTGGACCGTCATAACTCGGCCCCAGTGGCCGATTGTCACGACACGGTAGGGGTTTTTGCGCCTAACGACAAACCAATCCGCTTGTGTCGCAGCACTTTTCTCGTTCACCGGACCGCAGTGACCCAGCAAAGGAAGCCCGACGGCCTGGCCTGGACGTGCTCAGCACTCGAAAATATGCCTACAGAGTATGGGAATACTGCGCTGGTGGGTCTGCCGGAACGTCAAGAAACGGCGGGTAGCCACGGCGGCCGGGTTTTTTCGTAGATAGCGATGTCATCGACGTGCCGGAGCGACACATCGATGTCGTCGAGGCCCTCGAGCAGCCGCCAGCGGCCGTAGTCGTCGACCTCGAACCGATGATCCTGGTCCGCCCAGCTGACCGTCTGCTCGACCAGATCTACCGTGACATCGATCGACGGATCCTCCTCTACCGCATCGCTGAGCAGTCTGACGGCCGAATTGGGAACAACCACGGTGAGCAAACCGGTCTTCAACGAGTTCCCCCGAAAGATGTCACCGAACCGCGGCGAGATGACGACCTTGAATCCGTAGTCCATCAGCGCCCAGACCGCATGCTCACGGGAGGACCCAGTGCCGAAATCTGGACCGGCCACGAGGATGGTCGCACCGTAATAGCGGTCCTGATTCAGCACGAAGTCGGGCTCGTTCTCGCGCCACGCCTGGAATAGGCCGTCCTCGTACCCCGAGCGAGTGACCCGCTTCAGATACACCGCCGGGATGATCTGATCGGTGTCGACATTGCTTCGGCGTAGGGGTACCGCGTGGCCGGTGTGCCGGGTGAACTTCTCCATGAGATCCCCCTACAGGTCCGCTGGGCTGGCCAGATGGCCGGTAACCGCCGTCGCCGCCGCGACAAGCGGCGACACCAGATGGGTGCGTCCGCCTCGGCCCTGCCGACCCTCGAAATTCCGATTGGACGTTGAGGCGCTGCGCTCGCCAGGAGCGAGCTGATCGGGATTCATGCCGAGACACATGGAGCAACCGGCCTGGCGCCACTCCGCTCCGGCGGCTCGGAAGATCGCATCGAGTCCCTCGGCCTCGGCCTGCTCGCGTACCTGCATCGATCCCGGTACGACGAGCATGCGGACGCCGTCAGCTACCCGGTGACCCTTGATGACCTCGGCAACGGAACGCAAATCCTCGATGCGACCGTTCGTGCAAGATCCGACGAACACCGTGTCAACCGAGATCGCTCGCAGCGGAGTGCCGGCCTGGAGATTCATGTAAGCGAGCGCCTTCTCCGCAGCGAGCCGGTCCGCTTCGTCCTCGAACTGCGCCGGATCCGGCACGCGGTCACCGAGCGGCGCACCTTGCCCCGGGTTGGTGCCCCACGTGACGTAGGGCGTCAGCGTCTTAGCGTCGAGTGTCACCTCAGCGTCGAAGCTCGCGTCGGGGTCGGTCCGCAGGCTGGTCCAGTACTCGACAGCCGCATCCCAGTCCGACCCGGTAGGTGCGTGCATACGCCCGCGGAGATAGTCGAATGTCGTCTGGTCCGGAGCGACCATGCCGGCGCGTGCACCCCACTCGATGCTCATGTTGCAAACCGTCATCCGCCCTTCCATGCTCATCCGCTCGAACGTGCTCCCCCGGTACTCGACCATGTATCCCTGGCCACCACCGGTTCCGGTCTTCGCGATCAGGGCGAGGATCACGTCCTTCGGCGTGACCCCCGCCGGCGGCACCCCATCGACCGTCACGGCCATCGTCTTCGGTCGCGGCATCGGCAACGTCTGGGTGGCGAGCACGTGCTCGACCTGGCTGGTACCGATGCCGAACGCCAATGCGCCGAACGCGCCGTGCGTTGATGTATGGGAGTCGCCGCAGACGATCGTCATGCCGGGTTGGGTGATACCCAGCTGCGGTCCGATCACGTGGACGATTCCCTGGTTGGCGTCACCCATGGGGTATAGGCGGATACCGAACTCGGTGCAGTTGCGCCGCATGGTCTCGATCTGCGTCCGGCTGACTGGATCGGCGATCGGCTTGTCGATGTCAAGGGTGGGTACGTTGTGGTCCTCGGTGCCCAGCGTCAGGTCCGGCCGCCGGACGGCGCGACCGGCGAGCCTGAGCCCGTCGAATGCCTGCGGGCTCGTCACCTCGTGCACGAGGTGCATGTCGATGTACAACAGGTCCGGTTCGCCGGGCGCGCTGCGCACCAGGTGGCTGTCCCACAGTTTCTCGGCCAGGGTCTTACCCACCGCACCGCCGCCCTTCTGAGCTGGCGTCTCGTATACTGAGACGCTAGTATCGCTTCGTGAGACATAGTAGCGGCATCGGCGTCGTCGACAAATCGGTGGCCATTCTCGATGCCGTAGCCGCCCGCCCATGCGCGCTCAGCGACCTGGTCGAGGAGACCCGATTGCCTCGGGCCACGGCGCATCGCCTGGCGGTCGCCCTCGAGGTCCATGAACTGCTCGACCGGGACGGTGCCGGGCGATTCGTGCTTGGGCCGCGAGTGGGCGAACTTGCCGCAGCACGACCGGATCCATTCATTGTCGCCGCTGCCCCGGTTCTCGCGTGGGTGCGCGACGAGAGTGGGGAGAGCGCCCAGTTGTACCGCCGCGACGGCACCGAACGGGTATGTATCGCATCCGCCGAGCGCACTCACGGGCTCCGCACCACGGTGCCGATCGGCAGTCGACTGCCGCTTACGGCCGGCTCGGGTGCCCAGGTCCTGTGTGCTTGGCTCATCGACGAACCCGTGCGCTCGTCGGTGCTGTCGCAGGCAGAGGTTTACCGAGCGCAGTTTGGTCGAGGTGCGACGACGCGGTTGGGCCCAATCGGTCGGACAGCGCGAAGCTGGCGTCGCGTCGGTGTCCGCCCCCGTCCGAGACGGGACCGGCGATGTTGTTGCGGCGCTATCCATCTCCGGTCCGATCGAGCGACTTGGCCGTTCACCCGGGGCCCGTTATTCCCCGATCCTCGTCGACGGTGCGCGGCGGATCAACGAGGCTATGGAGGGGTAGGAGCCTGCCCCATACGATCGCCGGTTCGAAAGTCCGACCCCTTCCCGGCGTGTCTGATGGCGGCTAGGGTCGCGTGCGTCGAAGGAGGCATCATGACGTCCGTCAAGCCGATTCCCGAGGGCTACCCGCAGGTCATGCCGTATCTCACGGTCGACGGGGCGAGCGCCGCGATCGACTTCTACACAACCGTTTTCGGCGCGAAAGAGCGACTGCGCATGCCGGCTCCGGAGGGCAAGGTGGGGCACGCCGAGCTGGAGATCGGCGACTCCGTGGTGATGCTGGCTGACGCCTTCCCCGACATGGGCAACCAGACCCCAGCGGCGCTGGGTGGCACGCCCGTCACCGTGATGGTCTATGTCGCCGACGTCGACGCCGTGTTCGACCGTGCACTCAAGGCGGGCGCGAGTGAGGAACGCAAGGTCGAGAATCAGTTCTACGGCGATCGAGCTGGTCAGTTCGTAGACCCGTTCGGGCACAAGTGGTTCGTGGCGACCCACGTCGAGGACGTCACACCCGAGGAGGCGGCCAAGCGGGCCGCCGCCATGGGCGGCTGACTGCCCTCGTCCAGCTTGGAGTGAGGGAGGATTGCCGTGGCACAACGGGTAGTTGTCACCGGTGGGAGCGGCAAGCTGGGTCGCGCGGTCGTCGCGGACCTCCTGCGGCACGACTGGTCGGTCGTCAATGTCGACCAGTCACCGCCGCCCCCGGATCAGGGTTGCCCGCATATCCGAATCGACCTGACCGATTTCGGGCAGACCGTCGAAGCGCTCACCACAACCCCAAGTGACGGGGTCGACGCGGTGGTCCATCTTGCGGCGATTCCAGCACCGGGTATTACCTCGAATGCCGCGACATTCGCCAACAACGCGCCATCGACGTACAACGTGTTCTCCGCTGCCCGGCTCGCCGGTATTCGTAACGTTGTCTGGGCATCGAGCGAGACCGTGCTTGGCTTGCCGTTCGACTCTCCGCCGCCATACATCCCGGTGGACGAGAATTACCCGCCTCGACCCGAGAGCACCTACTCGCTGGTCAAGACGCTCGAGGAGCTGATGGCGGTGCAGTTCTGCCGCTGGGATCCGCGGCTGAAGATGGTTGGGCTGCGGTTCTCGAACGTCATGACCCCCGACGACTATGCGGGTTTCGCCCAATTCCAGCAGGATCCTGTACTCCGCAAGTGGAACCTGTGGAGTTACATCGACGCCAGAGACGGTGCGCAGGCGGTGCGTCGCGCGTTGCTATGGGAAGCCACGGGAACCGAGGTGTTCATCATCGCCAACGCCGACAGCGTGATGCATGAGTCGTCGGCGTCCCTCGCGGCCAAGCTCTTCCCGGGCGTGGAGGTCCGCAAGGACCTCGGCGAGCACGAGACGCTGCTCTCGATCGACAAGGCGCGCCGGATACTCGGCTACGACCCGCAGTACTCCTGGCGGGACTAGATCTGAACGCGGCCATAGCGCACCCGACCGCTGGCATGATCGCGTCATGCCCACTCTGCCGTTGTCGCCCGACGAGCTTCTGACGACCACCCGCACGGTGCGCCGCCGGCTCGATCTCGACCGTCCGGTGCCGATGAGCTTGATCCGCGAATGCCTCGAGATCGGCCTTCAAGCGCCGACGGGATCCAACCGTCAGGGCTGGCACTGGGTCGTCGTCGATGACGCCGAGATCCGACGCCGCATCGGCGACGTCTACCGCGAGGTCACCGAGGGGTATCTCGCCTCCGGCGCGTCTGCGGCGCGATTGTTCACCGATGACCCGCAACGCGGACCGGTACAGCGTCGCGTCGGGGACAGCGTGGCGTGGCTGGCACAGCACATGGGCGACGTACCAGTGCTCGTGATCCCGTGCGTCAAGGCCGGCAAGCAACTGCCCTCCGGCAGCCAGGCCGGACTGTGGGGGTCTCTGCTACCCGCCGCATGGAACTACATGCTGGCCGCCCGAGCGCGTGGCCTCGGCACGGCGTGGACCACCTTGCATCTTCAACGCGAATCCGAGGTTGCCGCACTGCTCGAACTGCCAGCCGGCATTCACCAGGGCGTGTTAATCCCGACGGCCTACTACACCGGAACCACATTCCGGCCGGCACCGCGCGCCCCGCTGGATAGCGTGCTCCACATCAACGGGTGGTGATGGGTGTCCGGGGTGGCCGGGAGTGGATTTTCGAGTCGATAGCTCTCAACGGCGAGGAGGAAGCGATGGGATTACGACAGAGCCTCATGCGGACCGGGAACACGCTGAACGTGCGAAGGTACCGGCGTTCCGAAGGACGCCGGGGTGGGCGGATCAGAGGAATGCCCGTGCTGCTGCTCACGGTCGCAGGTCGCAGGACGGGCGCGCCGCACACCAATCCCGTCGTGTACTTCGAGGACGACGGCCGCTACGTGGTGTGCGGCTCGGGAGGTGGCCAACGCGATGAGCCCCAGTGGTTTCGCAATGTGCGCGCCGCGCCGACGGCGTCGATCGACATCGGCGCGCGCCAGATCCCGGTCACGGTGCAGGTTGCAGAGGGGGACGAATATAAGCGCTTGTGGCAGCGCCTGACATCAATCGGACCGTTCTTTGAGGGGTACCAGCGCAAGACCGAGCGGGTAATACCATTGGCGGTCCTCACACCCACTGCTTAGCGCCCGCCTCACCGCGACGCCCCCTCACCGCCGCACGCCCCCTCACCGCCATGCCGGCCTCGCCGCTGCGATGATCTTGGAGTTAAATGCTAGGAAGCGGCGCTCCTAGCGACGCAGTGTCCAAGATCATCTAAGTAGCCCGGGTCCGGGGAACCGCGTGATGTGGGCAACTGGCCCGACCTCGAGCGTTCAAAGCGGTTACGGTTTCCTCAGGATGCACCGAGAGGAACACCATGAGCCATCGTCGTGACGCTGTCATCGTGGGCGCGGTTCGTTCCGCTATCGGCAAGAGGAACGGCGGCTTGTCGGGCGTCAGTGCGATCGACCTTTCCGCACACGTCCTGAACGCGCTCGCCGCCCGCACCAGCATCGACCCGGCGTCGGTCGATGACGTGATCTGGGGCTGCGTCCAGCAGGTCGGCGAACAGAGCGTCAATGTAGGCCGTAACGCTGTGCTGTCCGCTGGCTGGCCGGAGACCGTTCCGGCGACGACCATCGACCGCCAGTGCGGTTCCTCGCAGCAAAGTGTGCACTTCGCTGCGGCCGGGCTCGTCGCCGGCCACTACGAGCTGGCCATCGCCGGAGGCGTGGAGATGCTGTCCCGCTTGCCCATCGGCGCCAATGTGGTTCCCGAGTACGGCCAACCTTTCACCGAATCACTGCGCGAGCGGTATGGCGTAGATGAGTTCAACCAGGGAATCGGCGCTGAGCTGATGGCCGACCACTGGAAGCTATCCCGGACCAGGTTGGACGAGTTTTCCCTAGCGTCACATGAGAAAGCCGCGGCCGCGATCGACGAGGGCCGATTCAGGGACGAGATCGCGCCGTTCGCCTTCCCGGACGGCACAGTATTCGACACCGACGAGGGCGTCCGGCGCGGCACCACGATCGAGAGGATGGCCACCCTCAAGCCTGCGTTCAAGCCGGACGGCGTCATCCATGCGGGTAACTCATCCCAGATCAGCGACGGCGCCGCCGCCCTATTACTCACGACCTCAGAAAACGCCGGCCGGCTGGGCCTCATCCCCCTCGCGCGGGTACACACTGCCGTGCTGGCCGGCGCCGATCCGGTCATGATGCTCAGTGCGCCGATCCCGGCGACGAAACGGGCGCTGGAGCGGTCCGGGCTTGATCTCGCCGACATCGGCGCGTTCGAGGTCAACGAAGCCTTTGCGCCGGTCCCGATGGCTTGGCTGGCCGAGACCGGAGCTGACGAGAAGACGCTCAACCCCAACGGGGGTGCGATCGCCTTGGGTCACCCGTTGGGTAGCACCGGTGCGCGGTTGATGACAACGCTCGTCCACCACATGAAGCGCCACAACATCCGCTACGGCCTGCAAACCATGTGCGAAGGCGGCGGCCTTGCCAACGCGACGATTGTCGAGCTGATGCGCTGACCACGAAGCCGGCAGATTGGCGAGGGCCAGGGAAGGATCCCACCGATGAATCTCGACGGCATCACCGCTCTCGTCACCGGCGGCGCCTCCGGCCTCGGCCTCGCGTCAGCCCGGCGACTGATCCGCGAGGGCGGCAACGTAGTGATCATGGATCTTCCGTCGTCCCGCGGGAAGGACGTGTATGAGGAGCTTGGCGGCAAGACGATTTTCGCCCCAGGCGACGTGACAAGCCCCGAGGACGTGGCGGCCGCCGTCGCAGCGGCCGAGGAGATCGGGTCACTCCGCGTGCTCGTCCATTGTGCCGGCATCGGCGATGCGGTCCGGCTGGTGGACAAGCATGGCGATCCCGGCTCCCTCGAGATCTACACGCGGGTCATCACTGTCAATCTCATAGGAACGTTCAACGTGCTGCGGCTCGCTGCGGCCAGTATGGCCAACAACGACGAGATCGACGGGGAACGTGGCGTCTGCGTGCTCACCGCCTCAATCGCCGGATTCGAGGGCCAGATCGGCCAGATCGCCTATTCGGCATCCAAGGGCGGCGTCGTCGGCATGACGCTCGTCGCTGCTCGGGACCTGGCCAGCTCCCGAATCCGGGTCTGCTCGATTGCGCCAGGAATCATGGACACTCCCATGCTCGGCAACCTTCTCCGCGCCGACATCAAGGCCAGCCTGTCGGAGACCGTGCCCAACCCGCCTCGCCTCGGCAACGTCGACGAATTCGCCGACCTGGCCGCCACCATCGTGCGTAATGCCTACCTCAACGGGGAGACGATCCGGCTGGACGGCGCGCTGCGCATGGCGCCGCGTTGAGTTCCTCCCGCCAGGCTCGCTGCCACAGGAAACGCTTCCTGCGCCGGGAGAATGTGTGACCCGCACCGCATCGGACCATGCCGTTTCACTGGTTAAATTGAGCACCTATTTCCCTCTGCCCGGTCCGGCCGCAGGCGCGGTCGATGGGCGACTGGGCGCGGAGAGTCTGGTGTGATTGCGATGATTCCTGGATTGGACGCCGCCCCGACGACACACGCCGGGCTGTTGGCCTGGGTGCGGGAATGCGCTGAGTTGACCCAGCCGGACCGGGTCGTGTGGGTGGACGGGTCGGCCGCTGAGTGGCGGCGGATCACCGACGAGCTTGTGGATGCGGGGACGTTCGTCCGACTCAACCCGGATCGGAAGCCCGATTCGTTCTGGTGCCGATCGGACCCGTCGGATGTCGCGCGGGTCGAAGACCGCACCTTCATCTGCAGCCGCGATCCGGGCGACGCCGGGGTGACGAACAACTGGGAAGATCCGGACGAGATGAAACGCGTGCTCACCGGCCTGTTCCGCGACTGCATGCGCGGCCGCACGATGTACGTCATTCCGTACTGCATGGGTCCGTTGACCGCGCCGGAACCGATGCTCGGGGTCGAGCTGACCGACTCGCCCTATGTCGTGGCATCGATGCACATCATGACCCGCTGCGGATCGCCGGCAATGGCGCTCCTCGGAGATGATCGCGAGTTCGTGCCCGGGCTGCACAGTGTCGGTGCGCCGCTGGCACCCGGCGAGGCGGACCGGCCGTGGCCGTGCAACGCCACGAAATACATCTCGCACTTCCCCGAGGAGCGCCTGGTCTGGTCCTACGGCTCCGGGTACGGAGGCAACGCGTTGCTGGGCAAGAAGTGCTACGCGCTGCGGATCGCCTCGGTTATCGCCCGTGAGCAGGGTTGGCTGGCCGAGCACATGCTCCTTGCCAAGCTCACTTCGCCGGAGGAGCGCAGCTACTACATCGCGGCCGCATTTCCCTCGGCGTGCGGTAAGACGAACCTGGCCATGCTCGAGCCCACCCTGCCGGGCTGGCGGGTGGAGACCCTGGGTGACGACATCGCCTGGATCCAGGTCGGCCCGGACGGCCGGCTGCATGCCCTCAACCCGGAGAAGGGCCTGTTCGGCGTTGCACCCGGCACCGGCTGGCGTACGAACCCGAACGCGATGCGGACGATCGCCGCTGGGCATTCGATCTTCACCAACGTGGCCCTGACCGACGACGGGGACGTGTGGTGGGAGGGCATGTCCGAACCGAGCCACCCGCACACCTCACCGACTGGCGTGGCGAATCGTGGACACCGGAATCCGGCACCACAGCGGCGCATGCCAATGCCCGGTTCTGCACGCCGATCGAGCAGTGCCCCATCCTCGCCACCGAATGGGACAACCCCGCCGGCGTACCGCTGGACGCGATCTTCTTCGGCGGCCGGCGCCGCGACACCGTCCCACTGGTCGTCCAGGCGCGGGACTGGCAACACGGCGTGTTCCTCGCGGCCACCCTGTCCTCGGAGACCACCGCCGCCGCCAGCGGGCACGTCGGCCTGGTACGCCGGGACCCGATGGCCATGCTCCCGTTCATCGGCTACGACGCCGGTGACTACTTCGCCCATTGGATCGAAGTCGGCAAGAGCCACGACGCGGCCAAGCTACCCGCGATCTTCTACGTCAATTGGTTCCGCCGCGACGCCGATGGCCGCTTCCTCTGGCCCGGGTTCGGGGACAACATCCGCGTGCTCAAGTGGGCGCTGCAGCGTCTGTCGAACCAAACCGCGGCAACCGACACGCCCGTCGGCCATACCCCAACACCGGATGCGCTCGACACCTCAGGACTCGACCTCTCCCCCGCGGAACTCGCGGCGGCACTCGCCGTCGACCCGATCGAATGGCGCACCGAGATCCCGGCCATCCAGAGCTGGCTCGACACGATCGGCCCGAGACTGCCCACATCCTTGCACGTCGAGCTCGATGCCCTTCGACAACGCCTCGGCGTGGGATAGGCGTTCGATGGCCGGGCGCTAACTTGACGCCCACTAGGGTAAGTTCCTAGCTGCCTTCACCGGCAGGTTCCCGACGCTCGTAGGAAGGGCCGGCGCTTAGATGAACATCGTGGTGCTGATGAAGCAAGTTCCCGACACCGAAGGCGCCCGTACCCTCGACCCCGCGGACAACACGGTCGACCGCAGCGCGGTCGACCCAGTGATCAACTATATTGATGAGTTCGCGATAGAGGAGGGCCTGCGGCTTCGGGAGGCGCATGACGGCGACGTCACCCTCCTGACGGTCGGGCCAGAGCGGGCCACTGAGTCGATTCGTAAGGCGTTGTCCATGGGTGTCGACCGCGCGGTCCATGTGTCAGATCCAGTACTGCACGGTTCGTGCGCGATTCAGACGGCGAAGGTGCTGGCCGCCGCGCTGGGCACGCTCGAGTGGGACGTGGTCGTGGCGGGCTCAGAGGCAACGGATTCGCGGATGTCAGTGGTGCCGGCCATGTTGGCCGAGGTGCTGGGGGTGCCGCAGCTGTCCCAGGCCCGCAAGGTCACCGTGGACGGGGACAGCGTCTCGATCGAGCGGCTGTCCGGCGACGGCTTCGACGTAGTCCGCGGCGGCCTACCGGCAGTAATAAGCGTCGTGGAGAAGATCAACGAGCCGCGGTATCCATCGTTCAAGGGGATCATGGCGGCGAAGTCAAAACCGGTTAAGACAATGACCGTCGCCGATCTAGACCTCGATGCCGGAGAGTTCGGATTGGCCGCCGCCTCCACCCAGGTGGTGGAGTTCGCGGTCGCTCCACCCCGCCAGGCCGGGCAGGTCGTCGTCGATGACGGCGACGGTGGGGTCAAGATCGCGGAGTTCCTCGCGTCGCGAAAGCTCATCTGAGCTCGAAGGGAGGCTAAGTCATGGCGAAGGTGTTGGTGCTGGTCGATGCGACTGGCGATGTGGTCAAGAAGGTCACCCTCGAGCTGCTGACCGCGGCTCGGGCACTGGGCGAGCCAGCGGCAGTCGTGCTCGGGCGCCCTGGGCAAGCCGCGGCGCTGTCTGACGCACTTGCCGAGTACGGCGCCGCGACCATCTACGCGGTTGCGAATGAGGACTTCGATCAGTATCTGGTCGCACCGAGGGCCGAGGCGCTGGCCGCGGTCGCGGCGCAAGCTACGCCCGCCGCTGTGCTGGTGTCCTCGACGGCCGACAACAAAGAGATCGCCGCCCGACTGGCGATCAAACTCGGCAGCGGCGTGCTCACCGACGCGGTCGCCGTCAACGCCGACGGCAGCGTCGAGCAAAGCATTTTCGGCGGCTCGATCACCGTGACCTCGAAGGTTCCCAACGGCGTACCGGTGATCGCGGTGCGACCCAACTCGATCACGCCGGAACCGGCCGCCACCCCCGCCACTGCCGAGGTCGTCGAGTTGGACGTCTCACTCTCGGATGCGGCGAAAGCGGCAACCTTGGTCGAGCACGTGAGCGAAGACAAAGGCGCTCGGCCGGCTCTCTCGGACGCCTCCATCGTCGTCTCAGGCGGCCGGGGTATCGGCACCGCCGAGAACTTCCGGATCATCGAGAAGCTTGCTGACACACTCGGTGCCGCGGTCGGCGCCTCACGCGCCGTCGTCGACGCCGGCTGGGTCCCGCACCAGATGCAGGTGGGTCAGACCGGAGTGACGGTTTCGCCGCAGCTCTATATCGCCGTCGGTATCTCCGGTGCCATTCAGCACCGGGCCGGGATGCAAACCTCCAAGACGATCATCGCTATCAACAAGGACCCCGAGGCCCCAATCTTCGAACTCGCCGATTACGGCGTCGTCGGTGATCTGTTCACGATCGCGCCGCAACTCACCGAGGAGCTCGCGAAACGCAAGGAGTGAGCCCGGCCGCCGGCTCTGTGCCGATCAGGGTTTCCGCGGCTCGGCGATGGGTCGCAGCAGGGCTTCCTGGGTCACCGATGCGACGAGCCGACCGTCTCGCGTGAAGAATTCGCCGGTGGCCAGGCCACGGCCGTCGCCCGCCGTACGGCTGCGCGTCGCGAACAGCAGCCAGTTGTCGGCGCGGAACGGACGGTGGAACCACATGGCGTGGTCGAGGGATACCAGCCGCACCCGCGGCGTTGCGGTGCGGATGGGCGGCGGGTCTTGCAGATCGAGCGCCGCTGTCGAGGCGAGGCTGAGGTCCGAGGCGTAGGCGAGCGCGCAGACGTGAAGCAGAAGCTCGTCGGGCAGTGGCTGGGTGGCCCGGATCCACACCAACTGCTCGTTCTGCCCGGGTGTACCGGAACCCTCGGCCGGGGGCACGAATCGCATCGAGATCACTCCCCACCCCGGGAAGTCGGCGTAGTCCGGGTGCGGCCCGGGATCGTCGAGCGGGTCGGTCAGCTGCTCGGGCGGTGTGGCCGAGGGCATGCGAACGTGCCGGTCGTACCCCTCTTCCGGGCGCTTGAACGAGGCGGACAGCGTAAAGATCGCCTCGCCGCGCTGTGTCGCGGTAACGCGCCGGTTGGCATACGTGCCACCGTCGTGTAGCCGCTCCACGCGATACTCGATCGGGTCGCGAGGATCACCGGCACGCAGGAAATAACCGTGCAGCGAGTTCGGTGACTGCGGGGCGTCAATAGTGCGCCCAGCGGCGGTAAGCGCTTGTGCGGCGACCTGACCGCCGAACGCGCGTAGCGGCGCGCCGGCGTGGCAACGTCCGCGGAACAGGTCAGCGTCGTCGCGGGCGAGGCTGAGCATGCTGACGAGATCGGCCGTATCTGGGTCAATGGGCTGCACGGCGCCGGACCTTACCGGCCCGGCGCTCGGGCACCGGCCTGCCGGTCTGGAAGCACTGTCTTCTCGGGTCTCCGCGCAACCGCTCTATTCCTCGGACGCCGCTCGGTCCAGCTCGAGTTCTGGGCCGTGCTGGTAACCACGAAGCCGGGCGACGGTCCGTTTGCGCGTCAACTATCCGACCGACAGGATGGGGCCATGGGGCCGTCCTTGCCGGGTCCGGGGACGCCAGAGGACTGGACGCGCACCTGGATGCGGCTGATCTCCACCGCATCGTCGGCGGCGTCATCGATCGCCAGTCCGGCCAGCCGGGTACTCCCGATCGACCCGCTGGCGGCAATCCTGAATACGGTGCGTGATCGCGTTGTCGGTCGTAGTCGCACGTTTCGTCTATGGGGTCGGGACGTGACTCTAACGCTCGACGACGTCTCGATTACGGGAAGCGATCTTGCGCGCTCGGTCGGACAATTCGGCGACATCCATATCGTCACCCGCGATATCCACTGGGATGTCTCGCGCATCGAGCGCCTGGAGTTTCGCGCACGCAACGTTCATGTCCGTCCAGGCATGCCTCCGACGCTCGTTGCCGCGCCCGTGTCGTGGGAACTATGGGCAGCGCCGTCGGTCGTCGCTGGTTGGCTGGCAGATGTCGCGCCAACGCACGGCGTTGAATTTGTCGAAGGCACACCGCTAATCCGCCTGCCGAAGGCGCCGAGCTGGCTTCGCCTCGAAGTGCGGCCGTCGGCCGAGGGACGGTCGATTCGCCTCGAATGCATTGCGCTCCGTATCAGGTCACGTCGCCTGCCGATTCATCTGCCCGACCACACCGTGCCCTTTCCGCTACTGCCGGATCAGGCCGTGCTCAGTTCGGTCGAGACATTCCCAGACAAGATCATCATGCGTGGTCTGATCCACGAGTGGCAACGATCGGTGTCGCAGAGCGATCTGCAGGGACTGCTTGCTACGTTGCGTGCGCGCGATGGGCGCATCGAATTTTGACCAGGTGAGCGGGCGCGCCCTAGTTGTTCTGCGCCACCGCGACGAAGGCCTTCCGGCGAAGAATCGCCGGAAGGCCTTCGTCACACAGGCAGCTACTTCGGCGGAGCCGCCTTGCGGGGACTGGCCTTTGGGCCGTCCGACTTCGGCTCTGCCGCGGGCTTTGGCGTCCCGGGGTCGGCCGCGTCGAAGTTCCAGTACCAGCCACGAACAGCGTTTGCTAGATCGACCGGGTTCTTGGCGTCACGAACCGCGGATGCGAAAGCGGAGGCGTCCTGAGCGGCGACCGAGCTGTACCAGTCCTGCGTAATAGCCTCACCGCGCGCCGCGAGTTCTGCGCGTCGGTCGCGCGCAACTTTCAGCTGTTCCGAGAGGGCGCTGACGACGTTCTTCGACGTGTCGGACACGGTGGTGCGCAACGAGTCCAAGCGCAGATCGGACAGCTTGCTGACCTTGTTGGACAGGTCCTGAAGGGCAGCAGGCTGACGGCGCAGCTGCTCGTACCAGTAGTCGTTAGCGCCGACGTACCAGTAGACCTGCTCGCGCGACGCGTCCGTGGCTTTCTTGGCGCCCTCGACGAGCGCTTGACGAGTGGACATTTATGATCTCCCAAGGTGTGTGTTTGCTGGCTGCTTGCAATTGCAAGCGTAGCAAACATGACTCGAGATCCTCGACGATGTGACGTGACCCTTGTCACGATCCGAATTTGCATGCCTGCACGGCTGCCGCGTCCTGTCGCTCAACTGTTCCGTGGCATGCGCCCCTGCGCAGCGTTCACGTTTGGATCGCGGCCTTCTTGGCTATCAGGTCCTGGACGTCGTCGATTCCCCAGGCGGTGAGCGCTTCTGCGGTGTGCTGGCCCGGCAGCGGAGGCGGATCGGACAACACACCCGGTGTGCGGGAAAATCGAGGCGCTGGCGCAGGTTGCCACGCGCCCGCTCGCTCGACATAGGTTCGACGGGCCACGAGATGCGTATCCCTGGCCGCCTCGTGTAGTGAGAGCACCGGCTCGACACATGCGTCGCTGCCAGCGAATACGTGCGCCCACTGCTCCCTCGTGCGCTGCTTGAATCGGGCTGCGAACATCGTCCGCAGTTGCGGCCAATTCGCCGGGTCGTCGCGGTCCGGAACGTCCGTGAGCTCCAGACCTGCCAGCAGGGCGGCGTAGAACGGCGCTTCGAGAGCCCCAACGGCCAACCATCCGCCGTCCGCGGCCTCGTAGACGTCGTACCACGGCGCCCCGCCGTCCAGCAGATTTACACCACGTTCGTCCCGCCACTGACCCTGGGCCACCATCATCCAGGGCATCGCCAGCAAGGACGCAACACCGTCGACGATCGCCGCATCAATCACTTGACCGACGCCCGATGTCATTCGTTCGACGAGCGCCGCGCAGATACCGAACGCGACGAGCATGCCGCCGCCGCCGAAGTCGCCGAGCAGATTTGCCGGGAACTGCGGTGGGCCACCGGCTCGGCCAAGCGCGTGCAACGCTCCGGTGCGGGCGATGTAGCCGATGTCATGACCGGCGGTTGCGGCCGACGGACCGTATTGGCCCCATCCGGTCATGCGCGCATAGATGAGCCGCGGGTTGCGGCCGAGGCAGACGTCCGGGCCTACCCCGAGACGTTCCATGACCCGTGGTCGCATGCCCTCGAGAAGCACATCGGTCGAGTCGATCAGTCGTAGCACTGTGTCAACTGCGAGAGCGTGTTTGAGGTCCAGCATGACGGATCGCCGACCCCTATTGAGCAACGCTTGCCGGGGACTGGGTGCTGAGACGTCCGG
The DNA here is from genome assembly GCA_963801715.1 of uncultured Actinomycetota bacterium. GTDB lineage: Bacteria > Actinomycetota > Actinomycetes > Mycobacteriales > Jatrophihabitantaceae > CAVVJA01. The sequence goes on along the minus strand of CAWDGB010000009.1, from coordinate 134,703 downwards.
TCTATCGATGCGCAACACCTCGGCCCCCAGATCCGCGAGCATCATCGCGCAGAACGGGCCGGGACCAATACCGGCCAACTCGAGGACCCGGATGCCCACCAACGGTCCCCGTCGGGTCGGCTCGTAGTCGGAATTTGCCCTCATCGCATTTCTCGTCGCGCGTCAGCGGTCCACCAGGTGTCCGGCGTTCGGCTTGTCTAGTGTCGCAAGCCACCTTAGGTTGGCTGACTCGCTCGGCGCCATGGCACATATCGTCCGTGGCGGCGTGCGCCGGTCGCGTACCGTTGCACCGATATGAGTGTGCTTCTCCTGATGCGGCACGGTCAGGCATCACTTGGTACCACGAACTATGACCGCCTCTCCGACATCGGGCACCGGCAAGCGCAGCTGACCGGCGGCCGGCTTTCCCGCGCCGATCTGATCATCGATCGCACTGTGAGTGGCGCGATGATGCGCCAGCGCGACACAGCACTGATCGTGATGAGAGACATCGGTCTCAGCGAATCCAACCTGCAGATCGATGATCGTCTCGACGAATACGACCACGTCGGTGTCATGGCCCGGCACACGACGGGTATCAGCTTCGCGACAGCGACGACACCCGAGCGGGCCCGAACCGTCCAATCCGCACTGGACGAGGCGATCGCGCGTTGGATGACTGCCGACAGCGGTTACCCGGAAACGCACGACGGCTTCATTGATCGCGTCCTGGCCGTGGTTGACGAGTTGACCGGAAGATCAGGTACGACGTTGGCGGTGACATCGGGCGGTGTCATCGCCGCGGTATGCGCGCATCTGCTCGGACTTCGAGCCGACAAATGGCCTGCGCTGGCACGCGTAATGGTGAACGCAAGCCTGACCAGGGTGATCAGTGGGCCCACCGGCACGCGCCTGTTGACGTTCAACGACCATGCCCATCTCGAGCAAGATCGGGTACTGATCACTTATCGCTAGTGTCGAGCTGACCGTCCACCTACTTCGTGTCGGAGGAGATCGATGATGACGGAGTTGGCAGGTCGCACCGCGCTCGTCACCGGCGGCGGGCGCGGCATCGGCAGAGCGATCTCGATACGTCTTGCTGGCGCAGGTGCCGCGGTAGCCGTGAACTATCGGCGTGACGCCGCAGCCGCGATCATGACCGTCGAAGAGATCGTCGCCGCCGGCGGCCGGGCGTCCGCATTCCAAGCGTCGATCGATGATCCGGCAGCGGTCGAGACGTTGGTGGACTCGGTTCTCGCTGAGTTCGGGTTTGTGGACATCCTGGTCAGCAACGCAGGTATTGCGAGTCGCGGTCATTCGCTGGCGAACACGGACCTCGCCGAAATGGACCGGCTCATGCGCACTCACGTGCTCGGCCCCCACGAGCTGGTTCGACGGCTGCTGCCTCAGCTGCGCGCGCAACCTCGCGGCGACATCGTGGTGATTTCCAGTGTGCTAGCCGAGCGCGCCTCTCCCGGTGCCGGACCGTACATGATGGCAAAGCTGGCACTCGAGGCGATGGCGGCGACACTGGCGGTGGAGGAGATGCCCAACGGAATCCATACCAATGTGGTCGCGCCCGGTCTTGTCGCCACCGAGATGGGCGACCGCATTGTGCGGGCCGTGCGCCCCGGGCTGACCCGATCGACGGAACTCGACGAGCGTTCCCCCTACGGACGAGTATGTCGTCCAGAGGACGTTGCCGATGTCGTCGCGTTCTTGGTGTCGGCAGATGCGTCGTATGTGAACGGACAACGGATCGCCGTAAACGGCGGCGGCGCGAGCTTGCCCGGCTTCTGAGAGGAGATCGGGGTTGAAGATCGATGCGTTGTTCTCTGCGACTGTGCCGGATAGCCGAACCGAGGCGGCAAACGCGGAGGCCGCGGGCTACCGCGGCATCTGGACGAGTGAGACCAAGCACGACCCATTCGTCGCAGTCGCTCTCGCCGCAGTCGCGAGCAATCGCATCGAACTCGGCACCAGCCTTGTCATCGCGTTTGCTCGCAACCCGATGTCGACCGCAATGCAGGCCAACGACGTGCAGCTGCTGTCGAACGGACGGCTTCTGCTGGGGCTGGGATCACAGATCAAGCCGCACATCACCCGGCGGTTCAGCATGCCCTGGTCGCACCCGGCACCCAGGATGCGCGAGTTCATCCTGGCTATGCGGGCGATCTGGGATTGCTGGAACACCGGGAGCAAGCTCGATTTTCGTGGCGACTTCTACACCCACACGTTGATGACGCCATTCTTCAACCCGGGCCCCAATCCCTACGGACCACCGGAGGTGTTGCTGGCCGGGGTCGGCGAGGTCATGACCGCGGTCGCTGGGGAGGTAGCCGACGGATTCGTGTGCCACGGGTTCACTACCGAGCGATACTTGCGCGAGGTGACGCTGCCCGCATTGGCGTTAGGGCGCTCCCGGGCCGGAGCCGACCTCGCCGGGTATGAGGTATCGGGCCAACCGCTCGTCGCGACCGCAACAACCCCCGAAGCCATGGACGCCGCGATCCGTGGCGTCCGCGAGCAGATCGCCTTCTATGGTTCGACTCCTGCATATCGGCAGGTACTCGATCTGCACGGTTGGGGGGAGCTGAGCGACACCTTGCATCAGCTTTCTGTGCAAGGTCGATGGAACGAGATGGGCGGCCTGATCGATGACGACGTGCTCAACGCATTTGCGGTCGTCGACGAGCCGGATCGAGTGGCCGGGACACTGTTGCGTCGGTTCGGCGACGTGATGACGCGCATGTCGCTCTACCTGCCATATGAGTCCGATCCCGAGATCGGCGCGCGGATCGCGGCCGACGTGCATTCCGCGACGTCCTCGGTGATCGACAACCGAGACACGCGACGCTAGGGCGTGTCACGCTTAGCGTCCTTCGAATGTCGCCTGCCCGGGTCCCTTCTCCAGCAGCGAGGCGAATCCGGCCGCGGCATCGCGAGTGGCGAAGATCGGCCCGGTTTCCCGCGGGGTTAGCGCATCGGCAGCCGCCACACCGTGATCCCGGGTGGCCTGCAGGAGCCGCTTGGCTACCGCAAGCGCGACGGTGGGCCCAGCCGCCAGCCGGCTGGTGAACGCCCGAGCCTCGGGCAGCAGATCTGCGGCCGGTCGGAGGCGATTGACCACCCCCCACTCCTGCAGCTCTCGGGCGGGATAGACATCGCCGGTCATGACGAATTCAGCGGCTCGGGCGACACCCGCCCTCGCCGCGAGCCGCTGCGTGCCGCCAGCACCAGGCGTCAGTCCGACCGTCGCTTCGACCAAGCCGAACGAGGCCTCGTCAGCCGCCCACAGCAGGTCGCAGCCCAGGGTGAGCTCGAAGCCGATGGTGAGGTTGAGCCCATGAACCACGGCCATCGTTGGCACTGGCAGCGCCTCCATGGACTGGGTAAGAGTGAGCAACCGGGCCATGAACGCAGCGCCCTCCGAGGAGCTCAGGCCCTGGAATTCATGGACATCGACGCCAGCACAGAAGACGTCGCCCTCAGCCCGGAGGATGACCGCCCGCGCCCGCCCGTCGCGCACGAGCGCGCCGGTCTCCGCGAGCGCGACCTCGACGTCGGCGGTGGTGGTCAGATCGAACAAGTTGAGGGGCGGCGCGCTGATGATCACCTCTGCGATGTCTCCGGTTAGCTCCACAAACGCCTTGCTCACAGGTGATCCTTTCGCCGTCACGGACGGCGCTCGATAGCCGTCCTGGGTCCTGATTTCGATCGTCGGCCGGTCCACCCGCGCTGCGCTGGCCGCCGCTACTCCGCAGAGTAGAGGGTCAGGCCGCCGGATCTGCGGCAAGGCGGACGTGCCTGCCGAACGCAGTAGCCTCGAACTCAGCTAAGGAGTGACATGTTGACCGACATCTGCGACCGCCTGGACATGAACGTACCCATCTTCGCGTTCAGCCATTGCCGCGACGTGGTTGCCGCCGTGACCAACTCCGGCGGTATCGGCGTACTAGGTGCGACGACGCTCAGCCCAGCTGCGTTGGAGATCGACCTCACCTGGATCGACAACGAGACGAAGGGCAGGCCATACGGTGTCGACCTGCTGCTACCGATGACATTTGCGCGGCCGCTCGCGGACGATGGCGGGGCCGCGTCCGCTGCGTCGTTTCCGGCCGAACATCAGACCTTCGTCGCCCGGCTTCTGGAGCGCTACCAGGTTCCCGAGCTGCCGGCGCACGTTCCCGCTCAGAGCGTCGTCGATCAGCGTGTCACCTGAGTCGGCGGCCAGCCTGCTCGACGTCGCATTCGAGCATCCGATCCGGCTCGTGGCGAGCGCCCTGGGGCCGCCGCCGCCAGAATTGATCGAGCGGGCACATGCCCATGACGTCGTTGTGGCGGCGCTGGTCGGTACCACCGAGCACGCACGACGACAGAAGGCGGCCGGCGTCGATCTGATCGTCGCGCAGGGCACGGAAGCTGGCGGTCATACCGGAACGATCTCGACCATGGTTCTGGTACCCGAGGTCGTCCGTGAGGTCGCGCCGACGCCGGTACTCGCCGCGGGCGGAATCGTAACCGGTCGTCAGATGGCGGCGGCTATCGCACTCGGCGCCGACGGCGTTTGGTGCGGATCGGTGTGGTTGGCCACGCTCGAGGCAGAGACCGATCCGGCAGTGCAGAAGAAGATGCTGGCCGCCTCCGCTAGCGACACCGTGCGCTCGCGATCGCTTACTGGCAAACCAGCCCGGATGTTGCGCAGCGCGTGGACCGACGAGTGGGAAGCTCCAACGGCTCCCGAACCACTACCAATGCCGCTGCAGACCATGTTGATCGCCACGGCACAACAGCGGATCAACCGCGGAGCGTCCCGGGAGGGCAGCGGGTCCAAGCAGCTCGCGACCTACTTCGTCGGCCAGGGTGTCGGGTTGCTCGACCGGGTGCGGCCAGCCCGGCAAGTCGTCGCCGACATGATCGAGGAGTACCTGACCGTGGCCAGCCGGTTTGCGGCGCAGCTCGACGCGTGAGCCCCGACGCTGCGCCGCTCGGCCGGTACTACCTGGTGGCTACTGACTGCCCTCGTACTTGAATGACAAGCGCACCTTGGTCCGGAAAAGGATTCCGCCGTCACCGTCTACGGTGAGGTCTTGTTCGACTACCTCGGCCACGCGCAGGTCTCGCAGCGTCTGCTGCGCTGTCTTGACTGCAGTCGTGGCAGCGTCCTCCCAGGATTGGGTGCTCGTGCCGACAAGTTCGGTGACGCGATAGACGCTCACGTGGCATCCTCCTCGACAGTTGGACCTTCAGGGGTGATCGTTGCCCTCTCCGCGACCGCTCGCAAGCCCACAGCCTGGTATTGATTACTAAGCGCCTGCTGTAGCGGGATGTACGCGCCATCGGTGAATAACGCCGCGACGAGGGAACCATCCTGCAGGCAGACGGATATTGGATCGAGGATTTCGAAAGCGAAGATCCCTTCCGGCTCCAGGTTGCGGAAGCCGATCAGTGCCCACTCACCATCGCGCTGCTGAACGAGCGGCGCGGCGAATAGCGCGGCCTGGTGGATGAATGGCTGTGCTCGGGCGATGTCCCAGGGCCCCATGATCGATTCACCCGTGACGGACCAGGTGGAGAACCTTCCGTAAGTCTGTTTGCGCCGCTCCGTCTGCTCCTCGGGGGTGGCAGGTGAAGACCAGCACCGGCTGGCCTCCGATGAGCCGGACTTGTGGCACTTCGATTTCGCCGAAGCCCCACCAGGCCGCCTCGGCGCACCGCGTCTACCGGCCGAACGGCATCTGAGACCATGAGCCATGCCGAGATCGGCTCGGAGCGGCGTTCGCCGGTTTGGTCGCGCTGACGATTGCAGGATAGGCGTCGCCAGGTGAGCGCGAGCGACATTGTCCTGGGCCTCGGGATCACCGTGATCCTCGCCGTGGGCTGTCAGATCGTAGCCGCGAAGTTTCGGCTACCCGCCATCGTTTTACTCCTTCCCGTTGGGTTCATCGCGGGGCACTACATCACCGAGGTGAATCCCGAAAAGACGCTGGGATCGGCCTTTTCACCGCTCGTTGGGCTGGGCGTGGCCATCATCTTGTTCGATGGCGGATTGGACCTGGATTTTCGCGAGCTCGAGGGTCACAGCCAGCGGGTGGTGCGTCGCCTCCTCCTTCTCGGCATCCCCATCACGTTCGCTGGGGCGGCCGTGCTCGCCTGGCTGTTTCTGGATATTTCCCGTTCGGCGGCGGTCATGTTGGGCGCCATTGTCATCGTCTCCGGCCCGACCGTGGTGACGCCGTTATTGGAGGCGGCCCGGCCGGGGCGGCGCCTCTCCCGAATCCTCGGGTGGGAGGGCGTCACGATCGACCCGATCGGCGCCATCATCGGCGCCGTGTTGTTCCAAGGCCTCGTGCAGCACGTGCAGCTGGGTCATGGTGCGGAGCTGCTCTCCTTTCTGCGGAGTATCGGGATCGGCCTCCTCGGCGGGATTATCGGGACCGCGGTGTTGTGGCTGCTCTTGAGCAAGCTCCATTTGACCGGCGTGCTGGCAACCCAGGCCATTGTGGCAACGGTCATCGGTACCGCCGCCTTCTGCGATGCCAGGCGCGACGACACCGGACTGATCGCTGCCATCGTGATGGGGGTGGCGCTGGCCAACCTGCCCGGCATCGACCTACCCGAGGATCGACGTTTCTTCAAGACGGTCGTCCAGATGGTGATCGGACTACTGTTCATCTCCATTTCTGCCACCGTCACCACGACCTCGGTCCGCGCCGTCCTGGGACCCACACTGGTACTGATCGCCGGGCTGGTGCTCCTGGTCCGTCCCCTGGTCGCAGCCACCGCAACGTTGCGCACGGCCTTGTCGATTCGTGAGCGCGCCTTCATCGGCTGGATGGATCCTCGGGGCATCGTCGCCGCTTCCACCGCGGCCACGTTCGGTCCTCCGCTGGCGACCGCGGGGATCTCCGGTGCTGACAAGCTGCTACCGGCGACATTCCTGGTAATCGTCGGCACCGTTACCGTCTACGGTCTGTCGGCTGCGCCGGTTGCCCGGCTACTGGGGCTAACCGAGGCGAGCGAACAGACTGAAGCCGTTCCGGAACTACCCCCGTCGCTCGATATCGACGATGCGGAAACCGGCGAAGATCAAGCAGACCCCTGAGCAGGGTGCGGCCTGGGCTGCGCCTCCGCAGTTCGCCGCTCCAACCTTCGCCATAACGCTCGCTGGGCCGGGAGACCCAGAATCGCAACGGCGGTGAGAACGGCGACATTGAGGAGAAGCTGCAGAGTGGACCCCCACGCTTCGCTCCGACTGCCGAATGCCGCGGATACCCCGATGTCCGACGCCGCCGGGATCGTGGTGACCGAAATGAACACGCCAATGAGCGTGCTCGACCGGGCTTCGGTGAGCGAAACAACGCCAACCACGCCGGCGAGCGCGGCGACGATAAACGAGAACCAGTTCGGCGTGTTGATCAGGTTGGAAACCGGCCGGACTCCCGCCGCATAGGCCGTGGACTCGAGACCGGCCCAACGCACAATTAGTGCCAGCAGAAGGGCACCGGCGACAGCCAGAGCGAACCCAATGCCCAGCGCTGTCGCGCTGCGCGCTACGCGAGAGAAATCCCTACGTGTCACCCCGAACGAGAGGCTGAGAATGGCGCCATACTCCGGCCCGACCACCATCGCGCCGACGATGAGAATCTGCGAGTTGGTGAGAATGCCGACCGCCCCGATGAGCCCGGCAATGACGAGCAGCGTGAACCAGCTGGGCGGGAACGTACCCTCCAGCCCGATCCTCGATTCGATCTCCGCCCAGACTGGCGTGTACTGCTGGAACCGGCCCCGGCGAGCAGACACCCGATCGGCGAGCGCCGAGATCGACGTGTCGACATTCTCCAGAATGATCGAACCTCGCTCATCGACTCCACTATCGCGCAAACGCCCTATGACTTGATTGGCGGCACCCTGTGGCACATCGAAAAACAGGGCGTCACCGTCCGGATTACTCGCCGCGCCGGCGAGCACAGTCAGATTCATGACCGTGGGCTCGGCTTGTAGCGCGGGCACCAGGGTCGGGGTCACGTCGGGCGGGCTGACCACTCGTAGATGAATCACCAGCTCATTGTTGCTTTGCCCGGAGCGACTGTGACCTCCCCAGAAATTGACGGTTCTGGGATGGTTCGCCAACGCTGACGCACATCTAGCCGATGTGCTGAAATACTGGCCGCGAGCGCGAACCGGCATTCGACGGACGACAGTCGCAGGCGGCTGCTTAGGTCAAAGGGGGTATCCAGCGACCCATGACGACACCAGGCGGAGCAGTGCCACCGGTCATGAGCGCGGCGGACTTCGACGTTCTCTACCAGCGGTTGCAGCGCACGGTTGCCTGGGGCCCGGCCGACCGGCGCGGGGCCCTGAACCACATCACACCCGCCCAGCGTCTTGGCAGCCGCGAGCGAGGTTCGGCTCGGGCGCACGGTGCCACTTGGTGCTGCCATCGAGACCGAAGTGACCCTCGACAACCCTGACCCGTGCGTCCACCAGATGACCAGCCCGGCCGGGAACCAGGCCGATCGCACGGGACTGTCCTTTGCCAGGGACCGCCTGGCCATGAATATCCACGGCAACGCGGATAGTCACATCGACGCCTTGTGCCACGTCATCTATCGGGCGTTGCTGTACAACAATGTGCCCGCGGACAGCATCACCTCCTCCGGAGCGTCGGAGCTGTCAATCGAGGTGGCCCGCAACGGGATCGTCGGCCGCGGTGTCCTGCTCGATGTTCCCCGGCTGTCCGGCCGGCCCTGGCTCGAGCCAGGCGAACACGTAACTGCCGACGACCTCACCCGGGCCGAGGCGGCCCAGAAGGTAGCGGTTGGCGAGGGCGACCTCCTGTTCGTGCGCGTCGGGCATCGCCGTCGCCGGTCTGCACTCGGCCCATGGAAGGTAGCCGATGCACGGGCCGGATTCCACCCCACTGCATTGGAGTTCATGGTCGAACGACGGGTGGCGGTGCTGGGCAGCGACGGCAACAACGACACTGCTCCGAGCCTGGTTGACGGTGTCGACTTCCCGGTGCATGTACTCGCGGTCAACGCACTCGGGCTGCATTTGCTGGACTACTTGCAATTTGATGACCTCGCGCCGATGTGCGAGCAAGCGGGACGTTGGTCTTTCCTATGTGTGATCGCGCCTTTGCAGCTGTCCCGCGGGACCGGGTCTCCAGTCAACCCGATCGCGATCTTGTGAGAAGGCACGCTCGTTATTTCCCGCTGCGCGCGGCGGTAGGGTCCGCATCAAGAGCAGCCCAGCAGAGCTGCCCGACGCGACCGGAGGCGCGATGGCTGGCAGAGTCATTCGGCGGTGGAGCGATCTCAGCGATCGAGATCGCCGGCTTCTGATCGCCGCGGCGGCCGTCGAGGGTGCCTTGAAGGCGGCGGCACTCGCCGATTTGAAGCGTCGGCCAGCAAGCGAGGTGCGCGGTCCGAAACGGGCATGGGCGGCTGGCGTGGTGGCCGTGAACTCGTTCGGGGCCGCGCCACTTGCCTACTTCGTATTCGGCCGTCGGCGCAACTCCGAGGCGCGCCCGACTGATCGCAAGGGCGCTTCACCCGACGCCGCATGAGGAGCTTCCTTCCGGCCGCCGGCTCGCAGTAGCGCGCATCCGGTGGTGATCCAGCCCGAGCGCCGTGCGTTGGTCACTGGCGCGACCGGATTCATCGGCTCTGCCGTCACCCGCGCCCTGCTCAGCGACGGTTGGCAGGTCACCGCCCTCGTTGAACCCGGGGCCGACGCCGGTGGCCTCGACCCGTTCGCGGTCGAGCGAGTCGAGGGCGACGTGCGTAGCGCGGCTGACATGCGGCGGGCAATCTCTGGCTGCACATCGGTATTCCATGTTGCCGCGCTATATCGGTTCTGGGCCCGTGATCCGCAGCTGTTCTACAAAGTGAACGTCGACGGAACTCGCCAGGTGTTGACCGCGGCCCGCGCGGCCGGCGTGCGGCGGGTCGTCTACACGAGCACCGTGGGGACGATCGGGCTAGCCGCAGTTCCTCGCGGACAGCCGGCCACCGAGGCCGACTACCCGGACCTGCGCCACCTGTTCGGCTCGTACAAGCGATCCAAATACGTCGCGGAGCACGAGGTGCTGCGGGCGGCGGCCGAAGGACTGCCCGTATCGCTGGTACAGCCCACGATGCCCTTCGGCCCTGGCGATCGCGCCCCGACGCCGAGCGGCCGCCTCGTCGTCGACTTCCTGAACGGACGCATGCCTGGCTACGTCGACACGGTGCTCAACGTGGTGCACGTGGACGACGTCGCACGCGGTCACCTCCTCGCCCACGATCGCGGCGCTGCCGGACGAAGTTACATCCTCGGCGGCGAGAACCTGTCACTGCAGCAGATCCTGGCCGAGCTCGCGTCGATCACCGGATTGGCCACGCCCCGGCTTCGGCTACCGCACGCGGCTGCGCTGGCCGCAGCGGTACTTTCCGACACCGTCGAAGGACGGCTGCTACGGCGCCCGCCACACATCCCGCTCGAGGCTGCGCGCATGTCCACGACGCTCATGGCCTTCGACGACTCGCGGGCCCGCTCGGAGCTCGGCTATGCGCCTCGTCCGGCTCGCGCCGCACTCAGTGACTCCACGCGCTGGTTCGTGGACGCCGGTTACGTCACTAACGGGCGCCGCCTCGCCGCCATCCGCCGCTCCGACGCCTACTGATGCAGGCCTCAGGTTCAGCCCCGCTTGCGCCGCGCCTTGCGGGACTGAGCGCGCTTGGCGTTACGCTGCCGACGATTTGCGTGGGCCGCGGACTCCTCGTGCCGCCTCTCGGCTGCGCGCTGCTTGCGGTTGCGGGACATGACCACCAGGCCGGCAACCACCAATAGGACCGCCAGGCAACTAAAGATGACGGTGTAGAAAACCACGCCTGACCCCGCCACGCTCCACGTCCTCACTGGTCAACGGCAACCTCGCCGGAAGCGACGCTCCATCGTGATCGTACCCACCACGACCGCACCCTCCTGTTCGGCAACCAGCAGGGTGGCATGCTCGATTCGGGCCTGGGCATCAAGCGACTCCACGGCGTAGCCCTCGTCGGTCCATCCGCCTGCGCTGTACACCCGCTGGGTCAGCTCGCCGATCGTGCCAGCCTCATCGGGCCTCCCCGGGCCTGACCTGCAGGGCTGCCACCACGTGCGCAGTATGTCAGCGATATCCGGACTGGCCGTCCGAGAGCGCCGACACTAGCTGGAGGATGACGAGTCCGGACTGACCAGGACCTTGATGTCGTCCGTGGTAGCCGCGGAGAGATCCCGCAGCGTCGAGTCCAGATCGTGTAGTGCGACGGTCCGGGTATGCAGCGGCTTGGTCCGTACCCGACCGTCAGCAAGGAAAGTCATGCTGCGGCGAAAGTCATCGTGGGTGAAGGCGTTGGAGGCCACCACCGTAATCTCCTTCGCCAGCCAGCGGGCGGCATTGATGGTGGCGGGCCGGGCGAGGAAGCTGACCAGGCCCACGACTCCGCCGGATCGGCACATGTCGACCGCGGTCTGTAGCAGCTGCGGGACGCCGGCGCACTCCATAACGACATCCGCGCCGAGGCCAGCTGTCCGCTCCTGAATTGCCGCCGCGGCCTCGTCCGGAGCGACGGTCACTTCGGCGCCGAGGTCGGCAGCCAAAAGGCGACGATCTGGTGATGGCTCGACGACGATCGTCTGTCCAGCTCCCGCCGCGCGGGCGAATTGCATCACCAACAAGCCAATCGGTCCGGCACCTTGCACAACTACCGTGTCGCCGATACCGATCCGGCTGCGCCGAACGCCATGGAAGGCGACCGTCGACGGTTCCACCTGCGCCGCTTCCTCATCGCTGAGATCCGGGTGGGCGTGGATGGCACGATCCGCCGCCACCGTGATACTTCGAGCAAAGCCGCCATGTGGCGGCGCCAGCTCATCCCGGCCTCGGGCGATCGCTGACACCGATCGGCAGTAGTCAGCAATCCCGGCTCGGCACTCTGGGCAGCGTCCGCAGGCTGGAGGAACCGCCACGACAACGCGATCGCCCGGGTCGAAGTTCCGAACCCCCGGACCGATGTCGCTAATCGTGCCGACCCACTCGTGGCCGCAGACAGCAGGACTGTGCAGGTGCCCGCTCCGGTAGGACGCGATGTCCGTCCCACAAATCCCGCAGAGCCGGATGTCGATCGTCACGCACCCGGCTGACGGGGGCATCTCATCGAACTGCCGGTATTCCACCGCCCCCTGGCCGGTGATCAACGCTGCTGTCACGGCACCCATCAGCCTTGAGCCTCCTGCCTGCTGGCGAGGGAAGATCCCGTCGCGGCGCCAGCTGCACGCGCGGCGGAGGCGCCCGCGATGCGGCCGAAGGTCACACAGTTGGCGTAGGAGTTCCCACTCCCCACGTAGCGCGGTCCCACGACCCCGCCGACACTCTCACCCGCAGCGAACAGCCCGGGAATCGGTGGACCGGCCTCGCCCAGCACCTGCGCATCCCGGTCTATCCGCATGCCGAATGAGGTGAAGCAGACCGTGGCCGGCCGGATCTCGGCCCCGTAGAACGGTGGGCGAGAAATTCGCTGTAGAAACTTGGGATCCTTCAGGTAGTCGACGTCCTCGCCGTTATCGACCGACCGGTTCACCCGCTCCACGGTCGCCTGCAAGTGATCTTCGGGTAGCTCCAGCGCCGCAGCCAACTCCGCGATCGTCGCCGCGCGGTGCACCTTGCCCTCATTGACCATGGCATAGACGATGTCGGTGTTCCAGTGTGGACTCTGCTTCTTCGTCGACCCTGGCACCTGCTGCTTGTAGCGGGCGACACCGGCGGCCGTGGCATCGTCCAGGGCGGGCTGGTCGAAGATCGCAAACGCGACGTCGTCCTGGTCCTGGATGAGCCCGTCCATGATCCCGTATGGGGCGGTCTCGTCGCAGAACCGCCTACCCGCACGGTTGACCAACGTGAGCCAGCCCGGCAGATAGGCCTCGTAGATATTCGCGAAGTTCGCATGCAACAGTCGCAGCCCGCGATTGAATCCGGTCAGCTGTGCGCCGACCTGATTCGCCAGATCGAGGTGGTCGCCGCGGGAGCCCGGAGCCCCGATGTACCAGGCCCATTCGGTGTCGGCCGCAGCCGGGAAAAAGCGGGCCAACTTCTCCGGATTGTTGCCGAACCCACCGGTGGCGACCACGACAGCGCCCGCCGTGATGGTGTCGTCGCCAACGGCGACGCCGACGACCGCGTCGCCTTCGACGAGCAGCTCGTCGATACGTCGGCCCAGGGCGATCTCGACGCCCTGTTCACGGCAGTGGTGCGACAGCACGTCGACAACCGCCTGACCGCGACCGATCGGGCAGTGCACGCGCGGCAGTCGCTCGTCACCGCCGAACACCAGCTGGTCATAGAACTGCACGCCGAGGTCCCCGAGCCATTCCACCGACGGACCAGAAAGCTCGGCGAGCCGGCGAACGACCGCAGGCTCGACCTTCCACTGGTTCAGTTGCATGTAGTCGTGGAACAGCGACTCCGGGTCGTCCTCGATGCCCAGGGCCCGCTGGTAGCGCGTCCCGGCGCCCATCGTGAGCCCGCCGGACAGGCGGGATGACCCGCCCACCACGCCCTCAGATTCGGCGACCACCACGCTCTGCGCGCCGTGCTCCCGGGCAGATAAGGCGGCCGACAACCCCGCGGCACCCGACCCCACCACGACAACGTCAACGTCACGACCACTGCTCATCAGTCACCCCGATCTCAGCCCTGCATCGGATTCGAACCACGTACGCCTCTCCGGCGGTGCCGCCCTGCTGGGAGGATAACTGGACACCCTGACCAGTAACCCATTTTCGGGGAGAAGCCATGAACGAAGACCTCGAACTGCTGCTCGCCGAGCGGGCCATTCAACGGGTGCTGACCACCTACTCCCGCGGCGTTGACCGGTATGACTTCGAACTCGTGCGCTCCTGCTACTGGCCGGACGGCACCGATGATCACGGATCGTTCGTCGGCGGGGTCGATGACTTCATCACGTTCGTGGAGAAGTCGCTGAACCGCTTCGAGCGGACCGCCCACTTCCTGGGCAACATGTTGATTGATGTCGACCTCAGCCGCGACGTCGCGCGGTCCGAGACCTACGCGGTCGCCTTCCACCGCTACACCGACCCAGACGGTTATCCAACCGACATGTGGGCCGGACTGCGGTATGTCGACCGCTTCGAACGCCGCGACGGTCGGTGGCGCATTCGGCGCCGGGTCTGCGCGTACGAGTGGCGCCGCACCGATCGGGTTGACGGGGAAGGCGGCTTCGCTGATACCTACGGGCGTGGCGCCCGATCGACCGACGACATGGTCTACCGCATCCTCGACGACTAGCCGACGGTCGGCGGAATTCGCCGCCGGAAGGCCCGGCACCGCAGAAATGTCGTCCCGCTGCCCGCTCGTGTGGTTTCGTGATGCTGACCGTTTCGGGTCGGCCTTTTGGCGCCGGTCGGCGCCGGAGTGGAATGAGAGATGCGGGGTACGAAGAGATGAAATTCGTGGCCGTATCTGCGCTCAGCCACGACGGTCTGGTTCGAGAGCACAACGAAGACAGCTTGGTTGCTGGTCCCTGGACTCTGTGCGCGATGACCACATTGACGCCGCAGACCCTGTGGTTGCCCATCGACGACCCGGTTGTCGTCGCTGTCGCCGACGGCCTCGGCGGTCATCCAGCCGGCGAGGAGGCGAGCGCCCTGGCCGTGCGCTGGTTGGCGCGAGCCGCAGCCAACCTGAGCACCGAGGCCGCGGTGCGAGACGCATTGATCGCCTGCAACCAGGCCGTATACGCCGACGCCGACCGGGATCCGGACCGGGAGACGATGGGCACCACCATCGCTGGGGTGGTCGTGACCGAACAGTCGGTGATTGTCTTCAATGTCGGCGACAGCAGGGTTTACCGATTCGACGACCCCGGCTTGGTCCAGCTGAGCGTCGACGACAACGAGGCGCCCGCGCGCGGCCAGATCCGCAGCCCGATTCTCACCCAGACGCTAGGCGGCAGCTGGGACGTCGCTCCGATCGAGCCGCACCTCGTGACCCAGCCCTTGAGCGACGCCGCTCGTTACCTGATCTGCAGCGATGGCCTCACAGACGCCATCAGCGACCGGGCGATCGCGGCCGTGCTGCGCGATCACGACGGCGGCCGGGCAACCTTCGAACTGTGGAAGGCCACGATCGCCGCCGGTGCCCCTGACAACGTCACCATCGCGCTCCTCAACATCGCGACCCGCGATTCATCCTGAGACGCACCAAAGCCCGAGTGCCGCAGGGCCCAGTCGGTCGACGCGACCGGTTTACACGACGCGCGCCGTCTCAGCCTCGCTGACGTCTAGATGCATTCGAATTGGCAGGTCAGGCTTACCTATCGCCTGGCGAGCATGGGCAAGCGCTTGCGTTTCGATTCGTCGCCTCAGCTCGGGGATGTCGGCGGTCGTCAGGACGGCGACGGCGACAAAGAGTCGCAGGTTGCCAGGATCACCGAGCACTCGCGCGTTCGCGGAGGACACGCCGTGGTATGTCATGATCTCGTCGCGCAATGCTGCGGCGAGAGCGGCCGGCCGCAACTCCGTTCGGCCTCCGTTATGGTCACCTCTGATCACGATGTCGTCCGCGCGATCAGTGCTGGCAATCAACACGTAAATCCAGCGCAGCATGATCAGGGCAATCAGGGCACACCCGACGGCAATGACGGGCCAGAGCCAGGTCCCGTGCTCTCCGAAATAACGGGACACGCGATTGGTAAACAGGGTCTTCTCGGCAAACTCCGTGCCGAAACCACCCAAGCTCGCGACCAATCCAGCTACTCCGACCGCGAGCAGGAGGAAACCAAGAATAGCGAGAGCGACTCGGTTGGTTCGATCAGCGTGCATCAGCGCCTCCGAGGTTTCACATGCACTGACAATCGTGGCTGTTGCTGCATGTCCAACGAGTCAAGGCGGGTCTGGACGGCTGTCGTCACTGGAGCGGTCAGGATTTGAGCGTCGGTCTTCTCTTTCGTGGCGGATGTGGCCGTTACCGAGACGCGACGGCGCGACGCGGACGCCGACGAGCCACCGATGCCATCGACTTCGGACGTTGCAGCCTTCGCCACAGCTGCTATTCCTTTTGTCGTAATGGCCGTCTCCGTGGCTGTGCTATCAGACTGCAGGCCAACGCGGGTCACGCGACGCGGTTTGAGTTCTGCGATCAGCAGAATCGCACCTGCGACAATCAAAATGATTGACCATACTTTTATCACCGTACTGTTGAAGTGTGTGCGCTCGGCCCACTGTTCCCAGGTCATCCATGGCACAAGGACCGATTCGCCATTGATGGCATAACCAATGACTTCAACGATCACGATCACGCTGACACCCAGAAGCGCGACAGCGACGATGAAAGCGAGCAGCCGGTTCACGATACGCATGTCGTCCTGCTATCTGACGCGGGGAGGTGGCGCGATACTGGTCACGAGGTCCGCCACAGTGATACGCACCTCCGACACGGTTAGACCTGTCAGCTCCTCCACGCGCTCCCGAACATGTTGCCGGACCTGCGCCGTGGTGTTCGGAACAGACGCCGGCCAGCGAACGCTCAATCGGACCGACAGAAACGCCAGTTTGCCATCGATTTCAGCGGATGTCTTCGGCAGCGCCTCGAGATCGGTCGCGCGCAGCCCCAGACGACCGCCGCCAGGTACTCTGCGGCCCATCACCCGGGTGGCCGCAGCACCGGCGTCAGGTATCTCGACTGCCGCGCAGGCAGCGATTTTGGCCACGACGCCATCGCGGATGATGATCGAACCGAACTCGTTTCGACCTATCGATAGGCTGCCTTGGCCTCGCGATTCCACTTGTGTGGATATCGTCGAGCCGGGCGGACCAGCGTCAGCCGTCGCGGAATCAGTCATCGCTCACTTTCGGCTCGGCCGCGCAGCATGGACAGATCTAGATCACCATCAAGGAACTTGGCGATAAGGTAGCCGATGGCGCCGAAGAGAGCGACGATCAACATATCACCGAAGCTGCCGAAAACTAACGCCAACCCGAGGATTAGTCCTACAAGAGTAGCGAGCGATACACGGTTCATGAGGACTCCCATTCACCATATCCGGTGCACCAACGTCTCACGGAGATGGAGGCGGTGCCGGCGTGAGTGCGGAATTGGATGGATTAGTCGAGCGGACGGCATCGACAGCCGATGGCAAAGACGCGTTGGTGCCGAATGGCTGGGGCGATGCGAGTGGCGGCGGATCGTCGATCTCGGCGACGACGAGCTCGATTCTCCGATGAGCCAGGGATGGCATGAGGACCGCGGTTATTTGATCGAGCAGGTCGCTGGCTGGCACGCCCCATTTGGCTCGCACCGAAACCCTTACGGTCTCCCCCTTAACGGCAATGCCGGTCACGCGCCGACCTGGCAGATACGTCGTGGCGTCCCCGAACCGGCCATCGACCAGGTCCGATACGCCAGGGCACGCCCGCACGGCGCTGGCCACGGCATCAACGTCGATACCGTCGACAATTGCGGTATCTGGATCGTCCGCTCGCTCAGCCGTTGTCATGACACGCGCGTGGGCTTCTCCTCCTGGTCGGAGGGCAGATGAACATCGTCGACGGCCACATTGACCTCGACGACCTCCAGACCGGTCATTCGTTCCACAGACTGTTTGACATTGCGTTGAATGCTCCGTCCGAGATCTACGATGCTGGCCCCGTATTCGACGACGATATCGAGGTCAATCGCAGCCTGAGTCTCGCCAACCTCGACGCCTACGCCCTGCGACACGCTGGGACCAGAGCTACCTGGAATCCGCTCTCGAATAGCGCCAAAGGCCCGGGCTCCGCCGGAGCCCATCGCATGAACTCCGGCAATCTCCCGGCATGCCATGCCAGCGATCTTCTGCACGACGCCCTGTGCCACGCTGATCCTGCCCTCATCGCCGCCTAGACCGGGCGGAGTCGCTCTCGTCGGGGCGATGGCGTGCTCAGCAGGCCTCGATGTGCTCGAGGACGTTTCACGAGGCGTGGATGTGACATTGGGTTGGGTCATTGCTGGCTCCTCGAACGAAACGAAGGGAGTGGTAACGCATGACGCTGTGGACGCTACCCGTATCGACGTCGTTAAACATATATATCCCGTCATGAAGTCGCGCAAAATCGCTCGAAGCGGCGATCCGCTACCTAGGGATTGCCGCCTCGTGACCGCGCGACGTCGGCGGGCGCTGCGCCCGCGCGAACTCAGCGGACGCGAGGCATGCGGCGCGACCTGCGCATGCGTCGAGCCAGTACGGTCAGCAACGTCCGCGGCCACGGCTTCGCGGCCACCGCAACGACGCGGGGCGGAGGCTCGTTCAGCACGTTGTCCCAGGCTCGGAGTCCCGTCGCGAACAACGTTGGATCTCCACCCCGATCTGGGTGATGCGAGCGGATGAAGGCACGCCGCGACGATCGTGCCTGCTCCTGCCAGCTCGTCACACCCACAAGTATCCCTCCAAGCTGAGCCCACAGGTCCGCGACGTCGCTCGCGACGGTCGCGGGACGTCTGCCAGAGGTCAGGGGCGTGGTCACGTTCGTGCTGTGCAGCGTCCCTGACCCTGACGCGGCGCTGACCGAGATCGCGGGTGCTGCGGCCAGGCGGCCGGCTGCTGTTCGTCGAACATGTCCGCCCCGACGACTCCGCCGTGGCAGCCAGGCAGGACCGCCCGCCGTTTTGCCCAAGGCGCCGAGAATTGAAGGGCCGTGATCACCGGTACCGCCCGCCTCTCCCTGGCTGGATGAGAAGGCGTGGACACGCTGCGCGTGCGTGCGGGTCGAGGCTACCTGGCTACGCGCCCTTGGCGATCTTGGCTGCGCCCCAGAGCGATCCGGGGTTGGCGCGTCGGGGATGCCCCTGCAGGACTGCCCGGTACAGGTCGGTCGGGGTCGTGGTCCGGGTCTCGGCGTCGTTGAAGTCGGTCAGGTACTGGATCGACTCGTCGATGTCGGTCGGGTCGTCGGTGCCGTCGGGTTGCTTGTGGCCCGCGATGACGCGCAGCGGGTCGAGGTCCTTGAGCTTGGTGAGAGTTGCGATCCATTCTCGCCGCGAGGCGGTGCTCGTCTCGGCGAGGTACATGTGTGTGCGGTTGTAGACCACGTCGCCGGCCACGAGTAGCCGCAGGCTCGGGCACCACAACACACTCGTCGCCATCGTGTCGGTGTGACCGGTATCGATGACGCGTAGTTCGTGATCCTCGAGCCGAATCGTTTCGCTGGTGAGTTCGGTGGGAATCGCCGGCAGCGGGATCTGTCCGGGGAAGCAGCCGGCCGAAGAGTCCGTCGCGGTAATCGTCGCCCGCCTCGCGGCGTGCCTCGGCCACCGTTCCCGCCGTTGCCACCGCCTGGGCGCCGGGGAACGCCTCCAGCAGTTGGCCAACGCCGTAGACGTGGTCGCCGTGGCCGTGGGTCAGGAAGATGTGTGTCAGGTTGCGGCCGTGCGCCTTGACCCAGTCGACGAGGCGCTGGTTCTCGCCAATGGTCATGAAGGTGTCGACCAGCACGGCCTCCTGGTCTGCATAGATCAACGTCGCGGAGTTCGCGACCCAACGCAGGTCCTCGTTGTCGCCGGCGGGCACATCCCGCGTCATTCCCTCTCGGCGAAGGAGAAGGGTGTCGTAGTGGAGTTCAGACATCGTGATCCTTTCGCCGCCGTTCTTCGCCGGCGATCTGCTTGGTCGCGGTCATGCGACCGTCGGTGCCGGCGGGGCGACGCGTCGCCATGACGGTCGCCCCGCCCACATGTCACGTGCCAGGCTCACGGCCTGGGAGGCGCGTGGTGATCTCCTGCAGGGTCCAGCCGTTTCCGTCCGGGTCTTCGAACGAGGCGTATGAGGAGTAGCTGGCGCGGTTCGGGTCGGGGCCGGGAATCCGCGCCTGGGGGAAGAACGGGCTGCCCGGGCCGTGGTAGACCTCGGTCACGTTCACGCCACGCTCGGCCAGCTCCTCACGGGTGGCGACGATGTCGGACGTCACCAGCTCCAGATGCCGCATCGACCCGGGCGGAGCCATCGGGATGCCGGATCCGAACGCGATCGACGTGTGGCCCTCGCCAGTCGGGGTTATTTGCACGACGCGGACGTCGCCGCCGCCTTTGATGTCGGCGTCGACTCGCCAACCCAGCCGGTCGCGGTAGAACTCCAGCGCCCTCTCGACGTCGGACACCGGGATGCTGACAACTTCGAGGTTCACGTTCATCGTCCACGCTCCTTGTCTGCGCCTGCCGTGTCGAAAGCTAATCGTGCCCGAGGGAGCGTCTGAATAGTGTTCACCGGCGAACCCCGACGGTTGGAGTGGCATCGAGTCGACGGCGCTCGCCGCTCACCATCACGACCAACATCTGCCCTCACGGTGCGACATACGACATCGATACCACCCCGCTAGCGTTCGCGGGTGTGCTGCTGTGGGGAGTAGGCGCGTCCCTCGGTAAGACCTAGCGTCCGGACCAAGAGCGGAGAGACATGTGAGTGAAGCAACGCCGGCAGACCCACGACAGATCGAGCACGGTGACGGCGTGGACGGAATCCAGGCACGGGTCGACGAGCTGATCAGCCGAATGACCCCGGCGGAGAAGGCGGGGCAGTTGACGCAGTACTTCTACTTCCGCCTGCCGGCAGGGGCGACGACCGAGCCGGCGCTCGGGGTCGACTCGGACGCGCAGCCGCGCATGGTGGAGGACGCGCTCGGGCGGGGCGAGGTCGGATCCCTGCTGTTCGTGACCGATCCGGCCGAGACCAACCGGCTACAGCGGCTCACGCTCGCCGGTAATCACCTCGGCATCCCGGTGATGTTTGGCTTCGACGTCATCCACGGGTTGCGCACGATCTTTCCGGTACCGATCGCGATGGCAGCGTCATGGGACCTCGAGACGATTGAACGCGGTCAGGCGGTCGCTGCACGAGAAGCCCGCGCCGTGGGCATCCATTGGGCCTTCGCCCCGATGGTGGATATCGCCTGGGACCCGCGGTGGGGCCGCATCGTCGAAGGCGCGGGCGAGGATCCGTTCCTTGGCGCGGCGGTCGCCGTCGCGCAGGTCCGCGGCTTCCAAGGCGCCGACATCGGGCAGCGCGACCGCATCATCGCCGGCCCCAAGCACTTCGCCGGCTACGGCGCCGCGTTGGGCGGCCGCGACTACGACGA
The DNA here is from genome assembly GCA_963801715.1 of uncultured Actinomycetota bacterium. Classification (GTDB taxonomy): domain Bacteria; phylum Actinomycetota; class Actinomycetes; order Mycobacteriales; family Jatrophihabitantaceae; genus CAVVJA01. The sequence continues at coordinate 113,574 of CAWDGB010000009.1, read as the reverse complement.
GGTCAACCTCTCCGACGCGCAGCTGTGGAACACCTACTTCCCGCCCTTCAACGCCGCCGTTGAGGCCGGGGCAGGCAACGTCATGACCGCATACATGGACCTCAACGGCGTCCCGGCGTCGGCAACCCGGTGGCTGTTCACCGAGGTGCTACGTGAGGCGTGGGGCTTTCCGGGATTCGTGGTCAGCGACGCGAACGCCGTGCGCAATCTCGTCACGCACGGATTTTCTGCCGACTTGACCGACGCAGCCGCGCGAGCCATCTCCGCCGGTGTCGACATGGAGATGGCGATATCCGATCCGGCGTTTGCGCACCTGCCCGAGGCGCTGCAAACGGGTGCCGTCAGCGAAGCCGCACTGGATGCGGCTGTGCGACGGATCCTGGAGACGAAGCTGCGGCTGGGGCTGTTCGACAACCCCTACGTCGACGAGGACGACGCCCGCGCGGTGCTGGGCGATCCTGAGCACCGCGACGTGGCCCGAGTCGCTGCCGAACGGTCCGCCGTTCTGCTGCGAAACGAAGGCGACCTGTTGCCACTCGACGTCGAAAGCCTCACGTCTGTCGCGGTGATCGGACCGCTCGCCGACTCACGCCGCGACACCCTGGGTCCCTGGGTGTTCGACTTCGACCTGGACGAGACCGTGACCATCCTCGACGGCATACGGCGGAAGGTCGAGAACCGGGTACAGGTGGACTACGCCGCCGGCATCCGGGTCGTTCAGCGAGTGTTCCCTTCGATGTTCGACATGTTCGGCGGCAACCGGCCACAGGACCCCGCGGGCTTCGATGAGCAGGCCGAGTTCCGCCGCGCCGTGGACCTTGCCAGTGACGCGGATGTCGCGGTCGTCGTCGCCGGCGAATGGCAGAACATGATCGGCGAGGCCGCCTCGCGGTCGTCGCTCGAGCTGCCCGGACGTCAGCTCGAGCTGCTGCAGGCCGTCGTCGGAACCGGCACTCCGACGGTGTTGCTGGTCATGAACGGGCGGCCGCTGGATCTGTGCTGGGCCGCCGAGAACGTGCCGGCGATCCTCGACATCTGGTATCCCGGAACGCAGGGTGGCGCCGCCGCAGCCAACTTGTTATTCGGCGAGGTCTCACCCGGCGGGAAGTTGCCATTCAGCTGGCCGCGCAGCGTCGGACAGGTGCCCATCATCTACTCGCACACCCGATCACATGAGCCGGACAACCAAGCCCGACGCTACTGGGACGAGCCCAGCACACCGCTATTCCCCTTCGGGTACGGCTTGAGCTATGGCCAGTTCAGCTATTCCGATCTCGCCGTCGATCAACCGTCGATCCCAGCCGAGGGAACTGTCACCGTATCGGTACAGGTGACCAACAGGTCCGATCGAGCAGCCGCGGAAGTCGTGCAGCTTTACCTCCGCCAACGCTACGGCTCCGCCTCCCGGCCCGTGCGTGAACTCAAAGGCTTCCAGCGCGTCACCCTGCCGGCCCACACTTCACAGCGCGTGCAATTCACGATTGGTCCCGACCAGCGTCGCTACTGGAGCACGACGGCTCGGAACTGGGTTCTCGACGGCTCCACCTTCGACATCTGGGTAGGCGGCAGCTCAACCGCCGAGCTCACCACGACTTTCGAAACCACCCGAACGTGAAGCCACGGCTCCGCATTGCCGACCTGAGGTCACCAAACCCGCTCTTGCACAATGCCTGACCGATTACTGCTTGCGGCACCGCGCGCCAGTCTTCCCGGCTACGGCACTTGGCAGGTAGTTGTCGCTGGCGTTTTGTGCAACCGATAACGGGGTAGGTCGAAATTGTGTCGCCTGGTCCGGCGCCGTTCGGCACGGGAGGGACGGGTCAGGCGGCCTGCCCGAGCGGGAGGGGTGCTCAGACAGGTCGCAATCCGAGTTTTGCCCGCGATCCCGATGGGCTGGACAGGCGAACGTTGCCAAACTCGGGCGTTGGTGGTCGTCATCAATGCCTCTGCTGCGGGGGCGCGGCTATGTATGCGCGTTGCTTTGTCGCGCCCGCCCGAACGTCTGTTCGATGCGAGTTATGCCATGGATCTGCCGAGGCCGGACAGCTCGGTGACGACGAGATGGTGCCTCTTGCGTCAAGGGTTGAAGCAGTCTGATCTGAACTTGAGTCACCCTGAAGCCGTCACAGCCCCCGTATCATCGGCCGCATGGTGCTCGAGCTGGCGAGCGCGTCGCCGGCAGCGGTGCACGATGCCGGATGGCACCGTACGACGCGCCAGGTCGTGGCCCTGTCGTGGTTCAGTCTGGTCTGGATGACGATCGAGGGCGCCGCGGGTCTCGTCGCAGGGATAGCCGCGGGCTCCATCGCGCTGATCGGCTGGGCGTTGTCGAGCGCAGTGGAGGGAATGGCCAGCGTCATCGTGATCTGGCGATTCACCGGCTCACGCGCGACCTCGGAGACGGCTGAGCGCAGGGCGCAACGCGCCGTGGCGGTGTCGTTCTGGCTGCTGGCGCCCTACGTCGCAATAGCAGCGGTCCACAAGCTGGTTGCCGGCGATCATCCTGAGCCGTCAATCCTGGGTATCGTGCTCACAACGTTGAGCCTGTTGCTCATGCCCGCGCTGGGCATCGCCAAGCAACGCCTCGGCCGACGCCTCGATTCCGGAGCCACCGCCGGCGAAGGCATGCAGAACCTGCTCTGCGCCTACCTTGCGGGCGCGGTACTACTCGGTCTGGTGCTCAACGCCTGGATCGGCTGGTGGTGGGCCGATCCGGTCATCGCCCTGATCGTCGCCGCCGTCGCGGTGAACGAGGGCGCCGAATCGTGGCGCGGTGACGGCTGCGACTAAGCCACGTCGGAACGGGCGAAGCTTCCACCCGGGCCCTACCGATGGGAGCCGAGCTTTCCGAGGGATGAGAGGGAGGCGACGCAGAACGATGGCGCCCCGCCCCGGCTACCGGGCGGGGCGTCTCCGCTCGTGATGACGTTTGGTCGGCCCCCCGTGACCGGCTCCTTTGCCGAGCCGGGCCGCGCCGGACAGTGTCGCCCACTCCGCAAGCGACACGCAAGACCTACGGTCGTTCCGCTCTTATTTCGCCGCGGGAGAGCCATCTGGTACGACTCCCTTGCGGACCCGCGCGTCACACCCAATGCGCGACCCTGCGCCGCGCGATTTTCACCGTGCCCGGCCGGCTCGTGCGCAGCGGCCGTCGGCAACGCCTGCGACTACCCGAGAACTGGCCCTGGGCCGAGATCCGGGCTTACCTCTTCAGCAAGTGATTCGATGATCGTTTGGCCTGGGGCTTGACGTCTGAAACAGGCCGGATACATTCATGCGTGAGCTGACGATTGCTGAGGCAGCGAGGCGACACGGCACGACGGGAAAGACGGTCGGGGAGTGGCGGGACCGGTTCCTGGAGGCGGGGCAGGCTGGGCTGGAGAACATTATGCCGGGCCCGGCCGGTAGGAACGGCTAACTCGACTGAGCGAAGACAGCGAGCCGAGATCGAGCAGCTCAAGCTCGCGCTGGCCGAGGCGACGGTGCAGCTGCGGATCTGGCGGCTGGGGGCCGAGCATGTTCACGAGGTCCCTTCGAAGACCTCGAGGCCCTAAGAGCGGCGGAGGGAACGCCGGTTTCGAGGTTCGCTGCGCTGGCCGGCATCCCGGAACGCACGTATCGGCGTCGGCTGGCTCGGCTGCGTGCCGAGGGTGTCGACAAAGGGCCCTGGCCCGCGCCTCGTGTCGACGCGATCGAAGCGTTGGCGGCGAAGTATGCCGCTGACTGGCCGGCTTGGGGGCATCGCAAGGTCGCGGCGATGATGCGCGCCGACGGCCACGCCGTGTCGACCTCGACCGTGCAGCGTGCCTTACGCCGGCGGGGGTTGCTGCTGCCGCGCGGGTACCGGGCTGACCGCAAATCGTGGGCGGTGCTTCGTCGGCGCGTCTTTCACGACCCACCCACCCAGCGCAACCGGGTCTGGCAAACCGACTTCAGCGAGTTCGAGACCCCGACCGGCGGGATCTGGCGGATCAGCGCGGTGATCGACTACGTCACCAAGTACTGCCTGGCGACCACCGTCACCACAACCTGTCGCGGCGTGGACGCGCTGCGGTGCGTGGACCTGGCCGTGCATGAGGCGCAACGCCTGCTCAACCTCACCGACCTGCGTGAGGACCGGGGCGTGATGGACATCATCGACGCGGCCGGCGTGATCATCGGCCAGGCCCCGGCACCGATCGCCCTGGTCTCCGACAACGGATCGTGCTACCGCAGCAGCACGTTCCGGGCCGCGTTCGACGGTGCCGATCCCCTCCTGCGTCACGTCCGGACCAGGGTCCGATCCCCGCAGACCAACGGAGTCGTCGAGCGGTTATTCGAAACCCTGAAATACGAGCACCTCTACCGCGCCCCGATCGACGACGGCGACGCCCTCGCGATGGAAGTCGCGCGATTCCGACAGATCTATAACACCATCCGTTCCCACCAAGCTCTCGGCGACCAAACCCCACGACAGACGTATCTACGCGCCGAAGCCAACTAAACGCCGGCACACGCACGAACGACCTGAGACCAGCACGTCGACGCCGAGCTAAACCCTGCCAAGTTCTTGACTCAGCACACGGATCAGTCGAGGAGATCCCGCCCAACGCTGCCCCGCCGGTCACCCGCTGCTTCCGCACGGCACACTCGTTGGCTGGTCGCCATGCGATTGCACTGCAGGGTGCACGGTCCCGCCCTCCGTGCTTGTTTTCCATCGTTAGTTCGGAAAGGCTACGAACGAAGAGGTCGGGCAGCGATGGCTAGCACGCAGTTGGTACGGCACATCAATCAGACGCGTGCGCTGGAGCTCCTCCGCCGGCATAAGGGGTTGTCGAGGGCACAGCTCGCGCGTCGTTTGGGGCTGACTAAGTCCACCGTCTCGGATCTGACGAACTCGCTGCTGGCCGGGGGCCTGGTCGTCGAGGATGGCGGCCCGGTCGCGCATCCGCGCGGCGGGCGTCCCGGTCTGGGGCTGCGGCTCAACCCGGTGGGCGCGTCGTTCCTCGGGGCAGAGCTGGGCAATGACCACATCGCCGTTGTGGCTTTGCGATTGGACGCGCGGGAACTGACGCGCGTCCGGCAGCCGATCGACCCGGCGCATTCGAGTGGCGAGATCGCCGAGCAGCTGGCGCGGTTGGTGAAGCAGGTGCTGGCCGACATCAAGGGTTCGAGTGCGAACGTGCAGGGGCTCGGAGTGTCGGTGCCGGGCATGCTCGACCGCGATGGCAGCGTGTTGTGGTTGCCGCGGCTGCACTGGCATGACGTTGATCTGACCAGCATGCTTGAACGGGAGTTGTCGATCCCGGTATCCCTGGAGAATGACGCCAACGCCGCGGCGCTGGCCGAGGTGTACTTCGGCCGGAGCGCGGACGTTTGCCGGCTCCTCTACATACTGCTCGACACCGGCGTCGGCTGCGGGTTGATCGTCAACCGCGGCTTGTACGTGGGCGTCCACGGACGGGCTGGGGAAGCTGGCCACCTGCGGGTTGACCCGGCAGGCCCGCGCTGCGAGTGCGGCGGCACCGGCTGCCTGGAAACCATGCTGGGCGAGGCCGCGCTGCTGCGCTATGACAGCGAGCTCGGCGGCGAAGCCGCGTCCATCCAGGAGGTGATCGACCACGCGATCGCCGGCGAACCGGTGGCGACTGCCGCGCTCGAACGCTGGAAGTTCTGGCTGGCCCGGGGAGTCGCCTCGCTGATCTACCTGTTCGACGTCGACCGCATCGTGCTCGGCGGTCCGCTGCCAGTGGCTGTGCCCGACTTGGCCGACGGCTTGCTCGAACAGCTGCGCGACCAGCAAGTCCCCCAGACCGACGACCTGCAGATCCGCACCTCCGAGTTCGGCAGCTACGCCAGCGCCATCGGCGGAGCTGCGCTGATCTACCAGCGGCTGTTCCAGATCCCACATGCCGACGAAGACCGCTTTCTCGACGACGACTTGATAGCGACCTCGTAACGACCGCTATCTGACAACCCGCCGGCGCGGGGTGAAACGCGGCAATCCGCGCCGCACCGCGATCACCCAGCTACACCGTCAAGTAACCGAGGCACTCAAGCAGCCTGCACCGCAACCGATGTTCCAACTCAACCAGAAAGCGCTCTCGTGACCAGCACCGACGCACCCTCGTTCAACATCGGAGTCCTCGGCTGCGGCCAGATCGCTCAGGCCGGGCACTTCGTCGCCTGCCGCAAAGCCAAGACCGCCCAGCTGTACGCGATCTGCGACTCCGCCGAAGACCTGCTGGACCGCATGGTCGCCATCCATCAACCCACCGTTGGCTATACCGCCTACGACAAAATGCTCGCCGACGACGCCGTCGACGCCGTCGTCGTCGCGGTCGCCGACCAGTTCCATGTACCCCTGGCACTTCGGGCGCTCGAAGCCGGCAAACACGTGCTTGTCGAAAAACCCATGGCGACCACCATCGAGGACGCCGAGGATCTGCTGGCCGCGGGGGAGCGCGCCCAGCGGGTGGTGCTGGTCGGGCACGAGAAACGCTACGACCCAGGCGTCGCGTACGCGCGTGATTTCATCCACGAGCGGATCGGCGAGCTGATCGGGCTCAAACACTGGTACTGCGACTCGACCTACCGCTACAGCATGACCGACACCCTGCAGCCCGTCATCGAATCCAGCGCCGCGGCACGTCGCCCGGCCGGCAACCCGAAGGCCGACCGACAGCGATATCTGGTGCTCGGCCATGGCAGCCATCTGCTCGACACCGCGCGCTACCTCGGCGGCGCGATCCGCGCGATCCGCGCCCGGCTCTCGACCAAGGCCGATACCCTCGCCTGGTTCCTCGAGGTCGACTTCGAAAACGGGTGCCTGGGCCAGCTCGACCTGACCGTTGCGGTCCGGATGGACTGGTGGGAAGGCTTCCAGGTGTACGGCAGCGAGGGCAGCGTCGTCGGCCAGCTGTACAACCCGTGGTATCTTCAAGGCCGCCGAAGTCCGCGCGTTCTCCACCCGCGACGACCAGTACCACCAGCCCATCGGCGCCGACGCCGACGTGTTCCGGCTGCAGGTCGAGGACCTCGTGGCAGCCGCCACCACCGGCCAGCCGTTGCGCGGCGCCACCGCCACGGACGGGGTCGCCGGCGTACGCGCCATGGTCGCTCTTGCCCGTTCGGTCGAGTCCGGCGACTGGGTCCGTCTCGCCGACGTGTCCGGGGGGTTGTGATGCAACTCGGGATCTTTGCCAAGACCTACAACCGGCCCACCGTCGAGCAGACCTTGCGGGCCGTCCGGAACGATGGGCTCAGCGCGGTCCAGTTCAACATGTCAGTGCTCGGACTGCCCACCATCCCCGACCCGGTTGCGCCGCAGGCGATCGCCGAGATCGCGCTGGCCGCCGACGCGACCCGCGTCACGCTCGCCGCGATCTCGGGCACGTTCAACGCCGCTCACCCCGACCCGGACACCCGGGCGGCATACCTGGACCGCTTTCCTCACCTGGCCCGGGCGCCGCCGCGCTCGAGATCCCGGTCATCACCTTGAGCAGCGGCAGCCGCGACCGCGAGGACATGTGGCGCTACCACCCCGACAACAGCACCGAGCAGGCTTGGGACGATTCCCGGACATGCCTGACTCGACTCGCCGGCATCGCCGAAGACCACGGGCTGGTCGTCGCCGTCGAGCCCGAACACACGAATGTCGTTGCCGACGCCACCCTGGCCCGACGCATGCTCGACGAAGTGTTCTCCCCCGCGCTCGGGATCGTGTTCGACGCCGCAAATTTGCTCGACTCCGATACCGCCACCACGCAGACCATGACCACCACCATCCGCGACGCGATCACCGTGCTCGGACCGGGCATCGCGCTTGCGCACGCGAAGGAACTGACCATCGGACGCCGGCCGGTCCCCGCCGGCGCCGGCGTCCTACCCTGGCGACACATCCTGGATAGCCTCACCGCCGCCGGATACCGCGGCCCGCTCATCATCCACGGCCTCGACGAACACGACGTGCCGAACGCGGTCCACACCCTCTCCGGCGCCCTCGCGGGCCCGCCCCACCGATGAGCACCAAGCCGATGACCATCACCGTCCGTGTCGGGCAGGCCAAGCTCGCCGTCGATCGCATCGACCCCATTCAGCCGGGCGGGGATCCGTTCATCTTCCAGCACGGCATGGGTGGCGACTCCAGCCAACCGATCGGGTACCTGCACGGCCAAGACCAGTCCTGCACCGTCGTCGCGATCAACGCCCGCGGGCACGGCGCCAGCACAGACGCACACCCCGAGGACTGCCGATTCGACCGCTTCGCCGACGACGTCATCGCCGTGGCCGACGAACTCGGGATCGCCCGTTTCATCGCCGGCGGGATCTCCATGGGCGCCGGCACCGCGATCAACCTCGTCGTCCGCTATCCACAGCGGGTCAGCGCACTGGTGCTGTGTCGACCCGCCTGGCGCGACGAACCCCAGGGCCTGTGGAATCGCGAGGTGTACCGGCAGATCGCCGACATCCTCGACACCTCCTTCCTCGACACCACGCCCCCCACCGTGCATCGTGACGACCCGACCGCGGCGGACCCGCCTCGCACCGACGACGTCGCGCAGCGGGCGCTGGCGCAGTTCTGCCAAACCCCGACCTACGCACAGGTCCTTGCTGCAGCACCGGGCGCGGCGGCCTCGCTGCGCCACCAGATCACCCGGCCGGGCGCGGCCGCGAACACGAGCGTGCTGCGCTGCATGCCAGCTGATCGGCCCACCGTCAGCCGCGTCGGGTGGGCCGCCATCACCGTGCCCGCACTGGTGATCGGCCACCACGACGACCCGTTCCATCCTTATCCCATCGCCGAGCTGTACGCACGCAGCATTCCCACCGCGACCCTGACAACGGTCCCCAGCAAAGACGCCAGCCCGGACGGCTTCGCCGAACAGATCGGCGAGGCTCTGACCCGTTTCCTCCACCATCAGGCGGCATCGACATGACCGCTACCCCACCCCCGACCGAGACGTTCGACGAACCCAATCGCACCGCGGGCAGCAACAACCGCACCTACGTCGCGGTGGACCTCGGCGGCACCCAGCTGCGGGTCGGGCTGTTCGATGCACAGGCAGCGCTCATCGCCCGCTGGGCCGTCCCGACACCCACCACCGGCACCAGCGACGTCGTCGACGAGATCGCCCACCAGGTCAGGACCGCACTCGAGCTGCGCTGCCGCGCCGGTGCATGAGGTGGGCATCAGCAGCCTCGGCCCGGTCGACCACGCCACCGGTTACGTCCATACCGCCCATACCCTGCCCGGCTTCACTGCCGTCCCGCTAACCGAGCTCCTGCAAGCCCGCCTCTCGATCCCCGTCTCGGTGATCAACGACGCCAACGCCGCCGCGCTGGCCGAATGGCGCCTGGGCGCCGGGCAAGGTACCGAACACTTCTGTTTCGTCACCGTCAGCACCGGCATCGGCTGCGGGCTGGTCATCAACGGCCGCCCGCTCATCGGCCGCCACGGCACCGCCGGTGAACTCGGTCGAATCCTCATCCCCGGCCCGGGCGGCACGGCTGCCCGCCTTGAAGACCTTGCCTCCGGCAGTGCCATCGCCCGCGCCGCACGAGACGCTGTCGCCACCGGCTCCGCGCCCGGCCTCTCCGCCGTCGCCGGCAACCAGCCCCTCACCGCCCGCGTGGTCGCCGACGCCGCCGCCCGCGGCGAACCGACCGCCTTAGCAGTACTCACCGCCGCCGCGACCGTGCTCGGCACCGCCCTGGCCAATCTCGTCCGCCTCGTCGGCCCCGACGTCATCGCGATCGGCGGCGGCGTATCCCAATCCGGATCGGTGTACTGGACTCCTCTACGACACTCCTTCGAAGACTCTCTTCGGCTCGACTTCGCCCACCTACCGCCCTTAGTCCCCACCCGACTCGCCGACGACGCCGGCCTCTACGGGGCCGCTCTCATCCTTCTTGACGAACGCCGACCGTGACCCGAACGCTGCTCGCCGCACCCGACAAATTCCGCGGCACCGCCACCACTGCACAAGCCGCCGCAAGCCATGCGCCGAGCCGCCGATCGATCCGGCGTTCGAAGTGGATGACCTGCAAGCGATCATCGAATGGCTGGCAAAGGACGGCTACGGCCTGGTCGGCGGCATCGGCGAGTACGAGCACGTCTGGCGCATGGCCTCCGTGCGCGGGCCGGAGGGGATCATCGTCTCCCTCGCCGAGCGAATCGACTGACCCGTCCGCCGAACCCGCCGGTAAAGACGGGCATCAGCGCACGCTTAGCGACAGCGGCGGCCCGTCGCCCCCGTTAGGCGTCGACCGCTCATCGGCTATGAGAGTGCTTGCGCCCGGGCGACACACATCCTCGTCTGCGCGAGCGACTCGCTGCTGCCGGGGTGAACGGTCGGGCTGCGCGTACGGATTCTGCAAGGACGCCTGCCCAGGACCTTCAGCGCATCAGACGCGATTGCACCATCACTGCGATCGGTACTTGACCGCCAGAACAATGAGAGCGAGCGTTAAGAGGGCGGCCAGCAGGCGCGCCGACAAGACCAGCCACGCGGGAAAGTCTTCTGGCCGTTTCTCCCATATGCTGCGGTCTGGCGGGCAGGAGCCGGAGAGCTCGCGGTCACGTGGGTAGGAAATGGCGCCGTCGCCGACGGTGGGCTCCCAGTGCGCGTTCCCTGCGCGGATCCGGTCGCGGTAACTGAGAATCGTTGCCTGTAGCTGGTGGAGCAGACCGGATTTCAATCCGGCCGGCCCCATAGGCCCAACTTTGCCGGTCGGCATGATGAGGAACAACTCGTCCCCGTAAACGTCGCCCGTCTTTACCCGGTCGATTGTCACGTCCGCAAGCTGCTCCCACGGAATGCTCCCCGTTCGGCGGCGCAGGACACGGTGGATGCCGCGGGGATCGACGATGAGCCGGTAGGTAACGACCGAGTAAGTCAACGGGCCGAAAAGCAGCAGCAGCACCAGGGCGCATGCCCCTGCGCCTATGTAAGCGCCGATACTCGCATTCACGGCGCCGAGGACCACGCACCCGACTGCGGCGATGAACAGCATCGCGCTGATCACGCAGCTGGTCCACCAAACCCAGCGCGGGCGCCGCACCACGAACGGCCGCAGCGGCCCGGACACCGCTGGCGGTGGGATGAGTGACTGCTTCTCCGTGGACCGGCCCACGATGCTGCACTCTAGGCGCCGTGGCTGCTCACCGGCTGGGGTCATCGAGCCGTTGATTGACGATAGGACTCCGACACGGTGCGCAGATTCCCGCGGACGGCTGTATTCCTCCCCGGCCAGGGACCGGTTGCTCCGGCGGTTGTGGTCGTAGTCGTCCGTGGGGAGATCGGGGTCAGTTCTCGCGCAGCCATGCGACGATGCGCTCGGCGAGCATGATAGTGGGCAGGTTGGTGTTGGCGGCCGGAATCGTCGGCATGATAGAGGCGTCGGCCACGAGCAGCCGATCCGTGCCATACACCTGGCCGTAAGCGTCGACAACTGCGCCATGATCCGGGTCGGGACCCATGCGGCAGGTGCCAACTGGGTGGTGGTAGGTCGCGACTCGGGCCTTGATCGACGTAGCGAGGCCATCGAAGTCGTCGTCAGATATGGATGGCCCGGGCGCTAGTTCCTGACCCGTTACGAACTGAGCAATCGGGTCCGCCCGGCTGATTCGGCGCGCCGCGAGCGTGGCCTCGACCAGGCGGGAGACATCGTCGGGGTGACGGAGATGCGCGACGTCGATGAGCGGGGGCGCGTCGGGGTCGGGTGAGCGCAGGCGCAGTCTGCCGTGTGAGCGGGGGGACATGAGTGCGGCGACGATGCCAAAAACGGCGCCGGAGGGGCTTACCTCGGCGAGGACGTCGAACGGCCCGGCAACGAAGAGTTGAAGATCCGGCGCGACGCCGGGCATTGCCTGTTCGGATCGCATCGTCGCGAGTGCCTGGAACCGGGGGCCGACGGAGCCCGGACGGGTGGGTAGGTCGACGGCGACGATCGGATGGTCGACAAGGTTCGCGCCGACGCCTTCGAGCTCGACGACCACGTCGATGCCGAGGTCGCCGAGCGGTCCGGCGGGTCCGATTCCGGAACGCGCGAGGATTGCCGGGCTGGCGTACGCGCCGCCGGCGAGCACGATCAGATCTGCGTTGATGATCTCGCCGGTGGCCAGACGTATGCCGGTTGCGCGTCCGTTCGACAGTTCGACCCTGTCCACCGTTGCGCCGCTGCGGATGGTCAGATTTGGACGTGCGCGCGCCACGGGGAGATATGTCAGAGCTGTGCTCATCCGAACGCCGCCCTGCGCGTTTCGCGGAGTTGGGCCGACGCCTACGGCTGCCGGAGCGTTATGGTCGGCCACGTAAGGGTGACCGACATCGACGGCTGCAGCGATGAAGGCGGACTGAACGTGGTTGAGTTCCTCCGGCGGATGGCGACGGATGGGGACTGGTCCGTCGCATCCGTGGTATTCACCGACGAAGTCACTGTCTGTCTCAAGCCGATTGAAGTACGGCAGTACCTCTTCGAAGCTCCAACCAGGGTTACCCAACGCGCCCCAGCCATCGAAGTCAGCCGGCGAGCCCCGCACGGCGAAACACCCGTTCGTCGCTGAGCAGCCGCCCACGAGACGTGCCCGAGGCAGCGACGCAACCTGGCCAAGGCTGTCACGCTCGGCGAGGTAGCCCCAATCGTGGCTCAACGTCGGTTGTGAAGCGTCCGCAATGTCGTCCGGAAGCTCACTCAGCGTCGAGTAGTCCGGACCCGCCTCGACCAACAGCACCGTACGTGCCGTGTCCTCGCTCAGCCGCGACGCCAGGACACATCCGGCCGAACCAGCACCAACAATGACCACGTCAACGGCCATCCGCACTCCTGAGTTGGATGTGCTCGGTGCGCGATCGGGCTGTTCTGGCTGCATTCACACGACACCTGCCCGAGGACTGAGTGACTTGCCACCAAGCCAGAAACGAATCACTCGCGTCTATCGCGACCTGGCGAACAACGTACCTGTCGCGCCGCTTGGGGGCGACCTCTCGACGCAGCCGCAGAAGGCCCAACTATTCATCGATGTCGCTGCCGCAGTTGCATCCGTCGCCGTCATCTCGGGCGGCAACCTCGAACCACCTGCAGCACGAGGAACGCGACGTGCCGCCGCAAGCCGCAGCGGATCCGGACCAACGTCGCCGTGCTGTTCGTCGGCGGTGAGGCGCAGAAGCAGGCACTCCTGCTGGGCGAGCCCGAGGCCTTCTTCACCACGCCCGGCTGCGACAGCTCGCCTCTGGTCATGCTGCCGGTGGCGCAGGTGGACGTCGCGCGTTTGACGGAGCTCGTGACCAACGCGGATGCCGGCGCCGGATGCGCTTGTCGGTGACGTCGACGAGGGCGACCCACCTGTCGGACGCAGATCACGGCTGACCGAGACGACCATCGGACAGCCCACCAGCGCGCAGACTTCCTCATTTGTGGGCTCCGAAACGCGAAGATCAACGGCGGGGCAGCCGTCCGAAACGGCCGTTCGTGAGATCAAGCCTTGAGCTGCGTCGCGATGCCACCTTCGCCGGTGGACAGAAGATCACGGACGGCTGCGTTACGAGCTCTTCGTCGTAACACCGGCTGGGTTGGCGGTCAAGCGTCAGATTGACAGTGCGGATCACGAGCCCAGCAGTGCCTCCGGCCGAGTTAACGGCCCGATCTTCATCGTGCCCACCCTGGGCAGCGCTTTCAGGAGTGTTCAAGAATTGCGTGAGCAGCGTTATGGCCGGTAATGCCGCTGACCGCCCCGCCTCGACGGGCGCCGCTGCCGCAGATGAGTAGGCGCGGTTCGTCCGTCGCGACGCCCCAGCGATCGTCTACCTCAGCGCTGTTGTCCGCCCACGGCCATTGAAGATCACCGTGGAAGATGTTGCCCCCGGGCAGCCCAAGCTCCTGTTCGAGTTCGACAGGCGTGTGCGCCTCGAGGCAGGGCGCGCCGTCGGCGTTAACGGCCAGGCAATCGGCGATCGGCTCGGCGAGGCAGTCGTCGAGCGCGGCGAAGGCACGTCGCATCGCCTCGTCCTTGCGTGCGTCGTGGTCATCCGCAAAGAGCCGGGCGGGCACGTGGAGGCCGAACATGGTCAGTGTGTGCCAGCCCGCTGCGACCAAGTCAGGCGCAAGGACAGACGGGTCCGTCACCGTGTGGCAGTAGATTTCGCTCGGCTGTGGGTCGGCGAGCGCGCCCCCATCGACGGCACGAAACGCAGTCTCGAGCTGGTCGTAGCCCTCGGCAATGTGGAAGGTACCGCGAAACGCGGCCCGGGGGTCAATGCCAGAGCGCAGCCGGGGCAGCCGCTGCAGCACCATATTGATCTTCAACTGGCTGCCCTCAACCGATGCCGGCTCGCTGCCGCGCAACCGCGACAAAGTCTTCGGTGCGACGTTGGCGAGAATAAACCGGCCCGACGCGCCCCGCTCGACGCCGTCCGCGTCGTGCCAGTGCACCTCGCCGGTCGCCGCATCGAGTCCGGTCACTTCGGCACGCACGCGCAGTTCGGCCCCCGCGGTGCGTGCAGCCTGCTCGAACGCGGCGGCGACGGCTCCCATGCCGCCGACCGGCACTGCCCACTCGCCGGTGCCGTTGCCGATCACGTGGTACAGGAACGTGCGGTTCTGCAGAAGCGACGGGTCGTGGGCGCAGGTGTGCGTGCCGATGAGTGCGTCAGTCAGTACCACCCCGCGCACGACATCATTCGCGAACCGCTGCTCGATCGTGGCGCCGATCGGCTGCGCGAATACATCAGTCCAAACCGACATGCCGGCCGCGTCGGCGACCGCCTTCTGCAATTCTTCTCGGTCAGGAAGCGGGTCAAGCAATGTCGGCGCGACCACCTCCGCTACCGCGCGCAGCTGCCCGTAGAACTCCTGCCACGCGGCGAACTCCTCGCCCGATCCGGTGAGCCGGCTGAACGAATCAGCGGTGGCGGGCCCTATCTCACGCTCCACCAGCAGCCCGTCGTCTCCGACCGGTGTGTACGAGGCCGTCTGCCGCGACCGGATGGCCAGGTTGAGTCCGAGGTCGCGCACGATCCGGTCCGGTAGCAGGCTGACCAGGTATGAGTAGCGCGATATCCGGGCATCGACGCCCGGAAACGGCGATGCGCTCGCCACGGCCCCACCGAGAGTGTCATTTCGCTCGAGGACAAGCACCGACCGGCCGGCCCGGCCGAGGTAGGCAGCGGCGACCAGACCGTTATGGCCCCCACCGATCACGATCACGTCGTACCGCGCGCGTACGCCGTTCACGGACTCACGCTACAGGGTGGCTCACACCGGCTTTGGCGACTGCAGGATCCAGTTTCTTAGGGCTGCGGCAGCGACGGGCGGGTTCGAAGTGCGTGTCGCAACACCCTCGCTTGTTGCAGAGGTGTCGGGATGGGTCGTCGGGCGTCGAACGGCAGCTTGAGGTCGAGGGCAGGCACTGGCACCTTCTGGAGTCCGGCATGGGCACCGTCGAGGCGGGCCGGCGGGTCGGAATCACGCGCAAGACGGGGTACCGCTGGCGCACCGAAGCGGGCGGTTTGATGCCGGTCCTCCCATGGTCAGCTGATGTCGCGGCGCATGGTGATGCCGGCGCCCAGCAGGGCGAGCCCGATACCCCAGACGACGAGCACGAGCCCGGCGACGCCAGGGGACAGCAGGGTGACGTCGTTGATCGTCCGGGTAGCGTTCGTCCGGGTGATGATCCCGTTGACCAGGCCGGTCGGCAGGTACGGGTAGGCGTACTTCACGCCCGGAATGTTCACCACCACGTTGACGATCACCACGATAAAGATGACGCCGACCGTGACGGCGACGATCTGGTTCTTCAGCAGGGCGCCCGCACCGAGGCCGAACAGGGTGAAGAGCACGAGCACCGCGAACACAGCGAGCAGACCGCCGACCTGATCGCCGAAGGAGTAGTCGATGCCCTTGGCGCCGAGCCACGGCAGGCCGATGGCCAGCTCCAACAGCACGCAAGCCAAGGCGTACGTGATGCCCACCAGCGCGTACGCAATGATCTTGGCGGTGATAAGGGTCCACCGCGACGGAGTGGTGAGAACGGTCGGAGTGATCGTCCGATAGCGGAACTCGGTGGTAATGGCGAGCACGCCCAGCACGAACATCGGCACGTAGGTGAAGCCCAGGGATGCGGCGGTGAAGACGTCGCGAACCTGAGCCGTCAGCGCCCCGTCGTTCTCACTCCCGAGGATCACCCCGACGACACCGAGCGCGGTGAGCGCCAGGGCGAGCAGCAGCATCCAGAACCACACCTGGGTGGTGAACAGCTTGCGGAACTCGGCCCGGATCAAGCCGAACACGCCGCGCCTCCGTCCGGCCGGGGAGCGGTCGGTTCCGTGCCGGCGTACCGGCCGCGGGTCAGCGCGAAGAACGGCTGCTCGAGGTCGAACCGGTCGAGGCGGAGCTCGTGCACCTCGACCCCCATGGAATGCACCGCACCTTGCGTTTGGCCGCGTCGTGCAGGCCCACGAGATCGAGGACCTCGTCGGCCCGCCGGTCGGGCAGGCCGGCGGCCGCGCACATGACGCGCAGGTGGTTACGCCCGCCGCGCACCGGGTGGTAGCTCGACGCCTCCAGGGCGGCGCCCACCACCGTCAGTGGGCGCACCAACTGGCCGTACGGAACGCCGCTTACCGTCGAACGGCCCGAAGTCTGGTGCACCAGGCCGAGCAGCATGCGCAACGTGGTGGTCTTTCCCGCGCCGTTCGGGCCGAGGAAGCCGGTGACCGAACCGGGCTCGACGGTGAAGCTCGGCTGGTCGACGGCTGGCCCGCCGAACACCCTAGTCAGCTCGGTGACGACGCCGCGCCCGTCCGACGGAGGCTCGCGCACCGGCTCATCCAAGCATGGGCATAAGCCCGAATCTGAGCGGACGAGCAGCGGTGCATCATCGATCTGATCACCGATCGTCGCCGCCGAATTTCAGCGCCGAGGCAACCGGTTAACCTTGCATGATCATCACAAGTGACTGAACCCCCCGGAGAGTCAGGGGGTTTCAGGCGGGTAGCCCCGAGCGGATTCGAACCGCCGCTACCGCCTTGAGAGGGCGAATCCTGACGCGTTGATCAATGTCGGCTCCTGCTGAAAACCCCTAATTCATTGACCTTCATTGAGCTAGCGACGTTGGCCTTGATCGGAAGTTTTCGAACCTGGCATGTACCCGTTGTGTACCCGCGGAGATCAACTTCATTTCGTGCGTCGTCGTTCGAATCTCGTGCCGTGCGATCGTGGGATCCGGCTCTGAGCGCGACCACCCGAACTTGGGCTGCGGTGTGGCTGCTGCCCGCCGCGAAACGGCCGATTCCGTATCCGAGACGGCAGCGGCCGACCCCCTCATAACGCCCGCGCGTGATCGCCGATTACTTCGCGGACTTCGGGGTGCGTTGTCCGTCCCTGTGTGGGTGATTATGTGCGGCCGATGCAAAGCGAGTCGCTCGTAAGGGCTTCCCAATATGGCCGAAGGTCGCGCATGGCGGCTTTCTGCGAGCCGTTACATTGCCGATCATGAGTTTGGCCGACCGGATTGCCAGCGGGTCGGGAGAGTTCCTCCTGTTTGCGTTGACACCGCCGCGCGCAGCCAGCGCCGGCGACCGGGCGCAAGAGATCGCCGACGCCACCCTCGCTCGCCTCGGGCCCTTGGACGTCGATGGGTTAATCCTTTACGACCTCGCCGACGAAGCGGCGCGCAACCCGGCGCAGCGGCCCTTCCCGTTCATGCCGACCCTTGACCCGGCGGCCTTCCTCGCCGACAACCTCACTAACTGGGCAGCCCCGGTGATCGTCTACCGCGCGGTGGGCAAGTACTCACCTGCGCAGCTGCGGGCCTGGTTCGAGGAGCAAGATCCTTCGCGGGTGATGACGGTGCTGGTCGGAGCGGCCAGCCGCGGAAGCCGGTCAGAGACGTCATTGACGCAGGCGCAGGCACTGAGCCGCGAAGCGAACCCGGCGTTGTTGGTGGGCGGTGTCGCGATACCCGAGCGGCACAGTCGGCGCGACGACGAACATCTGCGACTGCTGGCGAAGCAGGACGCGGGCAACCGCTTCTTCGTGACCCAGGTCGTCTACGACATCAACGCGGCGAAGAACCTGGTCTCCGACTACCACTACGCGTGCGCCGAGCGCGGCACCGGCGTCGCACCCATCGTCTTCACATTCTCGGTGTGCGGGTCGATGCGCACCCTGGAGTTCCTGCGCTGGCTCGGCGTTGACGTCCCGCGCTGGATCGAGAACGACCTCAGACACGCGACCGACCCGCTCGACGCGTCCTACCGGCTGGCTCTCGCCACGGCTACCGACCTCATCACCTATTGCCGCGATCTCGGCGTCCCGTTCGGCATCAACGTCGAAAGCGTGTCTATCCGGCGCGTCGAAATCGAGATGGCGGTGCGTCTGGCGGAGCAACTCAGTGCGGAGCTTCGCGTGTGACTTGGTCAGCCGTGCCGCGGTCGCGCGATTGAGCGGCAAGTGGATCCAGCGTGAGACGGCCGCTCGCGATCCGCACGCAACGTCACAACCTCGACGGCGGTATCGCCGACTATTCCGCGTTCTCCGGCTGGTGCAGCGGCGATCAGACGTTGGCGTTATGTGAGTCCAGCTAACGGCTGCAGGCGGCAGGCGATTCCGGTCGCTAGCGGCGTGCGAGGTCGCTGCGATGGGCCCAGGCGGCGATGTCGCCGCCGGTGATGGCGAGGGCGAGCAGGTCGGGGAAAGCGTCGGGGGTGCACGCGAAGGCTGGGACTCCGAGTTCGGCGAGGACGGCGGCGTTGTCCTTGTCGTATACGGGGGCGCCGTCGTCGGAGAGCGCGAGCAGCGCGACGACCTGGACGCCGGAGCTGGTCATGGACGCGATGCGGGCGAGCATCTGCTCGCATCGCAGCTGGCGTGAGCTAGTTGCTTTTCTCCATCGCAGGGAGACGGTCAGCCGTTACCTGAGAGCGTCACGTCCAGCCCTTTGGACAGGGAATGTTGAGGTTCGCTGGTCCACGGGGGTGTGCGGTGCGGCAGCGCGGACCTTGCCGTCGGTGATGACGATGGCGCTGCTGCTTGTCATGGAGCGGACGAGTTCGCTGGCCAGGTCGTCTTGGGAGAGGCGGAGCAGCTGGGCGGCGTCGGTGAACCAGGCGCGGGCGCGCAGGTACTGGTCGAGGTCTTCGGCGGGGATGCCGTCGTAGATCATCAGGGCGTAGGCGAAGACGCGGCGGGCGCCGTACCAGACGGCGCCGTCGGGGTCGTCGACGAGCCGTTTGGCGCGGCGGAAGGCGGCTTGCAGCGCGGCATCGGGGTGGGCAGGCAGCGGGCCGTGGGCGGGCAGGACCAAGGCGGGGCCGAGGTCGGCTAGCCGCTGGAGCGAGGCCAGTGCGGTAGCTGCCGCGCCGCGGTCGTCGCGGTCAGATGCCATCGCTGCCTCCTCGTCGGTCAGTGCGTCTCAGCCGTCGTCGCCCTCCCGGCTCGCGGGCCGGTGCGGGCCGTCGGCCAGCAGCCGCCGCAGCTCCTCCCAGGCCCGCATCCCGTCGCGCAGCCCGCGGATGCGGAAGAACTCGTTCGGCGCGTGCAGCCTCTCCATGGCCTGGTGCTGGCTATCGGCTCGGGAGCGATCGCGGTAGCCCGAACCACGGCAGCACGCTGGCCTCGAAGCGGGTCATGGCGCAGATCCGGTCGCCGGCAAGGGTGAGCACGTAGAAGCCGGTCGCGTGGCGGATTCCGGCCGGGCCGCGCAGGTATGCCCCGAACGCGGGCTGGCCGTTGGCTCGGGTCGGCACGAGGTCGAACCTGCGGCCCGCGCCGAACTGGCGGGCGCAGTAGCGGGCCACGAGTTCTCGGCCCTCGTATCCGAATGGCTCCGGAGGCATAGCGATGAAGACGTCGTCGGTCAGCAGGGCCACCAGCGCGTCGAGGTCGGCCGACTCCCACGCGCGGGCGAACATGGCCACGATCGCGTCCTCGGCGGGCGAGCCTGCGGCGGGCGGCGGCTGGTGGCCGGCGGCTGGCTGCTGCCGGCGCTGCAGGCTAGCGCGGGCTCGTTTGAGGGCGCTGTTGACCGATTGGACGGTCACCTCCAGCATGCCGGCTACCTCGCTGGCGTGGAATCCGAGGACGTCGCGCAAGATGAGGACGGCGAGCTGGCGCGGCGGCAGCAGCTGCAGGGCGGTTACGAAGGCCAGCGAGATGGCTTCGGTCTGCTCGTAGCGGGCCTCCGGCCCGGGGAGCGCGTCGGCGGCGCCTTCGAGGAGGGCGTCAGGGAACGGCTGCAGCCAGACGGCCTCGTCGCGCGGCGTCGGCACGGGCGGTTCGAACTGCGACACGTCCCACTCCCTGGCCGGGCGCCGGCTCGCTGCGCGGCGCGCGTTGAGGCACCGGTTGGTGGCGATCTTGTACAGCCAGGTGCGCAGCGATGCGCGTTCCTCGGTGAACCCGCCGATGCCTTGCCAGGCGGCCAGCATCGTCTCCTGGACGGCGTCCTCGGCGTCGGCGAAGGATCCGAGCATCCGGTAGCAGTGCACCTGCAGCTCCCGCCGGTGCGGCCCGGCCAGCTCCCGGAACGCCTCGCCATCCCCGGCCCGCGCCCGTGACAGAGGATCGGCTGTCACCACCCTGCGCTCCTTCCTTCCCGCACCACCTCGTACCTCCGCCCGGTATATACACCGCCCGCGGCCCGAACTGGGCGGCTCACGGGCGCTCAGTTTCCCGGTGCCGCGGTGTATGCACTACCGACCGCCCGGACGATCCGCCCACCTGATCGTGCCGCAGCAGCCGGAAACGACCCTGGAGGTTGACGATGGAATCGTCCGCATCGGCCGGGCGCGTGGCGTTCGCCGTTCTCGATCGCCGCCGCCGCGGGCGCTGCTGAACGTGCGAGTCCCAGGCACGCACGGGAAAGCAGCCAACCGCAGGAACCACGTGAGCAGGACGCTCGCTCGTGTGTTCGCCGGCTGGCGGACGGGCCTGCCGGGGCCTGTCATCGTTCTTCAGGCTGGGACCGCGGTCAACTACTTCGGCACTGGACTGATCCTTCCCTTCGAGATCATCTACCTGCACCAGGCCCGCGGCTTCCCGACGGCGACGGCGGGGCTGGTGCTGGCGGCGGTCATGGGCACGGCGGCGGTCGTAACGCCCTTTTCGGGTGCGCTGCTCGATCGTTTCCGCGCGAAGCCGATCCTGATCATCGGCAATCTCGCGAGCGCACTGGGCTACGCGGGCTTCGCATTCGTCGACCGTCCCTGGCAAGCCTTCGTCTGCTCGGCCGTAGGCGGCGCCGGGTTCGGAGTCGCGGTCACCGCGAACCAGGTTCTGAGCCTGACCCTGGTCTCAGCGGGGCAGCGCGCCTCCTCGATCGCGCTCCGCCGAGTCGCAGGCAACTTCGGTCTTGGCAGCGGCGCGACGGTTGCGGGCTTTATCGTCGCTTCCGCCAATGACCTCCGCGCGTTCCAGGCGCTCTACCTCTTCGACGGCGCCACGTTCGCTGTCTTCGCGCTGGTTGTGCTCGTGGGGATCCCGAATGCTCGCCTTGCGAATGCTGCGTCGGCGAGTGACAGGGGAACAGGCTTCCGAGCAGTTGCTCACGATCGGCTCTTCCTCATCCTGATCGCCGCCAACATCGTGCTCGTGATGACCGGCGGCGCGCTCTTTTCCAACATCCTCGCGCCGTTTGCGAAGGCGCACACGCCTGTCGGGCCGGGCGAGATCGGCGTTGTCTTCTTGATCAACACCTTCTTCATCGTCGTCGCGCAGATTCCAGCCACACGGGTCGTCAAGCGGATGCGCCGCACACACGCTCTTGCCGCGACCAGCGCGCTATTTGCCATCGGCCTGCTCGCGGTCCTGCTCGCAACGCTAACGAGCTCGACGCT
Organism: uncultured Actinomycetota bacterium; assembly: GCA_963801715.1. Lineage (GTDB taxonomy): Bacteria > Actinomycetota > Actinomycetes > Mycobacteriales > Jatrophihabitantaceae > CAVVJA01. The sequence continues at coordinate 91,759 of CAWDGB010000009.1, read as the reverse complement.
CACCGCTACCACCGTCTTGGCTGGGGTCGCGATCGTGATCGCGATCGGTGAGTGCGCGCAGTTTATCGTGCTCGGCACAATCGTCGCCGACCTCGCACCGCCGCATCTGCTCGGCCGCTACATGTCGCTCTACGGCCTCAGCTTCACGGCAGGCGTGGCCCTGGGCCCCGCGGTCGGCGGCGCGCTGCTCGCAACGTCACCCGACGCCGTCTGGTGGGGCGGCGCCTTGGCGGCAGCACTGATCGGAGCCGGCTTGCTGCGACTCGGCGACCGGATACCCGACCCGCTCTTGCAGGCGCAATGCCCTCCGCCGCAAGCCGTCAGCGCGGCCGATATGGCCTCCGCCGGCCACAGCTAGATGAATAGTACGGAGATGGAATGTCACTGGCGTACGTGATCGTCGATGTATCTCGCTGACACGCCGGGTCAATCCATCGTCAGGCCGCGACCACCTCCGGGAGGAAACATCGTCATGGACCACCAAATGTTGCAGCACCGGTTCGCAGCCCTCACCACAGCCCACGTGGCCGACGCCTGTATACGCGCCCGAGTCCCAGTGCGTTGCGCTTCTGCGCTCTTGCGTGCTGTGGTGCCTGGCAGCCGCCTGGCCGGGCGTGTCTGTCCTGCCAGGCATGCTGGCAGCGTCGATGCCTTCCTGGAGGCATTCGAAATGGCAGCACCGGGCGACGTGCTGGTAGTCGACAACGGCGGGCGGCTGGATGAAGCGTGCGTCGGTGACCTGGTGGCTCTGGAGGCTCAGGCAGCCGGTGTGGAAGGGATGGTGATCTGGGGGCTGCATCGCGACACCGCTGACATACGGGCGATCGGGCTGCCGGTCTTCAGCCTGGGAGCGATCCCCACTGGCCCCCTCCGGCTCGACGCCCGCGCGCATGACGCGCTGGAGTCCGCCGTCGTCGGAGACTGGGCAGTGAGCCGCGAGGATCTGGCTCTCGGCGACGATGATGGCGTGCTCTTCATACCCAGCCCGCAGGCCGAGGAGATCTTCACGCTGGCCGAGACGATCCGCGATACCGAGCGGCGCCAGGCCGAACGGATCCGGGCAGGTGCCTCACTACGCAGCCAGGTACAGTTCCGCGCCTACCTTGCCAAGCGCGAGAACACGCCCTCCCTGAGTTTCCGCGAGCATCTGCGCACCGTGGGCGGGGCCATAGAGGAATAACCTCTTCGTCAGCCGGCCATGGACCTGCTCAGCGCAGGCGACGGCGGCAGCCGTTCATGGCACTCCCTGCTGTGGCACCAGTGGGTCGCCGCACTCCGCGCCGAAGCCGCCGTCCTCGCGCATGACCCCCGGCGCAGCCCGCCACCTCGCCGAAGCAAAAGCGCACGCCGATCGCAGGTCGGCCCTCGCCCGGCATCAGGCAACCGGACACCGGGCCGACCAGCCGATTGCGCGCCTTCTGGCCGGCTTCGAACCCCGCGCGACCGCTGCCGGGACTTGCCGGGCTCGGCGGCGCGGCGAACCTGGCGCATCAGCAGCTCATCGGAGGCGATCAGCGCGAACGACGGCCACGCTGCGATCACGCGCCCGATCAGGCTTGGCTCGGCCACGGCCATATTGGCCGCCAGGCAGGCGACGCTGCTCGCGACCAGACGTGCCCACGGCAATGCTCTACCAGGGACTGGATCTATAACGTCGCCGCCGACCCGCGTGTCGTCGTGCACCTGAAACAATCCGTCGTCGCTGACATTCCGGCCACCGCGCGAGTAGTCACCGACCCGGACGAGCGACAGCCGCTGATCGACGCCGCGGCGCAGCGCTGGGGTCGCACGGACATCCCGGCCATGCTCCAGTACAGCCCACTCATCGTGCTCAAACTCGACGGCGACGCTCCGGATCGTCGCGTCGACGCCTGACCGCCAAGACAACATCACCCACAGTTCGGGATCAACGTTCTACGGCGACCACCTGAGAAGTGACGCCGGCAACTAGTGTCACCCGCTACCGCAACAATGACGCGGCGCAACGGCCAAGGCGGCCTCATACCAACACACTGCGCGCTGCCGGTCCCCGCCACATGAGCGCGAGATCGACGGCTCGCGCACCGACCGAGCACACGATTGGCGACACTGACCGGACGCTACGCCGCCATGCCTGTTCGGCGGTTCCGGTGGGCTTGAGGGGCCTTCGCCGAGCGCTACCACGCCGCCTCCTCTCTCTAATCTGACGAGATCGCCCCGGCGGAGCACGCGACGATCGTGATCTGGAACGACGACTTCGCTCGGCCGTAGCTGTTGCGCTTTTCTTGATGATCGGGAACTGGCTAGCCGTTTCGTGCCAGCATGGCGCTCGTGGCGACTGAGTCCTTCCCGCGCCTCGCGGCGCGCACGATGAACTTTCGGCTGGGCCTGCCGCGTGGCTTCGAGGTCAGTCCCGACGGTCAACGGGTGGTCTTCCTCCGTGCGCCGAGCGGCACCGAACGCGCGCACGCGCTGTGGCTGTACGACGTGGCCAGCGGCAGCGAACGACTGGTCGCCGATCCGGCTGCGTTGCTCGGCGCCGACCCGGAGAACCTGACCCGGGAAGAGCGCGCGCGACGCGAGCGGCAGCGGGTGACGACGTCCGGCATCGTCGCGTTCAGCACCGACGCCGACATGACGAAGGCGGCGTTTGCGTTGTCGTCACGCCTGTTTGTCGCGGACCTCTCCGGTGACAGCGTGGTGCGCGAGTTCGCCGCACCCGTCCCCGTGGTCGACCCGCAACTCGACCCGACGGGACGCCGCGTCGCGTACGTGGGCGAGCGCGCGGTCCGGGTGGTCACGTTGGAGTCGAGCGACGACGTCGTCCTCGTCGGGCCCGAGCCGAACGAGCCGGAGGAGGTCGCCTGGGGACTGGCCGAGTTCGTGGCCAACGAGGAACTCGACCGGGCCCGCGGGTTCTGGTGGGCGCCCGATGGCGAGTCGCTGCTCGTCGAGCGGTACGACGAAACAGGCGTCCTGGTATGGCACATCTCGGATCCGGCCCACCCGGAACGCGAGCCGATGCGGGTGCGGTACCCGCAGGCCGGGACGGCGAATGCGCTCGTCTCGCTCGCCGTCGTGCCGCTGTCCGGCGCACGCGTCGACGTCGATTGGCGCTCGGACGCCGCTCTGGACGGCCACGTGCTCGAGTACCTCGCGCACGTCGGATGGAGCGGGCCACGCCCGATCCTGACGCTGCTCACGCGCGACCAGCGGCGCATGGAGTTCCGTGAACTCGATCCGGCGACGGGGACGACGACCCTGCTGCGCGCGATCACTGACGGCGCCTGGGTGGAGGTGCTGCCCGGCACGCCGCGGCGCCTGAATGACGGTCGGTTGCTGTACAGCGTGGACGTCGGCGAGACCCGCCGGTTGTGGATCGACGGCGAGCCGTTCACGCCCGAGGATGTGCTGCTGCGCGAGGTGATCGCGGTCGAGAAGGACGCGGTCATCGCGACGATCATCCCGAAGGTCGCCTCGGTTGCGCTGGCCCGGCTCGGGTTCGACGGCGCGGTCGAGTTGCTCAGCGATCCAGACGGCGTCGCCACCGGTGCGGCCGGCGGCGGCACGCTCGTCGTTGCGCAGCAGAATCCGTCCGTTCCGGTCGTTACCACCACGGTCCGAGCCGGCGACGCCGGCGTGGAACTGTCGTCGCTGGCCGAAACGTCACCGGTGGTGCCGAACGCGGTGACCCTCCAGGTCGGCGAGCGCGGGCTGCCGACCACCGTGCTGTTCCCGACCGGACACGAACGCGGTTCGCGACGCTTGCCGGTCCTGCTGGATCCTTACGGCGGCCCGCATGGGCAGCGCGTGATCAACGCGGCGCACGCGTACCTGACTCCGCAATGGTTCGCCGATCAAGGATTCCTAGTGATCGTTGCGGACGGTCGCGGCATGGCCGGCCGCGGTCCGGCGTGGGATCGCCTTGCGCTCAACGACCGCGCCGGGACGATCGATGATCAGGCCGAGGCGTTCACCGAGGTGGCCCGGCTGTACCCCGACGACGTCGACAGCACCAGGGTCGCGATCCGCGGCTGGTCCTTCGGCGGCTACCTCGCCTTGCTCGGCGTACTGCGCCGTCCTGACGTGTTCAGCGCCGCCATCGCGGGCGCGCCGACGACTGACGAGCGGCTCTACGACACCTGCTACAGCGAGCGCTATCTCGGCAATCCGAACACGAATCCCGACGTGTACGAGGCGAACAACGTGATTCCGTTGGCGGCACGGCTGAGTAAACCGCTCATGATCATCCATGGTCTCGCGGACGACAACGTCTACGTGGCGCATTCCCTGCGGCTGTCCAGCGCGCTGCTGGCCGCGGGTAAGCCGCATGAGTTCATCCCGCTGTCCGGTATGACGCACATGGCCAACAGCGAGGTGGTCGCCGAGAACCTGCTGCTGCTCCAAGTCGACTTCCTACGCCGCGCTCTCAAGATCACCCCGACCGGATGAGTGGTTCGATGCAGATAGACCGACATAAGCGGCGGGCGCTGGGGTGCGCGAGATCGATCGATCTGCGAGCTCGCCCGGGGCACCCGGCCCGCGCAGACGGCTACCGCGTCCCACGCGGTTCGCGGTGGGGCAGCGGTACACGGGCGACCTGCGGAACTCAGTGGAAGCTGGATTCATAGAGCGCGCGGATAGCCCGGGCTTCGTGGAGCCGCTCGGGTTTGAAGGTGGCTACGTGGTCTCCGGTGGAGCCTCGGCTTGCTGGTCCATCCGCAGTAGGAGTTCTGCGAGCTCTCGGCGCTGCTCTTCCACTAGCCGCCTCGCCTCGTCCATCTGGTCGAGGTGGACGTCCGTCGCCCGCGATGGCGGTTCCACGCCTTCCATCCGCCGCCGCAGCTCGTCCATGGCGTCGTGGCCGGTCGGCGAGCCCGTGGCCGCCCGCAGCGTTGCGGCCACGGGCTCGACTGTGATCCTCTGCTCTTCCGGGGCATCGTAGAGACCAGGTTCCAGGTAGCGCCCGCGTTCCTGTTCCCGCTTCTCCTGCTCCACTTCGAACGGATTGGCTGCGGCCCATGGGTCCTTGCGCGAGCCCGTCACCTGCCAACAGACCTTCATTCCAGCTTCGCCGCCCGCGATCTTGAAGCGCCTTCCAGAGATCTCCTCGGCAACGTGCAACCCTGCCGCCGCCCCGCCGACGGCCGTGAGCTGGTAGCGAAAGTCTCCGTTGAGCGCCTCGAACCAGTCGGGGAGCTCCACCCAGGCAGACCCATCCTCGTCAAGCCGCGCGGCGCCGTCGTAGACATTCTTCATCTCCGAGGACTCCACGCAGGTATGCACGAGGTACTTGTTCTCTGGGTCAGACGGATGGTCGATCTTGAAGTTTTTGGTACCGATGACGTCCAGGCCGCCAATGACGAGCAGGTGGCCAGAAACCAAGACCGGGCCAAGAAAGCCTCCCGCGAAGCCGGCCGAGCCCGTCGCTATCCCGAACACGGCGGTGGCGCTGGCGGTCTGCCCGAACACGCCGCCGCTGAGCCCGATACCTCTGACGCCGATGCCGCTGTCGCTGGTGCCACTCACGCCGAAGCTGGTACGGCTACGGCCCCCGACGCCGAAGTTGGTGTCGCTGCTGCCGGCCACACCGATGCCGCCGCCGCTGGTGCCACTCGCACCTAAGCCAGTACGGCTAACGCCCCGCACGCCGTCACTGGTGTCGCTCTCACCGAACACACCGAAGCTGGTAAAGCTGAAGCCCGCCACGCCGGTGCCGCTGTCGCTGGTGCCATTCACGCCGAAGCTGGTACGGCTAACGCCCCGCACGCCGTCACTGGGTGTCGCTCTCACCGAACACACCGGTACTGCTATGGCTGCTGCCGGCCACGCCGATGCTGCTGAGGCTGGATCCCCGCACGCCGAAGCTGGTATCGCTGTCGCCCTCCACGCCGACGCCGCTGCTGCTGCCGCCCACCACGCCGAAACCAGTTAGGGCAGAGCCCAGCACGCCGACCACCGTGCCGTTGCCCACCACGCCGGCGTGTCTGGCGCTGAAAGCCAACATGCCGTCGTGGGTGTTGCTGAAACCCAACACACCGGTGCCGGTGTCGCTGCGGCTAAACACGCCATAGCCGTCGACGGCCTCGGCATGGATGGCGTCACCGGCGTGAAGGCTCCGGGCGGCGAACACGGTGATGGGGGTCCTGTCGTTTCGGCTGAGGCTCGTCTCGGCACCGGGATTAGACGCGGTGTTAGCGTCGCCGATGATGAGTGGGTCACCGTCTGCCATCTTTCATCTCCAAACTATTGAGGATCTGGCCTGTTCCCGATCTTCTCGAACAGCGGTTCTGTGGTCCTGGGACTTGATCCTCGCCCCCGAGCGCCCTTGAGATAGGCCTCGCGGCGCTCTTCGTGGGCATCAGCGATCTCCGCCCGCCGTGACGTCGTGACCGCTGTGACTGCCGCCCCCTACCACTACTCCGGCGAATCCGATCACGGCCGTCCAGATCGCACACATGATCCCCCCATGGCGTCTTGCCGGTGAACGATGTCGCACATCGACCCAGCAAGGCAATGCAACCCGCCGGCAGTTCGTTGAGGTCCCTCGGCCGCTACGCCGTTTCAGCCAACCCGTGGTCACTGCTCGCCCAGGGCGCATGACCTGATCAGCGATCAGCGGCGTACGTACTCGCGCAGTTCTTTAGGTTCAAGCGGTGCAGCATGAGATTGCGGGTCGCGTTGCTCGAGGGCGCGCCCCACCTGGGACGCAGACCTGGCCGCCGCCGACCACGCCGCACGCACCATCGCCGCCGGTCCCGGCCGGCTCGGTGTACACCGCGGCCGCGTGCGGTACGCACAACAGCACCTCGACACCTGGGCGACCCGATGGACGGATGTGTTCGCCGACAGCGACCTCGACCCGCAGGCGATATGTCAACGGCCGGTCACCGGTCCACCGTCCGCCAGGTTGCCGACGCTCTCTACCAGCAGGCGCAACGGCTGGCCGCCACCGACTACCCCCAGCAGGCTGCGCGGCTGCGCGCCGCCGAACGGGCCCGCGAGGACTACGACGCGGCGGCGGCCGCCTACCACCAGGGCCGTCGCGAACTCGAACAGCTCTCCCACCAGCCCCTGTACGACACCGGCGCCGCCGGCCTGATCCCCGAGCTCACCGAACGCCTCGAGTCCACGCAACAGCGCGTTAGGCGCGCCGACCAGCGCGTCGACCGGCTCGTCAGCGACCCGGCGATCACCAGCCAGCCGATCCGCAGACGCTGCTCGAGGCGGCGAAAGCTGCGTGACGGCCGAGCAGGTCGCCCCCGACCAGCACGCGGCGTTCCGCCGCCCGTCCAGCCCGATCCGGTCACTGCGCCACGAGCCCTACCCGACCCAGCAGATCGACCACTGCCCGAGCATGGGCCGCTGACCGCGCAATCGACACTGGCACCGAACCGTCACACGTAGTCAAGGAAACCCCGACACCACACGCCCTCGACACGGGACCGGCGCGGCAACCCAACCTGCTGTCCACGAGCGGGTCCAGCCCGACCTAGAAGTTGCACCCGGCGCACTCGAACCAGCAGCTGCCGAAAGGAGCCGGCCACGATCTTCCCGACCGGGCTGGCATATACATCAAGCCAGCCGACTGGTCGACGGCAGTGCCGTAAGGTATACCTGCGCTCGGCGGCGCGCTACAGTGGTTGCGAAACTCACCCGGTCCCTCGTGGGCCGGGTTTTCTTCTTGCCGGGGCCAGACCCAGTTGTTGCGAGCGGACGCGGCGTCTGCGTCCGAGGAGCGCGAGGCCCGAGCGCCACGGTCGTCCGGCCGGGATTCGGGCTCGCTTCCTGAAGCTCAGCGCAATGGGCGCAACCAAGCGTGCCATCGAGGTCGGCCGCGTACCGGCGCGACTCGTTCTGGTGTGTACCCATTGTGTACCCGGGCCTCGATCATGCTGGCGCTCGAAAGATTTGGATATGACTACAGCCCCCGAAATTCGGGGGCTGTAGGCCGTAGCCCCGAGCGGATTCGAACCGCCGCTACCGCCTTGAGAGGGCGGCGTCCTAGGCCACTAGACGACGGGGCCCCAGAAACTTCCGATGGTGCAACGATCGCACCGCTGGGGTACCAGGACTCGAACCTAGACTAACTGAACCAGAATCAGTTGGGCTGCCAATTACCCCATACCCCATCAGACCGGCGCGGCATGGGCCGACCGGCCGACCACAAAGTCTAGCGGACCGGTCGCGTGGCCCCGAATTCGCGCCCGGTTGGCCGGGCGTGCGGCATCGGTGACGCGAGGTGCCGGCGATCGGGTGTTGCCTCGCGCGCGGCAATGGGACGGCAGCTAACTCATGCGAGCCACATCCGTCACTCCAGTACCAGTGATGGGCACGACGCGACGGCGGTGTGCGCCAAGCCCAGCGGCCGTACTACTGCCCCGAGCTATCGATCCCGCGCGGCTCGCAGCCGGGCCAGCGTCCGGTCCCGCCCGAGGAGCACGAGTGACTCGAACAGCGGTGGCGACACCGTCCGGCCCGTGACCGCCACCCGCACGGGACCGTAAGCCTGCCTCGGCTTCAGCCCGAGGCCTTCGACAAGCGCAGCGTGCAGGTGTTGTTCGAGCTCGCCGGCGGTCCAATCCGAGACGGTCTCGAGCGTGGTCAACGCCGTTGACACCACATCGTGACCAGGGCCGTCGAGCTGCTTAGCTGCCGCGCCCTCGTCCACCGTGAAGTCCGCCTCCGCTACGAGCAGGAAGTGAATCAAGTCGAGACCCTCGCGCAAGGTGCGGATCCGCTCCTGCACCAACGGCGCCGCGGACTCGATCAACCCGGCCGGTGCCTTGGTTCCGATCTCATCGGCAAAGGACCGGAGTCGCAAGGCAAATTCGTCCGGCGGAAGCAGCCGGATATGCGTGGCGTTGATCGCCTCGCACTTCTTCGGGTCGAAGCGGGCCGGGTTGGCATTCACGTCGGCGACGTCGAAAGCGGTGACCATCTCCTCCAGGCTGAAGACATCACGGTCGTCGGCGATCGACCAGCCGAGCAGTGCGAGGTAGTTCAGCAATCCTTCCGGCAGATAGCCCTCCTGTCGGTAAAGGTTCAGCGAGGAGGTCGGATCGCGTTTGGAGAGCTTCTTGTTGCCCTCCCCCATGACGTACGGAAGATGTCCGAACTGCGGCACGGTGTCGGTGACGCCAATTGTGATCAGGGCGCGATATAGCGCAATCTGCCGTGGGGTCGACGGCAGCAAGTCCTCGCCGCGCAGGACGTGGGTGATACGCATTAGTGCGTCATCGACCGGATTGACAAGCGGATAGAGCGGCTCGCCATTCGCCCGGACGACAACGAAATCCGGCACGCTGCCGGCGGCGAAAGTGACCGGGCCCCGGACGATGTCGTTCCAGCCGAGATCCTCGTCAGGCATGCGCAGGCGCAGGACCGGCTGGCGGCCTTCAGCTCGCAACGCCGCGCGCGCGTCGTCGGACAGCTCGCGGTCATGATTGTCATACCCGAGCTTCGGATCGCGTCCGGCCGCGCGTTGGCGTGCCTCGATCTCCTCAGCCGAGGAATAGGACTCGTAAACCAGACCGGCATCGTGCAGCCGGGAGACGATGTCGGCGTAGATCGCGCGCCGCTCACTCTGCCGGTAGGGCGCATACGGGCCGCCGACTTCCGGCCCCTCGTCCCAGTCGAGCCGGAGCCAGCGCAGTGCGTCCAGCAACTGTTGATAGGACTGCTCCGAGTCGCGCGCCGCATCGGTGTCCTCGACGCGGAACACAAAAGTGCCGCCGGTATGGCGGGCGTAGGCCCAGTTGAACAGGCACGTTCGGATCAGACCGACATGCGGATTCCCAGTCGGCGACGGGCAGAACCGGACTCGAACTGCCGTCATACGGCCCGGACCGGGTTCGTCAGCGCCCCGATTCCCTCGATCTCGATCGTCACCGTGTCGCCATCGACTATCGGCCCGACGCCGGCCGGTGTGCCGGTCAGGATGACGTCGCCTGGCAAGAGCGTCATCACCCCAGACATGAACTCCAGCAGTGCGGCCACGTCTCGAATGAGCGCGCTCGTCCGGGAGTCCTGGCGCACGTCGCCGTTCACGGATGCTGTGATCCGCAGGTCTGTGGGGTCCACCGCTGTCTCGATCCACGGGCCCAGCGGGCAGTATGAGTCGTAGCCCTTCGCCCGGGTCCACTGGCCGTCCGCGCTCTGCATGGTGCGGTCGGTCACATCGTTGGCGCACGTGTAGCCCAGCACCGCGTCGAGGGCGTCACCGGCCGTGGCCCCTTTCAAGGGCCGCCTGAGCACGACGGCAAGCTCCGCCTCGTGATCGACTCGGCCGGCCTCGACCGGCAACCGGATCGGATCGCCCGGACCGCAGACCGAGGTCGACGGTTTAAGAAAGATGATCGGCGTCTCCGGCGGGGCATCGCCGCCCATCTCCCGCACGTGGCTCGCATAGTTCTTGCCGACCGCGACGACCTTACTCGGCAGGATCGGCGGCAGCAGCCGCACGTCGGGGAGCGCCCACCGGTCACCGGTGAACGAGATCGGACCGAACGGATGATCGGCAATCGCTGCCACCGTCAACGCGCTGAGCGCGGCGCCGGCGGAACCCTCGACCACCCCCCACTGGATGTTGGCCACCCCCGTTCCAGCTGCTGGACCGGGCGTTACGAAGCGGGCAATGCGCACGTACGGCAACGTTACCGGTGCCGTTGCAGGCAGTCGCGCGCCGTCGCGCATACTCGACGGGTGACTTCGGCACTGTCCGCCGTACCCGCTGAGCGCAGACGCCGCGCCGCGCGTTCGGCCGGATTGCTGGCGTTCGTCATGCTCGCGGTGTTCGTCGTCGTGTGGCTCCGGCCAGCACCGGTCGTGATCCGGCTGTTCGCGACGGTCGCATTGCTTGGCGCGGTCTTCCTCGGGCTCGTCGCGTGGGGACTGCTACGGAGCCTGCGCCTCGATGCCCGGGAGGCGCAGGTAGACGCGGCAGTGATGGATGCTCTCGCGTGCGGGCGCTCCCATCGACTGCGGACACGAGCATGATCCGACGGAAATGCACGTCACCGACGCGGAGCCGGCCTGTAGCGCCGGCCCCGCCTGTGACCACACATGCGCCGAGTGCGTGCTCGCCCGCAGCCCGAACCGCGAATCCTAAGCGAATCGCTAGCTCAGCTTCTCGGGCGCTTGTGGTTCCTGCAGGAGTCCGAACCGGACGGCATCGTGCAGAGCGAGCCATGACGCCTCGACGACGTTGCCGTGCACGCCGACGGTGGTCCATTCCCGTTGCCGATCAGAGGTTTCCACCAGTACGCGGGTGACCGCATCTGTGCCCTTGCCCGGCAGGATGCGCACCTTGTAGTCGGTCAGCTCGAACTCGCGCAGCCTCGGATATGCCTCCTCGAGCGCAGAGCGCAGTGCGCGGTCTAGTGCGTTGACGGGCCCGTTGCCCTCCTTGGTGGCGATGACGCGGCTGCCATTGGCCTTTACCTTGACCGTCGCCTCGCTGACGAGCGCGCCATCCTCGCGGCGGTCGATGATCACCCGGTAGGACTCCACGGTGAATTTCGTCGGCACGTCGCCCAGCTCGTCACGCACGAGCAACTCGAAGGATGCGTCGGCCGCCTCGTAGGACCAGCCCTCGGCCTCTCGCTGCTTGACGCGCTCGACCACCTTGCTGATCACATCGGGCCGCGCGCCGATGTCGAGCCCGAGCTCGCGCGACTTCAGCTCCACCGACGCCCGGCCCGCCATCTCGGTGACCAGGATCCGCTGGTCGTTGCCAACCAACTTCGGGTCGAGGTGGTTGTACAGCAGTGGCGAGACCTTGATCGCCGAAGCATGCAATCCGGCCTTGTGCGCGAACGCCGACCGGCCGACGTAGGCGGCGTGCGAATTGGGCGCCAGGTTGGCAAGCTCCGCGATGGCATGTGATACCCGAACCATCTCGGCCAGTGCGCCGTCGGGGAGCACGTCCAGCCCCATCTTGGTCACCAGGCCACCGATGACGGCGAAGATATCGGCGTTACCAGCGCGCTCGCCGTATCCGTTCGCGGTGCCCTGAGCGTGCGTCGCTCCGGCGGCGACGGCAGCGAGGGTGTTGGCGACCGCGCAACCGGTGTCGTCCTGGGTATGGATGCCGAGCCGGATGTCGGTTCGACCACGCACCGCCGTCACGATCTCGAGCACGCCCATGGGCAGCATTCCGCCGTTCGTGTCGCACAGCACGCCCACGTCCGCGCCGGCCGCCAGCGCGACATCAAGCAGCCGCACGCCGTAGTCGGGATTGCGCCGGTAGCCGTCGAAGAAATGCTCGCAATCGACGAACACTCGACGTCCCTCACCGCGCAGGTAGCTCACGGTGTCACGGACCATCGCGAGGTTCTCGTCGAGGGTCGTGTGCAGCGCTTGCTCGACGTGAGCGACATCTGACTTGGCGACCAAGGTAATGACCGACGTGCGCGCGTCCAGAAGTGCCTGTACCTGCGGGTCATCCTGCACACGAACGCCGGCTTTGCGGGTCGCACCGAACGCCACCAACGCCGCGTTCTTCAACACCAGCTCGCCGTCAGCAGCGCGGGAGAAGAATTCGGTGTCCTTGGGTAGTGCGCCCGGCCAGCCTCCCTCGATAAAGCCCACACCGAGCTGGTCCAGCAGGCGCGCTACCGCAAGCTTATCGGCCACCGAGTAGCTGATGCCTTCGCGCTGGGCGCCGTCGCGCAGCGTGGTATCGAAGACGTGGAACGTGTCGCTCAGCATGGATCTTCCTTATCGCCGTGGGCCAAACAAAAGACCCCCCGCGGGTGCGGAGGGTCTGCGCGTCGGCTTGAAGCTGGCCCGACGCGCTAGCCGATAATGATCACTCGACCAGGCACGTCGTTGAGTGTGACACAGCGGTTATTCATATGCCAACTTTGCGCATCTTCGTGGCACCATCGCCGGCATGTCTCAACCGACCACAGTGCGCCCGCTCCGGCCCGAGGACAAGCGTGGCTGGCGCCGCCTGTATCGGGGATACGCCAAGTACTACAGCGTGGAAGATCCGGACCTCGATATCGTCTGGTCCTGGCTGAACGATCCCCGTCACGTACTGCGGGGTTTGATCGCCTTCCGGGACAGCCGGGCCATCGGACTGGCACACTACCGAGCGGTGCCACGCCCACTCGATGGCTCGGTGGCCGGCTATCTCGACGACCTGTTCGTCGAAGCGTCCGCGCGTGGCACCGGTGCTGCCGACGCGCTCATGGACGCCCTGCAGCACATCGCCGCATCGCATCGTTGGACAGAGGTCCGGTGGATCACCCGCAGCGACAACGCCCGCGCCAGGGCGTTCTACGAGAAGTACGCGGAGGCGACCGACTTGATCACCTATCACCTACGCATCGAATGACCCGACGGCTCAGGCAGACGCCGCCTTGGCCAGCCGCTCGCCAATCTCTGCCGTGCCACCCGGCGCTCTTGGGTCGCGAGAGGCCAGATCCGCGGCAACGGCGGCTTCAACCCGAGCCGCTGCCTCTGTCTCACCGAGGTGATCGAGCAGCATGGAAACGGAGAGCACTGCAGCAGTGGGGTCGGCCTTGCCCTGTCCAGCGATGTCCGGCGCCGAGCCGTGCACCGGCTCGAACATCGACGGATTGCGGTGGGACGGGTCGACATTGCCACTCGCAGCCAGCCCGATTCCGCCGGATATCGCAGCCGCGAGATCCGTGATGATGTCGCCGAACAAATTGTCGGTGACGATGACGTCGTACCGGCCGGGATCGGTAACCAGGTAGATCGTCGTGGCGTCGACGTGGTGGTACGCAGTGGTCACGTCGGGATATTCCGCGGCGACCTTCTGCACCGTACGAACCCAAAGATCGCCGGCGTAGACGAGGACATTGTTCTTGTGCACCAAGGTCAAATGTTTGCGCGGGCGCGAGCGGGCGCGATCGAACGCGGCCCGAACGACCCGCTCTACGCCGAACGCGGTGTTGATGCTGACCTCGGTGGCCAGTTCCTGCGGCGTGTCTTTGCGGATCACGCCGCCGTTGCCGGCATACGGACCCTCAGTCCCTTCCCGGAAGACAATGAAGTCGATCGAGGGCCGGCCGGCGAGCGGCGTCGCCATCCCTGGATAGAGCCTCGCCGGGCGGAGGTTCACGTAGTGGTCGAGTTCGAAGCGCAGCCGCAGCAGTAGGCCGCGCTCCAGGATCCCTGATGGAACCGACGGGTCGCCGACTGCACCGAGCAGGATCGCGTCCTGGCCACGGATCTCCTCGAGCACGCTGTCGGGGAGGATCTCACCCGTCCGGTGCCATCGGGCCGCGCCTAGGTCGTACTGCGTCGGCAGCACGTCGGGCAGCACAGCGCTCAACACGTGCAGCGCCTGCTCGGTTACTTCGACGCCGATGCCGTCACCGGGGATCACCGCAAGTTTCACAGCCGCCAGCCTAAACCGGCGCCGAGGCGTCAGCGGGCGGCCGTGCCCTCCGTGTAGTCGTCGTCGGTGGCAACCCAGCTCATCAGACCGCGCAGCTTCCGCCCGACGTCCTCGATCGGGTGCTGCTCAGCCTTGGCCCGTAGCGCGGCAAATTCCGGGCCGCCGGCGTCCTGGTCGGCGATGAACCGAGCAGCGAACGATCCGTCTTGGATTTCGCGCAATACCGCCTGCATGTTCTCCTTGACGTGCGGGGTCGATGACTCGCGGACCGGATACGTAGTCCCCGTACTCGGCCGTATCCGACACCGACCAGCGCTGCTTGGCGATGCCGCCCTCGTACATGAGGTCGACGATGAGCTTGAGCTCGTGCAGGCACTCGAAGTACGCGATCTCGGGCGCGTAGCCAGCCTCGGTGAGCACCTCGAACCCGTACATCACCAGCTGTGATGTGCCACCACAGAGCACGGCCTGCTCACCGAACAGGTCAGTCTCGGTCTCCTCGGTGAACGTCGTCTTGATCGCCCCGGCCCGGGTTCCACCAATCGCCTTCGCGTACGACAGGGCCAGCTCGAAGGCCTGACCGGACGCGTCTTGCTCGACCGCGACCAGCACGGGCACGCCCTTGCCGTCGACGAACTGGCGCCGCACAAGGTGGCCCGGACCCTTGGGGGCGACCATGGCGACATCGACGTTGCCCGGTGGCTTGATGTAGCCAAAGCGGATGTTGAATCCGTGTCCGAAGAAAAGGGCGTCGCCGTCGTTAAGGTGCGGCTCGATCGACTCGGCGTAGAGCTTGCGCTGTGCCGGATCCGGCGCCAGCACCATGATCAGGTTCGCTTCGCGTGATGCCTCCGCCGGAGTGACGACGCGCAGTCCCTCATCCTCGGCTTTGGCGCGGCTCTTCGAACCTTCAGGTAGCCCCACCCGGACGTCGACGCCGGAGTCGCGCAGGCTCAGCGCGTGTGCGTGACCCTGGCTGCCGTACCCGAGCACGGCCACCTTGCGGCCCTGCACGATCGACAGGTCGGCGTCGTCGTCGTAGAAGATCGAAATGGCCATGAGCGGACTATTCCCTTTCCTAGATGGGCGGAGCTGCGGCTAGGCGCTGCGCTCGACAGAGCGGAGTGCGGCTTGAGTCATCGAGCGCGGACCCCGGCCCAGAGCGACCATGCCGGACTGCACCATTTCGCGGATGCCGTATGGCTCCAGCATCTTGAGCATGGCGTCGAGCTTGGGTGGCGGGCCAGTGACCTCGATGCTGAGCGCCTCCGGACCGACATCTACGACCTTCGCATGAAACAGCTCGGCGGTCTCGATGACCCCATGCCGGGTGTGGTCGTCTGCGCGCACCTTCACGAGGAGCAGCTCGCGCTGCACCGCTTGGTTTTCCTCGAGCTCGACGATCTTCAGCACGTTGACGAGCTTGTTCAGCTGCTTCGTCACCTGCTCGAGAGCGCTGCCCTCGACGCCGACGACGATCGTCATGCGCGAGAGCTCCGAATGCTCGGTCGGGCCGACCGCTAACGACTCAATGTTGAATCCGCGCCGGCTAAACAGGCCCGACACGCGGGCGAGTACGCCCGGCTTGTTCTCGACGAGGACGGACAGGATATGCCTGGTCATCGCTTATGCCTCGCTGTCGAAGACCGGACGGATGCCGCGAGCGGCGATGATGTCGTCATTGCTCGTGCCCGCTGCCACCATCGGCCAGACCATCGCGTCTTTGCCGACCATGAAGTCGACGACGACCGGCTGATCGTCGATGGACATCGCCTTCTCGATGGTCGCGTCGACCTCCGCCTTGGTCTCGCACCGCATGCCGACGCAACCCAACGCTTCCGCCAGTCGGACGAAGTCCGGAACCGGATGCTTGGCCTTGCTGGTCGCGCCGGCTGGAGCCGGCCGATGCGTGCCGAGATCGGTATTGGAGTATCGCTCCTCATAGAAGAGGGTCTGCCACTGCCGAACCATGCCCAAGTTGCCGTTGTTGATCACGGCGACCTTGATCGGGATACCTTCGATGGCGCAGGTTGCCAGCTCCTGGTTGGTCATCTGGAAGCATCCGTCACCGTCTATGGTCCACACGAGGGTGTCCGGGCAGCCGACCTTCGCGCCCATCGCCGCCGGCACCGCGTATCCCATCGTCCCGGCGCCGCCCGAGTTCAGCCACGTGCCGGGCTTCTCGTAGGAGATGAACTGCGACGCCCACATCTGATGTTGCCCGACCCCGGCAACGTAGATCGCGTCCGGTCCGCCGAACTGACCGATGCGCTCGATGACGTACTGCGGGGAGAGGCTGCCGTCGGCGGGGTCGTCGTAGCCGAGCGGATAGGTCTTGCGCCACTGGTCGAGTAGGGCCCACCAGCCGGTGAGATCAGCTCGTCGACCAGCAGCGAACTCCGCCTGCACGGCTGGGATGAGCTCGGCGATTACCTCCCGGACGTCGCCGACGATTGGCACGTCGGCGGCGCGGTTCTTGCCGATCTCGGCCGGATCGATGTCGGCATGAATCACCCGCGCGTGCGGGGCGAACGTCTCGAGCCGGCCGGTCACCCGGTCGTCGAACCGAGTCCCGAGTGCGATCAACAGGTCGGACTTCTGCAGCGACGTCACCGCGGTGACGCAGCCATGCATGCCGGGCATGCCGAGATGCTGGCGATGGCTATCCGGAAACGCGCCGCGAGCCATCAGCGTGGTTACGACGGGAATTCCGGTGAGCTCGGCCAGCCGGCGCAGCTCGGCGCTGGCATGAGCCTTGATCACGCCACCGCCGATGTACAGGACAGGCCGCTTGGCATCCGCGATCAGACGCGCCGCCTCTCGCACCTGCTTGCCGTGCGGACGGATCACCGGGCGATATCCGGG
Organism: uncultured Actinomycetota bacterium; assembly: GCA_963801715.1. Taxonomy (GTDB): domain Bacteria; phylum Actinomycetota; class Actinomycetes; order Mycobacteriales; family Jatrophihabitantaceae; genus CAVVJA01. The sequence goes on along the minus strand of CAWDGB010000009.1, from coordinate 74,541 downwards.
CAGATCCATCTTGGGTGGCCAGACGAACGGTGCCCGCTCCTGGAGCACGTCTTTCGGTAGGTCGACCAGCACCGGCCCGGGACGGCCGGTGCCAGCCAGATGGAACGCTTCGGCGATCGCCCGTGGCACTTCGGCTGCCGATTGCACGAGGAAGTTGTGCTTGGTGATCGGCAGCGTGATGCCGGAGATATCCGCCTCCTGGAAGGCGTCCGTGCCGATGAATGCCCGCCCCACTTGCCCGGTGATGGCCACCATCGGGACCGAGTCCATGTAGGCGTCGGCGATTGGAGTGACGAGGTTCGTCGCCCCGGGCCCGGACGTCGCCATGCAGACGCCGACCTTGCCGGTCGCCTGCGCGTACCCCTCCGCCGCGTGCCCTGCGCCCTGTTCGTGTCGGACCAGGATGTGGCGAACTCTCGTGGAGTCGTAGAGGGGGTCGTACGCGGGGAGGATCGCTCCCCCGGGGATTCCGAACACGACGGTCGCTCCGACTTCCTCGAGGGACCGGACGAGCGCCTGAGCGCCGGTAAGGGTGGCTCCGGGCTGTGGGCTGCTCGGTGCGGCCATCATGTCCTTCTTTCTCGCGGTGCTCGCGGTTCATGCGGCTCGAACTCGGACTGCTCGGACGTGCAACAAAAAACCCCTCGTGCTGGTGCACGAAGGGCTAGCGCGTCGGTAGAGGCCAAAACCTCAATCGACGCGCTTTTCGATAAGTACGAGCTGCCGCACGGAGTGGAGGTTACACGGGACGAGCGAGTCGGATCAACCGGGCGCATTCGCACGGGCGCCCAACCCCGTCAGCCTCATCTCTCCGTCCTCGGATAGATGATCTTGGACTTAGCGTCGCTGGGCGACATTAACCCCTAGATCATCAACAAGGCACCGGCAGGATCAGGGAGTCGGCCAGCCCGGGAAAGGGGAAGGACAGCCGGACTATCCGCACACGGCGCCGTGCGCGGCCGAGCCGACGAGCCGGGCATACTTTCCGAGCACCCCGTAGTCGAAGCGGGAGGGCAACGGCTTCCACGTGGCCCGGCGGCGTTCGAGCTCGGCCCCGTCGACATCGAGATCCAACGTGCGGGCGGCCATATCCAATCGGATGACATCGCCGTCCTCGACAAGCGCGATCGGCCCGGTGACGGCTGCCTCGGGCGCGACGTGACCGATACACAGGCCGGTTGTACCGCCGGAGAATCGCCCGTCGGTGAGCAGCAGCACGTCCTTCCCTAGCCCAGCGCCCTTTATCGCGCCAGTCACGGCGAGCATCTCGCGCATCCCCGGGCCGCCCTTGGGGCCCTCCCAGCGAATGACGACAACATCGCCGTGCCGCAAGGTTCCAGCGGCAACCGCGTCCATCGCGCCCTGCTCGCCGTCGAAGACCCGAGCCGGGCCCACCCACGTCTCCGAGTCGAACCCGGCGCTCTTCACGACTGCACCTTCGGGGGCCAGCGAGCCGCGCAGGATAGCGAGCCCACCCGTCTGGTGCAGCGGCTCGGACATCGCGTGGATGATCTTTCCGTCCGGATCGGGAGGCGCGATGTCCTTGAGGTTCTCAGCCATCGTTCGTCCGGTCACCGTCAGCACGTCCCCGTGCAGCAGGCCGGCGTCCAGCAGCGCCTTCATGACGACCGGCACGCCGCCGATGCTGTCGATGTCCGTCATCACGTAACGTCCGAACGGCTTGACATCGGCCAGATGAGGCACTCGGTCGCTGATCCGGTTGAAGTCGTCGAGGTCGAGGCCGACTTTGGCCTCATGGGCGATGGCCATCAGGTGCAGCACGGCATTTGTCGAGCCCGCGAGCGCCATGACGACCGTGATGGCGTTCTCGAACGCTTCCCTGGTCATGATGGACCGCGCGGTAATGCCGGCATCGACGAGACGTACGGCAGCCTCGCCCGATCGCTCGGCGTACGCATCTCGCCGTGAGTCAGGCGCCGGCGGTGCCGCGGACCCGGGCAACGACATGCCCAGCGCCTCGGCCGCGGACGCCATCGTATTGGCGGTGTACATGCCGCCGCAGGCACCCTCCCCGGGGCAGACAGCCCTTTCGATCGCGGCCACCTCGTCCGTCGTGATCTTTCCGGCGAGGCACGCGCCCACCGCCTCGAACGCGTCGATTATCGTCACATCGCGGTCGCCGAGACGCCCCGGCAACGTCGACCCGGCGTAGAGGAAAACCGCCGCGACGTCGAGCCGTGCGGCAGCCATGAGCATGCCGGGCAACGACTTGTCGCATCCAGCGAGAAGCACGGCGCCGTCTAGTTGCTCAGCGTGGAAGACCGTTTCCACGGAATCGGCAATGACCTCGCGGGAAACCAGCGAGTAGTGCATGCCGTCGTGGCCCATCGAGATGCCGTCTGAGACAGAGATCGTTCCGAATTCAAGAGGAAACCCGTCCGCACCGCGCACCCCGACCTTGGCCCGCTTGGCCAGCCGCGCGAGGGACAGATTGCACGGCGTGATCTCGTTCCACGACGACGCCACGCCGATTTGCGGCTTGCGCCAGTCGTCGTCCCCCATCCCGACTGCGCGCAGCATGCCCCGCGCGCCCGCACGCTCGATGCCGTCGGTGACGATGCCGCTGTGCGGCTTGCGATGCTGGTGTGGTGTTCCGGTCGAGGTGGCGTCGGCCGACTGCTCGGTACTCACGCCGTGAACCCTACGACGTAGGGTTCATTTCGTGACTGCCCCATCGGGACGCGCAGTGTTTCACTTGCCGCGCCCGGCATACTTCGCGGTGCTGTTCCTGGCCTTAGCCGTAACCGCGCTGGTGCAGCACCCGGCGTTTCTCGTCGCGTATGTCATCCCGATCCTGGCGATTGTGTTCATCGCCCGCACGGCCACCATCGTCGATGCGGACGGAATCACGGTGCGAGCGCTGTTCGGCTCGCGGCACCTGCGTTGGGACTCCGTGCGCGGCATTTCGGTGACTGGTCGGAACGTCTACGCCGTCACCGACCAGGGAGGTGTGCGGCTGCCCTGCGTGCGCATCAGGGATCTGGCTACCGTTGCCGCGGCGAGTGGCGGCCGGCTGCCTGAGCTACCCGAGGCCACGCCCAAGTACGCGCCCTCGCGCCGCCGCCGCTGAACCGCGGCTGTGTTCACCGGATCAGTAGCCGTCGCTGACGACGTTGCGCAGCGGCTCGCCGGCCACGAATCGGCCCAGCTGTTCGCGAACCAGGCGATAGGCCCGATTGGCCCAGCCGGGCGTACCACCTCCCACATGAGGGGTGATCAGCACGCCGGGAGCGGTCCAGAGCGGATGATCGACCGGGAGTGGCTCCGGCTCGGTCACGTCGAGAAACGCCCGCAGCCGCTGGGCCTGCAGCTCGGCGACCAAGGCGGTGGTGTGGACGATCCTGCCCCGGGCAATGTTGACCAGCACTGCGCCATCACGCATCGCGGCCAGAAACGCGGCGTCGACCAGACCTTCGGTATCCGCCGTGAGCGGCAGCGCGACGACGACGACATCGTGCTGAGCTAAGAGCTCCGGCAGCGCCGCGATCGGCTCGACACCGGAACGCCGATGACGCGCGACCAACGTGGCTTCGGCGTCCAGGAGGCGGACGACAGACGCAACGCGCTGACCTATGTCGCCTGCGCCAAGCACCAGAACACGCATGCCGTCGAGACTGTGCACCTCGGTCGGCCGCCAAACCCGATCGCGCTGCTGCTCGACGAAACGGGGCAGCTCGCGCAACACGGCGAGCAGTCCAGCGATCGCCAGCTCGGCGGTCGGCCCGCCGTGAATGCCGCGGCCGTTGCACAGCACGACACCGGGAGGAACCACCGGCAGCCACGATTCGACGCCGGCCGACAACAGCTGGATCACCGAGAGCCGCGGCATGCGGGCTAGCGCCTCTGGGGACATCGTCGCTCCGCCGTACCCGCCGACGAGGAACTCGACCTGGTCGATGCCCGCCGGCGGTTCGCCGGTGCCGTCCCAGACGACGACGTCAACGTCAGGTGTCGGGCCGACCAGTTGCTTCGCCTGATCGTCGGGCAGGCAGATTGTCTTCACCGTCGAGACCCTAGTGTCGCGCGATGGAGGTCGTGGGCTGGCCCAGACGCCGCACAGTAACAGCAGGCAGACTGATCGGGTGCGTGTCACCGGTGCGGTGCGAGTGCGGGCGATTGGCCTGCTGCTCGCCGGTGGTCTCGTGGCCGCCTGCGGTGCCGGTGCCGGCGCCCAAACCCCGCCGACGTGGGTGCCCAAACCGGATTTCAGCGGCGAGGGCGGACCCAACACGACGGTGCCATCCCCCCGTGCGCCGTCCACATCCGAGCGTGCCCGGTCAGTCACCGAGTCCGTCCAGGTCCGTCTTCCTCCGGACCGGATCCGGCGATCGTCGCGACGAAACTCACCGCGCCGACCGGGCTTACCCTCCTGCCTGACGGGACGGCGCTCGTCGGCGAACGGACCACGGGACGAATCGTCCAGGTACAGCCGCAGCCCGGCCAGCCGGTCAGGACGATCCGCACGCTCACCGGCATCGACGCCACGGGTGACGGCGGCCTCCTCGACCTGGCGGTGTCGCCGAGCTTCCTGGAGGACGACCTCATCTACGCCTATATGACAACGGCCACCGATAATCGTGTCGTCTCGTTCACCCTGAGCGGCCCACCGACCCCCGTGTTGACCGGCATTCCCAAAGGGGCGACGGGTAACACTGGTCGGCTGTTGTTCGACGAGACCGGCGTGCTCTACGTCGGCACCGGTGACGCCGGACAACCTGCGCTCGCCGAGAATGCGACGAGCCTGGCTGGCAAAGTGCTGCGGGTCACGGCTATCGGCCGACCAGCGCCAGGAAACCCCGACCCGACATCGCCGATTTTCACCCGAGGTCATCAGGTCGTGGACGGGCTATGCCTGGACGGGACGGGCGACGTGGTCGAGGTCGAACCCGGACCGAACAACTCCGCGACCGAAGTGAACATCCTGCACGCGGGCGCCGACTACGGCTATCCCGCGCAAGCAGCTGGGACACGCCCACCGGACGCGCGGCTGCCCGATGGCCAGACCGGCGTCGGCGGCTGCGCCACGATTGGACCGTTGCTGTTCGTCACCTCCCGAGACGCGACTGCCCTGCTGACCGCTGCCGTGACCACGCGCGCGGGATCCTCGGCGATCGGTAACTTCACGACAGTGCTTGAAGGTCGATATGGCCGCTTGCTCACCGTGGTCGCCGCTCCGGATGGCGCCTTGTGGCTCACGACAGCGAACCGCGACGGCCACGGTCATCCGATACCGGCTGACGAACGCGTGCTGCGTATCACGCCGTCGGCCGGTGGTTCAGCCCAGGCGTGAGTCAACGCCGCCGCCGGCGAAGCGAGATCGCGGAGAGTCCAGCACCTGCCAGCGCGAGGGCACCCAGGCCCAACCAGAGCCATCGTGACCGCCCCACGGTTGTCGACCGGCGGGCTGACGTGCCGGTCGAGTCTGTTCGGACGGTGTTCGGCTCGCTCGCGGCGGCGGTCGCTGCGGGCGAGCCGGACCGAGTTGGCACAGCAGGCGTCGGCACCGCGTATACCGTCGAGCCGACGCCTTCGGAGTCCACCAGCAGCGTGGATCTCTGCACGGCGATTCCCTCACCAAGGCGCTGCTCGGGCAATGCGATGCGGACCGGCGAGCCGCGAAGCGCCGCCGCGATGTCGCCACCGGACACCGGCCACAGGTAGGCGTCGGTGTAGGTGCGGACGGCGAGTAGCCGCCCGTCGGCTGACATCGCGGCGCCAGTCGCAGTGAGCTGACCGATCGCCGACGGTCCGCCCGGTGTTCCTGTCATCGAGAACCGGATCGCCGCGACTCGGCGCAATATCTGCACCCGCGTCGGATCGGCGATCGCCGGTACGGCGTAGACCGACGACTCGCCGAAGAAGGACTTCGTCACCACGTAGCCGGCTCCTCCTGGTGCGACCATGAGCGCCTCGGCGTCCGTGGGTCCGTCGGGGTAGCGGAGGCGCCACACAGATGGCGCGGTTGTGGTGAGCCGGAGGCCGACGCGATGGCGGTCGACTACCGGCTCGTCGACTCGGTAGATCCGGACCTCGTCGCGGGTGGCGTCGTTGTCACCGATGTCCGCGAGCCACACGCTTGGCACACCGCGGCCGTCCCGCGCGACCGCCAGATCCTCCCAGTCGACGTTCTGAGCACCGGGCACGGTGTAGACGGCGAGCGTCGTGCCGGTTGACGCATCGACGGCGAAGAACCGGGCCGAGTCGCCGCTGTCGTTCTGCACGTACACCACACCGGAGCGAGGCGATACCCACGCCGATGCCGCTAGCCTCGTCGATCCGGGTGTCGGCGAACCGAAACACGGGCCGGCTGGATCCCCCAGCCATCGGCGATGCCGCACCGGCCGGGCCGGTGGCCGCGAGCGCCGCCGACACCGTCCCAAGCAACGCGCAACCGCGGACGATCGCGGCCCGGAATCCGCGGCACCGGTCAGCCACGCGCAGCCTGGCGTATTGCCCGTCGATCAGCCGGCACCGAGCCGCTGGAGCAGTAGCTCGCGTACGGCCGCAGCGTCCGCCTGACCTCGCGTTGCTTTCATGACCGCGCCGACGAGCGGGCCGACCGCGGCCAGCTTCCCGGAGCGCACCTTCTCGGCGATGTCCGGATTCGCGGCGATCGCCTCGTCGGCGGCGACGGCGAGCGCGTTCGCGTCGGACACGATGCGCAGGCCCTTGGCGGCGACGACCGCGTCGACGTCCTCGCCCGTGTCCAGCACACCGTCGACGGCTTGGCGGGCGAGCCCGACCGACAACGTACCCGCACTGACCAGTTCGACGATCCGCGCGACCTGAGTCGGTGTCATCGCCAGATCGGCGGGTTCGACATCGCGCTCGTTGGCCTTCTGGGCGAGGTAGCCCAGCCACCAGTTCCGCGCCTCGGCCACCGGCGCTCCGGCCTCGACGGTTGCGGCCACCAGGTCGACAACCCCGGCGTTGGCCATTTGCTGCATGTCCTCGGCACTCACGCCGAGGCGATTCCGGATCCGGGCCCGATGGACTGCGGGCAGCTCCGGGAGCTCGGCGCGTAACCGCTCCACCCAGCCGGGGTCCGGCGCCAGCGGAACGAGGTCGGGCTCGGGGAAGTAGCGGTAGTCGGTTGCCTCCTCCTTGCTGCGGCCGGGGCGAGTGTCGCCGGTCGTCTCGGAGAAATGCCGCGTCTCTTGCACGACCCGGTGTCCGGCGTCCAAGACGGCCGCCTGCCTGATCATCTCCGAGCGCACCGCCCGCTCGACGCTCCGCAGCGAGTTCACGTTCTTGGTCTCGGTGCGGATGCCCCATGGCTCACCCGGGGCATTGAGCGAAGTGTTGACGTCGCACCGCAACGACCCCTGCTCCATGCGCACGTCGCTCACATCGAGCGCGCGCAAGATGTCGCGCAGCTCGGTGACATAGGCCCGCGCTACCTCGGGCGCGCACGCTCCGGTGCCGGGCACCGGCTTGGTGACGATCTCGACCAGCGGGATGCCGGCACGGTTGTAGTCGACGAGCGAGTAATCGGCGCCGTGGATGCGCCCGCTCTGACCGACGTGCGTGTTCTTGCCGGTGTCCTCCTCGAGGTGCACCCGCTCGATACCGATCCGGTAGGTACGGCCAGCGAGCTCGACGTCGAGGTAGCCGTCAACGCAGAGGGGCTCGTCATACTGCGAGATCTGGAAGTTCTTCGGCATGTCCGGGTAGAAGTAGTTCTTCCGCGCGAACCGGCACCACGTGGCGATCGAGCAATTCAGCGCCAGGCCGATGCGGATGGTCGACTCGATCGCGGCCTCGTTGGCGACGGGCAGCGAGCCCGGCAGGCCGAGACACACCGGGCAGATCTGGGTGTTCGGCTCGGCGCCGAAAGTCGTCGCGCACCAGCAGAACATCTTCGACGCGGTCGACAGCTCGACATGCGTCTCCAGGCCGATGACCGGCTCGTAGCGGGCCAGAACGTCCGCAACCGTTGCGGTCATGCGGCAGCACCCCCGACCAGCTCGGGCGCGCGCAGCGGACCGTTCGCGTCGATGTACGCCGCCTCGAACGCCGCCGCGACGCGGTAGCACCAGTCGTCGGCCAGCGCGGGCGCCATGACCTGCAGCCCGACCGGCAGACCCTCGGACAGGCCGCACGGCACCGAGATGGCCGGCGTCCCGGCCAGCGATGCCGGGAGGGTGCACAGGTCGTTCACGTACATCGCCATCGGGTCGTCCACGCGCTCCCCGATGCCGAACGCGACGAAGGGCGACGACGGCGAGACGAGCACGTCGGCCTGCTCGAACGCCGCCGCGAAGTCCCGGGAGATCAGCGTCCGGACCTTCTGCGCCTGTCCGTAGTACGCGTCGTAATACCCGGACGACAGCGCGTAAGTCCCGATCATGATCCGGCGCTTGACTTCCGGCCCGAACCCGGCCTCGCGGGTCAACGACATGACCTCTTCCAGCGAATGGCGGCCGTCGTCGCCGACCCGTAGCCCGTATCGCACCGAGTCGAAGCGCGCCAGGTTCGACGAGCACTCGCTAGGCGCGATCAGGTAGTAGGCAGCCAGCGCATAGTCGAAATGCGGGCAGGACACCTCCAGGACCGTCGCGCCCAGACCGCGCAATGTCGAGACCGCCTCCTGGAAAGCGGCCAAGACGCCGGGTTGGTAACCCTCGCCGCCGAGTTCCCGCACCACCGCAACTCGCACCCCGGTGAGGTCAGCGCGGGCCCCGTCGCGCGCCGCCGCGACCACCGGTGGCACCGGCTGTGGGATCGAGGTCGAATCGAGCGGATCGTGGCCGCCCATCACCTCGTGCAGCAAAGCAGCATCGAGCACGGTCCGGCCGAACGGCCCGGCCTGGTCGAGTGACGAGGAGAACGCGATCAATCCGTATCGCGAAACCCCGCCGTACGTCGGCTTGTGCCCGACAATGCCGGTGACGGCCGCCGGCTGCCGGATCGAGCCTCCAGTATCGGTTCCGATGCCTAGCGGCGCCTCGAAGGCGGACACCGCGGCGCTCGAGCCGCCCGACGATCCGCCCGGGATGCGACCGAGGTCCCAGGGATTGTGTGTCGGGTGGAACGCAGAATTCTCCGTGGACGAGCCCATGGCGAACTCGTCCATATTGGTCTTGCCGAGCATCACGATCCCGGCGTCCTTGATCTTGCGAGTGATCGTCGCGTCGTACGGGGGTATCCAGCCGTCGAGGATCTTCGAGCCGGCCGTTGTCGGCAGACCCTCCGTCACCACGACGTCCTTCATGGCGAGCGGTACTCCGGCCAGCGGACCCAGCTGGCGGCCAGCCGCGCGATCCGCGTCGACCCGGCGGGCAGCGTCCAACGCACCGTCGGCGTCGACATGCAGGAAGGCCCGCACCATGCCGTCCACCTGTTCGATCCGGTCGAGATGAGCCTGCGTCACCTCTTCCGCCGACGCCTCGCCCGCGGCGATCGCCGTCGCGATTTCCGCCGCGCTCAGGCGGGTCAGCTCGCTCATGCTTCGTCGTCCAGGATGCGCGGAACACGGAAGCGGTTGTCCTCGACGGCTGGGGCCTGCGCGAGGACGGTGGATCTATCCAGGCACGGGCCCACTTCATCGGGTCGCAACACGTTGCGCAGCGGAACCGCATGCGTCGTCGGCTCGATGTCGGCGGCCGCAACCTCACCGACGCGGGCCACGGACCCCAGGATCACGTCGAGCTGTCCGGCGAAAACGTCCAGCTCCTGCTCGGTCACTGCCAACCGGGCCAGCCGGGCGAGGTGGGCCACCTCGGCGCGGCTGATTCGCGTGGGCGAGGAGTCTGCGGTGTGGTCAGGCACGGCTTGGAAGTCTAGGCGGCGGCGCCTCCAGGCGACGCGGAGTTTCCGGGTCGCTGTTCGATACGCGGCATTTACGTGCCGGTAATCGCGATTCGCAAGACTGGGCTCCGTGACGTATCTGCTTCGCCTAGTGCTGCCCGACCGCCCCGGCGCGCTCGGTGCAGTCGCGACGGCACTTGGTCAGATCGGGGCCGACATCCTGAGCGTAGATGTCGTCGAGCGATCGCCGGGCCATGCCACCGACGACGTCGTGATCGAGATCCCGACCGACCGATTGGCGGACAGTCTTGTGTCTGCAGCCGCGACCGTGCCGGGCGTGCAGGTGGAGTCCATTCAGCCCTATGCCGGCCAGTTGGATCCCCATCGAGAGCTGGAACTGCTTGACGCGATCGGCAACCATCCGGAGAACTCCTGGCCATTGCTCGCCGACGGGGCGACCAAGATCTTCCGCGCGGGATGGTCGTTGGTGCTGGGGCCTCCCATTCAAGGACACGCACCGGTCCGGGCCGCGAGCGCGGCGGCGCCGGAGATCACCGAGCTGGTCGTCCCCTGGTGGCCACCGCGTCCGGCTCGCTCCCTGGAGCCCGACGAGCCCTGGGCTCCGCCGGACTGGGCCCGGATCGGCACGGAGCTTGCCGTCGCGCCGCTGCGAGAAGACGCACTGCTGTTAGGCCGCCCGGCTTTACGGTGGCGGCCGGCTGAGCTCGTGCGGCTGAACCACCTCGCCTCGATCGCCGCCAGTGTGACGGGCGGCGCCCACCTGCGGGTCTGAGGTGCTGGAGCGGCCACCAGTTGGCAGCCGTCCGGGGACGGCAGCAAGAACTGCCGACAGATGCGGTCGTTAGTGGGGGAAAGTAACGGTTCTGGACGGCCATTTTTAGCAAACCTGCACCCTTGACCCGTTTGACGTCCGGGGTGAGAGTAAAGCCGTTTGAGGGCGGAGCGTTTGTAGGCGTGGGCCCTTCCTTGGCCGCCGCGGGCCACGCTGAGCGACTGGCGAAACCGGCCGCCCCGTGAGGGGGTATGTCATGTTCAGTCGCCGATCGATGTCCCGCTCGCGCCCTCGTCGTCGTGGCCGTCAGTGGTCTCGTTATTGCGGGCGCGGTCGGTTCGGCATCGGCGACGGGAGCCGGCCAGCCGAGTCGGCCAGCACATGAGCATCAACTGCGAATACAGCACGCTGTGCCCGGACGTGGTCGACTCGGCGCGGGTGTTCGGCACAGACAGGTACGTCGGCCACGACGAGCCGTCGCTGGGGTTCTACTCGAACAAACCGGGCGCCGGAAACCGGATGCAGTATTCGGTGACCCTGCCGAATGACCCGACGCCGTCGCATCCGACGCAACCCGGCAAGGGTTACAACTTCGAGCTCAACGGCGCGCTGTGGTTCGGGATGGCGCTGTGCGACACCCAGTCCTATCCGGAACAGGTGTCGACGTGCACGCCGAACAGCGACAGCAACATCGTCGATCCGGCGGTATCACCCAACCACCCAGGCACGGCATTTCTTGAGTTGCAGTTCTACCCGCCGGGGTGGGTGCCATGGCCGACCTGGTCGGTAGCTGTCGGAGCGGACACCTGCAGCCCGACCCAGTGGTGTGCGGCGATGAACGTGTTCAGCCTGTTGGAGGACCCGGTCGCGGGCACCGTGCAGAACCCGACCTGTGCCGCGAAGGTGGGCCTCGAGACATTCCAGTTCGCGTTCGTCACCAAGAGCGGGGTGGCGCAGGCCCCGGCGAACCCGCTGGACTCCACGCTGGCCACGTTCACTCCGAACCCGCGAGACGACCTGTTCATGAACTCGGGGGACCGGCTGCAGGTGAGCATTCACGACAGCGCGGACGGGGTGCAGGCGGAGATCAACGACCTGTCCAATAACAAATCCGGCTCGATGACGGCAAGCCCGGCCAACGGGTTCACCCAGATCCAGTACGACCCGACCGGCACGAGTTGCAACGCGATCCCCTACGCCTTCCACCCGATGTACAGCACGGCCTCTGAGCAGACCCGGGTGATCTGGGCAGCACATAGCTACAACGTGGCGTTCTCCGACGAGATCGGTCACTTCCAGTTCTGCAACGGGGCGACGGTTCCGGCGACGCCATTCGGTCTCGACAGCGCCGGCAACCCGATCGTCTGCCCGGCAGGTAACACCGAGGGCAGCGGCGCCGATCAGCGGCCGACGGACGCGGACAACGACTTCTGCTTCCCCGCCTCCGAGGCGCTGCTGTATCGCGTCCAGGGGTGTACGGAGACGAACGTCGGCTTCGACGGCGTGTCCTACACCCCAGTCTGGCCGGACGGAAACACCAAGCTGCACCCGACGCCGTTCCAGTTCACCAGCGCGCGGACCGGCGCCAACTTCGACCAGCCATATGACCGGGTCGCGTTCGAGGCCGACCTGCCGGCCATCGAGCCCACCTGTAACCGCACAACCGGGGCCGGCTGCACTCTCATACCGGAAACCGATAGCGGCGATCCGGCCCAGTTCTACCCGTTCTTTACGAACGCCGACGTCCGCGGCACCTGCAACTGGCAGTTCGGGAACGATATCCCGGGCGACACGCGCAACTTCGGGCGCAATGCTCAGTACGGCATCACTTCTCCCGCTGACCTATCTGGCCTTCGGCGGAGGTGGGAGCACCGTGGTCCGGTTCAACGACTTCCGCAACATCATCAGCAATCCCTGCTAGCCGACCCGTTGCCGCGATGATCTAGGACTTATTGCCGCCCAGCGACGCTAAGTCCAAGATCATCGCGGATTGGGAGCGCCCTTCGTTAGCCTCCGTATGTGCCGGCCGTGCGGCCGGTGAGGGAGGCCAGATGCGGGACTTCGTCGCCGCCATAGACCAGGGCACGACCAGCAGCCGATTCATGGTGTTCGACCACGACGGGAACGAGATCGCTAAGCATCAGCTCGAGCATCAGCAGATCTTGCCGCGCGCCGGGTGGGTCGAGCACAACCCGATCGAGATCTGGGAGCGCACCACCGCGGTCGCGCAAACCGTCCTGAGCAAGCACCGGCTCGACGCCCGTGACCTCGTCGCGCTTGGTATCACCAATCAACGCGAGACGACGGTCGTGTGGAATCGGCGCACCGGCCGCCCGTACTACAACGCCATCGTCTGGCAGGACACGCGGACTGCGCCGCTTGTCCATGACCTCGATGCCGACGGCCGAGGTGACGTCATTCGCCACCGCGCCGGGCTGCCGCCGGCCACATACTTCACCGGCGGCAAACTGGCCTGGATTCTGCGGGAGGTCGAGGGGGTTCGGGCCGACGCCGAGCGCGGAGACGCGATCGCCGGCACGATCGACAGCTGGCTGCTGTGGAATCTCACCGGTGGCCCGCGGGGCGGCGTGCACGTGACCGATGTGACCAATGCCAGCCGGACAATGCTCATGGATCTGGAGACCCTTGACTGGGATGACGAGCTACTCGGCTTCTTCGACATTCCGAGGGCGATGCTCCCCGACATCCGTCCGTCGGCGGACTCGGGCGGATATGGCGAGATCGAACAGCCGCTTCCGCTCGGCGGCGTCCGGCTGACCGGGGCGCTCGGCGATCAGCATGCGGCGATGGCCGGCCAGGTCTGTTTCGCACCGGGTGAGGCGAAGAACACTTATGGCACCGGCAATTTCCTGCTACTGAATACCGGCTCCGACCTGGTCCGCAGTAAGCATGGGCTGCTCACGACCGTGTGCTACCAGTTCGGCGCGGAGTCCCCGGTCTACGCCCTGGAGGGCTCGATCGCCGTCACCGGATCGGCCGTGCAATGGCTGCGCGACCAGCTCGGCATCATCGCCGGCGCGGCTGACGTCGAGGAACTCGCCCGCCAGGTCGACGACAACGGAGGCATGTACTTCGTGCCCGCGTTCTCCGGCCTGTTCGCGCCGTATTGGCGCAGCGATGCCCGCGGCGCCATCGTCGGGCTGTCGCGGTTCAACACCAACGCGCACCTGGCCCGGGCAACGTTGGAAGCGATCTGTTACCAGAGTCGGGATGTCGCCGAGGCCATGGAGCAAGACTCGGGGGTCACCCTCGACGTGCTCAAGGTCGACGGCGGCGTGACCGCCAACGAGCTCTGCATGCAGATCCAGGCCGATGTCCTGGGGGTCCCCGTGAGCCGGCCGGTCGTGGCCGAGACGACCGCGCTCGGGGCCGCGTACGCCGCCGGGCTGGCCGTCGGCTTCTGGACATCGACGGACGAGCTGCGGGCAAACTGGCACGAGGCGCGCAGATGGCTGCCTCGGGTTAGAGAGCGGGACCGCGAACAGGGATATGCCGGCTGGCGCAAGGCCGTGACGCGGACGCTGGATTGGGTGGAGAGCTCATGAAGATGCAGCGCGGAGCGAGCCGAGGCAGCGCGATGCGTCGCCGAGGGCGCAGTCCGGTGTTGAGCGCCCCGCTCTCCGCAGCGGCCCGTTCCGAGGCGATCCGCGCGCTCGCCGAGACCGAAGTCGACGTGCTCGTGGTCGGCGGCGGGGTGGTCGGCGCCGGAGCCGCCCTCGATGCGGTCACTCGCGGACTGTCTACCGGCATCGTGGAGGCTCGGGACTGGGCGAGCGGCACGTCGAGCCGCTCGAGCAAGCTGATCCACGGCGGGCTGCGATACCTCGAGATGCTCGATTTCGGCCTGGTTCGTGAGGCACTGCACGAACGGGGCTTGCTGCTGTCGACGCTGGCCCCGCATCTCGTTCGACCGGTCTCGTTTCTGTACCCGCTGACTCACCACACCTGGGAACGGCCCTATGTCGGTGCCGGAATCGCGCTGTACGACGCGATGGCGACCACGTCCGGAACCTCGCGCGCGCTTCCTATGCACCGGCACCTCAGTCGGCGGCGCGCGCTGCGCGAAGCTCCCTGCCTGCGCCGGGAATCTCTGACTGGCGCCGTGCAGTACTGGGACGCTCAGGTCGATGACGCCCGGCACACGATGACCGTTGTGCGCACCGCGGTGTCGTTCGGCGCGCTCGCCGCCAACCGGGTCAAGGTCGTCGCATTCCTGCGTCAGGGCGAGCGGGTGACCGGCGCCCGGCTGGTGGACCTAGAGACCGGCGAGTCAGTGACGGCCCACGCCAAGCAGGTGATCAACGCGACGGGCGTGTGGACTGACGACACTCAGGCGTTGGCCGACACCCGCGGCCAGTTCCACGTCCGGGCCTCGAAGGGGATCCATCTCGTCGTGCCGAGGGACCGGTTGCAATCCAGTACCGGGATCATCCTGCGCACCGAGACCAGCGTGCTGCTGGTCATCCCATGGGGCCGGCACTGGATCATCGGCACAACCGACACCGATTGGGAGCTGGACAAGGCACATCCGGCCGCGAGCTCGACGGACATCGACTACCTGCTGGAGCGGGTGAACCAGGCACTGACCTCGCCGCTGTCCCGGGAGGACGTCGAGGGCGTCTACGCCGGACTGCGGCCGCTCCTGTCCGGAGAGTCGGAGTCGACGTCGAAGCTCTCGCGCGAACACGTCGTGGGCCATCCGGTACCAGGCCTGGTCGTCGTCGCCGGCGGCAAGTACACGACCTACCGGGTGATGGCCGCGGACGCGGTCAACGAGGCGGTCCGCAGTCTCGACGCCCGCGTGCCGGACTCCTGCACCGACCGCGTTCCCCTCGTCGGCGCGGAGGGATTCCTCGGCCTCTGGAACCAGCGTCGGCGGTTAGCGGCCGTATCGGGACTGCACGTTGCCCGCATCGAACACCTACTCCACCGTTATGGGTCGACGATCGACGAGCTGCTCGCGCTCGTCCGAGCGGACCCGACGCTGGCCGATCCGCTACCCGGCGCTGATGACTATCTGCGGGTCGAGGCGCTGTACGCGGTCACCCATGAGGGGGCCCGGCATCTGGAAGACGTCCTGGCGCGCCGAACCCGGATATCGATCGAGTCGTGGGATCGCGGCGTGGAGTGCGCCGAAACCGTAGCCCGCCTCATGGCTTTCCCGCTCGGCTGGGACGAGGCTGCGCTGCAGCGCGAGGTTACGCACTATCGCACCCGGGTGGCAGCCGAGCGGGAATCGCAGAACCAGCGCGACGACGCCACCGCGGACGCGGCCCGGTTGGGTGCGCCAGACATCGTCCGCACCGGCTGATACCGATCAGGGCACGATCATTCTGGAACTGGAAGCGCACCCGAACCGAGTCATCGAGCGGCACGACCAGCACGAGTGTCGCTCGCCGACCAGGCGTCGGTGGCACCAAGAACATCCGATTGTTCCCTTGATGAGCAGGTGAAGGTTCCGGTAGCGGATAGTGGAACGTCTGCCCCTCTGTAGTGGGTACCAGGCGCTCTCCTTGACGCCCGGGTCGAATAGGAACAGCCGCTCCTTGGTGTCGAGGATGACGGTTGGCAGCTGTCGAGGTGACGCGCGGTCGACCGGGCCAGGCCGCGGCCGGACCATTGCGCGATGGTGGCAGTGGACCAAAACACGGTCGCGACCACGAGAAACCACAGCAGGACCAGACCCATGCGACGCAGCGTGGGTGAGCGGGCCGGCGGCTTGGCCCGGTCCTCCGCTGCGGACAGGCGAGCCACGAGTCGCCAGGTGTAGGCCACGACACCGGCCCCGACGGCGACCACCGACCGGCGTTACGAGGTTGTAGTACGGCCATTCGTCGAGCACGGGGTACAGCCCGATCAAGCACCATCCCGGCGGTGAACACGACCAGGCCGGCCGCCAGAGTTCGGCGGACGATCAGAAGAACCGTGGCCGGCTCCGCCCCCTGAATGCGCGCAGTGATCCACAGATGAGCGACGACAAGCGCCAGTCCGATCACGACCAGCGCGAGCAGCGGAACAAGCAGCGACTGCGGGCTGCGCATGACGTAGTCCTGGGTGCTGAGCCCGATCGTGTCCACGTCGATGCCGAAGTAGCCGTACTGGGCGTGGGACGAGACGTAACCGAAGTAGAACAGCAGCGCGCTGATGCACCGTGATCGGCGCGACGACGCTTGCTCCGAGACTGAGATAGCGCTCGAACTGGTCTCGGCTCTTGCTCTCGTCGGCCACGCTGGTCACCCGGACGAGCCGGACGAGCTTTCTACGCTGGATTGATCTCGCCTCCGACGAGGACGAGCTCGATGGTGGCTGATTCGACCGGCGATGCGGACAGCTGGACGCTGCTGGGCCTGACCCTGTTGCGTTGACGGCGCTCTGCACCTGCTGGCAGGTCACCGCGTCGGGCGCGACGCACTGACCGCGCAAGCTCAAGCGCGCCGTGCAGACCGTCTGGATCCTGGCGGTTTCGTCCAGGCGACCTTGGCATTGCACTGTCCATTGTCCGTGGTGAATATGTTGCCGGGGCATGGGTCCTGGCAGCCGCCGCCTCCGTCTACGGCTTCGAAATCGCCGGTCGACGACGACCTCGGTGATCTGGAACTTGCACGCCGTCCGGCAACGGATCGGCCGGTCCAGCTGACAAAGACGCACTTTGGGCTGCTGCTGTCGAACTCCTCGCTCCCGCCGACCGGGAGTGCCGCGAGCTCCACTGCCGGTTGGTTCTGCTGACTCTGTGGCTGCTCCGCCCCGGTCGACTCGGGCGGCGGAGCCGGCAGCGCCTCCTCGGACTGCACCGCGGCGGCAGAGGTCGTGCTCGAGCTGGATGTTCCGCCGCTGCTGCACGCCGCCGCTCCGGCCGCAAGTAGCACGCCGCACATCGCGGTCATGAGGACGTGGAGCGGTCGTCTGTTGGCCATGACGATCACCTCCCGTAGATCAGGAGGTTAGCGGGCGCCGAAGAATACCGAACCGAGCGGAATCGGCGATCCGCCCCCCGGATATGACTATCCGGCCGGCACGGTCTGCGTGGCAACCGTGCGCGCAGCGTCTGGTCCCTCGGCCAGGAGCACCTTGAAGCCGTCCTCGTCGAGGATCGGAACCTTCAATTGCAGGGCTTTGTCATATTTCGATCCGGGCGAGTCGCCGGCCACGACGAACGACGTCTTCTTCGACACCGAGCCGGACACCTTGCCGCCGCGGGACGTCACGGCCTCGGTCGCGGAGTCGCGAGAATAGTCCGACAGCCCGCCGGTCACGACGACAACGACTCCGTCGAGTCGACGATCTGCGCTGTCTGGGACTGCCTCCGCGAGCGAGACGCCGGCCGCGCGCCACTTCTGCACGATGTCGCGGTGCCAATCGACAGCGAACCATTCCTGCAGCGCCTCGGCGATCGTCGGCCCAACGCCGTCTGCTGCGGCCAGCTCCTCCGGCGATGCCGCGGCGATGCGGTCCAGCGACCCGAATTCCCGGGCGAGAGCCTGGGCAGCGGTCGGACCGACGTGCCGGATAGACAGGCCGACCAACACCCGCCACAACGGTCGCTGCTTCGCCGACTGGAGATTCTCCAGCAACTTCTCACCGATCGCGTTGAGATCGCCGGCCTGGCGGACCCGACCTTTGACCTTGCTGTCCCGAGTGAGGCGGAACATCTCGACCTGTCGCAGCGCATCGGCGTCGAGGTCGAAAAGATCCCCTTCGTCGGTGATGACACCAGCCTCCAGGAGCGCGCCAGCCGCTTCATAGCCGAGGGCTTCGATGTCGAATGCGCCACGCCCGGCCACATGGAAGATCCGCTCACGCAGTTGTGCCGGGCAGGACCGGGCATTGGGACAGCGGATATCCGCGTCGCCCGCTTTCTCCGGTCCGACCGGGGTCCCGCACGCCGGACAGGTCGTCGGCATCACGAACGGCCGCTCGCTGCCGTCCCGCAGGGCTACGACCGGACCGATGATCTCCGGGATGACATCGCCGGCCTTCCGCAAAACGACCGTGTCGCCAATCAGCACCCCCTTGCGCTCGACCTCGCTCTGGTTGTGCAGCGTCGCCATCTCGACGGTGGATCCCGATACCCGGACCGGCTCCATGACGCCGTACGGCGTGATCCGACCGGTACGCCCGACGTTGACCCGGATGTCGAGCAACTTCGTGTTGACCTCTTCCGGTGGGTACTTGAAAGCGATGGCCCAGCGAGGCGCCCGACTCGTCGCACCGAGCCGACGCTGCACGCCGAGGTCGTCGACCTTGACCACCACTCCGTCGATCTCATGCTCGACCGAATGCCGGTGCTCCCCGTAGTAGTCGATGAATGCCTGTACCTCGCCCAGATCTGGCTTCACCTCGGCCCGGGCGGAGGTCGGCAAGCCCCAGCCGCGTAACCGGGTGTACCAGCCCGACTGGCTGTTCACCTCCGGACCGTTTTCCACCCGTCCCACTCCGTGCACCACCATGCGCAGCGGCCGCGTGGCGGTGATCCGCGGGTCCTTCTGTCGAAGGGATCCGGCGGCGGTGTTGCGAGGATTCGCGAACGGTGCCTTGCCGGACGCGACGAGTGCCTCGTTCAGCCCCTCGAAGTCGGCAACAGGGAAGTACACCTCGCCCCGGACCTCCAGGACCTGCGGTACGTCCTCGCCCTGGAGCCGGTGCGGCACGCCTTCGATGGTGCGGATGTTGGGGGTGACGTCCTCGCCGGTATGCCCGTCCCCCCGCGTCGCGCCGCGGACTAGTAGGCCCGCGCGGTAGACCAGGTCAACGGCCAGCCCGTCGACTTTCAGCTCGCACAAGTACGCGGGGACGTCCCCCACCTCGCGTTCCACGCGGTGGGCCCAGGCCGTGAGCTCGTCGACGGTGAACGCGTTGTCGAGTGACAGCATGCGGTCGAGATGCTCCACCGCCGTGAACAACGTGGAGTAGGTGCCGGCGACCCGCTGAGTCGGTGATGCGGGCGTCCGCAACTCGGGGTAGCTGTCCTCGAGGTGTTCCAGGCGGCGCATCAGCGCGTCGTACTCCGCGTCGCTCACCGTAGGGGCGTCGAGGACGTAGTAACGATAGGACTGCTCGTCCAGCTCCTGGGACAGCCGAGCATGCTCCTCGCGGGCGTCGGGCGGCGCCTCGGACGGTTCGCTCATCGACGGACCCGGCTGGTCCGGTGCGTCTGCGATGCTCGCGTGCTCACGGGGCCACGGTACTGCGCCGGTCTGACGATAATGTCGGCTCGATGACCGCCCGGAACGGGTCAGGCGTGGGGCAGAAGCCCTATCTGCACGCCAGCGGTGGTGGCGGTGCAGGCGCCGGTTTTCGCGCTGTCGCCTATCGACGGCCAGATCCGCGGCGCCGCGGCCGGTTGGTACGCCGGTGACCGGCGGATCCTCTCCGGACTGGTAGTCACGATCGACGGATTCGAGCCGCTGCCACTGGAGTGGGCACTTCGCCGGCGCGGCGCACGCCCGGTTCGTGGCAGTCGGGCGCGGCCTGGGCAATGAGGGCGCCGACCCGACCGTGCTCGTCGAACGGGATCGGTCGGTGACCGGCACGGCCGTGCGCGAGGTGATCACCGTGGTGTCGCACGCCAGTGAGCCGGTCAGCTGCACGCGTAGGGATCGCCCTGGCCTGCGATCTCGCGCCGATCTACGACGTGGCGAGCGGGCGTCCGGCGGCCGGGCTGGCGCCGGACGTCCAGCCGACGGCTACCCGTTGGCGGGGGGCGGACGGCGCGACCGTCCGCGCCGAATACTCAGCCCCCGGCTGACCGCACCACCTCCGGACGGAACCCTCTCCTGGACAGTCGCCCTCGGCCGGCACGCAGGTCTGGGAGCTGGCGATCGAGGTCACCATCGTCGACGATCCCGTGCCTGCGGTCGTCCTTCCGGTCGGCGACGACCGCGCGTTCTCGATCCCAACCGTGCGCGCCGGCGACAACCGGCTCACCGAATTGCTCACTCAGAGCGTGAGCGACCTCTGCGGGTTGCTCGTCGCCGACGCGGCGGAGACTCACGACCAGATGCTGGCCGCAGGCGCACCGTGGTTCCTCACCTTGTTCGGCCGGGATTCGATCTGGGCCGCTCGAATGGCTCTTCCGCTCGGGACCCGACTCGCGGGTGGCACCCTGCGCGCATTGGCCCGCCGACAGGGGGTCCGTATCGACGCCGCGGCTGAAGAGCAGCCGGGCAAGATCCTTCATGAGTTGCGGCGGGCGACTGTCGACCTCGCAGCCTCGGGCCATTCCCGTCGTGCCATCGTGCTGCCCCCCGTGTACTACGGCTCAGTCGACGCCACCTCGTTGTGGATCACGCTCCTGCACGACGCGTGGCGGTGGGGCCTCCCGCCCGACGAGGTCGAGGCGCTGATGCCGGCGCTGCACGCCGCCCTGGGCTGGCTGCGCGACCACGCCCTCGGACCGGACGGCTTCATCCGGTACGCCGATACCACCGGTCATGGGCTGGTGAATCAGGGCTGGAAGGACTCCGAGGACGCGGTTCAATTCTCTGACGGGACGCTCGCCGCGCCGCCGATCGCTTTGTGCGAGGTGCAGGCTTACGCGCACGCAGCAGCGTGCCAGGCGGCCGCGTTGCTGGACGCGTTCGAGCGACCGGGTGGGCAGTTCTGGCGCGCCTGGGCGGCGGAGCTCCGATCACGCTTCCGGGATGCATTCTGGGTCGAGGATGTCGACGGCCGGTACCCGGCGATGGCGCTGGACCGGCACGGTCGGCCAGCCGATACAGTCACGTCCAACCTGGGCCACCTGCTCGGTACCGGCTTGCTCGACCCGGAGGAGACGGCCGCGGTGGTTCGTCGACTCGCCGGCTCGGATCTCGACAGCGGCTTCGGGTTGCGCACCATGTCGGCGCGGGAGGCCGGCTACAACCCGCTGAGCTATCACTGTGGGTCGGTCTGGCCGCACGACACCGCGATTGCGATCGCCGGTTTGGCGGCCTCGCCTGGATCCGATGCCGCGGCCGCGACCCGAAGCCTCATCAACGGGCTACTTGCCGCCGCACCGGCGTTCGCCGGCCGGCTGCCCGAACTTTACGGTGGGCAGCCGGCCACGACCGAGGGCCGCCCAGTGCCCTACCCGTCGTCGTGCCGGCCGCAGGCCTGGTCGGCTGCGGCCAGCATGGTCATCGTGGCGGCGATCCTGGGACTGGCGGCCGATGTCCCGGCCGCTCTCCTTCGCATCCGGCCGATGCGCCCGTCGCCGGTCGGCGAGCTGACAATTCACGGTCTGCGGGTCGCCGGCGAACCGTTGGACCTGCGGCTGACAGCAGACGGCGAAGTCGACATCATCGCCGCGCCGAAGCGATTGACCATCCAGATCGACTGATCCGGCCGAGATCCGCGCATTACCGGCCGACGGACTGCCAGCCGCTCAATCCGTCAGATCAAGCAGGGCCCGCCCCACGTCGCGCACCAGAGCCGTCGCCCGCCGCGCGTACGCAGGCGACGCGCCCGCGAGCCCACACGCCGGCGTAGGCACGACTGCGGCGGCTAGCCGGCCGGGATCGAATCCCAGCGCCGACCACAACCGCTCGACCCCGCCACGCGCCGCCGCCAACGTCACCGGAGCGTCGACTGCCGGCACCACGCCGAGCCAGAGGGACGTCCCGCCCGCTACAGCCTCGCCGAGCGCGTCGTAATCGGCCGACTCGATCAGCGTGAGATCTAGCGAGACCGCATCTGCCCCAGCCGCGCGCAGCAGTGCGACTGGGACGTCCGGCGCGCAGCAATGCACGACTCGACTGCCGGTCGCACCGACGTCGAGCACATCGCGCAGCGTGGATTCGACCACGCTCGCGCTCGACCGCCGCGACGGTGCCGTACCCGGAGGGTGTCGGAACCTTCCCGGCCAGGACGGTCGGTAGCGACGGTTCGTCCAGCTGGAGCACGACGGTGGCCTGCGGAATGCGCGCGGCCAGATCGGATAACGCCGCCCGCAGCCCCTCGGTCAGCGACGCGGCCAGATCCCGGGTGGCCCCGTAGTCCGACACGACCCGGTGTCCGGACGGCAGCTCGACTCCGGCGGCCAGGGTCCACGGTCCTGCGAACTGGACCTTCAGGGCGCCTGCGTATCCCTCGGCTTGAGCCTGCAGGGTGTCGAGATCGCCGCGTGAGCAGGTCACGCGCCCGGCGCAGGTCGCGGCCGGGGCGCGCCGTCACTCGCCACCCGGACGGCTGAACCTCGACCGGCATATCGACAAGCAGCCCGGCCGTCCGACCGATCAGCTCCGCGCCAACACCCCGGGCGGGCAATTCCGGGAGGTAGGGCAGGTCAGGGAGCTCGCCGAGGACGATGCGCACGGCCTCGTCGACGTCCGTGCCGGGCCACGATCCAATGCCGGTCGCCGCTCCCGGCGGCCAGGGATGCATACCCATCAGCCCGCCGCGGCTGGTGCGGCGGCCCGGGCCACGGACGCGATCGTCGCAGAGCCGATGACCATCTCGGCGTCATACATGACCAGCGCCTGCCCGGCGGCGACGCCCCGCTGGGGCCGATCCAAAGCCGCGACGAGCCGATCGCCAGACACGGTCACCGTGGCGTCGGACACCATGCCATGCGCGCGCAGCTGCACCTGGCAGGCCAGCGGCCCGTTCGGGCTGACCCCGGACGTCCACACCGGGTGCTCAGCAATGATCCTCGTCACCTCGAGCTGTTCCCGCGGACCGACGAGAACCGTGTTCGTCGCCGGCTCGAGCGACAGCACGTAGCGCGGGGCACCATCCGCCGCGGCCCGATCCAGATGCAGGCCTCGGCGCTGCCCAACCGTGAAGCCGAAAGATCCACCGTGCCGGCCGACCACCGTCCCCGTAGTGGCGTCGACGATCGGTCCAGATCGCTCGCCAAGCTGGCGCGACAGGAAGCCGCGCGTGTCGCCGTCGGCAATGAAGCAGATGTCGTGCGAGTCCGGCTTGCGCAGCGACGGCCAGACCGCGACGCGCTGCCTCGGCGCGTACCTGCGCCTTGGTCGAGTCGCCGATCGGGAACATCGCGTGGGCGAGTTGCGCCGCCGTCAGCACGGCCAGGACGTACGACTGGTCCTTACCGACGTCGACCGAACGCATCAGACGGCCGTCCACAAGGCGCGCATAGTGGCCCGTGACGACGGCGTCGAACCCGAGCGCGAGGGCTCGGTCGAGGACCGCGGCAAACTTGATCTTCTCGTTACAGCGCAGGCACGGGTTCGGAGTACGACCAGCGGCGTATTCGGCGACGAAGTCGTCGATCACGTCGACGCGAAATCGTTCGGCGAGATCCCAGACATAGAACGGGATATCGAGGATGTCGGCGCTGCGCCGAGCGTCATTGGCGTCTTCGACCGAGCAGCAACCGCGGGCGCCGTGCCGCAAGCTCGCCGGTTGCGCCGACAGCGCCAGGTGGACGCCGGTGACGTCGTGTCCAGCGTCGACGGCGCGAGCGGCGGCGACGGCGGAGTCCACCCCGCCGCTCATCGCCGCGAGCACCCTCATTCGGCGCTCATCCGGGTGATAGGCAGGACGGACGTGAAACCGGCTCGGCGGGCACGCTCGACGACCGGCCCGATCGCCTCGATCACCGCGTTCACATCGGCCTCGGTCGAGGTGTGGCCGAGCGAGAATCGCAACGAGCCGCGAGCGCTGATCGGATCGGCACCCATCGCGATCAGGACGTGGGACGGGCGAGCGACCCCGGCTGAGCAGGCGGAGCCCGTCGAACACTCGATCCCGCGAGCGTCGAGCAGCATGAGCAAGGAATCGCCCTCGCAGCCCGGGAAGCTCAGGTGGGCGATTCCGGGAAGCCGTTCGGTCGGATGTCCGTTGACCATGACGTCCGGGACGGCCGCCCGAATTCCGTTGATCAGGCGGGTCCGTAGCGCGTCGAGGCGGCGGGCCCTCTGCGGCTGACGGGACACCGCGGCCGAGGCCGCGACGGCGAACCCCGTCGTGCCGGGTGGATCCAGCGTTCCGGAGCGCAGGTCGCGCTCCTGGCCGCCGCCATGCAGCAGCGGCACACACTGCGCATCGCGACGCAACAGGAGTGCGCCCACGCCGTAAGGACCGCCGAGCTTGTGCGCGGTCGCCGTCATCGCGTCGGCACCGGAGTCGGCAAAGTTCACCGGAACCGCGCCGACTGCTTGCACCGCATCGGTGTGCAGGGGAATCCCGTACTCGTGGGCAATGTCGGCGAGTTCGGTCACGGGTTGCACGGTCCCGACCTCGTTGTTCGCCCACATCACGCTGATGAGCGCGACGGAGTCCGCGTGCGCGTGCAGCTCGGCGCGTACCACGTCCGGGTCGACCCGGCCGCGAGAGTCCACCGAAAGCCAGGTCACATCGGCCTGCCCGGTCGCGTCAAGCCACTCGACCGTATCGAGGACGGCATGGTGCTCGACCGTGCTAGCGAGGATCCGGCGACGACGCGGGTCCGCGTTGTTCCGCGCCCAGAACAGGCCCTTGACGGCCAGGTTGTCGGATTCGGTTCCGCCGCTGCTGAAGACGATCTCCGACGGGCGGGCGCCCAGCGCCGCACCGAGCAATTCGCGGGCCTCTTCGACGCGACGCCGGGCTCGCCGGCCCGAGCCATGCAGGGAGGAAGCATTGCCGACATCAACCATCGCCTCGCTCATGGCGTCGATGGCCTCGGGAAGCATGGGCGTCGTCGCCGCGTGGTCGAGGTATGGCATCGCTTTCAGCTTACGATGAGCGGCGACCCGGCCCGGACGGTCGCGGTCAGACCGCCTCGGGGGGACGGATGCGTTACGACTATTGCGTCGTGGGCGGAGGCATCGTCGGCCTCGCCACGGCGATGGCGATTCTCGACCGCCAGCCAGGCGCCAGCCTGCGCCTGGTCGACAAGGAGCTGTCTCTCGGGACGCATCAGACCGGGCACAACAGCGGGGTCATCCACTCCGGCATTTATTACGCACCTGGCAGCCTCAAGGCCCGGCTGTGCCGGGAGGGGGCCCAGGCCACCAAAGACTTTGCCGCCCGGCACGGGATACCGGTAGACGTGTGCGGCAAGCTGCTCGTGGCGACCGACGCCGCCGAGTTGGCCCGCATGGACGCGCTCTACGCGCGGTCGCACGCCAATGACGTCGAGGTCGAGCGGCTCGATGCCCGCGAGCTGCATCGACGCGAGCCGAACGTCCGGGGTGTGGGCGCACTGTTCGTCCCCGCGACCGGAATCGTCGACTACTCGGCGATTGCCGAGGTGATGGGCGAGGTTGTCCGCCAGCGGGGCGGCAAGCTGACACTCGGCGCGATGGTGACCGATCTCGCCGAGAGCGGCGATGAGGTGATCGTCACCCTGAGGAGGTCGTCGGCGGACGCCGCCGCGGAGTCGGCAAGCGAGGCGGTGCGAGCGAGCCGGGTCGTCGTCTGTGCCGGATTGCAGGCCGATCGGCTGGCTCGCATGGCCGGTGTCGACGTCGACTTCCGCATCGTGCCGTTCCGCGGCGAGTACTACCGGCTGCCGGAATGGCGGTCAAACCTCGTCCGGCATCTCATCTACCCGATCCCGGATCCCGAGCTGCCGTTCCTCGGAGTGCATCTCACCCGCACGACCGATGGCGGAGTGACGGTCGGACCGAACGCCGTGTTGGGCCTCTCCCGCGAGGGGTATCGAAAGTTCTCCTTCGATCGGCGTGATGTCGCGGACTATGTGCGCTTCCCCGGGATGTGGCGGGTCGCTCGGGCCAACCTCCGCACCGGCGTGCGTGAGATGACCAACTCGCTGTCCAAGCGCGGGTACCTACGGGAGTGCCGGAAGTACGCGCCAAGCCTGAGCTTGCGCGACCTACAACCGGAACCGGCCGGTATCCGGGCTCAGGCCGTGCTGCGGGACGGCACTCTGGTTCATGACTTCTTGTTCGCCGAGACGGCGCGCACCTTGCACGTCTGCAACGCGCCGTCACCGGCAGCAACGTCGGCGATCCCGATCGGCGAGATGATCACTGACCGGTTGCTTGCCGCAGATCGTCACGTCGGCGGGCGGGCCTGACGGGCCAACAGCAGTCCGAGCACCGCGACGAGGGCCATCAAGACGAACAGCACCGTGAACGCGGTGGTGTAGCCGAACAGACCGCCTGCGGCCGCGGCGATGAGCACACCGCCGATGCCCGTGGTGATCGCAGTAGTCACGGTGTCCGACAGTTGCAATGCGGCCGAGTCGGCACCGCGATCGGCGTCGGTGGTGAACAGCAGCAGGAGGACGCCGACACTCGACATGGTCAGCCCAGCGCCGATGCCCGCCGGCGCCCAGACGAGATACACCAGCCAGCCAGGAGCGCCCGGCTGGGCCGCAATGGCGACGCCCACGGCACCGGCCGCGACGAACAGGAAACCGGCGCGGATCAGGTTCACCCGTTGCTCGACCCGGACGCTCTCTCGGCCCTGCCACCAGGAGCCGAGGGTCCACGTCAGCCCCGTGATCACCAGCGGCAGGCCAGCGGAGAGCGCGCCGAACCCGTGCTGCACCGTCAGCGTGAGTGGCACCAGCGACTCGGTACCGAAGAACGCGCCGGCAAGCAAGCCACGCAGCACGATCGGCGCCGGGACCCCGCGCCGGACCCGCCAGGTCCCGGCCGGCAGCAGCCCGGAGAGACCCCAGACCAGTGCGCCGGCGCCGACCACGGCCGCGCCAACGGTAATGAAGGACGGGTGCTGGCCGGCCGCCTCGAGCGCCGCGATCCCGGCCGCGGTCGCCAGAGCTCGCACGATGCGGCGAGGATCGGCCAGGGCGCCCCGTGCTGTCGCATCGCGATCGCGACGCGACTCCGTGCTCAGCACGGGAACCATCAGCGCGGCGCCCAGCACCACGAACGGCAACAAACCGATGAACACCCAGCGCCAGCTGGCGTGCTCCGAAAGGGTCCCGGCCACGATCGGGCCCAGCAGCGCCGGAAGGACCCACGCCCCCGACATGGCGGCGAAGATCTTCGGTCGCACGACCTCGGGGAACGCTTCCCCTAACACAACGTAGATCGCGGTGATGAGCAGACCGCCGCCCAGGCCTTGAACCGCACGCCCGGCCACAAGCTGGGCCATGGTGGTCGCGGTCCCCGAGATCGCGAGCCCGCCGATGAACGCGACGAGCCCGGCCACTGTGGCCAGTCGCGGGCCCCGGGTGTCGCAGATCTGGCCCGAAACGACCAGACCGATGACGCTGGCGACGAGGAACGCGGTGAACGCCCACCCGATCGCCCCGATGCCATGCAACTCCCGAGCGGCCGTCGGCAACGCCGCGGCCACCGCCATCGCCTCGAACGCGATGAGGGTGACCAGGATCAGGATCCCAGCACTCGTCAGGCGGTAGGCCGGTGCGAAAACGGAAGTCGAAATCGGAGCTGTTTGCTCCCGGACCTCCGTCTGCACCACCATCCCAGGGTGCAACGTCAAGCGTGGTTGAGGTCAATCCGCCCGGAGGTGTGACCGTCGCAACATCCGGCACACTTAGGCGCTGGTGTTCAGTCCGGGAGGAGCATGTGGTGCCAGGTGCCGAGTCCACGACCGTCGATGCCGTCGTTTTCGACCTCGACGGAGTGCTCGTGGACTCGGAGGCGATCTGGGACGAACTCCGTCGCGAAGTCGCGGCCGAAGCGGGCCGCACATGGCCGGACGACGCTACGCGGGCCATGCAGGGCATGAGCACGCCGGAGTGGTCGAAGTATCTACATGACGTCGTCGGCATTCCGGAGTCTCCGGAGCACATCGCCCGCACGGTGATCGACCGAATTACCACCCGCTATCGGGAGCGCCTGCCACTCATCGACGGAGCGGTCGAGGCGGTGACCCGGCTAGCTGACCACTGGCCCCTCGGGCTGGCGTCGTCCTCGCCGACAACCCTCATCGAAACGGTTCTCGACGCATCCGGCCTTGCGCCGGCGTTTCAGGTCACGGTCTCGACTGAAGAAGTGCCGGCCGGCAAACCTGCTCCGGATGTGTACCTGACCGTAGCCTCGCGGCTCGGCGTCCGGCCCGATCATGCGGTCGCGATCGAGGACTCCTCCAACGGGCTGCGGGCCGCCGCCTCGGCTGGTCTTGCGGTGATCGCCGTTCCGCACGCCGCCTTTCCGCCTGCGCCCGATGCGCTCGCACTGGCGGCAGTGCAGCTCACCAATATCAGCGAGCTCACCCCGGAGGTTGTCCGGGTCGCCGCCAGTCGCTGACTCCCCGCGCCCGCGCCCGCGATGATCTTGGGCTTATCGTTGCCCCAGGGCACTAAGTCCAAGATCACGATGGCGAAGCAGCGTGCCGGCCGGCCGGTTCCGCCGACCGACGGTAGAGGGCGGTCAGACCGAGGATGACCCCGCTGGTTAACGTGATCACCCCGAGCAGGAGGAAGAGCCCGGCCAAGTCGGTCGGCGCGTCCTCGGCGTCGTCGATCCACACGGCTCCCCAGACAGGGCAGGCAATGTGCAGATCGCCGCTCGCCGGAGCGATGAATGTCGCGACAACATGTGTGGATCGCGAGTCGGACGCTACCGGCGTAACGGCCAGGTTCTGCGGGGCCGAGCCGCCCTCCGACCAAGTACACGCGTCCCGCACCGCGTTGCGGTGTTGCGCAGCGAGCGCTTCCGGGCCGTCGGCGGTCGAGAGCTGGTACTGCTGCCCGGCGGTCAGCGCGACCATTGTCGGAGGCATTGCACCCGGGTTATAGGCATGGTTCTGGGAGTCGTCGGCAATCTGCCAAAGCCCGAGAAAAGCGAACGACGACAGCAGCAGCGCCCCGCCGACCACTGCGATGACGGCGACGCTCCGTGGCACGTCGTCAGCCCGCCGTCCACGTCCCGGTGCGCAACGTCTCCGCGAAAGCAAGCCGGTACGGGGTCACATCGATTCCCTGGGCCGCGAGCCAGTCGTCGGAGTAGTAGCTGTCGGCGTAACGCTCGCCCCCGTCGCACAACAGGGTCACGATGCTGCCCTTGGTTCCGGCGGCTCGCATCTCGCAAGCGATGCGACAGCGCCCCATAGAGATTCGTGCCGGTCGACGCGCCCACTCGCCGTCCGAGCAACGGCTCCACCTCGCGGATGACGGCGATGGATGCCGCATCCGGGACCGAGATCATCCGATCGACCACTCCGGGCAGAAAGCTCGGCTCGACTCGAGGCCGGCCGATGCCCTCGATGCGAGAACCCAGTCCAGTGACGTACTGCGGGTCGGCGTCGCACCAGCCTTGGTAGAACGCCGAGTTCTCTGGGTCGACGACAGCCACGGCGGTGTCGAACCGGCGGAATCGAACGTAGCGCCCAACCGTGGCGCTCGTACCCCCGGTACCAGCGCCGACCACGATCCAGCGCGGTACCGGATAACGCTCGAACGCCATTTGCTCGAAGATCGATTCGGCGATGTTGTTGTTGCCGCGCCAGTCCGTGGCTCGTTCGGCGAACGTGAACTGGTCGAGGTAGAAACCACCGGTCGATTGGGCCAGCCCGGCGGCCACCGAGTACACCGTGGTTGGGTCATCGACGAGGTGGCAGCGGCCACCTTCCCGCTCGATGAGCGCGATCTTCTCGGTGCTCACCGACCGCGGCATCACGGCGATGAACGGCAAACCCAGCATCCGGGCGAAGTAGGCCTCGCTGATCGCCGTCGAACCCGACGAGGCCTCGGTAACGGTCGTCCCGGCCTGAATCTGTCCATTGCACAAGGCGTACAGGAACAGCGATCTCGCCAGCCGATGCTTCAACGATCCGGTGGGGTGCGTCGATTCGTCCTTCAGGTACACGTCGATGTCGCAGCGTCCGAGGGGGCCGCCCAACGGGAACGGAATGAGGTGAGTATCGGCGGACCGGTTCGCGTCGGCCTCGACCCGACGGATGGCGTCGTTGACCCACTCGCGGGCCGCGGGCGAACTGCGGTCCAGGTCCACAAGACAGACCTTAGAGGCGTCGCCGTCGGATCACACGAGCCGGCGCACCAACGGCCACCGAATAGGGCGGCAGATCGCGGGTGACGACCGAGTTCGCGCCGACGACCGTGCCCGCACCGATGACGACGCCCCGGGTCACCACCGTGCCCACGCTCAGCCAGACGTCGCCGCCGACGCGTACGCGCCCCTTGGCGATTCCCTGGTCCTTGATCGGCATGTCGACCCGCTCATGTCGATGGTCGAAGTCGGAGATGTAGACGTCATCGGCGACCAGTGCCGCTTCGCCGATCTCGACGTCCAGGTAGCAATTGACCGTGTCCCGGCGGCCGAACACCGCTTGATCGCCGATCCGGAGGGTGCCTTCGTGGCACCGTATCGCCGTGCCTCGACCGATGTGCACCGACCGCCCGAGGATGAGCCGGCCGAAGTCGCGGCGCGCATAGATCTGTACGCCGGCGTCCAGATAGACCATCCCCAGGGTGATCACATGCGGATTCGCCAATCGAAGCCGGAGAAAGCGCCAGTACCGGACCAGATGCCACGGCGTGTACGCGCGATTCCGCACCAGCCATCGCAGGGACGCCGGCGTGACCACGCGGGCGCTGCGAACTGGCGCCATATCAGCAGCCGCGCGTCGCAACCGAAGCACCGAGCAGCCGGTCGTGCGCCACCAGCAGGTCGCGCGGGGTGGCAAAGACCTCGACGGCGCCGGCCTCGACCAGTTCGCCTGGTTGCCCGTAACCCCATCCCGCGCCGATACAGGAAATGCCGTGGGCCGCGGCTCCCTCCACGTCGTGCCTGCGGTCACCGACCATCAGCACCGCGGTGGGATCAGGATGTCCGAGCCGCCGGAGCGCCTCGGCGATCACCAGGGCCTTGGTGCGCCGCTCGTAGTCCAGACTGTCGCCGGCCACGGTCACGAAGTAGTCCGCGAGCCCGAGATGATCGATTACCGGTGTCGCGTGGAATTCCGGCTTGCTCGTGGCCACGGCGAGCGTCACCTCGCGAGTCCGAAGGTCGTCGAGGACCTCTAGGACACCGTCATAGATCTCGGTATCGAACATTCCCGTCGCGTAATGCACGCGGTACCGCTCGATCAGCTTCGGAACAACGTCGGCTCCGACCAACGGCGGGAGGGCGTCCGCGAACGTCGGCCCGATAAGACCGCGCTCGGCACGTTCGTCCAGGCGCGGAAGGCCCAGCTCGTCGAACGCTTGGCGCAGCGAGCCGATGATGCCCGCGTCCGATTTGGACAGCGTCCCGTCGAGATCGAACAGCACGGTGCGGATCGCGAGTCCCGCATATGCTGGCCGGTCAGTCATTTGCCGCAGCTTGAGGACACCTAGTGTCCCGCGAGGAAAGTAGCCATCAGGAACGAAAATATCCCAGCCGCCGGCCTGGCCTGCACCGCATCCACGGAGAAGCTGAGCTGCCCGGCGCGCTCCTTGCGGATCTTCGTGGGGTAGCTCACACTGTTACCGCTGCCCCGGAGAGGGGCGGCAAGCCCAACCCGGGCCGACCCTTTGTCAAGGGCAGTGCGAGACGCCGCCCTATGGCCCCTCGGTTGGGCGGCGTCTCCTCACACTTTGCCAGGTCGGCCGGGTTCCAGGCCCGGTCGGGTCACGGCCTGCCTCCCGACCGGGCCGACCCCGGGTGCCGTCCGAGCCGAACAGCACGGTGCTGACCGTCAGGCCGGAATCCGGTCACCTCGGCGTTGTAGAACAACCCGGGCGGGATAACCGATTCGAGCAGCCGGTCGATGGCGGACAACCGCCGCCACGACGTGTAGGCAAAGTTCGCCCAGCGGAAGCCCAGCTTCTCCCGGGGGACAGCGTGCTCGAAAGTGCGCACCGGCCAGCCCAACCAGGCCGACGTGAGCTCCTCGGTACGGACTGCGACATCGACCGCACCGGCTCGCAACGCGATGCGGTGGAGTTCGGCCGGGACGAATGTGTGCAGATCGACAACGGCTTCCAGGGCGGCCGCACGTGAGGACTCGTCAAGTTCGGACCGGGGTCGCCGCCACGCCTCGAGTCCAGGCAGCCGGGTCGCATGCGTGGCCGCCCACCATGTCGCGCGAGACAGGCGCCGCGCGATGATGTCGCCCCATCTCGTGGGCTCGCCCGCGAACACGAACCGTCCGCCTGGCTTGAGAACTCGTACTACCTCGCGCAGTGCCTGCTCGACGTCCGGGATGTGGTGCAGCATCGCGTGGCCGACGACCAGCTCGAACGTCGCGTCATCGAACGGCAATCGTTCGGCGTCCGCGACCCGACCGGCTACCTGAAAGCCCAGCGATTCCGCGTTGCGGCACGCTGCCTCGACCATCCCCGGCGACACGTCCGTCACATGACCGGTGCCTGGCGCGCTATCGATTACCCCGGCGAGCATGAGGTTCAAGATGAAGAAGCCCGTGCCGCACCCCACCTCGAGCGTGGCGCCGTAGGGCCATCTCTCCCGACCGGCGACGTGTTCGAAGCGGTCGCGCGCGTAGTCGATGCATCGCTGATCAAACGAAATCGACCATTTCTGGTCGTACGTCTGCGCCTCCCAGTCGTGATACAGGACATTGGCCAGCTTGGGGTCTGACCACGCGGCCTCGATCTCGGCCGGCGAGGCGGGGGTGTGCGCTCCGGGCCGGGTCACAGACGATCAACTGCCAGAGAACACGGCCCGGCCTGGCCCGCGCTCGATGAACGAGCTCATCCCCGCGGTGCGATCAGCCGTGGCGAACAGCGAGGCGAACAAGTGGGATTCGAGGCGAAGCCCGCTCGCCAAGTCGGCATCCATCCCGCCGTCGATCGCGGCCTTGGCCGCCCGCAAAGCCAGTGCGGGACCGGAGGCGAACTTCGTCGCCAGTTTGATCGCGGTGGCGTAAACATCGGCCGCCGGGACCACCACATCGACAAGCCCGATCTCGAGGGCCTCGTCGGCCGGGACGAATCGCCCGGTATATATGAGATCCTTGGCCTTCGCGGGCCCGATCAACCGCGGTAGCCGTTGCGTTCCGCCGCAACCGGGGATAATTCCTAGCAGTATCTCGGGTTGACCCCAGCGCGCATCGTCGGCGCTGACCCGGAAGTCTGCGGCGAGGGCCAGTTCGCACCCGCCGCCAAGCGCGTATCCGGTCACCGCGGCGACTACCGGCTTGGGCAGTCTCGCCACGACGTCCAAGGAGGAACTCAGCCGCTCCGCGTCGCGCACCATGTCGGCATGGCTCATCCCGGCGAACTCTTTGACATCCGCTCCGGCGGCAAACACCTTCTCCCCGCCGTAGATCACCACCGCCCGGATGGCATCGTCGGCAGCCAGTTGTGCGACCGCGGTGCGCAGCTCCTCCTGCAGTTGCCGATTCAGCGCGTTCATCGGTGGCCGGTTCAGCCGGATCGTTGCCACCGCCGAGGGCAGGTCACCCGTGTCGTCGCCGACCTCGACTCGTATCAGCTCGCCCACGCTAACGCGACCTGAGGTGCAGCCCGGACAGTGTGCCCTGGTCGAGCGTGGCCCAGTCCTCGCTGATGTCGAACACTGCGACGGCGGCGGTCGGAAACCGGTCGGCCAGGATCTTGCGCAGCTCGAGATCACCCGCCCCATCGTCTGTCGCCTGGGCGAAATCGCGCATTGACGGATTGTGCCCAACCAGTACGAGCGTGCCGACATCGGGCGCGGTGTCGCGAACCACGTCCTGCAACGAGTCGACCGTGTTGTCGTAGATGCGCTCGTCCTCATCGGGCTCGGGTGGGTTGATCAGCGCTCGCGCGGCCGCCGCCCACGTCTCAGCAGCCCGGCGCGCTGGTGACGTCACGACGCGGTCCGGTGCGGGTTCGTTGCCGGCGAGGTAACGGCCGATTCCCTCGGCCGCCGTCACGCCTTCCGGAGTCAGCGGCCGCCTCCGGTCTAGATCGCCGACCGCGGCCTTGGCGTGGCGGATCAATACCAGTCGTCGCACGGGTCGAGTGTCGCATGGGTCGCAGACGGCCAGCATCGCGCCGCCGCCTACGCGGTCAGTTGACGTGGTGTCCGAGTACGCGTGCGACGATGCGACAGTGGCGGCAGGCGGGACGACCGGATGGCCGCGGTGAGCGGGGCGTCCGGGGCTGAGACCGTGGTCGTCGTCGGCGCAGGCATCATAGGTGCCGCTTGTGCCGAGGCGCTCTCGGCTCGAGACATTCCGGTGACCGTGCTAGATCGCGGCGGAATCGCGTCTGGCACAACGAGTCGGTGTGAAGGCAACGTGCTCGTATCCGACAAGCCGGCTGGGCCCGAGCTGGACCTCATTCGCGCGTCCCGGGCCGAGTGGCCCGATCTGCTGGCGCGAATTGGAGCCTCGGACGACGTCGAATGGGAGGACAAGGGCGGACTGGTCGTCGCGACCGACGAGGACACTGCCGCGGCACTCGCACAATTCGCGGCCGCGCAACGCGCCGTCGGGGTAAGCGCCCAGCCCGTTGATGCCCACGACGTGCGGGGCCTCGAGCCTCACATCACGCCTGACGTCTGCTGTGCCGTGTACTACCCGCAGGACGCCCAAGTGCAACCAGTGCTCGCCACGACGGCGTTGCTTCGCGCCGTGCGACAGCGCGGCGGCTCGGTGCGTAGTGGTGTGACCGTGCTCGGAGTTCAGCACGACCGCCAGGCTGGCGCGATTCGCGCTGTAGTCACCGACCAGGGCGAGATCGGATGCGCGGCCATCGTCAACGCGGCCGGCCCCTGGGCCGGCCAGCTGGGTGATCGGCTCGGCGCTCCGGTACCTGTGCAACCCCGCCAGGGTTTGGTCCTGGTGACCGCGCCCCTGCCCCCGACGGTGCGGCACAAGGTTTACGACGCCGACTACGTCGGTGCTGTGATGAGCGGCGATGCCGCGCTGCAGACGTCAACGGTGGTCGAATCCACCGCGGCGGGTCCGATCCTCATCGGCTCCAGCCGGCAACGCGTTGGATTCTCCGATCGGATCGACCCGGCGATCCTCTTTGAGATTGCCCGCAAAGCCATTCGGCTCTTCCCGGCGTTGCGTAGCGTGCCCTTGATGCGCGCCTATAGCGGGCTACGGCCGTACCTGCCCGACCATCTCCCGGTGATCGGGCCGGATCCACGCGTGCCCGGCGTATGGCATGCCACCGGTCACGAGGGCGCCGGAATCGGCCTGGCGCCCGCAACCGGTCGCCTGGTGGCTGAGCTGTTCACCGGCGCGCCGCCCCACCTCGACCCGGCGCCGTTCCGCGTCGACCGGCCCAGTCTCGGGCGAGTGGCGTGAACGTCATCGTGGACGGGAGCCCGGTCACCGCGCGGAGCGGGCAGACCGTCGCCGCGGTGCTCCACGAGCTCGGCCAGACGTCCTGGCGCACGACGCGGCGCAGCGGGCGGCCGCGCGGCATCTTCTGCGGTATCGGCGTGTGCTTCGACTGCCTCATCGTGGTGAACGGCCTGCCGGACGTGCGGGCGTGCCAGCGCCTCGTCGCGGACGGTGACGTCATCGCCACCCAGTACGGCGTGCGTCTGCCCGACGACGCTGAAGGTAGGACCCGGTGACGGTGGTCGTGGTCGGGGCTGGACCAGCCGGGCTGCACGCCGCATCGACTGCCGCACGATGCGGCGCATCGGTCTTGCTTATCGACGCCGGAGCGGCGGCGGGCGGGCAGTATTACCGGCACGCCCTCGTCGGACCGCCGCCACGGGCTGTGGCCCACCACTCGCATCCGCGCGTCGATCACCGCGCGAATACCACGGTGTGGGCGATCGACGGACGGCGATTGTTCCTTCGTACCGGTCCAGCTGACTCGTCCAACGGCCGCAGCTGGCAGGTCGACGCCGACGCGCTCGTGCTCGCGACCGGCGCGTACGACCACGCGTTACCGTTCCCCGGATGGGATCTGCCCGGCGTCGTGACAGCCGGTGCCGCTCAGGCGATGGCCAAGGCGCACGGGATCGCGGTGGGCCAGCGGGTCATCGTGACGGGCTCGGGCCCGTTCCTGCTGCCGGTCGCGACGTCACTCTTGCGCGCGGGAGCGCGCGTGGTCGCCGTACTCGAGGCCGGGTCGACGATCGCCTGGCGACGGCGACTCCGGGCGGTCGTGCAGTCCCCCGGCAAGCTCGCAGAACTTGCCCGATATGCGTCGGTGCTGGCGCGAGCGGGAGTGCCTTATCGGACGCGACGGGCGGTGGTAGCGGCGCACGGGCGGGACCGGGTCGCTGAGGTCACCGTGGCCACTCTCGACGCGTCATGGCGGCCGATCAGTGGCCGGACCCGTCGGGTGACGGTCGATGCCGTCTGCATCGGGTATGGCTTCTCCCCTCAGCTCGACCTCGCGGTCGGTGTCGGTGCTCGCCTCCGCGACGGGTTCGTCGACGCTGACGACGAGCAGGCAACCTCGGTGGCCGGCGTTTTCGCGGCGGGCGAGATCACCGGGATCGGTGGCGCCGACCTGGCGGCGGCGGAGGGTGAGCTGGCCGGCTATGCCGCCGCGGCGTATGTCGGCCGGACGTCTCCGATACCGGCGCGGACCAAGCGCCGACGTACCCGGCTGCGGCGCTTCGCCACTGCTCTCTCGGATGTCTATGCCATCCAGCCCGGCTGGCAGCAATGGCTCACCGACGACACGGTGGTGTGCCGGTGTGAGGAGGTCACCGCGCGGGAGCTGCGCCGGGCCACGGCCGAGCGCGGTGCTGACGGCTTGCGAGCACTCCGGCTGACGAGCCGGGCCGGGCTCGGTCTCTGCCAGGGCCGAGTGTGTCTTCGCAATGTCATTGACATGGCCGAAGCGGCGATGGCGGGCCCGCTGCTGGACAACGTATCGCGGCGATCCGTCACCTTCCCGATCCGCTTGGCCGAAGTGGCCGACTCGTCCCTGGAGGGCCCATGACCGCGCCTTCGCCCACGACCGGCAGCTCTCTCGCCGGGGTGATCGTCGCCACGGCGCTTCCCTACGTCGAGGATCCGGCCGCTCCGGCCGGACTGCGCGTTGACCTCGAGCGATATGCCGAGCACTGCCGATGGCTGATCGCCTCCGGGTGCGATGGCGTCGGCGCTAACGGTTCGCTCGGCGAGTACGCATCGCTGACCAACGAGGAGCGACGCGCGGTGGCCGAGACTGCGGTGTGGGCGGTCGGCGACTCGGGTGTCGTCGTGGTGGGCGTTCACGCTCCGGGCTCGCACCAGGCCAGAATGTGGACCGAGCACGCCCGGGACATCGGTGCGGACGCTGTGCTCTGTCTGCCGCCAACGACATACCGGGCGAGCCGCGCCGAGATCCTTGACCACTTCGCGATTGTGGCGGCAGTCGGGCTGCCGGTCATGGTCTACAACAACCCGATCGACACCAAGGTCGACCTCACGCCCGATCTGCTCGCCGAGATAGGGCAGATCGAGCACATCGTGGCCGTCAAAGAGTTCTCCGGCGACGTGCGGCGCATTCTCGAAATCCGGGAACGGGCGCCGTCGTTGACCGTCAGCGCGGGCGCCGACGACCTGTTGCTCGAGGCGGTGCTCATGGGCGCGACCGGATGGTTTGCCGGCTTTCCCAACGTCTTCCCAGCCGAGTCGGTGCGGTTGTTCGAGCTAGCGCGGTCCGGCGAGCTGGCCGAGGCGCGCAGCCTTTACGAACATCTCGTCCCGGCGTTCCGTTGGGACTCCCGCACCGAGTTCGTCCAAGCGATCAAGTACGGCATGGATCTCGTCGAGCGATACGGCGGACCGTGCCGTCCGCCGCGCGGGCCGCTCACGACCGAGCATCGGCTCCAGGTCGACGCCGACTTGCAGCGCGCGCTCGACTTTCTGCGTCCGGAGCCGGTGACCTGAGGTGCGGGCAGCCCGAATGTTCACTGCCGTGGACTCGCACACCGAGGGAATGCCGACGCGGGTAATCACCGGCGGTACCGGAGTACTGCCCGGGGCGTCCATGGCCGAACGACGACTGCGCTTCCTGGCCGAAGCGGACGGCATCCGCCGGCTGCTCATGACCGAGCCGCGCGGGCACCCGGCCATGAGCGGCGCGATCCTCCAGCCGTCGACTCGCCCCGATGCCGACTGGGGCGTGCTCTACATCGAGGTGTCCGGGTGCCTGCCCATGTGCGGGCACGGCACCATGGGTGTCGCCACCGTGCTGGTCGAGACCGGCATGGTCCGGGTGGTCGAGCCGATCACGACGGTGCGTCTCGACACGCCGGCTGGAGTCGTCGTGGCCGAGGTACAGGTCGATCGTGGTCACGCAAGCGCTGTGACGATCGAGAATGTTCCATCCTTCTGCGCCGAACTCGACGCGTCGGTCGACGTGTCAGGGATTGGACAGGTCACGTACGACATGGCCTACGGTGGCAACTTCTACGCCCTGGTGCCGATCGCCGAGCTGGGAATGAGCTTCGACCAGAAGGACCGGATGATGTCCGCTGGGCTAGCGATCATGGACGCGATCAATGAGCAGCGGCCGCCGCGCCACCCGGTCGAGCCGGACATCGCCGGCTGCAAGCACGTGGTGCTTGTCGCTCCCGGGCGGGACGGCGCCGATGCCCGCAATGCCACGGTGATTCATCCCGGCTGGTTCGACCGCTCGCCGTGCGGCACGGGCACGTCGGCTCGCATGGCGGCTCTGCACGCTCGAAACGAGCTTGCCCTCAACGTCGATTTCGTCAACGAGTCGCTGCTCGGGACCCGATTCATCGGCCGGTTGGTGTCGGAGGTACCGCTGGGCGACGTCCAGGCGGTGGTGCCGAGGATCACCGGACGGGCGTGGATCACCGGTATGGCGCAATACCTGCTCGATCCCAGTGACCCCTTCCCGGAAGGCTTCGTCCTATGACCAAGGACCAAACTCGCCAAATACCTGAGAAATCCGGTCGCTCTTGTCATCGACGCGGAAACGTATCGGGATCGTGATCGACCCGCGCCGTTACACGATGACCGAGCACACGGTGGCAGTTCCGCTCGACCATGCGCGGCCTGACGGCGAGACGATCGACGTGTTCGCACGAGAACTGTGCGACGTCGAGAAGGTTGGCGAGGATCTGCCGTGGCTGCTCTTTCTGCAGGGTGGGCCCGGTGGCGCGTCACCACGCCCGTCGCATCCCGACGCTTGGATCCGGGCCGCGCTCGCCTCGTATCGGCTACTCCTGCTCGACCAGCGCGGAACTGGTCGGAGTACTCCCGTGCTCGCTCACACCGCCGATCGATTCCCGACGCCGAAAGCCCTGGCGGACTACCTCGCGCATTTCCGCGCCGACGCGATCGTCGGCGACGCCGAGATACTGCGACAGGAGGTCTGCCACCGTGCGCAGTGGTCGACGCTCGGACAAAGCTACGGCGGATTCATCACCGTCACGTATTTGTCACGCGTTCCCGAGGCGCTGCAGGCCTGCTATGTGACCGGCGGCCTGCCCGGCCTGACGGCTAGCGCCGACGATGTGTACGCGCTCACCTACCCCAAGGTGGTGCGCCGGGTCGCCGACTACTACGCCCGCTACCCGGCTGACCGGGCGATCGTCCGTACCGTCGCTGACATCCTGGGCGCGCACAACATCCGACTGCCGGACGGCGACCGTCTCACGGTGCGTCGGCTGCAGTACCTCGGCCAGCGCCTCGGCATGAGTGACGGCTTCGAGTTCCTGCACTGGTTGTTCGAGCGGGCCCTCGTCGACGGCCGGCTCACTGACGCCTTCCGGTACGAGGTGATGGCCGCTACCGGATTCCTTGACAACCCGCTCTACGCGGTGCTCCAGGAGCCGATCTACGCGCGTGGGTATGGAGCCACCGCGTGGGCGGCGCAGCGGACCTGCGCGAGTTTCCGCTGTTCGCCCCGGATCGTGATCCGCTTCTGTTTACCGGCGAGATGATCTACCCGTGGATGTTCGAGGAGATCACGGCGCTGCGACCGTTTGCGGAGGCGGCGAACATACTCGCCGAGCGTGACAACTGGCCGCCGCCGTTCGATCCCGACCGTCTGGCTGGCAACGAGGTGCCGGTCGCGGCCGTCATCTACCACGACGACATCTACGTTCCGGTCGAGCTGTCGCTACGGACGGCCGCGGCCATCGGAAACCTTCGCCCTTGGGTGACCAGCGAATGGGAACACGACGGCATACGCAGCTCCGGCGATGAGGTCTTCGCCCGATTGCGCGAGCTGGCGAGCGGAGTGGTCTAGGTAGCTTTGTCCGCGATGATCTTGGACTTGTCGACCCTTTTGGCATTAAGCCCGAGATCATCAGGAGAAGCGCAGAAAGTGGATGTGGTTCTGCCAGTCAGCAGGCACCCGGCCGACCGGGCCAGGCGTGGGCTGCTCGAGCGGATGGTTCTCGGGTGGTGCTAGTGGCGGACCCTCGGCGTACTGCGACGTCCGGAAGTCCCAGAACCAGTCCTCTCCCGGCTCGAAGCTGCGAATGATCGGATGGTCGGTCGCCGCCGCGTGCGCCCTCGCGTGTTGCGACGGCGACGTGTCGCAACAGCCAATGTGACCGCATTGCGCGCACCTCCGCAGGTGGACCCACCAGCCACCGGCCGCATCGCATTCGACGCATCCCGTACCACTCGGCGCCACAGTGGGATCGATAGCCGGCATCAGCGGTCCTCTCCGTCCGGGTGGGTGACCACCGCGGAGTCAGCGTCGTCACGCGGCGGATCGAGCGGCAACCGGACGACGAATCGCGTGTCACCCGGAGCCGACTCGAGACTCAGGTCACCGTGGTGCTTGTTGATGACAATCCGCCAAGATATATCGAGCCCAAGCCCAGTACCCTCACCGACCGGCTTCGTTGTGAAGAACGGCTCGAAGATGCGCCCGCGAATCTCCTCCGCGAACGCCCGGACCGGTGTCGCAGATCGAGATGACGGCCCAACCATCGTCGCGACTGGTTCTTATCGTGAGCGTGCCCTCGCCGTTCATGGCCGCAACGGCGTTGTCGATCAGGTTCGTCCACACCTGATTGAGCTCGGCCGCGTAAGCGGGTACCGGCGGCAACGAGCGGTCGTACTCCTTGACGACAGTGATCTTGTCACCGATCTTGCGGCCCAGCATGAGGAGCGTGCTGTCGAGCAGCTCGTGCACGTCGATCGTCTGGAAGGGCGCTCGATCCATCTGGGAGTACTGCTTGGCCGCGGCGACGAGAGTCGAGATTCGCGTGGTGGAGTCCTCGATCTCGTTCATGAGCAGTTCGCTCTCGAGGGTGTAGTTCAGCCAGCGGACTGCCCCTTCCAGGGTCCGCTGGTCGACGGAGGCTGCTAGCTGGTCGAGCCACGGCACGTCCAGACCAGCCTGCACGAACGTCGGAGCGACGTCCCAGCCGCCCGGGATGTCGTGCGCATCGAGCCAGTCGACGATCTCGTCTTCCCGATCGGACGCCTCCATCGGAGTCATCGCTGCCGCCTTGGCGACGTGTTCCACCGCGTCTTCCTGGAAGCGGATGAGGCTGGCCAGCGTCTCGCGGTCGTACGGTCCCACCGCGATCAGGCCCAGCTTGTGGCGCATGCCGGCGACTCGATCCCGCAAGGACGAGGTCGCCCGGACAGCGGCAGCGGCCGGATTGTTCAGCTCGTGGGTCAACCCGGCCGAGAGCGAGCCGAGGGCCAGCAGCCGTTCCCGCTGAGCGACCGTTTGCTGCACGTTCTGGATGCCGAAGAACAGCCCCTCGAGCATGTGCAACGCCATAGGGAACCACTCGCGCATCATCGTGGCGAGCTGCTCCGCGTCCAGGACGAAGAACCGAGAGGGTACGACGGCGCGCATCGAGTTGTTGTAAATCTGCGGCACCCGGTCACCGAGATAGGCCTGCCAGGCGCCGGAGTAGACGCCGATCTGGTTGGTGCGGTTCGTCTCTACGTCGTCACCGCCAACGAGCCGAGAAAGCGCCACCTCACCCTCGAGCAGCACATAGAAGCACGTCGCCGGCTCACCCTCGGCATAGACGCGACCGGCCGGCACCTGCTCTACATGGCCTTCGCGGCACAACCAGGCCAGCTGTTCGTCGGTGAGTTTCTCGAACAGGAACGTCCGACGAAGCTCTTCTGGGTCGCAAGGCAAGAACTTTGTCATCGACTCACCTCAACGTTCTCGCTGGGGCATGCATTCCGACCAGGTCACTCTCGGTCCAGATACCGATGCACGAGCATCACCGCCATGGCGCCCTCACCGACCGCCGACGCCACCCGCTTGGCCGACTGGTACCGAACGTCGCCGGCCGCGAATACGCCCGGCAAGCTGGTTTCGAGGTGGTACGGCGCGCGCTCGAGCGACCAGCCGCGAGGCGGCTCGCCGCTTGCGGCAAGATCCGGGCCGGCAACGACGAATCCCCGCGCGTCTCGGAGCACGACACCGTCCAGCCAGTCGGTCCGTGGCGCGGCGCCGATGAACACGAACAGGAACTGGCCGTCGACGATCTCCGTCTGCCCGGTGATGTTGTCGCGAAGCGTGAGCTGCTCGAGGTGCTCGTTACCCGCTGCATCGAGGACCTCGGTGCAGGTCCGCACCGAGATGTTCGGCACGGCCGCGATCTGCTGGATGAGGTAGTAGGACATCGATGCGTCGAGCGACGGAGCCCGCACCAGCAAGGTCACCGATCGAGCGCCCCGGGCAAGATAGACGGCCGCCTGGCCGGCCGAGTTCGCCCCACCGACGATGTAGACGTCCTGATTCGCGCAGTTCGCGGCTTCGGTAAGCGCCGAGCCGTAGAAGACACCGCGGCCGGTTAGCTCCTCGACGCCCGGTGCCGCCAGCTGCCGGTAGGACACGCCCGTGGCCAGGATCACCGTGTGGGCGTCGATGGTGGCTCCGTCGGCGAGGCGCACGGTGCGTGCCGAGCCGTTGGCCTCGAGTCCGACGACATCGCGGGTGGTGATGAGCTCAGCGCCGAATCGGACGGCCTGGCGGCGAGCGCGGTCGGTGAGCTGCGCTCCGGAGACGCCGTCGGGAAAGCCCAGGTAGTTCTCGATCCGCGAGCTTTGCCCGGCCTGTCCGCCCGTCGCGGTGCGTTCGAGCAGCACCGTGCGCAGCCCTTCCGAGGCGCCGTACACCGCGGCCCCGAGGCCCGCCGGCCCCCCGCCAATGACGATCAAGTCGTAGAAATCCTTCGACGGTGTGGTCGTCAGGCCCACCCGTCCGGCAAGCTCGCCATCCGAGGGCGCGACCAGCGGATCTCCCTCTGGGGTGATCACGACGGGCAGGGTGTGATCATCCGCCCCTGCTGCGGCGAGCAATGCCTGGCCCTCGGGCTGGTCGGCAGCAAACCACCGATAGGGAACCTGATTGCGGGCCAGGAACTCTCGCACCTCAGTCGATCGGGCCGACCACCGATGACCCACCAGCTTTGTCTCCGGCACCGGGCGGTGGTCGGCGCTGTTCCATACCTCGAGCAACGAGTCGACGACCGGGTACAGCTTTTCCTCGGGCGGATCCCACGGCTTGAGCAGGTAGTAGTCGAGGTCGACCACGTTGATCGCGTCGATGGCAGCATCGGTGTCCGCATAGGCGGTGAGCAGAACGCGTTTCGCCGCCGGGTACAGATCCATCGCCTGTTCCAGGAACTCGATGCCGGACATTCGTGGCATCCGGAAGTCGGCCAGCAGCACGGCGACCTGCTCGCCGCGCAGCTTCATCTCGCGCAGCGCGTCGAGAGCCTGCTCGCCTGACTCCGCTCGCACGATTCGGTGCGTCTCGCCGTAGCGGCGGCGCAGGTCGCGAGCGACCGCGCGCGACACTCCGGGATCGTCGTCGACGGTCAGCAGGGCGGGGCGCGGTGAAGCAGCGGAACCGGGCGCCGTCACAAGCTCACCACAGGTCCACCTGGGTCATTGCTGAACACGGCTCGATCCTACGTACGGTCATGTCTTTTGCACGGCCCGATTTGACGCGCGCACTGCTCACGCACCAGGGTCCGCGGGGTGGATGAGGAGATTCGTCCGGTCGCCCTTGTCACCGGGGCTGGCCGCGGTTTGGGCGCCGCGATTGCTCGTTCGCTAGCGGCGAACGGATGGCCGGTTGCGGTCAACGATCTTGCCGTCGATCCGCAGGAGGTCGTCGACCAGGTCCGGTCAGCGGGCGGCGTCGCTTCGGGGTTTATCGCCGACGT
Organism: uncultured Actinomycetota bacterium; assembly: GCA_963801715.1. GTDB lineage: Bacteria > Actinomycetota > Actinomycetes > Mycobacteriales > Jatrophihabitantaceae > CAVVJA01. The sequence continues at coordinate 30,072 of CAWDGB010000009.1, read as the reverse complement.
CACCGACGAACCTGCGGTCGTGACTCTTGTCGCCGAGGTAGCGGAACGGCTCGGACCGATCGAGGTATTGGTCGTCAACGCCTCCGGCCCGCAGCCCGCGATCGGCGTGGCCGACTTGACCTGGGCGGATCATCTGGACCAGTTGCGATTCTTCGTGAAGAGCCCGACGCTCCTGGTGCAGGCGGTGCTGCCAGCGATGCGGGCGCGCCGGCGCGGACGGATCATCAACATCGGGTCGGATCTGGTCGAGCGCGCGGCCCCACGGTTATCGGCGTACTCGGCCGCCAAGGCGGCGCAGTTGGCGCTGACAAGAACGTGGGCTCGCGAGCTCGGTCCGTATGGCATCACGGTCAACCTGGTCGCGCCGGGATGGATACCGGTCGAGCGCCACGACGGCACTCCGCTCGAGGTCTTCCAGGCGTACCGGGACGAGGTACCGCTCGGGCGGCTCGGCACACCTTCCGACGTCGCTGCTGCCGTCGGCTATCTAGCGTCAGACGCAGCGGGATTCGTCACTGGCGCTCGAATCGCCGTGAACGGCGGCCACGTCGTCAGCTAGCCGAGCTGGCACTGGATCCGGACTGCGTCACGCTAAGTTGCTCAAGGGCCTCAGCAATTCGACGCAGCGGCCGCCGCGAGACGGATCCGAATCCCGAGGGATCCTCGACGTGGAGGGCGTCGAGCGCGCTGTTGGCCGCGCTCAACTCCGTCCGAGCGTCAGCGCCGTTGAGCGCCGCGGTCACCGCCCGCGCCAGCGGATCGACCACGGCCCGGATTCGCCGGCCGCTCGCCGCCCACTGTGATTGCAAGTCCGCTCGATGGGCGAGGTCGACGAGTTCTTCTGCGAACACCCGGGTCAGCAGGGCCACGTGTGCCGTCGTATCGGCGATGGGACCCAGCGCCGCGAGTGGCTGCGTGTACCGGCGCCGCCAAAAGGGATGCACGCGAACGGCCCGGCGAGCCGCGGCGAGATCGCCGGGCAGAGCCCGGCCCGCGGCCTCGGTCCTCAGCACTCGGTCGACGAGCCCGCCCAAACCGGCGCGGTCCTCGCCGCCGCTGAGCTGAGCTCCGGTCCGTAGTTCGTCGGCTAGCTGGGTGACGGCCTCGTCGCGGGACGCGACGAAAGTCCGGTAGGGATTTGGCGGGAACAGCAACGCGGCGAGGATCACGGTGACGGCGGCGCCGACCGCGGTCTCCCACAGCCTGGCCGCGGCATAGGCATCCGGGTCCGGGCTCGCAAACACGAGCAGCGCCGACACGGCGACCTGCACGTTGAATGCGCCGCCGACCCGCAACAACATGCCGAACGGCAGCGCAATAGCAAGCACTAGCCGACGGCGAGAGCGGACGGTCGTATGACATGCAGCACCGCGATGCCGATCAACACGCCACCGACGACGCCGATCAGCCGCACCATCGAGACGTTGAGCGCGCTGTAAGGCGCGTCGCGCAGCGCGACCAGTGGGACGATTACCGCGAAGATCGGTGGCTGCTGTGCCCCGAGCCAGATACACAGCTGCCAGGCGACGACCGACGCCACCACGATCCGCAGCATGCTGGGTCCCTCGGCGGCCAGGATCGGGCGCGCGCGGGCGAGCTGATGGTGCATCCACGTCGACGTGGTGGTTGTCATGCCGCGCGGGCGAACCACCGACCGGACCGCCGCCAGACGTGAATGGGCAGGCCGAACGTCGCCGTGAGGTTGTCGTCGGTCAGCACCGAGCGAGCGAGCCCGGAGGCCACGGTCGCTCCCTCCCGCAGCAGCAGAACGTGCGTGATGCCAGGCGGCAGTTCTTCGACGTGATGAGTGACGAGCACCGTGGCCGGAGCGTCGGGATCGGCAGCCAGCAGGCTCAGCCGCTGGATCAGATCCTCTCGACCTCCTAAGTCCATGCCGGCGGCCGGCTCGTCGAGCAGCAGCAACTCAGGATCCGTCATCAGCGCGCGAGCGATCTGGGCCCGCTTCCGCTCCCCTTCGCTCAGCGTGCCAAAACGCCGGTCGTCCAGACCGCCCACCCCCCAGCGCTCCAGCAAGGCCGAGGCGCGGCGCAGGTCGACCCGCCCATAGGCCTCCCGCCATCGCCCGAGGACCGCATACCCGGCGCTGACCACCAGATCCGCGACTCGTTCGTGATCGGGGATGCGCTGGGCCACGGCCGCGCTCGACAGCCCGATCCGCGGGCGCAACTCGAACACGTCGACCGCCCCCAGCTGCTCCCCGAGGACGAAAGCGGTGCCCGACGTGGGATACAACGCCGCCGCGGCGATCTGTAGCAGGGTCGTCTTGCCGGCGCCGTTCGGGCCGAGCACGGCCCACCGTTCGTCGAGCTCCACCGTCCAGTCGATTCGGTCGAGCAGCAGCTTGGTCCCCCGACGGATGGACACCCCCTCGAACTGCAGAACGGCATCGTGGTTCCGGTCGGGCACGCGCTCATCCAACCGCACGACTCGGCGGGAACAGTGCAGGCTCAACCGTTACAGTCCGCACGATGCGCCCACAAGACCTGACTGCCGCGCTCGGGGCCCGGCTCGATCGCGCCTGGCCGGGAAAGCCGTACCCGCCCGGGGCGGAGTGGGACGGCGATGGGACGAACTTCGCGTTGTGGAGCCAGTCGGCGACGGGGGTCGACGTGTGTCTGTTCGACCCCGACGGCGTGGAAACCCGGATAGCGCTGGACGAGCGCACCTACCACGTCTGGCATGGATATCTACCCAGCGTGGGCCCCGGGCAGCGTTACGGGTTCCGGGTGCACGGCACGAACGATCCCGCCCGAGGATTGCGGCACAACCCGAACAAGCTGTTGATCGATCCGTATGCGCGCGCGCTCGAGGGGGACTTCGTCGACCATCCCGCGGTCTACGGCGGCGAGGAGGATTCGGCACCATACGTCCCAAGGTCGGTCATCGTGCACGGCGCGTTCCCCTGGGGCAGCGACCGGAAGCCCGACATCCCCTGGGAGGACACCGTCATCTACGAGCTGCACGTGCGCGGCTTTACGATGACCAACCCCGACATTCCTCCCGAAATCCGCGGCACATACGCCGGCCTCGCCCAGCCGGCGGCGGTGGACTACCTGCGCTCACTCGGAGTGACGGCGGTTGAGCTGCTGCCGATCCAGCACTTCATCACGGAGCCCGCGGTCCAGCGCCGAGGCCTGCCCAACTACTGGGGCTACAACACGCTGGGCTTCTTCGCGCCACACGAGGCGTATTCATCGCGCCGGGGCAACCAGGTTCGGGAGTTCAAGTCGATGGTCCGGGCGCTACATGCGGCCGGGATCGAGGTCATTCTCGATGTGGTGTACAACCACACCGCCGAGGGGGCACCGGACGGACCCATCCTTGGCCTTCCGGGGAATCGACAACACCGCGTACTACCGGCTGACACCGGATGATCCCTCCCGGTATGCCGACTACACCGGCTGCGGCAACACCCTGGACGTGCGCACGCCATCGGTCCTCGCGATGGTCATGGATTCGCTGCGCTACTGGGCCACAGAGATGCACGTCGACGGCTTCCGGTTCGACCTTGCGTCTGCGCTGGCCCGGTCGCTGCACGATGTCGACAAGCTCTCGTCGTTCTTCGACACCATCCACCAAGACCCGATACTCAGCCAGGTCAAGCTCATTGCCGAACCGTGGGACGTCGGTGACGGTGGCTACCAGGTCGGTCAGTTCCCCGCCCGTTGGACGGAGTGGAACGGGCGATACCGCGACACGGTTCGGTCGTTCTGGGCCCACGGCGCTGGCGTACGTGAGCTGGCAACGCGACTGTCCGGGTCCTCGGATCTGTACGGCGACGACGGGCGGCTGCCGTTCGCATCGATCAACTTCGTGACATCGCACGACGGTTTCACGCTGCATGATCTGGTCACCTACGACCGCAAGCACAACGAGGCCAACGGCGAGCACAACCGCGACGGGACGAACGACAACCTTTCCTACAACTGTGGCGTCGAGGGCGAGACCAGCGATGCCGACGTTCAGACGTTGCGGTTGCGCCAGGCCCGGAACTTCCTCTGCACGTTATTGCTCTCCACCGGTGCACCGATGCTGCTTGCCGGCGACGAGCGGTGGCGCACGCAGGGCGGAAACAACAACGCGTACTGCCAGGACAACCCCACCTCGTGGCTGGACTGGTCGTCAACGCCGGAGGCCGCTGACCTGCTTGTGCTCGTTCAGCGGCTCGTGGCCCTCCGACGCTCCTCGCCAGTGCTGCGCCAACGGGCGTTCTTCGAGGGGCGCCAGGTTCTCGACGGGGATGGCTGCAAGGACCTGGCCTGGTTTCACCCTGCCGGACGCGAGCTCGCCGCTGACGACTGGTTCGACACCGGACTGTGCACGATTGGGATGTACCTGGATGGTCGTGGACTACGGCACCGCGGCAGCCGCGGCGAACAGGTCGTCGACCACTCCTATCTGATCCTGTTGCACTCCGGAGACGAGCCGGTGCGCTTCTTCCTGCCCGGACCGCCCTGGGCGAGCGAGTACGAGACCGTCATCGACACCCGCTACCTGTCGGGCATGATCGACGGTCCGGCGATCATCAGGGCGGGACGACCGCTACATCTTGTGGCCCGGAGCGTGCAGCTGCTGCGGGTGGTCCGAGCCTGACTCAGCTCCCCGCCGTCCCTGCGCCGGTGTGCTCTCATGGATGGCGTGGACGGCGAGGAGGAACTGGCCGGCCCCTCGCGCCTGCCGCCGCTGATGAAGTGGGTGGCCGGCGGGGCGGTGCTCGCTGCCCTCGCCATCATCGGTGCGCAGCTCTCCGGTGGTGTCGGCTTGGGCGCGGATCGCGCTCCTGACCGCCCGGCGCCATCCGAATCCGCCGGGCGGCACATCGCGCAATGGCCCAGCGCTGACGGTGCGTGCGGATCGGGCCTGCTACCCATTGTGTCGAGCGCGCCGATGCCGCCCAACGCGACTGGGGTTCGGGTGCTCCTCGGCGGTGATCAGCTCCGCCAGGTCGACCTCGACAGCGGAGCCGCAACGGTCGTGCCGGGCGTCGACCCGAAGAGTGGACAATCGGTCACCCAGCTGCGGGGGACGTCTCCGACCTATGCCGTGCTGTCTGGCTGTGATCCTTTGACGAACCTCGGGCTGGTCCGGGTGGGTGCCGGCCCACCGGCGGTCGTGCCCACGAGGGGGTTGCTGCGCAACGTGATCTCAGCGCCCGGGCAGGCCTGGGCCGTGATCGGCGGCGGGAACTCGATTCCGGGCATACTCCGCTCGCTGGACGATGCGAACACGGTGCAGACGCCTCGTGGTTTTACCCCGCTGGGCGTCATCGGATCTCACTACGTGGGCGAGCAGCTGCAGATCGGGCCTCTCGCCGGCGAGGATCTGCCGACCGTCCAAATGCGTGATCTGCGGGATGGCGACGACACCTCGGACCGCCTCGGCCGTGGACAAGTCATCGCCGTGACGCGGACTGGCGTGCTCTGGCTACCGCCCTGTGCTGGCGGCGCGCGACATTCGTGCATGCTGTCCTTCCAGCCGCTTGCGCCGCCCGGACCGCCACGGTCGTTCCGTCTGCCGCCCGGTCGAGTGCCCACTGCGCGCGGCGTCGTCAGCCCGGATGGTCAGCGGGTCGCGTTCACGCTGCAGCGCGCTGCCCCAGATGTCCGGTATCCGTCCGACGCGGCGCCCACGGACGTGGCCGTACTCGCAATGTCGTCCGGCTCGATCACCATCGTTCCGGGTGTCGAACTGCCGACCGCCCCGTCCCCGGAATGGCCTTCTCGGACCATGGCTGGCTGATCCTCGCGTTGAACAATGGGCCGACTACCCGCCTACTGGCCTGGCGGCCGGGCCTCGCCCGGCCATTTGAGTCGCGCGTGGTGCACGCCGTAGCGACCGGTCGACCACCCCTCGTGGTCCTCCCGAACCGACACTAGCTGCGGCCGAGCGACGGTCGTGATCTTGGCCTTACTGTCGCCCAGGGCCACCTGCGCCGACGCGCTTGCTATTCCCGGGGTACTCCCGCGCGCACGCTCCAGCCGCCGTCCGAGTCGATGGTCTGGCCGGTAATCCAGGCTGCCCGGTCGGAGACCAGGAACGCCACCAGTTCGGCAATGTCAGCGGGCTGCCCCCATCGCCGGGCCAGCGGCATGTGCGCCGCAACGAACTCTCGCGTTGCCGTATCCGCGTAGCCGGTGTCGTTCGGGCCCGGGTTCACGCAGTTGACCGTCGCCCCAATGGGAGCGAGAGCCGCGGCAAGCGTCGCCGTGACCCCTTGCAATGCCGCTTTCGACACGACATATGGGATCTCGTTCGGCATCGGGTCGCGGTGAACTCCGGTTGTGAATAGCACCACCCGGCGCACGCCGACGCGAGCCGAGGCCTGCGCGAGCAGCACCGTCGCTCGCGTGTTGATCACGAACGACGCATCGAGCTCGGCCGCGGTGACCGTCGCCAGGTCCTGCAGACTGGATCGAGCGTGAACCGCGACGAGCGCATCGAGCCGACCGTGCTGCGCGACATGTCGGGAGACCAAACGCGACGGTGCGTCGGGGTCGGCTAGATCCTCGGGGCGCCACGAAAGGTTCGCAAGGTCAGGCACAGACGAGTCACCACCCCAGGCCTGGGCGTCGTCGTGTGGCGGCCAGCCGGTTCCGGTCACCGACCAGCCGTCTGAGATCAGGCGCTCGGCAACTGTCCATCCGATCCCGATCCGACGGCTGATGCCCGTTACCAATGCGGTAGGCATGCTGAGCAGTGTCCCGCAGCGAGGTTGGCTGACTTAGCGGCCGGCTCGCAAGAACTCGATGACGGCGGCCTGCGCACCCGGGTCGTTGAGCACAGTGAGGTGGCCGCGCCGCGGGTAGATCGCAAGGGTCGCATCAGGGATGAGACGCGCGGTCTCGGCGAACAAGGCCTGCGGATAGAACCGATCCTGGCCACCGCCCACGACCAATGTCGGCGCCTGGATCGGCGCAAGCCCTCGCAGCTCGAAGGAGTCCTCGGCCTCCAATGTGACCGCCAGGTCCTCGAGATTGCCGGCGTGCGGATACAGCAGTGGACCCAACCACGCCATCACCGCTCCGGCCGCGGCCCGACCTCGCCGTGGCGGAACCAGGTCGCGGGCGAACCGCGCGAAGACCTCCTGACGCGTCCCCTCATGCGCGAGCGCTGCCATCTCTTGCTGAAATCTTCGTCCGGAGTTCTCCAGTCGGCAGGCCGTGCTGACCAACGCCAGGCGACGCACGGCCGTTGGATGATCAGCGGCGAGCTGCTGCGCGATACTGCCGCCGGTCGAGATGCCGAGCACGTCAACGGGTTGCTCGAATCGTGTTGCCAGGGCATCGGCGACATCGGCAGCCAAATCCGCCATGGTGGTGCCCTTCGCCAAGCCACGTCGGCGCGCGACCCAGAAGACCTCGAAGTCCGCAACAAACGGCATCATCGTCTGGACCTCCAGCCACCGAGCGGGCCCGACCGGTAGCCCGTTCTCTGGAGTCAGGCCACCCAACAGTGCCAGTGGCGGGCCGCTGCCCATGACCAGGCATGGAAGATCGCCAAGCACACCCTCCCGCGCTGAAGGCGTGGCCCTGGCCCGCGATCACCTCTTCACGGCAGCGCGTCGAGGTAAGCGCGGGCCAAGCGTTTCGGCGCGCGGGCCAGCCACGCCTCCACGAGCAACTCCCGAAGCTCCGCTGGGTCGATCCGGTCCAGGCGGACGAGGATGGCCGGATATCCGTTGAAGTGCGGCGTCGTGAAGTACCCGGCCGGGTCGTCGGCGACCAGCGCGTCCTTGACCCCGATATCCGCCACCCGGACGGCGAGGATCGGCCCGTCGGGGGCGTCCGGTCCAAGGGCCTCGAGGTCGGAGCGGCGCAAGGGCCGTTCCCACGCCAGGCTCTTGTCCTTGACCCGCCAGCTAGCGGTACCGTGCACTCCGCTCTCGGCTGTCTCCGGCAGCGCCGACGTTATGGTGCGCACGTCGTCCCACGAGGCCACGATTTACACCGTATTCCCACAATCGCATTCAGCGGGTCATCAACGTCTTGACCCAGCTGGCTTTCACTGCAGAGATGCCGGAGATGACGCTCGCTATGACAAGGGCGCCAACTGCATAGGACGCGAGTCCGCTGGTGTCGGCTCCAAGGTCATATGGGTACGCGTAGAAGTTCGCGTCGACTGCGGCGGTCACGATGCAATGCCGAGCTGGCGCCAGACAGCTCCAACTCGTCGTCACCAATCTTCATACGCACGGTCCGCTGGGTCCCGCCGCGCCGCAGCCAATCCCCAACAACGAGGGCTCCGATAGCCGCCGCATCCACCGCGCGCATTCCTGGCGGAGCCTCGCCAGCGGAGAGGGAGCGACTGACTCGACATCGAGCGTCAGGATCTCGTCCCGGAGGGCCCGGGTGAGTTCCTCGAGATGCTCAGGCTCGGCGCAAACCTCGGCGATAGACACGTCGGCTTCGGCGACCACGAAACCTCCCAAACGCGTCGGCGCAATCATCCTCCGCCAAGATCAAGCCAGGCTACCCACTGGAGGCGCGTGTACGCGACGACGTGATACGTCCCGGGCGAACGGCGCAGGACATTAGTCCGTTATGGGACTACGCGCCGTTGGGCGCCGCTATCTCCATCGCCTTGTCGAGGAACACCCGGTAGCCCAGGTCCGGCCGCAAGCCATGGACCTCCTTGGTGTCCAACGTGTGCATGAACGACATGATCTCCTGGCTGAACAGCTGCCCGGGAACCAGAACTGGGAAACCAGGCGGATAGGGCGTGATGAAGGTGGCCGATACCACCTCGGTCCCCGCGTCGAGCCGCTCTTGCACCTCGTCCGCAGTGAGGTACTCGCAGAGTGCGTCGTCGTAGGCCACGTAAAAGGCCCGGCGCAGGTCACCCTCGGGGGTGCCATCGTGCGCCCCGGGTCGGAAGCTCGAGTGGAATCCGCTGAAATTGGGAAGCGGCGCCGCCGGATTGGTCAACGACAGGACCTTCTGTTCATGGTCAGCCCGCTGCCTCGGACTCATGTCCGTGATGTGGTCTGCCAGCTCGCGCACCAGCGTGACGAGAACCTCGATCAAGTACGCCACCGAGCTACGCGTGGTGCCGATGTTCGTCATGAACAGCACGGTGTTCCGCGACGTCTTGTTGATCTGCACGCCATACCGGTCCATCAAGTGATCACGTTTGAACGTGTCGCCATCGACGCCAGTGAGCCCGATATACAGCGTGATGCGGCACGGGTCGAGGACGAACTCGTCCTGCTTCCAAACCTGATGCATCGTCAGCAAACCCGAACGCAGCGGCTGATCAACACCGCTCGGCCGAAACTCCTCCGGGATGAGGTCAGCAGTGATGAGGCAGCGGACGTATTTGGAAAGCAGCGGGTGGAAGTCGATCGCGTCCCGGAGCCGCATCGCGTTCTCGACCTGCTTTTGCACCAGCTCGAAGCCCTCCAGGGCGCCCTGCCGCCGGCCCAGGTCGAGCGATGCCAGGATCTGGTAATTCGGCGACGTCGAGGTGTGGGCCATGTAGGCCTCGTGGAATGTGTCCTCTGCCTTCTGACTGAAGTCTTGGTCGTAAACGTGGATCATTGATCCTTGCCGAAGCGAGGTCAGTGTCTTGTGTGTCGACTGGGTGGCATAGACCCGCACCCGGGCGCGAGCCGGGTCCGGCAGTAACTCCCGATCGAGCAACGCATCATCGGGCGGGCGTTCCTCAGCGAGCTGCTCGGCGTGGCGCGAGTACTTCTCCCGATAGGACGGCAAGCGCAGCTTCTCGATGAGCGACCGCGCCGCGCGCATCGCTGTGCGGGGTCGATAGACCGGATGGAAGCGGGCGAAAGCGAACCACGCTTCGTCCCATAAGAAGATGAGATCCGGCTTGATCGCGAGACATTCCCGCATTACGCGTTGCACGTCGTACACGATGCCGTCGAAGGTGCTGTTGGTGAGCATCAGCATCTTCACCCGGTCCAACTTGCCGGCTGCGCGGAACTGCAGCAGCACCCGCTTGATCTCCCGCAATGGCACGCCGCCGTACATCGAGTACTGGCTGAGCGGATAAGCGTCCAGGTAGGTCACGTGCGCGCCGGACATCATCAGGCCGTAGTGATGCGATTGATGACAGTTCCGGTCTACAAGCACGATGTCGCCTGGCTGTATCAGCGCTTGAGCCACGATCTTGTTAGCCGTCGAGGTGCCGTTCGTAACGAAGAATGTCTTTCGCGCGCCGAATGTCTTCGCGGCAAGTTCTTGTGCGTCACGCAATGATCCGGTCGGCTCGAGGAGCGAATCCAGGCCACCGCAGGTTGCCGATGTCTCTGCCAGGAAGATATCCAGCCCGTAGAAGTCCACCATGTCGCTGATCCAGTGCGAGCTCACGACGGACTTGCCTTGAGAGATAGGCAGCGCGTGGAAGACGCCAGTCGGGCGATAGGCGTAGTCGCGCAGCGCCTCGAAGAACGGTGCGTCGTATCGCTCCTCGATGCCCTTCAAGATGCTGAGGTGGAGTTCGAGCAGTCCTTCACGGGCGTGAAACACCCGCCGGTAGTGATGGCTAAGCCGCCCGGCGGTCTCCTCGAGCGACACTTCGGTCATGAGATAGAGGTCCAACTCGGGCCGCAGCCGCGCGACCCGGCGAGCGAGCACTTGGGCTCGTTCCTCGGGCGGGCTGTCTATGAGCTCTTGATCGCTGCGCTCCTCGAAGAACGTGCCCAACTGCGATAGGTCGTGTCGCGAATGATGGACGAATCGGCGGCGAATCACGCAGGCCTGCAAGTTGAAGTTCAGTAGCACGGCGATCAAGGCGTCTTCGAAGCTGGGTACGACGACGACCTCATAGACGAACGCGTCGCCCGTGCGGCGAAGCCGCCGCAGCTCTTCGCGTAAGGCGCGGTCCTGAGCGCCCGTCATGTCATCGACGATCAGCACCTCGAAGTACGGTCGGGTTTCCCGGTGATGCTCCGGGCTGAATGAGTCGGAGCTGCTCAGCGGTTCGCGGTCCAAGTGCTCAGCTGACCACTGTCCGCCATTGCGATAGGAGTCCGTGATCAACGCGCGGTTGATCACGGCGACCAGTCGGGCAAGGCGGTCGTATTTTCCGGCCCCGAACAGCCGCCGCGCGTGCTGAAATGTTTGCATTCCCGGGAATGCCCAGTAGACCTCCATCGGCGACAGCACATCGAGCAGGCGAGCCACTTCCTTGGCCAAATGTTCGGAGGAACGCTCTTGCGCCACCGCGACGGCCAGCCGCTCGCTGGCCTCCTCTAACGCGCTCCAACTGTCTGCTCGAAGCTGCCAAAGGCTGTTGTAGACCGGCGGTTTCGCGATATTCATGGCTGTCACCTCGGCTGCCGACTACAGACGATCCTCAAACCCAGAACGGTGAGCGCACTTCACTGTACGACGGGGCGGTCAGCCAGTGGTTGCGGACCAACCTGACCATCGCTCCACTTCGATGACAACGACCGGGCCGGTTGGTGGATCGGTGGCGTACTGGGCGTATCGCGCGGTCAGCAACGCGATCGCGTGCTTCGCGTCGCTGGTGTCCGGTCCCACCACTCGAGCCGTGCCGTCGGCCCGCGCCCACCACAGTGTCGACCAGTCGTCAGCATAGTGATCTACCAGGACGGCCACGTTCGGATTGACCGTGATGTTCGCCAGCCGGCGCAATGCCCAGGTGCGCTTCGGTTTTCCGTCCACTGCGGAGTACACGCGATCGCCGTCAACCGCGAACACGATCGGTACCACATGGGGAATCCCCCCAGCATCGGCTGTCGCCAGCCGGGCGATCCGGGAGGCCACGAATCTCCGGCGGGCTTCGGGCCCGGTCAAGCCGCCCCAACCAGTGGCTGGACCTCCCGGCCAACGAACCGGACGAATCCCTCAACGTCGGGTTCGTCGCTTGTCGGCTGGAGTACAACGGTATGCGCACCGGCCGCGGCGTACCGTCCTACGGCCGCCGCGATGGCCGTCGCGTCACCGGTTGCCACGGTGTCGCGCCTTGTATCGCTGCCCGATAGCGCGAGCTCACGGCGCACCCGATCGTCGGCGTCGGGACCGGTCGCCGCCATGACATACGCGGTTACGTGATAGTCACCGGCGGGATCGACAACCACCCGCGACTGATCGATGAGCCGTAGTGTGTCCCGCAGGTCTTCAGGACTCGTGCCGCTGGTGACGATGGCGCCGTCCGCGAGCCGCCCGATGAGCCCGAACGTGCGGCGGCCGTATCCGCCGCTGAACAGACGAGGTGGTGGCGTGGGCGGCCACTCGAGGCGAACGTTGGTCAGCCGGACGTACCTGCCCTCGACCGTCACCGTCTCGCCACCTAGCAGCCTGTGCAACGCGGTGAGGTACTCGCCAAGCAGGGTGAGCGGCGACTCGACGCGGGCACCAACCTGCCCCATCCAGTCCTGCACACCATGCCCGACGCCGACTTCGAAACGACCGGGAAACAGCCGGGCGACCGTCGCTACCTCCATCGCGCACAGCGCCACATTTCGCAACGGCACCGGTAGCAGCCCGATGCCGACATGCAGCCGGTCGGTCCACGCCAATGCCGCCGCCGCGGACCCGATCCCGCCTTCTGCGAAGCAGTCCTCCCACAGCCACAACTCGGCGAGCCCGACCTCGTCGGCCGCGCGCGCGACAGCGCGCAGTCGCTCGGGCGGTAGCTCAGGTCGGAATACCACACCCAGGTCGGTCACGGCCCGAGCATTCCACCCCGGTCAGACGTCCCGCTCCTCCGCCCGCACCCGGTGACCAACCGCTCAGCTGATCCGTGATCTTGGACGTATTGCCGGGGAGCGACGATATATCCAAGATCATCAGCTCAGGTGCCGAATTGTCGGTTAGGCGCTGACCACCAGCCCCAACTCGGCGGGGCTCGCGAGGAGGTCGCTCTTGGGCAGTACTCGCACGGTGTAGCCGAAGGTGCCCGTGCGTTCGAGCGGGACGTCCCCCTCGAATCGGCTGGTGCCGTCGGTGGGGCCGGCGTAGGCCAACGAGACGGTGTGCACGTCGACGAGCCGGTCCTCGGCGTCGATGCCGCCGTACACCGCCTGCACGTCGACCTCACCTGGGCTGAGCCCGTTCAGCGCCACCTCGGCGCGCAGATGCAGTGCCGACCCAAGCTGCGGATCCCCGTCGACCTGGGACTCCACGTGCAGCACGGTGACGCCTGGCCACGCGTTGAGTACGTCCTGGCGCCACTCGGCCAGCGCCTTGGCGGCCTTGTAGTCACCGGCGGACAGCCGCGCGGCCGATTGCGCCGCCGGGGCATACAACTGCTGGACGTAGTCCCGAACCATCCGGGTGGCGACGACCTTCGGCCCGAGCGACTTGAGGGTGTGGCGCACCATCTGCACCCATCGACCCGGCACGCCGATCTCATCGCGGTCGTAGAACCTTGGCGCGACCTGGTGCTCGATGATGTCGTAGAGAGCCATCGCTTCGACATCGTCGCGCCGGTCCGGGTCGGTCAACCCGTCAGCCGAAGGCATGGCCCAGCCGTTCTCGCCGTCGAACCACTCGTCCCACCATCCGTCGCGTATGGACAGATTGAGCGCACCGTTGAGCGCGGCCTTCATACCCGACGTGCCGCACGCCTCCAGCGGACGCAGCGGGTTGTTCAGCCAGACGTCTACGCCCCCGGTGAGGTAACGGGCCATGCGGATGTCATAGTCGGGCAGGAACGCGATCCGATGCCGGATGGCCGGGTCGTCGGCAAACTTGACCATTTGCGAGATGAGTTGCTTGCCCCCGTCGTCGGCCGGGTGGCTCTTGCCGGCGATGACGATCTGCACTGGGCGCTCGGGATGCAGCAGGAGCGACTTCAGCCGCTCCTCGTTGCGCAGCATGAGCGTCAGGCGCTTGTACTGCGGAACCCGGCGGGCAAAGCCGATGGTGAGGACGTCGGGGCTGAAGGCGGACGACGTCCAGCCCAGCTCAGCTTCCGCCATGCCGCGCTGGCGGGCCGAAGCTCGAATGCGCGGGCGGATCTCGTTCACGAGCCGGTCACGCAGCTCGTGCCGGATGCTCCACAGCTCGCTATCGGCCACGCGGTCGATCGCGGTCCAGGGTGTGCCGTCGGCGATCGCCTCCGGACCGACCTCTCGCTCGGCGATGCTGAGGACCTCACGGGACATCCAGGTCGGCGCATGAACCCCATTGGTTATAGAGGTGATCGGCACTTCCGACGGGTCGAAGCGCGGCCACAGCGAGGAGAACATCTCTCGACTGACCTCGCCGTGCAGCCGAGACACCCCGTTGGCGCGCTGGCCGAGCCGGAAGCCCATATATGCCATGTTGAAAATGTTGGGGTCCTCTTCCCGCCCGAGATCGAGGATCCGCTCGAGCGGAACACCAGGGATGCCGGCCAGGTGGGCGGCTACGAGCGCGCGCGGGAACCGGTCGATGCCGGCCGGGACCGGGGTGTGGGTCGTGAAAATCGTTCCGGCCCGAACGGCCTGCCAGGCCTCGTCAAAACTGAGCTCGTCGGTCTCGAGGAGTTCCCGGATGCGCTCTATGCCGAGGAATCCCGCGTGGCCCTCGTTGGTGTGAAAGACCTGCGGAGCAGGCATCCCAGTCGCTGCGCAGTACGCGCGGATCGCGCGAACGCCTCCCATCCCCAGCAGCAGTTCCTGCTCGAGCCGGTGGTCGGCACCGCCGCCGTACAGCCGGTCCGTGACTTGCCGGGCGGCCGCGTCGTTCTCCTCGATGTCGCTATCGAGAAGGAGGAGCGGCACGCGCCCGACCTGGGCCACGAAGATCTGCGCGTACAGCGTCCGGCCTTCCGGGAGCGCGAGCGAGATCCGCGCTGGGCTGCCGGCGAGATCTAACGGCTTGATAGGCAGACCTTGGGGGTCGAGGGATGGGTAACGCTCCAACTGCCACCCATCACGAGACAGGGACTGGCTGAAGTACCCGGCTCGGTAGAGCAGACCCACGCCGATGATCGGTACACCGAGGTCACTCGCTGCCTTGAGATGATCGCCGGCGAGGATGCCGAGGCCGCCTGAGTACTGCGGTAGCACCTCGGCGATGCCGAATTCCGGTGAAAAGTAGGCGATGCTGGTGGGCAGGCTTCCGTCCTGCTGACCTTGATACCAGCGCGGTTGCTCGAGGTAGTCGGTCAGGTCGTCAAAGACGTCGTTCATTCGACGGAGGAATCGGCGATCCTTGGCCAGGATGGCGAGCCGCTGCGCGCTGAGCTCACCGAACATCTTGACGGGATCCGCGTCGCAGGCTGTCCACAGTTCCGGATCGACCAATTCCAGCAGGTCGCGCGAGTCCGGATGCCACGACCAGCGCAAATTGGTCACGATGGCGCCGAGTCTCACCAATTCGGGAGGAAACGCGGCTCGAACCGTGAGCCGTCTCAATGCCTTCACGGGGAGCACACTAGCTGGTGAACCTGGATGCGCTCGGCACATGCGGGCTTACTGCGTCACGCATCGGCTCGGTACGGTGGCCCCGTGGTGGGACGTATCGGACTAGCACGCGTCAGCCCGGTCGTGGGCTCAACCGTGGACGGTGAGCATCCGGCGCGGGCGGTCGTGGGTGAGCACGTTCCCATCTCAGCGACGGTATTCCGCGAAGGTCACGACGCCGTTGCAGCGAATGTGGTTGTCCGGGCGCCGGACGGACGGCGCCTGCCCTTCCTCCGGATGACCTACGGTGCACCGGGACTGGACCGATGGCATGCGGACTTCGTGCCGGATCTCGAGGGTATGTGGACGTTCACGGTCGAGGCGTGGAGCGATCCGCTGTCGACGTGGCATCATGCGGTCACGGTCAAGATCGACGCGGGTCAGGGCAGCGAGGACCTGGCCAACGACCTGGAAATCGGCGCACGAATATTCGACCAGCTTGCCACGTTGCTACCCAAGCCCGAGCGCCCGCGGGCGGCCGCCGCCGCGGTAGCGCTACGCGATCAAACGCTGGATCTCGGGCACCGCGTGGGTCCGGCCCTCGACCCCTATCTCATGAGTCTCGCCGAGCAGGACCCGGTCCGGGAACTGGTGACCAGGTCCCCGCGGTATTCGGTGTGGGTGGATCGGCCGCGCTCGTTGTACGGATCGTGGTACGAGTTCTTTCCACGGTCGATCGGAGCGGAGCTGGCGAACGACCCGCACGCCCCCGCCCGACCAGCCCGGCACGGGACGCTCAAGGACGCCACCGAGCACCTGGACTACGTCGCAAGAATGGGGTTCGACGTCGTCTACCTACCGCCGATCCATCCGATCGGCAGGCGGAACCGCAAGGGCGCCAACAACTCGGTCATGGCCATGCCATGGGATGTCGGCTCGCCCTGGGCGATCGGCTCCGACGAAGGCGGCCATGACGCTGTCCATCCTGATCTCGGCACTATGGCCGACTTCGTTGCCTTCGTACGGCGTGCCAACGAGCTCGGCATGGAGGTCGCGCTCGACTACGCTTTGCAGGCGGCTCCGGATCATCCCTGGGTCACCGAGCACCCCGAATGGTTCACCACCAAACCCGACGGGACGATTGCGTACGCCGAGAACCCGCCGAAGAAATACCAGGACATCTATCCGATCAATTTCGACAACGATCCCGAAGGGATCTACGCCGAATGCCTGCGCGTCCTGCAGGTCTGGATCGACGCCGGGGTGACGATCTTCCGAGTCGACAATCCCCATACCAAGCCGATTAACTTCTGGCACTGGCTGATCGCGACGGTCAGAGAGAAGCATCCGGACGTGCTGTTCCTGGCTGAGGCGTTCACCCGTCCCGCCATGATGCACGAGCTGGCCCGGATCGGCTTCACCCAGAGCTACACCTATTTCACCTGGCGAAACGGCAAGAACGAGCTCGAGCAGTACGCCCGGGACCTCGCCAGCACGGCGCACTACATGCATCCGAACTTCTTCGTCAACACGCCTGACATCCTGAATGGTTTTCTCCAGACGGGCGGCCCCGGAGCATTTCGCATTCGCGCGGTACTGGCGTCCATGCTCTCCCCAACCTGGGGCGTGTATTCGGGCTATGAGCTGTACGAGCACCTTCCGGTGCGCCCAGGCAGCGAAGAGTACTTGGACAGCGAGAAGTACCAACTGCGCCCCCGGGACTATGCCGCGGCGGAGGCCGACGGCCGATCCCTTGCTCCTCTCCTCACCCGGCTGAACGAGATTCGCCGGCAGCATCGCGCTTTGCACTGGCTCGGCAACCTTCGTTTCCACCAGGTCGACAACGACTCGATCACCGCATTCAGTAAGCGCGTTGAAGCGACAGACGACGAACCAGCCGACACGATCCTGGTCGTCTGCTCGACTGACCCGCACAACGTTCGCGAGGGCTGGACGGCGCTCGACCTGCCCGCACTGGGGGCCGGCTGGGACGAACGGTTCACCGTCCACGACCTGCTTACCGGCTCCGAGTGGGAGTGGGGGCAGTTCAATTACGTACGGCTCGACCCGCACTGGGGTCCGGCGCACATTTTCGAGGTTCGACCATCACAGTTGGGGTGAGCGACACTGGCCCCCGGTGTCGGAAGAACTCCGCAAAGGACCGTTCCGGACTGAAGAGGTGACTGCGTTGACCGACAGCGTCGCCGCTGGCGCGGGGGGTTCTCACGATCCCGACTGGTTCAAACGCGCGGTGTTTTACGAAGTTCTGGTCAGAGGCTTCAGCGACTCCAACGGCGACGGCACGGGTGACCTGCGGGGCCTCGCCGAAAAGCTGGACTACCTCGCCTGGCTCGGCATCGACTGCCTGTGGCTGCCGCCCTTCTACCCATCTCCGTTGCGAGACGGCGGATACGACATCAGCGACTACGAAGGCGTACTACCCGAGTTCGGCACGATCGACGATTTCAAGGCTCTACTCAAGGCCGCGCACGAGCGCGGCATCAAGGTGATCATCGACTTTGTAATGAACCACACGTCGGACCAACATCGGTGGTTCCAGGCGTCGCGCAAGGATCCGAACGGCCCGTACGGCACCTATTACGTATGGAGCGATGACGATACGCGATACCCGGACGCTCGCATCATCTTCGTCGACACCGAGCCGTCGAACTGGACATTCGACCCAGTTCGCAAACAGTACTTCTGGCACCGTTTCTTCAGCCACCAGCCAGACCTGAACTTCGACTCCCCCGATGTCCAACAAGCGATGATCGATGCCCTGCGGTTCTGGCTCGACCTCGGCATCGATGGGTTCCGGCTGGACGCTGTCCCGTACCTCTACGAGCGGGACGGCACGAACGGCGAGAACCTGCCTGAGACCCACGAGTTCCTCAAGCGATTACGAAAAGAAATCGATCGAGACTACCCTGATCGGGTTATGTTGTGTGAGGCTAATCAGTGGCCGGATGACGTCGTGCAGTACTTCGGCGATCCGGCGACGGATGGCGACGAATGCCACATGGCGTTCCACTTTCCCGTCATGCCTCGCATCTTCATGGCGGTGCGCCGCGAGCAGCGCTACCCGATCTCGGAAATCATGGAGCAGACGCCGTCCATTCCGGCTAATTGCCAGTGGGGCATATTCCTGCGCAATCATGACGAGCTGACTCTCGAGATGGTCAGTGACGAAGAGCGCGACTATATGTGGGCGGAGTATGCCAAGGATCCGCGGATGAAAGCCAATATCGGCATCCGCCGGCGGCTGGCCCCGTTGCTCGAGAACGACATCAATCAGATCGAGCTGTTCACCGCCCTGCTCCTCTCCCTGCCGGGATCCCCCGTCCTGTACTACGGCGACGAAATCGGCATGGGCGACAATATCTGGCTCGGGGACCGCGATGGTGTCCGCACGCCGATGCAATGGACGCCGGACCGTAACTCAGGGTTCAGCTCCTGCGATCCGGGCCGGCTGTACCTCCCGGTCAACATGGATTCCATCTATGGCTTCCAGGTCACAAACGTCGAATCCCAAACGCGCAACTCGTCGTCACTACTGCATTGGATGCGGCGCATGATCAGGGTGCGCAAGGCAAATCCGGCGTTCGGCTTGGGAACGTTCACCGACATCGGCGGCAGTAACCCGAGCGTGCTCGCCTTCGTCCGCGTCTTCGGTGACGACATCGTGCTCTGCGTGAACAACCTCTCCCGGTTCCCCCAGCCGGTCGAACTCGATTTGCGACCTTGGGAGGGATCGGAGCCGATCGAGTTGATGGGCGATACCCGCTTCCCGGCAATTGGTGAGCTGTCGTATTTGCTGACTCTTGCCGGACATGGCTTCTACTGGCTGCGCATTCCGCGCAACCAGG
This sequence comes from uncultured Actinomycetota bacterium, assembly GCA_963801715.1. Classification (GTDB taxonomy): domain Bacteria; phylum Actinomycetota; class Actinomycetes; order Mycobacteriales; family Jatrophihabitantaceae; genus CAVVJA01. The sequence continues at coordinate 10,869 of CAWDGB010000009.1, read as the reverse complement.
TATCCGATGCGGAACCAGGCCGAGGACAGTGGGCCCGCGAGGTGGTGACGTGACCCTGACCTATGACGACCTGCAACCTCTTGTCGCACGCTGGTTGCCGAGTCAGCGATGGTTTGCCGGCAAGGGTCGGGGTATGTCCGACGTGTCGCTCAGACTGCTCACTGCACTGACCGAGGCCGTCCCCGAAGTCGGCATCTGGTTGGTGACCGTGACGTACGCGGACGGCGTGGTCGAGACCTACCAAGTGCCGCTCGTCGCGCGGGCGGAGCCGTTGGGCAACCTCGAACATGTACTACTCGGCACGATACAGACGCCGGACGGCACCCGCTGGATCTATGACGCCCTCCATGACCGGGACGTCACCGGTGTCTTCATCGACGGGGTGCGCAAGGACGCGGCGCCCGGGCCGGTGCACTTCCAGCGATATGTCGACCCGAGCGACCTGCCCGTTGATCTGCCGAGTCTCGTGCTCACCGGTGAGCAATCCAATACCTCGCTGGTCTACGGCGATCAAGCCATTCTCAAGGTATTTCGGCGGCTGGAGCCCGGCATCAATCCGGATATCGAAATTCACCAGGCGCTCAGCGAGCTTGGCGCTAAGCATATTGCCCGCCTGCTCGGAAGCATGACGGCTGACATGACCGACAACGGCAGTGGCACGATGACGCCAGCCAGCCTCGGGATGCTGCAGGAGTTCATGAGCACCGCGACCAACGGATGGGACCTGGCCAAGACCAGCGTCCGAGACCTGATGGCAGAAGCCGACCTGCACGCGGACGAGGCGGGCGGTGACTTCGCGGCCGAGGCCGAACGACTGGGCGCTGCGACAGCCGTCGTGCACGCTGACCTGGCCGTCGCGTTCGGGACTGACGTGATGCCCGGATATCAGCTTCGGGAACGGGCGGCCGCCATGCACGCCCACCTCGACGCTGCGCTAGCCGAGGTACCCCTGCTCGCTCCCGTCGAGCCAGGACTGCGCGCCGCCTTCGAGGCGGTCGATACCCTCGCCGGAACGGCTGAGCCAGTGCTGACCCAACGCATCCACGGCGACCTGCACCTCGGCCAGGCCCTGCGGACCGCCCGCCGGTGGATCTTGCTTGATTTCGAGGGCGAACCGATCGCACCACTCGCCGACCGCCGGTCCTTCGACTCGCCGTTGCGCGACATCGCTGGAATGTTGCGATCGTTCGACTATGCCTCCCGACACCAGATCGTCGATACGCCTGATCCGCAGCTCTCCTATCGTGCGAACGAGTGGGCCGAGCGCAACCGAGACGCCTTCTGCGCTGGGTACGCCGACGTCTCGGGCAGCGATCCTCGAGTCCATGACGTTCTGTTGCGCGGATTCGAGGCCGACAAAGCGGTGTATGAGGCGGTCTACGAGACGCGGAACCGGCCGACGTGGGTTCGGATTCCTCTGCTATCGCTCACCCGGCTCGCCGAGCCCACAGGTACTAGCTACCGTGCGTCGGAGGACAGTGCAGCTGCCGACACCGGCCCCGTCCGCGAGGAAGGTGCTTCATGAGCAAGGACAAGGATTCCAAGGCCAGCAAGTCGCAGTCGCCCCGCAAGGCCTCCCCAGTGAGCGAAGCGGTAGCTGCGGCCGACGACGCCATTCCGGCCGCCCGCCCCGCGGCGCCCGATGCACCGCCGATCAGGACCGGGCCCATCCCGGCCGTGGCAACGGTCGAGGGCGACGCCTTCGACCGCCTCGTCGGTGGAGCGCATCACGATCCGCACGGTCTGCTCGGCGCCCACCCGACCGCCGACGGACGCACGGTTATCCGCACCCTGCGGCCTGAAGCCAGCAAGGTGACGGCGATCATCGAGGGCAAGCCGTTCGAACTGGAACGACTGCATGCCGGTGGGGTGTTCGGCACAGTCGTTGACGGCTTGCCGACCGACTACCGGCTCGAGGTCGCGTACGGCGATGAGACCTACCAGGTCGACGATCCCTACCGCTGGTTGCCGACCCTCGGCGAGGTGGACCTCCACCTCATCGGCGAAGGCCGGCACGAGCAGCTGTGGGACGTTCTCGGCGCGCACGAGCGTACATATGACACGCCCCAGGGCCCAGTGAGCGGAACCTCGTTCGCGGTGTGGGCACCGAATGCGCGCGGAGTCCGGGTCGTAGGCGACTTCGACTACTGGTCAGGCCGGGACTATCCGATGCGCGCCCTGGGATCCTCGGGTGTCTGGGAATTGTTCGTCCCCGGCGTCGGCAAGTGGGCGAAGTACAAGTTCAACATCCTGGGCGCGGACAGCGTCTGGCGTCAGAAGGCCGACCCGATGGCCTTCGCGACCGAAGCGCCGCCCGCGACGGCCTCGATGGTGTTCACCTCCGGCTACGATTGGGGCGACGACGAGTGGCTCGCCGCCCGGGCCGGGACCCAATGGCATTCGTCGCCCATGTCCATCTATGAAGTGCACATCGGATCCTGGCGACAAGGGTTGTCCTACAGCCAGCTGGCCGAAGACCTGGTCGCGCATGTCAAGGCCACTGGCTTCACGCATGTGGAATTCCTGCCCGTGGCCGAGCATCCGTTCGGCGGCTCGTGGGGTTATCAGGTGTCGTCCTACTACGCGCCGAGCGCTCGGTTCGGCCATCCGGACGACTTCCGTTATCTCGTGGACCGGCTACATCAGGCCGGGATCGGAGTCATCGTCGACTGGGTGCCGGCCCACTTCCCGAAGGACGAGTGGGCCCTTGCCCGCTTCGACGGCACGGCGCTGTATGAGCATTCGGACCCGCGCCGAGGTGAGCAGCCCGACTGGGGCACCTTCGTTTTCGACTTCGGCCGCCGCGAGGTGCGCAACTTCCTCGTGGCCAACGCCGTGTTCTGGCTCGAGGAGTTCCACATCGATGGGCTACGGGTCGACGCCGTCGCCTCGATGCTCTACCTCGACTACTCCCGCAAGGACGGGGAGTGGCTGCCCAACGTCTACGGCGGCCGGGAGAACCTCGACGCGGTGGGTTTCCTGCAAGAGGTCAACGCCACGGTTTACAAGCGCGTGCCGGGTGTCGTCACCGTTGCCGAGGAGTCGACGGCGTGGCCCGGCGTCACCCGGCCGACGCATCTCGGGGGGCTGGGCTTCGGCTTCAAGTGGAACATGGGCTGGATGCACGACACGCTCGGCTATGTCTCCCGAGAGCCTATTTATCGCCAGTATCACCACCACGAGATGACCTTCTCGATGGTCTACGCCTACTCGGAGAACTACATCCTGCCGATCTCGCACGACGAGGTCGTCCACGGCAAGGGCTCCCTACTCGGCAAGATTCCCGGCGATCGGTGGCAGGAGCTGGCTACCCTGCGCACGCTCTACGCGTACATGTGGGCGCACCCTGGCAAGCAACTGCTGTTCATGGGCCAAGAGTTCGCCCAAGGCGCTGAGTGGAGCGAGTCGCGATCACTCGACTGGTGGTTGCTCGACGGCCCTGAGCACCGCGGTGTGCAGCGACTCATCACTGACCTCAACCGGATCTACCGCGAGACGAACGCTCTCTGGTCCCAGGACACCGATCCGTCAGGGTTCCACTGGATCGATGCCAATGACGCGTTGGGGAACGTCTACTCGTTCCTGCGGTTTGGAACCGATGGGTCGATCGTCGCCTGCGTCGCGAACTTCTCGCCGGTACCGCACGAGCGCTACCAGCTCGGGTTGCCCAACGCGGGACGCTGGGAGGAGGTTGTCAACACCGACGCTGAGGTCTACTTCGGGTCAGGGGTTGGCAACTTCGGCGGCGTCGATGCCGGCGATCAGGCGTGGCACGGCCAGCCCGCGTCGGTAACCTTGCGGATCCCGCCGCTCGGAGCGATCTGGTTGCGCTGGATCGAATAACGGGTTCCGGTCTTCTCGCTACCGGCAGCGCTCTTTGATCGCAGCCGCTCCGGCGCCATGCTGGGAGATGCGGCGTGGGGGAATTCCTCGGCCCGGCCCGGCGTTAATTTGCCATCTCGTTGCGGATGCAACATTTTGGAGGCTGATATGCCCGCTGTGACCGCGGACACTTTGACATTGCCACGCCTGAACCCAGCAACGCTCGACGACACCGAGCGCCCCGTCCGGTCGGTGACAACCGGCCCGAAGGGGTTCGAGGGCGAAGGGTTCCCGGTAATCCGCGCATTCGCGGGCGTCGGGCTGCGGGACCTTGACCCGTTTGTCCACATGGACCAGATGGGCGAGGTCGACTACGCGCCGGGTGAGCCCAAGGGCACCCCGTGGCATCCGCATCGCGGATTCGAGACCGTCACCTACATGATCGACGGCACGTTCCTGCATCAGGATTCGCACGGTGGTGGCGGGGTGATCGAGAATGGCGCCACGCAGTGGATGACCGCGGGCGCCGGCATCCTGCACATCGAGACGCCGCCCGAGGAACTGGTCCTGTCCGGTGGCTTGTTCCACGGCATCCAGCTGTGGGTGAACCTTCCCGCGAAGGACAAGTTCACCCCACCGCGCTACCAGAGCATCGAGGGCGGTCAAGCGACGCTCGTGGCGTCTGACGACGGAGGCGCGCTCGTCCGGATTGTCGCGGGGAGCATCGACGGCCACTCCGGCCCCGGCTCGACGCACACGCCGATCACCCTGGCGCACGCGACCATCGCTCCGGGCGCGACGCTGTCCCTGCCCTGGCAATCGGACTACAACGCTCTGGTCTACGTTCTTTCCGGGTCCGGCACGGTCGGGTCCCAGGGCCGGCCGATACGCACCGGCCAGCTGGCGCTGTTCGGCGCCGGTGACCGGCTGACAGTCTCGGCGAACGTCGCGCAGGAGTCCCGCCACCCCGCCCTGGACGTGTTGATCCTCGGGGGCCGGCCAATCGGTGAGCCGGTGGCGCACTATGGCCCGTTCGTCATGAACACCACCGAGGAGCTGCAGCAAGCGCTCGATGACTTCCGCGCCGGCCGGCTCGGCGTGATCCCGGCGAACGCGATCATGCCCCACACCGCCAACTGATTCCCTTCTCCCCAACCCGACGCCAGCTCCCCAACCCGACGCCCCAGCTCCCCAACCCGACGCCAGCTCCCCAAGCCGACGCCCAGCTCCACCGACGCCAGCCCCCCAGCCCGACGCCAGCTCCCCAACCCGACGCCTGGCTTTGATGATCTTGGACTAATCGCCCTTATTTGGCATTAAGTCCAAGATCATCGAGGGGAGGGAGGGTGCGAGGTCACGGGAGGCGCGAGGTGTTGGCGGCGGCGCGAGCGGCGAGGGTGCGGGGGGCGCGAGGGTCGGCGCCATTAGAACAGGGCGTTGGCGAGAGCGCGCCGCGCGGGCGGGACCCGGGGATCGTCAGGACCTAGCAGGTCGAAGTACTCGATGAGCCGCTCTCGGACGGCGTCCCGGTCATCACCGCTCACTCTGCGGACGAGGGCAAGCAACCGACCCAGCGCGCCATCGACGTCGCTACGCGACAGCGCATAGTCGGCGGCGGCAAGCTGGGCCGGCACGTCGTTGGGTGCGGTCTCGGCCCGGGCGACGAGCTTGGGATCAATGTCCTGCAGTCGTTCCAACAGCCGCACCTGGCGCAGCGCGAGCGCCGCCTCGGTGTTGGCCGGCTCCGCGTCGAGGATGGCCTGGTAGCCCTTCGCGGCCAGGTCGAACTGACCGGCTTCGAGCGCGGCTTCGGCATCGCTGAAGCGCGAATCGACCGGCAGCTCGGCTGCCGCTGCCTCGTCGTCGCCGGCAGCACCCGGTGCGACCGCATCGCCGAGGCCGGCCTGCGCGCCGGCCTTGACCAGTGCGCCCACGAACTCCCGAACCTGCGGTTCAGGTAACGCACCCTGGAAGCCAGGTACCAGCTGTCCCCCGATCGCCGCGAAGACGGTCGGGATGCTCTGGACCTGCAACGCCTGCGAGATGCGCGGGTTGGCGTCCACGTCGATCTTGGCGAGAATCCAGCTGCCTCCAGCCTCGCCGGCGAGCCGCTCCAGGATGGGCGACAGCTGCTTGCACGGTTGGCACCAGTCGGCCCACAGGTCGATGAGCACCGGCACCTGGAACGATCGATCGATCACCTCGGTCTGGAACGTCGCCTCGGTCACGTCGACGACGTAGCCTCCAGGCGCCGGAGGGGGGTTCTCGGCGGCCCGCGTGGCCGCGTCGGAGCGGGCCTTCACGGCCGCGAGGTCGACGGCTCCGGACATGGCAGCTGCCATCGCGGGCGCAGGCGCGGGGGGACGACGGCGGTTCGCAGCGGTCATGTGGTCCAGTGTCCCAGATGCACCCTGGTGCCCGCCGCCGTTCAGCTACGGGCGAGCACTTCCGCAAGCGTCGGCGCGGCAGCGTCTTTCGCGGACAGTAGCGACCGGTCTTCCCGGTCGATCGTGATCGGCCAGTCGATGCCAAGCTCGGCATCGAAGGGATTGACAGCCACCCCGGCCATCCCTGGTGCCCATTCGGTATCGAAGCAATACAGATATTGCGTCGGTTCGGCGCTCAGCGACTGGAAGCCATTGCACACGCCGGAGGGCACCAAAACCTGGGTTCCCGGTGCGAGTCGCACGGTCGCGACCGCACCGGTTGTCGACGATTCCGGCCGGGCGTCGACGTATACGCCCAAGGCCTCGCCGGACACAATGGCGACAAGCTTCGTCATCGCCTCGCCGTGCAGCCCCCGGATCGTTCCCTGCCTACTCTGCGTCACATTGATCTGCCGCCAACGCCCGGCGTAGACACCGGCCTCCTGCAGGCCGCTCTCCCGGAAGAACTCCCGAATGGCGCCGCGCTCGTCACTGACCTGTTTCATGCACAGCACGAGCAAACCGTCGATGGCGGTCTTCGACACCTCGAAATCGATCACGTTGGTAGCCACGCCGGGCATCCTAGGAGAATTAGCGTCCCGCGCCGACCTAGAACCGCACGGGCTCCCGGTACTCGCCCCAGAGCGGCCGAAACGCGTCACAGATCTCGCCGAGCGTGGCTTCCGCGCGTGCTGCCTCGAGCATCGGCGGGACGATGTTGCGGTCCGAACGGGCCGCCTCAACCATCCGGGTGAGGGCCACATCCACCGCGGCCTGGTCGCGCGTGCGACGCCGATCCGCGACCACCCGGCGCTGGTCCAACTCGACTTCGTGCGATACCCGCAAGATCTCCAACTCGTCGCCGACGTCGCCAGTGAGCGTGTTCATCCCCACCACGCGCTTCTCGCCCTTCTCCAGCTGCTGCTGGTAAGCGAACGCAGAGTCGGCGATCTCCGTGATGAACCAACCGTCCTCGATGCCCCGCAGCAACCCGGCCGTCATCGTTCCGTCAGACCCGAGATCTCGGATCTGAGTGAAGATGCGTTCCGCCTCCGCCTCGATCCGATCTGTCTCGGCTTCGACGTACCAGGAACCACCGAGGGGATCGACGACGTTGAGCGCACCGGTTTCCTCCGCGATCACCTGCTGGGTGCGCAGCGCGATCTGTGCGGCCTTCTCCGAGGGCAGCGCGAGCACCTCGTCAAGGGCGTTGGTGTGCAGCGAGTTCGTGCCCCCGAGGACCGCGGCCATGGCCTCGACGGCGGTGCGCACGATGTTGTTGTCCGGCTGCTGCGCGGTCAGCGAGACGCCAGCCGTCTGGGTGTGGAACCGCAGCCACTGCGCCCGCTCGGTCCGGGCGCCGTACACATCGCGCATCCACCGCGCCCAAATGCGGCGAGCAGCACGGAACTTCGCGATCTCTTCGAAGAAATCGATGTGAGCATCAAAGAAGAACGACAAGCCGGGGGCGAACTGCTCGATGTCAAGCCCGCGGGATAGACCCAGCTCGACGTAGCCGAAACCGTCGGCCAGGGTGAATGCCAGCTCCTGTGCGGCGGTCGAACCCGCCTCCCGGATGTGATACCCCGAGACAGACAGCGGCTTGTACGCGGGCACCTCGGTGCCCACGAACTCCATCAGGTCGCCGATGAGCTTCAGGTGCGGCTCCGGCGGATAGATCCACTCCTTCTGCGCGATGTACTCCTTGAATATGTCGGTCTGCAGAGTTCCGTTGAGCCGGCTGATATCTGCGCCCTGTCGTTCCGCCGCCACCACATACATGCAGAAGATCGGTACCGCGGGACCGGAGATCGTCATCGAGGTGGTGGTCGAGGCGAGGTCGATGCCCTCGAACAGCACGTCCATGTCCGCGGCGGAGTCGATCGCCACCCCGCAGTGCCCAACCTCGCCGAGCGAGCGGGGATCGTCGGAGTCGCGGCCCATGAGCGTGGGCATGTCGAATGCGACCGACAGCCCGCCACCGCCCTCGGCCAGGATCATCTTGTAGCGCGCGTTGGTCTGCTCGGCGTTCCCGAATCCGGCGAATTGCCGGATCGTCCACGGCTTGCCCCGGTAGCCCGTCGGGTGAATTCCTCGCGTGAACGGGTACTCCCCCGGCCAGCCGATGCGCTCGAAACGGTCCTCGGCGCCGGTCGGCCCGTAGAGCGGCTCGACCTCTACCCCGGACAGCGTCGTGTAGTCCCGGTCGAGCTTCGCCGCCGCGTCGTAGCGCTGCTGCCAGCGGGCGCGGCCCGCCTCGATGTCACCCGCGTCCATATCGCAAGATTACTAGGACGTCCTACTATCTGGCCATGCGGAACGGGCAACGTCACACCGGATGGCGGCTTCGGTGCGGCGTTCCAGCGGCCGTCAGCCCGGCCACTTGGTCGTCGGTCAACGTGATCTCCGCCGCGCCGACGTTCTCCTCCAGGTGGGATATCTGAGACGTACCGGGAATGGGCAGGATCACCTCCGAACGCGCGAGCAGCCACGCCAGCGCGACCTGAGCTGGTGTGCCGCCCGCGGCGCGCAACAGGTCATCGAGGCGGCGCTCCGCGGCTGCAAGGCGTCCGCCCCCTATCGGATACCACGGAATGAACCCGATGCCATTCGCCGCGCAGTACTCGACAACAGGCTCCGACCGTCGGTGTGTGAGGTTGTAGAGGTTCTGCACCGTGGCTATCGGAGTGATCGCCCGAGCCTCTTCGATCTCCGGCATTCCGACCTCGGACAGACCAATGGCCTCGATCTTGCCCTCGTCCCGAAGCTCGACAAGGGCACCGAGCGAATCCGCGAGCGGGACCTGCTCATCGATGCGATGCAGCTGAAACAGCGGAATGCAGTCCAGGCGAAGGCGGCGCAGTGACATTTCCGCCTGCTGACGCAGGTACCTAGGCCGCGCAACCGGAAACCATGCGTCCGGTCCGGTCCGGACCAGGCCAGCCTTGCTGGCGATCAGCACGTGCGACGGATAGGGATGGAGCGCTTCGCGGATGATGTCCTCACTGACCGCCGGTCCATACGAATCTGCGGTATCGATGAGATCGACACCTAGCTCGACGGCACGGCGCACGACGGCCACGCACTCGGCCCGGTCGACCGGCTCACCCCAGATACCGGGTCCGGTCAATCTCATCGTGCCGAACCCGAGCCGATGCACCGTCCGCTCGCCAATAGTGAACGTGCCGGAGGCGTGGGCGGGAAGCGTGGGCGACATGGCACGGTCCTACCACTGCGTTACTCCGCGAGTTGCTGCGGGTCCGAACGCGCGGCACGCTCGCCTCATGTCGTTGATCTCTCCTCCCGCCCTGCGGGCTGGTGACACCGTCGCCATCGTGTCGCTGTCTGCAGGCGTCAGTGCCGCTGTCCCACACCGCCATGACGCTGGCGTGCGTCAACTGGAGCGGACCTTCGACGTGCTGGTTGTCGACGCGCCCAACGCCCGCCGAGATGACGCGTTCCTGCGGGCGAATCCGCGGGCGCGGGCCGATGATCTGCATTGGGCCCTCACCGAGGATGCCGTGGCGGGCATCCTGACCAGCATCGGCGGCGACGACTCGATCCGAATGATCCCGTACCTCGATTTCGACATGATCCACGACCATCCCAAGGTTTTCATGGGCTTCTCGGACTCGACCGTGCAGCATCTCGCCAATCGGGTCGCGGGCGTCGTTTCGTTTTATGGGCCGAGCCTGCTGACCGCGTTTGCCGAGAACGGCGGCATTCACCCGTACGTCGAGGAATGCGTGCGCGATGCGCTATTCCGGTCCGAGCCGCTTCAATTGCGGGCGGCGCCGGAGTGGACCGATGAACGGCTGGATTGGGCCAACCCGGTGCTCGCCGGTCGGCGCCGTCGCTGGTGGCCGAATCCGGGCTGGGCTTGGCTACAGGGCACCGAACCGGTCGAAGGGGAGCTCATCGGTGGCTGCGCCGACACGCTCGAAACCGTGAAAGGAACCCCGATCTGGCCGCCGCCGTCGACCTGGGACGGCGCCGTTTTGCTGCTTGAGCTTTCCGAGGAAGCACCAGCGCCGTACACGGTCGAACTATGGCTGCAGAACTACGGCGCCACCGGCATCCTCGGCCGCATCGCCGCGCTGCTGCTGTCCCGGCCCGAGACGTACACGCTGCAACGGATGTTCGAGCTGTGGGATCGGGTCCAGCGGGTGCTGGCCGAGTGGGGTCGAGCTGACCTCGTGGTTGTCGCCAATCTCGACTATGGGCACAGCTCGCCGATGGGCGTGCTCCCGCTGGGCGTGCGAGCTCGGGTCGACCCGATCGAGCGCACGATCCGCACGCTCGAGCCCGCGGTCACGGCTGGCATAACGTTCACCCGGAAGGACCTGCGCGGGCTATGACCGAAGGCCGCCTGACGAAATCCCAGCCAGGTCTCGATTGACTTCTTCGCCCTCGACGGGCACCCTTCCCTGGGTTGACGATGCTCATTGCCGCGATCGCCCCGGCTGCTCATTGCCCCAATGCCAAGGTCGGTGATCATCTTGCGGCGGGGCGCGGTGAACGCGTCGCGCCACGACAGCCCAGGACCTATCTCGGTGTGGGAGTCACGGAAATTCCCTGCCCGGCATCCTAAAACGCGACGGAGAACAGTCTCTGAACGGCG
>CAWDGB010000008.1:0-236109 GCA_963801715.1 uncultured Actinomycetota bacterium | reverse complement strand
AAAGATTCCGGTTTTGAAAGTTGCTGTGCCGCAACGGTTTCTTGCACCGTTAGGCGCTGCGCCCGTTTCTGTTAGGCAGTTTGTCCATGGCGGCGCGCGCCAGTTTTTTCTGATCGGCGGCCTTGGTGTAGCGCTCAACTTCCTTCAGGGTCTTGTGGCCGGAAACAGGCGGCGATCTGTTTGTCAGTAGCGTCGTTCTCGGCCAAGCGCATCATAGCGGCCTTCCGGAGTCCAGTGGGAAACACAACGGGACGATAGCCCAGCTTGCTTGATTGCTGCACGCATCAATGCCGACAGAGCCGCACGCTTAATCGGTCTACCATTCGCGTCGCCGATTAGATTCAAACCTTTTGCCGGGAACGCCTTCATGGCGCGTTCTAGTGCAGGGTCAATTGGCACCCAGACCTTGGCCCCGGTTTTTTGCTGTACGACGTGGATCATGCCTCGGAGATATCGGATCGGTTCATTTTCGCTACGTCGCCAACGCGTTGCCCCATGTATAGCAATAGCGCATAAGCGAGCCGCTGGCGTGTACCTACGGTGCCATTTGAACTCGAACTGATCCAACTCAACATCCGTCCAAGTGTGATGTTCACCGACTGGGAACGCATGGATACCCGATTATAGGGTTGTCTTTGCGACGCCGCTCTTTTACGGCAAACTGCATTACCCGGCGCATCACGGCTCTGGTCAGATTTTCCCATGCCGGGTCGTCGCGCCCCGATCTTGTTGATAATTTTCTCGGCGTTCTCTGCCGTCATCATAGTAGCCGACCGGTGCCCATGCTCTTTTGCCAGAGGTTCCAGGGCATAACGATAAAGTTGACAGGGTTGACGGCTTGCGTTCGGTAAACATTCGACTGCCGTAGAAGTCGATTATCAACTTGCCCAACAAATCCGAGTGAAAAGAGTTGTCTTAGCGGCGGCTGGCTTCTCTGCCAGAAAGGCGGCGTAGGCCGCCATGAACTCTTCGGAACCAACGTCGCCAGGAAGGACGCCTAATCGCTTGCCGCCTTTTCGGAAATAGCGCCGTAATGTTCCAGTACGGTCCCGATACTCGTCCACATATCTGAGTTTGAGAACCGCCACCTTCTTCCCATCAGGCATCGTCCCATGATGCTGCTAGCGAAGCTCCGCTGTCAACTGCCGGGGACTGGTTTTCGTCACTAATTATCTGGATGGACCCGTCCGGCCTGACGACAAAGCCGGTCACGCGCAGACCGGCGCTCTCGGCAGCTTTCACTGCGCGTCGGACCTGGGGCCTGAGTGAATGTGATGGCGCGGGTCATAGAACTACGTCCTCAGAAGTTCTGTTATCGGTTGCGTCAGATTTTGCCACACGGTTCGGCACGTTTCTTAGAAAAGCAGCCATGATTGGCTAGTCGTCCTCGCCATTCCGCGTCTCGCTGCTGCGGTCAACGGGAACACCAACTTTGTCGCCACTCGCATCCAATGGCTCCGCGGGCAAGGAGGTCGGCGTCATCGGCGCGTCTTGGCGGTGCTCAATCATGGGTACGGCGGGAGGCTCGAAGCCTTCGTCGCCTGGGATCAGGCGCTCGAGCTGCGCCAGCCAAAAATCATATTCCTGGGTGAGACCGTCGACGCGCACGCGATACCGTGTAGCGCCGCTGTCGAATTGCCCGACTGCCACAACGTTGCCGAAGTATTTGGTATTGCGGACACGGTCGCCGGCGACGATTGGCTGCGACTTGGCCGCCATGCGTTCTGCGGCGGCCTTTTTGGCTTCTTCGGCCTTTGCCTGACGTTCGGCGAGGGCCTGTTCGGCTACTTTTGCGCTGGCGATTTGTTGGGGCAGTTCCTCGTGCCATTCCTCAAGAAACCAGACCACTTCCGAGCGGCGATCCCAGAGTTTCTTCTGTTCCTCCAGTTCCTCGATCGCTTCCGAGATCGAGGGCATGAACTTGTTTTTCCTGCGCAACTCCCGGCATGTCGACTCCATTTCGGCAAAGCTCGGTTCGAGGGCCATGACGTCTTCCATCGGGCGCGTACAAAGATTTCGGGTTCCGGGATTTTTGCTGTCGGGAAAGAGCCCATGAGGATAGTGATCATCTTCGCTACTTCGCTGTAGACAGGGCGATTGCTTTCTTCGGGTTTGGCCAGCCAACTGTCTGGGTGACATTCATCCCATTCTTTTTGCATGTCCTTGAACCTGTGGCTTATCCGTTCGAGGCGCTCATGGAGCCTCTCGGCCCGCTCATCTGCTTGCGGGTGTAGTCGTTGGCTTCCGAGAGTTGCGCGAACTTTCACCACCGCCTCGAGGAGGGGGTAACGCCGGTCCAGATCCGTCGCCAGGTCCTTGACCTTCTCCTGTGTTGGCCATGGTGCCGGCAGGTTTGCCACTGGCACCGCCGTGAGTTTTTGGGTGGCAGGCAGCTTGTCCTTGGGGGTCGTCATCGACCGTTCCTTTCTGCTTCGCGCGCCAGGTTTGCGGCCACCTCTGCGGCGCTTGGTTTGTGGTGACTGTTGCTGCGGCGGACCGGTGGTTCGTTTCGCCATGCGCCGTCATCCAGCCACCGCTCCAGCGGCGGCAGGTAGGCTGGCTCTCTCGCCGCCACCCAGCGCCGCGCACGTTCGAGAATGAGCGCCGGAGCGACGTCGTCATCGCCAGTAACGCGGTCAAAGGCGGCCAACGCCTTCGCCACGTTCATGCCATAGGGGCGCTGCCAGAGCTGGCGCAGTTACCCCGCCCGCGAACGCTGCCACGCCGATGGGCAGATTGATGAAGAAGATGGACCGCCAGCCCAGTGTGTCGGTCAGCACCCCGCCGGCCAGCGGCCCAATGGCGGTGGCGCCGCCGATCGTGGCGCCGAAGACGCCCAGCGCCCGAGCCAGGGCGGCTCCGGAGAACTCCGCGCGTAGCAGCGGCGTGCCGGTGGCGAACAGCACCGCGCCGCCAACTCCCTGCAGCGCGCGGAACAGCTCGAGCGCCAGCGCGGTCGGGGCCAGCGCACACGCCAGCGACCCGGCGGTGAAGATGACCAGGCCGACCAGGAACAGCCGGCGCCGGCCCAGCCGGTCACCCATGGTGGCCGCCGGCAGCAGCAGCACGGCCAGCACCAAGGCGTAGGCGGCGCTCACCCACTGCAGGTCCGCGAGGCTCGCCCCCAAATCCCGCTGAATCGATGGCAGCGCCACGCTCACCACGGTGATGTCCAGCAGTAACATGAACACCGCCGTGCACACCAGCACCAGCGTCCACCGCTGCCGCGACGACATCCCCGGGACTTCAGCCATCTGCCTCACCACCCAAGCGGCGGCCGCGAGCGGATCAGCGATCCGACGCCGACCCCGGCCGCGGCGAGCAGGGCGCGCCGAGGGTCGCGTCGGCAGCGTAGCGGGCGGTGGTGCCTGCGGCTAGGTCCACGTAGTAGCCCTTGGCCGCCACTAACACTCAGAGCGATACCGGTGGTCAACCCCGCGGCCACCACGCCGAATATCAGCGCCCGCCGACGGCGGCGACCCTCTTACCGGCCAGTACCCGGGCACGTCGGCCACGCCCCGCCGCGTTCGGCCGCGTATTCAAGGAACCCATCGAGCTTTGCCCGGCGGCTACCGCGACGCCTACGGACTCCGTAACGCGTTCAGGTACGCCGCAAACGGCCATCCGACCCACCGAGATCTGGTGCATAACGAGACGGGTAACGCGCGGATCGACATGGCCACTGTCGGAAGACAATGGGCCGGGCGCTTCGTGATGCCCTGCGAAGGAGACGGACGATGAGCGATCAACCCCGGATCGTTGCGCGGGCGGCACAACCATACGTCGCGGTCACCGAACGGGTGTCGCTCGACCAACTCGCGGATGCCATCGACCACGGTTTCGCCGAGGTGTTCGGCTGGCTCGCGGTGCACGAGGGCGTGTCTGCGGCGGGCGCCCCGCTGATTCGCTATGCCGAGGTGGACATGGCCGACAGTTTGCTCATCGACGTAGCGGTGCCAGTCGATGGCACGCCGCCACCGGATGAGCGTGTGCGCGCGGGGGTGCTACCGGCCGGTGACTACGTCACGCTGCTGTTTCGCGGTCACTACGAGGGGCTCGTCGCGGCAAATGCCGCGGTGCAGCAATGGGGCGAGCAGCACGGTGTGCGATGGGCGATGGACAGCCCGACTGCGTGGCGCGCGCGGATCGAGCAATATCTCACCGACCCGCGCGAGGCACCCGACCCGGCCCAGTGGGAAACCGAGATCGCATATCTCATCGAGGTCCAGTAGGTGAAGTCGCAGCCGGTCTCGTCCGCCACCGCGCAGACCTTCGCATCGGTAAGACCATTTCAGACTGACACGTACGGCCCTCATCGGCGTGTGAGTGCTCGAGTAGGTCGCCGATCCCGGGTCACGGGCTGATGTGCTGGGCGACGTGTCGGCGGCGCCTGTTAGACAGGGCGGATGACCGGCGTGTGTGATCGGACGGAGCTTCGTGTCCAGGCGCAACGTCGTCTGAGCGCGCTCGCCGGCGAGGACGCTGTACTGCGCGAAGATCAGTGGACGGCGATCGCAGCTTTGGTGGCCGACCGGCGGCGAGTTCTGGTCGTGCAACGCACGGGCTGGGGCAAGTCTGCGGTGTATTTCGTCGCTACCGCGCTGTTGCGGGCACAGGGCAGCGGACCGACGGTGATCGTTTCGCCGCTGCTTGCCCTGATGCGTAATCAGATCGCTGCCGCCGAACGAGCCGGCATCCGGGCTGTGACGATCAACTCCACGAACATCGACGAATGGCAGCGAGTCTTCGCCGACGTGTCGCGCGGCGCGGTGGATGTCCTGCTGCTGTCGCCGGAACGTCTCAACAACCCGGACTTCCGCGACAACGTGCTGCCCCAGCTCGCGGCGACCTGTGGGCTGCTGGTCGTCGACGAAGCGCACTGCATCAGCGACTGGGGACACGACTTTCGGCCCGACTTCCGTCGGCTGCGCACGCTGTTGCCCGAACTCCCGGATGGCATTCCGGTGCTGGCAACCACCGCGACTGCCAACGCGCGGGTGGTCGACGACGTCGCCGACGTGCTCGGCCTGCGGCTGGGCGCACCGGACGATGTTCTCGTCCTGCGCGGCAGCCTCGACCGCGATTCGCTGCACCTGGGTGTGCTCGAGCTGCCGACGACTGCCCATCGGCTGGCATGGCTCGCTGAGAACCTCGACACGCTGCCCGGCTCCGGGATCATCTACGCGCTCACGGTCGCCGCATCGCAGGAGATAGCCGGCTATCTGCGCGAGCGGGGGTTCTCGGTGGCTGCCTACTCCGGCCAGACCGAGCAGACAGAGCGACTTGCCGCCGAGGACGACCTGATCAACAACCGGGTCAAGGCACTCGTCGCGACATCGGCGCTCGGCATGGGCTTCGACAAGCCGGACCTCGGGTTCGTGATCCACTTCGGCGCACCGGCCTCACCCATCGCCTACTACCAGCAGGTGGGCCGCGCCGGTCGCGGAGTCGATCGGGCCCAGGTGATCCTGCTGCCGGGTCGGGAGGATCAGGCGATCTGGGACTACTTCGTCTCCGTCGGATTCCCCGCCGAGGAGCATGTTCGGCAGGCGCTGCGCACGCTCGCTGCTGAGGGCGCGCCGATGAGTACCGCCGCTCTCGAGACCCGCGTCGAACTGAGCCGTTCGCGGCTCGAGACGATGCTCAAGGTGCTCGACGTCGACGGCGCAGCCAAGCGGGTGCGAGGAGGGTGGATCGCGACCGGCGCCGAGTGGCAGTACGACGCCGACCGCTACCGCAACGTCGCGCGAGTGCGTCATGACGAGCAGCATTCGATGCGCGAGTACCAGACGACCACCACCTGCCGGATGCGCTTCCTGCGCACGCAGCTTGACGACCCCGGGCCGCTCGACTGCGGTCGCTGCGACAACTGCGGCGGGCTCACGCTGGCCGGCGAGGTCGGTGAAGAGACGGTCTCTGCGGCGGCATCCGTGTTGGGGCGTCCCGGCGTCGCGTTCGACTCGCGCCGGATGTGGCCGAGTGCCATGCCTGGTCTGGGCATCGAGGTGCGCGGCAAGGTGGCGGCGAACGACCGGGCCGAGACCGGCAGGGTGATCGCCCGGCTCACCGACCTCGGGTTCGGTTCCCGGCTGCGGCCGCTGCTCGCCGCCGAGGCCGCAGACGCTCCCGTACCGGACGACCTGGTCAAGGCGTCCGTCCAGGTGCTCGCATCGTGGGACTGGGCGCAGCGTCCCGCCGCTATCGTGCGCGTGGGCTCCATGCGACGCCCGCGGCTAATTGCGGATCTGGCGTCCCGGCTGGCCCAACTTGGCCGCCTGACCGACCTTGGCCAGGTAACCCACGTCAGGCCCTCGTCGACCGGTCGCACCAACAGTGCGCTACGCCTACGCGAGGTGTGGAATGCCTACGAAATGCCATCCGCGCTCGCCGCACAGCTGACCGGGCAGCCAGTGCTCCTCATCGACGACTTCATCGACACCGGCTGGACGTTCACCGTGGTATCCCGGCTGCTGCGCCTAGCCGGCGCCGCCCAGGTTTACCCGTTCGCACTCGCGCTCGCCGCATGACGGGGGACGACACCGTTTCGATGGTCCGCGCGAGCTCGCCGAGTGCGAAGCGGAGAGCGTTGCCTACGTCGTGTGCGCCGGCCTCGGCCTCGACAGCTCGGAGTACTCATTCGGGTATGTGGCGAGCTGGGCGGCCGGTGCCGACGAGGCGATCAAGGTCATCACGGCCTCTGGGAACCGCATCCAGCAAGCTGCGAACACGATCATCGACGCGCTCGAGTACCTGGTGGCGGCTTGAGATGCGTGCCTCACGGTCGGCGGCGAATGCGCTCCGTCCGTACAGCGCCTGGCGCGTGCGAATGCCGGGGCAGGCTCAGCGCATCCGCTGCGGAACCTGCAGTTCTTCGAGGAGGTCGAGTACGCGGCGCTCGATCGCGTCCCGGACGGGGCGGACGGCTGCGACCTGGAGGCCGGCTGGGTCGTCGAGTACCCATTCTTCGTAGCGTTTGCCTGGGAAGACGGGGCAGGCATCGCCGCAGCCCATGGTGATGACCACGTCGGCGGCTTGGACGATTTCGTCGGTCCAGGGCTTGGGGTATTCGCGGGAGATGTCGATGCCTCGTTCGCGCATGGCTTCGACCGCGGCGGGGTTGATTTGGTCGCCGGGTTCGGATCCGCCGGACCAGGCGATGGCCGCGTCGCCGGCGTAGTGCTGGAAGAAGCCGAGTGCCATCTGGGAGCGGCCGGCGTTGTGGGTGCAGAGGAACAGCACGACGGGTTTGCCGTCGTAGGAGAGGCCTTCGACCTTGGCCAGGGCTTGTAGGCGCTGCCGGGCGAAGCGTTCGGCGAGCAGCGGCAGGAAGTTCGCCACGGTGGCCCGGCCGGCGAATTGGTCGTAGGAGGTGTGCAGGAACCGTTCGATGGTTTCGACGCCGAAGATGCCTTCGAAGTCACGCCGCAACCGGGTGGCAGCGGTCTTGAGGGCGAGCCTGTTGGTCGAGGGTGATTTCTTGCCGCGGGTAGGCCTGGGTCATGGGCGGTGCTCCTGTCAGGAGGCGGCGAGGCGGGGCGCGAGGTGGGTGACCCGTCGGTTGAGTTGCTCGAAGGTCGCATCGAATGCGGCGGCGGTGCCGATCGGAACGGGGTCGGGTATCGACCAGTGCAGGCCGTCGGTGTTGCCGAGTTCTTCGTGCGCATGGTCGCAGACGGTGATCACGAAGTCGTCAGCGATCACGACGTCGTCGAGTGGGCGGGGGCGCCGGACGCGCAGTGGAAGGTTGTGCCGGCGAGCGGCGGCGACCGCGCCGGGGTCGATGCGCTTGGCGGGATGGGTGCCGGCGGATGTAGCCGGTATGGTGCTGGCTCGCCGCCAGAGCGCGGCGGCGAGTTGCGAGCGGGCCGAGTTCGCGGTGCACACGAACACCACCCGCATCGCCGTGCCGACCGTTGCCGGGCTGTAGTCCGTCGAGGGCCGCGGGATCGAGGTGGAGGTAGGTCCGCCGATGGTCCGCTTCGGACCGGATACGCACGAGGAAGCCCTCGTTGTCGAGGACCTTGAGGTGGTGTGCCAGCAGGTTTGACGGCATCGCCAGCAGTGCCTGCAGCTCGCTGGGTGAGGCGTCACCGAGGCTGAGTGTATCGATGATCAGCAGGCGCGACGGGTCGGACAGGGCGGCGTGCTTCGCCGCCCGCCGCCGCAACTCCGTGCCTCGCTCAGTACCCATTGCCTCAATGTTGACTGACTAACCGGTGGTCCGTCAAGATGTCGGCGTGACCCGAACCCCGCCGCAACCGCCCGTTCCGCCAAAGTCTGTGCTGGGGCGCCGACTGTTCGCGGAGTTCCTCGGTACCGGGCTACTCGTCACGGTCGTCGTCGGCTCCGGTATCGCCGCCCAGCAGCTGTCACCGAACGACGCTCGGTCTGCAGCTGCTGGAAAATAGCACCGCGACCGCGTTCGGGCTGGCGGTGCTGATCCTGATGCTCGGCCCGGTGTCGGGGGCGCATTTCAACCCAGTCGTGTCGATCGTGGACTGGTTGCTCGGGCGCCGCGCGGGGACCGGTCTTTCATCGAGACATGTTGCTGCCTACACGGTCGCACAGTGCCTTGGCGCGATCGTGCGGGGCAGTGCTGGCCAACGTGATGTTCAGCGTCGGAACGCACCTGTCCACCAAGCACCGGGTCACCGGTGGCCACCTGGTCGGTGAGGTGGTTGCCACGGCGGGACTGGTGCTGTTGATCTTCGCGCTCGCGCGCACCCGGCGCGGCATGCTGGCCGCGCCGGCGGTCGGCGCCTACATCGGCGCGGCGTACTGGTTCACCAGTTCCACCTCGTTCGCGAACCCGGCGGTGACGATCGGCCGGATGTTTTCCGACACGTTCGCCGGCATCGCGCCGAGCTCGGCGCCCGCGTTCATCGCCATGCAACTGATCGGCGCCGCCGTCGGCCTGCTGGCCGTACTCGCGCTCTACCCCGACGCGGCCTCGACCGCCGACGACGTGGTCGTCCCCCACACAACGGCAACCGCTATTCCGCGCTCCTGACCACGGACCACAAACCCAGAATCATCAGCTCTGAAAGGGCCTTTCATGCATCTGGTAGCCATCGGCGGCAGCGACGCCGGCATCTCCGCCGCGCTGCGGGCCCGTGAACTGGACCCCGGCGCGGAGGTGACCGTGGTGGTCGCTGACGCCTACCCGAACTTCTCCATCTGCGGCATCCCGTACTACATCTCCGGTGAGGTGACCCACTGGCGCAATCTCGCCCACCGCAGCTACGCCGACCTCGAGGCCACCGGCATGCGGCTGCGGCTGGACACGCTGGCCACCTCCATCGACGTCGACGGCCAGCGCCTTGCCGTGCGGGACCAAGAACGGCGCCGAATCGTGGCTCGACCTACGACGAGCTGGTCGTCGGCACCGGCGCCGTCCCGGTCCGGCCACCCATCGACGGGCTCGACCAACTCGGTGTCGCGGACGGGGTGCACCTGCTGCACTCGATGGGCGACACGTTCGCCCTCACCGCCAGCCTCGACCGGCATCCAGCCGACGACCGCGTTGATCGTCGGCGCCGGCTACGTCGGACTGGAGATGGCCGAAGGCCTGACGGCCCGCGGCATCGCCGTCACCCAGGTCGAGATGCTGCCCGAGGTCCTGCCCACCGTCGACCCCGAGCTCGGCGCCCTGGTGCACGCCGAACTCGAACGGCACGGCGTCGACGTCCACACCAGCACCACCGTCACCCGGATCACCGCGCACCGACGACGGGATCGGCGCGGCTGCACGTCGATGGGATCGGCCCGGACGATCAGCCGCTCGGCTGGGACGTCGACCTGGTGCTGGTCGTCGTCGGTGTCCGACCCGACACCGACCTGCTCGTGCGCGCCGGCGCGCGGACCGGCGCCCGCGGAGCCGTTGTCGTCGACGAGACGATGGCGACCGGTCTGCCGCACGTGTGGGCCGCCGGGGACTGCGTCGTCACCCACCACCGCCTGCTCGGCGTCACCTACCTGCCGCTCGGGCACCACCGCGCACAAGCAGGGCCGCGTCGCCGGCGAGAACGCCCTCGGCGGCCGGGCGCGTTTCGCCGGCAGTCTCGGCACCCAGGTCGTGAAGGTCTTCGACCTCGTCGCCGCCCGCACCGGCCTGCGCGAACACGAAGCCCGCGCGGCCGGGTACACGCCGCTGACCAGCCAGGCCAGCCCGGATGACCACAAGGCCTACTACCCCGGCGCGCACCCGATCACCATCCGCATCACCGGCGACGCCGGCACCGGGGCGCTGCTCGGTGCCCAACTCATCGGTGCGCTGGGCACCGAAACCGCCAAGCGCGTCGACACCTTCGCCACGGCCCTGTTCCACGACATGACCGTCGACGGCATGTCCGAGCTCGACCTGTCCTACACCCCGCCGCTCGGCTCACCGTGGGACGCCGTCCAGATGGCCGCCCAAACCTGGGTCCGCGAACATCAACTGCCCACCCACCAAGCCGCGTTGCCGTCGGCCGGTGTGCCATCGTGACCGAGTCGAGGACCACGAGTGCGTTCGTGTGCACGCACGACGCCGGCCGCTCCGCTCTCGCCGTTGCCCGGGCCCACGCCGGCGGACCACGGTCATCGAGTCCGCCGGCAGCGATCCGGCGACCCGCCTACCGGATGAGGGCCGCGAGCCCGGCGAGCGCGTCCATCCGCGCCCTGTAATACACCCACACGCCGCGCTTCATCCGATCCAGCAAACCGACCTCGTGCAGCACCTTGAGATGGTGGGAGATCGTCGGCTGCGACAACTCGAAGGCACCCGTCAGGTCGCACACGCAGGCCTCGCCGTCGGCGTGAGAGGCGACCAACGACAACAGCCGCAGCCGAACCGGGTCGGCTAGCGCCTTCAGCAGCGGCGAAATCTGCTCGGCCTGTTGACTGGACAAGGCCGCCCGTGTCATCGGCGGGCAACACGCCACCGTCTCAACCGGGGTCAACTCCAACACAGACTTAGACATACATCTATATTGACAGCCATCGATTTCTGAAGCAAGCTTGTAACCATACATAGACGTCCGTCGATGTGTCACCGAGGAGGCCAAGATCATGTCCCGTATCCAGCTCGCACTCAACGTCAACGACGTGGACGAGGCGGTCGCGTTCTACTCCAAGCTGTTCGGCACCGCACCGGCCAAACGCCGGCCCGGCTACGCCAACTTCGCCATCACCGAACCCCCACTCAAACTCGTGCTGCTGGAAAACCCCGGTCACGGCGGATCGTTGAACCACCTCGGCGTCGAGGTCTCCGATGTCGACACCGTCGAGACGGAACGGACCCGCCTCGCCGAAGCCGGGCTAGCCTCGATCGACGAACGCGGCACCACCTGTTGCTACGCCAAGCAGGACAAGTTCTGGGTCGAGGGCGCCCCCAACGGCGAACGCTGGGAGATCTACACAATCCTCGCCGACTCTCAGACCTTCAGCGGCGAGCCCGGCGGCGGGCCCGAATGCTGCGGAACCACCCAAACAGAGACCTCCGCGACCGAGCCTGTCACCGCAGCAGCCTGCTGCTAAGGAGGACCATGGCCCACGCCCCTTGACATCTGATTCCACAGAATCGCGGCACAGTGCCCGCACGCGACCCGGGTGACTAGCTACCGTAAGTGGCAAGAGCTCGGGCGGCAGGTCCGCAGGGGAGGAGCTTCGATCATGACAGAGAAGGATGCGCGCAGTCTGGGGCGCGGCGAGCTGAAACCTCTGGCAGACCTCATCGAGCAGGTGGGGCTCGCCGGGCACTTCTCGGGGGACGCCGTCATGCACGGGAACGATCCCGTCATCCGCTCGCCGCACCGTCTCGGTGAGGCGTCCTGCACCGCGCAGCTGCTGATCGGCGCCGCGGGCGCCGCGATCTGGGAAGCCCGCGGCGGCGCGCGCACCGACATGTCCATGGACATCATCCACGCGCTGCACCACCTGCACCCGACCCACTACGTCGAGCAGTCCGGCTACCCCAGCAACGTCGGAGCCGAGTTCGTCGCAGGTCAACGGTGTCTTCCCGACCCGCGACGGCCGCTACGTCATGCTCGAGGCCGGGCCGCCGTACCAGAAGCTGCTCAACGGGTACCTCAACTTCTTCGACTGCGGTAACAACAAGCAATCCTTCGCCCGCGAGGTCGCCAAGTGGAACGCGGAGGATCTCGAAGCAGGCGCTGACGAACGCCGGTCTCCCGGCCTGCCGGGCGTTCACGCGCGAGGAGTGGCTCGCCCATCCCCAGGGCAAGGCACTCGCCGGCGACACCGCCGATCGAGATCGTCAAGATCGCCGACGGCGACCCGGTTCCCTTCCGGGACCACGGAGACTCGCCGCTGGACGGCGTTCGTGTGCTCGACTTCACGCACGTGCTCGCCGGCCCGCGCAGCGCCCGAACGCTCGCCGAGTACGGAGCCGAGGTGCTCCACATCAGTTCGCCGTGGTTCGCCGACACCCTCGCCCAGCACCTCGGCGTCGACGTCGGCAAGTACGACGCGTACCTCGACCTGCGGTACGAGAAGGACATGGCGACCATGCGGCAACTGGCCGCCACGGCCGACGTGTTCGCCTCCACCTACCGCCCGGCGGTGAACGAGCGCTTCGGCCTGCTGCCCGAACTGCTCGCTGCCGCGAGCGAACGCGGCATCGTATACATGTCAGCCAACGCGTACGGACATTCCGGCCCCTGGAAGGACCGGCCCGGATTCGACCAGAACGGGCAGGTGGCGTCCGGGTTCGCGATGGCCGAAGGCCAGGGCGGCCCGCCGAAGTTCTCCCCGGTCTTCTACCTGGCCGATCTGATCACCGGGTACTTCGCGGCCGCCGGGATGATGGCGGCGCTGCACCGACGTGCCATCGAAGGTGGTTCGTACCAGGTGAAGCTGTCGCTGACACGCAGCGCCATGTGGGTCCAGGAACTCGGCCTGCTCGACGTCGGCGCCCAGGGCGAGGTGCCCGAGACCGACTCATACCCGGCGGAGACGGTCTCGATCGACACCGCGTACGGCGCCGTGACCTTCGCTGGCACCGCCGCTCACGTTCACCAACCTGACCCTGCCGACCACCGACCGCCTCGTGCCCTACGGCGCGGACCCCCCGTCATGGCCGTCGGAGACTGCATGAGGGCGTCCTGACGCTGACCGCCCCGGCGAGGGAGCTCCTCGCCGCACGACGACGCGCCGGCGCCGAGCGGCTGGCCGACCTAATGCAACGGCTCCCCCCGTCGGATGCCGACGCCCTGGCCGGCCGCATGTCCTACAGATGAACACAGCTCAATCAAGATCCAATGGTATCGGAAGCCCCGGGAAGACACCGGGAAGCGGCTTGAGATAGCGACGGATCGAGCACGGGTCGCGGCAAAGTCGCAGGTTCGCGTCGGCGTTCGTGTCGCGGGAGGGCGTACAAGTGTGCGGTGCTTCGGCGTACCGTCGTGGTCATGAGTCAGTACATGGCTTGGCCAACCGCCGACGGCGTGTGGCACATTGGGACCGGGCTGACGTTGCCGCCTGGTGCCAGTCTCGCCGACCTGAACAAGTTACTGACGCTGCGCCACATTGACCGGGCCCAAATCGGGTTCCACCGGCCGAACGATGAAGCACTGTTCAACGCGCAATTCGCTAGTGCCATCGATCCATCCAGGTAGGCTCTAACCCGCCTTCGAACGCAGTGCTTTCACGTCGCGTGCACGCTCGCCGCCTCTGTGGCGCGTTGCGAAGCTTGACCGGTTGGCGTCGAGGTTCCGGCCAACCAGCACCCCCAGCTTGTCGAGCGATCGGTACCGTGGCGTGCGCTGATCGAGGATCCGCCACGCGCTGACGTTGCGTCCGCTGCGGATTGGCCGCTACGGCGGTCGTATTCGTAACGTGCGCCGTAGAACTCGCGATAGCGGCAGCCTCCGGTCGCGCGACTGAGTTGGTCGAGGGAGTAAGCAACGCCTGCCGCTAGGAAACCTGCGAGTACGGTGCAGCGCGCTCGAGCTGCTGTGCGGTCGGTGGCTGGTAGAAGCTGAGGATGGCGTGCTGGCAGCCGGCGGCTTCGAACGCAGGCAGCATGTCCAGCGTGTGCAGCATTTGGCGGTCTTTCGCGGGATCGATGAAGACCTGGACGCCGCGTCTGATCGTCGCTGGATCGCGGCCGATGGCTTCACAGTGGCCGGTGAGGACCTGGTTGAGTCGGCTCCAGTCGGCCGCGTCGATACCGGTGGCGTTCCATTCGTCGGCGTGCGTGGCCACAACCCGCAGCGACCTCTTCTCCCCTTGCCCGGCCACGACGATCGGCGGGTGCGGCTTCTGGACGGGCTTGGGGTTGCAGATCGCATCCTGCAGTCGGAAGTACCGTCCGTCGAAGCTGGCAGTGTCCTCCGTCCAAAGTGCCGTGATCACCCGCAACGCCTCGTCGAGCATCGCGATCCGCTCGCCGGCGCGCGGGAAGGGGATGCCGTAACCGCGGTGCTCGGCCTCGTGCCACGCGGCGCCGAGTCCGAACTCAAGACGTCCACGGGAGATGTGATCGACGGTGACCGCCATCTTGGCGAGCACGGCCGGATGCCGGTACGTGACCCCCGTTACCAAGCACCCGATGCGCGCGCGCTTCACGACCACGGCCATCGCGGCGAGCGTGGTCCACCCTTCCAAGGTGTCTTTGCGGTAGTCGCGGGCGACCACGTCACCCACAGCGTCCGGCCCATAGAAGTGGTCGTAGTCCCACACCCCGTAAAACCCGAGTTCGTCGGCCAGCCGCCAGAACTCTTCCAGCTCGGCATAGGAGGACGTCGGTGCCAGCTTGGCAGAGATCAGCATGTGCCGATCCTTCAACCTCCTAGACCCGCACACAATCAGACGGAGACGGTCACGGCCGGAGTCCCGCAGGACCCGCGTTGGTATGGCGTCCCCGCTCGTTGAGGACAAAGCAACAGCAAATCGGCCCTAGAAGATGGAAATGGTGCAGGTTGCCCGCGAAAGTCGCGAGCGTCGAACACGGCGCGTCCCAAGCCGAAACGGACGATCTCAACGTCCCCATCCCGGACTCGGAAGCCGTCGCATTAGTTCAACCCGGACAACGTGAGGCCTCGAGCAACGGGTCCAGCATCCGAGAGGGAAAGGGGCCGTCGTTTCTTGTCTTGGCGCCATCTTCATGCTGCGCGTCGTGTTCGGTCCCCGACCTACGATCGCGAGGTGACGCTTGCTGACCTTGCTTTCCGGCCTAGCCAATACGATGGCGAGCTCGTCATTGGTCCACCCTCCCGCGGGCCTGGAAACTGGGCCGGAGCGCCGAGTGCAGTGTGCGTCGATGGCGTCGTCTGGCTCGCCGCGCGGAACTGGCACGAGCACACAGGCCTTGCCCGTGGCTACAGCCCGGATGTCTTCCCAGCGCGATCGCCCCTGGTTTGTGGGGACGCCCCGGCGCTGCGCTATGTCAGCGTAGTCCGGGTAGGCGGCCGCTACCGCGCCTACGTGGAGGTCGAAGCCGAGGATGGCACCCACGCGCCGCGCACGGTGTGCGTCGCTCGACCGTCATCACTACGCCAGTCTTCAAGTTGAGCTGGGATGTAGGAGCCGAGCTATCGCGAGTACACGCGTGACCTCGCGAAGCTGTCCGAACTTGTTGCTTAAATGCGAGTGACCTTCTCCGCCGGGCAACGGTGGCAGGAGGTTGTCGTACGAGGCGCGCGCTGCCGTTGATCTTGAGCAATGCAATATCTGTATCACGGTCCGCGGAAGCGCACGAACGGTTGATCTGCTCCGATATCGCGCGGTCGTCGACGCACTCGAGATCAACGGGTCGCGAGCGTAGAGCCGGCGTCGATCGAAGCGACGGACGCGAGTATCCACAGTGACCGCTTGGATTTCGGCGATCGCCGATTACTTCGTGGACGCGCTACGTCCCGGATGAGCTTTGAGAGACAGGCGACTTGGCCTTTACTTGATCCGCAGCCGGACCGAGACGCTCCAAATCGGCACGCACTTCGTCCGGCGACTGGGCAGGTTGGCATTGCTTTGGGGGTGGACAGCCACCCTCTAAGGCAATGGCAACCCACTCCATCGCGATGGACGGCGCACGATCGAGACGAAAGTCGATCTTCCATTCGCCCTTCCGGTCGACATCCGTAAACGGCGAAACCTGCCAGACACGCGTGCCTTTGGGAGCGGATGTCGGGGAAGTCGATCCAGGTCGACCCACCACGGCAACCCGCCACGAATCCGGTAAATCTGTGGATGTCCCCACGAAGGCGTAGTGGCGGGCCGGCGGGGGAACCGGCGTTTCCTGGAACGATGTTATGGCTACCGCCGGCGCCTTACCCGCCGAGGTCTCTGTCGGGCTCGGGCTGGGTATTGGTGACGAAGTATCTCCGTTATTTCCGTTAAGGGTAATTATGGCGACGATCACCCCACCGACGGCAGTCACGACCGCGGCCAACAGTGCCTGGTAGGTGCTGAGGCCGCCGACCCTTTTCCGAGGCTGAGGCCGAGCCACAATGTCTAGAGTCCCGCTCGCCGGGCTGCGATACAAATTGCAGCGACGCAGTTGCTATCTATCATGGGGTGCCCGTCGTGCATTCGCCGCCGGTGCGGACCGCTGATGGATCTGTAGGAGCACTAGGACAGATCAGCTCGTCGTTCATGCGGCGATCGCATGATGACACCCTCGTCACGGACTCTTCGCCAAACGGTTGTGCCGTGGACCGATGCAATCGAGGCGTCTCCGGCGCCCGGCATGATTGCGCGTTCGCCGAAGCGCCGGAGGCTTCCAGTATCTTGCTCCGCGTGGGTACGGCGATCATCGGCGGACTGCTCGCCATCCTCGGCGCTGCGGCCGGGTCTTCCCTGACCTACGTCTTGCAGCGCAAGATGGCGGTCCGCGCCGAGGAATTTGCGGTCGCGGAGCGAGTGCGGGCCGAGGGCATGGCCGCGTTCAGCTCGTTCGCCAGCGCTGCTATGGAAGCCCGCCGGGCTCAGGTTGACCGGTGGTACCAGCGGCGCGACGCTGGGCCGGGCAGCGATGAGTATCGATCAGCCAAGGATGAGTCGTTTCGGTGCAGGGCGGCCGCTTGGCAAGCCTTGTTTCGTGCACAGCTTGTCTCTGACAACGAGCTCAACAGCCGCGCCACGGGGGTGCTTGAAGGAATCGGCAACCTGCACAAGGCACACACCAAGGTCGATCTGGATCAAGGGGCAGATAAATGGCGCGAGGAAATCAGCTTATACGTCGAGGCGGCGCGTCTTCGTATCGCTGCGGCGGCGGACAAGCGCACCGCGGCACGCTAGACCCCGCGGTCAGAATGTCCACCACGATGGGATAATTGGCTCCGACGCGGTATAATTCGCCACAAGATGCCATTTGTAATATTTTATCCTGGTCGCAGCGCTCGTGACAACGTTAGGGCGTTGGAATCGTCAAGGCGGCAATATTCGCCACGGGGCTTCGGGTGGCTGTCATAGTGGTCCCATTTATCGTCATGTTTGCCTTGGGGTTAATCATTAGCCCGCTCGTAGTGCTGCGCAATAAACGAGCTGCGCACAGCTCCGTCAGTGTCGCCGACGAATGGGTCAAGGGAGAAAAATACGGTGAAGTGCTTGCTGCAGTATCGCAGATCGTCGCGTATATACTTATCGCATATGCCGCGTACCGACTCGGCAGCGGTTACTTTTGGGGAGCCATCGCCGGAATCGGCGTCAAATCATTCTTTGACTACCTAACGGGCGATCTGCCGTTTCAAAAAGCACAAGTATTTGAAGAAAGCTGGCGATAGCCAGGAAATCGTTCCTAACCATGAAGCCCCCACGGAACACGCCATGATGCCCGAGGATCTACCGCAAGAAGTTCTCACCCAGTACGTTCGCCGCAACTATGATGGAGCGGTACGCACTGTAAGGGAAGCGGGGATGGCGAGCCCGGGGGCTGCTTCCAAGGAGAGCTGCATATAAGTTACCAGCTGTCTGTCGAACTACTCGACGCGATGGAGCGGGAACACGTTATTGGCTCGGCAGACGGAGCCAGACCGCGCAAGATACTGAATAAGAAGAGCTAACGCACAGGACGACGTTTTCGTACCAAGGTCAGGAGCCCCACACTGGCCGCAAGCAAGTCCTTAGAGTCAAGCTCGCCCTCAAAAGGTGGGATCCTCATCTCGACGAACGGATGCGCCGGGCAAAACATGTCAATTCGCTTATGCTCACCATAGGGTTCGAATCCACTAAACTACTTAGGCTGCAGCGTAGTCCTAGTCAAAGTCATATTGGGCGTGGTATGCTGTCCGTGAATGGAAAATGCACAGCGACTTCGCCTAACCAAGCGTTTGCCCTGCTAATTTCAGGCGGCTGCCTTCCTGAGCCTTACGGTATTTGTCTCTTTGTCGGCACCGACCTGGTTTGCAAGATGGAACTCAATCGACGCGGTCGGGCGAATTTTAGCCCTTGAGATTCTTATATGTTTCGTCGCCATTGTGTTAGTGCTGCCAGTATATCTGCGCCACAGAGATCGTTCCCGATTGCTGACTTTTGCAATGTGGACAGCTACGACCCTTGTCTGGCTGTTGCTCATAATGCCATACGGCGCCGGCGGACTGCAGGATTTGTTGCATGTTCACTGCGACCTCTGACCGGGTGGCTACCGCCGCGCGTTCTGTGTCGCTGGTCTGGCCGGCACTGCGACGGCAACGCCGAGGCCGGAACCGACCTGGTCCGGCACGCTTACCGAATCGATGCTGTCAATCGTGCTCCAATGACCTGAGCGCTCCCATTCCTGCCCCCCACGCGGTCCATAGGCGCGGCATCGCAAGGCCCGCCGTCTCATGACCGGGTTGCCGGGGTCGCTGGATCCCGATCGCCGCGCACGCCAATCCTCTGCGAGGCTGACGCCATGAAACGCATCGCGCCGATCTTCGCCGTCCATGACCTCGATGCGGCGCTGGAGCACTACCAGCGACTCGGCTTTGCCGTCCGTCCATACGCCGGAGGCGGCTACGGCTTCGCCACATGGCACGGCATAGAGATCCACCTTGGTGTCGTACCCGACGACGACCACCGCACTAGCGCTGCGTACCTCTTCGTTGACGACGCCGACGACCTGGCAGCGGCGTGGCGTTCCGCAGGCGTCGAGATTCACTCACCGCAGGACACCGAATGGGGGCAACACGAAGGCGCCGTTGTCGACCCCGACGGCAACGTCATCCGCTTTGGCTCGCCCATCGGGTGACGCGGCCACGATATTGCTGGCCGTCCAATTCGGCGCGACTTGCACTCGCTTAGGCATGTGGTCGGTTGCAAAGCGGACTGACAGAAGACTTCACGGAGGCTGACTACGCGCCCGGGCGACACGACGGGTGCCAGAGAAGGAGGATCACGATGACGGAGCGGGATGATTCCTTGCACGTGGTCTTCGGCGCTACCGGCGCCATCGGCAGCGCCGTCGTGACCGAGTTGGTGCACGATGGCCGTAATGTGCGTGCGGTCAGCCGCAGCGGCCAGGCTCTCGATGATGCGCAGGGCGTGGCGGCCGACGTGTCCGACCCGGCCCAGACGGCCCGCGCGGCGGCCGGCGCGTCCGTCATCTATCACTGCGCCAGCCCCCCGTACGCCAAATGGCCCGAGCTGTTCCCGGCGCTGACACGTTCCATCCTGGGTGCAGCCGAGTCCAGTGGCGCCAAGCTGGTCTTCGCCGACAACCTGTACGCGTACGGCCCCGTTGACGGGCCATTGCGCGACGACCTGCCCGCCGTCGCCGCTGGCCGCAAGGGCCGGATCCGAGTGGAGATGGCGGCCCAGCTGCTCGCCGCGGACCGAAACGGCCAGGCACGGGTTGTCATAGGGCGAGCTTCTGACTACTACGGCCCACATGGGACGCGCTCGACAGCTGGCGAGACGGTGTTCGGGCGGATCTTGGCCGGAAAGAAGCCGC
Source organism: uncultured Actinomycetota bacterium (assembly GCA_963801715.1). Taxonomy (GTDB): domain Bacteria; phylum Actinomycetota; class Actinomycetes; order Mycobacteriales; family Jatrophihabitantaceae; genus CAVVJA01. Next base: position 216,239 of record CAWDGB010000008.1, on the reverse strand, counting down.
AATGGACCGGACGTCTCGACCAGCCGCACACCTTCCACTACCTGCCTGACATCGCCCGCGGACTGTTGGTTCTTGCTGACCGACGAGAAGCGGACGGGCAGGTCTGGCATCTTCCAGCGGCTGGGCCGCTGACCGCCCAGCAGTTCTTCGACATGATCGCCAAGGCCGCTGGGCAGCCGGTACCGGTCCACGCCAGCATCGCCGACCCAGCAATGCTCGCGGTCGCAGGCATCTTCTCGCCATTGCTCCGGGAGATGCGCGAGACGACTTACCAGTTCCGCGCGCCCTTCGTCATCGACGCCAGCAAATTCGACACCGCCTTCGGCCACCTGGAACCGACCCCGCACCGCGACGCGGTCCAGCGGACCGTCGCCTGGTATCGGTCCCGCTGACCGCAGTCCACCGCGCAGCAGGCGATCAGCGTCGATTACGCCAACTGCAGCTCCGACCCGCAGGTCACCCGCCAGGATCGTGCCGCGGCTGCGGTGCCAGCCGCTTTGTGGGGGTTGGCGGACGCTGTCGTCAGGCCATGGCTTTCTCGAGAAGGTCGATGATGGTCTGCTGCTCGAGCTTGGCGGCCTCGGACCCGACACCGCCGCGCCCTGTGGTCCATCGTGCGAGATCGGAAGGTGTCGAGCCGTGGTCGTTCGTCGATCGGGGGTCGGCGCCGGCGCGCAAGAGCGCGTCGACGGCAGCTGAAGATCGGTTCCTAACAGCTCGATGCAGCGGCGTCGCCCCGCCCTGAGCTGGTGCGTTCGGCTCAGCGCCCGCGTCAATCAGATAGTTGATGACCGCCCGCTGACGTGTCGGGTCCCAGTTCGTGGCGCCGGGTTCACCCATGACCGCTGCATGCAACGGTTCGGCTCCACGCCGGTTGCGGGCGCGGACGTCAGCGCCTCGCGCAACCAGATCACGGGCAAGCTCGACGTGGTACGCGAACCCCGCGGCGTGTAGTGCGGTATCGCCTTCATAGACCTGCGCGTGACACTCGGCGATGAAGAATTCGTCACGGCGCGCCAACCGGACGGTAGCCAACAACGGTGCAGCGTCAAGCGACGCCCTAACGACCGAGTGATCGCCCGCCGCGATTGCCACTAGCAACCTGGCAAGGTCTTCGCTGTTGCCCACGCACCACGCTAACGCGCCGCGAAGTCCCCGTGGCCAGATGCGGTCGCGTCCAACCGGACTGAATGATCAACTCATCGGACCACTTCGAGTGGCGGAATCCGCTGGCGAGCCGGGTACCCGAGGACCAACATGGCCAGAGTGAGCGTCCAGCCCCAGCGGTGGAGTCAGGCAATCGTCTATCCAGACATGTGGTTAGACCCGGATGAGGATCCCCGCGACAGCGCCGGTGTCAGCCCGGAAGGCGAGCTGGCGACGCTGCAGGACTACCTGACGAACTACAGACTGACCCTGCTGATGAAATGCGAGGGTCTCAACGCGGAACAGCTAGCCCGTCGGTCGGTGCCGCCGTCGACCATGTCGCTGCTCGGCCTGCTCCGGCACCTCGCCGAGGTAGAGCGGGACTGGCGCGGCTGGATCCTGCCTGGCGATCCCCCACCGAAGCTGTATGGCGCGGGCGACGCCGACTTCGACGGAGCGGTCGCGGAACAGGCGGTGGTCGACGCCGCATACGCCGACCTGGCCCGTGAGCAGGCAGCCACCGACGCCGTGCTGGTCGAGCATCCGGATCTGAGCGTGCGGGTGGGGAAGGACGCCATCGCCGTCCGGGAGCTGCTGGTGCACCGGATCGAGGAGTACGCCCGACACTGCGGCCACGCGGATCTGTTGCGGGAGTGCATCGACGGTCGCGTGGGCCAGTGAGGCGTTGAGTTCTGCCACACCGCGAAGTCGCACTGCGAGGGCTCTCACCGAAACCCACTAACCGACATGCCGGGAACACCGTTAGCGAGATAGACCCGCGACGGGAGCGGCCGCGGGGGCGCTCGGTGGAACGACGACACCTGGGTCGCTCCGGCCGCTGGGCGTGGCCTGCCCGCGCAGGCCCTTGTTCCAAAGCTCCGAGGTCTGCCAGCCCCAGAACACGGCGAACAACGTGATGAGGGTGGCTTCGATCCAGATGATCCAGTACGACCAGTTGAATACCAGCCCGACGATGCCCCAACCGATCGCGTCCGCGATCATCGCTAGCGCGATAACCGCGTAGGGATTCCGCCAAGACAAGAACGTTACCTTCACCTTCTCCCGAACGGGGTGCGTCGCGACGGCCGGTTCCTTATAGACCTTGTAGTTGACCGCGTCGAGAATGACGACGGCTAAGAAGCATACGAACATGGCGATCGCGGCTGAGTAATGCGCTGTGTCCCGGAAGAAAGTGCGGAACCAGGCGAAGGTTACGACTGCGTATCCCCACACGGCGAGCGTCAGGACGTAGCCGATGAGACTGAGCCGCGGCGGCCAGTTTCCGTGGTTGACGCGCCCCGCGATGGAGATGACTGCCAGGAATACGAAACCTGCCGCCCCGACCGCAAGCAGTACAAACATGTTGTTGCTGATGTTCACGTCTCGGTTGTCCGCCGTGGTCAGAACGGATCCGCACGAGCCGGTGCCTGGTGTTGGCACGAGAGCAACGACGGGAGCGAACATGCCGGCGAGGTTCAGGAGGATGTCTTCGGCGTCGGTGTTGCCTCGAAGGCAGATGAGGCAGGTGCCGACAGCGACCAGTGCGCCGATGAAAATGCCGTGGACGGGCGTGTAGTAATAGGCGCTGATCGACGTTTGGAAGCATCCCGGTGCTTTGGACCGTTCGAACCCGACCGCAATGAAGATGGCGAGTACGAATCCAATCATGGAAGCGCGCAGGTAGCGCCACGTCTTGATCGCGAATATCTGGTCGGTAGCGTCTTGTCGCACGAACTGCGTAGTCGTGGGCATCGGCCGTCCCCTCGGCGAGGTCTGCCCTGGCAATGGTTCCGTTCGCGCCTATTCCGGTGGGGGAGGCGCGCATGACAACCCTCGTAGGCTTCGGAGCTCACCGCCGCGTGTTCGAACAGGACTAGCCGGGCCTCGGCAAGGTCGCTGGCGGTCGGTCTGCTACCCATTTCCTTGCCGCGGATCGCATTTCACTGTGGTAGCTCTGCCGCGACGGCGAGCACCTCGTCAACGACGGCGGCGGCGTCAGCGTTGGTGGTGCGGTGGTTGGTGATGCAGGCTCGCAACACGAAGTTGCTGCGCACGGTCGCGTTGGAGAGGTATACCCGCCCGCGGCGGTTCACTCGGTCGAGGATTTCGGCGTTCTGCCCGTCGAGCGATGCCTGGTCCCCGCCGACCCATCGGAAGCAGACTGCGCTGAGTGGGACCTCGGCCACTCGTTCGAGAGATGGGTGCTTGTCGATCAGGTCGGCGAGTAGCCTCGCCTGTCGCAGATTCTCGGCGATGGCGGCCCGGAACGACGACAGACCGTGGTAGCGAAGAGACAGCCATAACTTCAACGCCCGGACCCGTCGGGACAGTTCGATGGTCTCCTCGAACAGGACATCACCCTCGACCGGGTCGTCGCTCAGTGAGGCGGCGTAGTCGTCGGTGAAGGCGAATGCCCGCCGTGCCGCTGCCGGGTTCCGGTACAGCAAGACGCCGCAGTCCAGTGGCTGGTAGAGCCATTTGTGGGCGTCCATTGACAACGAGTCGACGCTGGCGATCCCCAGAAACTTATCGGGTTCCACCATCGCCGCAGGCAGGCCGTAGGCGCCGTCGACGTGGACCCAGAGATCCTCGTCGCGGGCCACCGCGACAAGCTCAGCGAGTGGGTCCACTGCTCCGGTGACGGTCGTGCCGGCGCAGGCGACTACTGCGAGCGGCGTCCGGCCGGCTGCTCGATCGGCTGCGACCGCCGTGCGCAGCGCCGTGGGGCTCAACCTGAAGTCGTCGCCGGCTGGGAGGAGGCGAAGGTTGTCCCGGCCGAGACCCAGCAGCGCAACGGCCTTGCCGATCGACATGTGGGCTTCGGAGGAGGCATACACCACGCTTGGGCCGGCTACTCCGGTTTGGTTGGCCGGCGCCTTGGCCTCACGCGCCATTGCCAAACCCATCAGGTTTGCCAGCGACCCACCGCTGGTAAAGATTCCACCGAATCCGTCACAACCGATCGCCTGAGCCAGCCACGAGATGACGGTGCGTTCGATCACCGCAGTCGCCGGGCCCGACCGCCAGGCGGTGCCGTTCTGGTTGATGACCGAGGCGAACAGGTCGCCCAGGGCGCCCACCGGCTCGCCCGAGCCCATCACGTAGCCGAAGAAGCGCCCGTTTCCGGCGCGGCTGTACCGGGCCACCGCTGTCAGGTCGTCAAATACCGCAAGTCCCTGACCGGCCTCAGGCGGCGGTACCGCGAAGTGCTTCAGGCTTTCCGTGCCCGACGTGTCCGGCCGGACGGGCACGGTGTCGAGCTGGTCCAAATACCGCGTCGCCTCCGCTACAACACGCGCGGCCAGCATGCCGAATTCATCCGCCGGCAGGTCCAGTGGTCCCCTTTGCATGGTTTGAGTCTGCCGCAAGCGCGCATCTGCATCAGGTTCTGCACGTAGAACCGGTCTACCACTCACTCATCCGTCTCGGGCCGGTCAGACGGCACACCGAGGTCGGCCTGCTCAGACGCCGTATCAATGGGCCCGATCGATGCCTGGCTTCTCGGTCAGCATTGCAGATAGTGCCACGCGCGTCGGACCAAACCGAATTCTTATCGGGAAACTCGGGTGAGCGGTGTCAACGTCCGAGCTCGGTAATGAAGTCAGTCGACTCCATCGCTTCGGAGAACATCGGGAAGTCGTACTTCAAGGCGTTGTCATGCTCCTGTGGGGAGGTTGCCGCAAGGCAATCGCTGAGCGTGATAACCCGATACCCGTTCTCGTATCCGCTCCGCATGGTGGACTCGACGCAGCAATTGGTCAGGAATCCGCCGAGGGCGATCGTCGTGATGCCCTTGCTACGCAGGATGAAATCGAGATTTGTGCTGGCAAATGTGTCCAGGCCGCGCTTGCCTTCAACGACGATGTCGCCCTCGGCCGGGGCGAGGTCATCGACGATGGCCGCGCCCCACGATCCTTTGACGAACGCGTTGCCATCGACGACGCCCTTGAGAATCCCGTACGGGTGCGAGCTGATCTCGTGGTAGCCCGCGGCGAACGTGATCGGGGCGTGCATGACGGTCGCTCCGGCTGCCCGGGCGGCCTCGGCGACCCGCCGGCTGTTATCGAGCATGCTGGTCTTGTCCATGACCTCGGACACCGCGCCGTGCAACACGCCACCTTCGGAGGTGAAGTCGTTCTGGTACTCGATAAGCACGACCGCGGTCGTTTTTGGATCGATCGACATGACGCTGCTCCTCGTCGTCCGATGGTGACAGATCGACGCTAATCCCGGTCGCAACAACGAACAAGGGAGCGGCCGCTTGTGCGCCGATCGACATCAGGCTGGCATCGTTATCCCGCGCGGCTTCGTCAGCTGGTGATACGCATGCGCTCGAACAGGGCCACCCGGCCCGTGGCGTCGCGCCCGCCCGCGCAGTGGGCGTAGGCGGATCTCATCGGCTCTGACGATGAGGTAGGACGGGATCTTCTGGCAGGTTCAGGTGCTTCGCCAGCCATGGCCCGGTCACACTGCCCGGGTCGCGCGCGACGTCCTCCGGCGTGCCGGCCGCGAGGATGTGCCCGCCCTCGGGGCCGCCGCCCGGCCCCATGTCAATAAGGTGGTCGGCGGCAGCCAGCAGGTCCAGATCGTGGTCGATCACGATGATCGTGGCCCCGGCCGCGAGCAGCCGGTCGAACACGCCGACCAGGGTGGCTACGTCGAGCGGGTGCAGGCCGGTGGACGGCTCATCGAACACGTACAGTGCGCCGCGTTGACTGTTGCGCAGCCGAGAGGCGATGCGCAGCCGCTGCGACTCCCCGCCGGAGAGGGCCGGTGTGGGCTCGCCGAGCCGCAGGTAACCCAAGCCGACCTCGCTGACGGGCCGCAGCGCCGAGGCGACCAGCGCCCGGTCAGCGAACCGGTCCAGGGCCTCCTGCACGCTCAGGCCGAGCACGTCGGCTATGGTCAGGCCGTCGATCCGGACGGCCAGGGTGGCGTCGTTGAAGCGGGCGCCGTGACAGGTCGGGCACTGGGCGGTGATGTCGGGCAGATACTGCACGTCCAGGTCGATGTGGCCGAGCCCGCGGCAGGTCGGGCACTGGCCCTCGCGGGTATTGAACGAGAAGTGCCCGGGCTTCCAATGTCGCCGGCGGGCATACCCGGACTCGGCGAACACCCGTCGGATCTGGTCGAATGCGCCGGAGTAGGTCGCTGGTGTGGACCGCGCGTTCTGGCCGATTGGCGTGGCGTCGACCTGGACGATCTGACGGATGCCGCCGAGGTCCAGGTGGCGGACGTGCCCGGGCCGTGCCGGCCCGGGCTGCGCCGGCCCGCTGAGCAACGCCCGGGCGGCCGGGATAAGGCTGTCCAGGACCACGGCGGTCTTCCCCGCCCCTGACGGCCCGGCCAGCGCGGTCAGCCGCTGGACCGGGAAGGCGGCCGTGAGGTCGTGCAGGTTGTACAGGTCGCTGATCTCGATGGTGATCTGCCCGCCGGGACCAGCGTGCGCCGGACGGTCCCGTGACACGGTCGCCGCCCCGGCCAGGAACGGGCCCATGATCGACTGCGGGTCGGTTTCCAGCCGGCCGGGAGGACCCTGGGCGATCACCGTGCCGCCCTTGGCGCCGGCCCCGGGACCAAGCTCGATGACCCAGTCGGCAGCGCTGATGAGCTCCCGCTCGTGTTCCACCACGACCACGGAATTACCGTTTCCGGTCAGCGCGGTGATGGTCTTGCGCAGCCCTAGGACGTTCGCCGGGTGCAGCCCGACCGATGGCTCGTCCAACACGTAGAGCATGCCGGTGGTGCTGGTCCGCACCGTCGAGGTGAGCTCGATCCGCTGCCGCTCCCCAGTGGAGAGCGTCGCACCGGCCCGGTCCAGGGTCAGGTAACTGAGCCCGACGTCGAGCAGCGGGATGAGCCTGCCGTTCAGCTCGGCGAGCAGACCGATGGTCACCGGGCGGAGCTCCGCGGGCAGCCCGGCGGACAGGCCGACCGCGAACCCGCGCAGCTCGCTCAGGCTGAGCGCGCTGATCTCGGCGATGTTGTGGCCGCCCAGCTGTGAGGTCAGCGCTTCCGGCCGCAGCCGGGTGCCGTGGCACACCGAGCAGACCCGGGTGACGAGGAACCGCTGCACCAGCCGCCGGGTGCGCTCGTTGTCGCTGCGCAACGAGCGTTCCACCGCGGCGACGGCGTTGTCGTAGTTGACCGACAGCTGCACCGCCCGCCCGTTCCGACCGGAGACGCGTCACCGACACCCGGACCGGTTCGCCGTGCAGCACGAGATCGAGCTCACGGGTGGTCAGCGCCCGGTACGGAACGTTGAGCCGCACCCCGAGCTCGCCCGCGGCATACATCGACAGCCGCCGCCCGCCGGAATTCCACGGCAGCACCGCGCCCTGCTCGATCGTCTTGTCCGGATCGGGAACCAGCGTGGCGGTGTCGACCTCGGACCGGGCGCCCAGGCCTTGGCAGGCTGGGCAGGCCCCGTAGGAGTTGAACGAGAAGGATTCCGCGCTGGGATGCTCGAACCGCGCGCCGCACACCGGGCAGACGATCTCCTCGTCGTAGGTAGCGATCGACGGCGCGATCCGATGGCCGTTCGGGCACAGGTGCGACGCCAGCCGCGACGTCATCAGGCGCAGCACGTTGAGCACCTCGGACATGGTGCCGACCGTGCTGCGCGGCCCCGGTATTGGCGGGCGCTGCCGCAGTGCGAGCGCGGGCGGAAGGTGGTCGATCCGGTCGACGTCCGGCCGCTGCGCCTGCGTCAGCCGCCGGCGGCTGTAGGTGCTCAGCCCCTCCAGGAACCGCTGCAGGCCCTCGGCGTACAGCGTGCCCATGGCCAGCGACGTCTTGCCCGATCCGGACACGCCGACCACCGCGACCGTCCGCCACAACGGCACGTCAACATCGATGTCGCGCAGGTTGTTGTGCCGGGCCCCGCGCACGCCAATGACCGTGGGCAGGGCTCCCGGCACGGACATATCACCAGCTGACACTGGAGACAACCTAAGACCCTCCGTCCATCGGTGCTTCGCAAGCGCGGCACCGGGGCCAGCGCTAGGCCGGCCCCGGTGCGGTGTGGTCAGGGGTGAACCGGTCTGCTGACGCCGACCCCGCGGTCGAGGCGCAACGACTGCATGATGGCGAACGTGGTGGTCCAGGTGAAGACCTCGATATCCGCGGAGGCCAGCACGCCGGTGTACTTCGCGACGATCGGCGCGGCCGCGCGCTCGGTGACGGCGTCGAGGTGGGCTTTGACTCCGGCCCAGACGTTCTCCCCGTAGTGCATGTAGAAGGGCACCGGGTCGACCGCGGCTAGCGCTTCCGTCGCGCTGGCCTCGATGTCGGCGATGTAGGCCTGATGCGCCGCGACGTCATCGCGGGTGGCGAGCCGGCCGAGGTGCCCGCAGATGAAGTGTGTCCACGGGTAGGACAGCGCCGTGGCCGGGGCCTGCATGTAGCCGGGGACGTCCTCGCTGAGATTGGTGTTGTAGATGGGCACCCACCCGGCGTTGACGACGTCGATGAGCATCAGCGTGTCGTGGCCGGGCAAGTGGATGAAGATGTTGTCCGGCGAGTGGTTGGGGCCATGCCAGGCCAATTCGGCGCGCTCGCCGCCCACCTCCAACGAGTAGCGGTCGGCGAAGGTCACCTCCGGCGCCGGCCGGGCCGGATCATTGTCCCGCAGCAGCAGCCGTCGGGTCTCCTCGTGGCCGACGCGGACCACGTCCCCGTCGAACAGCGAGGCCGCTCCGGCGTGGTCGGCGTGGTGATGCGAGTAGACAAGGTGGGTCACCCTATTGCTCACTCCGTTGGCAGCGGCGATCTCGTCCACGGCCCGCCGCAGGTTGAGGCCGATGCTCGGCGGTGCGTCGAACAGCACCACGCCGTCCCGGGTGGTCAGGAACGCCGACTGGTAGACGCCGTCGGTGACCCAGTACAGGTTCCGCTCGACCCGCCCGACGTAATACCCCTGGTCGTTCAGAGCTGGGCCGAGCGCCGACCGCGGAATCGGCGCGTAGTCGGGCAGGTCTGCGGCGCTGCTGGCGCCGGAGGCTGGTGATGTCACGGTATCTCCCTGGGTATCTCTGGGCACGTCCTTGCTGGCCGTGCGAGCGTTCGCGACGGACCCCAGGCTGGCTACCAGGCAGGTGAAAGGTCCTCGCCGGATCACGGTGATTCACACGCCGCTGACGCTTAAGCGCCGTACGCCGGCAGTATCGCTCCGCTGACTGGCGCCGCCGCGTCGCTGACCAGGAACGCGATCACGTCGGCGATCGCCTCCGGCGCGACTGCGTGCGCCATCACCTCGTCCGGGAAGTTGGCCCGGTTGGTCGGGGTGTCGAGCAGTTGCGGCGCGACTGCGTTCACCCGGATCCCGTGCGGGCGGAACTCGATATCGAGAATGCGGGTCAAGTGGGCAAGAGCGGCCTTGCTCACGCTGTATGCCGCCATGCCGCCGGATGGCTCACTCGCGGGGCGGGCGGTTACGTGCACGATGGCACCGGAGCCCCGCTGCTGCATATGCGGCGCTACCGCCTGGCTCAGCCACAGCGCGGTTCCCAGGTTGACGTCGATCATGAGCCGAAGGACCTCGGGGGTAGTGGTGAGCGCGTCTCCTGGCCGGAACGCACCGATGGTGTTCACCAGCACGCCGGGGGGCCCTACTTCGGCGGCGATCCGGTCGATGAGCGGCGTCACCACTCCGGGGTCGGTCGTGTCGGCCACCTCGCGCCGGACACCGTCGGGAAGTTCCCGCAATCCGCGCTCGGTCCGGTCGACCGCCACCACCGTCAGGCCGCTGACTGCCAGGGTTTTCGTCATTGCGTGACCAAGCGCCCCGCTTGCACCGGCCACGATCGCCACCTCAGGGCTCACGGCATCTCCCTTGGATCTTTGGCACATCCGTGTCCGAACATGCGAGCCGTCCACGTCGGACTCCAGGCTTGCCCCCGGCCAGGTGAACCGGCATCACCAGGTCCCGGTGATGGCCGTTGACACCGCGTGCGCTGGGCTGATAGCGAGAAGACCGTGTCGCCGACGGCAGGGCGTCCGGCGCGGGCACTAAGGCAGGCCTCTGACGGTGGCTCCAGCAGCTCCCCACCTCATCGACCGGGGTGATCTTCTCGCCGCTCTGGATCGCGCAGCGGCGCGGAAGGTGACGATCATCTCGGCCCCAGCCGGCAGCGGGAAGACGTCGCTGCTGCGCGCCTGGGCCTACCGGCCAGATCAGCCGCACCGGCTCGCCGTCCTGCAGGTGCAACGCGACCAGCGCGACGCTCAGCAGTTCTGGCTGGCCCTGCTCACCGCGGTCCGCGATGCCTCCGGCACCGCCAGTCGCGGGGAAGCTCCGGCCGCGACACCCGACTTCAATGAGCGGGCGATGGTCGACCGGGTGCTCTCGGAGCTTGCCGGCCATCGCGGCCGTCTCATCCTGGTCATCGACGACCTGCACGAGCTGACCTCGCCGGAGGCGCTCGCTCAGCTGACCCGGTTGCTGACAAACCTTCCCGACAACGTGCATGCGGTGCTGGCGACGCGTCGCGATCTCCCGCTGCGCCTGCATCAGCTGCGTCTGGCCGGTGAGCTAGCCGAAATCCGCGCGGCCGATCTGCGCTTCACCGAGCGCGAAACACGCGAGCTGCTGGATGCCTCGGGTATCGCGCTCTCGGCGGCCGGAGCGACGCGCCTGCATCAGCGGACGGAAGGGTGGGCCGCGGGCTTGCGGCTCGCGGTGATCTCCCTAGCCGGTCACCCGGACCCGGAGCGTTTCGTCGCGGAGTTCTCCGGCAGCGACCGGACGGTCGCCGAATATCTGATCGCCGAGATGCTGGACCGCCAACCGGAGGAGGTGCAGCAGCTGCTACTGCGCACCTCCCTGCTCGATCGCGTCAACGGTGAACTGGCCGATCTGCTGACCGGGCGCCCGGGTTCGGAAGGGATGCTGCTGGAACTGGAGGACGCGAACGCGTTTGTCATCTCGCTCGACCCCGAGCGCACGTGGTTCCGCTACCACCACCTGTTCGCGGATCTGCTGCGGCTGGAGCTGCGCCGGGTGCTGCCCGAAGAAGTGCCGGTCCTGCACCAGCGGGCCGCCGGGTGGTTTATCCACCATGGCCAGGTTGTGGATGCCATCCGGCACACCCAAGCTGCGGGCGACTGGTCCGGCGCGGCCGGGCTGCTCGCCGACTATTCGTTCAGCCTGACGCTCGACGGGCAAACGCAGACCATCCAGGCGCTGTTGCACGCCTTCCCGCCAGGCGCGGGTCACCCCGAGCTGGCCCTGGTGCACGCGACAGTTGACCTTGTGCAGGGACGCCTGAGCGAAGCGGCCGCCCACCTGGCGGTCGCCGAGACGTACACCGAGACAGCGCCACCGGATCGCCAGCGCCGACTCCACATTGCGGTCGCGTCGCTCAAGCTGTCGCTGGCCAGGCGGCGCGGTCACTTTGCCGGCGTTCTCGAACAAGCCAAGTTCCTTGCTTCCCCGGTAACCGGCCAGTCCGACGAGGACATCGCGCTCGGCAGCGACCTGCGGGTGATGGCGCTGATGAATCTGGGAATCGTCGAGGCGTGGTCGCTGGGGCTGCCAGAGGCTGAACAGCACCTGCGGGAGGGCGCCGTTCTGGCCCGGAGAATCGGCCGGCCTTACCTGGAGGTCGCCTGCCTGGCGCAGCTCGGGTTCGCGTCGAAGATCCGCCCCTTCGCCACCACCCGGCGCCGCTGCCACGAGGCGATAGCGCTCGCCGACAGGTACGGCTGGGGCGCGGAGCCCATCGTCGCGCCCGCGCTGGTGACCCTGGCCGCCAATTCCGTCTGGACGGGTGAGTTTGACGAAGGCGAGCGATGGTTGCAGCGCACCGAACGGGCCCTGCAGACAGACACCGGACCCGGTATCAGGCTGCTGGTGCACGTTGCCACGGGCATGCTGCAGGCCGGCCGCGGCCGCCGCCACGAGGCGCTCGAGGAGTTCAGCGCGGCCGAACAGCTGCAATCGCAGCTCGAAGGGTCGCATGCGCTGGCCAACCAGGTGACCGGCTGGCTGCTGGCCACCCAAGCTCGCGTTGGGCTGCCCGGCGAAGCCCGCGTCTCCCTCGCCGCCCTCGACGACAGGCAGGCCGGCTCGGGCGAAATAGGTAATGCCCGCGCGGTGATCTGCCTCGCGGAACGCGACCCGGCGGCGGCTCTCGCCGCCGTGGCCGATGTTCTGGCGGGCACGGCACCGGTCATCGGTTACGTCACGCTCGTCGAGACTCATCTGCTCGCCGGGCTCGCCCACCGCGAGCTTGGTGACCAGCGGGCGGCGAACCAGGCTGCCGAACGCGCGCTCGGTCTCGCCGAGCCTGACCGACTGGTCCTGCCGTTCGTGATCACGGGCGCAGAAAAGCTGCTGGAGGCGCTGCCTCGGCATGCGACGGCTCACGCCGCGCTGCTCATCGACATCCTCGACGTCGTGCACGGCTCGCCTCTGGCCGTCAAGAACCAGTCCGCATCGGCACAAATAGAGGAGCTCAGCCCCAGCGAGCTCAGGGTGCTGCGATATCTGCCGACCAACCTGTCCAGGCCAGAGATCGCCAGCGAACTGTCCGTCTCGGTGAACACCGTCAACACCCACGTCCGCAACATCTACGCCAAGCTCCAGGCCCGTGATCGCTCCTCGGCTGTGCAGCGCGCCCGAGAGCTGCGGATACTGTCGGGCGGCCCGATGCGTTAGCGCGGTCACCTGATCCTGGTGATGAGGGTTCACCTGCTGGCGCTCGACCATCGGTTCATGGACCCAGCGCCCGTCCGCTACGCGATCCGGATCCACGGCCACCTCGGCGCGACGGTGCTTTCCGCGTTCCCGGCGCTGGTGCCGCAGCACGTAGGCGCCGACACCGTGCTCACCGGCCTGCTGGATCGATCGGCACTCTACGGCGTACTGGCTGAGATCGACGCGCTCGGCCTCGAGCTCGTCGAGATCAGCCAGCTCACACCACAACGCAGATCACCAGAATCAGGTGACAGCCGGTCACCTTGATGGTCGAGAACGCAGTCTCGACGGTCAAGACCATCAAGCCCTTCGGGAGTTCCGGTCGTGCACTCGACCGTCAACGTCGCCTCCGGAAGGAGCAATAGCGGCAGTCGGCGGTGCTGGGCGGCGGTGAGCGGATGGTCTAGCCAGTCGGCGCGGTTTCTGAGACCGTGACGTCGAGCGTTCATGGCAGCACACTCCTTTGCACCGCAGGTGAGACAAGTCGACACTGCGGATGGGCGCCGGCTACGGGTCGAGGTCGCCGGCGAGGGCCCCCGTGTGATCATCGCTCACGTCGGAACACCTAATGCCGGCCTGCTGTATGAGCCCTGGGTGCAGGACGCCGCCGATCGAGACATAACGCTGATCGCCTACGACCGGCCCGGCTGCGGCGACTCGTCGCACCAGCCAGGGCGGAGCGTCGTCGATTGCGCCGTCGACGTGCGCGCGATCAGCGCGGATGTTGGCTTCGAACGATGCGCGGTCTGGGGCTTCTCCGGCGGCGGCCCACACGCCCTGGCCTGCGCAGCCTTGCTGGATGATCTGGTCGTGGCTGCGGCGACGATCGGCTCGCCGGCCCCGTCCGATGCGTCTGGGCTCGACTACTTCGCTGGCATGTCAGACAACGCTCGGCAAGACATGGAGCTCTTCCGATCCGATCGGGCCGAGTGGGAGCGTCAAGGTCAGGCCCAGCGGCACGAGCTACTGGCGATGACCGCGAGCGAGTTCTGCAAGCAGTGGGCAGCCGGTGCCTCGCCGCCGGACGCAGCGGCCCTCCACAGCGACTTCGGCGTCTGGCTGCATCGCGCGGCCCAGGCCGCGGTTTCGGCCGGCGCTGACGGCTGGATCGCCGACGATGTGGCGTTGTTCCACGCACCGTGGGGTTTCGAGATGGCTTCCATTTCGATCCCGGTCAAGGTATGGCACAGTCGCGATGATCGCTTCGTGCCGTTCGGGCACGGCCGCTGGCTTGTCGGCGCAATTCCCGGCGCGTACGCCGAGCTGGAAGACGCCGCCGGACACCTGACGGTGGTCGCGAGCCGCATTGGCGACGTGCATGCGTGGCTCGCGCAATGCCTGTGAGGCGGTGGGCCTCGGCGAGTCGTCAAGCATGAGGCGAATCTCCTCCGGCAGCGGCCAGCTCGCCTCGGTGTCAGCGGTCGCGCGGCATGATGACGTGGCTTGTAGGTGATCGTCGACCTGCTGTTGCTGTGGCTGCCTGCCGTACCGACGCTGTCGACTCGTGCGCGATGCGCCCGTTGGCAGCCATGTCAGGGCTGCACGCGGCTTGGAGCATCCACGCGCGGACGTCTCGCCTGACCGCCGTCACCCGTAGTCGAGGACCAGTGGTTATTGCGGGCGCGAGCACCGCCCGGAGTGCCTCATCGTGGGGACATGGCGGCGTACCTGGTCAATCATCTGCGTATCCCGAACGGGATCCCCAAACCCGAAGGACTCGAGTACCTGGAGCGGGTCGAGGCCACATTCACGCCCTACGGCGGTCGATGGCTGGTTCTGGACGTCCAGGTCGACGTCGTCGAAGGTGCCTGGCCGGGGTCAGTCGTCCTGATGGAGTTCCCGACATGGGCGCGGCAAGAAAGTGGTACTCCTCGCGCGAGTACCAAGGGATCGTCCAGTTACGCACCAACAACACGATCAGCGACCTGATCCTGGTGGATCCTGTCGCCTCCGGCTTCACCTCCGCCGCTTGGGCAGGACAGCTTCGTGACGCCATCGCGTCCGGCGACGCGGCCGGGAGAAACGAGAGCTGAACGCCGTGGATCTCAAACTTGAAGTCCTCCTCGTCTACCGGGGTCCGACGTTGATCGGGCCCGGCACTCGCGTTGTCGCCGCCGGAGGGGCGGCGTGGCCGCCGTCTGACGTTCCGGGGTGGTCGGACGCGGTGGTGGATGCCGGCCGGCAGTGGAGCAGCTGGGTCGAGGATCGGGCGGGGCCGGTGCCTGATCTTTTGGTTCGGGAGTGGGGCCTTACACCACTGATCGTTCCCCGTCGAGGTGACTCAGCGGTAGATGCGTAGATCGGCGACGCTCCACCATTGGGCGGCGGACCCCGTCGAGACGATGCGCACATAGCGGAATGGATCGGCCGGGAGCGCGATGCGGGTCAGCTGCCCGGCGCCGCTGCCGGTCACCGAGGCGGACCAGGTGGTCCCGTCGACACTCGTCGAGACTGCGTAGCCGCGCGGGTAGTCGGTCAGGTCCGGTCCGGTGTCGAGGACGAGCAGGCGGGCCCGCGAAACAGTGCCGAGAGCGACCTGAAGCGTCTGCCCTGGCTGCTGAGCGGTCCCGGTCGTCCAGCGGGTGCTCGCGTCGTCGTCGACGGCCTTGGCCGCGTCCTGCCCGTCGGGCCCGGGCGGCGTTGCGGTGGCGGTCATCGCGTCGGCGGGCAGCAGCCGCAGCCCGTTGTCGAGCGCCGCTGGAGGCGGCCAGATGAACGTCGCCAGTGCGCCGCCGGGCAGCGTGTAGTCGAAGGACGCGTCGCCCTGCGCGACGGCGAAGCGTCGCCGGGTTGTCGTTCTCGTTGTGCACGACGAGAGCGGTCGAGCCGTCCGGGTTGCGGAATGCGGCGTCCATGATCTGCCCGTTCCAGCCGGTCGTGCCGAACGACGTGCTGGCGATGCGTACCGCACCGGGCCGGACGAAGCGGGCCAGGTGGCCGAGCGTGTAGTACTCGGCGTCGCGGGTGACGGTCTGGCCGGGACCGACGGTGATCACGCCGGTGCAGGTGTCGCAGCCGTTGTTGTGCGGGCCGCCGGACGGGTCGAGCGCGAGGTTCCAGTTGACGACTGTCTGGCCCCAGTTCCGGGTGACGCCGAGGACGAGGTTGCGGGCGTGCCACTTCAACGTGTCGGAGAAGACCTGCGCCGGCGGGTCGGTCGGCCCGTGCGAGCCGGAGCACTCGGTGAACCAGACCTCCTTGTCCGGGAAGGCGTTGTGCATCTCGGTCTGCCGGGTCTGGTCACCGGAATAGCAGTGGAACGCGGTGCCGGCCAACCAGCGCGCCGGCGCTGGTCTGCATGCAGGTCGAATGGGTAGTTGACCTCGGGATCCTCGCCCGGCGGGGTCGACGCGATGTCGTTCGGATGCTCGGACCAGTTGTGGTCGTAGCCGAAGAGCTTGGTGTGCAGGCCCGCCTGCTGCAACGCCGGGCCGAGTGCGTTGATGAGCTTGGCCTCCTGGGCGACCGGCATGTCGGTGCCGGGATAGCCGTTCGGGTGCCGGTTCTGTGGCTCGTTCTGCAGCGTGAGCGCGTAGATCGGGACGCCGGCCCGCTGGTAGGCCTGGACGAACTTCACGAAGTACAGCGCGTACGCCTGGTAGATGCGGGGGTCGTCGATGAGCCGGCCGCCGATCAGCGACGCCGGCGTCTTCATCCACGCCGGCGGGCTCCACGGCGTGGCGATGATCTTCAGTGTCGGGTTGAGCGCGATCGCCTGGCGCAGCAGCGGCAGGATCTGCTTGCGGTCGTGCTCGATGGAGAAGTGGTGCATGCCGTAGTCGGTGCTCCCGGCCGGCAGATCGTCGTAGGTGTAGAACGGGCCGTCCACGAAATCCGACGCGCCCATCGGCTGGCGCAGCAGCGACAGGCCGTCACCGGCGGTAGGGCTGAACAGGTCGCGCATCGCCGCGGCCCGCTGCTGCGGCCCGAGTCCGTACAGCACGTGCGCTGACGAGTCGGTGATCGAGGCGCCGAAGCCGTCCATGCGCTGATATGACCGACTCGGGTCGACCGTGACGGTCAGGCTTGCCGAACCGCCTACCTGGAAGGGAATTTGACCGCCGTCGGTCATCCGTTGACTGCCGTCGGGCGTCGTGACCCACACATGTGCCGACGGCAGCGAGACCGCCGCGGCGGCCGGCCCGCGGCTCATGCCGGTCAGCAGCCCGCTACCCAGCACAACCGCGCCGGCGACCAACATCCACTTGCGCATTCCGCACCTCCTGGCCGCGAAGCTCGCTATCACACCGTTGCCCTCGGCCCACCCGGTCGTCAACACTTCGCCGATCTCGGCCGGAACCGACGGCGCCCACCCACTGCGCCAGGCCGTGCGGCGGCGCTCGCCGGCTCGGCCGAACGGCGTTAGTGCACTGCCAGTTTGCGCGGTAGCGTCTGGCGATCGGCACACGTTAAGGGGGACGTTATGGCCGAACATCCCGATGTTGCGTTGGTCCGCCGCGGATACGTCGCCTTCTCCTCGGGTGACGTGGCGACCCTGTCCGAACTGCTGGCCGAGGACGCGCGGCAGTATCAGCCGGGATCCGGTTCGATGAGTGGCGAGTTCCGCGGGCGCGACGCCATCCTGGCCTTCTACGTCCGGCTTGCCAGTGAGACCAACGGGACCTTCCGGGTCGAGCTCGAGCACGTGTACACCGATGGCGAAGGACGTGTTGTGGCCTGTTCCCGGAACACCGCGCAACGCGGCGACCGTCGGCTGAATACCGGCGCGGCGCTGGTGTTCACCATCAAGGACGGCAAGGCCCAGGACCTGCACGGCGTCGAGGAGGACCTTGACGACTGGGACGCGTTCTGGTCCTGAGGCAGCGCCGGGCCGACCGACCCACCTGCTTGACGGGCACGTGGTCAGCCACGTGGCGCAACGCCGGCGTCCGCTGGATCGTGCACGGCGTGTTGTGCCGGTCCCGGCGCTCGGCTTCCTAGATGGGCGGCGCTGGGATGTTCGAAGTCGCGTTCACCTCGAGCCGTCAGGATTGCGGCTGGGTGCCTGCTTGTAGGAACCGGTTGTGGAGTTCGGTGGTGAGGGTGTGGATTTCGCGGGTGAGTTGGGTGTTGGTTTTGAGTTCGAGTTCTTGTTCGGTGAAGTCGTGGTCGGCTTTGGCTTGTTGGTATGCCGCTTGCCGGTTCTGGCCGATCATGACGAACGTGGACAGGGAAGATCGCTTCGAGGGACACGATCAGGGTCAGGGTGACCAGGGTGAGGATTCGATGAACAGCATCCAGATGGTGAACAACGCGATGTGGAGGTAGACGAAGTTCATCGACCCGGCGAAGGCGGTGATCCGGTCGGCGATGCGCAGTTGAACGTCCTCGGCGCGTCGGGCCTGCTCGGCCAGCAGCGCCGGGTGGTGGCGGGTCGGGTTCGGCGGCGCGGCGTGCGGTTGATCGCCGGCCGCAGTCGCCGGGTGTTCGGTGGTGAGGCCGGGCGTGTTCATGGTGGGGCCTTTCGTCCCTAGAGCGCGGTGGCCGGGTGCGGGCGCCGGCTGCGGTGGGCTATCGGGCGCCCGCGACCCGGGGTAATCCGGTTTAGGCGGCGGCGGGCAGCACCGAGTGCAGGGTGCGCCCGGTGCGGCGCAGTTGCGCGCCGAGCACGCGGTCAGCCGCAGCCCTTCACGCCGGCGCTGCAGCAGTCGGGTGCCCACGATCTCTTCCAGACGCCTGATCTGTTGGCTCAGGGTGGGTTGGGCGATGAACAGCCGCTCCGCGGCGTGCGAAAAGCTGCCCGCGTCGGCGAGCGCGACGAAGTAGCGCAAATGCCGAAGCTCCAGACCCTGCGGCCCCGGCAACAGCCACCGGCCGGTGCACCGGTTCCGCTTGTCCCCGGCTCATGCTCGCGCTAAGTCCTGGGACGTCAGCGGCGTCCACCGTGCGCCGGCGCGCTCGGCAAGATCTCTCGGCCGCTCGAAGACTGGTGTCACGGTGTTCCTCCTGGATCCGGGTTGACACATTCCATGGGAACGGTGGACACCGACTCGGTCAACGTGTCGGGAGCACCGAGATGCACGCGAACGCTGTGCGCCGCATCCAGTGCTGGGCTGAGTCAGGCCGCGGCCTCATCCTGGGAGTGGCGCAGCGGGGCGAGCGCGGTGGTCCATGCGACGAGCTGGTCGAGCATCGTGTTCAGCGCGGCCACGTTGTACTCGGCGGGCTTGAACACGCTGAAGTTCTCAAACTCGGTCAGCAGCGACAGCGCCACCTGTTGGCGCACGTCGGCCATCTGCAGCTCGCCAGCGACCAGCCGAAGGTGCTCGGCCGCGCGAGCGCCACCGACCGCGCCGTAGGACACGAACCCGACGGCCTTGTTGTTCCACTCCGCGTACAGGTAGTCCATCGCGTTCTTCAGCACCCCGGAAGTGCCGTGGTTGTATTCCGGGGTCACGATCACGAAGCCGTCGAACGACGCGATCTTGGACGCCCACTGCTTGGTGTGCTCGTTCTGGTAGTTGCCGAACGAGGGTGGCAGCGGCTCGTCGAGGTGCGGCAACGGGTAGTCGAGCAGGTCGACCAGTTCGAACTGCGCGTCGTGACGGCGGGACGCGATGTCGTACACCCACTTGGCCACCTGCTCGCCGTTGCGGCCCGGACGGGTGCTGCCGAGGATGATGCCGAGCTTGATCATGTCGTGCTCCTTCGAGTGAACCGCTGAGCGGCTCGCTAGCCCGTGGACTCGACGCCCGACCCTCTGAGGCGAGGGTCTCGAGCTCCCGAGATCCTACTTGTTGATGTGTCCACAAAAATGTAGAGCCAAGAATGCGGATGTGTCAACAAACAGCTAAACTGCCTGGCGTGGAGCCACCCTGGTTGGATCAGCGCGAGATGCGGGCGTGGCGCGGGTTCCACCGGCTGCGAGCTGATCTCGTCGCCCACCTGGCCCGGGAGCTGGCACGCGACAGCGGACTGACCGAGGCCGACTACGCGGTGCTTGTGGAGGTTTCCGAGGCTCCGGCGCGCCGGATGCGGTCTCGGGATCTGGCCCGGGCGTTGCGCTGGGACCGCAGCCGAATCTCGCACCAGCTGGGGCGCATGGAGGCACGCGGTACGGTGCGGCGGGAGTCGTGCGCGGAGGACGGCCGCAGCTTCAACGTCGTGCTGACCGACGCCGGCATGGCCGCCATAGAGGCGGCCGCGCCGGCCCATGTAGCCGCGGTGCGGCACTGCTTCACCGACGTCCTCACCCCGGAGCAGCTCGACACTCTCGGCGACATCGCCGAGGCGATCACCACACACTTGGCCACCGAACACGCCGACCCGGATAACGGCGACGAGAACTCGGACTCGGCCGCCCTCACGCGGACCAGTCGTGCTCGATCACAAGTGCGCGGTAGACCAAGCACGTAACCCGCGCCGCGGATGGTGAACACGACGGCCTTCCTACGTCGGCGACCGCGCCCATCCTCGGCCGGTCGTCGGGCGCTTCGTTGACACAATCGAGCGGTGTACGAATCGATCGTCGAAGCGTTACTCGTGGCGCCGGAGCCCGCGATCCGCTCGCCGGTGCTGGGCGAGCGGGGCGACTCCCCGCAGGTCACGATGCTGCGGGAGGAGATTCGGGCCTCGGAGACCGTTCGGCGGCTGCTGGCCCGCTCGCCGCGGTGCGGCCTCCCGGCACCTAATCGAAGTGGCACGGCGCACACTGGGTGCTCGGCGCCCTCGCCGACCTTGGTTACCCGCCGGGCAATGAAGCGTTGCTCCCGTTGCGTGAGCAGGTTCTCAACACCTGGCTGCACGAGTCGTACTACCGCGACGTGGACGTCGCCGCGAAGTCGGCGGCCTACCGCCGCGCCGGTGTGCCGGTCCCACGTGGCCGGCACCGCGTGCATGCCTCCCAGCAGGGATACGCCCTGTGGTTCCTCGCGAGGTGGCACAAGCACGCGACGGGCCAACCAGTGGGTCACCGCCGACGCAGTGGCCGTGCTACGCGCAGCGAAACGTTCCACCCGTGAACGAGCCGTGGGCGGTCCGGCGGGATCGAGGTTCGCCGCGACGGCGGTATCCCGAAAAGCGCGGCCGGGAGACCAGACAGGCCACATTGCCCGAAAGGAAACACTGTGAAGCTCGCGCTCGACCCGTACATGTTCCGCACGACTGCGCTGCTGGACCTTCCCGGCCTGGTGGCGGATCTTGGCTACCGATACATCGAGCTGTCGCCGCGAGAGGATTTCACGCCGTTTTTTCTGCATCCGCGAGCCAATCGGGATGTCGTGACGAGGTTCAAGCGCGCGTTGGACGCGGCCGGCGTCGAGATCGCCACGCACCTGCCCTTGTACCGATGGTCCGGACCGGACGAGGACGAGCGGCAGGCCGCGGTGCGGTACTGGAAGCGGGCCATTCAGCTGACCGTGGATCTCGATTGCCGGGTGATGAATTCGGAGTTCAACGGCCGGCCTGAGGCGGCTGGCAAGAGCGAAGCGCAGTTCTGGCGCTCGATGGAGGAGCTGCTGCCGATCTTCGAACGGGAGGAAATGCAGTTGCGGCTCGAGCCGCACCCGGACGACTTCGTCGAGGACGGCAAAACAGCCGTTGACATGGTCCGCGGGATCGACTCCCCGCTCGTCAGCTTCCTGTACTGCGCCCCGCATACCTTCCATATGGGCGGAGACATCACGGGCGTGATGGACTACGCCGGTGACCTATTGACCCACGTACACGTTGCCGATTCCTTCGACCATCGGGCGTCGTCCGGCCTGCGGTACATCGTGAACCCACCAGGATCGACCGCCCGCGTCCATCAGCATCTCGACATCGGGCAAGGCGAGGTCGACTGGGATGAGTTCTTCGGAACGCTCGGGCGAATGAAGTTCGACGGCATCATGACCGTCTGCGTCTTCGCCTGGGAAGAGCGCGCCCGTGAATCAAGCCGGTACATGCGCGAAACCATCGAGAAACGCGTCCAATCCTGGACGTAGCGACCGGACGCCCGCCGATGGATGACGTAAACGGAATAGCGCGTCTGCCGCACCGGCTCAGCTGTCGATCAAACCCGTCGACCCAGAGCCAGCTGCACCGTGGTGTCGATGTCGACCTGGTCGGGCAGGACCGCGCGGACCTGGCGCACGACCTCGGCGCGGTGTTCAGGCTTGAGCGTGAGGTAAGCCGAAACCGTAGCCAGTCGGGCGACGACGTCGTCGGCGGTCGTCGTCTCGACGCCGGTCAGTCTCTGTTCTACGACGTCGGTGAGGCCATCAACACCGGCCATGTCATCAATTGACCACGGATGGCCGGCGGTCCGGGTCGCATCAGGTATTAGGCGCCGCTCAATGTCATCGACCGCCGCGAACAGGGCTGGATCCTTCAGCTCGGCCGGGCGGCCGAACAACGCGACCACCCCACCCGGAACGAGCAGCTCGACAACCTTCGCCCACCTTGTCCTCGGGTCGGTCCAGTGCCAGGCCGCCGCGGCATACACCAAGTCGAACCGCCGTTCGGTGCGAAACCGCTCGAACGTGACTACCACCGGCGCTACCGGCAGCCCCCGCGTCGTCCTCGCCAGCAGGTCCGCCATCTCGGCATCGGGTTCGAGCGCGGTGACCTCAACCCCGCGCGACGCGAATAGCCGTGCCGCTTTTCCGGTCCCGGCGCCGACCTCGAGCGCCACGCGTATCGGTCGTCCGGCATAACGCAGCACAGCCCCGAACAGCTCGTCGGGGTACCCCAATCGATAGCGTTCATAGCGGTCGGCCACCGAACCGAAGACCAGCCCGGAAACGGACTCCACAGACGGCTCGCCGCGCCCCGTGACCACGGCTCATGAATATCACGGCGCTGGTCATCATCGTGGTGTCGGTATGAGGCTCTGGGCTGTCGGGAAGGGAGCGTCAAATGGAGTACGCGGGTCTGGTCAAGCAGCTGAGCCTGCCGGAGGACTTCACGCCCCCGAGGGAGTTGCGCTTTGGCCGGCTGCGCGCCATCGCGATCACCCGAGAGGATCTGGACGATGACGTTCGCGGCATCAACGCGAGCCTCGAGCTAATCCGGCGGACCCGCGGCGGCGGGTGGCCCACTGAGCCGGTGACCGCCGAGGGCAACTATCTGGATTTGGTGTGGCATGAGCGGGAGTTTCGGGAGCGTGACTCGTTCAGCTACGTGGTGCGGGAGCGGGACGGCGGCTACCTGGGGTGCTGTTACCTGTATCCGGTGGGTCGACGGGTGCCACTGGACGACGAGCTGATCACGTGCGATGTGGATGTCAGCTGGTGGGTGACGCCTGATGCGTACGCGGGCGGGTACTACGCCGAGCTGTTCCAGGCGCTGCGGAAGTGGGTCACGAGCGCGTTTCCGTTCACCAAGCCGTATTACTCCAACCGGGAGCTGCCGCCCGCCTGACGCCGTAGCTCCGCTCGCCGGCCGGCAGGTCTTGGCCGGATGGGAGCCGAGCACACTGGCCGCATGGCTGTGCGGCTGCATCACGTCGTCATCGATGCTCACGATCTTCCTGGCCTGGCACGCTTTTGGGCGCAGGCGCTGGGCTGGCGAGTCCTGTCCGAGCGTGCGCGAGAGGTCGTTATCGGACCGGATGAGACTGCGCCGATCGGCATGTGCTTCATGCCGGTCCCGGACGTCAAGACGATCAAGAATCGGGTGCACCTCGACCTGACGACCGGCGCTGACGATCGGGACGCCGAGATCGAGCGGCTACTGCGGCTGGGCGCCCGCCGGGTCAATATCGGCCAGACCGGCGAGGAGTCCTGGACCGTTCTCGCCGATCCCGAGGGAAACGAATTCTGCGTCGTGCGCCCGAAAACAACCCTCATCGGATGACACCCGGCAAAGCCCACGCGGCGGGCGGAGGGGTTACGCAAGAGCTCATCCTCGGTTGACGTCCTCGGCGGGGTGCCGTCTGAGCATCATCCGGGCCGGGACGACTGTGCCGATCAGACCCAGGGCGGTGGTGCCGACGAGAAGCACCATGGCGTAGGTCGTGAGGACGAAACGTCGGCGTGCCGGAGCCGACCATCCCTCGCACCGGTCGCTGGTGCCGAGGTAGCGGGCCGGTCGCAACGTGGTATCTGCGGTGATGCGTCCGGTGTGGTGAACGATCTCAGGTCGCTGGGACGGCGTCCCAGAATTTCCGCGCGAGCGTGAATCTATTTGGCTGTTGCGGCGCGACAGTTATGTTGTGGCTCCCGACCGGCAGAACGATGCCGAGCTGCTCATCGCCGTTGCCTCCCGGGATCTCGAGGCGATTCGTGAGCTCTATGACCGGCATGCGGGTTGGTTGTCCGTCCGGCTGGCCCGGCGATGCAGCGACCGCGAGGTAGTCGCCGACGCTTTACAGGACACCTTCGTCGCGGTCTGGCAAAAGCCTGCCACATTCCGTGGTCAGGGTGACGTCGCAGCGTGGCTATGGGGAATCGCGATCCGTCGGCTGGTCAGTCGGCTGCGCGGTCGCAAAGACGTGGTCCTTCCTTTCGAGCCACTCCAGGCCGGCGTTGTCCCCGCCGCGGAAGAGCAGGTGCTGCTGTCCGTCGAATACGGCGATCTTGGTCACGCATTGACGCGACTGTCACCGGAGATGCGCGCCGTCATTCAGGCGGTGGTCTTGGACGGGCTGACCACCAAAGAAGCCGCTCGCCTGTTGCGGATGCCCGAGGGAAGCGTCAAGACGCGTCTGTCCCGGGCGAAGGTACAACTGCGGGCCGCGCTCGTGGAGGGAATCCAATGACCGCTTGGCACGTCGACGACGTTCTACTGCGCCGCTGGGTGGACCGCACAGACGCTCTGCAGCACAGCGCGTCAGTCGAGCAGCATCTACTCGCTTGCCAGCAATGCCGCGACCGGGTCCAGGTAGCGGTCGCGGATGATTCAGCGCAACAACTGCCCGACCTGGACATGGTGTGGTCGCAGGTGCGCGACGCCATCGAGTTGCCGCAACCGTCGCGATTCGAACGACTGCTCAAACGGGTCGGACTGCCGGCCCAGGACGCACGACTGGTTGCCGCAGCGCAGGCGTTTCGCGGTCCGTGGCTGCTAGGGATGCTGGTCGTATTGGGGTTCGTCGGCCTCGCCGCGCAGTTCGGGCACGCGCGCGGTGAGTGGTTCTTCCTCGCCGTGGCACCGCTGGTCCCTTGCGTCGCGGTGGCGGTCAGCTACGACCCCGACGTGGATCCGGCACTCGAGCAGGAGCTGGCCACGCCGTACTCGTCACTTCGCTTGGTGGCGTTGCGCACTGTTGCGGTGCTGGCCTCGGCCGTCCCGGTTGTCGTCCTGGTGAGCGTCGTCCTCCCGGTACGCGCCCCATATCTATGGCTGATGCCCGCCGCGGGGTTCGTCGCGAGCGTGTTGGCGTTGTCGACCTGGATCAACCCCTTGCGCGGTGCAGTCGCGATTAGTGCGTTGTGGTTCGCCGGAGTCTGGTTGGCAGCAGCCGAGGATGGGGCAGCGAACGCTGTGCTGCGCACCCCTTTCCAGATCTTCTATATCTGCCTTATCGCCCTGTCGACCGGCGTTCTGCTCACGCGGGGACGGCATCTGCGTGAAGTGCAGACGCGAAGGAGGTCGTCATGATCCGCTTGTCTGACGTCGGGCGAAAGTACGGCCGCACCTGGGCACTGAGCGGCGTCGACGTCGACCTCTCGACCGGTGTCGTGGGCCTGCTCGGTCCCAACGGCGCGGGCAAGACGACGCTGTTGCGCGTGCTCGCGACCGCACTCGCGCCTACCCGCGGGCAGATCTCGGTGTTCGGCTGCGACCCGCAGGTACCCGAGCAACGGACTGCCATACGACGCCGGCTCGGCTATCTGCCCCAGGAGGTCGGCTTTCCCCGCGGCTTCACTGCGTTCGCGTTCGTGGATTACGTCGCCGTCCTGAAGGAATGGACGCAACCGGCTGCGCGACACGCCGAAGTGCGCCGGGTGCTCGATCTCGTCGGCTTGTCCAGCATCGCGACGAAGCGGATCCGCGCACTGTCCGGTGGACAGCGCCGGCGGCTAGCGCTGGCCCAGGCACTGCTGGGCACGCCCGAGCTGCTCGTGTTGGACGAGCCGACCACGGGGGTGGACCCGGAACAACGGGCCGCGCTGCGTGCCGTGCTGGCCGAGGCGGCCCGGACCTCCGTCGTCGTGCTGGCCACGCATCAGACCGAGGACGTCGCGGCACTGTGTGAGCGCGTGCTCGTGCTGGACGGCGGGCAGGTCCATTACGACGGCCCGGTGCGGGAACTGACCCGGCACGCGGCAGGACGGGTCTGGCTGGCCGACGAGCCGGATGCTGCAGCCCGCGCCTCTTGGCGGACCGGTACCGGCAGGTATCGCAACATCGCCGAGTCCGCTCCACCGGGCGTCGACCTTGTCGAGCCCTCGCTGGAGGATGCCTATCTGCTGCTGCGCGCTCGTACCGGGACGACACCGCACTCCGAGGGGATCCGGGCATGATCGCGACGGCGATCCGCCCGAGGCTGCAGGGCACGTTGGCCACGTTGACCTGGTATGAAACGCGCCGTTACGCGCGCAGCCCAGTGCTTCTCCTTGCGCTGGCCCTGACGGCATACGCGATCTACGACCTGTCCCGAGGCGTCGTCGCCGATGCGGACGAGCTGCCCACCTATCCGGCATCGTTTCTCGGTGGCTTCGGACTGGTTGCCGCGTGTTGGCTGACCCAGTCGATGCAGCGCAGCGCGGAAGCGCTCAGTGTGGCTCCCACACCAGCGCGTGTTCGTACGAGCGCGCTCTGCTTGATGGCTGCCGTTCCGTTCGCGTGCGGTCTGCTCAGTCTGCTCGCGGTCGTGATGTTCCGGCGGGTCGACGGCAATTGGACCGAGGGCGCCTTCACCACCACCGATCGGTCCGCCGTGCTGCTCAGCCAGGTCGCTATCCCCGCCTTGGGTGGACCGTTGCTGGGGATCGCTCTCGGGCGCTGGGTGCGGGCGGGCTGGATCGCCCCGGCATCCTTCCTGATCATTGTGGGCTGGGTGATGCTGGCGAACGGACTAGCTGACACCTATAGGAATTCCCTGCCGGTGCTGCTCATGCGGATGTTCGCCCCGTTCACGTTCTTCACGACCTGGACCGGCAGCGGGGTGGAGACTTGGCGCGGCTCCCCGCTCGCCTTCCTAGGCTGGCAGCTTTGCCTATGCGCGCTCGCGGTCACGGTGGCGCTGCTGCGTGACACCGATCGAAGTCGGCGCCGTCGGTTGCTCATATGCCTATTCGTTGTCGGGTCCCTGGCCGTGGTGACGTGGGCGCTTGCCGTTACCGGCGGGCTGCATCACGCGGTCATCACGTACCCAGGCGGCCTGCCGCAGCCGATCTGAGGTTCCGATGGGATCCATTGCGATCACGCTGCGCGGCGCCTACTGGTCGGCCATCGCCGGCCTTACCGTCATCGCCTGCGCGATCGGCGCAGGTGGGATAGCGCTGGCACACTACTTCGTCGGGCCGCCGCTGCTGGCCGCCGCGTTTGCCCTGCTTGCCGCTGCCAGCGCATTCACCCTGGACGAGTCGGCCAGCGCGGTCGTCGACGTCACGCCGACCGGACCGGCCGCGCAAACTGCCGCTCGCGCTGTTGCGCTCACCGCGCCGGTGTGCGGTGGCCTCGGTCTGCTAGCCGGGGTGGCACTGCGGCCGACGCCGGTGCCGATATGGGCCGTGGTGCTGGCGCTGATCGGCAGCGTACTGCTCGGCTTTGCCGTTGCTGGCGTGGGAAGAGTGCAGACCGGCGAGCCCGGTCTATGGGCATCGGCTGCCACAGCGTTTCCGCTGGTTCTAGCGCCGCTCTACGAGCCGGTGAGCCGCCGAATTCACACCTTCCCGGCGACCCGTTCCGAGGCGACCTCGTCGAATACCTGGTGGGCAATCGCGGCCACGATCAGCCTGCTGATCATTGCGATCGCCGCCCGTTCCGATCGCGCGTTCCGATGAACCCACTGACCACAGGTTGCGCCGACCGGTTGTCGTAGCCTGTCAGGGTGGCGGTTCCAGGAGGCAGTCCAGCAGCTGGCTCCGAGGGTTACGCGTTGGGCCGATCCAAGGCCGAGACGGACCGGCTGATTGCCCAACATCAGCTCTACGGCTCGTTCACCCGCCAGTTTTTCGTCGGCGCGGGCATCACGACGGGTATGAAGGTGCTCGACGTGGGAAGTGGCGCGGGAGATGTCGCACTGCTGCTCGCCGACCTCGTCGGTCCGCAGGGGCAGGTCGTCGGCGTCGACGCCGACCCGGAGATAGTGGAAACTGCCCGCGGGCGCGTGGACGCGGCCGGCTGGACGACGGTGTCGTTGTTGACCGGCACTCTCGCCGAACTCCAGCTAGATCGGGACTTTGACGCTGTGGTGGGTCGCTGGATTCTCATGTACCTGCCCGACCCCGCCGGGTTCCTCCGGCAGGCCCGAATGTTTCTGCGAGCCGGTGGGCTTGTCGCGTTCCAGGAGGGCGATATCCGGCAAGCGGCTCGCACGTACCCGCCGGCACCGCTGCACGAAGAACTCGCGCGGCTGGTCACGCCTCCGCCCGGCGCACCCGGACCAGATGTCGACATGGGCCCGAAGCTGTTTCAGACCTTCACCGCCGCTGGCCTGCCGGCGCCCCAGCTGCGGCACGACACACCGATCGGCGGCGGTCCGGACTGGCCAGGTTATGCCTACCTCACCGCCACGATCCGTAATCTCCTGCCGTTCTTGACGAAGGTTGCCGGCATCACGCCGGAACAGCTCGGCATCGACACGCTCGAGGACAGGCTTCGTGCGGAGGTAGCCGGTCAGGGCGGGGTGCAGCTCCTCCCACCGCTCATCGGGGCATGGGCACGGGCGTGACCGGCCGCGGAGATTGGATCGTTGTGTTTGACCCGGACGCTGAACCGCGTCGCGGTCGATCATCGTCGCTGCGGCCGCAGCTACGACAAGTCGCAGCGCATCGATCGAGACGGTTCGTCGAGTGGGCCGATTCGCGCGATTCCGCGTAGTTCTTGGAACTCGACGTCAGGAGCTCGTGAGGACGACGAGTTGCCGGGTCGCTCGGGTCATCCCGACATAGCGGTCGACCGCTCCTTCGATGGCCGGCCCGAACGCGGCTGGGTCGATGAGGACGACCAGGTCGAACTCCAGCCCCTTCGACAGTTCCGGGGTCAGCGAGCGGACGCGAGACGTCGCCCGGAACGTGGGATCGCCGATTACGCAGGCGATCCCGTCGGCATGCGTAGCGAGCCAGGTGTCGAGGATCGAGCCCAGGTCCGAAATAGACCCGTGTACCACGGGGAAGTCGCCGCTGCGGATCGAGGTCGGCACGTTGGCGTCCGGGAGCACGGCCCGGATGACCGGCTCGGCTTCGGCCATCACCTGTTCCGGCGTCCGGTAGTTGATGCTCAAGGTGGCCAGGTTCATCTGGTCGAGCCCGATTCGCTCGAGCCGTTCCGGCCAAGACTCCGTGAACCCGTGCCTGGCCTGGGCGCGATCCCCGACGATGGTGAAGCTGCGGGACGGGCAGCGGAGCAGCAGCATCTGCCACTCTGCGTCGGTCAGCTCCTGAGCCTCGTCCACGACGATGTGCGCGAACGGGCCGGCGAGCAAGTCCGGGTCCGTACTGGGCAGTGCGGTCTCGTCGACCAGGGCGTCGTTCAGGTCCTTCGCGCGCAGCATCGACATCACGAGGAGCTCGGAGTCGTCGGCCGCGATCAACTCGTCGACCACGCTGGTCATGTGCTCGCGTTCGGCGGCGACGGCGGCCTCATGCTGGCGCTTGCGTCGTGACGCCTCCGGGTCCCCGAGCCGCTGCCGTGCTGCATCCAGGAGCGGCAGGTCCGAGACCGTCCAGGCCTGGGTGTCCTCGCGTTGCAGCGCTTGGACGTCATCGGGGCGCAGCCAAGGAGCGCATTTGCGCAAGTAGGCGGGTACCGACCACAGGTCGCCGACGACGTCGGCCGCGTCGAGCAGCGGCCACACGCGGTTGAGGGTCGTGAGCAGTTCCTTGTTCTGCCGCAGCGAGGTGCGCAACTGGTCGGCCGAGACGTCCTCGTCGTCGAGCTTGTCCAGCAGAATTGTGGTCAGCTCGTCCAGGATCTGGTCGTGCGCCTCGTTGTGCGGAGGGCCGGATTGCGCTGCGTCGAACGCCTCGGCCCAATCGTCGGCGCCCAGCCAGATCTCGGCCCAGTCGGTCGTGACCGTCATCCCCTTGGTGGGCGGCTCCTCGTAGAACCGGACGGCCGTCTCGATCGCCCGCACCAGATCCGTGGACGACTTCAGGCGGGCCACGTCCGGATCGGTCTCGACCCCCGCTGCGGCTCCCTCGGCGACGAGGTCCCGCAGGGTGCACGTCCGCACGCCCTCCTCTCCGAGGCTGGGAAGGACGTCGGCGACATAGGCCAGGTAGGGCTGGTGCGGACCGACGAACAGCACGCCGCCCCGGTGGTGACCGAGGCGCGGGTCGGAATAGAGGAGGTAAGCGGAGCGATGCAGAGCGACGACGGTCTTCCCCGTACCCGGACCGCCGTCCACTACCAGAGCGCCGCGGGAGCTTGCGCGAATGATGGCGTCCTGGTCAGCTTGGATGGTGCCGAGCACGTCTCGCATCCGAGCCGATCGGGCGGTGCCCAGGCTGGCGATGAAGGCGGACTGGTCGTCGAGCGCGGCAGCATGCCCCTCGAACCCGTCCGAGGTGAATACCTCGTCCCAGTAGTCGCTGATCCGGCCGCGGGTCCAGCGATACCTGCGGCGGCTTGCCAGACCCATCGGGTTGGCGTGGGTCGCGCCGAAGTACGGCTCAGCCGCGGGGGAGCGCCAGTCGACCAGCAGCCGACGACCCGCGCTGTCCGTGACGCCAAGCCGTCCCACGTACACGGGCTCCGGATCAGCTGCGGCGACCATGTGTCCGAGACACAGGTCCAGACCGTAGCGACGCAGGACGCGCAGGCGAGCGGTCAGTCGGTGGATCTCCATGTCCCGGTCCATCGCCTTCTGGCCTATGCCGCCGGGCGCCTTGCGCTCCGCATCGAGGCGGTCGGACAGGTCGGAAATCGACTGCTCGAGGCTCTCCGCAATGGCCGCGAAGTGCTTCTCGTCGCCGTCGATCAGCGTCGGGTCGGCCTTGGCAGTGAGCTGGTCGGGAAGATCAAACGCACTGGTCGTCAGCGGATTCACGACATCAGCTCGGATCTGAGATCTCTCGCAACCACTGGGTACACCAAGTCGTCTTGCCCGCGTGACGAACCTGATGACGGTGATAAGCAACGATCCGCCTGGCGAGGATCCCGTAGCCATCGGTTCGACGTCCCCGCGCGACGTGGTCGTGGATTACCGCACGCACTTCGCGACTCCTATTAGCACACATTCTGGCCTCGTCCGGCGATTCTGCGGCACGACGGGGGTCTTGCCGCAAGACCCCCGGTGCGCTATAGGTTGAAGGTGGAGGGGAGTGGACGCGTTACTCCCGTTCTTGTCCGCTGCGGACCGACACCTCCTCGCATGGTCGTCCGGTTAAACGCACGGTTGCGGACACGGCAGCGTCTGCAACGGACGTCGTCGACCGGTCGATCAAGACCGTCGCAGGTCGGCCATCGACATCCCGGTGTCGCGCAGGCAACGCAGGATACGCAGCCAGCCGATGTCGTCGGGAGAGAACGCGCGGGCTCCTCCAGGCGTGCACGACACCGCACCGATGATGCCGAGCCGGTCGTCGTAACGGATGGTGTCGATCGACAGCTCGGAGGCGGCCGCAGCGTCGGAGATTGACAGCGTCATGGCTGGGTCATTGTGCCGCGTCCGCCACATGTCGGTCGGAGTCGGCGGGCTGGAGCAGGGCGTCGATCGCGGCGACCTGGGCCGCGGTGAGCGGACCGCGCGCCAGGGCGCCCGCTTGTTCCTCGGCTTGGGCCACCGTCCGGACGCCGGGCAGGGCGACTGCTCGGTTCGACCGGCCCCATACGTAAGCGATGGCGCCCTGGACGAGGGAGCGGCCGCCACTGGTGAGTACGTCGCGGACCAGGTCGATCCGCTTCAACCACTCCGCCATCCGGTTGTCGTCGAAGAACGTCCACCACGGGGTGTTCCGTCGCACGTCACCCGGTGCCAGATCGGCAGGCGAAGAGTACTTGCCGCTCAACAGGCCCATCGCGAGCGGACTGCGCGCGAGTACCGCAAGATCGAACCGGTCGCACGCGGCCAGAGCCGCTGTGTCGGCGCTAAAGACGTTGAGTTCCTGTTGTACGGCAACTCCGTGCTCTCCGGCCGCGATCGCTGCGATGACATCCGGCTCGGGCGCGCTGGTGCCGTATGCGCGGATCTTGCCGGCTGCAACGAGTTCCTCGAATGTTCCGACGATGTCTGTCAGCTGGTTCGGCGCCGGTGTCGGGTGCACCAAGTAGAGGTCGATCACGTCGGTGCTAAGCCGGCGCAGGCTCGCGTCGCAGGCCCGGCGCAGGTACGCCGGGCTCAGGTCTTGGCCCGCTCCCGTGCGGGTCGACTCGTCGAACACAAGTCCCACCTTGGTAGCCAGCACGACATCGTCACGGAACGGCGCCACCGCCCGACCCACGACCCGCTCCGAGTGCCCGCAGCCGTAGACGTCGGCAGTGTCGAGGAGCCGGACGCCACCGTCGTAGGCTGTCCGGATCGCAGCGATCGAAACCTCGTCGTCTACCGCCCCCCAGCCGGCGGGTCTACCGTCGAAGACCCAATCCCCGCCGAGCGCCCAAGTGCCCACTCCCAGTGCCGGGACGCTCCATGGCCCTACCGTGCGAACCAGATCCGTCGTTTTGTTCTGCGTCGTCATGCCTCGAGCCTGGACCATGGAGTGCGCTCCAGGTCAAGGCGCAATGTCATATCGGCGCGATTCAGTCAGTCTGCGTCACCGCGTAACCAGCGCGGCGAGCGCCGGAGTTCATCGCGCTGACCTCAGCAGCGATGCGTAGTCGCCGAGTGGCCCGAGGTGCGTCAGCTTGTCGGGGTTGACGATCGCGTTGATGCCTGTGATCTGACCGCCGGCGATCTCGAGCGCCATCACGGCGACCAGCCGCTGCTGTGCGTCGAGGTAGAGCGCTCCGGGGCCGCCGTTGACCTCGACGGGGCGCAGCGACAGGCCGGGAACGCGGGCGGCTAGGCGAACCCAGTTGATCAGCGTGCCCGCGACGCGGGTGCGCCCGCGCAGCGTCCGCGCGAGGGCCGGAACCTTGCCGCCGCCGTCGCCGGTCAGCTCCACGTCGTGAGCGAGCAGCCCCTCGAGTCCAGCGAGATCGCCGTGCTCGGCGGCCGCGAAAAACCGTCGGGCCAGCTCATCGCGCTGCTCGCGCGTTGTTTGGAAACGGGGCCGGCGCTGCTGGACGTGGCGTCGGGCGCGGGTGGCGAGCTGGCGCACGTTGTCCTCGTTCTTGCCGACGATCGCCGCGATCTGCGGATACCCGTAGTCGAACACGTCGTGTAGCAGCAGCACGGCGCGCTGCTCAGGCGAGAGGGTCTCCAGCAGCACCAGCATGGCCAGCGACAGCGAGTCGGCTGTCTCGGCGTGCCGGGCCGGATCATCGTGGCCGTCGGTGATGATCGGCTCTGGCAGCCACTCACCGACGTAGCGCTCACGACGGACGCGGGCGGAGCGCAGCTCGTTGATCGCCAGCCGGGTGGTCACGGTGGCCACGAACCCGCGCGGGGATGCAATCTGCTCGCCGGCGTCCAGGGCCTGATGCACCCGCAGCAGCGCTTCCTGCACCACGTCCTCGGCCTCGGACACGCTGCCGAGCATCCGGTAGGCGATCGCGAACGCGACCGGCCGCAGCTCGTCAAGCAGTCGCTCGCGGTCGGTCATGCCGCTGCGAACCCCTGCCGCCAGCTCGGATGCTTGGGCTGCCACCCGAGCTCGCGCTTGGCCTTCGTGTTCGACGCACCGCGGATGTCGGTCATCATCACCACACCGGCCTCCCCGGCGAACAGCCGCCCGATGAACCGCGGCACCCGCATCGGCTTCTTGACGCCGAGCTGCTGGGCCACCGCCGGCAGCCACTCGGTGACCGCCGCGGGATCATCGTCGACAACGTTGTAGACACCGCGACGGCCGTGCTCGATCGCCGCCACCGTCGCCTCCGCCGCGTCGGCGATGTGGATGAACGACCACACGCCGCCACCGTCGCCGACCACCGGGAACCTGCGGTGGCGGACCAGCTCGAACTGCTCCCCGCCAGGCGCCAGCGATGTGCCCGGCCCGTAGAACACGCCGTAGCGCAGCACAATCCCGTCCGTCCACTCCGCGCCAAGCACCGCCTCTTCGAGGTGGCGGATCGCGGCCAGGGTCTCCCGCATTTCGCGCGCGGGCGTCGGGTCGAGCGGATCCTCCTCGCTCTTCACCAGCCCGCCCGTGCGCCGATACATGCCATAGCTACCTACGCCCTGTACCACAAACCGTCGCACCCCGACCGCCTCCCCGGCAGAGAGCAGGTGGTCGGTCCCCTCGGTCCGCAGACGGTTCGTCAGCGCGAAATCGCGATCGAAATGACGCATGTCCACCCCCCCAATCGCGGTCAGCTGATGGACGATCACTTCCGGGTTCGCGCGGCCGACCGCCTCGGCGACCTGATCGGCGTCAAGCGCGTCCGCGACCACCGGCACAGCCCCCAGCCCGTCGAGCATCGCCCGCTTCGTCTCGCTACGCGTCATGCCATGAACCTCATGACCCGCGGCGACCAGCCGCGGCACCAGCTGCCTTCCAATCGCTCCCGTCGCACCTGCCACAAAGACTCTCATCATCAAACTCCTTGATCGAGGATTACGCGCACCTATAAAGACAAGACGGCAGCCCCGGCTGTGACACACCTCCGAGCGCCCCAGCCCCGGTCAGGTGGAGCCCCGACTGAAGGAATGACCTAATAGCGCTGAGGACCTCAAGAGCGTCTGGCTGTGGTGGGCGTGGTCGACTAGCGAGCGAAGCGCAGCCTGCTGGGCAGGAGTCCTGCCGCGCTGACGTCGGGTCCGGATGCGGTGTAGGAACCGACAAGGTCGCAAGACCGCGCAGCAAGCGTTTTCGCTCACATGAGCGCTAAGCCGCACGATTTCGCAACACCTATTGACAATGGTGCGAGTCAGCGGGATCTTGATTCTGGGTCACATTCTGAGGGTTAGTCCGCTCAGATGAGCGGTCCTCTGATGAGGAGATCTCATGCTTCATCGCGCGCCCAAGCGGATCCTGGCAATGCTGGCAGCGCTGACCGCGGCGTTAGGCCTGGCGGCCTGTGGTGGACTTGGTTGGGCTGGCGGCAGCGGCAACGCGGTGCGCGTGCTGATGGTCAACAACCCGCAGATGGTGGATCTGCAGAAACTCTCCGGCACGTTCACGCAGCAGACCGGCATCAAGGTCGATTTCACCGTGCTGCCGGAGAATGACCTGCGAGACAAGGCCAGTCTGGAATTCGCCAGTCAGGCCGGCCAATACGACGTGGCGACGTTGTCGAACTTCGAGATTCCGTTTTATTCGAAGAACAACTGGCTCACCCCGATGGATGATTACATCGCCAAGGACCCCGCTTTTGACCAGGCCGACGTGCTCAAGCCGATTGCTCTGAGCCTGACCGGCCCGGACCGGAAGATTTACGGCGAGCCGTTTTACGGTGAGTCCTCGTTCCTGATGTACCGGAAGGATGTCTTTGCGGCCAAGGGTTTGACTGTGCCGGATCATCCGACGTGGGACCAGATCGCTGATATGGCCGCCAAGGTCGACAACGCGCAGCCGGGGATGCGGGGCATCTGCTTGCGCGGGCAGCCCGGTTGGGGGCAGGTGCTCGCTCCGTTGACGACCGTGGTGAACACGTTCGGTGGTACCTGGTTCGACAAGGACTGGAACGCCCAGGTGAACGGCCCTGGTTTCACCGATGCGACGAACTTCTACGTCAATCTGGTCCGCGCACACGGCGAGATCGGTGCCGCACAGGCCGGCTTCACCGAGTGCCTTACCGATCTGGAACAAGGCAAGGTCGCGATGTGGTACGACGCGACATCCGCGGCCGGGTCACTCGACGGACAAGGCTCGCCGGTCGCCGGCAAGATCGGCTACGTCCAGGCGCCGGTCAAGCTGACCAAGAGTTCGGGCTGGTTATACGCGTGGTCGTGGGCGATCGAGAAGGCCAGCAAGAACAAGGACGACGCGTGGAAGTTCGTCTCCTGGGCGTCAAGTAAGGGTTATGAGGACCTCGTTGGCACCAAGCTGGGCTGGGCTCGGGTACCGGCCGGCAAACGGATGTCGACGTACCAGAATCCCGATTACCTCAAGGTCGCCCGCTCGTTCGCCGGGCCGACGCTCACCGCGATCCAGACCGCCAACCCGATATCACCGGGTGTCCAGCCGCGCCCCACGATTGGCATCCAGTTCGTGGACATCCCGGAGTTCACCGACTTCGGCACCGCCTCCTCCCTGGCGATCGGTTCGGCGATCGCCGGCAAGGAGTCGGTCCACAGCGCGCTGGAAACCA
This sequence comes from uncultured Actinomycetota bacterium, assembly GCA_963801715.1. Classification (GTDB taxonomy): domain Bacteria; phylum Actinomycetota; class Actinomycetes; order Mycobacteriales; family Jatrophihabitantaceae; genus CAVVJA01. Next base: position 180,007 of record CAWDGB010000008.1, on the reverse strand, counting down.
GCCAACGTTTGGCCGCGAACGCCGGCGAGCTCTACCAGAAGTAGCGGAGGACAAGCGATGGCAACACAGGTAACCGACGCCGAGGTACGGCCGTCGCGTATCCGCCGTCGAGCCGATCGCAGCGCGGCGCCGGGAGGGCCGCCGACCACCTCGCGCGAGCGGTGGGGGCGCCGCGCTCCGCTGCTGCCCGCGCTCGTCTTCCTGATCATCGTCACGCAGCTGCCGTTCGTGGCGACGCTGGTCATCTCGTTCCTGAGGTGGAACGCGCTCTCACCGCAGACGCGGGGATGGGCGGGCCTGGACAATTACAAGAAGGTGTTCACCGATCCGGCGCTGCGCTCGTCGGTGATCTTCACCATTGTGCTCACGGCAACCGTGGTGATCGTCAGCTTGCTACTCGGCTTGGCTATCGCGCTGCTGCTCGACCGGGCGTTCCTCGGACGAGGCGTCGTGCGCACCATGATGATCACGCCGTTCCTGATCGTCCCCGTCGCGGCAGCACTGCTGTTCAAGCACGGCATCTACAACGCCAGCTACGGTCTGATCAACGGCACGTTGACCTGGATCTGGGATCTATTCGGCGGCACCGCTCCCCAGCCGGACTGGCTCACCGAGTACCCCAAGATCATGATCGAGGTCCAGCTGATCTGGCAGTGGACCCCGTTCATGATGCTGATCCTGCTCGCCGGTCTGCAGTCACGCGACCCTGAGGTGATGGAGGCAGCACGCGTCGACGGCGCCTCGACGTGGCAGATGTTCACCTACATCACGCTGCCGCACATGCGCCAGTACCTCGAACTCGCCGGGCTGCTGGGCACGATCTTCATCCTCCAGACCTTCGACGCGGTGTACGTGATCACCTCCGGCGGCTTGGGCACGGCGAACCTGCCGTACACGATCTACCAAACCTTCTTCAGCGCGCACGACTATGGCTTGGCCTCGGCGCAAGGCGTCGTGGTAGTGGTCGGCTCGTTGATCGTCGCGACGCTGGCACTGCGCACGGTGTCGGGGCTGCTACGCGAGGAGAAAACCTGATGACCACCGCAGTAGCGCGGCGTCCCGTCGCGGTCACCGACACGCGGCCACGTCGCAAATGGCGGGCCAGCAACGCCCTGCTTGGTCTTCTCGCTTGGGTGATCGGCGTGATCTTCATCATCCCGGTGTTGTGGATGGTCCTGACGTCCTTTCACAGTGAGGCCGACGCCAGCACCAATCCGCCCAGCATCGCCGCGCCGCTCACCCTCCAGGGGTACCGACAGTTCTTCGGGCAGGGCACCGGCACCAGCCCCTGGCCGTACCTGGCGAATTCGATCACAGCGAGCGTCACCTCGACGATCCTCGTGCTCCTTCTGGCGTTTCCCGCCGCGTACGCGCTCTCCATCCGGCCCGTGCGCAAGTGGTCGGACGTGCTGTTCTTCTTCCTATCGACGAAGATGCTGCCGCTGGTCGCCGGACTGCTGCCGATATACCTGTTCGCGCAGAAGGCTCACATGCTCGACAACCTCTTCATACTGATCATCCTCTACACTACGATGAATCTACCGATCGCGGTCTGGATGATGCGGTCGTTCCTGGCGGAGGTGCCGATCGCGATCATCGAGGCGGCCGCTATCGACGGCGCCGGTGTCCTCTACACGATGCGCAAGATCGTCGCGCCGATCGCGGTGCCGGGCATCGCGGCCACCGCGCTCATTTGCTTCATCTTCAGCTGGAACGAGCTGTTGTTCGCCTTGGTGCTAACCGGGGTGCAGGCACAAACGGCACCGGTGTTCTTGACCAGCTTCGTCACCAGCCAGGGCCTGTTCCTGGCCAAGGTGTGCGCGGCCGCCGTCGTGGTGTCCATACCCGTGGTGGTGGCCGGCTTCGCCGCACAAGACAAGCTCGTACAGGGCCTATCCCTGGGAGCCGTGAAGTGAGAGCCGCGATCATCAAGTCTGCCGGCAACGTCTCGGTCGAGACCGTCGACGACCCCACGCCCGGCTCGGGCGAGGTGATAGTCGAGGTCGCGGCCTGCGGACTCTGCGGCACCGACCTGCACATCCTCGATGGCGAGTTCGCCCCGTCCCTGCCGATAATCCCGGGGCATGAGTTCGCCGGTCGGATCGTGGCGTCCGGCCCTGACGCGCTCGATGTCCGTGACGGTGACCGGGTGGCCGTCGATCCGTCCCTGTATTGCTACGAATGCCATTACTGCCGCATCGGCCACAACAATCTATGCCTCCGATGGGGAGCAATCGGAGTGACCGCGCCTGGCGGGGCGGCGCAGTACGTGGCCGTGCCCGCCGCCAACTGTGCGCGGCTGCCCGATCACATCGAGACGGCCGATGCGACCTTGATCGAGCCGCTGTCATGCGCGGTGCGCGGTTACGACGTGCTGCGTAGCCAACTCGGGTCGCACGTATTGATATATGGCGCCGGCACGATGGGCCTGATGATGCTCGAGCTGGCAAAGCGCGTCGGCGCGGTGAGCGTCGACATCGTAGACATCAATCCGGACCGGCTCACGGTCGCCAGGCAGCTGGGCTGCTCGAACGCGGTTACCTCCGCCGAGGCCCTGGAGCAACCCTACGGTTGGGAGCTCGTCGTCGATGCCACCGGCAACGACAAGGCCATCCAAGACGGCCTCGGCCGGGTTGCGCCGGCCGGCACGTTCCTGCAGTTCGGGGTGGCTGCTTATGCGGCGCGGGCCACCATCGAGCCCTACAAGATCTACAACCAGGAGATCACTATCACCGGTGCGATGGCGGTGCTGCATAGCTATGAGCGGGCCGCCGAACTGTTCGCCGCAGGGGTGCTCGACCCGCGGGTGTTCATCACCGACCGGCTGCCCCTGGAGCGCTACGCCGATGCGCTAAAGACATTCCAGGCTGGACAAGGCCTAAAGACCCAAGTGATTCCCTAGCGGCGTGCGCCGAGGAAGGGGCCTTTGCCGCGCCGGAACTCGAGCCTGTGCCAAACTGGCAGTTGAGCTGCTCAGGTGAGCGGTCGGTGGCCTTGAGGGGGATGGATCGACGTGCGGACCGGGCCGGCGCAGCTGATGTTGATGTCCCGTGTGGCCCGCGGCTATTACCTCGACGGCCGATCGAAGAGCGATATTGCCGCCGAACTCAACATCAGCCGCTTTCGTGTCGCCCGACTTCTCGAGGCGAGCCGCCGATCCGGCCTCGTTCGCATCGTGATCGAGCACGAGGGGTCAATCGATACCGATCTTTCGATGCGTCTTCAGTCGACGTTCGGCTTGGCGCATGCCGTAGTGATCGATATTCCGGACGATAGCGAGGTTGCGTTGCGCGGCCATCTCGGCGAAGCGGCCGCCGAGTTGCTCCAAGAACTGGTCACCGCCGATGACGTCTTGGGCCTCGCCTGGGGCCGGTCGCTGAGTGCGATCGGGACGGCGCTGACCGACTTCGCCCCGTGCCCTGTCGTTCAGCTGACCGGTGCGCTGTCGCGTCCGGATGCGAGCGACGTACTCGAACTCGTACGGAGGGTGGCGCGGGTCGGTGGCGGCCCCGCGCACGTGTACTACGCCCCGCTCGTCGTCGCCGACGCCGCGACTGCACGCGCCCTCAGGCGACAGCCGGACGTGATGCACGCGGCCGCCTTGCTGCCGGCAGTTACCGTCGCGGTGGTCGGTATCGGCGCCTGGGCCAAAGGGCTGTCAACCATCTTCGATGCGGTAGAGCCCGAGACCCGGGAGCGTGTCCGGCGCGCCGGGGTCGTCGGAGAGATCTCCGGGGTACTCATCGACCGCGACGGCAGGGAGGTGATCAGCCCGTTGAGCAAACGGATCATCGGAGTAACCGGGCAACAGCTGGCAGCGATCAAGGACGTCCTTGGTATCGCCTACGGCGAAGGCAAGGTCGACGCCGTGCGTTCCGCGCTCACAGGTGGGCTGGTAACCAGCCTGGTGACCCACTCCGCGCTCGCACGACAACTCGTCGAGTCCGCGTCCGGAAGCCATCCGGCCGATCCGACCTCCGCCGATGCAGCTCGTGTCTGACGCTGACCTGCTGCCTGGAGGCACAGCGAACCGCGGCCTCGTTCGGCGCATCGGCGATACGGTGCATCGGCCGCTGGGCCGCCACAGTGTGGCCGTCCACCAGCTCCTGCGGCACTTGGAGAGCTCAGGATTCACGGGCTCGCCCCGTGTCCTCGGCACCCACGGTCAAACCGAGGTCCTCAGCTACATCGAGGGCCGCGCCGCGTACCCTCCGCCGCCCGAGTGGGCGCTCACCGACGACGCCCTGGTCACCGTCGCGGAGCTGCTGCGTAACTATCACCAGCACGTGGTCGCCTTCAACCCCGGTACCGATCGCTGGCAACGCGCGGTGCCGGCTCGGTGGCGCGGATCGCTTGTCACCCACAACGACACCAACCCAGCGAACGTCATCTTCAGCAACGGCGCCGCAGTCGGATTGATTGACTTCGACCTTGCCGCGCCAGGCTGCGTCGCATGGGAGCTGGCTGTCGCAGGCTGCTTTTGGGCGCCGCTGCTCGACCCCCGCGACGTTGTTGACTCGCGCCACGGTCGTGGCATCAGACGGTTCCGGCTTTTGCTGGACAGCTACGGAGCCTCACCCGAAGTCCGCTGGAAAGCCGCCCAAGCTGCGATAGCTGCAAACGACTGGATCGCCGAAATCATCGAGGATGGCAGCAATCGGGGTCATCCGGCCTTTACCCAAACGTGGACACGCACAGCCAGCATGTATCGGCGCGCCCAACGGTGGATCGAAGCGCACGTCCACGAGCTGGCCGAGCGTCCCCAGGCCCGTTGCTAAGTGATCGACTCATGCTGTTTGGCTTGAGCGGGTAGGAGACCGCATGTCCCTTGTGGCAGGTATCGACTCGTCGACCCAGACATGCAAGGTCGTCATCCGGGACGCGGATTCGGGCGAGCTGATCCGGGAAGGGCGCTCGACGCATCCGACCGGTACCGAAGTGGATCCGCAGACCTGGTGGATCGCGCTGGAAGAGGCGGCGCGCGCAGCCGGCAGCCTTGATGACGTGTCGGCCATCGCGGTGGGTGGGCAGCAGCACGGGATGATCTGCCTCGATGAGGACGGGACGGTCGTCCGGCCGGCCCTGCTATGGAACGACACTCGATCCGCGCAGGCCGCCGAGGATCTTGTCGCCGAGCTGGGTGGTCCCAGGGCTTGGGCTGAAGCTGTCGGTTCGGTGCCCGTCGCCTCATTCACCGTCACCAAACTGCGGTGGCTGGCCGAAAACGAACCCGCGAGTGCGGCCCGCACAGCCGCGGTCTGCCTACCGCACGATTGGCTCACCTGGAAGTTGGCGGGTGCTACGGATGGCAGGTCGTTGACCACTGATCGAAGCGACGCAAGCGGCACCGGATATTGGTCGCCGGCAACCGGGACGTACCGTCCTGACCTGCTGCGGTTGGCGCTGGGCCGCGAGCCGGATGTGCCGGCCGTGCTGGACCCCAACCGGCCGGCAGGTCACGCTGCGAGCGGAGCCTTGCTCGGTCCAGGAGCCGGCGACAACGCAGCCGCGGCACTCGGAGTCGGCGCAGCCGTTGGAGATGTGGTCGTCTCAATCGGCACATCCGGTGTGGTATGCGCAGTCAGCCCGTCGCCGACCGCAGACCCCACCGGAACTGTGGCCGGATTCGCATCCGCGACAGGAGAGTTCCTACCGCTTGTCTGCACACTCAACGCGGCGCGAGTGTTGGACTCCGCCGCGGCGATGCTCCGTGTCGACCACCTCACGCTGTCCGAGCTGGCTATCACGGCGCCGCCCGGGTCCGATGGTCTGGTCCTGGTGCCTTATCTCGAAGGCGAACGCACCCCCAATCGGCCCGACGCAACTGGTGCTCTGCACGGACTCACGCTGCGCAATAGCACGTCCGCCCACGTCGCCCGGGCCGCGATCGAGGGCCTGGTGTGCGGACTTGCGGACGGTCTTGACGCTTTGGAAAGCCACGGTGCGCGTATCGATCGCATCATCCTGGTGGGTGGCGGCGCACGATCCGAGGCGGTACGGCGAATCGCCCCGTCGATACTCGGCCACCCGGTGGCGGTGCCATCACCCGGTGAGTACGTCGCGAACGGAGCCGCTATCCAGGCCGCCTGGACACTGCGCGGCGCGCCGCATCCTCCAGCGTGGGGTTCGACCGAGGAGCAGCTTTACGAAGCCGACCTCGTTTCCGGCATTCGGGAGAGGTACGGCGCGGCAAGAGACCTCACCGTCCGCCAGTTGGACTCGGGTGTTCCCGCCGGGCAATAGGGTCGGGGAGCGGGCTGCGCCCGGCACAGCGCGCCGGCGCCTGTGGATTCTTCGCGGACTCGCTAGGCGACATACTCATCGTGGCGTCGCCACCACATGCCGGTCTCGTTGCGGCCGAGTGGTGCGCGGTCGAGCCACGGGTACATGCCCCAGATGGCGTCCACGCCGCGCTCGTAGGTCGAGTACGTGTGGTAGATGACGCCGTCGTCGAGCGCGAAGGCGCTCATGCCGGGCCCTTCTGTGCGGTAGGTCGGCCAGTCCGTTCCGACGCTGGAGGTGATCGCAGCGACGAAGGGGTTCTCCTCGCCGGTCCCCGGCAGCCGGAGGTCGACGGTGCGAAAGTTGTACTCGACGCCTCCGGACTGCCACTCCTCCGTGGTGTGGGTGACGTGGAAGTCGTAGTTGAACTCGCTCTCGGACGAGGACGCCCAGGGGAAGCTCCAGCCCATCCGCTGCTTGTAGGCCTGCAGTTTCGCCAGTGGAGCCCGTGACACTGCGCAGAGGGTGACGTCATGGTTGGCGAGGTGGACGACGGAGCCGTTGAAGCCGTCGGCTATTGCCGAGCAGGACGGGCAGCCTGCCTCGTAGTCGGGTCCGAACATGAAGTGGTAGATGAGCAGTTGCGAGCGTCCTCGGAACAGATCGGCGAGTGACGCGGTGCCCTCGTCGGTGTCGAAGACGTACTCGTTGTCGATGCGAACCCACGGGAGTTCCTGCCGCTGCCGTGCCAGTTCGTCGCTGCGCCGGGTCAGCTCCTTCTCGGCGGCGAGCAGGTCCAGCCGGGCTGCGAGCCACTCTTCACGTGTTCCGGTCTTGTGAATGGTCATTCGTTCTCTCCTTCACATCGTTGGGATGAGTCCGGGAACTGACGCGGGTGCGATGGCGATCCAGACACCGAGCCCGACGATCGCGAGGGCCAGCGGCACGTCGACAGGGGCCTTTGCGGGCATGAGCTTCTGGGCGAAAACGACGACGGTGATTACCGCCATCCAGATGACGCTCATGACGCCCAGCACGACCAGCATCAGCATTAGTCCGATGCTCGAGCCGACGCAGCAGAGCCCGAACTCGAATCCGGAGCGGACGCTCTCGCGGCAGCGCCGGCGGAAGTGCCGCTTGAGCGGCGTGAACTCGTAGACGCCGGCTGCGATCACAACGGCGGCGGCGGCGACGGCCCCGTGCGGCCGATACACCACGTAGATCACAGCGCCCAGGAGTGCCCACACGGCAAGGTAGGAGCAGACGAACAGCGGCCCGGCGAGCACCCGACGACCGGCACGAACATGTCTGACGACGGCCGGGGCCGTGCTCGGCAGCATCATTGCCACCATCATCGTGATCCACAGCGCGGCGAAGAACCCGAACGAACCGAGTTCGGTGGCGGCGCCCATATCCATTCCGTTCATCTGCCAGACCGCGATCACCCAGGAGGCGGCGGCGAGCCCGAGCGTCGCGGTCAGCACGGCCGGGCCAACCCTCGTGGTCTCGGCGGGGCTCGGGTTGGCTTCCGCCGGGCTTCGGTCGACTGCGAAAGCAGCGGTGAATCGGTGATCAGGCATGGTTGCCTCGGGATTCCTAGAGCGGGGTTGTAGTGCGCTTGCGGGCGGACCGGTCGAGGTGCTCCGTCAACGCCTCGAGCGGGCGGTCCCAGTCGCGTGCCAGCGCAGCCAGGAACTGCTGCGCCACCTGCATCGGCGCCGAACGGAGCCGGTACCGGACCCGGCGCCGCTCTCCGTGTTCGGCCGTCACCAGACCGACCTCGGCCATTAGGGCCAGGTGCTTGGCGATCGCCTGCCGCGTGACCGGCAGCCGATCGGCCAGGTCCGTGGCCGTCGACGGGCCCTCAGCGGCCAGCGCGGCCAGGATGGCGCGGCGGGTCGGGTCGGCCAGGGCGGTAAAGACCTGCTCGGCGATCGCCTCGATATCAGCCGGCATCGAGGTAGCTGACCAGTTCGCCCAGCTCGCTCGCCCATCCCTTGGTGTTGCCGTCGTACGCCGTGCGGTGGGCGTCGGCGGGCAACTGGGCGAAACCGCTCTCGACGACCGTCAGCCGCGTGCCCGCACCGACCGGTTCGAGCGTGAACTCGACGTAGGTCCGGCGCGGATCCTCCTTGGGCAGCCCATAGATCTGCCAGGTGAACCCGAACACTGTCGGCTGCTCCACCCGTTCCACCCGCATGTCGACCGTGAACCCGTCGGTCCAGCTCATCCGGGCCGACCCACCCGGGCGCAGGTCGATCGACGCCTCGTTGCCGAACCAGGCGGCAAGTCCCTCGGCCGTGGTGAGCGCCGCCCACACCTTGCTCGGCGGGTGCGCGATCTGCACGGTCCGCTCGATGCGATCAGGAAAACCCATCACGACCTCCAGCAAATAGCAATCAATCGGTTGCTATATTATTGCAACCGATTGATTGCGTCAATAGACAGCCGCCGGTGAACGTTCTGCTGTGTTCTCGCTGGCGCTGACCGCCGGGTAATGCGCTACGAGTTGTCGCTGACGGCCGCACCGCGCGACGCGAACGTTCTAGCCGCGCTCTGCGAGGCGAACGAGAGCGTGGCCCGCCGTCTCCGGCTGGAGACCGAGGAAGTCGAGCAGCAGGTCGTTGACCTTGTCGGGGGCGTCGAGCTGCAGCCAGTGGCCGGCGTCCTCGACGCGCTCGTATCGCCACGGGCCGGTCACGTACCGGGCCGAGCCGGTCATGCCGCCCTCGGCCAGTGCGAAGTCGCCGGTGCTCCACACACCCATCACCGGCACGGTGACCGGCGGCAGCGGCGTCGGCGGCTCGACCAGCGACTCCGGCGGCAGGATCGCGCGGTACAGCGCGAGGCTCGAGGTCAGCGCCGCGGGGTCCGCCAGCCGCTCGACGACAAGCTCGATGTCCGGGTGCGCCGACCATTCGCGCAGGTTGCGAAAGTCGTCGGCCGAGAGCCACCGTTCGGCGATGCCGGCGAACTGGAACAGCAGCATGTACCACGACATCTCCCGCTGCCGCCTGCCGACCGACCGGAACGCAGCCGGATGACCGACCGACAGCGCGGTCATCGACGCGACGCGATCGGGCGCCAGCGCCGCGGTCAGCCAGGTGACTGCGGCGCCCCAGTCGTGACCGACCAGGTGGGCGCGACGGATGTCCAGTGCGTCCAGCAGGGCGATGACGTCGGCGACCAGGATGGGTGCGGTGTAGGCAGCGAGGTCGGTCGGCTTGCTCGACCTGCCGAAGCCGCGCAGGTCCGGCGCGACGACCCGGTATCCGGCCGTGGTGAGCGCGGATACCTGATGCCGCCACAGGTCACCGGTGTCCGGCCAGCCGTGCAGCAGGACAACCGGGACGCCGGTGCCGGTAACCCGTACATGCAGGGTCACGTCCCCAAGGTTGACGTTCATCTCACGTTCCTTCCGAACGGCTCAGGCGATCGCGCCGAGCAGCTCGGCGCGGGTCGGGCCCGGCAGCGGGTACTGCGCGGCGCCCATGCCGAGCGCGATGACCCGGTCGAGCACACCGGGCGGGGCGAGCACCTCGTCGGGCGTGGCGATCAAGGACACCACGGCCGAGTACGCCCGGGTCAGGTCCGGATCAGCGAGGCTCGCCGCGAAGAGCGCCTTGCTCGTCAGCCACCGCAGGTCGTCAGTGCGATATGGGGTGCCGGCGATGTCTGCGTCGATCTCGGCGAGCCGATGCCGGTCATACCAGAGCGTCGCCCGGTACAGCGGCTCGACGGCCTCAGCGGTCAACTCGTCGAAGCGGCGGGCGAACTTGTCATGGTCCGCAAGGTTGGTGTCCCGCAACAGGTCGCGCAGCACGCGGGCGTGTATGAGCGCGATCGTCGCGCCCCGGCCGACCGACGGGTTGGTGCACGCCCATGCATCGCCCACCTGGACTACGCCGGTGGCGACCGGGTGGCCGTCGACCACCAGGCGACGGTACCGGTCCTCGATGCCGGCCATCACATCCACATCGGAGATCGGCTCGGCGTCTGCCCAATGTGCGACGAGCGGGTAACGAGCGACAGCCGCGTGCCATCGGGCCGGCTCGCGCAGCACCCGCAGCGTCTTGTCCCGGCTGCTGGTTGTCAGCACCACGCTCCAGGTGCCGTTGTCGGCGGGCAACGTGATGATCGACAGCGAGTCATAGCTCTGCAGGAGGCTATTGAGCACGACCGGCTGCTCGCCCGTACGCGAGCGGAAATGCCTGCCGTAGTAGACGAATCCACAGTCCGCTCGCTCTTCGGCCGGACGCCGCGCGCCGACCGCCTGCAGCCACGAGCTGAGCGCCGAGCGCCGGCCACCGCAGTCGACTACCAGGTCAGCGGTGATCGCGGCGCCGTCCTCGGTGAGCACTCCGGTCACCCGAGGCACCCGCCAGTGCCAGTCAGTCGTCACGCCGGTGACGGCGACGCCGCGCCGGATGGTTACCCCGGCAGCCTCAGCCGCGGCTGACAGAGCGGCTTCGAGTATCGGGCGGCGGCCGGTAACGGTTTCGAATCGCTCGTCGCCCTCGCGCATGGCGCCACGCCGCGCGACCGGCAGCGCCCCCATCACGTTCAGACGCAGCGCACCCGCGGCTTGCAGCGAGTTACCGAGCTCCGGCAGCTCGGCCCGCAGCTGCTCCCACCAACGAGGAAGCATGAAGTGCGGCAGCCGGAACTGGTTGACGCCGCGCCGCTGCCAGCCGTCCCATGCCACGCCTGCGCGCTCCGGCGGTGGCGGCGGGGCCGCGTCGCGTTCGAGCACGGTGACCTCGTACCCGTCGCGAGCCAGGAGCATCGCCGTAGCCAGGCCACCTAGGCCCGCACCGAGAATGAGTATCCGTACCGAGTGCTCCGAAGCCTCAGCCATATCGCACCTCCACCTACGAACCGATGGGTGCAGGGTCGGCCAGGGGGCTGCTCACTTTCCAGGTCAGTTGGTGGTCAAAGGCTGCTCATTTGCTCGGTGTGTCGGTGGGCTCGGGCCGGCGGGCTGTGCCGATCTCCAGCGACCACAGCGCCTCGGTCACCTCGTCGATCGCCCTGGCCAAGTGCCGGCGGTAGGTGCTGAACGGCAGCCCGAGGACCTCGGCCGCGGCTTCCTGGGTGGGTGCGGCGCGGACGAATGTCCGGTTGAGCACCGACCAGAGCTGGTCACCCTTCGGCTCGCCGGCGAGTTGTTCGATGGCCGCCGCGACGCTGGCGCGCAGCTCGGCGGCGTTGGCGCCGAGTGCCGTCCCGACGAGCGCACTGCTGGCCAGCCGGTCGATGCGGTTGAGGTGCTGGAGCGCCGACCGTACCGCTTCGCCGAATGTCACCCGGGAAATCGGCGGTGGGCGCAGCGCCGAGTCGGGCGGTGGCCCGGTACCGCCGCTGTGCTCGCGCTCGTTCATCAGATCGAGCCAGGCATCGACCGGAAAGCGCCGCCAGTCATTGCCGTACACGACGTAGTGGAGGTTGTCGGCGTCGTCGACCTCGAGCACCGGTCGGAAACCGAGGTAGTCGAAGAACGGGCCCCAGTACACCGCGTCGATGACGGTCACGAACGACCAGGCGAGCGGCTCGGTGCACCAATCGATGATCGACGACACAGTGCCGGCCAGCACCGCATACATGTCGCGCTGATACTCGTGTACTCCGGCGACAAACCGGGTGATGTCGACCCGCTCGCCGGGCCGGGTCGGTGCGGTGCGCACCACATAGTCGAGGACGGCGCGGACGACGGGGTCGCGGTCCTCCATCGTCGAGCCGGACGGGCAGAAGATGTGGTACGCGAATCCAGCGACGCCTTCCTCGGTGCGTACCACGCTGGTTCGGTCGGGCTGGTCGGCGAACCAGCGCTCGGCAATCGCAGCGCTGCCGCTGCCCTGCCCATGCTCGATGGTCGACACCAGCTGGGCGTACTCCTCCGGCCGGGCCGGCACCACGGCCGCCGAGCCCTTCGTCCGCAGCGCGTAGTAGGCGGCGGTGAGCGGACTGCGCCGGTGCAGGTACGCCAGTTGCTGAGCGAGCAGCTGACGATCCAAGCCGGTCGTCGCGCGGATACCAGCGACTACGTGATCGTGGATGACTCGGTGCAGCGATCGGTACCGCTCCGGTGAACGGCGCTCGAACTCCGCGTCCAGGACATCGCGGGTGAGATCGTGCGGCATCAATCCGGTCGGCCCGCAAACCACGAATGGCCGGCGCCGGAGCCACCCCCATACCTCCGGCGCGTCCGCGCCGACCGTTTTCCGCAACAGGTCCTCCGTGGTCAGCCAGGCCCGTGCGCAGGTGGCCAGGCCGACGGTATGGGCCTCGGAGGGCGCATCACGCAGAAGTGACTCGAGCAGAACGGAGATCAGATCGGGTAGGTCGGCGAGCCGGTCCGGAACCGTACCGCTCGAAGCGACGTCGGCCAGCAGCGCCAGCGCCAGCGGGTGGCCCCTACCCAGCTCCAGCAGCCGTTGCCGGTTCGGCGGAGTGATGCCGGCGCGAGCGAGCAGGTCCGCGCTGTCGGCGTCGTCGAGGTGGTCGAGGGGATGGATCGCGACCAGCTGGCGCCAGCCGGGGTCCGTTCGCCACGCGACGGCCGGTGGCTCGCGGCCGGCGAGGACCACGACGTCGTCGGCCGGCCGGGACGGCACCAGATCCTGGCGAAGCCAGCTGTCGATCGCGGCGAGTTGCTCGTACCCGTCGATCAGGAGAACCGTCCCGCTGTCCTCACCGTCCGTGCCTGCGCGCTGGGCGGCATTCGCGGCATCGACGGCCTCGGTGAACCCGTCCGGTGACGGATCGATCTCCCGCCCGTCCAGCAGTATCGTGGTTCGCCCCGCGCCGCGCGCCCGGGCGCGCATCTCGTGCACCAGCGTGGTCTTGCCGATGCCGCCTGGGCCGTGCACGAACAGGACCCGCCGCGGGGAAAGCCCGGCGAGCGCATCGTCGAACGACCGCAACTCGGACCGGCGGCCGACAAAGCTGCGCCGCCGCGCCAAATCGATGACGTCACCCAGGCTGGTCGCCGTCACCAGCCCAGTTTCGACCCGGTCTCGGGTACGCGCCAGCACGGGCGGCCCGTACCAGTCCTGGATCGCGGTAGCTCTACCACGCGTGACCCCCGCCGCGGCCACGTCGTGATCGGGTTGCTGCGGTCGCCGACCCTTGGACCCCTACGACCGTGGGCACTCCTGCGTCGTGCCTGGCCAAACGGAATGCGGGCCGCGAGTGCCCTGTCGCGTCAGGCGCTCCGCCGGGTCGTGTCCTGCGATCCCGGGTCAGCCGGCGCCGAACGGTGACGTGCCGAATACCGTTCGCCGCGCTGCCTCCGCTCTCGTCGGGCAAGAGAGACGGTTTCCCGCCATGTCTCGGTGCTAGCTTCGCTGATTGCTTTGGGCTCGTTCGTCCCGCTGGTCGTCATCACTGACCCCCGTGTCAAAGCCTTGCGGCTCCTCTGACGTCTGGGCGGCCTCATACACCGACTGCACCATACGTGCCGACTCAGCACTCCAACAGGCCTCGTTCGGTCAGTAGTCACGCCCGAACGCGACGTGATCGTCGGCCTGGCCTGCCCGCTCAGGCTTGGGTGGCTTCGCGCACACCAGAATGGACGCGGACCACACGACAGGAGCAGTGATGACCAACCGACAAGCAGTGTCCACCGACCAGGCGCCGGCGGCTCTTGGCCCGTACAGCCAGGCGATCGTCGCCGGTGGCCTCGTGTTCTGCTCGGGCATGGCAGGCATCGACCCTGCGACCGGCGCCGCCCCGGACGGCATTGAGGCCCAGACCGAACAAGCCCTCCGCAACCTCGCAGCCGTGCTGGCATCGGCAGGCGCGACCATGGCCGACGTGGTCAAGACGACGATTTTCTATGCCGACGTCGAGGACTTCAGCCGACTCAACGATATCTATGCCCGGCACATGCCGGACCCGCCGCCGGCTCGGTCGGCGCCGGCCAACGTCCGGTTGCCGCGCGGCCTGCTTATCTCGATCGACGCGATCGCCGTGCTACCTGGCCCCCCGCCGTGATCGACGCGCTGCTTGACGCTGTCGGTCCCGCACGGGTACGAGGACGGTCTCGCGGAGGCGACGCGAGCCAACCCAGGGAGACCGTTTCGTCAGTGACGCTCGGCTTCGGTCCTCAGCCTGCCGAGCCACGCGACTAGCGAGTTGTCGAGGAGGGTCTGCATCCCTGCGGTGTCGGCATCGACCGGGTCTCCGGCGAAGCACTCGGAAGTGGTCACGTGAACACCTTCGGCGGTCGGCTCGAAGCGCCACTCGTGGATGCCCGTGATGCCCTGCCCCACGCCACCCCACAGGGTGCGGGAGTGGTCGTCGACCTCGTAGATGGTCGACGTGACGGTGAAGCCGTAGCTGGTCCACGTGAACGAGTTGCCGGCCTCGAACGGGCCCTCCAGGCTGGCGTCGGTCATCTCCTGGTTCCAGCTAGGCCACGCGTTCACCCGCATGTGCAGGGACCACACCGTATCGAGCGGCGCGTTGATGTCGATGTCGTGGTCGGCGATTACGGGGGCGGCACGGTCGATGTCGGTCGGTGTCGTCATGGCTTGCCTTCCTTCATGGCGTTCGCGTCGTGATCTTGGACTTATCGCTATAGAACGACGATAAGTCCAAGATCATCGATGGTTCGGGCGGCGGGACACTAGCGAGCCAGTCCGGCCACGAGGTTGACCATCGTCGCCAAGATCATCGAGCCGAAGACGAACGCTTGCAAACCGTGCCGGAAGGCTGTCAGCCGAATTTGACTGCTCCGCAGGGTGGTATCCGATACTTGGTAGGTCATGCCGATCGTAAATGCCATGTAGGCGAAGTCCACGAACTTCGGCAATTCGTCTTGATTGAAGTCAATGCCTCCGACGGAGCCGGAGTAATACAACACCGCGTATCGCAACATATACAGGGCATGCACGAGCGTCCAGGAAACCGCCACACTGACGACAGCCAATGCAGCCAGAATTGCTTGTCTCGCTCCGTGCGCCGAGCTGGCCCGTACCAGCACATAGGCGACCGCGGCTAGGCTCGCGAGGTTCGCCATCAGAATGAGAAGCTCTGTCACCGTTGGTGATGGGTCATCGCGGGCCGCCATAGCTGCGGTTTCAGCTGCATCGCGGCCTCTCGTAGACACCCACGTGAGTAAGCAGAACGTCAACGCAGCCGCGGTCCAACCGACGACCGGCGCGTAACCCCATCCGGCGAAAAGGCCGGTCGCTATTCCCACGGGAATGCCAACAACAACCATGACAAAGAGCACCTGCCACGCCCGTCGCACATGAGCGGGCGCGGATGAGGCCCGGGAGGCGGGAACGCTCACATGCGCAGTCAAGCAGCGAATATCGACATAACTACGGTGCCGCGCCGCAGTCGCCAAACGGCGACTTGCCGGCGCTGCTAGCCGGATTGCCCGGTCGGCACAAGGGTGGCCTCGACGTCGATGTCGACAGCGTCGCGTAACTTCAACGCGCCGAGAAATGCCGAGTACGGCTTGATGCCCCACTGGCTCTGCACCACTTGGGCGGTGGCTCGCAGGCGGGGATCGCGAGAGGCTTCCTCGATGCTGCCGCGCACCCTGACGGGATGGGTGGCGTCACGAATGGTGAGTTGTCCGTCGACCCACAGCTCTCGCTGTGTTTCATGCAGCGCGATCGAGCCGAAAGTGATCGCCGGGTAGCGGGCCGTGTCGAGCAACTCCCGGATCGTCTTGCGAATCCCGGCGCGGTCGGCGTCGGTGAGTGGCTTGATACCGCGGCGCCCTTCGCGTACCTCGAACGAGTCGGTGTCGACAATCAGCGCGACGGAGGAAGCAGCCGGATCCGCGCCAATCTGTGCAGTTCCCTGCCATATCGTCGCCTCGATGGTCAGGTCGTGCCCGGCCCGCGAGCCGAGGCCCACGCGATAGGTACGGATCAGCAGGCGGCCCGTGTCCGCGCCGAACCGGTAGTCGTCGGCGGCGACCATCACGGCACCTCCCTCGATGCTGCGGAGCCGTTTGTAGGCGCACATCGCTTCGGCCTGCGCCGAGGACCGCGCGGGCAGCGTTGGCCTGCTGGCCCGACGGCGTCGCGAGCCTCGGCAAGGCGGAGGACAAGACGTTGCTTAACGGGGTGGGTCATTTGGGGACCTCCGCAGACGGGGCATGGTTCGATGTTGCGGTTGCTGGGCCCACGCTCGTAACTGGGCGATGTCGATGTCGTACGGTGCCGTGCTGGCATATGGCGCCAACGCTTCGGCCGCCCGACGAAGCAGCCGGTCGGCGCCTTCCGCGTTGCCGCGCGCCAGGTGGGTACAGCCAACCGCAAGCTGGGCAAGACCCTTCCACAAGCCAGCCTCGTCGGCCTCGCGTGCTGCCTTCCACGCATCTTCGAACACCTCGTGGGCATGAAACGGACGCCCGGCGTCGAATAATCGCTGCGCCTCGTGCAGCGTCTGCTCGGGAGTCCGCACCTGGCCCTCGGGTTGGCGCGGAACTCCGTTTGCGCCATAGGCCAGCGGCCGCCCGAGTCCGTCACGGGGACGCGCGTTATGCGGGCGCCCGGCATCGTCGCGGTCACGATCCATGACACCCAGTCTGGGCCAGTCTCGGCGCCGAGCGGTTTGGCGACGTCCGCTCGGCCGCGCTTAGTCGCCGAGATTTCGGCGAGCAGCCGTCAGCGCAACGCGCCGCGGCGCGCTGAATGCGGAGTGGCAGGATGCATCCGGACCAGGAAGAGACGTACGGTCGCGGATGATGGCCTAGTCGTCCGGTTGGAGATTGCCAATTGGTTGCATCAACGGTCCGCGAGCGCCTTGGTCGGCATGAGCCCTTATTTGGCGCATGGGCGTCGTCGGCTGACGTCTCCATGGTCGGTGCGGTCGCATCGGCGGGGTTCGACTATGTGGTCATCGATCTGCAGCATGGCGCGGCCACCGAGGCGTTTCTTCCGGGAATGTGCGCGTCGATTGCCCTGACAGGCGCTGCGCCCATCGTGCGGACCCGGTCGGGGACATTCGCGGACGTTGGGCGAGCCCTGGACCTCGGGGCGCAGGGTGTCATCGTGCCGAATGTGGATGATGATGCCGCTGCGGCGGCAGTCGTCCGGTCCGTGCGCTACCCACCCGAAGGCGATCGCTCGCTCGGCCGTCTGCACGCCGACAACACTGACCCGCTCTGCTTCATCATGGTCGAGTCGAGAAATGCCATGCAGGCATTGCCACGGACTCTGGGCGTACCGGGTATTGATGGCATCTATGTCGGCCCGGCGGATCTGTCCCTGTCGCTCGGCTGCAACCCCACGCACGCAGACCGCACGTTCGATTCGGCGATTGGCCATGTCCTCAATGAATGTCGGGCAGGAAATGTGCCAGTAGGCGTTCACGACCCCATGGGCACCGAGATCGACCGCTACGTCGGCGCCGGGTGTCAGCTCGTGAACGTGTTCAGCGATATGCCTGCGCTGACCAGACTCGCCCAGCAGGCTCGCCAACGCGTAAGAGGATCCGTCTAACCACTCATGTCGGCCTATGACGGCTCGTCCAACGCGGCCCTGGATACCATCACCCGCGTGTCCGCGATCGAGACGTCGCTGCATGGGTGGGCCACCCGCCACGACCTCGCCGGTTCCGTCGCGTCCCTACTCAACGACGAAGCCGCGATGATCACTGGCATCAGCCTGTCGATCGATGGCGGATACCGCAGCCGTTGACGATGCCGCCGCCCGCCACACCGTCACCAGCGACATCGTCGACGCTGTGCTCCCGGGTCTTCGCGGCCGTCCTGTTCGATCTCGACGGGCCACGGGGCATTGGTGAGTGCTGACTATCGCTGGAGGGCCAGTATTTGGGGCCTACATGCGTTGACAGAGTTGACTGCCGACGGTCGTTTCGGTTCTCCTGTGTACTCGTTGGGTACCCGGGAAGATCAACATCGTTCGCACCCGCCGTGCCTCGAGCGCCGATCCCGGTGTGCGGCACGGCGGTGGATCAACCCCGCGTAACGCCGCTCGGTAACGCCGATTCGGCGCGCTCTTCGATGCACCACCCTGCCCACCGAGTCCGCCTCAACCGCCGAAATCCGTTCTTAACCAAATTCTGTCGGCCCCAGGAAAGTCGGTGTGAACCGCCGCGCAACAATGTCTGCAAGTCGTCCGTGAGTTCGGCACTTCACCCAAAGGGGGGGCATCCCAGAGACTTCGGGCATGCCGGGGCGATTCCGCTGTATCAAAACTAATTGCCCCCTTGAGGGACCAATTCCTTTCCTTTTACAAATGGTTCCGGCAATTGACAAGCGACGGACTAGTTGTGTACCAAGGTGGCGCCCCCAAACCAATGGGAAGGAACTCCATGCGTATCAGAACAGTTCTGGTCACGACCGCAGCGGCGGGCGCGGCCCTGATCCTGTCCACCGGACCAGCGATGGCGGGCGAGATCACCGGCAACGGCAAGCCGACCCAGGGTCCGGCCCATGCCAACTCCATCTGTGCGTTCTCCGGACTGGAGGACGGCGACGGTGCCGGCTTCCCCGGTCCCGGCGGAGCACCGCCCCAGAACTGGGGGCACAGCAAGGAGGCGTTCGGCGCGACCCCGGCTGAGCGCAAGGCGTCGGGCTTCCAGCCGGGCGACTCCTGCAACGGCCACTCCGGCTTCCTGGTCAACCCGCCGCCCGAGACGCCCTGAGCCGTCGCACCCAGCGCGCCCGGTCACCCCTCGTGGTGTGGCCGGGCGTCGTGCGCGCTGCCGCGCTCGTTCGTTTCCCGGGGCGAGTAAGGCAACCTGCGGCCAGCGTGCTCGCGGCCTGAGGATTGGTGCTCCGCCCCTGGCTGGGCTACCGAATAGCCGAGCGGGCAAACGTTGGCCTGCCGCGTCTGCACCGCAACGACGTCCGCCGCCGTCATCGGCTAATAGGTCGCATCGGCCGGCAATTCGGCCGGCAATTCGGCCGGCAATATAGTCCCTTGACCCTGGTCAGCGGTCGCGACCGAGCGGTTGATCCGGATCAATAACGTGCGTTTTCTCCACGCCAACTGGCTGTACCAGATCGACGGCTCGGCGCGCGCGGACCGCATTTCGCCAGCTACATCGCCGGGGCTACCGGACCGCCGAATCGGGCCTGCCTGGTCGGCGCACGGCGTGCAGCGTGTCGCGATGTTGTGTACGGATGCCTGGCCTGGCCGCTGTGCAACTCCGATGTTTGGTCGCGACGTTGTCGCACACGTCACCGGTGCGAGTGTCAGTGTGACCACGTCGGCGGAGGGAGATGTCATGTGCGGCGTGCGGTGATGAGCCAGGCACGCGAATCGAAGTAGACGCCACTGCCGGTGTCGCGCACGGCCAGCGCGGCGCCTAGCCGGTCGAGCGCGCGGTCGGCGCGCGCGGCGTCAAGCTGTGCGAGTAGCTGCTTGGTCATCTGCAGGGTGAGGACCGCGTGGAGGGCGCTGGTGGTGTCAGGGCCGTAGCACACCGGCTCGTGCACGCTGGTGAGGTCCACGTCGGTGAATCCTGCTGCGGTCAGGATGCCGTCCACGGTGGCCGGGTCGGCCAGCGAGAAGGGATCCGCACCGATGGTCGGCTGCGGGTGCCCGTCGGCGAAGACCTCGCGGATCACGGCATCCCATTCCTGGCGGTCGCGGTGCTGCCAGACCAGCTGTACCAGCCGCGCCCTGGGCCGCAACGTCCGCCCGATATTGGTGAAGGCGGCGACCGGGTCGGTGAAGAACATCGTGCCGAACCGGCTGATGCCCAGGTCGAAGCGCTGCAGCGGGAACCGGTGGACCTGCGCGTCGGCGTGCAGGAACGCGAGGTTGTGCAGGCCTTCTTCCCTGCTGAGGCGGCGCGCCTGCGCCAGCATCGGCGCGGAGATGTCCACGCCGAGCGCGTGCCCGGACACCGCGGCCCGGGCCGCCTCCCGGGTCGTCTGGCCGGTGCCGCAGCCGATGTCCAGGACGCGGTCGGCGGCGCCGACGTCGAGGGCGGTGCGCAGCCGCTCGTGGTATCGGTGCAGCTCGGCGTCGTAGTCAAACAGATCTCGGGTGCCTGTCATGGCTCACCGTGTCGCCGGCCCGTCGCGGACCAGGGCGCCGGGGTCGGTGCCGGGCGGCAGGCCGGCGGATCGGTGAGATCGTCGAAGAGCGGCAACCAGAGTGCCGAGCACAGACCGGCACGTCCGATGTCCTGCTGTCCTGCCATCGCCACCTCCAGGGATCCGGTTTCGTCGACGCTCAGTCGGACATGGTGCCCGTCGGACACTCACGATGGCAGCCCGGCCCTGTTGACGTCGGTGATGTGTGCGCCCTCGCGCTGGGCCATGAACGTCAGCTCCGCGGGCGGGGGTTCGAGGACGCCGCGGCCACGCTCCGCGAGGCGCGCCTTGGGTCAGCGACGGATGCGCCGCTGACGAGCCTCGAGGTCGCCGAGGCTTGCGCGCCTTCCTGTAAGGGCGTCGTCGCCGCGCGGTGACCGCTTAGGCGAACCGCTCGACGAAGTCGAGCGCCGTCTGGGCGATCTCGTGCCAGCCGTGGTCGATCGTGAGGGAGTGGCCTCGGTCCGGTGGCCAGCAATGCCGCCCCGATGATGCCTACGGCCCCGCCTGGATCAGTCGGTGCGCCGAGAACTCAGCTGACCGAAAACAGGGTTAGGTCCCAGCTCAATCAGTCCGTTTCGGCGGCCGCTGGCGACGCTGGCACCTCGATTTCCGAAGCCGGTCATCGCCAGGAAACACCGGCGCCACATCAAGATTGAATACCGGGACAACCACCATGACAAGCGCACTCGTCGTTGATACTCGCGCGACAATCTCAGCAAGCCGAACTCGTGCCAAACATCCCGTCCGGCGCGTGGAATCGCCGATACCGACCGGATGTGGGCTGGCGGATCAACCGGTGACCACGACACCGAGCCGGTCATCCGCTATTCGGCAGGTTGGCAAAGAACATTGCGATGTCGCGGGCGAGGAGTTCGGGTTCTTCGGCCGCAGCGAAATGGCCGCCGCGGCGCATCGGGGTCCACTGCCGGACGTTGTACAGGCGCTCGAACCACTCCCGTGGCGGCTCGCCCTCGGCGACGAAATGATTCGCGAAATTCGCGACGGCCGTGGGCACCGTGACGAAGTCGTGCGGACCGATCGGCTCGCCGGACCAGCGGTTGTCGACATAGTCGCGCATGGACGACGTGATCGTCTGCGTCACCCAGTACAGCATGATGACGGTGAGCAGGAAGTCGCGCGAGACGTGCGCGTCGACGTCGCCGCTGCTGTCCGACCAGGATCGCCACTTCTCGACGATCCAGGCGGCCAGGCCGGCGGGCGAATCGTTGAGCCCGTAGCCGAGGGTCTGCGGCTTGGTCGACTGGATCGCGCTGTAGCCACGCTCCACGTCAGACCACTGCTGATTCCGGTCGACGAACCGGCGCTCCTCCGCCGACAGCTGCGGTGATCCCGCACCGGTGTACGGCGGCACCTCCGGAGTGCTCAGATGAATGCCGAGCATCGGGTCGGGGTGATCCAGGGCCATATACGTGGTGACGCCGGCGCCGAAGTCGGCGCCCTGGGCGCCGTACCTCTCATAGCCGAGCCCGCGCATCAACGCATGCCATCGGCGGGCTGTCGACCGGGTCGTCACCCCGGTGCGAGCCGGTCGTTCGGAGAACCCGTAGCCGGGCAGTGACGGGATCACGACGTCGAACGCCGGCCCGTCGATGCCGTGGCCCTGCGGGTCAGTCAGCAGCGGAACGAGCGGCAGGAACTCGGCGAATGAGCTGGGCCAGCCATGCGTCAGGATCACCGGGATACCGCCCGGGCGGCGGGCCCTTTCATGCACGAAGTGGACCCGTGAGCCGTCGACGTCGGCGCGGAAGTGGTGGAATTCGTTGAGCCGGCGCTCCTGCGCACGCCAGTCGAACTGGTCTGCCCAGTAGTCGAGCAGCCCTTTCAGATAAGCCAGGTCAGTGCCCTGACGCCATGCCTCGCCCGGTGCAGCGTCCGGCCAGCGGGTGGCGCGGATCCGCGACCGCAGATCCGACAGCACGTCCTCATCGATCCAGATCGACATCGGCTCGATGTGCATCGCGGTCCCAGACCTCACCAGCGAAAGCGTAAACCCCGCACGCCGCCGGATGCTGATCTAGTTCAGCGGGCGCGGCAGGCCGAAGTGCCGGGCGATCGCCATCTCGAAATGGGTGATCTCGCAGAAGCACCGTTTGGTTGGCTGGGTGGGCGGAACGAGTGTGGTGGTGGTGGGCGCTGTCAGAGGCTGAGTGCGAGCTCGGCCAAGGCTGCCTGGAGCCAGCCAGAGGGCTCTTGTTCGGTCGCAATCTCGTAAATGTCCGCGGCGCAGGTTCTGGACGAAGGCGTGTCCCGTCGCGATCGTTCGGGCGCAGCGGTGCCGTTTCAAACCCCGCACAGGCCGTAGCCGGGCTTTAAGACGGCCGTGATCGGCCCTCGATTCGGTAATTGCTGTACCGGGCGGTGTCGTGGCGCGCCGCCGGAAGCAGTTCATCCAGAACCGGTGGGTAGGTCGCGGGCTCCGTCGGTGTCGCCTCAACCGGACCGGCGCCGACCTTCAGTGCTTTGGGGAAGAAGAACCGCGTCACCTTCAGGTCTCGGCGCGGACAGCAGTTGCCGTCATCGCCTACAGGCCCGCGCCAGCTTGTCCGGGCACGAATGAGGGTCCGGCGCAGTCGAACGTCGTGGCTGCAGCGCCCACTGGCCTTCGCGCGGCACGAGCCGAACATCTACCCACGCTGTCGGACGTCGACTGCCCGCCAACCCAGATCGATCTCAAGTACGACGACAACCATGCGATGCCACGGTGACCGGGGCAGTCGGTCGAATGCCTGCGGAGCCGCACGGATGTGCGCGGCTGGACGCTGTCCGCTTTCGACCCACGGCAAACGCCGCGGCGCTCGGCAGAACGAGGAACAGCCGCGCTGGATCACTGCATGATTATTCAGCAAGGAGAGGGCATCGCGTGCGGCCTGCTTTAGCGCTTGGTCGGCCTCTTGGAGCCGTGCTTTGCGGGCCGTGCCTCCGCTGCCGATGTCGATCCGGTCGGCAGCTGGTCACTGTGATCGGGAAGGGAACGCTGAGCGCATGGGTACGTCACGACGGCTTACGATCGCCATTTGATCGAGCACCCCATGCTTGGCTTGTGCGGTTCGGGCACCGGCTTGCCGGCGAGCACCTGCTCGACTGCGACGTGCAGCAGGTCTCCGGTCACCGGCTTGCCGTTGCCTGGCGTGGATTCGTCGAACGCGCCGCGGTAGGCCAGCCTGCGCTGTCGGTCGTACAGGAAGAAGTCGGGCGTGCAGGCTGCGTTGTAGGCACGACCGACCTGTTGGTCGTGGTCGACCAGGTACGGAAAGAACCAGCCCGCACGCTGGGCCTGCTCGGCCAGGCGCTCGGGTCGGTCGTCCGGATAGGCCTCGACGTCGTTGGTACAGATCCCCACGACGGCCAGGCCGGGGCACTGCGCGAGCACCCTGCTCAGCTCGGCCTCGATGTGACGCACGTACGGACAGTGATTGCACAGGAACATGACCAGCAGCGCAGGTGCCGCGCCGAAGTCGTCGCGCCGGACGGTGGTGCCCGCCAGGTCCGGGAGGGCAAAATCGGGCGCTGGCGTGCCGAGGGGGATCATCAGCGACGAGACAGCCATGTCGGCAAGCGTACAAATCCGCCGGGGCCCGGGGCGCCGCGAGATCGCCACGCTGTTCGCGAACGGACAGCCGCACGTGCAATTGCCCGCGTGTGCCGCGTTGTCGGCGCCTGCACGGCCTCCCCGAGCGGATACTGCGGTTGGATTTGGACCCTCAGCGCGCCGTTGTCGAGGAGCTGGCGAGGCGTTGGACGTTCCCCCGGGCGGCGTTTCCTATTTTGTTGAAGCTGAAGCGTCCTGACTCGAAGTGAACGGTGAGGATCGGCGTCAGCTTGCCCTTGTGGGTCTGTGGGATGGGTCGAACCGGACCGTGCAACCGAGGGTGTTTGCCCGTTGGGTGATCCGCCGTAGGACACGTCCAGCTTGCGGCGGGTGAAGTCGTCGGCACCCAGGTCGTGGTAGTCGACGTTGTACGTGAGCATGTATTTGGTGCGGCAGTTATTGCCGAGCGGAGCACTCGACTGGGCCTGCCGAGCAGTCTGTGACGGCGCGGGATCGCCCATTGTGCCGACCTCACCATTGTGCCGACCTAGAGCTAGATCGCCCGTGACATAAGGGCATTCGCGATGGGAGGTCGGCACCATCCGGCGGTCCGGGCTGACAACTGCTCGCCGACAGCAGAAGTCGAGGAACGGATGTCCGAGCGGGACGAAGGGCCCGACGGTCCGCGCGGTGGGCTCGGATCGCTGGCTACGCATGCGAATTCGACGCGAGGCCGGCCCGCCGCGCCGCGCACGTCGTCGACGCGGCCCGCAGCTACTACCTATATCCGACACGTTCCTGGCGTTCGGCGAGGTTGCCAAGATTGTGCCGACCTACAGACGTGAATCCCCTTACCAGGCAGCCAGTTCATCCCGGAGGTCGGCACAATCACGAGGTCGGCACAACGCCGACTATGTGCGATTCGGCGAGCAAGTATTTGCCGCCGATATGCGCGCTGTCTCGGGCAGCTGCGGATGTTTGATGGACGCGCACCTCCACGCCCGCTCAGCAGCCAAACACCGACCAGCAGATGTCGTTCCGCGACCTCTGGTCGTCAAGCACGAGCTCGCGAATTGCCTCCGGGAGCTGGTCACGCTGCCAGTGGCACTCGAGCCGCCCTGCGGCCTCGCTATCGCCTTCTGGCGCGGCAGCACGTGCGGCCTTGATCGCATAGGCAGCTGCACCGAGTTCGTGCGTGGCGACGTGTGCCACGGCCCCGGCCTGGCCAGCAGCGTAGGCGGCATCCCGAGCTGCCCCAGGCAGGTTTCTGGCCGCGCCCATGGCATGGCCGCCCGCCGCGCGAGCCTGCGTCATCGTGACCTCGCCACGCACCCAGGCGCGGGCGTGCTCGATCGCTTCACGTGGTCGTGGGTCCTTCGGCTGGGCCGATTCGAACAGGTGAAGGACGTGCTCCGCGCACGACGCCGCCCAAAGAGCCAGGAGATGGTGATCCGAATCAGTGAGGGTCCCACCGCGACGAATCGTCACGAAGCGAGGATCCCGAACCTTCGGGAGGATCATGGCTCGGCGCTCTTTCTGCTTGTGTCCATGCAACCCCACAGGGCGCCAAAGGGGGGCGCTCCTCAACGGTAGCGCCGTTCGAACATCAGAGCCGACCTCGGTGTCGTGCGACCTGGCCCGGGACCTGAGGTCCTGGAGCTGGTCGCGAAAGGTGGCGGCGGGAACCAGGCGATAATTGACGGCCGCGACCGTGATGCCGTACCTGGCGAGCGGCGCTATGCGCTCGGCGGTTTGCTACGTCTTGTCGCCGCTGCGCCAACCGCCGGCGTGCGCGTAGATGACCAAAGGTGTGTCGTGATCTTGCGCGCGGTAGATGTCCAACTCCAACGTGGTGTCACCGACCGTGGCGAACGCGTGACCGCTCTCAACCGTGATGGGGCTCATCGGTCAGGCGGTTCGATCGAGTCGATCCCCGCTTCGTCTGCGCAACCTGCAATGACGGACCAGTCGCCGATGTCCTGGCCGAGCGCAAAGTGAGCACGGAAGATGGCAGCGCCGAACGCCTGCGGGATTACTGCGCGTGCCGTGCTTGCCCGCGGGTCCGCCGTTTGGTCGCGATCGCCGGCCACAGCACGGCGACGACCGTCTCGGGGATCTTCTTCTTGCTGTTGCCTCGGTAGAAGGCGGCGAAGTAGCTTCCGAAGCACATGGTGGCGATGGTGTGCTTGTCGATGTCGTCGGACACTGCCCCGCGCTCCTGGAGCTGCGACAGCACGTTTTCGACGAGAGTGACGCGTGGTTCGACTGCGTGCTTGCGAAGGATCTCGAGTAGTTCTGGGGTGCGGATCGCCTCGCCGGCGAAGTTGCCCATCAGCACCATGGCGTCCGGGTTGAAGTACGCGGGATCCAGGCGGCGGACAGCCTCAACGAGTGCTTCCCGTGGCTCTAAGCGGCTTAGATCGAGGCCGTACATGTCGCGCTGCTTGCGGAAGCCGTAGTCCAGCGCGTCGGTGACGAGCTCGAATTTGTTGCTCCACCGCCGGTAGAGCGTGGGGCGACTGACGCCCGCGTCGGCTGCTATGTCGCCAATGGTCATGCGCGAATAGCCGTCCTGGACGAGGCGGGCACGGGTGGCCAGGATGATCGCTTCGTCGAGCGCGGGGTCGCGTGGTCGGCCGCCGGCACGCGAACCGGCGGTGTCGGCGTGCGCGTTCGTCGCTGCGCGCGCTTGGGCCATGCTTCACCTCGCAGACGGTGTTTGCGTGCCATCCTATCCAGTTCCGTTACAGGGGCTTGCCGTTACTCCTATTGTTACGTACAGTGCTCGTAACGGAACTGCCATCGGGGAGTGGGAAGAGGGCAGCAGGCGAGGACTGATACAGAGAGGTGTCCCAAATGAAAGCGATCGTGGTGACGGACCAGGCTGCGGGAACGGCCGGGATGACGCTGGTGGAGCGGCCCGAGCCGCCGGCAGCGATCAACGACGTCATCGTTCAGATTCATGCGTCGGGATTCGTCCCGACTGAGATGGAGTGGCCCTCGACCTGGACCGATCGCGCCGACCGTGACCGAACACCGTCGATCCCCGGCCACGAGCTGGCCGGAGTGGTCACCGCACTCGGCTATGGCACGACGGGGCTGTCGGTGGGACAGCGGGTGTTCGGCCTCGCCGACTGGCATCGCGACGGCACCCTGGCGGAATATGTGGCGATCGAGGCACGCAACCTCGCGCCGCTGCCGGGCGACGTCGACTTCACCGTCGGCGCGAGTCTGCCAATCTCGGGCCTGACGGCATGGCAAGGGCTGTTCGAACACGGCCGCCTTCAGGCGGGGCAGAGCGTCCTCGCGCACGGCGCGGCCGGCGCAGTCGGGACGATGGTGACGCAACTCGCGCGCGAGTTCGGCGCCTACGTCATCGGCACCGGACGCGCCGCCGACCGTCAGAAGGCGCTCGACTTCGGCGCGCAGGAGTTCGTCGACCTCGACAACGACGCCCTGGAAGACGTCGGCGGCGTCGATCTGGTTTTCGATGTCATCGGCGGCGACATCCAGAAGCGGTCCGCGGGCCTGATCCGGGCCGGAGGAACACTGGTGTCCGTCGTCGGGCCGCCCGAGGCGCGGCCCGCGGACGGCCTGGCGATCGACTTCGTTGTCGAGTCCGATCGTGCCCAACTGGGTGAGATCGTCCAGCGGGTGCGGGACGGACGACTGCGGACGAACATCGGCAACATCGCGACCCTCGACGACGCCGTCGCCGCCCTCAACCCGACCGAGCGACGCAAGGGGAAAACAATCATCCGCGTTCGTCCGTGAGGACTCGAGGACAGCGATCGGTCCTTCCGTCCTCGTAGATCAGCGTGAGCCGCGTAGCCATGTCGGGCGCCCTGCTCGACGCCGACACGGCGGTCACGAGTCCGTTACGGATTGTTGCTCACGGACGACCGTTAGCAGCGGGTCTGAGATAGTCAGCTCGCCGCCACCACCCGTCAACTGACGAACGCGCGTCAACCATTTCATAGCTCTGCCCGCCGGTCACTCACACCGACCGGGGGCCGGAGCCTTTTCAGCCCATGATCTGGGGTCACCCGATTTGATCGACTCGAGTTAGCACCCTGCAATTCGGAAGTTCCACCCTCTTCCAGTGGTCGATAGCCATCCATACGCGCCCAAGGCACCGTGCATCGGATCCGCGCAAATCGACGGGTACGCGTCTCACCCGGGCGAGCGTTCGGCATGGAGTCAGTCGCTGCGCCGCCGATTGTCAGCGGACAGGTAGCGGTCGTCTTGTATGGATCATGCATCGGCCGGGTAGCGCGCCGCGCGAGTGCCCGGCGGATTGTTGACGCCGGGCACCGCATCCGGGTTGGCCACGCATACCTCGCACTCCAGCCCGTCGGGATCACGGAAGAACATCGACAGGACCGGCCCGAAGTCGGTGACGAAGTCGTCCGCTGCACCCCGGTCGCGCAGGCGCTGCCGAATCTCATCGAAATTCTCGATCGATGCCGCCTGCAGGCCGAAGTGGTCGAGGCGGCCGCGCCCGAACATCGGCGTCTGCCTCTCCGCTTCCGTGTTGCCCTCGAGCTCGAACAGGTTGAACTCCGTGTGCGGCCCGATTCGGACGAAAGTCAACCGCCCCATGGGCGCATCCTGGGTGCCAAGGGCCTCCGCGCCGAACACCTCGCTGTAGAAGCGGACGAACCGCTCGGTACTCCCAGTCAATAGCGCAACGTGGTTGAAGCCGTCGAGAAGCATGGCGACATCCTCGACCATGTCGCTCCGTAACGCCACGCGGATAAGATCATGCGCGCATGACAGATCCATCTGCGTGACGCGCTTCGCTATCAGCGACTACGCAGAGCCGGAAACCTATGTGCATTCGGAGACTAGGAAACCGGTCGCTACGGTAAGTACGAGGAGAGTCGGCGAGTGCAAGCACGATCGGAGCGGCGATGACGACGAAGTCCGATTTCACGGCCGAGGAGTGGCAGCTCATTCTGGAGGCCCCCCCGAGTGCTGGCATGATCGTGGTCACGGCCCAACGCGGGGGGATGTTCCGCGAGACCATCGCTATGGCCAAGGCTTACGCGGAGGCGCGCCAGCAGCACGGTGAGAGCGAGCTTCTGGATGAGATCGTCTCGGTTAAGCCTGAACGGGATCACACTCGCTACCACTCCCCGGACGAGCTCAAGCAGCACGGCCTGCAGCACGTGCGAGACTCGGTCGCGGTCCTTGAGCGCAAAGCCACGCCGCTTGAGGTGGAGGAGTACCGCCAGTTCATCGTCAACTTGGCCCACAAGGTCGCAGCTGCCCACCGCGAGCACGGCCAGGACGTGAGCGAGGCCGAGCAGGCGGCGATCGACGAGATCGTGGCCGCCTTGAACACGACCGCCGCATAGGAAGCCTTGAGAGGCTCAGTCTATTTCGGCGATATCGAGCGGGCTCGATATCGTTCTGTGACAACGCTGGTCAAGCCCGCTGCTGATTTCCTCGGAACTGGCTGCCGGAGAAGTTCTGGGCTCGCCGTGGCTGGCGGCTTCTTGGACGTCGCGGACGGGGACGCCGGCGTCGAGGGCGGCGGTGATGAAGGCGTGCCGCAGGGTGTGGGAGAGGCGATCGCAGTCACGGCGAGATGGCTTGCTCAGCCAGCAGCGCTTTCACGCCGAGAAATAGCACACGCCCAATCGGGCTCGGGTCGGAGGTGAGTTCACACCGACGGACCTACTGATTCATATGCGTGACGTGGTAGGTCAACACCATCCGACCAGAGCGACGGTGTTGCGCGTGTCGACCGATAGTTCGTCGGGCACGTCGTTGGGGTTACGGGATCACCGAATCGCGGACGCTGGTTGAGGTTTCGATCGGCGGCATTATGCGTCGCGGATGGCGGTTGCCGATGAGTCGGCCACACTCGACGCGTCCTTAGGTTGTTGGAGACGGTTTGATGGTGGAGTCGATATGGGACTGAGTAAGGACGGGCTGGAACGGTTCGCCGAGGTCGCGGCCTCGCATGTGGGCGATGACGAGGTGCCGGGACTGGTCGCGCTGGTGGCACATGGCGACGAGGTGCACGTCGAGGCGCTCGGGACGGCTCGCGGTCGGCGGGCGGCCGGTTGAGCGCGGGTCGCTGTTCCGGATCGCGTCGACGACGAAGCCGCTCACGGCGACGGCGACGCTGGCTCTGGTCGGCGAGGGCCTGCTCGACCTGGATGAGCCGGTTGACCGGCTGCTGCCGGAGCTGGCGAACCGCCGGGTGCTCCGCCGGATGGACGGCCCGCTCGACGACACGTTTCCCGCCGCGGGTCCGGTGACGGTGCGGGGGTTGCTGACGTTCACGTTCGGGTTCGGGATGGCCGTGGAGATGTTTCTGGCACCCGAGCCGTGGCCGGTCGTCGCGGCGGCGGCGCAGGCCGGGCTGGCCACGATCGGCCCGCCGCAGCCGGACGCCTTCGTGGACCCGGATACCTGGATCGCCAGGTTCGGCGAGCTGCCGTTGCTGGCGCAGCCCGGTCAGCGGTGGCTGTACAACACCGGCGCGCATGTGCTGAGCGTGCTGTGCGCCCGAGCCGTCGGCATGTCGTACGACCAGGTGCTGCGCACCCGGATCTTCGAGCCGCTCGGCATGCGCGACACCGGCTTTCATACCGAGGACGTCGAGCGGTTGGCGACGGCCTACCAGCCCACGGCGGACGGGGTTGTCGTGTGGGACCCGCCGGACGGGCAGTGGAGCCGGCCGCCGGCGTTCCCCGACGGGGCCGCCGGGCTGGTGTCGACGATCGACGACTTGCTGGCGTTCGCGCGGATGCTGCTGCGCGGCGGTGATCCGGTGCTGACCGCGGACCAGGTGCGTGAGATGAGCCGCGACCACTTGACCGCCGAGCAGCGGGAGTTCGGTGCGGCGTTCCTCGGCGGGCGCGGCTGGGGCCTCGGCACATCGGTGGTGTTGCACGGGCCATGGGCGGGCGCGATCGGCTGGGACGGTGGGCTCGGCACATCGTTCCTCGTACACCCGGCGCGCGACCTCGCCGTGATCGTGCTCACTCAGCGGCTGTTCGAGACCCCGCAGGCGCCCGCGGTACACACCGACCTGCAAGCTGCCGCGCTCGCCGCGGCCGAGTAACAATCAACAATCGATCATCGGGGAGCCAGGCGATGCACAGCGGCACCGACTTCACGCGCGCTATCACGGCACTACGCCCGGCGAGATCGACGGCAATGACCTCGCCGGCAGACCAGTCGGAGAAATACAAGCGGTCATCGTGCCAGCGCGGCAATCCGGCTCAGAAACCACATTCGCCAGCGGCACAGCGCCAGCCCCGCGAGCAGATCAGCAGCCTTCAGATAACCCGTCCGGCGAAATCCTCATCCTCCACCCCGCAACCTGAGCGCGGTGAGATGGGCCGACCGTGTGGCGCCTGCCGGCGCCACACGGTCCCGATTGACCCGACCCTGGACCTGCTATATGTGTATGTCGACCGGATGGACTTGGCCAAGGTGCGTCCGGGCTACGGTATGCGGGTGTCGGCTGGGCGGCGCAGGCGGTGTGCCAGCCAAGCCAGCGACATTGGGTAGCGGTAGTCGATGGCGCCGTGTCCGGCGTCGAACAGTTCGAACCGGACCCGGTCCTTTGGCACACCGAGGCGGGCGAGTTCGGCGCGGAAGGCCTCGGCGCCAAGGTCGAGGAACCACTCGTCCTTCATTCCCGCATCGATCCAGATCGCCCGTAGCGAATGCAGCGCGTCTGTGTAACGCTCGGCCATCCGCACCGGATCCCAATCCAACCAGCGCTGCCACACCTTGGGCAGCAGCGCGCCTGTGCATGGGTCGAACGGCAGTTGCGGGGTTCCGTCGTCGCGCGCCGAGAAGCAGGCGCTGCAGCCGAGAATGACGAGCAGTGTCTCGTCCTCGGGCTTGGTGAACGCCGTGCGGGACTGGAACTCCAGCCACCATCGGGTGATGTCGTGGTCGTAGTCACGCAGATAACGGGCGGCCTTGCCGAACTCGGGCACGTAGCTCAGCTCGTACAGCGAATCGCCAGCGTGGGTGGCCAGCGCTCCGAACAGGTCCGGGCGCAGCATCGGGGTGATCATCGCGCCGAACCCACCCGAGGACTTGCCCATGATGGCGCGGGACTGCCGGTCGGCCACGGTGCGGTAGCGGGCGTCCACCCATGGCACGACCTCGTCGCAGAGGTACGAGTGGTAGCGGCCGGTACCCGGCGAGTCGATGAACTGTGATCCGCCGTACGCTGTCCATGCATCGACGTAGACCACCAAGCAGGGCGGCGCCTGCTCAGACGCGAAGACCGCGTCGGCCGTCTCGAGGAACGGCCGTCGGTACGCGGTGCGGTTAGCCCACATCGCTACATGACCGGTGTAGCCCTGAATCACGTAGATCGACGGGTAGCGCATCCCGGGATGGTCGTCATAGCCCGGCGGGGTGTACACCCACAACGGCCGTTCGTGCGGATCGCCCAGCGGGTTGTCGCGCAGCAGTCGGGAGTCGATGACACCCCGGTCGAGTCGACCGACCAGAGATGCTTCCCACGGCAACATGGCGGCTCCAGATATTCAGCCGGTCAGACCGATTCCGCGCACACGGAACGCGACAGATCATTCCATCCGGGCGCCTTCGTCGTCGGTCACTGGGTCGTCAAGCTGCGCCCGATCGGTATGAGCTCCTGGAGTCGATCTCCCGCTGGCCTTCATCACCGCCCTGCAGCTGTTGCCACCCGCCAGCCCGCCGCCCTCATCCTGCGCGATGTGCTGGCATTCCACGTCGCCGAGGCCGCCGGGATCCTGGATAACTCGCGAGGCAGTGGTTGACCAGTGCGCTCAAGTGCGCCCGCGCAGCGCTGGGGCCGCCAGCGACGTCGATGGCATCGTCGCCGTGCTTACTGAGGACGTCTGGCTGACCATGCCGCCGCCTCCATTGGAGTAGCGGGGACCCGAGCTGGCAGCCGAGTTCCTGGCAACCACTGGATTCCGGCCGCGCTGGACCGCCCCAGCTGATAGCAACCAGGGCCGACGGCCAACCCGCTTTCTGCTTCTACGCTTGCGACCCGGAGACCGCTTTGTTCCATACGGTCGGGCTACCGGTCCTGACCCTGTCCAGCACTCGGATTTGCGCTACGACCCGCTTTGACAGCACCACCGTGCCCCGCTTCGGACTCCCGCCCGCCCTGGCTAACTGAGCGCGCCACACGACGGGCACACCATCGGCCCGCGGGCCGCCGATCGGGAAATGAGCAGACAAATGTCCATCACCGAACCCACGCGTCGAGACTCCTTGTGTGCACAGATTGTTCTTTACGGATGGGCGAAACCAGCCGAATCGTCCGCGCCCTTCGCGTACCGAACGACGGCTACGGCGTAGCCGGCCACGGTGTGGGCTACATGACTATCTGGTTGTAGAAGGTGGCTGAGCGCTGACCGGAGATGGTGGACTCGACGTCGGTGCAGATCAGTTCGGTCCGGTAGCTGGCGAGCCAGGATTCAGCCACCGAGCTGTCCCGGCATTGCCCGACGCGTGCGAGCGACTGCACCACGAGAAACCGACAAAAAGACTGGGATATCAGCATGTCGGTGCTTCCAGCAGAGCGCGCACGGCGTCGAGAGTCGAGGAAAGCGACCCTTGCGCATCGATCCAGGCGGCCCGGGGGCGGCTTTGTCGAAGCGACTGGATGGACTGGGCAAGCGGGCTGACGTCGTTTGGCCCGACAAGCTGGTTGTTGACCTTGTGCTCCAGCCGATCTGGGGCGCTGGCCCGTGCGGCGAGACGATCAGCGAGGGCGGCGGCATCGAGGTCCAGCACGATCTCGCAGAACCGTGCGCCGTGTCGCTCGGCCAACTGCTCCAGGTCTTCGATGAACGCTGTCTTGGCGAGGTACTGCCCTATGACGAGGTCGAATCCAGCGCGTAACTGTTCGGTGGCTATCGCGAGACTTAGCCGTCTGGCATGCAGTCCCGAAGCCGAAGGGTCCTCGTCCCAACGCCCAAGGGAGTGTTTGACCGCGTCGATATCCAGGGCGAGCGTCATCCGACTGTCCTGCGCGAGCGCGGAGGCGATCGTCGACTTGCCCGACCCGGGAGCGCCGTTGATCAAAACCAGTCGAGTCACGGCACGACAGTAGCGACGCGCTCGGAGAGCACCGCTGGTCGGCGTGACCGATTGCTTCTGACCGAATCCATATGCGCGCTGACGCAGGCCACGACAGACGCACAGAACGACGGCTATTTCTCGGCGGGTGCCAGGCAGATGGGCGACGCCGGGCCATCCTCATGCGTAGCAGGCTGCCGACTTCGTTGTTGGAACTCGGCTTGCCTGACTCGACTGTGGGACCGGTCAGATGGTGCCACCAATCGGAAGATACCAAGATCATCTGGTAGCTATCTTGGTCGCCACTTGCTCAAGTCCGGGATGGTTTATAGATATTTACGTAGATGCATGTTAACGCGGAATCCCTTATGTAGCAGGGGTTTCTGCGCTTCTGCGAGTCAGTGCGCTTTGGTGGAGCAGGGGCTGGCGTCGATGGCGGCGATCGTGGACGCTACGGCGAGGCCGATCGCTCCGCCGAGCTGCTGGGTGTGTTGAGGAGGCCGGAGGGGCGGCCGGAAACGGGGCTCGCCGTTGGGGTGAGGGGTTGTCGTGCGGACGGTTTCTCGCCCCCAACGCGAGCCCCCAGCCGCTGCGCGCTGGGGGTCTCGCGGCCGTGATCGTTATCGGCGGATGCTGAGGCGGTGCGGGTGTCCCGACGCAGGCCGGTAAGGCTCGGTTACTCCCGACGATGCGGAGCGGGCGAGGTCGACTATTGGCGCCACCTCGGCACCGGACCTCGCAGCTTCCGCCTCGGCCGCCGCGTCCTCTACCGCGCCGACGACCTCCACGAATGGATCACCGCCCAACACGACAATGACGGACCAAACCTCGCGTGAGGCCGCTCGAGGGCACGGGGCATCAACAAGCTGCTGGAAGAATCGGTCCGAACGATGTCTGTTCTCACCTATCGCGACGTTGACCAGGAGCTGCGGTGGTGCCAAGCATCGAAAGGCGTGTCCGCGACGATGAGCTGCGGTGGTACGCCCGCTTCCGCGACCCCGCCGGCGCGCAGAAGGTCAAGGTGTTCAACCGCCGCGTCGATGCAGAGCGTTTCCTCACCACGGTTGAAGCGTCCAAGCTGACCGGCAGTTACATCGACGCGAAACGTGCTGCCATCACTTTCGGCGCCTTCGCCGAAGAACACTTGGCCGCGTACTCCCACACCCTCGCCGCCGACACAACCAGGGTGCCTAAGCGTTCAGTGCTCGATCGGCACATCCTGCCAACGATGGGGAATCGCCCAGTCGGCACGATCAAGCCGAGCACGGTCGCTGCCGCGCTCGGCCCGTGGTCGCGGACTCTGGCACCGGGAACGGTCGGCCAAGTCCTGCGGCAAGCGTGTCAGATCGTCGACGCGGCGCTCGCCGACGGCTTGGTCGCGAACAACGCGGCCAAGTCCGTGAAGGCCCCGGCCGAGCCACACCGACGCGATGTCCACCTGACCGATGACGATGTCGCAGCGCTCATCGCCGCAACCCCGGAACACCACCGCGCGCTGGTCGGAGCGGGGCTGCGCATCAGCGAAGCGTGCGGACTGCAAGTCGAGGAGATCGACTTTCTCCGGCGGACCCTGCGCGTCCGCCAACAGCGTCGACCCGGCGGCGAACTCGGTCAGCTCAAGACCGATTCTCCCGACGCGACATTCCCGCCGACGACGCCGTCCTGGGCGCCCTCGCCGAACAGATCCGCCGGTGGCCCAGACATGACGGCCTCGTGTTCAGCAGCAGCAGCGGACGTCCGCTCACCAAGGCCATCGCCGGACACGAATTCGACGCCATCGAACGCACTGTCGGCTTCAGCGTGTCGCCGCACTCGCTGCGGCACTACTTCGGCGCGAGCCTCATCTCGCGAGGCGTTTCCGTCGTCGCCGTCTCCAGCTGGCTCGGCGACTCCAGCCCCGAAATCACCTACCGCGTCTACGCCTACCTCAAGCCCGACGACGAGCAAGCCGGCCGCGACGCGATCGCCAAAACCATGCACCAGGTCCTCCCGCATGTGTACCCAGTGTGTACCGAGAAGGGTGCCGAGTGACCTCAACCCCAACAAATACAGGGCTGGAGGTGCAAGCCGTGCTGTTCGACCTCGACGGCACGCTCGTCGACTCCACCGCAGCAGTCGAGCGCTGCTGGCGGCGGTGGGCCGACGAGTTCGGCGTACGTCTTCCCGCCATGCTCGAACACGGCGTGCCGGCCCGCACCGGCGTTTCGCGGTACCTGCCGGCGCGTCTGGTCGAGGCCGGTGTCGCCCGCATGGAACAACTCGAGGTGTCCGACACTGAAGGAATCACCGCCCTGCCCGGCGCCAGCGAGGCGCTGGCGACCGTTGGGCCCGAACTGGCCGCCGTTGTGACCTCGTGCACCGCCGAGCTGGCCCAGGCACGCATCAGCGCTGCCGGTATCGCGGCACCGAACGTCGTGATCACCGTCGACCAAATCGCTCGCGGCAAGCCGGACCCGGAGGGATTCCTACTGGCGGCGCACCGCCTCGGCGTCGAGCCCGGCTTGTGTCTTGTCGTCGAGGACGCACCCAGCGGGCTCGTAGCTGCCAGAGCGGCCGGGTGCGCGACGATTGCGCTGACCACGACAACACCACGCTCGGCGCTCGTCGCTGACCTGATCGTGCACTCGCTGGCCGACGTCCGGTTCGAGGTAGTCAGGGACGGGGTTCGCGTCGCAATGGCGCGCTGATCCTGACGAGCCGTACCGCACCGAAGTGCAGCAGCCGAACTCGGACAAGGCGATACAGATGATCCCAGGTGAGCCCCGCCACGCCTCGGGTTGGTCATGATCCGCTGATCGCCTCGATGGTGTCGGCGATCTGCTCGCCGGGCACGCCGAAGGGGGCTACGAGCGAGAGAGCGTCGGCGTGTTCGAGCCAGGCCCGGCACAGCTGGGGCGCTTCGTCGTACGTGCCATACAGCAGCACGTCTTGTGCCAGCCGCTCGGCCGCCGCGGGCAGGCGTGCGTGATGCGGGTCGGGATTGGCGTCGAGGATTGCGTCCAGCTCGAGGTGGTAGCCGTGCCCGCGCAGCGCCCGCGGGTAGAGCGGGCCCATTTTGGTGGCGTACGTGAGCAGCCAGCGGGCGGCGATGCGGGCGGCGCCGGCACGATCCGGGGCGAGGGCAAGCGGGACGGAGGCGGTCACCGTGGTGGCGGCGGTGCGGTCGACTGCAGGCTCGGCGGAAGCCATGAGATCGCGTCCGGCGTCGATTGCGGCGGGCGGAAGCAGGAACGGTATCCAGCGGTCGGCGAAGAGGCCGGCGAGTCGGATGCTCGGCGCGGCGATCGCCGCCAGTGCGATTGGCACGGGCACTGGCGGCGGGCAGCCCAGCCGAAGCGGTCGGACACCGTCCGGAGCATCCGGGAGCCGCCCGCCGCCGAGCAGGGTGCGGACCGCCACGAGGGTGTCCCGCAGCTTGCGCACCGGCGCGCGCCATGGCTGCCCGTGGAAGCCCGCGGTGATGGGCGCCGTACTGGCGCCCAGGCCGAGGACGAACCGGCCGCCGGACGCCCGCTGCAGCTCCGCGGCGGTGAGCGCGAGTGTGGCGGGGGTGCGGCCCCATACCGACAGCACGCCGCTCATCAACCCGATCCGCTCGGTGCGCTCGGCGAGCCGGGCCAGCACGATCGGTGCGTCCAGCGTCATCGCCTCGGCGACCCCGACCGAGTCGAGCCCGCGTTCCTCGGCCAGCACCGCGGCCCGCTCGATCACGTCGACCCGCTCCTCGAACGGCGTGAACGCGATCCCCACCGAAGCAGTCATCTGTTTCCCCCTTCGTGGTGCTCCGGGCGCAGAACACGGGCGCGGTAGGACTTAGGGACGAACCTCAACTGTGCGCCGAGTGCGTAGCCGCCCGGCTGTGACAGCGCCGACCGGGCTCATCGCGCTGAGCTTGGCGGATGTGATCTGTCGCCGGGTCGAAGGGTAGCCGTAGCCCGGGTTTCCGCGCCGGAATGTTGCCCGGTGGTAGGGGCATGCTGACGGTGTGGATCTCGATTCGGGTGCCGGGTTGCTGCATCGACTGACGCGGGTGGACGCGGGGCGCGGATGGGAGGTGTTCGCGACCGACGATGCCAGGTTGCGCCGCGATCTGGTGTACGACGCGGAGGAGACGCTGGCGCCGCAGGTAAAGGCGTATCCGGCCGGGCTGCCGACCGTAGTTTTGCCGCGGGCGCTGCCGACCACCGGCGCGAGCGCGACGGGTGCGCTCGCTGGGGTTCCGGTGCCGGCCCAGCGATTGGATGCCTCGCAGCTCGGCCGGGTGCTGTTCCTCGGCGCAGGCGTCGTGCGCACGTCGCAGCGCCGTGGACGCACGTGGTTGTTCCGTGCCGCCGGTTCGGCCGGTGGCCGCTTCCCGCTCGAGGTCTACGCGAGCACGAAGGGCGTCGCGGGGGTACCGGACGGCGTGCACTGGTACGACCCAGTCGAGCACGCGCTGCGCTGTGTCGGCCCGCCGGCGACCGGGGAGGCGACGACGCTGGTAGTGACCGGGGTGCCGTGGCGTACCGGGCAGAAGTACGCCGAGCGGGGCTGGCGGCATCTGTACTGGGACGCCGGGACGCTCGTCTCGCAGCTGGTGACCGCGGCGAGCAGCGCGGGACTCGATCCGCGGCTGCGCACGCTGTTCCCGGACCAGCAGGTGAGCGAGCTGGTAGGCGCGGACGGGGTGCACGAGTTTCCGCTGCTGCTGGTCAGCCTCGGCGTCAAGCCGCCCGCGGTGCAGCCATCGGGACCGGCGACGCGAGGGGGGCTGCCCGAGATCGAGTTCCCGTTGGTCACGGCGGCGCAGCGTTCCGGCGACCGGGACGTGCTCGGCCCGGCTTGGCCGCCGGGTGCGCCGCTACCGGACGTGCCGGACGCGGAGCCGTTCGAGCAGGTGGTGCTGCGGCGCGGGTCGCAGCGCCGCATGAACCGTCCGGCGACGGTGCCCCGCGAGAAGCTGGACTGGCCGATGCGCGCGGCTATGCGGGGTATCGACGTGCCGCACTGGGTCGCCGTCCACGGTGTCGACGATGTCACGCCCGGTGTGTACCGCTGGCCGGACCTGGGCGCGCCGATCCGGACCGGCGACCTACGAGACCTCCTGGCCCACGTGGCGATGGACCAGCCGCTGGCCGGCGAGGCAAGCTACGTCACCATCTCCGCCGTCCACGGTGAAACCCTCGATGAGCGTGGCTACCGCGAGGCCCAGCTGGCCGCGGGAATGGTCGAAGGACGGTTGCACCTGGCCGCCTACGCTCTCGGTGCCACCGCAACCGGAATGACGTTCTACGACTCCGAGGTAGCCGGGCCTGCTCGGTGAGTCCGACGACCTGATCAGCCTGCTGTTCACCTGCGTCGGCGTTGCCGAATACCGGTCGACCCCGGGCGGCGGCCCGGGCGCACCTGTATCCGTTCACGCTGTCGCCCCACGCCTGGCAGAAGACGAATGACCGTGCTGCCGCAACAGCCGGCGCCCGATGCGGGCCGGGTGAGCTGGGGCATGCGGATGTCGGCTACCTCGCCTTTTGCGGGGCCTTCGGCGCAAAGGGCAGGAGCTCGTCGCCTCCCTTGCTCACTACGCCGTAGCTGGCTTCGGGCATCTCGATCCAGGCGCCGGGCAGGTCGCCGATCGGTTCGGAGACGATCAGCCGCGCGTCGTCGGAGACCTCGCGCAGGATCTCCCGGTCCGGGTATTGCTGGCGGAGGGTGGGGACGTCGCGGGTGAAGAACAGTGACCGTGACCGGCCTTGGCTGGAGTAGCGGAACACCCACATGCTCTGGCCGTTGGTCGTGGCGATGGTGCCCTGGAACGGGTAGGCCACATCCTGGGCCTGCCCCTGGGCCTCCACCAACCCGATGGCCCGGGCGATCGCCTGCGGTGGGTCGTCGTCCAGGCCGAAGGTGAGCGCCAGGTAGAACAGCACCTCGGTGTCGGTGGTGCCGGTGATCTCGGGGAACAGCGACTCGTCGATCGCCAGCACTAGGTCGCGTTTGATCTTCGCGAAGCCGTCGATGAACCCGTTGTGCATGAACAGCCAACGGTCGTGCCGGAACGGGTGGCAGTTCGTCTGCTGCACGGCCGACCCGATCGCAGCGCGGATGTGCGCGAAGAACAGCGCAGAGCGGATGTGACCGGCGAGCTCGCGCAGGTTCTGGTCATTCCAGGCCGGCTCGATACTGCGGAACACACCCGGGACCGGGCTGCTGCTGTCATACCAGCCGACACCGAATCCGTCACCGTTGGTCGTCTCCGCCCCAAGCCGGGAATGCAGACTCTGATCAATCAACGAGTGAACCGGGGTGTACAGCACCTGCGTGAGCAGTACCGGCGAACCCGTATACGCCAGCCACCGGCACACGCAACTCACCTTCCTGTCGGGATGGAGCACTGGACCAGCCAGAACCGCGTAGACCCTCGTTGCTTCGCCAGTTAAGTGGTGTCCTTTCGCGTGTTTTCGGGCCGGTACGGCGTCAGGCACGAGCTCGACGAAGCGGAAACGCTCGTTACCCGCGTCGATCGCACCTTGCACGATTGGCATCCCGCCCTCCCATCGCGCGGACAGGTGGACGAACGAGCTGGTGACCAGCAACAGCAGGGCAGCGGTGCGTTCGTCCTGTGGCATCGCAACGGTCGGCGTTGTGCCCAGGTAGGCCGAGTCCTGCCCGGTTCGGAAGCCTGTGACGGGATCGGTATCGGCCCAGACTGGCGTCCAGATCACGACGAACAATTCGGGAGGCTCGCCCGCCTTGCGTACCAATTCCGTCTCGCAGTCGTACAGCGGCGAAAGGGCGTCTGTCCGGAGCCGCTTGTTCGCGTCGAACGCGACCAGCTCAGACTCGACGAACAGCTGGGCGAAGGCAACGAGTATCGGGTCGTCGCTCGGCTCGAAGACCGGCTCGGGATGGTGGTCAGCCGGAACGCCAAGCCTCTCGCGCCAGGTCCGGTGTCCGCTCATGCGTCAGTCCC
Organism: uncultured Actinomycetota bacterium; assembly: GCA_963801715.1. GTDB lineage: Bacteria > Actinomycetota > Actinomycetes > Mycobacteriales > Jatrophihabitantaceae > CAVVJA01. Next base: position 139,186 of record CAWDGB010000008.1, on the reverse strand, counting down.
CATGACCAGCTCCCTCGAATACATGTGGTTGCCATGCTAGATCGGCAACCGCGGCCGGCTGGTCGGGTACCGATCAGCCGACGGAGCCGTTGATCATTTGTGACGCATTGTCAGGCCAGGCACCGTCAGCTCCCGCCAGCGGAACATCGGGCACATGTCGACAAACAGACAACGAAGGCCTCGACCAAGCGTCGGTCGTGATCTCAGACCTACTGGCCCAGGCGACGATAAGTCCAGGATCATCAGCAGCGCCATCAGGAGGTCTCGACGTGCACCGCATCAATCAGACAACTGAGCAAATGATCCGCAGCGTTCTGGCCTACGCCGAGAACAGGCTTCGGATGGACCCCGTCCCGTTAGACCAGGGGACGTTGACCAGCAGCGAGCTGTACGCGCGCCTTGACGGTGTGATCGGTGATCGCAGTCGGGCGCCGGATGAGGTGCTGGGAATCTACGCGTCGGTCATTGCGCCCAGCGTGATCTCGGCGGATAGCCCGCGGTTCCTCGGCTTCATCCCCGCGGCACCGACCAAGGCCAGCCTACTTTTCGACATGCTCGTGTCATGCGCCTCGATACAAGGCATCTCTTGGCTGGAGGCCTCTGGTGCGATCGCGGCCGAGAACACCGTACTGCGCTTGATCGCCGATGAGGTCGGATTACCCGCCGCAGCCGGCGGGTGCTTCGTATCGGGAGGATCGGCCGGCAACCTGTCGGCGCTCGCCGTTGCCCGCGAGACCGCCAAGCAGCGTACCGGCCGAGCCGGCCGATTCCGAGTGGTCGTCGGCACGGACGCGCATTCCTCGATCGTCAACACTCTGCGCCTGCTAGAGATGGACGCCTTGGTCGTGCCGACGCCCGACCATCAGCTCACCGCCGGTGCGGTGCGCGCCGCGCTGGACGATGCCGGCGACCTGTCCGACATAGCCGCCGTGAGCTGTACCTCCGGCACGACGAATGCCGGGATTGTCGACGACCTTGCCAGTGTTGGCGCCCTGGCCGAGGAGTACGGCTGGTGGTTCCACGTTGACGGGGCCTACGGCGGATCCGCTATCTTCGCCCGCTCGGTCCGAGCGAAGTACAACGGCATCGAGCGTGCCGATTCGTTCATCCTGGATCCGCATAAGTGGCTGTTCACCCCGTTCGACTGCTGCGCGCTGGTGTACCGGGAACCCGCCCTGGCCCGTGCGGTCCACACTCAGGACGCGTCCTACCTCGACGTGATCCACGCGGCTGGCGCCGAGTGGAACCCAACCGACTATGCCTACCACCTGACTCGGCGGGCCCGCGGGCTGCCGCTGTGGTTCTCCATGGCGGTCTACGGCTTGGATGCCTACCGCGACGCTATCGAGGTAGCGCTGTCATTGGCTCGCGAGACCGCCGCGCTCATCAAAGCCACTTCGCATCTGGAGCTCATTCGCGAGCCCGATCTCGGCGTGGTCCTCTTCCGCCGTATCGGCTGGAAAGCCGACGACTATGGCGCCTGGGCGCAAGCTCTGCACCGTGACGGAATCGCATTCATCCCGCCGAGCAAATGGGAGGGCGAGACGGTTGGGCGCTTCGCCTTCCTGCACCCGCACACCCCGATGGACCTCGTACGCGAAGTGCTGGCTCGGACCGCTTAATGTCCCGCCGGCAATTCGTCATCCACTTTGCAAAAGTGGCCGGCGAGTTGATCTTAGAGTTAATGCCAAATAGCGACCGTAAGTCTTAGATCATCGCCACGGGCCCCGGTAGATTCCCTCTCTAGGAACGCAACAGGTCGCCCAGAAGGGGATTGTCAATGTCTTGGGCGAGAAGGCGGGCGGACATGAGAGCGGCCTGGTCGCCGGTGCGGTAGCGGTGCAGGTGGGCTCGCACGATGAGCTCGCGCATATCACATCGCGCGGCGAGTGTGGCCAGCGTTCCGATAAGCGCGGCCGCGAGCTCGTCGGAGCCTCGCTCGAGAGCGCTGGTGATCATCGTATCGAGGACGTGAGCGTGTACCCATTGATACCGGTCGGGCACGCGAGTGCTGCGAACGGCCGCCTCGGCGAGCCATCGATCCGCCATGTCGTACCGGCCCTGCTTGGTGTTGAGCAAGCTCAGACCGCGAGCAGCCATGCCTTCCCAGCAGGCGTCGTTGAGCTGACAGGCGAGGTGCCATGCTCTTTCGAATGTTTCGGCCGCCAGGTCGCTCTTCCCGGCCGCGAGGTCGAGTTCGGCTCGCAGCGTCTGCGGCCATGGCAGGAACGCCATCCAACGTTCTTCATAAACCAGCTCGATCGACTGAGTTAGCGCGGTCATGGCTTGGCTCCGCTCGCCACGGAGCAAGTGTGCGCGTCCGATAAGCGATAGTGACCACGCCTGCTGTCGGCGATCGTGGCAACGACTTGCTCGTTCGACGGACTGCCCCAACAGCTGAAAGGCGCGGGGATAGTCCGCTCGATCCGACGCGTTCATTCCGCGGACGCCGAGGATTGCCGCCAGCTCTTCGTCGGTCTCGGCGTGTGCCTCGGCTTTGCTGAGCGCCGCTTCAGCGGTCTCGCGCCGGCCGGCCTGTACCTCGACGAAACCGAGCTCCCGGAAGGCCGTGACGGCAGTGGGACGGTCACCGGTCTGCCCGGCAAGGTCGATCGCTTCGTGCAGCAGAATCGAACCCTCCTCGTCTCGCCCGCGTGCGGCGTGGATCAGCGCTCCGCCCAGCGCTGCGAGAGCTTCCCCCTTCAATTGCCTGTCCGCACAGCGGTCTGCTTCGGCTACGGCCCAGCGGAGGCACTGCAGTCCGGCCTCTACCGCTCCGGCGGCAATCGCGGCGCGACCCGCTTCGAGTTGGCTAAGAGCAGCGGCTCGTCCGCCGAGAGGCGCGATCATGGCTGAGTTGGAGCCGTTCGTCGCCGCATCGCGCAGAGCCGCCGACGCGGGTATTCCGAGCTCGCGTTGCATCATGTCGTCGGCCACCGCGACTTCTCGCAACGCTGCGCCGCGATTGCCCGACATCGCCAGACTGCGCACAAGCAGCTCGTGATTGCCTTCCTCCAGCGGATTCGATGCGACGGCGCCGGCAGCGAAGGCGACCGCGTCGCCCGGCCGCCCGGTGGCCAGCATGGCAACTGCGGCCTGCCGCAACCGCGCCTCCCGGGTCGCGGACAAGCGGTGACGCTCGACGACGAGCCAGGAGTCGAGCGCCGGGCTGCTGGACAAGTCCAGGCCCTCGAGCAGCTCGCCGTCCAGCTCGAGGAGCTCGGCCGGATCAGCCTGATCTCCGACCAGGGTGCGGGCGTCTACCACGACGTCCGCACCTATCGTGCAAATGAGCGGATCGCCTTCGAAAGTGACGGCATCGCCAACGCAGCGCCGCAGTTCGGCCAAAGTCCAGCGAAGGGCGCGCAGCGGATCGTCGGCGTCGCCGAACAACATCTCGGCTAGGCGTCGGCGGCTCGGTGGTCGTTCCGCAAGCACCAGATAACCGAGCAGCACCCACGCCTTTCGGCCGCGCGGCGGCCGCAATGGCTGCCCGTCCTGCTGTATCGCGGGAACACCGAGCAGTCGGATCGTGACCACGGGCCTCACCTCGTCTGCTTGGATCTTCGCCGCTGTGGCCTGGCTAGTACAGCCAAACGCTTCTGACCGGAAGGCTGCCCGCACGCCGAAGAGCGATGCCGGGCGGCCTTGCCGTCATGCCATCGAACGTCAGGCGGTCGCCGAGAGCGACGTACGGCATAGCTTTTCCCTTTCGGGTTGTTGTGCTTGCCTGTCGACGACTCACCGTCCTCGACGACCGTGTGACGACGCGTTTGAGGGTGAGCGTGCCGATGACGGAGTGGTCTAGCTCACGAGTGGGTTCGATTCGCGGGCTGTCACACGCTCCGTCACACCCTGCGTGGGGACCGTCGGGACAACAGGCAACCGACCGAAGGAATGGTTCGACGATGATCACGCATTTCACCGCGGCTCTGGCGGAGGATTACCGCGACCGGCGGTTGGCCGAAGCTCGCGCCGCCCACGCAGCAAGGCTGGCACGTCAGGCCGGCCGGTCCGACGTGCGAGCAAAGCCCCGCCTCTCGGCTTACTGGCTCCTCAGCCGAATCCCGAGGCGATCTGTCCCGGACCGCGTGACGGCGGAACCACGACCGATTCTTGAGCCCATCCCGCAGAACTTGCCACGTCGATCCGGCGACATGAGCAATCGCGTCGCCCATGTGTCCGCTGGGCGCAGTGTCACTCGCGCAGAAGCCGTCCCGACGGGGGAACGAGGGTGACTACCTACGCGTCTCCTCGGCCGCGGTCCACGCTCAAATTGGGCAACATAGGTGCCGCCCGCCACACCGCTCACCGGGCGCGCAGTGGCCAGGCGCCAGCCACGCAGCGGGTCCTCCACGATGGCAATACCGTGCTCTTGCGGCAAATTGGGGCTACCGATGTACCACTCTTGGTTGATGGCTTCGGCCGCCTGAGCGCTGAATCCCGGCAAGCGCGCTTCCTCATCCGGAAGGACGAGCTATCTGAAGCAGAACTACGATATTTCACAGACGTCGACCATCACGATCACGAGGCACTCGTCGCGCTGAACGCCGCCGATGGTCGTTGCGTGGGTGTCGCGCGTTTCGTGAGAGCTGTCGATGACGACGAAGCGGCCGAAGTCGCCGTCACGGTAGTCGACGACTGGCAGCGACGTGGTATCGGCGCCGTGCTGCTGCGGCAACTGCGCGAGCGGGCGCTGCTGGAGGGCATCCGGCGATTTACCGCGCTGATCGATGACAGCAACACCGCGGTGCTCGGGCTCCTGCATAGCCTGGGCGTTCAAGCACGCGTGGTAGAACGCGAGTTCGGCGCCACCGAGTACTCGATCAGGCTTGATGGAGCGGACAAACGGTCTACCTTCGCCCGGCCGCACGCCCAGCGAGCCACGCGTCGAGCGGTTTCGAGCGGTAGCCGCGCCGGGGCCGCAGCAATCTGACCGTGATCTCCGGCCACCCGGCGGCTTGTTGCGGCTTCCCGAGTGGAATCCGTGCTCAGTCGGCGACGTCGATCAGGACCTTGCCGACGACCCCGCGCTCGACCGCTGCGTGGGCGGCAGCCGCTTCGTGCAGCGAGAAGTGGTGCAACGGAAGTCCGGCGTGGCGTCCGACGTGGATGGCGCGGTCCCGCAGCGCGTCCGTGACCCCTTCGACCGCCTCGGCCATGGCATGGGCCGGCGCGGTGTACATCAGCATGAATTGCCAGCGGGCGTTGCGCACCATGAGGGTGCGCGTAGGGATGCTGAACTCGTCGCCGCCGTTGTTCGCATAGATCGCCACCGAGCCGAGTGGCGCCAGCACCGCGGCGTCGATCGCAGCGTTCTGAGCTGGTGACACCTCGACCACGGTGTGCACGCCGCCGGCCGCGATCTTGTGGATCTCGGACTCCACGTCCTGGCGGGTGTAGTCGATGACGTAGTCGGCGCCAGCCGCCGCGGCCAGTTGCGCTTTCTCCGGGCTGCTCACCGTGGTGATCACCGTCGCGTCCGACCATCGGGCGAGCTGGATGGCCGCGTTGCCAACCGCGCCGGCACCACCAGCGACGAGCACGGTGCGACCGTCGAGAGTGCCCGGGCCGAGTCGGTGCGGCCCACCTTCGGTGACAGTGAGGCAGCGATGTGCGGTGAGAAAGGGCACGCCGAGACTCGCGCCAATGTCGAATGACGCGTCGTCCGGCAGCGATATCACGCGTCGTGCTGGGACGAGCGCATACTCCTGCGCCGTGCCCTCGGGACGCTGGTAGGCCGTCTCCCAAACCCACACGCGCTGTCCGACCCACATCGCGTCGACCCCCTGACCCACGGCGTCGATCACACCGGAACCGTCGTGGTTCGGCGTCTGTGGCGGGCTCACCGGTTGCCCGGCTGCACTGCCACGCCGGGACTTCCAATCGGTCGGGTTCACGCCCGAACGGACGATGCGTACCCGCATCTCACCGGGACCGGGATCGCGTAGCGGTTTGTCGATGAGTGTCAGGACGTCGGGATCACCGTTGCGCTCATAGACGACGGCTCGCATGGTCCGACCGTAGTGTGGAATGTGTCGCCGCCGCAGAGGGGCTAGGCGAGTCCGAAGCTGTTGACCTTCTCCAGATGGATGCGGATGAAGGCACCGCCGAATTCCGGACCGAGGCCGGCGCCACCGGTCGGAATCGCCTCGGCGCGGCCTCGGATCTCGAGCATGCGCGGCTGCCACGGGTTGATAGACATCAGATCGTCGATGACGATTGCCGCCCAACCGCTCTGCTGGACATCGCGGTACTTCTTGGTCGTGTCGACGTGGTGACCACCGACGTCGATCGTGCCGAGGTCGGCGTTGTACCGGAATGATGTCGGGACGACGTGCGGCTTGTGGTCGGCGCCCGCCGTGGCAAGTCGCCCTAGACGCTGGCCAGCGAGATAGTCGATTTGGGATGCGGTGAGTTCGGCCATCCGCCAAGTACACATCTTGTAGTCGACTTCAGGTCAAGCGAGCCGCACTGCCGTGAATCCTGGCCAAGGATCACTCGTCAGCGGTGGGGTGGCGTGGTCCGGCAGTGGTCAGTCTGGTGTGGCGGTGCTGGCTGGTGTTGGTTGTTGTTGTTGGGTGTGGGCGAGGTGGGTGGTGCCTTCGATGTCGAGGTTGGGGGTGATGCGGTCGAGCCATGTGGGGATCCACCAGGCGTGGCGGCCGAGGAGGGACATGATGGCGGGGACGAGGATCATGCGGATGATGCTGGCGTCGATGAGGACGGCGGCGGCCATGCCGATGGCGAGCATTTTGACGGTGGGGTCGGGGTCGAGGACGAAGCTGGTGAATACGACGATCATGATGGCGGCGGCGGTGGTGATGACGCGGGCGGTGCTGCCGATGCCGATGGCGACGCTGCGGTGGGCGTCGGTGGTTTTGGTCCAGGCTTCGTGGACGCGGGAGATGAGGAAGACTTCGTAGTCCATGGATAGGCCGAACACGATGGCGAACATGAGCATGGGGACGAAGGCGGGGATGGGGAGTTTTTCGTGGATGTTGATCAGGGAGGAGCCCCAGCCCCATTGGAAGATGGCGACGACGACTCCGTAGGCGGCGGCGACGGAGAGCAGGTTGAGGATGGCGGCTTTGGTGGCGATGACGATGGAGCGGAAGGCGATGGTGAGCAGGATGAAGGCGAGTAGCACGACGGTGAGGATGAGCCAGGGCATGCGTTGGGCGATTTTCGCGGTGAAGTCGATGTAGCTGGCGGTGGTGCCGACGATGTAGGTGGTGGCGGGCACGGTGGGTAGCACGGTGTCGCGTAGCTGGTTGGCTAGTTGGGTGGTGGCGGCGTCTTGGGGTGAGGTGGTGGGGATGACGGTGATCACCGCGGTGGTGTTGGTGGTGTTCACCTGGGGGGCGGCGGCGGCGGCCACGCCGGGGGTGTTGCGCGAGGGTGGTTTGGGTGTTGGTCAGCAGTGTTTGGTTGGCTTGCGGGTTGTTACCGGCGGGCAGTTGCACGACGACGGTGAGGGGGCCGTTGGTGCCGGGGCCGAAGTTGGTGGCGATGAGGTCGTAGGCGCGGCGGATGGTTTCGGTGGTCGGGTTGGTGCCGGCGTCCAGTTGCCCGAGCCGCATCGAGAACAGCGGGATCGCGAGCACGATGAGCAGCCCGGTGGCGGTGATGGCCCAGGGCCAGGGCCGGTTGCTGACCTTGCGGCCCCAGCGGGCGAAGGCGCTGTGTTCATGAGCCTCATCGCTGGCGGCGCTCAACGCGGCCAGCCGGGCGGCCGCGGTCGCCTCATCGTGGGTGCCGCGGGTGGCGTGTTTGGCGGCGCGGAGGTCTTTGATGGCGCGCACGTTCTGTTTCGCGACGCCCATGAACGCGGGCATCAACGTCAACGCGGCCAGCATCGCGACCGCGACCACGATCGCTGAGGCCAGGCCCATCGCCCCCACGAACGGCACCCCGGACACGTACAGGCCGAGGATGGAGACCACCACGGTGCTGCCGGCGACCACGATCGCCGCCCCGGAGGTGGCGGTGGACCGGCCGGCGGAGGTGACCACCGGCAGCCCGTGGTCGAGCTGTTCGCGGTGCCGGGCGATCAGGAACAGGCCGTAATCGATGGCCACCCCCAACCCGAGCAGGGTGGCGACCGTGGGTGCGGTGGTCGGGAAGGTGATCACCGAGGCCAGCAAACCGACCAGGGCCAGCCCGGCGAACACGCTGAACAACGCCGACAGCAACGGCATCACCGCGGCCACCACCGACCCGAACATGAACAGCAGCAACACCAACGCGCACGACAAGCCGATGATCTCCGACGCCCGGTCGTCGGTGGTCTGCCCGATCTGCCCAGCCCCCCCGCCGTACTCCACCTGCAACCCGGCCGCCCGGGCCGGCGCCACCGCATCATCCAGCTGATCCAGATAACCGGTATCCAACGACGGCGGCGTCACATCCCAGGACACGTTCCCGTACGCGGTCGTCCCATTCTTGGCCACCTGCGGCGAATCCGGCGCCGCGAACGGGCTCACCGCGCTTGATCACATGCGGCAGCTTCGCCACATCACCCATCGCGGTGTTCACCGCAGCCGTCTGCGCCGCCACCCCCCCCGACGGGGCATGAAACACGATCTGCCCGGCGTAACCCCCCTGCGACGGGAACTCCTTCTGCAACACCGAAAGCCCCTGCGCCGACTGCTACCAGGCACCGTGTAATCGTTATGAAACTGACCACCGAACACAGCCCGCAACCCCAACAACACCCCCAAAATGATCACCCAAGCAACAACCACCTCCCACCGCCGCCGAGCACACCAACCACCAACAACATCAAGAAAAGCATTCACAACCCACCCCCAACACCATCACTCACCCACCCGACACACCGGTGCCATGCGGGGCTGCGCGGCAGCGCGGATTTGCCGATCCTGGGCAGAGCTGTCTACGACGACGATGCGCGGCTGGCTGCGGCGTGCAGCCGCCAGCGACCTTCGAAGCAGGCCAAGTTGCGCGGCTTGGCTGACGAAAACGGCCGTACCACTGGCACTCATCGTCGGACCCCCCGGGCCGCAAAGGTGCTGTAAGACTACATGGCCAATTCCTGAGAACGGAGGAGTCGTGATCTTGGACTTGGTGCTCTAGGGAGCGCATAAGTCCGAAGATCATCAGCGAGAAAGAGGGGCGATCAGAGCCCAGCTGAGAAGCAAGCGCTGGGAAGAATTCAGCTCGATTGCGGCAATTTAGCCGGGCGACGACTGGTGCGCGGTGCCGACGGCGGCGGTACGACGGGCCCGATATCCCCGTCAGGAGCCTCGTCCAGATCGACGATCACTGGCGCATGGTCGCTGGGCGCTGTTCCCTTACGAGCGTGCCGATCCACCCATGCCGCCTTGACCCGGCTCGCGACCGGCGCGCTTGCCAGGACCAGGTCGATGCGCATCCCCAAGTCTTGGTGGAACATGCCGGCCCGGTAGTCCCAGTAAGTGAATACCCGATCGGTGGGCCAATGATCGCGGACGACGTCGTGCAGGCCGAGGTCCTGCAGCGCATGTAGTGCCGCGCGTTCCGGCTCGGTGACATGGGTTTGTCCGATGTAGGCCTCCGGGTCGAACACATCGGCATCGGTGGGTGCGATATTCATGTCGCCGCAGATCACGGCATTCGACGGCGAGCTCGCCGCGGCGTCACGCAGCGCCGCGAGCCAAGCAAGCTTGTAGTGGTAATGCTCAGATTCGGGCACTCGTCCGTTGGGGACATATACCGACTGCACCCGGATCCCGCCGCAGGTCGCCGACACCGCCCGAGCCTCGAGATTGGGAAAGCCGGGAGCGCCCGGTAGCCCCGGCGTAACATCCTCCAGCCCGACCCGGGAGAGGATCGCGACGCCGTTCCATTGAGCTTCGCCGTGGTAGGCGACCGCGTACCCGCGATGGTCGAATTCAGCACCGAGCAGCTCGGCAAACACGTCGTTGGAGAGCTTCGTCTCCTGCAGGCACACCACATCGGGTCGACGCTGGTCCAACCAGGGCAATAGCCGCGGCACCCGCTGCTTGACCGAATTGACGTTCCAGGTCGCGATGCGCACCCGCCCTACCGTAGTCGGCTGTCCGGGTCGCCGAGCCGTTGCGCCGCGGCAAGCACCAGCGAGGTAGCTCCTGGCCGCGATAGGTTCCTCAGGGTGGGGCGTGAGCCGACGCGACTGCTGTTCGTCTGTCTGGGCAACATCTGCCGATCACCGACCGCAGAAGCGGTGATGCGGCAGTTGATCACCGCCAACGGGCTCGACTCGCGGTTCGAGGTCGACAGCGCGGGCATCGGCGGATGGCATGAGGGCGAACCGCCGGACCGGCGGGCCCGGAAGGCTGCCGCCCGCCGCGGCGTGCACCTTCGCGGGCGCGCTCGAACGATCACTGCTGCCGATTTCGACCGGTTCGACCTGATCGTCTCGGTCGACGAGTCGAACCTGGCCGCGCTACAGCGGCTGGCTCCGGCCGGTTCGCGGGCCGAGCTGCGCAAGCTGGCCCCGGAGGACGTTCCTGACCCCTACTACGGCGGCGCCGACGGATTCGCGGCAGCACTTGACCTGATCGAGGCCGCCTGCACTCGGCTGCTCGATGAGCTTCGTCAAGACTGATCCGTCTCCGTTGGAGGCGGCCGGCCTACGTTGGTTAGCTGACGCCGGGGCGCGGGTGCCGGCCATCATCGAGGACTCGCCGCGCCGCCTGGTACTGACCCGCATCATGCCCGGACGCCTCGACACCGACGGGGAGGAGGACCTCGGCCGCATGCTCGCGGCCATGCACCAGGCCGGCGCACCGCATGTCGGGTCACTGCCGGCGCCGGGCCGATTCTTCGTCGGTCGCTGCGAGCTCGATTCACCCACCGACGCGACCGACGATTGGAATACCTACTACCTGCAACACCGCTGCCTGCCGCTCGCGAACCGGGTCGGCTTGTCCACCGTGGTGGAAGGGGTCCGGGTCGAAGCGCCGGTCGAACCGCCGGCGCGGCTGCACGGCGACCTGTGGAGCGGCAACATCCTTGCCGATGTTCATGGTCGCGCCTGGTTGATCGATCCGGCCGCCTACGGCGGCCATCGCGAGATGGACCTGGCGATGCTCGACCTGTTCGGGCGGATTCCCGACCGGACCGTCGCCGCGTATGAGGAGGTCACCCCACTGGCCGACGGCTGGCGTGAACGCATCGGTCTCTGGCAGTTGTTTCCGATACTCGTGCACGCTGTGCTCTTCGATGGTGGGTACCTCAGGCAGGCGCGGGACCTGGCGCTGCAACTGGCTCGGTAAGCGAACGAACTCAGTCGGGCGCTACGGTCCGAGCGACTCGGGCCAACATCGGCCAGTCCGGCGACTCTTGCACGCATCGCGCGAACAGCCACAGTCGCAGCCGATCGGGGTCGAAATCGAGCAGGCCGGCCATGCGTCGCACCAGTCCACGGGGATCTGCGAGCAGTCGCGACTCGCAGTTGAGCATGTGCTGCAAGGCGTCGTAGGTCGGGTCGCCTCGGTACGGCTTTGGGTCGATTACGAGCCACGGTTCGCGCTCGGCGGCGAGCACATTCCCCGCGTGCAGGTCGGTGCACAGCAGCGTCTCGTGAGTGGCACTCGACGGCAGCTCGCGAAAGTAGGGCCATACCGTCGCGCGCCAGGCCGCTATCGAGGTGAGTCGTCCGCCCGGCTTTCTCGTCGAACTGCGCCGCCCACAGATCGCAGAGAGATTGAAGCGGCCGGAAGGAGCCATCGACCGGTGGTTGTCGCCAGAGTCGTTGCAGCAGGTCGGCGATGATCAGATCCTGATCAGGCTCGGGAAGCGTCTCCAACGTGATGCCCGGCCGGCACCGCTCCAGCAGGAGTGCCAGCGTGCTGTCGTCGATCTCCTCGACCGCGTGCAGGCGCGCGGTGCCATTTCCGTCCCAGATCCGCAGTCCGTCGGCTTCGTGGGCCGCTTCCGGGTGTCGCCACGCGATCTTGACAACGAGATCGTCGTCGGCGCCGGACACCGGCGCAACCCAGGCGGTCTGCCCGCCCGGCTGGAACGGCTCACCGACCCGAATCGACCAGATCTCTTCGACGAAGGCGACTGCCTCCGGCAATGCCCGAAGCCATTCCGATCGACCCTCCTGAGAGGCCGCATCGACGAGGTTTGCCGGCATGCCCAATGGGTCCTTCATTCGGCCCATCCTGCTCGCCCAGACCTAGTCATCGCGCCGTTTCGATCGTCACCTGCGCCCGCGTGGACCAATCCGGATCCGAATCGAGGGAAGTATCCTGCCTGGCCGGAAGTGCGCCGCCGAGGGACACTTCAAGGCCTACCCCAACATTCACGTCGGGATTCGACGCCGAGACGCGAAAGGCCATCCCGTGTGCCCGAATCAAGCAGCCTGCCGTGAAATGGTCCGCCGAGTAGTAACGACCGCTTCATCGTTGGCGGCCGTCAGGCGCGCGCCGGCGCACAATGTGTTTTCATGACATGGCTGCCCATTGGCTCCGACGAGCTGGAGGGCTGGCGGCAACGGGCCCGGGAGTCAATCCTTGAGGTCAACGACGGCATTGTGTCGGCCGCGGGTATCGCCGAGGGCTTCGCGAGCGCTGGCGCCGCAACGAGCACCCTGCTTGTCGCCGGGGTGGCGACCATCATCGCCGGAGGTTTCACGGCAGCGGCCGGCCGCTATACGGAGGTCCGGACCGAATGGGAGATGAACCGAGCGGTGATCGAGGCTGAGCGGGCCAGTATCCAGGCGAATCCTGAGGCGGAGTTGGAAGAACTCGTGGGCATCTACCAGGGCAAGGGCCTGAGCGCCGATCTGGCCCGGCAGGTTGCGTCGGCACTGACCGAGCGTGACCCGGTAGCTGCCCATGCCGATGCGGAACACCGGCTCGACGAATTGGGTTCCACGAGCGGTGCGGCGCCGGCTGCTGCCGTTGCCGGCGTGAGCTACGGCATCGGCGCCTGCCTACCGCTCATCGCAATGCGGTGGCTCCCGCACGATGAACGGATGATTCTGACGTTTGCCGTCGTCCTGGTTGCACTGGCTCTAACCGGTTGGTTCGCATCGTGGCTGACCGGGCTGCCAGTCCTCAGAATGATCCGTCGCAATCTCATTCTGGGTGGTGCCACGATGGCGGCCAGTCTGCTGATCGGGCTTGTGATACATGTCTAGAAACGGCTTCCTGACATGGCGGGCGAGGCGATGACCGGTTCCTTCTTGACACCTGTGCCGGAAGATCGTTCTGTGCTCAGCCGTCCACCCACCTCGGCCGACCGAGTGGCGATAGGACGCGCGGCCCGCGAGCGCGCACCGCTGGAGGGCTTGGCCGAATGGGATCCAGCGATGCGTCGCGCTGACGCACTGTCCATCGTGCTGGACCAGAACGAGTCGCGGGTGGCTCGTCTGATTCCCCTCCGCATGGCTCGAATGGCGATCTCACCATGGACGTACTACCGCGGTGCGGCCGCGGTAATGGCCTCGGATCTTGCGGGTTCCACGAATACTGGACTGGCCGTTCAGCTATGCGGCGACGCTCATGTGTTGAACTTCGGTCTGTGGGCGACGCCGGAACGGCAGCTCTCATTCGACCTGCGCGACTTCGACGAGACCCTCCGCGGTCCGTTTGAGTGGGACGTGAAGCGTTACCTTGCCAGTCTGGTCGTGCTGGCGCGAGACAATGGCCTGTCCGAAGGCACGGCGCGACGAGCGTTGCAATCCGGATTGCGCGCCTATCGCAAGGGGATGTCGCACTATGCATCCTCGGGAATACTCGAGATCTGGTACGACCTCGTGACCGCAGGCGACCTATTGCAGGTGTTCGAGCCGGAAGAGCGGGAACGAGTATCGGCGCGCCTGGAGAAGCGGGCTCGGCGTCGCACGAGCGCGGGGGCGGCGCGGAAGTTGACCCGGGTCGTAGACGGGCGTACCCGGATTGTCGACGATCCGCCGATCAGGGTGCGACTCGATGGCAAAGTCTCCGACGAGGATTCCGCTGCTTTCGCAAGCGAGATCGTCCAGGCGTACCGCGACAGCCTTCCGTACGAACGCCGCTACCTATTGGACCGGTTCACCTTCGTCGACGTGGTCCGGCAGGTTGTCGGAGTAGGCAGCGTTGGCATGCAGGTCTATCTGGTGCTGCTGGAGGGCCGCGGTCGAGATGATCCGCTGTTCCTGCAGATCAAACAGGCCGGCCCGTCGGTGTACGAGCAGTACCTCGGACCAAGTCCGTATCCCAACCACGGACAGCGGGTGATCACCGGCAAGCGTCTGATCCAGGCAGCGAGCGACATCTTCGTCGGCTGGACGAGAGTACGAGAGCTGGACTTCTACGTCCGGCAGTTCCGCGACATGAAGGTCATCGCCGACGGACAGACGATCACACCGTATCTCGTGCACTTTGCCGGGCAGTGCGGTGCCGTGCTCGCGCGAGCACATGCTCGCAGCGGAGATCCGGTGGCGATAAGCAGCTACATCGGCAAGGGACGTCGCTTCGACAGGGCGATGATGGCATTCGCCACGCGATACGCCGACCAAACCGTTCGCGACCACGAGCAGCTGGTCGGCGCCGTAGGATCAGACTCGACGAGCTGAGTCGATAGCCCGTCGGCTGATTCCCTGTCGCGTCACGTTTGCGGCTGCTGTTGGTAGACGAAATCCTTCTGGCGAATCGCCATGAAAGCGACGACGCCGGCGGTGAACGCGATGATGGCGGCGACCAGCAAAATGTAGTTGAGGCCGATGGTGAACGAGCTAACCGTGATGTGCCGTACCTGCGCCCGAGCTGACGCCGGCACGGCGCCAAGCGCCTGCGATGCTCCGCCGGACTGGACCGCCGCCGCGATCTTCGAACCGCTCCCGGCGAGGGACGGAACTTGCGCAGCCTGACTGGTTACTTCGCTAATGAATCGACTGGAGAACAGGGAGCCGAGCAAGGCTATGCCGGTCGCGATGCCGACCTGGCGGAAGGTTGAGTTGATGCCTGAGGCCATGCCTGCGCGCCGCGGGTCGACGACTCCGATCGCGGTAGACGCTAGCGGCGGATTGACCAGGCCGACACCCGCGCCACACACGATCAGACCGGGTAACAGGTGGGTCCACGTCGAGTTGACGTTCAGCCCGCGCATGAGTAGCAATCCGACTCCGATCACCACCAGGCCCGGGCCGATGAGCAGCCGTACAGGGACGAATGAGCTAAGCCGTCCAGCCACCGCCGACATAACAAGGATCGCGCCCGAGGTCAGCAGGAAGCGAACGCCGGTCTGCAGTGCACTCAGCTGCAGGATGTCCTGCAGGTAGAGGACGAGGTACAGGAACATCGCGAAGATCGACGCGCTGATTCCGAAGGCCGCAACCAATCCACCGCTGAATGTCGGCAACCGGAACAGCGAGAGGTCGAACATCGGCGATGGGGTATGCGTCTCCACGAGAACGAACGCGACCAGAAGCACGCCGGCAGCGACAAGGCAACCGATCACCAGGCCGTCACTGAACGTGCGCTGATTCGACTCGATAAGCCCATAGACCAGGCTGGCCAGCGCAAGGGTAAATGTCGCGAATCCGGCCCAGTCTGGGCGGTGGGCACGGGGATCGCGAGACTCGGTCACCTTAGCGGCGGTCAACGCAACCGCGGCCACGCCCACGGGCAGGTTGACAAAGAAGATCCACCTCCAGGACAGGCCGGTTGTCAGAACGCCGCCGAGTAATGGCCCGATTGCGACAGCCAGCCCGGTGATTGCGCCCCATACTCCGAAGGCGATGCCCCGATCCTTCCCCCGGAAGGAGTTTGCGAGCAGCGCCAGCGAGACCGAGAACATGATCGCGCCACCGATGCCCTGCACCGCTCTGGACAACTGCAGCATCAACGTGCTCTGCGCGGCTCCGCAGAGGAGCGAGGCCACCGTGAACAGGCCCAGGCCGATCAGGTACAGGAGGCGACGTCCGTACATGTCGGCCAGGCTGCCCGCGGTAAGCAGGAAGGCGGCCAGGGTGAGGGCGTAGGCGTCGACGACCCACTGAAGGTCGGAGAAGCTGGAGTGCAAGGCAGATTGGATGTCCGGCAACGCGACATTGACGATGGTGATGTCCAGCAACAGCATGAAGGTGCCCAGGCATACCGCGACCAGCGTCCACCACCTGTCGTCGGCCGACGCCGAGGCCGGTTGAGCGACGCCTGGCCTTGGCTCGCGCTCCGCTTCGGTAGCGGTTGATGCGGCCCTCCCGTCTGGGTCGCTAACGGTGCGCACCCGCTCGTCGACCTCGCCGCCCGCCGCGGCTACGACCTGGGCGACGCTGACCGACTCCGCCGAAGGCACGTGGCGCCCTGGACCTCCATCGGCTGATATGCCGGCGTCGTCGGCCGAGAGGCGCTGGTGAGCAGCACTGTATTGGTCGTCCGGGCCGCTAGGGCGGCGGCCGGAGTCGTCGCCCCGGACAGGCGGGGCAGCATTCGGGTCCGTCACGGCACCTCCCATGGCGTTCGGCGGCGGGCCGGTCGAAACGACCACGTCCGACAGTAATCACATCGTCCGACATCCCGGAGGGGCGCCCGGAGGACCTGTGCACACCAAGGACTCTCTGCCTGGGATCGGCGATCGCGGGTGACCCGAGCGGTGCTCCTGTCGGTGCTGCTGGCCCCTAACTCGCCCGTAGCGAGTGCCGATCTTCAGTACCTGATGAGACCGCCGAAATAACGGAGCTCCTTTACCCGCCGTCCTTCGTGCTCAATCCACTCTTCGCCGGTGAACCGACCGACATCTCCGGCAGTGGTATCGAGATACCGGTACTCGCCAACGTCAGCAACAAAGCCGCCAAGGAACCGACCTCGCGTAGAGACGGGTCAGCGCCGACTGCACGGTGACCGCCCGCACGGCGTCGATCTGTTCGGGGTCGAGCCGCCGAGCGAGTGCAATTCCATCGCGGTGGACTCAGGCGAGCCGGGCGAAGTCTTCCGTCAGCCACAGCCGCCCGTGCGCAGGGTCGAGATATATGTCGACGCCGATCACGGTGAATGTCGAGGACAAGATATTGCGCCGGTGGCCGTCATTCGGCGGCCTCTCGCCAACCATGCTGGCCTCGATCGACAGCGCCCCGGCTTGGGTCATATCGGTGGTCCATCCGATGTTCTCGCCAGCGGCAGTCCAGGTCACGCCCGCGTTCGTCTCGCGGGCACCGATGTCGGGTTCGCCTGGCAGCTGGTGTGAGAGCTGGTTCGCCGTGGCCATCGCCAGGTCGTGCGCGTGCGCGCTTGCTTGCAGGTCGGCAGAGACGGTGAGCGCGGACAGCCCCTGCTGGGCTCGGGCCGAGTTGATGGCCGCAACTACCGCGGCGGCGATCGAAGCGGTGGGTGTCGATACTCCCCTGCTGGGCGACGGAGCGTGCGGCGCCGGAGCCGCCGGTCGAGGCGGGGGAGCGGTCGTCGCCCGAGGGACGAGTGTCGTTCGGGAGGCGGAGTCCACGGGTGTGCTGGCCGCGCGTTCGGACGGGCGGGTTGCCTTCGGCGGTCCAGGCGGCCTGACGTGCGTACGGGCGGTGGCGTGGCTGGGCGGCGGCCCTATGGGTGACGATCCGGTGACTGGAGCCGCTGCGACGGGAGCCGCCGTAGTCGACGTTCCCGGCCGGGCGTCCGGATGTGGGCTGGCCTGTTCCGCCCACCCGGCGACCGTGACCGTGGTCGCTGCGGCAAGTACCGCTGCCGCGGCTGCGGCAACCCAGTACCGGATCCCAGCAGCTGACCGATGCAGGCGTCGATGCCGCCCAACGGAGCGAGCTTTTGACGACATCGGCCCACCATCATGGCCGAAGTGACGTTTGACGCCGGTGTGGCCAGGGCACCTCTCCGACACTGGGTGTTGACGGGGCTCGGTCAACCTGAGCTATTTCAGGCTCCGACGGCGTCGACCTACAACCGAGCTACCGCGCGGTCACGGTCTTGAAAAGCGGCGACGGGAAACGCGGCAGCACGCGCTCGCCGGCTAACCAGTCGGTCAGCTTCGCCGCCTCGCGTTGGAGCTGGGTCCGTGACAGTTTGGGGATTCTGTCGACAATGTCGAGCAGCACCTCGCCGGATGGCTCCTGATGCCAGCCGCCGACAACGCGACCGTTGCACCATGCGGTCGGGCCAGCATTGCCATTTGAGTCGAACAACACGGGCCGATGCGGGCCGAGGTACCAGTCCCGGTCAGCCCAGCCCATCGGAGTCGGATCCAACGCCGGCAAGAGGGCGACCCAAGGTTCGACTCCAGCCACTGGGTCAAGATCGTCGGGGAGCACGTATCCGACGCTGCCATCGAGGTCGACCTCGACGGCTTCGACATCGGTCAAGGCCCGTTTGACGTCGGTCGGTCCGCACGCCCAGCCACCATTTGAGATCGTTCGCCGTGCCGGGGCCAAATGCGCGGAGCCAGGCTCGTGTCATCTGGGCCATGCCAGCGGTGGCGTCCATGCTGTCGAGGGGCGAACCCAGCCAACGCGGCATCGAGGTCCACATCGGGCGGGACACGTTCCAACCACCGCGGTTCGTGCCACGCACAGCCAGCCCGGCTGCCGACAGGATCGTCAGCAGTCTCGGTCCGACCGGTGCGTCGGTTCCCCATCTGCCCGCTCCGCCGACGCGAATCTTGACATCGACGATGGGGGCTAGGTCACGTAATTGCGATGAGCTCAACTCCGGATGCGAGTCCAGGGCGGCGAGAACGGCGGCCTCGGCGTCGCCCAACCAACGGAAACCGTCGGAGGCAACCGCGCTCGCTTCGACCTCTCGAACTGTCCGGCGGCGTTCGGAATCGGCAACCCGCGCACCAGGGCCGGCAGTGGCCGCGGCAAGCCGATCACGGGTGAACACGAACAGCGTCCGCCGCATGGACAAATGTTTGATCAACGTCCGGTCGGCATATAGCGCGCGATCGAGATCCGCTCGGGCTAGGTCGGAGACGCGGGCTCGGGCCGACAGGTAGACGCTGGCCGGGTCAGTCGCGTGCAGGCAAACCATCGAGCGCGTTGCTTCGACGACATCGCGTGCCTTATGCCCGGCCGCGATGCGGTGTCGACGCGCCAATCGGGCGCGCCGTTCGTCCGCGTCGATATGTCGCACGCGACAGATCTTGCCAGTGCCTTACGACATCGCTACGTGATGGTTCGGACGTAAGCAATGGCGTCGGCGAGGGCAGCCAGATGTTCGTCGACGTGTGCGAATTGCATGCCCATCGTGTTTACGCACAAGTGAGTTGCTCCGAGCTGCTGCCAGGCAGCCACGTAGCCGAGCCAGTTGTCTCGGGGCTGGCTGGCGATAGTGAGCCGGGCTTCGATACCGATATCGGTCGGGTTCCGCCCGACCTCCTCGGCGTAGCCCCGAATGCGGTCGATCATTGCCGCGGCCTTGTCGTCGGGTCGACGTAGCGGTAACCAACCATCACCAAGGCGTCCGACTCGACGCAGGACCGGCTCGGCCGTGCCGCCGATCCAGATCGGAATAGTTTCCGCGCACGGGACGCGGTTTGATGCCGGCCTCGTCGACCTGGTGCCATCGGCCGTGAAAGGTGAGCGTGGTCGCGGACCACAGGGCCCGCATGAGCTCGATCTGCTCTTCGCTACGAGCTCCCCGATTGCCGAAAGCCTCGCCCAATCCCTGATATTCGACCGGATTCCAGCCCACGCCGATGCCCAATCGCATCCGACCACCGCTGAGCACATCCACCTGGGCGGCTTGCTTGGCCACCAGTACGGTCTGGCGCTGCGGAAGGATCAACACCCCAGTCGTCAGCTCGACCGCAGAGGTGAGCGCAGCGAAATAACCCAGCAGCACGAACACTTCGTGGAAGCAATCGTCACTGGTGTAGCCGCGCCATCCCGTCCGGGTGGACGTTCCGGCGCCGAGCACATGGTCGTAGACGAGGATGTAGTCGTAACCGAGCTGTTCGACCTGCGTCGCCCAGTGCGCGATGTCAACCGGATCGCCGCCGATTTCCAGCTGGGGAAAGACCGCCCCGATACGCACGCGTGATGACACCTCGCCGTTAACCGGTTGACAGGCAGGCGGAGTTTATCGGCACGGTGGTGGGAGACAGCACATGCAGATACGTGTTGAGCGCGTGGGCGCAGCTCAAACTCCAACGCGCCTTTCCTAAAGAATTGATCGCATAGCCAGCTGTCACCGGCTGGTAGCGATCCGAGCTATCGGCCGGGAAGTAGGGGACGACATCGACCAGGTTGTAGATTCGCCAGGAAACCCCACTGAGGCCGCCGTAGCGTGCTGCGAAAGTGGCATCCCCGACGCGCGGCGAGGCGAATGTCCAGGCCTGTGGCTTGATGGGCGTGTTGGCAGCGAGGTCGGCAACGAGAAGTGTGCCGAGCGCCGCGCCCAGACTGTGGCCGGACACGATCGTCGGCATCGTTGGGTCAAGACCACTGCCGAAGCCGACGATCGCGTCTGAGACTTCGACGGCGAACGCCCTCGATGCTTGGGAACTCGCCTGCTCGCCTGGAGTCATGGTGCCGAAGGTTCGGTAGACATCGAAGAAGCCCTCGGCAACCTGTCCGCCGTCGGAGACCGAGGTGAATGGCACGAGCTTCCAATGCATGTCGTCCCACCATTCGGTCGCAGACGCGGTACCTCGTAACGCAATGACCGCAGTGACCGGGTCGCCGCCGACGGCGACGAAACCGTAGAAGACTCGCGAGTGCGTCGGACCGAGGAAATCTGACATCTGGATCGTGCGCACCAACGTGTAGCCGGCCGGCATGTTCCTGATCGCGGCGGGATTGATTTGACTGGGATCGCTGACGTACTGATCGTAGGCGGCTTGCACGAACGGCCCCCAGGTGACCGCCGTCGCCGGGTTCATGGTGTCAGTAGGCATCGCCTGTCCAGCCGCCGATCTCCAGCCTTGTATCAGGGCTTAGCAAGCATAAAGCGAGCACGTGGATCAAGATCGGCCAGTTCGCCGACCGGGACGGCTATCCAGCCTTCGACGATCGCATCGGATATCTCGTCCGGTCCGGGTACTGAGACGGCGCCGCCCGGGAGGGTTGCGGCGCGGGCGTTCAGCGCGGCGACGACCGCGTCGAAGACATCGTCGGACTTGGCGCATGCGGCCCGGTGTTCATTCGAAATGACCAGCCAAGGCGACGTCGCGTCAAGAAAGCGATCCACCAGGGTCCGTCGGGTTTCGGCATTCAGGCCGCCCTTGTAACGCCGCGATTCGTATCCCCACCGCCTGAGGGCCGCTGCCGGGTACACCTCGACAATCCGGGCGCGGCCGGACCGGTCCATGGTCTCGCCCGGCGTCGCCAGGGCGGACAGCAGCCCCGCGGCCCGCATCGCGGCTCGCCCGATCCGGTCGCTGGACACGCTCAACGGGATCGGGCCGCCGGCGCACAACCGCGAGATCCGTGCGTCGGTACGCAAGCGGGCGTCGAGCTTCGACGTCTCGACCCTCGCCCGACCGTATGTCACCGCATGCGTGGCGCTGGACAAAGTCGACGAACGCCACCGGCCACCCGAGCGGGCAGTCGATTCCGACCTTGTCGGCCGGGCGCGCAGCCTCGACCAGCACCCGATCGGTCGCGCCCAGCGCCAGCTGCTCGATAACGGCTTCGGTCTTGTCCCAGCGGATCGCAGCCACCGCCGACCTCACAGCTTCGGCGGCAAGATCAATGCCGACTGTTAGCACCGTGGAAACACTATCTGTACCCATGGATTGCGAAATCATTGCGCCCTGCGAGCGGATCTCGATCGATGATCGGCGACTACACTTCGGAAGGTGGGCTCGAGCGATGCGGGTGCGGCGAGGGACTGGCGCAGCCAGGGAGTCCGGATCGTGCCATCCGACGCGCTTGACGCCAGCACGCCGCAGACGCCGGGGATGATCCGCGCTACCGCGGTGAATCATGACCGGGCCGGTGCGGAAAAGCTATGGGGCGGGACGGCCAGCATTCATCCCGGCGCCCGGACCGGGCCACATCATCACGGCGAGCTCGAGAGCATCATCTATGTGGTTCGCGGACGAGCGGAAATGCGGTGGGGAGAGCGTCTCGAATTCACCGCGCAAGCCGGACCCGGCTCATTCATCTTCGTTCCGCCGTTCCTGCCGCATCAGGAGATCAACGCCCTGGACGACGAGCCGCTGGAGTGCGTAGTGGTTCGCAGCGGCCAAGATCCGATCGTGGTCAACCTGGATATCGAGGGCGTCGCGGACCCAGAAATCGTGCCCTGGATCGACTCGACGCACCCAGTCGCGTAGCTGATAGCGGCCCGCCCCTGTCGGCCGACTGCAAAATGCCGACGCAACGGCTGGGCCGTGCCCTAGGTGATTCCCGCGATGGCGAGGGCCTCGGCCCGATCGCGGCAGGCTCGGATGGCGACGATGTGTCCGTCTCGAACGGTCAGCACGTCGTAATTGCGCTCGTCCGCCTGCCGAACCCGGCGGGCCTCGATGCCGGGGATACGGACCGTCACCATGATCTGATCCCCATGGGCAACGAGTTCCTCGAGCTGCGCGCTCAGGCCGCGCCCGAGCTGCCGCCGCAGTGCAGTCTCCAGCTCGCCTCGACCATGGCAGATCTGCAGCTCCGCGCTCGCCTCGCTCGGGTCGAGATAGGTCCATTCCAAGTTGGGGTCGACAGTGTCAAGCATCGCCGTGACGTCCCCTCGTTCGTAGGCCGCATAGGCGGTGCGTACGAGCGTCTCGTTCGCAGTCGACATGACAGCAGCTCCATCCCAATGGACGACGTACCAAGTATTGCTCGCCCGTCGTGCGCGTCAGCCCGGATTACCGGCCGCCTGTATCACCGGCCGCGCATGAGTCCTCCGGCAAGACGAATCCAGGAGGACAAGACGCGCGGGGGGACTCACCATGCGAGTGGCCATTATCGGTGCCGGGCCGACCGGTCTATTCACAGCGGTCGCGCTGGCTCGGCGAGGCCATGACGTGTCGGTTGTCGACCGTGATCCGGGCCCGAACCGCAATGGGTGGTGGCCGAGGGCCGGAGTGATGCAGTTTCACCACCCCCATGCCTACCGGCTACAGGTGATCGAGGCGCTGCAGACCGAGATTCCGGAAGCGTGGAACGCCCTGCTGGCCGCCGGAGCGACGCCGGTTTACCCACCCGGTCAACCAGGCCTGCCGATAACGATCCGCTGCCGGCGCACGGTGTTCGAGACTGTCTTGCGGTCGCAGGCATCCGCCGAGCCGCGTGTGACGCTGATACAGGCGCAGGCAACCGGCGTGGCCCACGAGCGTGGCCGCGCAACCGGCGTGCGGCTGGCCGACCGTATTCTGCCGGCTGAACTGGTACTCGACACGTCCGGTCGGGCCGGGCGACTGAGCCGTTCGCTGCGGGCGGCGGCACCGGACAGCGCCGATTGCGGGCTCGCCTATGTGTCGCGTCAGTACCGGCTGCGGCGGGGCGCCTCGGAAGGACCCACGAATGCGCCCCCGGGCCTGGTAACGGTCTATCCCGGATACCTGGCCATCGTATTTCCGCACGACAACCGCACGTTCTCGGCGTTGATCGCGCAAACGAGCACGGACCGTGATTTAGCCGGCCTGCGAGGTCTCGCCGCGTTCGAGGCCGCCACCCAGGCCATTCCACCTCTGGCAATCTGGACCGACCCGCGTCGCAGCCGCCCGATCACACCGGTGCTGCGGGGCGGTCACCTCTACAACAGCTATCGCGGGCAGCGAAATGATGCCGGCAGGATTGCTCTGCCGGGGCTCATCGCTCTCGGAGACGCGGTATGCACCACCAATCCGAGTCTTGGGCGCGGCATCGCGACGTCACTCCTGCAGGCCCAACGGCTCGTCGCTCTCCTTGACGAGCCCGGAAGGGATTTCGGCGCGGTCGCGCTCGCCTTCGATGACTGGTGCGCCGAGCACATCAAGCCGTGGTTCGACGATCACGTGTACACCGATGCGGACCTGCAGCGACGCTGGGCCGGCGGCGATGTGGACGTCTCGCGCCGGCTTCCGTCCGACCTCATCGTGGCAGCCGCAGAGACGTATCCGGAGCTCACATCGACGATCATGCCCTTCGCCATGATGCGGGCGTTGCCAAGCAGCTTGAACCCGATCGAGCCGCGGGTGCGCCAGATCTACGCTGACGGCTGGCGCCCGGCGATGCCTGACGGGCCCAGCCGAGACGAGCTGGCGGAACTGATCGCCAGAACCGCGAGCCGCCGGACGCGCGCTGAGCGAGCAGCGCCGCGCGTCGTGGCCTGACGACATGCCTATCTGAGAGGCCTCGTGGGCCGCGGCTGGCCGCTGAGTCCTACCGTCGTTGCGTAAGCAAGCGTATGCTCTGCGCGCAGTCTTGGGGGACCATGCGGACAACGGCGACGAGAGCTCTCGGACGCTCCAGCGGCGGAGCACGCGCTGGGGCCTGCCGTCGTCTTACCCACCGTCGCCGCTCGGCGCGCGCCCTCACCCATGCCTCGGCGCCCCTCAATTCCTGCGATTACGTCGTCGAGTGAGGGGAGGAATTTCGCCGCTGCGTTGTCGGAATGCGGGCTAGGACCAGTAGGCCCTACCGGGTGGACTGGCTGTCCGCCCGCGATGACCTTGGCACATCGCCAGGGCGCGCGGATCGGGAACAAAGGAGAGGTCATTGAAGCGAACTCGGCTGCTCACACTCAGCCTGTCAGGCGTATTGGCCTTAGTGGCGTTAGCACTTCCCGCTGCTGCCGCCGGCCAGTCACCTCCGGCTAGCGGTGCCGCACCCCGCGCGTCGGCTGCGCAGGCCTACCACGACTCGTTGTGTCAGAGTCATTCCTCGTTGTGCTCCGATCCATACAGCACATTGGGCGACGAATATGTCGGGCACGACGAACCCTCAGTTCTCTTCAAGTCCGACGTCCCCGGATCGGGCAACGACATCACCTACGTCATGACATTGCCCAAGGAGCCGAAGGCGCGGCCGTCCGCGTCCGGCGCCGGTGGCGGTACCTGGAACTTCCAGCTGAGGCCGACCTTCTGGTTCGGCTTGACGCTGTGCGACACCGAGTCTGCGCCCGAGTTCACCAAGACCTGCACGCCGAACTCCGACGCCAACGATCTGGTCGGGACCGATCCCTCGGCGGCCGACTACATCGGCAAGCATCCTGGCAACGCATTCATGGAGTTGCAGTTCTACGGACCAGGTTACGTACCGCAGTTCGAGGGATTCGGCTGCACCGCAACGCAATACTGCGCGGCGATGACAATCGACAGCCTCACCCTCGACCAGAACCACGGAACCGGATCCGGAACCCCGAACAACGGGGATTGCGACAACTACATATTGGGTGGAGTCGAGCCGATCAACTGGGCGTACATCACGAAGGACGGTACGTCCCAAGCCCCCGCGAACCCGCTGTTCACCGGCACGTTTGACGCTCCGAACCTCAGCGCGGTCAATCCAAATTTGCAGAAGGACCTGCTGATGAGCCCGGGCGACCGGATTCGCATCCACATGCACGACACGGATGCTGGGTTCCGGATCGACCTGTTCGACCTGACCACCGGTAAGAGCGGATCCATGACTGCCTCGGTTCCGAACGGCTTCGGGCACATCTTGTACGAGCCCACCTCTGACACGTGCCACATGGCGCCGTACGCGTTCCACCCGGAGTACTCCACCGCCAACCCGCGGGGCAACACCTGGTCGGCACACACCTACAACGTGGCCATGTCGGATGAGATAGGGCACTTCGAGAACTGCCTCAAGCTCGACGCGAACCTCAACTGCGTCAAGCCGGGGGCACAGGACAAGGGCGGCTTGGACGAGGACGACGGCAATAACTTCTGCGTTCCGGGTTCAGACTCGACCCTGATCCACATCAACGGCTGCTTGAGCTCCGACGAGGACTTCGACGGACAGTCCTACCAGCTGGACTGGCCGGGAACCGACCCGAACGTGCACCGGGATCAGGCGTTGCACCCATCGCCGGTCCTGTTCACGAGTGCGCTCACGAATAATGGCCGTACGAACTACTCCACGGTCGCCTTCGAGGCCGATCTGCCGCGGATCGAGGCATCGGACTCCCAGGACAACCCGCCGTTCTGCGACCGGAACACCGGCGAGAACTGCGTGAACCCGCCGAACGGCGCGCAGTTCTATCCCTTCTACTCGACGCGGGTTGCGAACGGCACCTGCACATGGCAGGAGGGTGGTCCGTACATTCCCGGCACGACCAACGATTTCGGTGGCAGCTCGACATCCGAGTACGGCCCGCTGCTGAAGACCGTCTACCCGCGCCCGGGCTTCACAACGCAAAGTCAGTTCAACAACTTCAACAGCGGAGACCTGAAGAACCCGTGCCCGGTGAGCTAGCTCCCTGACATCGGAACGAGTTCCTGACCTGCCCGGTGGTCCGGTGCCTGGCGCACCGGACCACCGGCTTGTCGGATCGCCTCGCGACGACCGAGGTCGCGTCCTGCGCGACCGGCCGGTGTGCGTGGCGCCTGCCTCGTCGTTGACAGAGGGGGCGTCCAACCCCATCGACTACCATCGCATGGGGATGGTGGTGCGCCTGGGAGTTGTCCCCGTCGCCACCCGAGCGTGACCGACTGGAGAACTCTCGTAGTGACCGTGACTGACACGACCTTGCACATTCCCGCCCATCTCAAGCCAGCAGACGGGCGTTTCGGCAGCGGACCGACCAAGGTGCGTCCCGAGGCGTTGGCTCGATTGGCCGCTCGAGCCGATCTGATGGGAACGTCGCACCGCCAAGCGCCGGTCAAGGATCTGGTGCGACAGGTTCGCGACGGTTTGCGGGATCTCTTCGCGCTGCCCGACGGGTATGAGGTGCTGCTCGGTAACGGCGGCGCAACAGCGTTTTGGGATGCGGCCGCCTGCGGGCTCGTCCGCCGGCGCGCCCTGCACCTGGTATACGGCGAGTTCACCCAGAAGTTCGCGACCGTCACCGCGGGCGCGCCGTTCCTCGCCGAGCCGACCGTCGTATCTGCGCGGCCGGGCGACGCGCCGGAACCAGCCGGCGACGACGACGTCGATGTCATTGCGTGGGCCCACAACGAGACGTCGACCGGTGTGATGGTTCCGGTGCGGCGTCCGGAACGCGCCGACCACGCCCTGGTCCTCATCGATGCCACATCGGGTGCGGGCGGCTTGCCGGTGGATGTCGGCCAGGCCGATGCGTACTACTTCGCGCCGCAGAAGTCCTTTGGTTCCGATGGTGGGTTGTGGCTGGCCTTGGTGAGTCCGGCGGCAATCGAGCGAATCAGCGAACTCGGCGCCGCGACGAGCCGCTGGATCCCGGCCTCGCTCTCCCTCGCCACAGCGCTCGACAATTCCCGGCAGCAGCAGACGTACAACACGCCCGCATTGGCGACGCTGCTGCTCCTTGCCGATCAGATCGACTGGATGCTTGCCGGTGGCGGTCTCGACTTCTGCGTCGCTCGGACCCGCGCCTCGTCTGATTATCTCTACGGCTGGGCGGACTCCTCGCCGTTCGCGAGCCCGTTTGTGATCGACCCGGCCAAGCGTTCACTTGTCGTCGGCACAATCGACTTCTCCGGCGAGGTAGATGCCGCCGCCGTCGCGCGGACCCTGCGGGCGAACGGGATCGTCGACGTCGAGCCGTATCGCAAGCTGGGGAGGAATCAGCTGCGGATCGGGATGTTCCCGGCGATCGATCCGGCCGATGTCGAAGCGCTCACGGCGTGCATCGATTGGGTTGTGGCGTCATGAGGGTTCTGATTGCGGAGATCATTGGCGAGTCCGGCGTCGACCTCCTACGGGCGGCGGGCTTCGACGTTGTGGTCGGGACGGGCTGGGGTCGCCCGGAACTCGAGCGGCGCATCGCCGAGTTCGACGGGATTCTTATCCGATCCGCGACCCAGGTCGATGCCGACCTCCTGGCGAAGGCGGATCGACTACGTGTGGTGGCCCGGGCCGGCGTCGGGGTCGACAACGTCGACGTCGAGGCGGCAACCCGGCGCGGAGTCGTGGTAGCGAATGCACCGCAGTCGAACATCATCACGGCGGCCGAACACACGATGGCGTTGCTGCTGGCGTTGGCCCGGAATGTGCCGCAGGCCCACGCCTCGCTGGTCGGAGGAACCTGGGATCGGGCGAGATTCAGTGGCGTGGAGCTGAACGAGAAGACGCTTGGCATTATCGGGTTCGGCCGGATCGGCCAGCTCGTGGCTCAGCGGGCGCGGGGCTTCGGCATGCGGGTCATCGCGTTCGATGCCTATCTGGCTGAGGAGCGGTTCCGCGATCTCGGCGTCGAGCGTGCGAGCAGCGTTGACCAGATCTACGCGGTCGCGGACTTCATCACGCTGCATCTGCCGAAGAACCGGGAAACCGAGGGCTGGCTGAACGCGGCCGCGTTCGCGCACATGAAGGATGGCGTGCGGATTCTCAACGTTGCCCGCGGCCCGTTAGTCGTAGACGTTGACCTGCAAGCCGCGCTCGATTCGGGCAAGGTAGCCGGGGCTGCGCTAGACGTGTTCGGTACCGAACCGGTAACCGATCATCCGCTGTTCGGCTATCCCAACGTGGTCGTCACGCCACACCTCGGGGCTTCGACGGCAGAAGCAACCGATCGGGCGGGCTATCAAGCCGCCGAGCAAGCGGTCGCCGCCTTGACCGGGGTGGCAGTCACGAGTGCGGTGAACGTGCCGTCGATCGCTGCAGAAGACGTGGAGGCGGTCGGTCCGTTCCTCGGACTGTGCGGCGGCCTGGGCAAGATTGCGGCCGCGCTAGCTCCGGGAACGTCCGTTGACGCCGTCGACGTCGAATTCCTGGGCCGGATCGCCGAGCGTGATAGTCGGTTGCTGACGATCCAGGTCGTCAAGGGTGTGCTTGCCGGGCATACCGAGGAGGCGGTCAACGACGTCAACGCGTTTACGCTCGCCCAGGAGCGCGGTATTGCGATCGCCGAGCGGAGCACACCGCAGGCCCACGACTTCACCGACCTCATACGCGTGCGGCTTCGTGGAGGCGGCGAAACCACGCGAGTGGTGGGCACTCTGTTGGGGCGGCGCAACCGACCACACTTGCTCGAAGCGTGGGGTTCGCGGTTCAACGTGCAGCTCGAGGAACACCTAGCCGTCTTCCGCTACCGCGATCAGCCGGGAATGCTAGGACGGGTAGGCACGGCGCTCGGTGACGCGGGGGTGAATATCATCTCCGCGGCCGTGGGGCGCCGGCCCGAAGGCGACAGCGACGGCGAAGCGGTCATGGTCGTCACGGCTGACTCGCAGGTGCCGACGAATGTGTTGGCCATGCTGCTGGCCGGCAGCGATTTCTTCGCGGCACGAGCGGTAAGCCTGTAACAGCCGGGACGTTCAGCCGACGATGCGACACTTCGGCCAACCGGATCGAAGGAGACGCGCATGCGGCGACGCCTGATGCGCAGGTGTGCAGGTGTATATCCGGTGGTCGTGAGCTGCGTAGTCCCCGCCCTCGTCCTCGGTGGCTGCTCCTCGTCTGGTTCGAACGGCTCCTCGTCCGGGGCGTCGACGGCGAGCAGTCCCATTCTGCCCGCAGTGAAGCCACCCACGTGGGCAGCCGGGTACTGGGTCGGCCATGGCCGAACCCTCGATCTGGCCCCCAATGGACTCGGGCTGCTGGTGATTAGCCTCACCGGAGGGGACGAAGGGCCATTCGCCACGATCCAGCTGCACGTCATAACGGCGGCTTCGAGTCAGGCGACCGTGGTGATCGACAGCAGCGACGATCCGAAGACGGCGGTCGGCTCCACGCACGTCGTCCGCTATAGCTCAGCCACGGATGTCATCACCGTCGACCTCGAACAGCAGAGTCAAAACTTCTGCGGCGTGACAGCGGCGCCCGGCACCTGCGGGGCTTGATCTCAGGTTCAGGCCTATCCGCCGTTACCGATCACTGACCCCAGATTGGGTCACCGGCGAACTCGTGTAGGGCGTCGATGTTGCGATGGGCAGGATGCGCCACGCCAGCCGGCCCGGCGCTGAAGGCCAACAGCAGGTTGGTCAGCTCGCCGCCGATAACCCGAGCGACCACGCCCTTCGCGCCCGCTTCGGGCAACCCGAGGGGGAACCAGCTGGTGCCGGCATCGAACACGCCGGCGCCGCTGCGAACGGTGTAGTAGGCGCTGTCCGCGAAGCTGTTGGCGCCTTGGCAGTTGACCGGGGAATGGGTGAGGACCTCGATGTTCTTCGGAGTCGGCACGCCGGGATTGACTCGGTCGTACTCGCTGCCGACGAGGTGTGGCAACCGCATGCGCAGCTTCGCGCCCGTGCCCGTGAACAGCCAGTTGTTCGGATTAGTGATCACCATCGGCGCGTCGACCGGATTGCACTCGTAGTACGCGCCAGTGAGGGAGCTCTCGGGATCGGACAACGGTGGCTCCCGCCAATCGACAGTGACCTCCGCGTTCTTCTTTCCGTACAGCGGGTCGGTCGTCCGCTTGTAGTTGATCTCGATGCGATCCGGCCCGGTTGGCGACGAGGCGAACCGGATGTGCCGGAAGACCGCATTGGCACTCAGGAACGCCAGGTTCACGCCGGCATCGCGGGCGGCGGTAACCGAGTTGCGCATCGCGGTGGACCAGTACTCGTCATGTCCGAGGCTGATCATCGCAACGGCACCAGCGAGTAGCTGCGGATTGTCATGCAGATCGACATCGGTGGCATACGCCAGCGGGATGCCGAGGCGCTCGGCATGCGCGATGAGCGGCAGTTGGCTGCCGACAAAGTCCGACGCGCCATCAGCGGTGTAGGGCCGGTCGAACGACACGGCGACCGAGCGGTTGTCGAAGTCGTTCTGTCCTCCCGGCCCGTGGTAGAGACTGTAACCGCCCCAATCGTTATAGGCCTGCCAGGTGGTCACGGGAAGGATGAGCACGGTGCGTCCCGTGGTCTCCGGTGATCGGATGGTGAGCGGCACGTACCGCTGGCCGGTTTGACCATCCAACCGCAACAGGTAGGCGCCCGGCGGCCAATCGGCCGTCGGCAGGGTCAGGCTTGGCCGCCAGGCTGTCCGCACGGTGTTGGTGGCGGACCGGGTCGGTTTGGGCTGACGGGCGCCCGGCTCGCTGCCGGATTGCCAGACTCGCTGAGCCAGGGCGCCCCCATACCAACCCATTCGGTAGGCCGTCACCCGCCAGTTGTGGCCGACGGTCGACACATACAGGTTGACCGCCTGGCCGGGTAGCACGCTCACCCGATCGACCCATCCCTCGATCGCGGTTGGCCGGCCCAGCCGCGCAATCCGCCATGCGGGGTCTCCGATTGTCGACTGGGCGCTCGGCGCCGGAGCGGAGCCCGGGACGCCCGGGGGCAGTGCGGACGCGGCCGGGCTTTGTGCCGCTGACCCGCTGAGCTCTGGCGTCGAGTTCGCGGCATGGGAACACGCCGATGCGCACAGGAGGGTGCAGCAGACGAGGAGCGAAGCCCGCAGCACAAACTGAGCGTAGCGGCCGATTCGTCACGCAGCCCCGCCGTTGTTGGCGGCAATTGCGTATCACTCATCAGGTTGCCGGGGTTTAGTACGTCGCGCAGCCGGGTAGATCTTGGCCAGGACTACCTCGTGACCTAACCGGACTCATGTCCACTTGGCTCCGGTCAGCGAGCCGCCGATTGGAGAGGAACGGACCCTAATGTCGACCACCGGAATTATCGTCCTTGTTGTCGTGGTCGTTGCGATCGTGCTGATCGCAATGGCGGTATGGAGCATTGTCAGACGTCGGCAGCTACAAGCCCGATTCGGCCCCGAATATGAGCGAACTCTGGCTGAACAGCCTAGTCGAGCGGCCGCAGAGAGTGAACTGCGCGCGCGTGAGAAGCGACATGCAGAGCTCGACATCAAGTCGCTGAGCCCGCAGGATCAGGATCGTTACCTGAAGGAGTGGACCCGGGTCCAAACCGCATTTGTGGAAGATCCCAGCGACGCGGTCAACTCGGCCGATGCACTGGTCACTCGAATGATGCGGGCGCGCGGTTATCCGACTGGTGAATTCGACGATCGTGTCGGCACATTGTCGGTCGAGCACGCGCGAACGATCGACCACTACCGCTCTGCGCACGAGATCTTTGAGGCCAACCTGCGGGGTCAAGCGAGCACCGAGCAGCTACGCCAAGCACTCGTGCATTACCGGGTACTAGCGACCGACCTGCTCGAGGTCGACGACGTCGGCGATCGGCACGGCGCCGACCAGCTGGATTCGTGAAAAGGAGACACGGGATGAATCAGCCAACGCACGCCGCCGACGAGACGATGACGGCCAGGGGCCGACGCGACGCCGAGTACGACGACCAGGCGACGGCCAGGGGCCGACGCGAGACCGAGTACGACGACTACGCGACGACCGAAGATCGACGCGAGACAGAGTACGACGACCAGGCGACGGCCAGGGGCCGGCGCGAGGCCGGGTACGACGACCATGCGACGACAACAGATCGACGCGAGACCGAGTTCGATGATCCGGACCGCGTCAGCGGCCGAGCGGAGGACTACGTCGAAGAACGTACCGATGTGATGGACGGGCCAACCGAGGAACTGACCCGTGCGCAGCGGATGCGAGAAGTGGACGACGAGCCCGCACGGGCACCAAGTGACGGGAATCTCGGGCCTGGACAGGCCCCGAACGATCCGGTCGCAGCTTTGTGGGGTGCGGATCTCGTCGAGCGGTATCGAATCCAATGGCGTGAGTTGCAGCTGACGTTCGTCGATGACCCGCAGCGTGCGACTGGCGCGGCCGCGAGCCTCGTCGATGACGCTGTCGCCTCGCTGACGAACACCCTACTGGCGCAGAAGCAGGCGCTCGACGGCTGGCAATCGACCCGAGGCGACGACACCGAGGTTATGCGGGTGGCCCTACGTAACTACCGGGATTTCCTCGATCGGCTGCTTGGTCTCTGAGAGATCCAAGGAGGACACCATGGCATGGCGATCTCGCATGGACGCGCCGGTTATGCGGCGACGCCGTCCGGTCGGGCGACTGGTGAGCCTGATTCTCGTCGTGTGGCTCGTCATCGGACTCATCGCGGCCTGGCAACGTAACTATTTCAGTGGTTCGGATACGAATTGTGCCAAGATCGGCACGATCACGGTCACTATCCTGGCCGGCCCGCTGAATTATGCGGGGGTGAACCCCAAGATCGACTGCACATTGCCGCAACCCAGCAAGTAGCTGGCCCAAAGCCGGCGTCGCGCTTCCACGATGAATCAGTGGGGCCGATGCCGGCTTCCGGCTTGATCGGCATGCGATCTCGCTCATGACACGATGACCCCGTGGCGCGCGACGACCTGCTGCAGGACGCGATCGATGAGCTGTATAGCGTTGCCCCGGCGCAGTTCATCGCGCAGCGCGCCGCGCTGGCCGGCGTCGCAAAGCAGGTGGGCGACCAGGCAGCCGCCAAGGCCATCGGTGAATTGCGGCGACCCACGCAAAGCGCGTGGACGGTTAACCGTCTCGTCCGGTCCGATCCGGCGGTAACGCGCGAACTCGCCGATCTCGCTGAGCGGTTGCGCGGGGCCGAGCGGGCCTTGGACGGCTCGGCAATGCGTGAGCTGTCGAAGGAGCGACGGCGGGTCATCGACGATCTGGTTGAGCGGGCGTTCGCTACCACTGCACAAACTGACCCGTCTCCCGCGCTACGGGACGAGGTGACGGCCACGCTCGAGGCAGCGCTGGCCGATCCGGACGTGGCTGGACAACTCGAGACCGGCACGCTGCTTCGAGCGGTTCGGTGGTCAGGATTCGGTGCCGCCGGTCCGGCGCTGAGCGCGGTGCCGGCAGGATCGACATCACCGCGGGAAGCGGCATCGGGCAAGAGCCCCGATCGCAAGCGCCCGACACCGTCGAAGCGAGTTGAGGCGTCAGCCCGACGAGCAGCCGATCGAGAACGCGAACAGGACCGGCAGCGCCAGCTCGCGGAGGCCCGCGACCGGTTGGCGGTCGCCAAACGCGACAATGCCCGGCAGAAGCAACGTTCAGATCGACTTCGACGGGAGGTCGAGACCCTGCGCCAGCGCCTGGACGAGGCGCGCACCGAGCTCGGGGAGGCGGAGCGCGCGTTACGGATGGCGCAGCGTGACCGGCAGGCTGCCGATCGGGCGCTGGCCAAGCTGCTTCACGATTCGAGCCATCGGTAGCGTCACGCCGGCACGGAGTCGACGGTGGCCGGGAACCGCTTGGCACTGCGCGCTCGCGCCTTGGCCGTCTCGACAGCACGGTCCTTCTTCGGTGCTGTCGTGACGATCGTGTCGAGCAGATGGTGCGTGATATGCGTGATCTGCGCCACGGCATCATCGAACGCCGCGCGGTTAGTGGCGGATGGCCTGGTCGAGCCGCTGACCTTCCGCACGAATTGCAGCGCCGCCGCGTAGACCTCGTCCTGCGTGGCCGGCGGCTCGTAGTTGTTCAGTGGTCGGATGTTGCGGCACATGACCCCAGCCTGACATGCCGGCACGCTGCCCGTCATCTGATTGTGATTGCGCGCCGCGCCCGTCGCGCCAGCGGAGCCTAGCGCGGCACAGCTCGCCGGGGCGGCACACCGCCGGCTGGCTAGTGGCAGGGCAGTGCTCGCCATCGTGCTGATCGGGGTCGGAGGCGTATCGGTCGGGCTCTGTTGGCTTTTCGCCACGGCCGCGGCATTCCGGGTTGGGCCGGGTGCCGCGCCCGGGCGTGATTACCATGATCGGATGGGCGCGGCCGGTGGTGGTTCAGACGCCGATGAGTCGTTCGCGGTTCTCGCCAACGACCTGCTGGGCCGCCCGGAGGTGACGGAGGGGACCGGCTTCGGGTCGAACCCTGGCCTGCGAGTGCACCGCAAGATATTCGCGATGTTGGTGCGAGGACAGCTGGTGGTGAAGCTACCCGCATCGCGCTGCGCACAACTGCGCGATGACGGCGACGCATCTGCCTTCGACGCGGGCAAGGGTCGTCCGATGCGCGAGTGGATCGCGGTCAGCGACGACTCGGTGGCCCGTTGGCCGGACCTCGCCGTCGAAGCGCTGGGGTACGTTCGGTCCACGGTCGCGAGGCGAGGGGCCTCGGTCGGGTCTGCCGGGGGTGAGTTACAACGTGGCGATGAGTAGTGCCACCGATGAGTTCCGCGCCGCACGGGATTTTCTGCTGACCCATCGGACGGACTACGCGACCGCCTACACGAAGTTCCGCTGGCCGCGACCTCCGCGCTTCAACTTCGCGATGGACTGGTTCGATGCCGTGCTGGCCGCGGAGCGCCCCAACCACACCGCCCTGCGGATCATCGAGCCGGACGGGACCGATGAGTCCTACAGCTTCGGGGCGCTGTCCGAGCGATCAGATCAGGTCGCGGGATGGCTGCGGGGGGAAGGCGTGCGACGCGGGATGCAGGTCCTCGTCGTGCTCGGCAACCAGGTTGAGCTGTGGGAGATCACGCTCGCCGCGATGAAGCTGGGTGCAGTCATCATCCCGGCAACGACCCTGTTGTCGACGGATGACCTCCGGGACCGGATCGACCGCGGGCGTGTGGATGCGGTCGTCGCTCGCTCGGACACGACCGAACACTTCCGGGATGTCCACGGCGGCTACCTGCGAATCGCGGTCGGCGATCCGGTCGTGGGCTGGCTGCGCTATTCCGACTCGTTCGACAGCCTCGAACCGTTCGAGCCGGACGAGCACACCATGGCCGACGAGCCACTACTGCTGTACTTCACCTCAGGCACCACCGCGTTGCCCAAACTCGTGGAACACACACACGTCAGCTACCCGATCGGCCACCTGTCGACGATGTACTGGATCGGGCTACAGCCGGGCGACGTGCACATGAACGTCTCGAGCCCAGGCTGGGCCAAGCACGCCTGGTCGTGTGTGTTCGCTCCCTGGATCGCAGGGGCGACGATCTGTTTGTTCAACTATGAGCGCTTCGACGCGCGGGCGCTGCTCGACGTCGTGCGTGACACGAAGGTGACGACGTTCTGCGCGCCGCCCACGGTGTGGCGAATGCTCGTGCAGCAGGACCTGACCTCGTGGCAGATGTCGTTGCGGGAACTGGTAAGCGCTGGCGAGCCGCTCAACCCCGAGGTGATCGAGCAGGTCCGGCAGGCCTGGGGGCTCACCATTCGCGACGGGTTCGGCCAGACGGAGACGACCCTGCAGATCGGTAACTCCCCTGGCCAGCCCACCCGGTTGGGGTCAATGGGTCGGCCGATGCCCGGATTCCGCATCGCCTTGGTCGACCCACTATCGGAAGCGATCGCCGACGAGGGCGAAATCTGCGTCGAATGTGAACCCGAGCGTCCCGTTGGGCTGATGGTGGGTTATCAAGGCGACCACGAGCGGAACGCTGACGCCTTCGCAGGTCACCGTTACCACACCGGCGACGTCGCCGCCCGGGATCAAGACGGGTTCATCACGTACGTGGGCCGCACCGACGACGTGTTCAAGGCCAGCGACTACCGGATCAGTCCGTTCGAGTTGGAAAGCGTACTGATCGAGCATCCCGCCGTGGCCGAGGCGGCGGTCGTACCAGCACCCGACGAACTGCGGCTAGCCGTACCGAAGGCCTTCGTCGTGCTCGTCAGCGGATACGAACCGAGCCCCGCGCTCGCCTCTGACATCCTGCGCCACTCTCGGGAGAAACTCGCTCCGTACAAGCGGATTCGCCGCCTGCAGTTCACGGACCTGCCGAAGACGATCAGCGGCAAGATCCGGCGGGTCGAACTGCGCAAGCAGGAAGCGGAACAGACCGGCGTTCGGCCGGAGGGGGAGTACCGCGAGGAGGATTTCGCGCGCTGACGTCGTCGCCGACGCTAGCCGGTGATCAGGCCCGCCGGCTTCTCGGTATCCAACGGCACATCCGAGGGCCGAACGAGTCCGAGTTGCACGGCCTGGCGCGGCAGGACGGCCTCGGTCAGCCAGTCAGTCGCCGTTCGCACGCGGTTCCCGGGGAGTGACAGGAGATGGTAGCCGCGGGTCACCGCCTTCGCCGGCACGCCAGATAGCGGCACCTGGAACGGGTCAGCCGCGGCCTGGAAGCCCCCGAGATCGACGACGAATCCGAGATCGTGGTGTTTGTAGGGTCGGCGCATACCGCGACCGAACGTCGCGGCGATGTTTACGGCGGCGCGCTTACCCTGCCGCTGGGCGTGCTGAGCGGTCATCGGGGTGATCTCGCCGGGTCGAGTCAGATCGGGGACCGCGGCGACGTCCCCGCAGGCCCAGAGATCGGGCTGCCCGGGGACTTCGAGGAACTCGTTCACGACCAGCCGCCCCCGCTCGGTCGCGAGGCCGAGGTGCTCGACGAGGGGTTCGGGTCGGACGCCGACGCACCAGATGAGTGATCGGGTCGGGACAATCATTCCGTCACTCAGCCGGACCGCATCTGCGGTTGCCTCCGCGACGGACGTTCGGGTTCGCACGTCGACACCCCGGTGCCGCAACACGCGGTCCGCCGTCCGGGCCAGGCTCTCGCCGAGCCCGGGCAGCACCCGGTCGGCCGTGTCGATCAGCAGCCACCTCGGCTGATGGCCCGCGAGCCGTGGGTGGTCTCGGGTGAGCTCCGCCGTCATGAGTGCGCCTTGAGCGGCGACCTCGGTGCCGGTATAGCCCGCGCCGACAACGACGAAGGTCAACCGAGCGTCCCGCTCCGCCGGATCATCGGTGCTATCCGCGAGCTCCAGTTGCAAGGTGATGTGATCCCGCAAGAACAGCGCCTCGGCAATGTCACGAAAGCCGTGAGCGTGCTGCGCGACACCGGGGATGGGCAGGAGCTTGTTGACGCTGCCGGTCGTGAGGAGCAATTGGTCGTAGCCGAGCGTGGCCGCTCGGCCCTCCGGGTCGACATATGCCACCAGGTGAGCTGCGACGTCGACGTTCTCGGCTGAACCGAGAACCAGCCGGACCTTTGGCAACGTGCTCGGGATCGAGACGGTGACCCGTCGCGGGTCAAGGATGCCGCCGGATACCTCCGGCAATAGCGGGAGGTAGAGAAAGTAGTCCCTCGGATTGAGGATCACGACCTCGGCTTGGTCCCGCAGCTTCCGGCACAAGGTCCGGGCCGCGTAGTAGCCGGCGAAGCCGCCGCCGACAATGACGATCCTGGGTGGGGTCATGCGCACTGATCTTGCCAGGCGCTCGGCCGAGCTGGGCGCAGGAAGGATCAGCTACCCGACAGCGTGAGCTCGAACGCGTAGCGATCCGCGCGGTACACGTGCGTCCCGAAGTCGACAACCCGACCCATCGCATCGAACGCGGTGCGCGTCATTGTGAGTAGCGCAGCGCCGCGGCGCTCTTGCAAGATCCGGGCGTCGGCGGCGGTGGCGACCCGGGCACCGATGACCTGCGTGGCGATCCGCGGTTCGCTGCCTGCCGCCCGGAGCAGGTTGTACAAACCGTGCTTCTCCAGGCTCTCTCGATCGAGCTTCACGACCGAGCAGGGAATGGAGTTGGTCATGATGGCCAGCGGTTCGCCGTCCGCGTAGCGGACCCGTTCGAAGTGGCTGACGTCGTCCCCCTCGGTAATGCCCAGTTCGGCCGCGACACCCATCGCGGCCGGCGCGATCGTGAAGCTGCGCACCACGGTGGACGGCGCTCGACCCGACTTGGCGAGGTCGTCATACAAGCTGGAGAGCTCGATCGTGCGCCGCACCTTCGGGTGCACGACCTGGGTACCGACGCCCCGCTTGCGCACGACCATGCCGCGTTCGACGAGATATTGCATGGCCCGCCGCATCGTGGGCCGGGACACGCCAAGTCGCTCGGCCAGATCGACTTCGTTCTCGAACCGCGTGCCAACCGGTATGACGTCGGATTCGATGAGCTTCTGCAGTTGCGTCGCGACCTGGAAGTAGATCGGAATAGGGCTCGAGCGGTCGACGATGACGCCATGTCCAGCGCTGAGCTCTGTCTCCCAACTCATAATGCCTTCCCTTACTTTGTCATGACAAAGTATTGACAGATCTGACTATGACGGTATTACATCGCAGATGCACCACGGGAGTGCTGGTCGACCTGCGAAGCCGGCATTCGCTCACCCGAGTTCGATGATTTCGCCCCTGACCGCCGAGTTCAACCCAAGCACCGGGTCATTCGTCCCTTCCGAACCCTCCCAAATCACCCACACGTTGCAGGAAAGTCATGAGGTACGGACAAGATGACTACGCTGTTCCACCCAGAGGTATTGACGATGGGTCGGATCAGCGTCGACATCTACCCGCTCCAGATCGGCGTCTCGCTGCGAGAGGTGTCTACCTTCGGCAAGTTCCTCGGTGGGAGTGCCACGAATGTCGCCGTCGCAGCCGCCCGTTATGGCCGGCGCGTGGCCGTCATCACTCGCACCGGCCGCGACCCGTTCGGTGAGTTCCTGCACGACGCGTTGCGGGGCTACGGCGTCGACGACCGGTACGTCACGCCGGTGGACGGCCTGCCAACACCGGTGACTTTCTGCGAGATCTTTCCGCCGGATGACTTCCCGCTGTACTTCTATCGGTTGCCGAAGGCACCGGATCTCGAGATCTACCCCGAAGAGCTCGACCTTGAGGCGATCGCTGCGGCCGACATCCTTTGGGTGACTGTCACTGGGCTCTCGGCGCAGCCGAGCCGAGAAGCGACTCTGACTGCGCTTAAGGCCCGAGATCCATCCAAGATCACCGTGCTCGACCTCGACTATCGGCCGATGTTCTGGTCTTCGCGTGAGCAGGCCCGGCGCTCGGTTGCGGAGGCGTTGCCGTTCGTCACCATCGCGGCGGGAAATCTCGACGAGAGCGAGACAGCCGTTGGAACTCGGGATCCAGAACGGATCGTGGCTGCCCTGCACGAAGTTGGTGTGCAGCTCGCGATCGTGAAACAAGGGCCGGCTGGGGTGCTTGCCTCTGACGGAACGCAGGTGATCCGGGTGCCGCCGGCCCCGGTCGAGGTCCTCAATGGCCTCGGGGCGGGTGACGCTTTCGGCGGCGCGTTGTGCCACAGCTTGCTATCCGGCTGGGATCTGGAACGGGCCATGCGCTTCTGCAATGCGGCCGGTGCGATCGTGGCCTCGCAGCTTTCGTGCGCAGACGCAATGCCGACCGCAGATCAGGTTGAGCGCAAGCTGGAGGAGGCGGCACGTGTCTGACGAGCGCTTCCGCGCCCTGATCGAGGCGCGGGTCACCTCACCCGGCGCCGTCGCCGAGGCCGCTCAGACCCGCAAGCCGGCCGTCAGTCTGCTCGGCGAGCACGGCAAGCTGATGATGATCGCGGCCGATCATCCAGCCCGCGGCGCGCTACGGGCCGGGCCGGATCCGTTGGCGATGGCCGACCGGACCGAGCTGCTCAACCGGCTCTGCCTCGCATTGTCGCGACCGGGCGTCAACGGCGTGCTCGGCACTGCGGACATCCTCGAGGACCTGCTCTTGCTTGGCGCCCTCGATGAGAAAGTGGTCGTCGGTTCCATGAACCGGGGCGGCCTGGCCGGGACAGCGTTCGAGATGGACGACCGGTTCACCGCCTACGACGCGCAGAGCATCAAGGCCGCTGGCTGGAACGGAGGCAAGATGCTCGTCCGCATCGATCCCGAAGATCCGGCCACCGTGCTCACCCTGGAGGCGTGCGCAAATGCGGTCAGCCAGCTCGCCGGCCTGGGCCTGATGGCGATGATCGAGCCATTCATCTCGCATCGGGCGGACGGGCGAGTCCACAACGAGTTGACGCCGGAAGCCATGATCCGCGCGATGACCGTCTCCGCCGGCCTCGGTACGACATCCGCGTACACCTGGCTCAAAGTGCCGGTCGTCGAGGACATGGAGCGCGTGATGTCGGCGACGACGCTGCCCGCGCTTATTCTCGGCGGCGAGGTGTCTGCCGATCAGGATGCGGCGTTCGTTCGATGGCACCAGGCGCTGAAGTTGCCGACGGTCAAGGGCCTGGTCATCGGCCGATCGCTGTTGTATCCACCGAACGGTGATGTCGCGGAGGCGGTCGATGCCGCGGTGAGCCTGCTGTGACGTCCGGCGTGCTGCCGCGACACGTGCGCCACGGTGCCACGGCGGGTGACCAATTCAGCCTGCAGATCAGCCCCGAAGCGGCCGGGTGGGGCTACAGCGGGCTCCGTATTGTCTCGCTCGGCGAGGGCGGCCGAGCGAGCTTCGCGACCGGCGATGACGAGGTGATCGTGCTGCCGCTGACCGGATCGGGCGCGGTCACCTGCGACGGCGCAACCTTCACGTTGCAGGGGCGGAGGAGCCCGTTCGCCGCAGTGAGTGACTTCGCCTACGTTCCCCGGGATGCCGAGGTCACGGTCGAGTCCACACATGGTGGCCGGTTCGCGCTGCCGTCGGCGCGAGCAACCCAGCGGTTGCCGTTTCGGTACGTGTCCGCCGCGGACGTGTCGATCGAACTGCGCGGGGCCGGTCAGGCGAGCCGGCAGGTCAACAACTTCTGCGCGCCGGACGCGTTCGCCGCCGATCGCCTCATCGCCGTCGAGGTGCTGACGCCAGGTGGCAACTGGTCGTCCTACCCACCGCACAAGCACGACGTGGAGCGAGACGTCGAGTCGGCGCTGGAGGAGATCTACTACTTCGAAGTTGCCGATGCCGCCGAAGGCGAGCCGGGAGTCGGCCGGGCCTACCAGCGTGTCTACTCCTCTGGACCGGACCGGTCGATCGACGTGTGCGCGGAAGTCGCCACCGGCGACGTCGTGCTCATCCCGTACGGGTACCACGGCCCATCCATGGCCGCTCCCGGGTACGACCTCTACTACCTCAACGTGATGGCGGGGCCAGGGGAACGGGTTTGGCGCTTTTGCGACGACCCGCGGCACGGCTGGATCCGCGATAGCTGGAACGGCATGACGGTCGATCCTCGCTTGCCGCTCACCACAGCGAACAGTGCAGATAGCGAGGTGCGTGAGTGACAATACGGCTAACCGTCGCCCAGGCGACCATCCGTTTCCTGGCCAGCCAGTACAGCGAGCGCGACGGCGTCGAGCGCCGGTTCATCTCTGGATGCTTCGGCATCTTCGGTCACGGCAATGTCGCTGGCCTAGGTCAGGCCCTGCTCGAGGCCAAGCTGACCGGCAGTGCCGACCTGCCGTACTACCTGGCCCGGAACGAGCAGGGCATGGTCCACGCGGCCGCGGGCTTCGCTCGGATGAACAACCGGCTGCAGGCCCTCGCCTGTACCGCGTCCATCGGGCCGGGCTCGACCAACATGGTCACCGGCGCGGCCGGCGCGACCATTAATCGCATCCCGGTGCTCCTCCTGCCCAGCGACATCTTCGCGACCCGGGCGACCGGCCCAGTGCTGCAGGAGCTGGAGGATCCCCGCTCGTGTGACGTGTCGGTCAATGACGCATTCCGGCCGATCTCCCGGTTCTTCGATCGGATCAACCGGCCCGAACAACTTCCGTCCGCACTGCTCGCCGCGATGCGCGTTCTCACCGACCCGGCCGATACCGGCGCCGTGACCATCGCGATGCCACAGGACGTGCAGGCCGAAGCGTTCGACTGGCCCGAGGAACTGTTTGCCCGGCGAGTGTGGCACGTGG
This sequence comes from uncultured Actinomycetota bacterium, assembly GCA_963801715.1. Lineage (GTDB taxonomy): Bacteria > Actinomycetota > Actinomycetes > Mycobacteriales > Jatrophihabitantaceae > CAVVJA01. Next base: position 96,796 of record CAWDGB010000008.1, on the reverse strand, counting down.
GCCGCCCGGAACCGGAGCCGGTCGCTATCGCGCGGGCCGCCGGCGTCATCCGAGCCGCGCAGCGGCCGCTCATCGTGGCCGGCGGGGGAGTGCTGTACGCGGAGGCCAGCGACGCCCTCCGTCGCTTCGCCGACGCGACCGGGATCCCGGTATCCGACACTCAGGCCGGCAAGGGCGCCGTGCCGTGGGTTCATCCGTTGGCCGTTGGCGGCGTCGGCGCGACCGGTACTCCAGTCGCGAACGCATTGGCCCGTGACGCCGACGTCGTGATCGGGGTAGGTACCCGGTACAGCGACTTCACCACCGCCTCCCGGACGGCGTTTCAGCGCGCTGACGTACGGTTCGTCAACATCAATGTCGCGTTGTTCGACGCTGTCAAGCAGAGCGCGACGGCGATTGTGGCCGACGCCCGCCGCGGCCTCGAATCGCTCGCCGAGGCGACGGCCGGCTACCGGGTCAGCGCGGCCTACACCCGTGAGTTCACCGAGCACACAGAAGCGTGGACCAAGATCGTCGACGCGGCGTATCACCTGGGGAACCAGCCCCTGCCGGCCCAGACGGAGGTCATCGGCGTGGTGAACGAGGTCGCTGCCCCCCGGGACGTCCTGGTTCAGGCCGCCGGGAGCCTGCCTGGTGACCTGCAGATGCTGTGGCGCTCGCGGGATCCCAAGGGTTACCACGTCGAGTACGGCTACTCCTGCATGGGCTACGAGATTGCCGGCGCGCTCGGGATCAAAATGGCCGACCCGAGCCGCGAGGTGTTCGCCTTGGTCGGCGACGGCTCGTACTTGATGATGGCCCAGGAGATCGTCACCGCGGTGTCGGAAGGCATCAAGCTGACGATCGTTCTTATTCAGAATCACGGGTTTTCCTCGATCGGCGCCCTGTCGGAATCTCTCGGATCGCAGCGATTCGGCACCCGCTACCGCTACCGCAACCCCGCGACCGGGATGCTGGACGGCGACCCGCTGCCGGTCGACCTGGCGGCCAATGCGCAGAGTCTGGGTGCCGACGTGCTGCGGGCGTCGACCATCGAGGAGTTCCGATCTGCGCTGGTACAAGCCAAGCAGTCCGACCGGACGACCGTCGTCTACATCGAGACGGATCCGTTGGCACCCGTCCCATCGTCAGAGAGCTGGTGGGACGTACCGGTATCCGAGGTCGCAGCCATCGAGAGCACCAACAAGGCATATGGCGTCTACCGCGAGCAGAAGCGGAAGCAGCGGCAGTACTTGTGAGTGAGAAAGGAATCCGTCCATGACCACGATTGAGCATTGGGTTGGCGGGGCGCCGTACACCGGAGCATCCACCCGTACCGCGAACGTCTGGAATCCAGCGACCGGCCAAGTGCAGGCGCAAGTCCTGCTCGCTGAGATAGCTGACGTAGACGCCACGGTCCAGGTCGCCGGCAAAGCGTTCGAGAGCTGGTTCGACGTTTCGCTCACCCGCCGCGCGCGGATCATGTTCGCCTTCCGGGAGCTGGTCAACAGGAATCTCAACGAGCTGGCGAAGATCGTCAGTCGAGAGCACGGCAAGGTGGAATCTGACGCCAAGGGCGAGGTCATCCGCGGCATGGAGGTCGTGGAGTTCGCCTGCGGGATCCCGCATCTGCTCAAGGGTGAGTACTCGGAACAGGTATCAACCGACGTAGACGCCTACTCGTTCCGGCAGCCCCTGGGTGTCTGCGCCGGCATCACGCCGTTCAACTTTCCAGCGATGGTGCCGATGTGGATGCATCCCATCGCAATCGCCACGGGCAACACGTTCGTGCTCAAGCCGAGCGAGCGCGACCCATCGGCGTCCAATTTCATCGCCCAGCTTTATGCCGACGCCGGCCTCCCTGAGGGAGTGTTCAACGTCGTGCACGGTGACAAGGTGGCGGTCGACGCGATACTGGACCATCCCGGCATCGCCGCTGTGTCCTTCGTCGGTTCCACGCCTATCGCCAAATACGTGCACCAGCGGGCTTCCAACAACGGCAAGCGGGTGCAGGCGCTAGGCGGCGCGAAGAATCATGCCGTCGTACTTCCCGACGCGGACATGGACTTCGCCGCGAATCACATCACCGCAGCTGGCTACGGTTCCGCCGGGGAGCGGTGCATGGCGATCTCGGCCGTCGTCGCCGTCGGGAGCGCTGGGGATGCGCTCGTGGCCAAGCTCAAGCAGAAGGCGGAAGAGGTCAAGGTCGGCCCGGGTAATGATGGGTCCAGCGAGATGGGTCCGATCGTGACGCCGGAGTCACGGGACCGCATCGTCGGTTACGTCGATCGCGGTGAACAGGCCGGGGCGAGACTCGTTGTCGACGGCCGTGGGCTCGTGGTTGACGGCCACGAACAGGGATTCTTTGTCGGTCCGACCCTGTTCGACCAGGTGCAGACCCATATGGACATCTACACCGACGAAATCTTCGGCCCAGTGCTGTCGGTCGTCCGAGTGGAAAGCCTCGACGAGGCAATCGACCTCATCAACGCGAACCCGTACGGCAATGGCACAGCCATATTCACCAGCAGCGGTAAGGCAGCGCAACACTTCCAGCGGCACGTGCACGTCGGCATGATCGGCGTCAACGTGCCCGTGCCCGTACCGATGGCCTTCTACTCCTTCGGCGGCTGGAAGGACTCACTGTTCGGGGACACTCACGTGCACGGCGCCGAGGGGGTTCGCTTCTATACCCGAGGCAAGGCAATCACCAGCCGGTGGCCGGATGTCCAGTACGCGGAGCATCACAGTGCCCATATGCATTTCCCCACCGCCGTATGAGCACCATCGACGGTCGTGATCTTGGACATACCGCCTAAATGTCTTAGATCATCAACGTGAGAGGCGCGGCCGAGCCCAGGAGCGGCCGGCCGCGCCTGCGCATCCAGTCAGATCCCAGGTGCCGGATCGGTTAGCCCAGCGTCTTGGCCTTGGCCTGCTGGAACTCGGCTTCGCTGATCACGCCTTTGTCCCGGAGGTCCGCCAACCGCGCCAGCTCGTCGGCAGTGTTGCCACCGCTCGGGGCGGCCGCGCTCTGGACGTACTGGCGGAACTCGGTGTCCTGGCGTTTTGCGTCCGCCGCGGCGTGCTCCTGCATGTGGCCGCCACGAGCGATCAGGTACACGAAGACGCCGAGGTAGGGCACGATCACCACGAAGATGATCCAGAGGGCCTTAGCCCACCCGGACAGGTCGTGGCTTCGGAAGATGTCGCTGAAGACGACGATCAGTAGCCAGATCCAGATGAAGAACAGGAAGAACCACAGGAAGGACCAGAACACTTGCCCGGTCCCGAACTCAGCAGCAGCTGGCACGACTCACTCTCCCGACGTTGTAGCTAATTGCCCCGTGGACTCGGATTGAAAGGTCCCGAGCGATCGGATGGTATCGGCCGTGAATCTCGGCCGTTGCACCGGCCGGGCCACAGACTGCTCCTCGCTCGACGTGAGCGGATAGGCAGCAACTGACGAGTGCCATCACCAGCACGATGGTGGCAAACCAGGACGGGACGGCACTACCCGGATCGCGGCAATCATTGATAACGCTGTCGCAACGATTTAGCGCACGCGCTCAGTGACTCACTCGGCGCGCAAGCGTTTCCAGCAGCTCGAGGCGTGCGCCCGCCTGCCGCCGCAGCTGCAACTCGAGGCGGGGCGAGAGGTTCGAACCGTCGGCAACGAGCACGTCTTCCAGGTCCGCTCGCTTCACCTGTAGTGCGATTGGATCAGCCGCGCAGCGCGACAGATACTCGTCCTCGGATTCCCACTCGTCACGGGTGAGACTTACGACGAGCTCCACCAACCGAGCGTCACCAGTAGCGGCGAGCAAGTCCTCAGCGGTTGTTCGCCCTTTCTCGATTACGTCGTGTAGCAACGCGACTGCGAAGTGCAAGGTCGCCCTTTCCACGGACTCGCGCGGCGACCCTACGCGCATGCGATATCTGCAGCCCGCCCATCCGGGTACGCAACCCACCCAGGAGGCGAACGGCCAGCGAGTCGGCCGCTCGGGGCAAGATCGATTGCGGCCCGAGACCGCTGATCTCACCGTGTGTCGCGTCCAACATACTGACAGCAGAACATTCGCACGGCGCGGCCGCAACACCCGTAGCGGAGTAGATCGCGGCGAGGCGGTTGCCGCCGCCGGAGGAGATCAACCTGTCGAGGATAGGGTCAGCCCACCCAATACCGCGCCACGATGGGTCGCGCGTGCGGGACATCGATTTGAGAGGAGAAGCATCCGCCATGGACGCTACCGAGTCCGGACCCGTCGACATCGTCATGCTCAGGTTTACCGGCAACAAATTCAACGGTGAGATCGCCCCGGCGCTACGGGATCTGGTGGTGCGCGGCCTGGTACGGGTCATCGACCTCCTGTTCGTCTACAAGGAGGCTGACGGCACCGTCGGGTCGATCGAACTCGGTGATCTCGGGGCCGAACTCGAGCCGTCCTTTGTCGATCTGGACGGGCAGCTCGGCGGTGGCTTGCTCGATGCTGAGGATGTCGAGGAGGTCGCGGCCGGGATAGAGCCGGGTAACTCCGTTGCGACGATCGTCGTCGAGAACCTGTGGGTCGTGCCTTTCGTCAACGCAGTACGCAATGCCGGCGGCGAGCTCGTCGACCAGGCGCGGGTCCCCGCCGATGTGGTGGCGGCCCTTCGTCAGGGTGGCCAGCCCAGTCCATGATCACGAGGAGCGGACGATGGGACTCATCCGGGGCATGGCCCGCACCGCGGTAGCTGCCGGCACGGACGACCGCCGTGTCGAACCGCGTCTCCCCGCCGTTCCAACCCCTCCCGAGAAACTGGCAGTAAATAGACGAAACGCCTGACAACACGATTGAACGACACGCGAACGGCCGATGTACAACTGGTAAACTTTGGCCGAGCCATGGTGTTTCGATCGTCATATCTTCCAAGCGCGCCAGCGAGCACCCCGCTCACCTGGGTCGGAGCTGCCGTTCCGCCAGACAAGGCCCGTATCGAGGCGTTATTCGGGGGCGCTCTCAATGGCCATTTTGGCCTGCGATCCGGCGGCATCGAGCGCCGTTCGCTGATTTGCCTGGACACCGCGGATTGGCGGCTGAGGCGGGCCGGACTTGATCTTGTTTACGTCGAGCGGGACGGCGTTCTCGCCCTGTCTCGCCCGGAGAGCGGGCGCATTGAGCAGACGACCGGACGCTTGCAGTGGCCGGCGGTAATCAACGGTATTCCGGCCGGGCCGATCCGTGATGCGCTCAGCGGCCCGGTCTGGGTACGTGCGCTGCTTCCCATCGCGAAGGGCCGCCTAGTAGGGCTGAAGTTCGCCGTCCTGAACGACGATGCGAAGACGGTCGCGCGGCTCGTGTGGTGGGACGGGGCCTTGCAGGCCCCAGGGCAAGCCGCGCTTCCAGTCAGAGTCGACATCGAGTGCTTGCGTGGGTACCAGAAGGACGCGGGGGAGGTTGAACGGCTGCTTCGCGCCGGTGCGCCCCTTGCGTCGACAAGCGGCTCGTGGCTGGACGACGTGCGCGGCATGGCCGGCGCTTGTGCCGATCGGCACCCGACGGTTCGAGATGCGGCCGGATCAGCCGGCGGACCTCGTCGTCGCGGAGGCCTTGCTTGGCTATTTGTCGGATCTGGAGGCGAATGTCGCTGGCGTTATCGGCGACATCGACACCGAATACCTGCATGACTTGCGAATCGCGGTTCGCCGAACCAGATCGATCGTCAAGTTGCTCGGTGACATCTTGCCGGACGGCCTCGCGGAGCGGATGGCCCCCGAGTTCCGGTGGTTGGGTCAGGTCACGACGCCCGCGAGAGACCTCGACGTGTACCTCCTCAGCGTCGATGAGCTAGCGGCCAGTGTGACCAGACCGGCCGACCTCGATCCATTCGCGGAGCACATTCGCGGCCAGCGGTCGCTCGCATATCGAAATCTCGTTCGGGCACTCCGGTCCCGACGGTTCGCCACGTTGTGTCGGGTCTGGCGAACGGAACTGGAGTCAGTCGTCGCGGCACCGGCCTGGCACCAGCTCACCGCGTCGCAGCTCGCGGACGAGCGGGTGCGGCGCATCTTCCGCAAGGTGCGAAAGCGGGCGCAACTCATCGACGCCGACTCACCCGCTGCGCAGGTGCACGGACTTCGGAAGACGTGCAAGGAAATGCGGTACCTCGTCGAGCTGTTCAAGCCGCTTTGCGATCCGAAGGCTTACAAACAAGTCATCCGCGACTTCAAGGATCTGCAAGACATACTTGGCGAATTTCAGGATAACGAGGTGCAGGCTGCGGCCGTGCGTTTGTTCGCACAGGAACTGATCGACGGCGGTGCGGTCAAAGCTGGCACGATCCTCGCCATGGGCGAACTATGCGGCCGATTCGACGCCAGCCAACGTGTCGCGCGGGACGAACTAACCGCCCATCACGATGCCTACCTCGGCAAGCAGGCGGCACGGCACGTCAAACGGCTGGTACTGCGCTGAACACGATCGCCTCATACAACGTCAAGGGCGGCGTTGGTAAGACGACTGCCGCCGTGAATCTCGCTTACTTGTCGGCGAGGGACAATCGGCGGACGTTGTTGTGGGACCTCGACCCGCAAGGCGCCGCGACGCTACCTGTTCCGCATCCGCCCCCGCGTCAAGGGCGGGAGTCCGAAACTTGTCCAGCAGTCCCGACCGTTGCTCGATGCGGTCAAGGCCACCGACTTCGAAGGCCTGGATCTGCTGCCGGCTGACTTCACATACCGGCATATGGACATCGACCTCAACGAGCGCCCCAAACCCGAGCGGACACTGCGCCGGTTGTTGCAGCCGCTCGAGGAGGAGTACGACCTTGTCGTTCTCGACACGCCGCCGAGCATGTCTCTCGTCTCGGAGAACGTGCTGAATGCTTCCGACGTCGTCCTGGTACCGCTGATCCCGACCGTGCTTTCTGTCCGCACCTTCGAGCAACTCAGCGGCTTCGTCGCCGAACTGGACGGCCGCGTACCCGTCATACGCGGGTTCTTCTCCATGGTCGATCGCCGGCGTCGCCTCCACCGCGACATCCTGGCTAATCTTCCGACGCAACACCCGCAGGTCAGCTCGATTGCCGTGCCGGCAGCGAGCAATGTCGAGCAGATGGCTGTCCGGCGCGCACCCGTGACCGCATTCGCGCCCCGAAGCCCGGCGGCGATCGCCTATAACGAGTTGTGGGCCGAAATCACCGACCTGCTCGCGGTGCGCTCATCAACCGCTCCGTGACCGGGCCTACGTCAAGGCGAAGATCGGATGTTTGGCGGCGATCGCGGCGATCTCCTCGTCGCTGGACTGCGCGCTCACGCCCTCGAAGAAGACGCCGACCTCGGCCTTCCACCTCTTCAGATATGCCCGCAAGATCGGCACTTTATCGGCATCAGCAACCTCGATGGCGTGCCGCGGCTCGCGCCGCGAGCCGAGCAGCAAGGTGAGCTCGCCGTTCGCGGCGCGTAGGTTGCGGACCCATTCCCCGGTACCGCGGGCGGACACGAGGTAGTCCTTGTCTTCGTAATGCAGCAGATTGACCGGCACCTGCCGCGGCTCGCCGCTCTTGCGGCCTTTGACCTCGAGGACCCGGCTACCCCACACGCTCACCCCGAGGCGGGTTAACCCGGCGACGGCGCGGTTCGCCACGTTGCGAGTGAACCACCCAGGCTTGCGGTAGTGAGGCTGCTCGGCCATGGATGGACCATAGCCCGATTCGCATGCATACTTCGTCGTTCTGCCAACGGAACATGCCTACCGTCGGGATCAGCGGCGGGCGGCGTACAACGCGGGTCGTTCGGGCAGCTGAACCGTGACTCGAGAATTCGTCCGACGGGCTTGCAGCGCGGCGTCTGAGACCACGGCCGCCGCGTAGCCATCCCAGGAATTTGGGCCGAGCTCGCCGCCGGTTCGGACGGCGTCGATCCATTCCTGCAGCTCGATGTCATACGCGCGGATGAACCGCTCCCGCCAGTCGGCCGGGACCCGGTTGACGACACCGCCATCGAGCCGCAGCGTAATCGGGCTCGCCTCACCGAGCGCGACGGTGCCGTTCTCGCCGACGACCTCTCCACGGATGTCGTACCCGTAGCGAATGTTCACGGAGATCTCGACGTCGACGAGGATGCCGCTCGCCATCTCCAACAGCAGGATGAGCGGGTCGGGAAGGTCGCCGCCGTTGCGGCTTCGGCGCGGGCTGAGCGTCGCGGTCGCGACGATCTCCTCGCCGAACAGCCACCGCACCATGTCGATCTCGTGGACTGCGGTATCGGTGATCAGCGAGTCGCTGTCGTAGTAGGCCGGCACGCTCGAATTGCGATGCGTGCAGTGCATCATCAGCGGCAGGCCGATCGTCCCCGCGTCGACCGTGGACTTCAGCGCCCGATAGGCCGCGTCGTAGCGGCGCATGTAGCCCACCTGAACGAGGCGGCGTCCGGCGGCAACCTCCGCCTCGAGAATGCGTAAGCAGGCGTCCTGGGAGGTGGCGAGCGGCTTCTCGCAGAACACCGGCTTTCCGGCGGCGATCGACGCGAGAACGTAATCCTCGTGCGTGGGGCCCCACGAGCAGACGACTATCGCATCGACGTCGCTGTCGTTGATCAGAGCCTTGCCGTCCGGGTGGACCAAGGCGCCGCCAGGAATGTCTGCAGCAGCCGCCTTGGCCATCTCGGCGTCGACATCCGTCACGGCGACCACATTTGTGCCCGACAGCACTCTGGTCAGTCGACGGATATGGTCCTTCCCGATCATCCCAGTGCCGATGACGCCGACCTTCAACGTCACGCTTTGTGTCCCTCCTTCATGAGCCGGGGATAGTCGGGATCGACCCCAATCGAATCGTCGCGGGCTTTGTCAGTTCGTGGTGCCAATCTCGGCTACCATCTCCTGTCCGATGGCGCTGGTCTCCGTGTCGCCTTCCTGCTCCAATTCGTGGGCAAGTTCCTCCAGTTCGGCACCACCAGCCATCATGCCCGTCAACTCGGCCAGGCTGATCTCCGATTTGTCGAAGTCACCGAGGCTCTTCCCACGTTTGAGCAGCAGGAAACGATCTCCAACCGGGTACGCATGGTGCGGGTTGTGCGTGATGAAGATGACGCCGAGGCCCTTATCGCGCGCCTGGAGGATGTACTTGAGGACCACGCCGGATTGCTTGACCCCGAGGGCTGAGGTTGGTTCGTCGAGAATCAGCAGCCTCGCGCCGAAGTGCACCGCACGAGCGATAGCCACGCATTGCCGCTCACCGCCGGACAGCGTTCCCACTGGCTGGTCTGGATCGCGAATGTCAATGCCCATATCCTGCATCTCGTCGCGGGTGATCTTCTTTGCCTTCTCCTTGTCGAACCGTTTCAAGGGCCAGAAACCCTTTCTAGGCTCTGAACCGAGGAAGAAGTTCCGCCAGATCGCCATCAATGGCACCATCGCCAGGTCCTGGTAAACCGTGGCGATTCCCACGTCGAGGGCTTCTCGTGGCTCGTGGAACAGCACTGGCTTGCCGTCCATGAACAGTTCGCCCCTAGTTGGTTGATGGACGCCGGACAAGATCTTGATGAACGTGGACTTACCGGCGCCGTTGTCGCCAAGTACACACGTCACCTTTCCAGCCCGCACCGTGGTCGAGATGTCGGACAGCGAAATGACGCTGCCGAACGTCTTGGTCACGTTTCGGATCTCGAGCATCGGCGTGTCAGAATCTGACTCTGACGCCGGCGGCGGCTGCTCAGTGACCTCGACACTCATCGCTATCTCCTACCCTGTGTGGCGAGACGACGTACGAATTGGTTGGCCAGCACTGCGAGTAGCAGCATGACGCCGACGAACGTCTTGAACCAGTCAGAATTCCAGTTGGCGTACACGATGCCGGACTGCGTCATTCCGAAGATCAATGCGCCGAGTGAGGCGCCGATAACTGAGCCATAACCGCCGGTGAGCAGGCAGCCGCCGATGACGGCGGCGACGATGTAGATCAGTTCCTGGCCGATACCGACCTGCGCCTGGATAGTGCTGAACCTGAGGATTTGCGTGTTCCCAACGAACCAGGCCATCGCCGATGTCAACATGAATAGCGCGATTGTCGTGCGAGCCGTCGGCACGCCGACGTTCTTGCTGGCATTTGCATCGCCGCCGGAGGCGAAGATCCAGTTCCCGAACCGAGTCTGCGTCAGCAGCCACGAGCCGATGATGGTGAAGATGATCCACCAGAGGATAGCGATCTGGAAATCATGGCCACCAATCGAGATCGTGCTACCGAAGATGTCCTTCAACGCGTGGTAGCCCGGTACCAGGTTGAGATTGCTGACCTGCACCGTATTGGTGACCTGTTTGGTTACGCCCAGGTTGATGCCCTGCAGGGCGAGGAACATGCCCAGCGTGATGATGAAGCTGGGCAGCCCGGTGCGGGTCACCAGGAACCCGTTGATGAATCCGATGAGCAACAACAAGCACAGGCTCACCACCATGGAGGCGTAGACGTTCAACCCCCAGTACGTGGTCATGATGCCGGTAGCCAAGCCCGCGGTGCCGACCTGCACGCCGGCGGACAGGTCGAAATGCCCGCCGATCATCAACAGCGATACGGGGATAGCCATCAGGCCGACGGTGGACGCACCGTCCAGCCAGTTCGCCGCACCTTCCGCCGACCGGAATACGTCCGACTCGAACGAGAAGAACACGAAGATGACGATGACGCCAACGAGTGCGCCGAATTCCGGCTTGACGAGGAGCCGCCGAGCCAGGCTGACCCGCGCGACCCGTTCGTCGGGTTGCGGCTGGGCCGGTGGCCGTTCCAGGGTGGTGGTCATCGGGTACCTGCCGCGGCGAGCTTGAGGACTGCAGCTGCGTTGGCTTTGGTGATCAGGTTAGGCCCGGTCAACACCGGCAACCCACCACCAAGCACATTCAGATTCGCCTTGTACTGGGTGAGCATTACCACCGCAATGTAGCCTTGGAGATACGGTTGCTGATCGACCGCGAACAGGATCTTGCCGTCTTCGACGGCCTTCGCCACATCGGCGTTCAGGTCGAACGTGGCTAGCTTCGCCGTGCTGTTTGCCCCCGCAATGGCCGCCTCGGCCACGCTCGCGACCTGCGCCCCGAGGGTGACGACACCGTCAATCGACTTGTCGGCTTGCAGCTTCGCTTGGATGAGAGACTGAGCGCCGGGCAGGTTGTTGTTGTCAACCTGCAGGTTGGTTACCGTGCCTCCGAGGGTGGATTTCACGCCTGCGCAGCGCTGCTCCAGACCGACATTGCCGGCTTCCTGGACAACGCAGACGACGTTCTTGACGCCAGCCTGCTTCAGGCCGGTGCCAACCGCCTGTCCCGCGACGGTCTCGTCTGATCCGAAGTGCGACAGAGCGCCGTAGGCCTTCGATTGTGCCTGGCCAGAGTTGATCGTGACGACCGGTATGCCGGCTGCGACGGCCCGCTGAACAGATGCCTTGAGTGCCTCTGGATTGGCCATCGAGACAATAAGGCCATCCGGCTTCTGGTTGACTGCGGCATCAATCAACTGCGACTGCTGGGTCGGATCACCGTTGCTCTGATAGGTAAAGGTGTCACCCATATCCTTGCCGGCTTGTTCACCGCCGGCTTTCACGATGCTCCAGAAGGAGTCACCGGCGCCGCCATGGGTGACCATAGCGATCTTGTAGTGGTATCCGCCGGCTCCGCCGCCACTCTTGTTGTGCTGGACGTTCACGGAGTTGGCGCTGCTGCAGGCCGACGCCACGACGGCGGCCGCGACGATGGGCACACCCCATCGGAGCCTTGCTGCGATCGGTCGGAATGGTGCCGATGTCATGTGTTCGGTCCTTCCGGGTACGGGAGCTGGTTACTGAGGTGAGCTGGACGCGCTGTCCGCAGCGGCTGGGTCGAGTGATTCCAGACCGCAGGAATTGAGGTAGATGCGAGTGGTCGTCGCGATCGGCAGCGGCACGTCGAAGTCGACGGGATACATGTCCTGCTCGACCACCACGCACAGGTCAGCCTCGAGCGCGCGCAGCGCTTCGAGTACCGACGGAATGTCGGGAACTCCGGTGGGAGGTATGCAGCTTGCGCCCATCGCAACGGCTTGCCCGAACGCGAGGTCGTCCCGCTCCGCCGCCGCGACGATCTCCGGATCCATCTGCTTGATGTGCACGTAGCCGATCCGGTCGGGATAGCTGCGGATCAGCGCTGGCACGTCGGCCCGCCGGTAGGCGAGATGGCCGGTATCCAGGCAGAGGGAGACGAAGCGCGGATCGGTGTCGTCCAGAAACCGCTCGGTCTGCTTCTGGGTTTCCACGTGGTAGTCCGCGTGTGGGTGAAATTGCAACGTCAGGCCGTACTCCTCGGCGACGATCCGGCCGAGTACGTCGACCGCGCCGATCATGGTGCGCCACTCGTCCACGTCCAGCTCGGCTGGTGCCAGGTAAGCCCCCGTCACGTCGTCGCGATATCCCGGGACTGGAACGAAGATCAGATGCTTCCCCCCGACGGCTTCCGTCAACGCCGCCACGCGACGGGTCTGGGCGGCTATGGCGTCGAAATCATTCGGGCGGTGCAGGCCAGACAGGCCGTGCATGGTGCCGCCGGTGACCCAGAGCGAGCGCTGCGCGAGTTCATCGCTCAACCGACTGGGATCGGTCGGCAGGTAGCCGTACGGCCCGAGTTCGAGCCACCGATAGCCAGCTCCGGCGAGCTCGTCGAGAAAGCGTTTCCAGGGCGTCTGCCGCGGATCGTCGGCGAACCACACCCCCCACGAGTCGGGGCAGCTTCCGAGGCGCAGCCGTCCCATCTCGCAGTTGGTCACTCTCGACCTCCGTCACCTCGGTTGGGAGCCTAGACACGCCCGCCTCAGAATGACGGCACTGTTATCGGCTTGTTGCATCCGCAGCGCCGTGCCAGGAGTATGTAATTGACCGCTCAGACTGTCAAGACTTTGTCCTAACATTTTCTCAATTGCCACGCGCGCCAGGCGAGCGGGTCGGATCCGTACCGACTTCCGGGTGCCCTACGCCGTCGCGAGGCGAACTGGGTGAGTCGTGCTGAACAGCCTGTCCCTGATCACCAGTGCTCACCATCGAGCTGGGCGTCGAAATCGATCGGTGGGTGTCGGCTGCCGGGCCCAATTTCGTCTGCACCGTCCGGTCGCGCCCGACGGCGCAGCCAGAACGCTATCGGAATGCCCTAGACAGAGACAGCGCAAAGTCCTGGGCCGGATCGGTCCACCACCGCTGCATGGTCAGTCCAGCCCGGCGCAGCTCATCGTCGACCCCGGCCCGCCGGAATTTGGCTGATATCTCGGTCCGTACTTCCTCGCCCGCGTCGAAGGCAATCTGCAGATCGATGGCGCGGATGTGCACAATCTGCGCGACCTGTGATCGCAGCCGCATCTCGATCCACTCGTTCGTCGCGTCCCAGATCGCGACATGGTCGAACCGGGCCGGGTCGAAATCCGCATCGAGTTCCCGGTTGATGACGGCGAGCACGTTCTTGTTGAATGCCGCGGTGACGCCGGCAGCGTCGTCATAGGCGCTGACCAGCCGCGGCACTGGCTTGACGAGGTCGGTGCCGAGCAAGAATGCATCGTCGGGTCCCATCGTCGCCCGCACCCCGCGGAGGAACTCGACCCGCGCCACCGGCTGCAGGTTGCCGATCGTCGAGCCGAGGAAGGCGACGAGCCTATGCGGATAACGCGGCAGCGCAGCCAGATGCCGCTCGAAGTCACCAACGATTGTCTCGACCTCGATCGGGCGGAACTCGGCGGCGACCGCGCGACCTGCTTCGAGCAGCACGGCCGGATCCACGTCGAAGGCGACGAACCTATGCAACGTCCCGGCCTCGCGTAACGCACGCAACAGCAAGCGCGTCTTCTCCGACGTGCCGCTGCCAATCTCCACCAGGGTCTCTGCGCGCGTGAGTGCGGCTACCTCAGCGGCGTGCGCCCGCAGGATCGCCCGCTCCGTGCGGGTCGGGTAGTACTCGTCCAAACGAGTGATCTGATCGAACAGCTCGCTCCCTGCCGCGTCGTAGAAGTACTTGGGCGGCAACGTCTTGGGCCGCGCGCGCAGCCCGGCGCGGACGTCGGCGGCCAGCGCAGCCGTCTGTCGGGCCGGATCGAGATGCGTCGTAGTCACGAGGGTTTCTCCAGCTCGGTCAGGGTGATTCGCTCATCGATCACCTGAAGCAGGTGATGGTCGGGGACGTCACGCCAGCCGGGGTCGTCGTCCCAGGATTCGCTCGCGACCACCACCCCGTCGGGTGTCTGGAGGTAAGACAGGGTGTCTCCCCAGGTCGTAGCCAGTAGCGCGCGCCCGTCTGTCATCAGCAGGTTGAGCACCGCGAGCGGATCTCGGCGGGCGACATCGGTGACCGTCGCCCCGAGCTGATTCGGGCCGCGGGCGAAGATGTGCGCGGCGAGAAGCGCGGAGTCGCACGTCGATTCGGCGGTCCCGTCGATCGCCAGGGTCGTGCGGTCCACGCGGCCGTTGTGCGACAGCAGCCAGCGCCCGTCGGAGAACGGCGCGGTTGCCGTCTCCGCCACCGGCATACCTTTCGTCGCCGATCGAACGGCGGCCAGCACGCACGTCGAGGACAGCACCGGTGCCACTGACGCGAACGACGCATCGCTCCACAGCGGACGGTCCGACCGCCACCGGATGGGTTCCGCGTGATCGACCGCATAGAACCCGACGCCCCATCCGTCGGCGTTGATCAGTCCGCGCCGCTGCCGTCTCGGCGCGTAGGACTGCCGGAGCAGACCGTGCGGCGGGTCGAGCACGAGCGAGGAAATGGTGCGCGGTGCGCCTAGCCAGGCCAGGTGACGGCACATCTCAGGCGTCCCAGGCCAGGCGAACGCCGCAGAAGATCTGACGTCGGATCGGCAGATCCCAGTTACGGAACGACGGACGGATCGTGCTCGGCGCCACCGCCCAGGATCCGCCACGCAGCACCCGGAAATCTCCGCCAAGAACGGCAGGCTGTAGCGCTCGTACAGCATCGGGACGAAGCCAGGCCACGGCTCGAACGACGATGATGTCCACTCCCAGACATCGCCGATCAGCTGCTCGGCGCCATAGGCCGACGCACCGGCCGGATATCCGCCGACGGGTGCGGGTCGCAATGCCGCGCCTCCGACGTTGGCCAGCGACGGGGTAAGCGCGGAGTCTCCCCACGGCCACCGGCGGCGCCGGCCAGTGCCGGATCCCAGGCGCAGGCTTTCTCCCATTCCTGCTCCGTAGGCAGTCGAGCACCGGCCCAGGCGGCGTAGGCCTCGGCTTCGAAGTAGCACACGTGCTGGACCGGCTCGTCTGGCGGGATTTCCTCGATGTGACCGAAGCGGCGCCGGCTGCCGTCCGGTGACCAGAACAGCGGCCGGGTCAGCTCGCGCTCAACCCGATGGGCCCAGCCGCGTGGCGACCACCACTGGGCGCGGTGATATCCGCCGTCGTCGACGAAGGCCTGCCATTCGGCGTTCGTGACCGGCACGCGCCCGAGGCGAAAGGCAGGCAGGTCGACCACGGTGGCCGGGCGCTCGTTGTCGAGAGACCACGGCTCATACGAGGCGTCGACACCCAGGACGAACTCGCCGGCCGGGACCAGTACGGCATCGTGCGGCACCGCGCGCGGTTGCGGTAGCGTGCTGCCGCGCCCGAGCAGAGGGGGCCCGTCGCGCAGTTGATGGGTGGCGATACATGGTCTCGACGTGCTGCTGCTCATGCTGTTCGACCATCGCGTAGGGGAACAGGTCGTCCGCTCGGTCGAGCTGGTCGAACGCGCGGGCGCGCACCTCGGCGATGAACCGTCGAGCCTCGACCGGAGACAGCAACGGCATACCGGCTCGGTCGGCTCGAGAGGAACGGAATGCGTCGTAGAGCCGGTCGACCTCGGCCGGGAGCACGCCGTCGCGCTGCGCGTTGCCGCCTCGTAGCAACCAGAGATCCTCCTGCTGGCCCACATGGGCGAGGTCCCAGACCAGCGGGCTCATCAACTCGTGGTGCTGACGCACAAGTTCGGCGTCGTCGAACTCGTTCAGGGTTAGGGTGCGCTGCCGCGCGTGATCCAAGCCGCGAGCGATCGCGTCACGCATCGGTCACCTCCTCCAGCACGCGGAGCGGCCCGTGCACTCGCGCGCGCTCTCGCAATTCGTCACCCGGCGTCCGGCCGTCCCGGACCAGCTCGGCGTAGGCCTCGACTTCTGATCTCAGGGCGGGTGGGCAGCGCTCCGCCGCCACCTCGGCGCAGCCCCGCGTGGCCGCGAGCAACGCTTGGTGACCGAGACCGTCACGGGCCGCCGCTGTCCACGAGTCGCCGAGCCCGCCACACAGCTCAGCCGCGCGATCCGCCGCGACGTCGTCGTCGACGAGGGTGACGACGAGCGCGGCCAGTGCCGGCCACCACCGGTACGGCACTGCGTCGAGATACCGGATTTCGAGGTAACCGCGCAGCCGCACGGGCGGAAACAGGGTCGACAGGTGGTAGTCGAGGTCGTCCGCCGTAGGCGCGCGACCGAGCCGCGCGTGGCCGGACACCCAGTCGGCGAACGGAATTCGATCAGTGACGGCAGTCGTCGCGGTCGCCGAGGGGTTTCGCAGCAGCATGACCGGCGCCGCCAATGCATATCGCGCCCAACCCTCCGCTGGATCCGCGGCGTGCAGCGGCCGGCAGCGGGCCTGGTCGAGCTGCCCCCAGATCTCCTGCCGCATCGACCGCCAGCCCGACGATCGTCCGGCGACCAGCGGTGAACAGGCGGACAGGGCAATCAGTACCGGACCGATGCGGTGGAGGTGGCGGACACGCTCGGCCCACCGCTCCTGCGGACCGGCGTTGAGGTTGATCTGCAACGCGGCAGTCGCCGACATCATTGCCCGGCCCGCAGCGCCGTACGCCAACGCGTCGAAATGCCGTTCCATCGCGACATATCGGCTGGATGGATTGACGCGCCGCGCCACTCGGACCGGGTCGGCGCCGATCGATGCGATGCCATAACCGGCCGCCCGCACGGCCTCGTTGAGGCGACGGTGGTCGAGTCGCAGGGCCGCGACCGCGGCGACCACGTCCGGTCGGGGCGGCGTGGACAGTTCCAGCTGCCCACCTGGCTCTACGGTCACCGCGCTGCCACCTGGCAACGGCGGCACCGAGCTCAGCAACCGTCCGATCTCAGGCCAGCTGATGCGCCTGGATGGTCGGGCGCGGTCGACGAGATGGAATTCCAGCTCGAGGCCGACCGCACCGACCTCCGACGGGACGAGCGCCGCGGCAGCGGCCTGCTCTCGGGCGGCCGCGATGGACGCCAGTGGACGATCGGCAACGACAAGTGCGTAATCGGCGGTCATCCCGCCCCCTCCAGGTCCGGGCCGGCCGCCCAAGGGCGACCGCGGGTCGGTGCGGGGGCGACCGATGACCGGCCGTCCTCATCTCGATTGTTACTCGGGCCTCTGACAACGGGACGAACAAGTAAGAACTTTGAAAGGTCTCGATACCCGCCGGGCCGATGAACTCGTTGACTATGCCGTACTCGTCCTCGGAATATATTGGGCAGAACTCACGAAACGTTCACTGGATGCCGGTCGGCCGGCTCGCGGTTCAGGCCTGTGGCTGGCGGCAGCCGGTCAGTGGCCGCGTTGTCGCGCTTCAGCGTTCACCGGCCCGGGCCTCGGCTTCGGAGATCGCCCATGCGGCGTTGACCAAGCCGATGTGGCTAAATGCCTGCGGGAAGTTGCCGAGCAGCTCTCCGGTGCTGGGATCGACCTCCTCGGCGAGCAGCCCGACGTCATTGACGAACGCGATCGCGGTGGTGAACACCCGTCGAGCCCGCTCGAGCTCCCCGGCCTGTGCGAGCGCCTGGGCAAGCCAGAATGTGCAGAGCAGGAACGTGCCTTCTCCGCCCGCCAACCCATCGACGCCTTCCTCGGTGCGGTAGCGGTAGACGAGCCCGCGTTCGTCGGTGAGCCGGTCAGCGATCGCGTCGATGGTCGCCAGCATCCGCGGGTCGTCAGCTGCGAGGAAGCCCACGATCGGCATCATGAGATTCGACGCGTCGAGTGCCGTCGAGCCCAGGCACTGGGTGAATGCCCCGGCCTCGTCGCTCCAGCCCTCGGTGACGACTGTCAGCCAGATCTCGTCCCGACTGCGCTTCCACTCCTCGACGCGATGGGCCGCGCCGAGCAGCGCCGCGAGATCGATCGCGCGGTCGAGCGCCACCCAGCACATCACCTTGGAATAGAGGAAATGCTGTGGATCGCCGCGGACCTCCCAGATTCCTTGGTCCTTGTCCCGCCAGCGGATTGCCGCCGCATCCGCGCACGCGATCAAGAAGCGCTTGGTGTCCTCGTCGACAGCCGCCAGCTGATCTGCGAGGCGATGCGCCGCCCCGAGTAGTTCGCCGTAGACGTCGATCTGCTGCTGGTTCCACGCGCCGTTGCCTACCCGAACTGGACGGCTGTCCCGCCAGCCGGCCAGATGCCGCAGCTCCCGCTCGGCCAAGTCGTGCTCGCCCCCGACGCCGAACATGATTTGCAGGCCGTGGTGCGGTCCAATGCCTGAGGCGGCAGCCGTGGCCATGAACTCGAAGAAGTCGCTGGCTTCGTCCGGACACGCCGCCACCCACAGCGCCTCCATGGTGAAGCTAGCGTCGCGGACCCACGCATAGCGATAGTCCCAGTTGCGTTCGCGGCCGACGCTTTCGGGCAGTGAGGTCGTCGCTGCTGCCACGATGGCGCCACTCGGTTGGAATGACAGGCCTTCCAGGACCCGGCCGCTGTGGTGCACCAGATCCGCCCAGGGACCGTGGTAGGTCTGATGAATGGCCGACCACGACTGCCAGGCGCGGACCGTGTTGTCTGCTTGCGCCGCGAGCTCGTCCTGCGACCAGACGCGCGCCGGCGTCTGCTCCAGCGTCGAGCGGTGCAATGCGAAATACATCGTTCGCCCGGCAGTCAGCGTGTGCCGCCCGTGCCCCCGCGATCCGTCCAACGTCAGGAGGATCGGGCACGTCAGCACCAACCACTCCGCGCCGCCCCGCGCGGTCACGCCGCCATCGATCGCCGAGAGCAGAGGCACGATCAGCCCGTACTCCGGTCGTGGTTGGTAGGAGACGTCGATCTCCACCGAACCGGCAGTGCAGGACACCGTGCGGACCAGCAGATGCGGTACCTCCCGTCCCAGGCGATGCCCATCGTTGTCCGGGCCCATCGCCAGCAGGTCGACGAGGACCAGCGTTCCGCTCGGCGTGGTGAACGTCGTCTCGAGGGCGAGCGTCCGATCCAGGTAACGACGCTGGCTCGTCCACGGGCCGATCGGGCGGATCTGCCAATGTCCGGCCTCGGGATCGAGCAGCCGTCCGAAGACCGACGGGCTGTCGAATCGGGGGCAGGTTAGCCACTCCACCGAGCCCGCTCGGTCCACCAGCGCGCTCGAATGACGGTCGGACAGCAAGGCATGATCGCCGATTGCCGTGGCTGACATCCCGGCTCCCCTCGTCCTGGCTCAACCCATACAGACGTCGCGGCGTGGCTGCGTTGTGCCGGTCAACGGCACCGAGTGTCGCACTGATCCTGCGTGCGGCGCCAGCTGCGAGGCCGGGACGCTCGTCAACCTCTAGGGTCGGTCGGGCCCCGGCCCTGGTGGCTGCAACGGCTTCGCGCCCAGCTCGATGAGGAAGCGCGCGAAGGCCTTACCGCCCGCGGTCTGGGTGCCGTCGGGCGCTCCGTTGTAGGGCGTCGCCGGCACCGGGCTGGTCCCTGGCGGGGCCGTATATCCCCACTCGGTTTCGGGCCCCCCAGGTATCGCGGTCGCGATCCGCTGGCCCGCCTTGACCACCGTGCCGACCGGTACCAGGTCTGTCAGGCTCTCGGCCACGAAGATATACAAGCCCGCGTGATTGCCAGACGTCAGGCCATAGGCGATGAATGCGCCTCCAGGCCACCCGGTTCCGTCCATTTTGGAGTACGTGACGATTCCGTCGCCGATCGCGACGACGGGATTCGGCCGGCTCGCGTTCCAGTCGACTCCTTGGTCGGTACGCGACGGTGTCCACTGGCCGTAGGCCATCGGATTCACGTACCCGGTCAGGCCACCGCACGCACCCGTTGACGGCGCATCCGCATCCGCCTGCTTGGCGCACGATGCTGCCCACCTGACGATGGCGGTGGAGGTTGACGCCGCTGTCCCGGCTTGTTCGGCGAGTGTCAGCGTGGCGCGCAGTCGGGTGTACGTTGCGGCTTTCGCGGTGATCTTCGCGCGCTGGGCGCCGAGCGAGTTGCGCCGAGTCTGTGCGGCGGCGAGCAACGACCCGGCCGTGTCCTGGGCAGAGGCCGCGCGATCCCGCACCGCCGAAACCTGTGCGATCAGATCCGCGCGGCGACTCCCGAGCATCCGCAACGTCTCCATCGCGTCGAGATAGCGCTCCTGATCGGAGCTGGTCACGAAGGCGGTGACCGAAGCCAGCGACCCCTGCTCGTACTCAGCGGTCGTCAGGTGCACCAGCTCGTGGCGAGCCGCCTCATACGCGGCCCGCGCCTGCGTCGCGGACTTGGTCGCGATGTCGGCTTGCATCTGCGCGAGGCGAACGCCGGACTGTGCCACGTTGTATCGCTGGGCGAGCGATCTGGTCTCGTCAGCCAGCGCATCGAGCTTCGCCGTGATAGAGGACACAGTCGGTGCCGGCGACGGTGGCGCGGTTGCGGTTGCCTGAGGGATGACGAGCCCACTCAGCACCACGACTACAGCAATCAACCGGGCAGCCTGGCCACGTTGGCGAGTTGACGCCACGCTCGGCGGAACTCCGTTCTTCCTCAGTCTGCCTACCGGGTTAGCTGACGGGTTCGGGCCGGAAGACGCCCTTCAGCACACCGAAGCCGACGGCCGTGAGCCATCAGCCTCGCTGGCCGATTCACCCCATGGGACCTGGGTCCCCGGTTCGCTTGGCGGTCACTAAGAACCGTGACCACCGAACGCACGATTCGGCAGCGACCTGCCGGCGGTCCCCGGCGGGACCGGTCGACCGAACAGGCCGCGTCGAGGCTACTGGCTCGCGTCTGCGAGCACCAGGCCGAGTTGTGTCCTCGTCGATCGGCCGGTACATCGCGAGCTGGTTGCTTCGAGGGGTTGGATAGCCCGGACACCTGACCACCAATCGACCAGGGGGAGACACCGGTGAGCGAACTCGAGTCGGCCGGCAAGCTCGCAGCAACGCGGGATGCGTGGCACCGTGTCGCTGAGCATGTCCTCGCTGCCGCCCAGTACGCCGACACCGGCAAGATCGGGCTGCGGCCGTCGACCGCCGGTTTCGCTACTGCTCGCCCGCTACGCGGGGGACGCCAGATCCAGGTGGCGGAGACGCAGCTCATCGTCGCCGACGGTTCGGGGACACGCAGCGCGCCACTCCGCACGGTCGGGGCGGCGGCCGAGTTCGCCGGCGTCACACCGGGGATGCCGGAGCGCGTCTACCATCCAGCGACGCCGCTGGACCTCGATGATCCATTGGCTATCGACCCGGCGAGTGCCCGGGTACTCGCCGACTGGTATCAACTCGGCGACCGCGCACTGCGGCGGTTCGCCGATGACGTCGGGGCAGACCCCGGATTGCCGATCCTCTGGCCGGAGCACTTCGACCTTGCGATCACCATCGACAGCGCGAACTACGGCGTGTCGCCCGGAGACGTTGACGTCGAGCGCCCATACCTCTACGTCGGGCCCCAGGCGGGACCTCCGGTGCGCGACACGTTCTGGAACGCCTCGTTCGGCGCGACCGTGACGATCGACGAGATCGCATCGGCAGACCATGCGGTGGCGTTCTTCCAGGAGGGCCGCAAGCGGCTACCGGCCTGATGGCGCTATAGGTCGGCCAGCACCCGGACCGGTGACTCGACGCAATCCGCGACGTAGCGGAGGAATCCACCGGCCACCCCGCCGTCGCACGCCCGGTGATCAAACGCCAGGGTGAGCTGACCGGCATGGCGCACCCGCAGCTCTCCATCAACCACCCATGGACGAGGCATGATCCGGCCAAGGCCCAGAATCGCGACCTCCGGGTAGTTGATGATTGCGGCCGATCCATCCACGCCGAAGACGCCGTAGTTGTTGACGGTGAACGTTCCGCCGGTGAGCTCGCGCGGCGTCAATGACCCCGAGCGAGCACTGGTCGTGAGCCGGGCGATCGCCGCGGACAGCGAACGGGTTGTGAGCTGTTGCGCGTCCTGGACAACGGGCACCATCAGCCCGTGATCGGTTTGGGCGGCGAAGCCAAGGTTCACCCCATCGACGAGGACGACCCGGTCAGCCTCGACTCGCGAGTTCAACTCCGGATACCGGCCGAGGCCGGCGATCGCAAAGCGCGCAAGCAGGCCGACGATGCTCACCGGCGTGGCATCCGGATTCGCGTTGAGCTCGGCGCGGGCCGTGAGCAGCTCGGTCGCGTCAACGTCGACCCATATCGTCGCCTCGGGAATCTCACGACGTGATCGAGACAATCGGTCGACCGCGGTCCGGCGCGCGCCTCGCAACGGAATCGTCCGCTGACCATTGTCGGCTGGGCGCGCGTCGACTCGCCAGCGTCGGGTGCCTGCCTGGCGATCACTGACTCGATGTCGTGACGCAAAACGATGCCGTCCGGCCCGGAGCCGCGGACTTGTCGCACGTCGACGCCGTGGTCGTGGGCCAGCCGCCGCACGAGAGGGGAGATGACCCCGGCCCGTGAAGGCGTCGAGCTGTTGCGCTCGCGGGCGACGCGGGAGCGCTTTGCCCGGCCGGCCGAGTCGCTGATCCCGTATCCGACGAGAACCGGGCCGCCGTCGGCGGGCGTGGCGGCCTCGACCGTGAGCAGCGCCGCCCCGACGGAGACCGAATCCCCCGCCGCGCCGTGCAATGCCTGCACCTTTCCGGAGAACGGGCTCGGCAGTTCGACGGTGGCCTTGGCGGTTTCGACCTCGACTACCGGTTGATCGACGGCGACTTGGTCGCCAATCCCGACCAGCCAGCGGATGATCTCCGCCTCGGTGAGTCCCTCGCCCAGATCGGGCAGGAGAAAATCTGGCATCGGGGCACTAGCCCATCTCGTCCGGCAGCACGACGTGGTCGTCCCACTGCAGGCGTTCTATCGCGTCCACTATCCGATCGACGCTCGGCAAGTGGTGGCTCTCCAACATCGGCGGCGGGTAGGGAATGTCCAGTCCGGTGACGCGCAAAATCGGCGCTTCGAGATAGTGAAAGCAAGACTCGGTGAGCCGCGCGGCAACCTCGGCGCCGTAGCCGCAGAACCCGGATGCCTCATGCACCACAATGGCTCGCCCGGTCCGGCGCACGGACTCGCTCACCGTCGCGTCGTCGAACGGAGCGAGGGTTCGCAGATCGATGACCTCGACGTCGTAACCGATGCCCGCAGCAGCTTCGGCCGCCTCGAGCGCTGTGGTCGCCATTGCCCCATAGCTGATGAGGCTCACTCCTGATCCGGGGCGCCGAACGACCGCGTTGGTGAGCGAGCGAGCGTCGAGACGGCGGGCAACCACCCTCTTGGCCCAGTACTGCCGTTTCGGCTCCAGGAAGATCACCGGGTCCGGACTGTCGATCGCGGCCCGCAGCATGGTGTAGGCGTCGTCGGGCGTACCCGGCGTGACGACCCGAGCCCGGCCGTGTGCGCATAGAAAACCTCGGAGGAATCGCTGTGGTGCTCGACGCCGCCAATTCCGCCGCCGTACGGAATGCGGATGACGACCGGCATCTCGATGCGACCGCGAGATCGGTTGCGCAGCTTCGCGAGGTGGCTCGTGATCTGCTCGAACGCTGGATAGGCGAAGGCGTCGAACTGAATCTCGACCACCGGTCGCAGTCCGTTCATCGCCATGCCGATAGCGGCGCCGACGATGGCCGCCTCGGCCAGCGGCGTGTCGAACACCCGCGTCTCACCGAAGCGACTGGCCAAACCGTCCGTCACTCGGAACACACCGCCGAGCGTGCCCACATCCTCGCCATACACGACGACTCGCTCGTCGGCGGAAAGGGCGTCTGTGAGCGCCAGATTCAGCGCCCCGGCCATGCTGACCGGCTCATCAGTCGACAGAGTCGAAGCGTCGTGCGCAGTCTCGGTCATGCCGCGTCAGCGGCGACTCGGCGGGCCTGTCGGCGCAGGTGCTCGGGCAGGTCGGCATACACGTAGCGGAACAGATCTTCGATGTCGAGATCGGGATCGACGCTCATCCGCTGTCTGAACGATTCCGCGAAGGACTCGGCGTGATCCGCGATAGCCTGCCGCGCGAAGGTGTCTAACGATCCGCGCGCCGACAGGTAGTGATCAAGCCGGTCGACGGGATCGCGGGCCAGCCAGAGCAGGACCTCGTCATTGCTGCGGTACCGGCTCGCGTCGTCAGCGTTGGTATGCGCCTCGATCCGATAGGTGCGAGCCTCGATCAGCGTCGGTCCACCGCCGCGGCGGGCGCGCTCGAGAGCATCGCCCACCGCGACCGTGACCGCGGCGGCGTCGTTGCCGTCGACGTACTGGGCGGGCATCCCGTAGCCGACGCCCTTGTGGGCGAACGACTGCGCCGCGCTCTGCTTGCTCGTTGGCACGCTGATCGCGTAGCCGTTGTTCTGCACCAGGAACACGACCGGTGCGCGCCAGACGGCCGCGAAGTTGAATGCCTCGTGGGCGTCGCCCTCGCTCGTTGCGCCGTCACCCATCATCACCAACACGGCCGTCGACTCGCCCTTGAGCGCCGCCGCGCGGGCGAAGCCCACCGCATGACAGGCATTCGTCGCGAGTGGCGTGCACTGTGGCGCGACCCGAAGCTCGTACGGGTCGTAGCCCAGATGCCAGTTCCCTCGGAGCAGAGTCAGTGCAGCGACCGGATCAACGCCGCGCGTCACGATTGCGACACTGTCGCGGTAGGTCGGAAACAGCCAATCCTGCTTCTGCAACGCCCTAACGGCCCCGACCTGGCACGCCTCCTGCCCGCGCGAGGATGGGTAAACGGCCAGCCGCCCCTGCTTGGTCAAGGCGGTTGCCTGGGCGTCGAATCGGCGGCCGAGCACCATCGCGCGGTAGAGGTCCAGCACCACGTCGTCGGCCGGGCGGCGCAACCCGCTTCCCTCGACGGGCGAGCCGTCGGCGGCGATGAGAGTCAGCGGTTCGTCGGTCGGGAGCGCCCCGGCTGCCGACCCTGCGAACCGTTCGGTGGTGGTCATCGCACCTCCAACTCGGCGGCGCACCCCCGCGGTGGTCCGGTGAGGCAATTGTCCGGCTGCGCGAGCCATGTCTCCACCGATGCTCGTCACTCGTGGACGATTGGCTCCATATGGCGCTAATCTCGTGCAACATGGATCTCGCACCACCTGCCCGGGCCGATGACTCTGGACATCCGGCATCGCTGGATGAGACGGACTGGCGGATCGTCCGCGCGTTGCGCGCGGATGGCCGGTTGTCCATGCGCACCCTCGCCGCTCGGCTGCACATCTCGCGGGCCGGGGTGTATGCCCGTGTCGAACGGCTACAGCGTGCCGGAGTGATCGTTGGATACTCCGCCGTCGTTGATCCGGAGCGCTGCGGTTACGGCATCTCGGCGTACGTCCACATCAAAATCAGCCAGCATTCCTGGAAGTCCGTGCGCCAGCGCGTGACGAATATCCCGGAGGTCTGGCACGCCGCACTCGTCTCGGGCGAGAACGACCTCGTGCTGCTGGTCCGCACCCGGGACGCGGCAACCATGCGGGACCTGGTGCTCAACCGGCTACAGACGATGCCGGACGTGCTGTCTACCCAGACGATTCTCATTCTCGACGAGCCGCGGGTGACTGGTGCCGCCGACGAATTCGAGTCGGGGACTGCCGGATGACCGACGACGGCGTACGCCTGGACGCGCGGATCGAGGGCTGGGTGCAGGGCGTCGGATTCCGCTGGTGGACGCGGGATCAGGCGCGCCGGCTCGGCCTGTCGGGCCGGGCGACCAATCTCGGTGACGGTTCGGTGCGAATCGTGGCGGAGGGGTCGCAGCGCGACTGTGCGGCGTTGCTGGATCTGGTCCGCAGTGGCCAGGCCCCGGGCGTTGTGCGATCAGTGGACGTTGAATGGGGCCAGGCAGCCGGCGGATTCTCAGGGTTCTCCGTCGATTGAGACGCTCTTGTGCAGCCTCGCCCAGCGCAGGGCAAGCGGTATGGCCATCACCATTCCCAAGAAACCGGCGAGGGCGAGGGCTTGCTGCACGTCGAGAACCTGCGCAAGGGCGCTGAACAGGAGGATGCCCAGTCCCTGAACCCCGAGGAGCCCAGCGGCGGCCAAGCCGAACGCGCGGGCCCGCTCGGTCGGATCCACCAGTTGGACGAACGTGATGGCGGCTTGTGCCTGGTAAGCGCAGCACAGGCCGGTGATGACCCAGAGTCCGATCGACACCCAGAGGCTCGGCCCCGAGATGCACGCAACGAGCGGGGCACCCGCGAGCAGAGCCAGCCAGCCGATGGATGCCGCGCGCCTCCGGGGCGGTACCCAGCGTATGAACAACCACGTGGCGACGGCAGTGCCGGTTGGTATCGCGGCGAGGAGCAGGCCGACGGAGCCGGCGCCACCTGCGCCGATGTGCTCGGCGTACGGAGCCGCAAGTCCTTCCGGCGCCGTGTAGAACGCGGCCAACCAAGCCAGCAACATCAGCGTTCGCAACCGCGGATCGCCGAACACCAGCCGCACTCCGGACGAGACCATGCGCAGGTAGGGCTCCGCTGCCGAACTCGTCTCGCGCGCCGGCGCGGGCCGGTCACGAACAAATGCTTGAACGATCAGCGCCGAGAAACCGAATGTCAGGGCATCGAGAGCCAATCCCCACTGGGCGCCGATCGTCACGATCAGCACTCCGCCGCCGGCAAAGCCCACGAGCTGCGTAACCTGCAGCGTCGTCGTCCGCAGACCGGAACCGAGTGCGTAGAACTCACCGCTCAGGATGTCGGGCAGCAGAGCGTTTTCGGCAGCGAGGAACGGTCGGCCGATCAACACGACGACGACCAACAGCGCCGCCAAGGCCGGGAGTGGCAGCCACGGAAGCGCCATGACGGTAAGCAGCACCGTCCGAATCCAGTCGCACCAGATCATCACGCGGCGCCGGCGGTATCGGTCGGCCAGGGGTGAGAGGAACGCTCCGCCCACCACCGAGGGCAGGTAGGTCAGCGCGTAGGTGAGGCCGGTGAGCGCCGCCGATCCGGTGCTGGCGAAGACCAGGACCGTCAAGGCAACGCGGGCGATCTGGTCGCCGACAAGGGACTGCACATCGGCGATCCAGATCGCGCGAAACTCGGTGACCCGCAGAACGTCGGTGTACGTGGGGCGCCGAACAGCGCTACCCACGGCGGCTCCCATGGCTCCCACTGTAGGGGTGGGTCCGACATATCCCTTTTGCGGTGGTGGCGATACTTTCGCCGGAAGGTATTGACTGGCGCCGGTGGTCCCAGCCGTGATCTTGGACCTATGGCCTTAGCGCGACGTTATCTCCAAGATCACGTCGGCGTGGGAGTCAGTCGGCTGGCTGGGAATCAATCCTCGACCTTGGGATCGTGCGGGGGGACGCCCGCAATGCGTAGCGGGCCCGTTCGACCGCGAGGCAACGATCTTCGACGTAGGCGACGCCGGCCTCGTCGGCAATTCGGTGCGCTTCGGCTGAGACGATCCCCTGTTGCAACCACAAGGCCCGGGCGCCCGCTGCGACTGCCTGCCGAGCGATGTCAGCGGCGTCGCGGGACGGTCGGAAGACGTTGACCAGACCGATTGGGCCGTCCGGAATGTCGACGAGCTTTCGGTACACCCGTTCGCCGAAGATCTCGTCGGCGTGCGGGTTGACCGGGATGATCCGCCAGCCGTAGCGCTGCATCACCGCCGGGATCGCGTGAGCAGCCTTCTCCGGATGCACGCTCGCACCAACGACAACGATCGTGTCGTATGTGCGGAGAAGTTCCTCGGTGTCGGCATACCTCACGACGCCACGGTAGGCGCGCGCGCTGCCCGGCGCCGCCGCGGCTCCGGTTTGAGTCGATCGGGCAGCCGCTGGACGGCCGCTCCGATGATGATCGTCAGTAACACGTAGCAGGCGGTCAGCGGCCCGATGTGTGGCTCGGCGCCGGCCGCGACGGCGAGCGCCGCCATCACCACGGAGAACTCCCCCCGAGGTATCAAGGCGACGGCGGCACGCCACCGGCCGCGCCGCTTGACCTTGGCCCGCTTAGCGGCAATGTAACCCGTCGCCAGCTTGGTGACGGACGTGATCACGGCGAGCGCCAAGGCTGGCAGCAGCACCGGGGGGAGAGATCCCGGGCTGGTCGAGAGCCCGAAGAAGACGAAGAACACGGCCGCAAACAGGTCCCGCAGCGGGGTCAGCAGCTCCGCCGCTGTCTCCGCGACCGTTCCCGAAACCGCTATGCCGACGAGGAAGGCGCCAACCGCGGCCGACACCTTGAGCTCCTCGGCGATGCCAGCGACGAGCAGCGTCAAACCCAGGACGCCGAGCAGCAGCGACTCGTTGTCCTTCGCTCCGACCAACGATGGTCACGTGGTGTCCGTACCGCGTGGCGACGAGCATGACGACCGCTATGGTCGCGGCGGCGATCGAGATAGCGAGGAAGACCCCGCCCGTGCCACCACCGGCGAGCAGCGCGGTGAGCAGCGGGAGATAGAGCGCCATCGCCAGGTCTTCCATGACGAGTACGCCCAAGACCGCCGGCGTCTCGCGGTTACCCAGCCGGCCATTGTCCGCGAGCATCTTGGCAATGACACCGGACGAGGACACCCATGTGATACCGGCGAGTGCCACCGTCGCCGGCACCCCCCAGCCGGCAATCAACGCCAGCGCAGCGCCAGGCAACGCGTTCAGCGCTCCGTCGATGACTCCGATAGGCGCCTGAGTCCGGATATTTGCCGTCAGCTCATCGGCGGAATACTCCAAGCCAAGCATGAGCAGGAGCAGGATGACGCCGATGTCCGCGGCGACGTTGACGAAATCGCGACTAGCCGACAAGGCGAGAAATCCGCCTTGGCCGAAAGCAAGTCCGGCCAGGAGGTAGATGGGAATGACCGGGATCCCGATCCGCTGCGCGAGCCGGCCGAGCAGACCCAGCACGAAGAGGATGGCCCCGAGTTCGATGAGCAGGATGGCGACGTGCGCGCCCGAGGTCTCCGCTGCCGCTGCGACCTCCATCGGGAATCAGCCGTTCGGTGTTCTGTCCGCCGAATCGGCTGTTCCGTCAAGGATGTGCGCGACTTGATCGATAGCGGCCTGGGTGCCCACGGTCACGACAAGATCACCCGGCAGCAGCACGAAGTCCGGTGTCGGCGACGGCAACGCCGCACCCTGG
The DNA here is from genome assembly GCA_963801715.1 of uncultured Actinomycetota bacterium. Lineage (GTDB taxonomy): Bacteria > Actinomycetota > Actinomycetes > Mycobacteriales > Jatrophihabitantaceae > CAVVJA01. Next base: position 67,544 of record CAWDGB010000008.1, on the reverse strand, counting down.
CGGAGCACGGCCACGATGGACGCGCCCGTACGCGTACGAGCCTGGGTGTCGCCGAGCGGACGGCGAGCGTAGGGCGAGTCCGCCGGCACCGGCAACTCCTCGACGATCAATCCCTCGGCCTGGCGCTGAAGCACGGCAAGTCGAAATGTCAACGCTGGAGCACCCAATACCTCTGCGATCGCGTTCGCCTCCTCGACGGACAGCGAGACGGCCGCGGCCGCGCCCTCCCCCTCCTCGTCGTAGAAGATGAGATCCCGCAGGCCGTTTCGCCGGGTCACGACGCCGATACGGTGACCATCACGAAGGTCGATTTCCTGACACACACCGATCCCGGGCAATACCCGGCTGGTGATGTCGACATTCATCTTGTGCAGACTACGGGCATGACCTCGGTAGGGACGTTGACGTGGACGTCCGCGGTTGAACCACTGGTTGCATTGCCGGTCGCGGCGGCGTTGGCCGGGTGGCCGCGAGGCGACCTGGTGCGCGCGGCGCCGATCGATCCCGCTGTTGCGGACACCGCTGAGTTTTGTGCGCGTTACGACGTTCCGCTCGAGCAGTCCGCGAACTGCGTTGTCATCGCCGGTCGACGCGCAGGCCAGACGTCCTATGCCTCGTGCGTCGTGCTCGCCACGACGCGGGCCGACGTGAACGGTGTGGTCCGCCGGTTGCTCGGCGCGCGCAAGGCGTCTTTCGCTCCGATGGACGAGGCCGTCGAGCTAACCGGGATGGAGTATGGAGGGATCACGCCGATCGGGCTGCCGGCCGGCTGGCCGGTGCTGATCGACCCGGCCGTACTCGAACAGCAGTCGGTGGTCATCGGCAGCGGACTGCGTCGCTCAAAGCTCCTGTTGCCACCGAAACTGCTCACCGAGCTGCCCGGTGCCGATGTCGTCGAGGGGCTCGCCTCGTAACCGGGCGGACAGCGCTCAGCGGCCAGAGGGTGTCCGCCGCAGCAGTGACGGGAGGTATTGCGCTCCGGCACCTGCGACGGCGGCTACGTCGTCCGGATTGGAGATCGCGCAACGCTTGAGGGACAGGCACCCACAACCGATGCACGAATCGAGTCCGTCCCGGAGTGCCTGCAGGGCGCTGATCTGCCGATCCAAACGCGTGCGCCAGCCGTGCGACAACCGAGCCCAGTCGGCGCGCGTAGGCGTCCGGCCCTCCGGGAGAGAGTCGAGTGCGGCCCGCACCTCCTCGAGGGTGAGTCCGACATTGCGTGCGGCCCGGATGAAAGCGAGTCGGCGCAGCACCCCGCGCTCGTAGCGGCGCTGGTTGCCGGTCGTCCGGGTCGCCTTGATCAAACCTTCCCGCTCGTAGAAGCGTAGGGCGGACGCAGCGTAGCCACTGCGCTGTGCCACCTCGCCAACTGTCAGGTGATCCGTCGTTCGAAGCAAATCTCAGTTCCTTGACTTGAAGTCAGCTTTAGGTATCACGATGGCACGAAAGATCCGTCACCGGCAAGGAGACTCAGATGCCAGTTGCGCTGATCACCGGGGCATCCCGTGGATTGGGGCGGGCGATCGCCCGCTCGTTGGGCGAGCGAGGGTGGTCGGTCGTCATCGACGCGCGAGGCGCTGACGCCCTGGCGGCCGTAGCTGCCGAATTACCGACCGCGCGAGCAATCGTCGGCGACGTCACCGATTCGTGGCACCGCGCGGCGCTAGCTGACGCGGTGGAGTCATTCGGCGGCCTGCACCTGCTCGTGAACAATGCCAGCCATCTCGGGCCGAGCCCGCAGCCGCAGCTCGCCGAATATCCGCTCGCCGATCTCGCAGACGTTTACCGAGTGAACGTGACCGCGCCGCTCGCGTTGATCCAGCAGGTCCTGCCCGTGTTGCTCACCAACGGCGGCACGATCGTCAACATCAGCTCCGACGCGGCCGTCGAGGCGTATGCCGGGTGGGGTGGCTACGGCTCGGCCAAAGCTGCGCTCGATCAGCTGACGGCAATTCTCGCCGCTGAACAACCAACGTTGCGCGTGTACTCCTTCGACCCCGGCGACATGCAGACCGAGATGCATCAACGGGCCTTCCCCGGCGAGGACATCTCTGATCGCCCGGAGCCGGAATCGGTCGTCCCGTCGTTTCTCCGGTTGCTCGAGGAGCGCCCGGAAAGTGGCCGGTATCGCGCGAGCGATCTTGCCGTTCCGGCCCTTCGGTGAGTGGCGTGATGGATGAGGCAATGACGGCCATGGACACCACCCGCTTCGTCCTTCCGGATGAGCTGCAGGCCCGCGAGCCACCGGAGGCCCGGGGCGTGCGCCGGGACGGGGTGCGGATGCTGGTCGCTGCGTCGGCCGGTCTCCGGCACCTGCGCTTCGCGGATCTGCCGACCGTGCTGGTGCCCGGTGATCTCGTCGTCGTGAACACCTCGGCCACCCTGCCGGCCGCGGTACCCGGGTCGCGCGGGAAGGCTGGACCCGTCACCGTGCATTTCTCCTCGCCGGCCGCTCCGTGCGTGTGGCTGGTCGAGATCCGTCCATCGGTCCGGGCCGCGGGCCCGGTTACCGAGGCGCACGCCGGGGACCGGATTGAGCTGCCCGACGGGGTGTGGCTGACCCTCGTGGCCCCGCACACCCGCACCCGGGATGGGATCGTGCGGCTCTGGCGGGCGTCCGTTGCGGTCGAGGGCGACGTCGCGCAGTACCTTCAGCGGGTCGGACAACCCATCAGTTACGGCTATGTATCCGGCAGCTGGCCGCTTCGCTACTACCAAACTGTGTTCGCCCGGGAGCCGGGTAGCGCCGAGATGCCGAGTGCCGGCCGGCCCTTCACGACCGATCTGGTCACCGCTCTGGTTGCCGGCGGAGTGGCCATCGCGCCCATCTCGCTGCACACCGGCGTCTCGTCCCTCGAGGCGGGGGAACCGCCGGTCGCAGAACGCTACCTCGTCCCGCCGGCAACGGCCCGGCTCGTCAACCTGACCAGACGCAGCGGCGGCCGGGTCATCGCGGTCGGCACGACCGTGACGCGGGCCTTGGAGACCGTCGCCGACGATCGGGGAGAGGTCAATGCCGGCGCCGGATGGACCGATTTGGTGCTCGGTCCCGGCCGGCCGGCCCGAGTGGTCGACGGGCTGGTGACCGGGTGGCACGCTCCGGGTGCGTCCCATCTGCTGCTGCTCGAGGCCGTTGCCGGCGCCGAGCTGATTGCCGCGGCATACCGCGAAGCCTTGCGCATGGGCTATCTCTGGCACGAGTTCGGCGACAGCGCTTTGCTGCTCGCCGACCGCCGATAAGGCACGCCGAAACTCGGGTGGTCCCGGACGTTGCGGCGTCGGCGGGGGACCATCGGGCGGTGCAATGGCGGAGACGGACTGGCGTGCTGGCCGTGCTCCTGCTGCTCACCGCTTGCGGCGGAGGCGGTGCAGCTGCTCGGGAGAACTCCGCCGCGACCCCGTCGCCCCGCCCGACCAGCCCAGCGACGGTTGGTCTCAGCCTGCGGTCGGGGGAGAAGCCGCCGGTGTTGGCCGCCGCGGCAAAGACCCACACTTCCGCAGGAGCGAAGTCGTTCGCGACTTATTTCGTCCAGGCCGTGGATTGGGGACTCGCCACTACCGACCCGTATCTGATCTCGGCAATAAGCGCGCCGACCTGCCGCGCGTGCGCGGGCTACATCCAGAGCTTGACCGCCATGCGTGCTCGGGGCGACACGATTCGAGGCGCCCGGATCCAGGTCGTGTCCGCGGCCGTCATCCGGGGATCTCTGCCGGTGAAGGCTGAATACGCCGTGGAGCTCGTCATCAGAGAGGAAGCTCCAGTCGCGGCGTCGGCTGGGAGTGCTGCCCCGTCGACCGGCAGCAGAGCAAATCAGGACTACGCGCGGGTCTATCTCGACTGGACGGCGGCCGGGTGGCAGGTCGTCGAGGAGGCGGAGCGTTAACGCTGCGGCATAGCGCCCGTCAGCTCTGCGGCGCCGAAGCGCCGATGACGGCCAGGGCCGCACGGTGGAGCAGGCCATTGCTCGCGATGGCGCTGCCCTCGTGGACGCCGTCACGACCGTTGAGACCGGTGAAACGGCCGCCGGCTTCCACCACAATGGGTGCCAGCGCGGCCATGTCCCACAATGACAACTCCGGTTCCGCGGCCAGATCGACCGCTCCCTCCGCCACCAGCATGTACGACCAGAAGTCGCCGAATGCCCGGCTGCGCCACACCTCGTCGATCAACGTCAGGATCGCTGCGCGCTCCGTGGGTCCACCCCACCCGCCTAGCGACGAGTACGACAGGCTCGCATCGGCGAGAGCGCGTACGCCGGACACACCAAGCCGGCGTACCTCGTTACCGATCTCGCTGACCCACGCGCCCTCACCACGTGCCGCCCACCACCGGCGGCCGAGCGCCGGGGCTGACACCACGCCGACGACTGGATCGCCGTTATCGAGCAGCGCAATGAGCGTGGCCCACACGGGCACGCCGCGGACGTAGTTCTTGGTGCCGTCTATGGGATCGATCACCCATTGGCGCGCCGCGTCGCCGGTCGCGCCGAATTCCTCACCGCAGACCGCGTCGCCCGGTCGCGTGTCCGCGAGTTGGCCGCGCAGCGCCTGCTCTACCGCCCGATCGGCGTCGCTGACCGGCGTGAGGTCGGGCTTGGTCTCAACCTGCAGGTCACTCGCGCGATATCGGGCGAGGGAGACGCCGTCCGCGATATCGGCCAGGGAACCCGCAAGATCCAGGTCCGTCCGGTACGCGCCCACGATCGAACCGTAGCGCCACCTCCTCGCTGCTAACGTCCAGAGGGTGAGCGAACCGGGCCCGGACGTGCTCACGACGCGCATGATTGTCGGTCAGCTCGCGTCCCGGAGTCGGCTGCGGGTGGTCGCTGCGCTCACGCTGGGAGCGCGCACCCCGTCGGAGATCGCCGATCGGGCCCAGCTGCCCGAAGATGAAGCGAATGCGGCGCTGACCCGGCTGCTGAAAGCCGGCCTTGTCGCCGTGGCCGATGGCGAATTCATCCTGCGTGAGCAGGCCTTCGCCGACGCGGTCCGCGCCGAGGCGCCGCCTCGCGCCGCGCCGTCATTTGGCCCGGTCGACGCAGCGACGAGCCGGGTACTCGGCGCGTATCTTCGCGACGGCCGGCTGATCGCGATTCCGGCGGCCGGACGTAAGCGACGAATGGTGCTGGAGTACCTGGCCTCCGCCTTCGAGCCCGGCCGGCGCTACGACGAGTCGAGCGTGAACGCGACGCTTCGAGACTGGCACGAGGACGTCGCGGCGCTACGTCGCTATCTGGTCGAGGAAGGGTTGCTCAGCCGGGAGAAGGGGGAGTACTGGCGCACCGGCGGTTGGGTCGACGTGAGCGAGTGAACGTGGAGCAAGCGTGAAGGGGGGGCAGGTGCGCGATGAGCGTTATGGGGGTGTCGGCGCGCGGTCAGGTGCCGCCGTTCTACGTCATGCGGATCTTGGAGGCTGTGGCGCAACGCCGAACTTCCGGCCTGCTGGTTTACGACCTCACTGCCGGCCAGCCGTCGACGCCGGCGCCGGCGCACGTGCGAGCCGAGGCGCACCGGGTGCTGGACGTAGACCGCATTGGCTATACCGGAGCGCTGGGGCTACCCGTCCTGCGCGATGCCATCGCGGCGCATTATCGGCGCACCTACGCCATTGACGTGCAGGCCGGCGATGTGGCGGTAGCCACCGGCTCGTCGGGCGCGTTCCTACTCGCATTTCTAGCGGCGTTCGAGCCCGGCGACGTTGTCGTCGTCGCGCAGCCGGGATACCCGGCGTACCGGAACATGCTGACCGGGCTCGGCTGCACGGTGCTGCCCATGCCCTGCGGCCCGGAAACGCGGTTCCAACCGACGATTCGCATGCTCGATGCGCTCGATGCCGCGCCTGCTGGCCTCGTTCTCGCGAGTCCGGCCAACCCGACCGGGTCGATGGTGCCCCCGAACGAGCTGGCCGCCATCGCGCGCTGGTGCGACGGTCACGGCACGCGACTCGTCAGCGACGAGATCTACCACGGAATCTGCTACACCCAACCGCCCAGCTGCGCGTGGGCGACGAGCCGGCGCGGCATCGTCGTGAACTCCTTCTCCAAGTACTACTCGATGACCGGTTGGCGACTGGGGTGGCTGCTCATGCCCCCGGAGCTGGCCGACTCCGTGGACCGGCTCGCCGGCAACTTCGCGCTCTGTCCTCCTACCCTCGCGCAGCACGCGGCCGTCCGGGCGTTCGAGGCATATCGGGAGCTGGACGACAACGTCCGGCGCTACCGCGAGAACCGTGACCTGCTTCTCACGCGGCTCCCCGACGTCGGAATAGACAAGATCGCGCCGGCCGACGGTGCGTTCTACTTGTACGCGGACGTATCGCGATATACCGAGGATTCCCAATCGTGGGTCGCGAAGCTGCTGAGTGACGTGGGGGTTGCTGTGGTACCGGGCATCGACTTCGACCCGGTCAACGGCGGGCGATTCATCCGGATGTCTTACGCCGGGGACACCGCGGAGATCGCCAAGGCGGTCGACGTACTCGGCGAGTGGTTGAGCTGACCCGGCGCCATCGACGGTGCCCTGACGGGCGCTGATGGGTTGCCGGCATTGCGCGATCGTCAGCTGCCGGCCGTCCGGCTGGCCAGCAGCCGGCGGAAGGCCGCGAGACGCTCAAGACTCGAGTGCCCGGCTGCGACCCAGGCGTCGAGGGTGCATCCGTCCTTGGCGGACGCATGCTCGCAGCCCGGCGGACACTGCGTGGCTCCGTCCTCGAGGTCGGGGAACGCCCAGAGCAGATCGTCCGGGCCGACATGGGCAAGCCCGAACGAGCGCACTCCCGGGGTGTCGATGACCCAGCCGCCTTCGGGAAGGGGCAGCGCGATTGCCGAGCTGGAGGTGTGTCGCCCTTTGCCAATCGCGCTCACGGCGCCGATCTCGCGTCGGGCGTCCGGCACCAGGGCATTGATCAGCGTTGACTTGCCCACTCCGGAGTGCCCGACGAGTACCGAGACCTGTCCGGCGAGCGCAGCCCGCAGATCGCCAAGGTCGCTGCCGAGGCCGGTCACGACGGACGGTAGATCGAGCTCGGCGTAGCGGGCGAGGGCCTCGTCGGGCGGAGCAAGGTCGGACTTGGTGAGGCACAGCAAGGGCTCCATGCCTTCGGTGAGGGCGGCGACGAGACACCGGTCGATCAGCCCGTAGCGAGGAGGCGGGTCGGCCAGCGAGGCCACGATGGCCAGCTGATCGGCGTTGGCGACGATCACCCGCTCGACCGGATCGGTGTCATCCGCCGTCCGGCGGAGCACTGTCTCCCGCTCCGCAATGCGCACGATGCGTGCCAACGTATCGGGCGCGCCGGACAGATCCCCGATCACGCTCACTTGGTCGCCGACCGCGATACCTCGGCGGCCGAGCTCGCGCGCCCGCATCGCGATCACCCGTGCGCCGGGGTCGTCCGGCGCGCCCATCAGGACCGTGTACCGCCCGCGATCGACCGTGACGACCATGCCGGTGACAGCGTCGTCGTGAGCGGGGCGCTGCTTCGACCGCGGTCGGCTGCCCCGCCCGGGGCGGATCCGGACGTCGTCCTCGTCGAGGTCTCTGTGGTCGCTGCGCCGCCCGGTCGGCCCCGTCATTCCTGGGCGCCTAGCGGGCGATCAACCCGGACCACAAGGCGGGGAAGTCGGGCAGCGTCTTACTCGTCACCGAGATGTCGTCGACTCGAACGCCGTCGACGAGCAGGCCGAGCACCGCGCCCGCGGTCGCCATTCGATGGTCTCCGTACGCGTGCCAGACCGCGCCGCGCAGTGGACGTGGGGTGATGGCCAGGCCGTCGTCGAGTTCGGTGACCGACCCGCCGAGCCGGCGCAGCTCTGTGCCGAGTGCGACGATGCGGTCGGTCTCATGGCCGCGAGTGTGCGCCAGGCCCCGCAGCCGCGATGGGCCATCGGCGACGGCGGCTACTGCGGCGATCACCGTGGCAAGCTCCGTGACGTTGCGCAGGTCGACATCCAGACCGCTGATCGATCCGGTCCCCGCGACGGTGACGGCATCGGCGTCCCGTTCGACACGCGCCCCCATGCGGGACAGCAGGTCCGGTAGGCCGTCACCCGGTTGGGTGGTCCGCCGGGGCCAGCCGGGAACGGTCACGGCCCCACCGGTGACGACCGCGGCGGCGAGGAACGGCGCCGCATTGGAGAGATCCGGCTCCACCGTCAGTGTGCCGGCTCGTATCGGACCGGGAGCGACGTGCCAGGACGTCGCCGACGGCCGCGAGACTTCTACCCCCGCGCAGCGCAGCATGTCCATGGTCATGTCCAGATGTGGCTGGGACGGGACGGGATCTCGACCGGTATGGAGCAGCTCCAGCCCTTTGTCGTAGCGCGCGCCGGCAAGGAGGAGGCCGGAGATGAACTGCGAGGACGCGGAAGCGTCGACTTGCACCATCCCGCCGGCAACCGCGCCATTACCGCGGACCGTGAAGGGCAGCCGCTCTCGGCCGACGTCCTCGACGACGACGCCGGCCTGACGCAACCCGTCGATGAGCGCCCACATCGGCCGTTCCCGCGCTCGTTCATCGCCGTCGAAGGTCACCGGTCCGCGCGCCAGCCCGGCCAGCGCCGGAACGAAGCGCATCACAGTTCCGGCGAGTCCGGTGGCGACGACGGCACCGTGTAGCGGTGCCGGTTCCACCCGCCAATCGTCGTCTTCGTCTGCTACGTGGACGCCAAGGGCCCGGAGCGCGTCGACCATGAGCTCGGTATCACGCGCCCGGAGCGGGCGACGGATGACGGATTCGCCATCGGCGAGAGCAGCCAGCACCAGCGCCCGGTTGGTGATCGACTTTGATCCGGGCAACGCGATTCGGCCCCGCACCGGTCCGACCGCTCGCGGCGCATTCCACGGCGTCGGCGCATGAACAGGCTCGGATCGCACGAGCCCAGTCTGCCGGAATCGCACCGGCCGCGGCACGGTCACACCCCATCGCAGTGCGGGGCACACTGGTGAGCATGTGTGGTCGCTACGTCAACGTCGCCTCGACCGCGGACCTGGCTGAAGAGTTCGACGTCGAGGAGTCGCTCGGCGAGGACCTTCCGCCATCCTGGAACGTCGCCCCGACCGATCCGGTCCGCATCGTCGTCAAACGGCACCCCACCCACGACCGCGCGGCGCCAGCCGTCAGGCAGCTACGCACCGTGGATTGGGGTTTGCTGCCCAGCTGGTCCAAGTCCCGTGCCGGCGGCGCGAAGATGATCAATGCTCGTAGCGAGACCGTCACGACGAAGATGGCCTTCAAGGCGGCCGCCGCTCGGAGACGGTGCCTGGCCCCGGCCCTCGGGTACTACGAGTGGCAACACGACGGCGGCCGCACCATCCCGTATTTCCTCCATGCGCCGGGTGATCAACTGCTTGCCATGGCCGGCCTCTACGAGATCTGGCGCGACGACTCGCTGCCCGAGGATGATCCGCGACGATGGGTCTGGACGTGCTCGATCATCACTCGCCCCGCCACCGACATCGTCGGCGAGATCCATGATCGTTGCCCGGTGCTCGTCCCACCCGACCTGCAGGAGTCGTGGCTCGATTGCAGCGCCGACGACCCGCGGATAGCCGAGCAGCTACTTGCGGCCATCCCTGAGCCACATCTCGAGCCGCGGCAGGTGCCGAAGGCGGTCGGCAATGTCAAGAACAACGGGCCGGAACTGATCGAGCCACTTGACGAGCAGCCGGACGACGTGCTGCCGCTGCAACTCGACGATGCCCAAGTCAGACGCGCCCGGTCATAAATGCCGGCGGACCGGGTGAACCGCGTTCGCCGTGCCAGAGCAGGCGACATCCACATCCGATCCGGAGGGGACACCATGAGGACCGAACAACGCGATGTCGGCGCCAGCGAGTATGCGAAATGACCGCCGCCATGACGGCTGCAACCCAGCTGCATGCGGGCGCCGCGGCCCTGTTCGATGCCACCGTGCGCCAGGTCCGCGACGATCAGTGGGCACTGCCGACGCCGTGCGCGGAATGGGACGCACGCGCATTGGTCAACCACCTCGTCGGGGAGGCCCGTTGGACCGCCCCGCTGCTCGCGGGGCAGACGATCGCGCAGGTGGGTGACAGGTTCGACGGCGACTTGCTGGGCTCGGACCCGCGCGCCGCCTGGGCGGCCGCCTACGACGAGGCGGTCGACGCCGCCGACCGCGCGAAATCCGAAGAACGCATCGTGCACCTGTCCTTCGGGGACACCCCGGCGGAGGAGTACCTGCGCCAGCTAACGGCCGACTACCTCGTCCACTCCTGGGATCTGGCCGTCACCATCGGCGCTCCCGACCGGCTCGACTCGGACCTGGTAGAGGCGGTCGCCGGCTGGTTCGACGCTTGGGCCGCGAGCTATCGCGACATCGGCGCCGTTGCCGAACCCATTGCCGTCGCTGCCGGTGACGACCCGCAGCAGCGGCTGCTCGCCGAGTTCGGCCGCGACGCACGGCGATGCACGACTCTCGCCGCGGTCGCGCGGTTCGATGCCGCGTTCGGGCGGCACGACGTCGACGCCGTGATGGCGGCCATGACGGATGACTGCGTCTTCGAATCCACCGCACCGCCAGACGGTGCCCGCTACGTCGGCCAGGCAGCGGTGCGGGCGGCCTGGACGGAGTTCTTCGAGGCCGCGCCGAGCGCCGTCTTCGAAACCGAAGAGCTGATCGCCTGCGGCGACCGGGTCGTCGCAGGCTGGCGGTATCGCTGGGCTGGCGGCCATGTGCGCGGGATCGACGTTTATCAGGTCCGCGATGGCCTCGTCGCCGAGAAGCGGTCGTACGTGAAAGGGTGACTTGGTGGCGACTGGGTCAGTCGGTGATCGGAGCGATTGATGGCTCGTCCGGCCCGGCGCAGCGCTACCCGTCGAATCGAGGTCACCACGCCCCGCGGTGTGGCATGGGCCGACATGGACCGGCCGTCTGGGAGGCCGGCCGGCCTGCTCATCCTGGGACACGGTGCGGGCGGTGGGGTCGAGGCAGCTGACCTGCTCGCCGCGCGGCGGGCCGCTCTCGAGGCCGAATGGGCGGTCGCGCGAGTCACCCAGCCGTATCGCGTCGCCGGTCGCCGGTCGCCACCGGCCGGTCCGGTCCTCGATGGCGCGTGGCTACCCGTAGTCACGAAGGTGCGGTCGGGCCGCGGTCTCGGACTCCTGCCCGTGGTGTTCGGAGGACGATCCAGTGGAGCTCGGGTGGCGTGCCGCACCGCGTCGGCCGGACATGCGGCCGGTGTCCTCGCGTTAGCCTTCCCGCTGCATCCGCCGGGCCATCCCGAACGGAGCCGGGTGGACGAGCTGGCCGAGCCGACGGTCCCGGTGCTTGTCGTGCAGGGCGACCGGGACCCGTTCGGCATGCCGCCACCTGCCGGCGGACGTCGCATCGTGGTCGTGGCGGGAGATCACTCGCTGCGCGGCGCGGCCGAGCCGATCCGCCTGGCGGTGACGGCGTTTCTCACGACGCTGGTTGGGTAGGAAGGAGGCCGGCGTCGGAACAGCTCACGCAGAGATGGGCGCGACCTTTCCCGATGTGAGATTCACCAGGTCAGCGGGCGCGAGCTCCACCTGCAGCCCGCGCTTCCCGGCGGAGACGAACACCGTCGCGAATTGCTCGGCGGTCGAGTCGATCACGACGGGCAGCCGAGTCTGCTGGGCGAGCGGCGAAATGCCGCCGATCACGTAGCCGGTCGCTCGCGCAGCTGCCGCCGGATCGGCCATATCCGCCCGCTTTCCGCCGACGGCGGCGGCCAGCGCCTTGAGGCTCAACCGGCCGGAGACCGGGACGACAGCGCACACGAGTTTGGCGTCGACAGCGGCAACGAGCGTCTTGAACAGTCGCTCCTCGGGCACGCCCAGCGCCTGGGCCGCCTCTTCGCCGTAGCCCTCGGCGCCGGGGTCGTGCGGATAGGCGTGGATGGTGTGGGTCACCCGGTTGCGCACGAGCAGTGCGGTTGCTCGCGTCGCGGTGGCCACGCAGCCAACCTATGTCGTTGCTCACGCGTCGGTCGCGCTGACCGCGCGCCAATCGCGTCGCTTCCTGCGCGTCCTTGGTGCTGGTGGGGGTGGCGGGATGTGCGGCAGTGATCAGCTGTCCCATTTGTGCGCGGGACGCGACCTGTAGCGGGGCGGGACGGGACGCTTTCGCTGGGCTAGGCGTGGCCGATCCTCGAAACACGGCGGGAATGCGCGAGCCGAGTCCCGCCTTTCCCACACAGTGGCCTGACCCGAGCCGCACGAGCAACCAGCAACGGAAGGACGAACGAGTGAACGCGGTGTTGACGCCGATGAGCCTGGGGCTGTCGTGGCCCGAGGAGTCGATCACCGTCCGGTCCGTCAGGCTAGATCCGGCCGCCGTATCCTGGCCAGAGCGAGGCGGAAAGGCTCCGGCTCGAGAGGAGAGCGCGGTGCCTGAGGAGACGGTCGAACAGCGACGAGCGCGTTTCGAACGCGACGCCCTGCCGTTCCTCGATCAGCTGTATGCAGCGGCCATGCGGATGACGCGGAATCCGACCGATGCCGAGGATCTCGTGCAAGAGACATACGTCAAGGCCTTCGCCGCGTTCCACCAATTTACCGAGGGCACCAACCTCAAGGCGTGGCTATACCGCATCCTCACCAACACATTCATCAACAACTATCGCAAGAAGCAACGGCAGCCGCAGGAATCGAATTCGGACACCGTCGAGGACTGGCAGTTGGCGCGCGCCGAGTCGCACACCTCGAGCGGATTGCGATCGGCGGAGATGGAAGCGCTGGATCACCTGCCTGACAACGACGTGAAGAACGCGCTGCAGTCACTCCCGGAAGACTTCCGGCTGGCCGTATATCTCGCTGACGTCGAGGGATTTTCGTACAAGGAGATCGCCGAGATCATGGGTACGCCGATCGGGACGGTGATGTCCCGGCTGCATCGCGGTCGCCGTCAGCTGCAGGGTTTGCTCGCCGACTATGCCCGCGATCGAGGCCTCATCGGAGCGTCGGCCGGCGGTGAGTCCTGATGGTCATGGGATTCGGGCCGGGCGGCATCGACTGTGACGACGTGCTACGTGATGTTTATCTATATCTGGATGACGAGACGGACCAGGAGGCGCGCCACCGTATCCGGCAGCACTTGGACGGCTGCGGACCATGCCTGCGGGAGTTCGGGTTGGAACAGGACCTGAAGGCGCTGATAGCCCGGTGTTGTGGTGGTGACGTCGCGCCCGCGACGTTGCGCGAACGGATCCGAGTGCGCCTCACCGAGGTGACGGTGGAGACGTCCTACCTCGAATATCGCGCCGAATAGCAACGCCCCTGCCCTGTCCGCGAGCTTCACGCGCGCGCCCGAAGGCTGCGCCCCGGATCTACCGCTAGCCTCGCGCGACACTAGACACGTCGTGACATGCTCGGGAGCGTGTCGGCCCTCTCGGATTTGCTCGCCGCCCGCACCTCCCTGAACGAGGCCCAGATCGCTCACGTCCAGCGGCTCGTCGTGGAATGGCAGCTCCTCGCGGATCTGGCCTTCTCGGATTTGCTGCTGTGGGTACCGGTCGACGCAAGCAGCGATGGGGACGTCACGTTCCTATGCGCTGCTCAATGCCGTCCGACGACGGGGCCGACGGCCTACCTCTTCGACCAGGTCGGCAGCCTGCTCTACGGACACCGCGCGGCGCCGTTGCGCGTCGCACTGGAGGAGGCACGCATTTACCGCGAGGGCGAGGCGTACTGGGACGGCGACCTACCGATCCGTCGCGAGGCAATACCGATCCGCGTCGACGGGATCGTCGTCGCCGTTCTTGGACGCGACAGCAACCTGGCGAGCGTCCGCAGCCCCAGCCAACTGGAGTTGGTTTACCTGCAAAGCGCCGCCGACCTCTCGGCGATGGTGGCGGAGGGTAGCTTTCCGGGCCCCGAGTCCGACGGAGAGGATGCCGACGGCCCGCGAGTCGGCGACGGGGTCATGCGCGTCGGGGTCGACGGGACGATCACCTACGCCAGTCCGAACGCGCTGTCCGCGTTCCGGCGCCTTGGCGTTGCCGGCAACGTCCTGGGCGAGCCGATCGACAGCCTGACAACGGCGCCCGAACCCGAGGCCGAGTCGTTCGACGGGGCCGCTCTCGGATCGGCGCTCGACGCCGTCATGTCCGGGGGTCGGTCGACGTTGCTGGAACTCGACGGCGCGGGTGCGAGCGTGGCATTTCGCGCGTTGCCGCTCTGCCCCCGCGGGGAGGCGCTGGGCGCTCTCGTGCTGGTCCAGGACGTCACCGAAGTGCGACGTCGTGATCGCGCCCTGCTGAGCAAGGATGCGACGATCCGTGAGATTCACCACAGGGTCAAGAACAATCTCCAGACGGTCGCCGCCTTGCTTCGGCTGCAGGCCCGACGGGTGAGCGTGCCCGAAGCGCGGGTGGCGCTGGAGGAATCCATGCGGCGGGTGACGTCGATTGCGCTCGTCCACGAGACCCTCTCGGTTTCCATCGATGAGGAGGTCGCGTTCGACGACATCGTCGACCGACTCCTCGAGATGCTCGCGGATGTCATGGGGTCGACCGGCCGCGTCGAGTTGCGGCGGACGGGCACGTTCGGCGAGATCCCCGCGGAGGCGGCGACCGCACTTGTCCTGGTACTCACCGAGCTGGTGCAGAACGCCGTCGAGCACGCCTTTACGCCCGGTGACGCCGGCCACGTCGAGGTGTCCGCCGAGCGGGGTTCGAGGTACCTGTCGGTTGTCGTCACCGACGACGGAACCGGGTTGCCCCCTGGATTCGCCGCGGAAACGAGCGACCGGCTTGGCCTGCAGATCGTGCGAAGCCTGGTGACCGCCGAGCTTGGTGGCGGACTGCAGTTGCAATCGCGACCGGATGGTGCATCCGGTACCCGAGCCGTGGTCTCCATGCAGCTCGCCCGCCGCAACGCTCAACCAGTTGGTTAAGCCTTAGGTCGCTTGGTGAGTGACCAGCGGAGGGCGAGCAGCTCTGGAGTCCGGCCGATCAGGCCAGCCGAGCCCGGGCCCGCGCGTTGCGCCGCTTCAATGCACGACGTTCATCCTCAGACAGTCCGCCCCAGACGCCGGCGTCCTGGCCGCTCTCGAGCGCCCACGCGAGGCACTCCTGAACGACTGGGCAGCGCCGGCACACGGTCTTGGCCTGCTCGATCTGGAGTAGCGCGGGCCCGGTATTGCCGATGGGAAAAAACAGCTCCGGGTCCTCGTCACGGCAAATCGCGCGGTGACGCCAATCCATGAGTCGATCTCTCCTTACTGGGTTGGGGGATTTTTCATGAACGCATGCTGCTTGTGAATTCTTTCACGAGCAGGTTCGTACAGCAAGATCTCTCTGCAGTGGATCCGCTGACAGGGGCCGCATCCCTCTGGTACGACCGGGCTGGCAGCAGCCTGCGTCTGGTCCGCGGACCAGCGTGACCGAAGATTGGGCATCCGGCAAGGCGTATGAGGATACCGTTTAGTAATTCCTTGGCCACAAATACGGAGTAATCGTACATAGCGGTCAGGCTATGACTGAAATCGCTTCCAGTACTCGGCGGAAATGTATCTTTTCCCGATCGCCAAGGAGGTCTCCGTCGACCTGGATGGGCACCGCGGAGTCTGCCCGGATCACCAGGCCGGGGAGATCGTGGGTGACGCTAGACCCAATTCCAGCGCGTGGCCGCCGACGCGCCATCGAGACCATGCTGAGCGACGCGCTCAACACCCCCATCCGAGTTCGGGCGTAGAGCTCCAGTCCGCCGTCCAGCGATGCCTCTGGCGTTGGCCGCAGCGGCCGTTGGCCGATATAGGTCCACGGATCAGCGTTTGCGACAACAGCCATGTACACGTCGTCGATCACCGTGCCGTCGGGAAGATCGATGTGAAGTTGCGGACGCCGGCGATCAGCGCGGAAGAACTCTCGTAGTGCGACCCGGGTGTACAAACCGACTCGTCGACTTTCGGCCTTTCTGCCGCAGACGTTCCACGCCGGCGATCACAGCGGCGTCGAAGCCCACGCCCGCGGCGAAGACGAACCAGCGTTCGTCGAGCCGCCCGACGCTTACTCGCCGCCGGCGTCCGGCTCGAAGCGCCTCCAGGAGCGCGCCAGTCGCCTCGATCGGGTCGTTCGGAAGGCCAAGAGCTCGAGCGAACACATTGGTGGAACCGGCCGGCACGATTCCGAGTGCCGGTATTCGGTCGTGCACGCCGTCCGTGAGCAGGCCGTTGACGATCTCGTTGACGGTCCCGTCGCCCCCAAGAGCAACGACGACATCGACCTGGCTGCGCATGGCGCGGCAGGCCAGCGCGGCAGCATGCCCCCGATTGGCTGTCTCCTCGATCTGGAGTTCGTCCGCGCCGCCAAGTGCGTGGGCGAGGACATCACGTTCTCGCGCGGACATGGCAGTCGCCCGCGGGTTGCCGACGACCAGAATCCGCACGGAGTCAGGCTACCCGCGGGTATCGTCCGAATCGTGGTTGCCCAGGACGCCGACGAGCGCGATTCGAACCAGGTCGCCATCGTGCCGACGCCCCTTCGGGTCGCCGTAGCGGTCATCGTGCTGCAGGCTGCGGCGCTCACTGTGATCGCCGCAATAGCTGTTGGTCAAGACGGTTGTGGGTCATCCGGACAACGTCGCCCGCGCAGTGCTCGACGCTCTGTTGGCGCTCCTCGGCGCTGGGGTGCTTGCTGCATGCGCCCGCGGGTTGCTGCGCCTGCGCCCGGTTGCGCGCTCGCCGGTGGTCGTGATCGAGCTACTGACCGCGGTGGTGAGCTTCAGCCTGGGCTTCCAGGCCGGGCTCATTCAGTACGGCGGGCCGCTCATGCTGACCGCGGTCGTCGTGCTGTATCTGTTGTTCACCCCTCCGGTGCGCGCCGTCCTGGATCGGCACTACGACTGATCGTCGGCGGACTCCGTCAGCGCGCTGCGAAGCTTGGCGAGGCTTCTCGTGACGAGGCGCGAGACCTGCATCTGGGACACGCCGACGATGGTGGCGATCTCGGTCTGCGACTTGCCGGCCACGAAGCGAAGCAGCAGAATGTGCCGCTCGCGCTCGGGCAAGGCCTCCATCGCCGGGCGCAGCATCTCGCGCCGCTCGACCTGCTCGAATCGCTCATCGAGCTGAGACAACATGGCCTCCGCGGCGTTTCCGCCGTGGTCCTCGTCAGTGAGCGCGTCGAGCGGCACGCCAGAGTAGCCGCGAGCCGCGTCCAGGGCCTCGATGATGTCCTCTTCGCGAAGGCCGGTGCGCTCGGCAAGCTCCGCGACCGTCGGAGCCCGTTGTAGTTCCTGGCTGAGCTCGGCCCGACTGGTCGCGAGCGTCGCCTGGAGTTCCTGCGCCCGCCGAGGCACGTGTACCAGCCATCCGGAGTCGCGGAAATACCGCTTGATCTCTCCGAGAATCGTCGGCGTCGCGTAGGTGGAAAACTCCAGGCCGCGGTCGGGATCGAAGCGATCAATGGACTTCAGCAGTCCGATCGCGCCGACCTGCACCAGGTCGGGCAGTGGCTCGTTGCGACCACTGAACCGGCGGGCGAGGTACTCCACGAGCGGCATGTGCATCTCGACGAGCTTGTCTCGCAGCTCCTGGCGCTGCCTACTGGATTCGGGCTGCCGCTGCAGCTCGGTGAGCAGCCGAATGGCCTCTGACCGTTCGGTCACCGGCCCCGGACCAGACGTTGCTTACCGATCGCGACTGACAGCACTCCGTCGTCGTTACTCACAGACAGGTCGTCGGCCAGTGCCGACAGGACCGTCCACGCCAGTCCACCTCGGTCCGGCTTCGCGGACGGGTCAGCTGGCACGCTGGCGACGACACGGAGTGCACCGGGTTCGAGCGTGAACAGAGCGGTCAGGTGCGCAGGCGCCGCCACGTGTGGGAGCAGCAGCGAGCACGCCTCGTCCACGGCGATGCGGAGGTCCTCGATCTGGTCGATGGTCAGGTCGCAGCGAGCGGCCAGACCCGCGGTCAGCGTGCGGAGCGCCGAGACGAACGCTCCGTCGGCGGGAATCCGCAGCTGAACCTCGCTCGCCTCATTGCGATGCTCGGTCACTTACATTGCCTCTTCGCGCTCGGTCACGTAAACCTCCCGGGCCACGGCTGGATTCGGCATGTTCCATCGATGGATGACGGGAATATCGTGCTCGGTCCCCAAAACGGATGGCGCGGCGGTATCCAGCGCAACCCGCGCACCGTCGATTGCCCGCAGACCAATCCACCGCGCGCCGATAACTCGGCACACGTGCCCGTGCGCGACGAGCACGACCGGCCCTTCCTCGAGCCGGGCGGCCGCGCGCGCGAGGACCCGGTCCGCTCGGGCCGCCACCTGGGACGGAGTCTCCCCGCCCGGCATCGGATGGGTCCACAGTGACCAGCCGGGCACAGCCTTGCGGATCTCTTGCGTGGTCATGCCCTCGTATTCGCCGTAGTCCCACTCGACCAGGTCGTCGTCGATGGCGTCGACGGCCAACCCAGCGAGCTGCGCGGTGCGCACAGCCCGCTGTCGTGGGCTACACAGCACGAAGACAGGATGGACATCTACCAGCATGCCCCGCAAAGCACTGGCCTGCCGCTCCCCGTTGGCCGTCAGCGGAACGTCGGTCCGGCTGGTGTGCTGACCTCTGCGACTCCATTCGGTCTCGCCATGCCGGATCAACCACAGCTGCACATCGGCGAGCCCGGACGGGACCACGAAGGCCGGTTCCAGGTGGGAACCGGCCTCCATCGACGCGTCTGCGCTCACGCCTTCTTGGTCTCCCAGAAGATCGTGTCGATCTCGGCGATCAAGTCGAGCAGTTTCTGGCCTTCGGCCGGATCGACCGTGCCTTTGCCGCCGGCGGCCCCGGCGGCCTTGGTGGCCCGGTTGAACAGGTCGTGCAGCTGCGGGTACTTCTCGAAGTGCGGCGGCTTGAAGTAGTCCGTCCACAGCACCCACAGGTGGTGCTTGACCAGCTCCGCGCGCTGCTCCTTGATGAACAGCGCTCGGGTGCGGAACACCGGGTCCTCGTTGCCCTGGTACTTCTCCATGATCGCTTTCACCGACTCGGCCTCGATCCGGGCCTGGGCCGGGTCGTACACGCCGCACGGCAGGTCGCAATGTGCGTATGCCGTGACAACGGGGTGGAACAACCG
This sequence comes from uncultured Actinomycetota bacterium, assembly GCA_963801715.1. GTDB lineage: Bacteria > Actinomycetota > Actinomycetes > Mycobacteriales > Jatrophihabitantaceae > CAVVJA01. Next base: position 48,480 of record CAWDGB010000008.1, on the reverse strand, counting down.
CATGGTCGACCTCCTGCTTGCCGCTCGTCGGACACTCCGTCGTGGACCCTACTCTGAGCGCGGAGAGGAGCATGGACACCGTGTCGGCTGTTTTGTTGCCGTACCAGCGCGTTCGGATCAGCGGCCCGTCGATGGTGCCGACGCTCTACGACGGTGACGTCGTCGTCGTACGCCACACCACCCGTATCCGCTCGGGGGACGTCGTTCTCGCGCGGTTTCGCGACCTTCCGGAGCGCTTGGTGGTAAAGCGGGCGGTCGCGCCTGACAGCAGCGGTTGGCACGTACGCAGTGACAACGAGACTGCGGGCGGGGACAGCCGGACGCACGGCCCGGCCGATGTTGTCGGCCGAATCGTGTGGAGGTGGTCGACGCGAACGACTCGTCGCATTCGGTGGCTTCCGGCTCGAGTCTGATCATGGCGAACGTCACGGTCGCCTATCCCGGCGCTATCACCCATGCCACACTCGTCTGATCGGGCGATCCTCGCTGTTCCTGCCGTGCGCCGTGACCCCGCGCGATGGTCTCCACCGCATCAGTGCGTTCGCGGTCGCCCAGAGAATGTGGAGCAAGCCCCGTGACTTTCGATCCCGCCAGCCCGGTGTTCCGGGCGCACGAGGGCGGCAAGCTCACGGTGTCGAGCACCATGCCGCTCGTCGATCGTGAGTCGCTCTCGCTCGCCTACACCCCTGGTGTCGCAGAGGTCTGCCTGGCGATAGCGGACGACATCTCGCTTGCTGATCGCTATACCTGGCGGTCTCGACTCGTCGCAGTTGTCAGCGACGGGACTGCGGTGCTCGGTCTGGGCAATATCGGCCCGGTGGCGGCGTTGCCGGTGATGGAGGGCAAGGCCGCCCTGTTTCGCGAGTTCGGGGGCTTGTCCGCTGTGCCGATCGTGCTCGGCACCACTGATCCTGACGAGATCGTCGATACGGTGACTCGACTGGCTCCGTCATTCGGCGGGATCAATCTCGAGGACATCTCGGCGCCCCGGTGCTTTGAGATCGAGGACCGGTTGCGCCGGCGCTTGAACATCCCGGTCTTTCACGATGACCAGCACGGCACAGCGGTCGTGGTGCTCGCTGCTCTCCGCAACGCGGCGCGGGTAACCGGGCGGGAGATCGGCGACCTGCGGGTCGTGGTGTCGGGCGCTGGGGCTGCTGGCGTGGCCTGTACCCGGATTCTGCTCGCGGCGGGCATCGGTGACGTGGCTGTAGCCGACTCGCGCGGGATCCTTTCCCCGGGTCGCTCCGGGCTGACCGATGTCAAGGCGGAAATGGCGCACATCACCAACCGTGCCGGGTTGGCGGGCAGCGTGGAGGACGCGCTGGTTGGCGCGGACGTGTTTCTCGGCGTCAGCTCTGGACTCCTCGCCGAGGAGGCGGTGGCCGCCATGGCGCCGAACTCGATCATTTTCGCGCTCGCCAACCCCCGGCCCGAGGTAACGGCAGAAGTCGCTCACCGGCACGCGAGCGTCTATGCCACGGGTCGCAGCGACTATCCGAATCAGATCAACAACGTGCTGGCCTTCCCCGGCATCTTCGCTGGGGCCTTCGACTGCGGTGCGTGCACGATCACCGAGGGTATGAAGCTTGCGGCAGCGACCGCACTCGGTGACGTCGTTGGCGACTTCGTGGAGCCGGAGCGGATTGTGCCGACCCCGTTCGACGCTCGGGTCGTTCCGGCCATAGCCGCCGCAGTCGCAGAACAGGCTCGACGGGAAGGCGTCGCGCGCGACCCGAGACGGGGCGTGGCGGCCGCTCCCTGAGCAGAGTCCGAGGATCAGGCGACGACGAGTTGGCGTAGCCCGGCTCGCGACCGGTCAAGCCCCCGCCAGGCGTCGGCCAGCCGGCTCACCGCCTCCTCCAGGCGCGGTACGGGCAGCGAGAACGGCAGTCGCAGAAACCGTTCGAGCGTGCCGTCGACCCCGAAGCGCGAGCCCGAGACCAGGATGACGCCGTATTGAGCGGCCGCTACGGTGAGCGCGGTCGCCAGCGGCGCGTCGAGTTCCGCCCAGACGGACAGGCCGCCCGCGGGCACGGGTACCTGCCATTCGGGAAGTTGCGCGGCCAGGGCGGCGAGCAGGGCGTCGCGACGCGGACGCAGTTCGGCCCGGCGTCCTTCGACAATCTCGTCCAGGCGAGCGAAGAGCTCGATCCCGACGACCTGATCCAACGCCGAACCGGCGAGGTCTGTCGCAGCTCGCTGGGCGGCGAGCCGACGGACGAGATCGGTCGATCCGCGTACCCAACCCAACCGCAGGCCGCCCCAGACTGGTTTGGACAACGAGCCGATCGTGACGACCGACGGGTCGATTCCGGCCGTGGTGATAGCGGTGCCGTCATAGCCGAGCTCGAAGAACGACTCATCGATGACGACTGTGGTTCCGGTAGTGCGCGCGGTGCGTAGTACGTCCCGCCGGTCGTCCTCGCCGACCAGCGCGCCGGTCGGATTGTGGAAATCGGGGATCAGCATGGCCAGCCGGGGGGCGGTCTGGCGGAGGGTGGCCTGCATATGACCGACCTGCCAGCCTCCGCTTGGCGCCACCGGGACCGGCACGACTCGGGCCCCGTTCGACCGAAGCGCATCGAGCGCACCGGGATAGGTGGGCAGCTCGACGAGCACGCGATCACCCGGGCCAAGCAATAACCGGAGCAGCAGGTCGAACGCGTGCAGCGACCCGTTCGTGACGATGATCTGGTCCGCATCGGTTGCGACGCCGCGAGCTCGGAACCGGGCCGCGACAGCTTCTCGCAGCTCGGGAAGCCCGAGGGGGTCGTAGCCGCTGCCGCGGCCGAGCTCGGCGATTCGAACATCCGCGCCGATCAGCACATCGGGAAAGAGCCCAGGCGGCGCCGGAAGCGCAGCACAGGACAGGTCGATCTCGTCCGTATGGGTTGCTGGCGGAAACCACCGCGCGACTGACGGCATCGGTCGGGTCCCGATCGGCAGCGTTACGTAGCTGCCCGCCCCGGTTCGGCTCTGCAGGAACCCCTCGGCTCGCAATCGGTCGTAGGCCGCGGTCACGGTGGCTCGGCTGAGCCGTAGCTGTAGAGCGAGCTCGCGTTCGGACGGCAGCCGAGTCTCCGGCGCGACCCGCCCGTCGAGGACAAGGGACACGATGGCGTCGCAGAGCGCCGAGTAGACCGGTCCGGGCAGATCGCGGATGTCCGGGAGGAGCGCCTGTAGTGCGCGGCCGCTCATCCGTGGCATGCCAACAATCACCGGGCCATCATCACACATAATTGGCTATTTTGGACTGGCCATCCTGTGCCAATTGGTCCGAGTATTGCGTGCGTGTGGCCGAGATAGTGGGTGTCGTGGCGACAAACGGCCTGGTTCGGCGGCTCAGTCAGCTCTACATTGGCCTGATCCTGTACGGGGCGTCCTGCGCGCTCATGGTGCGAGCGCGCCTCGGGCTCGATCCGTGGGACGCATTTCATCAGGGCGTGTCCCGCCGGGTCGGATGGTCAATCGGGACCGTAGTCATCGTCGCCGGGCTAGTCGTCCTCCTGTGCTGGATTCCCTTGCGGCAGTTCCCCGGCCTCGGCACGGTCAGCAACGTCGTGCTGGTCGGACTGTCCATCGACGGCGCGCTCGGCGTGCTGCCAACGCCGGGGCCGCTTGTCCTGCGCATCGGCTACCTCGCGGGTGGCGTTGTGCTGTGCGGTGTTGCCACGGGCCTGTACATCGGCGCGAAGTTCGGGCCAGGTCCACGGGACGGGCTGATGACCGGGCTCGTGCGCCGGACCGGATGGTCCATCCGGTCGACGCGTACCGGCATCGAGGCCACCGTCTTGCTCGCCGGGTTCCTGCTCGGCGGCACGGTGGGCGTCGGCACCGTCGCCTACGCTCTCGCCATCGGGCCGCTCGCGCAGGTCTTCTTACCGCTGTTCTCAGTTCGGCCGGACGGGGCGATCGCCAGGAGTCAGTCGTCTTCGTCGTCCGCGCGGGCTAGCCAGGTGGCCAGGCGGTCGATCGCGACCTCGAAGTCGGGATGAGCGTCGACGAACACCTGTAGTCGATCCGCGAGCCAGGAGAGGCTGACCTCGTCGTCTCCCCGGCGTTCGGCCAGCTCCTCGATTCCCCGATCGGTGTAGTACACCTCTACTCCTCGTCCGCTTCGTAGCGCACGCCGATCTGCGCGCGGGCCTGGTCGATAACCTCCAGGATTTCCACGGTGTCCTGCAACGGCACCACCGCGCTCTCGGTCTCGCCCGCGCGTAACGCCCGTTCCACCTCAGCCACCTCACGTTCGTAGCCGACGGAGTCGCCGGCGATGACCTCGGTCTGATCGGCGCGATGCACCGTGAGCTGCGTCGGCCGATGCAGCCGCCCATCCACGGAGATCCACCCGCCGGTGCCGTGAATTAGCGCAGTCATGGGGCTCCGGCCAAGGGTCGTGCACGATATTTGCGCGAACTCCCCGCCCGGGTACCCCCATTGCTGGGCTGACGTTGCGTCCGACCCAGTGGGGGAGAGCGCGCCGACTGCTTGAACGCGGCTGGGTCGGCCGAGGAACATCCACACCAGGTGGGCCGGATAGACACCCAGGTCAAGGAGAGCTCCGCCGCCCGCGGCGAGGTCGTAAAGCCGGTGGTGCGGGTCGAACGGAAATGGCGCGGACAGGTCGGCGTGAACGCTGATCAGGTTGCCGATCGCGCCGTCGCGAGCTAGGTCGACAGCCTTCCGGATCAACGGGTTGAAGCGCAACCACATGGCTTCCATGCAGAACAGCCCCGCGTCGCGCGCCCCGGCGACAACGTCCCGGGCCTGGCGAGCGTTCAACGTGAATGCCTTCTCCACGAGGATCGGTTTGCCGGCGCGCAGCGCGAGCAAGGCATGCTCATGGTGTTGGGCGTGCGTCGTGGCGACGTAGATGACGTCGACGTCGGCATCGGCGACCAACTCTCCGTAGGAACCGTAGGCTCGCGACGCGCCGAGCTGGCTGGCCAGCCGGGCCGCTCGATCGCGATCGCGCGCGCCGACGGCGGCGACCTCGCTGTCCGGCGAGCGCGCGATGTCAGCGCCGACCGTCGCCGCGATGTTGCCGGCGCCGAGGATGCCCCACTGGATGGGCCGACTGGAGTCAGGTAGCAACGCCATGGGCGCCAACACTAGCTTGTCGATGATCTTGGACTTATCGTCGCCAGAAGGCGTTAAGTCCAAGATCACGACCGATCCAGCGTGACGGCCATGACCTGCGGTCAGTTGAACGCAGTGGCGATGACCTCGCGTTGCTGCGTTTCATGAACCTGAGTTGATCCGACCGCCGGCGAAGCGGCGGCGCGCCGGGACACCCGAAGCAGCGCTCGACCACCGAGGTGCTCCGGCAGGTTGAGCGCCATGAACGGCCACGCTCCCTGGTTCGCTGGTTCCTCTTGCACCCAGACGATCTCGGCGTCCGGGTAGCGATCGAGCTCCATCCGGACCGCGTCGGCCGGTAACGGGTAGAGCTGCTCCATGCGGACGATGGCAACATCCTTGCGTGCCTGCTGCGCGCGGGTTGCCGCGAGGTCGTAGTAGATCCGGCCGGAGCACAACACCACCCGGCGGACATTCGCCGCCCCCGCGGTTGAGTCACCGATGACCGGGTCGAACCGCCCGTCGGTGAACTCGTCGATCTGGCTGACCGCCGCCTTGTGCCGGAGCAGAGACTTGGGGGTGAACGCGACCAACGGACGCCGTACCGGCGACAACGCCTGCCGCCGCAGCAGGTGGAAGTAGTTCGCCGGGGTGGAGCAGATAGCCACCGTCATGTTGTTTTCGGCGCACAGCTGCAGGAAACGCTCCGGACGCCCGGACGAGTGATCCGGCCCTTGCCCCTCATGACCGTGCGGCAACAGCAATGAAACCGCCGAACGTTGCCCCCACTTCACCTCACCGGACGACACGAACTCGTCGACGATGGTCTGCGCCCCGTCAGCGAAGTCGCCGAACTGTGCCTCCCAGCAGACGAGAGCGTCCTCCCGGGCGACCGAGTAGCCGTATTCGAAACCCATGGCGGCGAACTCGGAAAGCAGCGAGTCATAGACCCAGAAGGGCGCCTGGTCGGCCGAGAGGTGGCGCAGCGGCGTGTACTCCGCCCCGGTATGGCGATCTACGAGGACCGCATGCCGTTGGGTGAACGTGCCGCGTCGCGAGTCTTGCCCGGACAGTCGAACGGCGTGGCCCTCGAGCACGATCGACCCGAACGCGAAGATCTCCGCGGTGGCCCAGTCCACATCCCCGGCGCTGGCCATGGCGACCCGGCGGTCCATCTGCGGCTTCAGCCGCGGATGGATGGTGAATCCGTCGGGCGGGTTCGCGTAGGCGTCGGCGACCCGCTTGATCACTTCAGCCGTGACCGCCGTGCTTACTGACTGGGTTGGGCTCAGCTTGTCGAGCTGCCGTTCCGGCCGGGCCCGTCCGCTCGTGTTGCGGGTCTCGACGAAGACTTTCTCCAGCTGTTGTTGGAAGTCCTTCAACGCCGCCTCGGCGTCTTCGAGCGTGATGTCGCCCCGGCCGACGAGAGCCTCGGTATAGAGCTTCCGGACACTGCGTTTGTTGTCGATGATGTCGTACATCATGGGCTGGGTGAAAGACGGATTGTCCGCCTCGTTATGACCCCGCCGCCGGTAGCACACCATGTCGATGACGACGTCCTTCTTGAACTCCCGTCGATAGTCGACGGCGAGCTTCGCCACCCGCACGCAGGCCTCGGGATCGTCACCGTTCACGTGGAAGATCGGCGCGGCGATCATCCGGGCGATGTCGGTGCAGTACAGGCTCGACCGCGACGCGGAGGGTGAGGTTGTGAAGCCCACCTGGTTGTTGACGACGACATGCACGGTGCCACCGGTGCGATAGCCGCGTAGCTGGGACAGGTTGAGGGTCTCCGCGACCACGCCTTGTCCGGCGAACGCCGCGTCCCCATGCATCAAGAGCGGGAGCACGGTAAAGCCGGATTCGCCCTTGTTGAGCTTGTCTTGCTTGGCCCGGGCGATGCCTTCGAGGACAGGATCGACCGCTTCTAAGTGCGACGGATTGGCGGTCAACGTGACCGCGACCTTGGCGCCGCTCGGCGCGCGGAACGTGCCCTTCGAGCCGAGGTGGTACTTGACGTCGCCCGAACCTTGCGCCGTTCCTGGGTCGATATTTCCTTCGAACTCGTTGAAGATCTTCCCGTACGGCTTACCGACGATATTCGCCAGCACGTTGAGCCGGCCGCGGTGCGGCATGCCGATCACGACCTCGTCCAGGCTCTGGTCGGCGGCTTGCGACAGAACCGCGTCCAGCAAGGCGATGACCGTTTCGGCGCCTTCCAGGCTGAACCGTTTCTGGCCGACGTACTTGGTCTGCAGAAACGTCTCCAAGGCCTCGGCGGCGTTGAGCCGGCCGAGGATGTGCAGCTGCTCGTTCCGATTCGGAACGGTGCTCTTGATCTCGATGTGGGACTGCAGCCACCGCCGCTGTGCGGGATCGGTGATGTGCATGTACTCGACGCCGACCCTGCGGCAGTACGCATCCCGCAACACGCCCAGGATGTCCCGCAGCTTCATGAGCTTCTCGCCGGCGAAGCCGTCGACCGGGAATGAGCGGTCCAGGTCCCACAGCGTCAGTCCGTGCCGGGTGATATCCAGGTCCGGATGAGTCCGGACGGTGTACTCGAGCGGATCCGTGTCGGCCATCAGGTGGCCGTTGGTGCGGTAGGCATTGATGAGCTCGATCACCCGGGCGCTCTTGTCGATCTGGCCCTCGTGAGTGAACTCCCGGTCGACCAACCACCGCACCGGCTCGTACGGAATGCGTAACGCCGCGAAGATCTCGTCGTAGAACTCGTCGGCGAGTAGCAACTCGTGAACGCGGCGCAAGAACTCGCCGGACTGGGCACCCTGAATGATGCGGTGGTCGTATGTCGAGGTCAGCGTCATGATCTTGCTAATCGCCCGCTCGGCGAGCATCTCTCTGCTCATGCCGCTGAACTCCGCCGGATACTCCATGGCTCCGACACCGATGATCGTCCCCTGGCCCTCCATTAGCCGCGGGACGGAGTGGTTCGTGCCGATGGTGCCCGGATTCGTGAGGGTGATCGTGGTGCCGGCGAAGTCATCCGCGCTGAGCTTGCCGCTCCGGGCCCGCCGGACGATGTCCTCGTACGCGCTCCAGAATTCGGCAAACGACATGGTCTCGGCGTGCTTGATGTTCGCAACGATCAGCGACCGGGCATCGTCCTTGCCGACGAGGTCGATGGCGATTCCCAGGTTGACGTGTTCTGGCGTCACGAGTGTCGGCCGGCCGTCGATCTCGGCGAAGTGGCTGTTCATTTCGGGGTTGTGGGCCAGCGCCTTGACGGTCGCGTAACCGATCAGGTGGGTGTAGCTGATCTTGCCGCCCCGTGCCCGGCGCAGATGATTGTTGATCACGACCCGGTTGTCGGCCATCAGCTTGGCCGGCACGGCGCGGACGCTCGTCGCCGTCGGCACGGTGAGGGACGAGGTCATGTTCGCCACAACGCGGGCCGCGGCGCCACGCAACGGGCTGGCGGTGGCATCGCCCATGACGGCTGGCGCGGCGCTTGGCCGTGACTCCGCGGCTGGCGTGGCGCCTGGCCGTGACTCCGGGCTTGGCGCGGCGCGCGCCGGCTGGGGTTCCGCAGCGACAGTCGCGACGTGTCCATCTGGACGCTGCCCGGCCCGCGTCAAGGGAGCGGTCGCAGGCCCGGTTGCCTCAGGTACCGCATCGGTTTGCGCCTCGGTCGGAGCCGGCCGGGCGGGCGGGCCGTCGTGGGTCTGGGCCGCGTCGGCGGGGCGATAGTCGACGAAGAAGTCATGCCAGGCAGCATCGACGCTCGCGGGATCGCGCCGGTACCGCTCGTACATCTCTTCGACGAGCCATTCGTTGGCGCCGAAGTTGCCGCTGGCGGCCGGGCTTGAGGGGTTTGCTTCGGACTGCTCCGTGCTCGCCACGTTGGCCTCGCCGTTGTCGTGTGCTGTCGAGAAGACTCGACTATTTCCTGGGGTCGATCGGATTCCCAGATTACGCCCGCGTCAATCGCCGTCCGGGCCTCGTGCGGTCGCTACCACATGGTCGGCGGGATGGAGGGCGTGAACAAGGCTGCGCACCGGTCGAGGCGTTGCGCCAGCAGGTAACCGGCATCGACGCCGACGCGTGCCGGTGACGACTGCCGACGCAAAAGCGCTGGCTGCGGCATCGCGGTCGGCCTTTCGCACGGCCTGCCGCAGGCGTTCCAGCTCGACGGTTGCGGCCCCGAGCGACGTTCGAGCCGGCTGGAGCCAGCGGTCGCGTAGCTCGCGGCCGGTCTGACCGTCCGGGAGCCGTGAATCGGTCAGCGTGGCGACCGCCTTCTCGACGATCACATATCGATCGAGTGCGTAGCGAAGCGCCGCGTTCGGGTCGCTGGCCGCGCTGAGCTTTGTGATCGCCGCGCTCGCGTGCCCGCAGGTCGCGTTACTACGGGCGGTGAACCCCGATGCCTCCCCGACCGCGCAGCCCGGGAGGGTGGTGATCGCAAGCAGGCTGAGCACGGTGGCCCGGATGCTCCAGATTCCGCGGGAGCCGGGCGCACGTTGGGGCCGGCCAAGATGCTCGCGCATTGCCGGTCACGTGATATCGCGACGCATCGTGATGCCAGCGCCCAGCAGCGCCATGCCAATGCCCCAGATCACGAGCACGACGGCGGCGGTGCCGGGCGCCAGGAGGGTGACGTCGTTGAACGTGCGCTCGGCGTCGCTGCGAGTGACGATGGCGTTCACCAGGCCCGTCGGCAGGTACGCGTATGCGTACTTGACCCCCGGAATGACCAGGACCAGGTTGGCCAATACCACGATGAAGATGACACCGACCGTCACCGCGACAACCTGATTTTTCAGCAGCGCCCCCGCGCCGAGCCCGAAAAGGGTGAACAGCGTCAGTACCACAAACACCGCAAGCAATGCGCCGAGCTGGTCGCTCAACGAGTAGTCGATACCCCGGGCTGCGAGCCACGGCACGGCGACCGCCAACTCGACGATCAGGCAGGCGAGTGCGTACGCGATGCCTACGATCACATAGGCGATGATCTTGGCGTTGATCAATATCCACCGGGACGGCGTGGTGAGTACGGTCGGAGTGATCGTCTGGTAGCGGAATTCCGTCGTGATAGCAAGAACGCCCAGGACGAACAGCGGCACGTAGGTAAACGCAGCCGAGCTGGCGACGAACACGTCGCGCACCTGGGCCGCGAGTATGGCATCATTCTCCGCTCCCACGATGGTGCCGACGACACCCAGCACCGTTAGCGACATCGCGACAACAAGCATCCAGAACCACACTTGGGTGGTCAGCAGCTTGCGGAACTCGGCTTTGACGAGACCGGTCACGGAGCCCTCTCCGGGTCCGGCTTCGTGGTCGAATCGGCCGCCGCGAACTCTCCCCGCGTCAGCGAGAAGAACAACTGCTCGAGGTCGAATCGATCCACGCGCAGCTCATGCAGCTCCACGCCGGTCTGGAATGCGAGATGACCCACGATCGCCGGGTTGTCTATACGCACGCGTAGCGCGCCGTCCTCCGTCGTTTCCCAGGGCACGCTGTGGCGGGAGAGCGCATCGGCCAATTGCTGTCCTTGAGGCGTACGCACGACAACGGTGTCGGTGCCGGCCGTCAGCTCGGCGATCGAACCGGAACGGATCAGCCGGCCGTGGTCGAGGATGACGACCCGGTCGGCGAACTCCTGAACCTCATTGAGCTGATGGCTGGAGACAAGCACAGTCCGTCCTTGCGCCGCGAGCTGGCGAAAGAAGCTGCGTAGCCACACGATGCCTTCGGGGTCCAGTCCGTTGGCCGGCTCGTCGAGCACGAGGACGTGTGGATTGCCGATCAGGGCCGCGGCCAGGCCCAGTCGTTGCCGCATGCCCATCGAATAGGCGCGGACCTTCCGTTTGCCGGCGTCGCGCAATCCGACCAGGTTGAGCACTTCGTCAGCGCGCTGGTCCGGAAGCCCCGCCGCAGCACACATGACGCGGAGATGATTTCGGCCGCTGCGGGCGGGATGAAAGCTGGACGATTCCAGGGCGGCACCGACGACCGTCAATGGCTTGTCCAGTCGATGGTAGGGGACTCCATTGATCGTCGAGCTTCCCGACGTCGGCTTCACCAGGCCGAGCAGCATCCGTAGCGTCGTCGTCTTGCCGGCACCGTTCGGTCCGAGAAAGCCGGTGACCGAACCCGGCTCCACACTGAAGCTCAACTGGTCGACGGCCCGAACGCGGCCGCCGAAAACCTTGGTCAATGCGGTGGCGACGATCCGCCCGTACTGCGGCACCGCGTCGGACGGTGGACCGTCTGCGGGCGCGGCGGACGGACTCATCCAAGCATCCAAGCATGTCGAGCTTGGCGCCCGCTGTCAGCAAGACAGGGCCTACGCGTCGGGCCAACGGGAGCTGACCGCCGCTCGGTCGGCGAGCCGTCGCACGAACTTCAAGCCGGACCAGGTGGCGTCTATCGCCGCGACCTTCACGTCAACGAGTCCAACCAGCAGCCCATGCTCGCGAACAACGTTCTCGGTCAGATCCGTGACCACCCCGCTAGCCCGCTTCGGCCAGCACACCCACACGGCACCATCCGCCACGATGCGGCCGCTGAGATGCGCGAAGCGCGCCTCTAGTGCGTGCCGCTCGGTCACGAACAGCAGGACGATGTCGTAGGGATCGCCCGTGCGCCGGCGGTGCACAATCGCGCCGCCTGGTAGCGGAGCAAGGACGAGCGTCGGCGGCGCGTTGACCAGCAGCACTCGACTGCCTTCGCCGATGCCGAGCTTGCGAGGTAGCGGTGTTCCTGAGTAGCCGGCGTCCACCGACGAGATCCCATCTGATACGGATGATTCGGACTATCCACCAGATTGCCAGTTGCCCGTTGGGGCACCGTGCGCCGTGACCTATTTACCTGCCGCCTCGGCGTCGTCATCGTATGGCCATGACTGATGACTCTGCCGGCACTGCGCCGGACACGCCTGCTGCTCCAACCGCGCGAACGATCTCTCGATTCGGCTGGGTGCGTGATCTACCGGACGCACGCGACCTGATCTATGCGGCACCGCGGCCGACCGTGGCTGCCCTCCCGGCCAAGGTCGACCTCATCTCACAATTCGGCCCGGTGTACGACCAAGGACAGCTCGGTAGCTGCACCGGAAACGCGCTCGCCGGTGCCTTCGAATTTGATTTGCGCAAACAGAATCTGCCGGACTTCATTCCGTCCAGACTGTTCATTTACTACAACGAGCGGCGCATCGAGGGAACCGTGAACTCCGACAGCGGCGCACAGATCCGCGACGGTGTGAAGACTCTCGTCCGCCAGGGAGTCTGCCCCGAGACGGCCTGGCCATATGACATCAGCAAGTTTGCCAACAAGCCGCCGGCCACCTGCTACACCGACGCTCTCACCCACCAGGCCACGAGCTACCAGCGGGTACCTCGGACCCTCGAGCAGATGAAGGGGTGCCTCGCAGAGGGATTCCCGTTCGTCTTCGGCTTCACGGTGTACGACAGCTTCGAGAGCCAGGACGTGGCCAAGACCGGTGTCGTGCCGATGCCGTCACCCGACGAGTCGGTCCTCGGCGGCCACGCGGTAGTGGCCGTCGGTTACGACGACGCCGATGAACGATTCCGGGTCCGCAATTCGTGGGGCACCGGATGGGGCCAAGAGGGCTACTTCACGATGCCCTACGCCTACCTGACCGACAGCGGGCTCGCGGCCGACTTCTGGACGCTGCGCCTCGTCGAGGGGTAATCAGGGCCTGCGCCCGTATTGGCGCAGGTTCTTAGCCGCCCGTCACTATCAGGCAGCTGCCGGAGGCGGTGGCCACGACCTGCTCATCGAGGTTGCGGACATCGCCTTCGGCGAATGCCACCCGACGGCCAGACTTGATCAGTCGCCCGTAGGCAGATCAGTTCGCCATCAGGATGCACTGGGCGCACATAGTTGACCTTGATCTCGATGCTCGCGTACCCGACGCCGGCGGGCAGCGTGGACTGCACGGCGCACCCGAGAACGGAATCGAGCAGGGTACAGACCAGCCCGCCGTGGATTAGGCCTATCGGGTTGTAGGCCGACTCGTCCGGGGTGCAGCTGAACGTCACTGTGCCGACATCGACCTCGACCAGCCGCATGCCGAACAGGGCACCAATGGGTGGCGTGGGAAGGAGACCATCTCGCATCGCGCGCAGATAGTCGATGCCGGCCATGGCCGCGCCGATCTGTGCGGCGGCCAGAGGATCGTGCCAGGTGATGGTCTTCGTCCGCGGTTCACCCCAGTCCGGTCTCCGCTCCGCGACCGGGTCCTGGCCGCTCACCGAGTGCGCCGGACTTGGGCCTGGCTGCTCGTGCCATCGGTCGGACCCGGCCGGTCGGCCACAATTTGGGCCAGCTGTTCACCGAGCCGTCGGGCCCGGGTGATTTCGCGTGCCGTCCATCGGCGGCTGTCATGTCGGCTGAGATCGAGAACGCCGATTGCCTCTCCCTCCGCGATGATGGGCACGATCAGCAGGCCTTCCAGCCCACGGGCCGTCAGGTAGCGGCGCGCAGCCGGATGCAGGTCCTGATCGGCCAGGTGGGCTTCGATCAGCGCGCCACTGTCGAGGGCGCGCCGGAGGGCCGGAAAGTCGGAAATGCGATATGCCGGATCCGCGACGCTGGGGTCGGTGGCGGCGACCGTGCGCAACCGGGAGCCGTCGACGAGTGAGACGCTGACCAGATCGACGTTGTAGCTGTCGGCGGCCATCTGAACGACTGCGGCGAGATCGGCTGCCGGCGGCACACCCATTCGGGCCGCGGCTGGGAGGTCGTCGAGGCCGCCTTCGACGTGGTCGTACGGGCGGTGCTCCGGACAGCAGCCGCTTGCGGACGGTGCGGCACGCCTCGACCGCTGCGGGGTCGACAGCAGGCATCGGGTCAGCGGCGGCGGCGATGATCGTGCCTTGCGCGTAGTCGACTCCGATCTCGGCCAGCGCGGCCAGATCGCGAAGCGACTCGACGCCCTCGCCTAGCACCCGCCAGCCGAGTCGGGCGGAGAGCGTGACCAGCGCCTCCACGATCGCGGTCAATGGCAGGCTGTCCCGCAGGCCAGTGACCAGCGTCCGGTCGAGCTTCACGATGTCCGGGTCGAGCGCGGCCAATCGCAGCAGCCCGGCATACCCGGATCCGGTGTCGTCGACCGCCACCTGGGCGCCTCGTCCGCGAAGCCAGTCGAGGGACGAACGAACGGCCGACGGATCCGAGGAGACGTGCTCGGTGATTTCCACGATGATGCCGTCGAGGTCGCCGGCGAACGCCGCCGATATGGCGGGATGGCTCAGGGCGTCCGGACTCACGTTGACGGACAGTCGCACGCCGGCTGGCAGCTCCGGCCGCCGGAGCAGAGCCGCTCGAATGCACGCGGCTTCGAGTTCTGCACCGCGTCCAGACGCATGGGCCACGGCGAAGATCTGCTCGACTGGGGTTGGAGTGCCCGCGAACCGGGCGAGAGCTTCCGCCGCCACAACCGCGCCGGTCGCCACCTCGATGATCGGCTGCAGGACAATCTGGACCGAGCCAAAATCGTCGGTACGGCTTCGGCGCCGACGGCCCAGGCGCCGGATGCCCCTAGTCCCTGCGTCCATTCAGTGACCGCCCGAGTCGACGCCTACTGGTGTTTCCCGGTCCACGGTCGGTAGCCGGTGAGCAACCCACGTCGATGTGGTGAGCCGGTGATCCGAGGGTCCGCCCGGGCGCACCGGAGTGGGAGCGACCCAACATGATGTCGGTCACGCCCGACGTATACGTGGCCTGAACTTTACTCCAACGACGCATCAACGGTGATATCGACGCCGGTCAATGCCTTGCTGACTGGACACAACGCTTTCGCTTCTTCCGCTGCCTTCGCAAAGCCGTCAGCATCGAGGCCGGCTACCTCACCCCGCACCGTCAGCGCGATACCGGTGAGCCGAGAACCGCCGGCCGGATCGGGTCCGAGCGAGACATTTTCGGTGATATCGAAGCTCTTCGGTGTACCGCCGGCTGCCGCGACCACCGCAGACAGCTGCATCGCGTAGCAGGACGAGTGCGCTGCCGCGATCAGTTCCTCCGGACTAGTCGTACCGCCGGCGTCGTCAGCCGTACGTTTCGGGAACGACACGTCGAATGTCCCAACCTTGGAGCTGCTGAGTTCGACCTGTCCGGACCCGTCCTGCAGCCCGCCGGTCCAAGCGGTATGCGCGGTGCGTGTAGGCATCGTGTTCCTCTCTGGGGCGAATGGTCGTCATGTCGACCGTAGTCCCATCTCGGATGCACACGATCGACAACGACCGGCTGCGATCGCTCGCCCGGACGGGCCGGTCAGGCGACCCACCCGTCGTTGGTCGTCCACGGCGCGCGGGCGGCCATGCCGTCATAAACGGTGCGGGGGCGCCCATCGTCGGCGGCCATCAACCATCGCACGGTCCCCCAGCCTCGAACCGCGGCCAAGCGTCGCAAGTGGGCCAGCACCGCTGAGGCCGCGCCTTCGCCCCGGGCCGCGGGATCGACGAACAGGTCGTCCACGAAGCAGCCCTGTCTCGGGCCGAACGTCCGCGGGAACGCCCGGTAGTGCGCCAGCCCAACCGGCGGCCCGCCGTAGGTCCGGCGCACGACCAGCCCTTGCACCACATGGTTGGGATCGTGCAGCCTGCGCCACACTGCCTCGACGGTCTCCGGGCTCAGCTGGAGGCGGTGAGACCGCCCATACGCGCGGAACAGCGCCGCCCATTGGTCGTGATCGCTGGTTCGAACGGGTGTCACCACCCAGGCCCGCGCCTGCGTGAGGTTGACCACGCGCCGCTGATGTTTCGTCGTCACGGTAGCGACGGTAGGTACGGGATTGGCGTCGAAGAAGGGCCAATTCAGGTCATCATTTATGGGCCAATGTAGGGTCGCTGGATGGAGGTGCACATCAGCCTCGACGGCACTGGCGATCGGACGGATCGGATCTATCGCCAGCTGCAAGACGCCATCATCGATGGACGACTACGACCGGGCGAGCGATTGCCGCCGACGCGGGAGCTCGCCGAACGGCTATCCGTCTCGCGCAGCACCGTATCCGTCGCCTATGACCGGCTCATCGCCGAAGGATTCCTCGTAGGGCGGGTCGGAGCAGGCACGTTTGTGAGCGGGGACGCGGAACAGCGGCCGCGTCACCGGTCCGCACCTCCGGGTGCCGCGGTCCGTCCCCGCGCAGTGTGGGAATCCGTCCGTCCGTTCCCCGCCCTGTCCGGCGTCGGCGCACGCTACGACTTCCGCGTTGGCCTGCCCGATGTCAGCCTCTTTCCCCTCGATGTGTGGCGGCGACTGCTCAATCGCGAGCTGACCCGAACCGGCATCGGCCGAGGCGAGTATGTCGGTCCGAGCGGTCAGCCCGTGCTGACGGAGGCGATCGCCAGACATATCGGGGTATCGCGGTCCGTACGTGCGGCCAGCTCGGACGTCCTTGTCACGAACGGAGCCCAGCAAGCACTCGACCTCATCGCTCGGGTGCTAATCGAGCCCGGCGACACCGTCGCCGTCGAAGAGCCCGGATACCCGGCTGCGCGCCAGCTCTTCCGCACGCATGGAGCACGGGTGGTGTCCGTGCCAGTGGACGCCGAGGGCCTCGACGTAACGCGACTCCCGGCCTCGGCCCGACTCGTCTACACGACCCCGTCACATCAATTCCCGATGGGCATGTCGATGTCGCTGGGGCGGCGCACCGCTCTGCTCGAGTGGGCCGAGGCGCACGGAGCCGTGATCATCGAAGACGACTATGACGCCGAGTTCCGGTTCGCGCATCGACCCCTCGAACCGCTGCAGAGCCTCGACCGTTCGGGCCGCGTGCTGTACGTCGGCACCTTCGCGAAGACGTTGCTTCCGGCGCTGCGGATGGGCTTTCTGGTCGCGCCGGCCTCGCTCCGCAAGCCGCTCCGGCTAGCCAAGCAGTTGACCGACTGGCACAGCGATCCCACGTTGCAACGCGCCCTGGCCCGGTTCATCAACGACGGCGACTTGGCCCGGCACGTCCGCCGGGCCAACCGGATCTACGCCGTACGTCACACGCACGTCGTGAACACTCTCGAGAGCGAGGCCGCCGACCTACTTGAGGTCGTGCCATCGGTCGCCGGCCTCCATGTCTGCGCACGGGTTCGCGAGTCCCGACGACTGGACCTCGCACCGGCGATCGCGGCGGCCGAAGCCCGTGGCGTCCGCCTGATCCAACTCGCCGACTACTGCCAAGACCCACCGGTTCCGGACGGTCTGGTACTCGGGTACGGCATGATCACCGAGGACCGGGTCGTGCCAGGGCTACGCGAGTTGATCGCTTGCCTGCGCGCGGCCAGCCACTTTCCAGCTCGACAAGGATCGGGCCGGTGAGCGGACGCGATTTGACCGAATATCGCCGCAAGCGGCGGGCCGGTCGCACGCCAGAGCCGATTCCGACCGCTCGGCCGTCTGAGGCAGTCGCCGGCCATCGCTTCGTGGTACAGGAACACCACGCGCGAGCGCTGCACTGGGACTTCCGGCTGGAACGAGACGGCGTGCTCGTCTCGTGGGCGGTCCCCAAGGGCATCCCGCAAGACACCAAGCGGAACCACCTTGCCGTGCAAACGGAAGACCATCCGTTGGAATACCTCGACTTCGAGGGGACGATCGCGGCGGGAGAGTACGGCGGGGGAAGCGTATCGATCTGGGACCGGGGTACCTACCAGTTGGAGGAATGGTCGGACCGCGAAGTCAAGGTCGTTCTGAACGGCCACCGCACGCAAGGCCGCTTCGCGCTGATCCGCACGGGTGGCAAGAACTGGATCATGCATCGCATGGGCGCCGCAGCGCACCCGGACTGGCAACCGCCGCGTCGGGTCGCACCGATGTTGGCCACACTAGGTCGCCTCCCGCCACCGTCGCAGGACCGGCAATGGGCCTTCGAGGTGAAATGGGACGGTGTACGCGCGATCTGCGAAATCGACGGCGGCCGGATCACGCTGTGGTCCCGCAACGATCGAGACATGACGGTCAGCTACCCGGAACTGCGTGAGCTTGGCGCGCAGTTAGGGACGACGCAGGCTGTCCTGGACGGCGAGATCGCGGTCCTCGACAAGGATCAACGCTCGAGCTTCAGTCGACTACAGCGGCGGATGCATATCGCCGGCGCGTCTGAGGCGCGCCGGCTCGCTGACCAAGATCCTGTCGTCTACCTGATATTCGACTTGTTACACCTCGATGGCCGATCGCTGCTCGAGCTTCCCTACTCCGACCGCCGGCAGCTCCTCGATGGACTCGAGCTCGAGGGTGCGCACTGGCGGACGCCACCGGTCCTGCGGGGCGGCGGCGCCGCGGCCCTTCGGGCGAGTCAGCGGCGGGGCCAGGAAGGCATCATCGCCAAGCGACGTTCGTCGCACTACCTCCCCGGCCGGCGCTCACCGGATTGGGTGAAGATCAAGAACATTCGCACCCAAGAAGTCGTCGTCGGTGGCTGGCGGCCCGGTCAAGGACGGCGCGCGGGCACAATTGGCTCGTTGCTGCTCGGCCTGCCGAGCGAGGACGGGCTGCGCTATATCGGCAACGTCGGTACCGGCTTCACCGAGGACATGCTCGCGGATCTGATGACGCGACTGCGGAAGCTTGCGCGGCGGAGCACACCGTTTGCCGATGTCGTGCCCAATGTCATCGCCCGCGAGGCGCACTGGGTCAGTCCACGCCTCGTCGGGGAGGTCAGGTTCACCGAGTGGACCGGAGATGGCCGCCTCCGACACCCGTCGTGGCGTGGCTTGCGTCCAGACAAGCAGGTCACCGACGTGCGCCAAGAGAGCTGACAGCTCAGGACACGCCGGCGCGGCGCCCAAGCTCGCGAGCGGACGCACGCGCGTGCCTCGCGAGCGATGCGCTGTCGGCCGTGCGCATCTCACCGGCCTCGACAGCCACCGAGCCACCAACGAGCAGCAACTGCAGAGTGGCAGGCGGTCCGAGAACGATGGCGCACACGGGATCGGCGATGTCCGCGTGCCCCAGATCGTCGATCCGCCACAGGGCGACATCGGCCAGCTTTCCGGCCTGCAGTGAGCCGATCTCGTCTTGGCGCCCGAGGCACCGGGCACCGCCCATCGTGCCGATCCGCAGCGACTGGCGGGCAGTGAGCGCACGCGGACCTTTGCGGCAGCGCGCGACGAGCACCGCCTGGCGCAGCTCCTCGGCCAGCCCACCGTGCTCATTCGACGCGACCCCGTCGACGCCCAGCCCGACCGGCGCGCCGCTCGCAAGTAGTTCGGGGATTGGGGCGATGCCCGAACCGAGTCGGCCGTTCGAGCTCGGGCAGTGAGCGACCGCAGTGCCCGAGGCTGCGAGCTTCGCGATATCGGTCGACGACAAGTGAACGCAGTGCGCAAGCCAGATGTCGTCGCCGAGCCAGCCCATCTGCTCGACGTAGTCGACCGGACCGCAGCCGAACTTCTGCTGGCAGAACTCGTTCTCGTCGACGGTCTCGGCGAGGTGGGTATGCATGCGCACGCCTAGGCGGCGGGCGAGGTCGGCCGATTCACGCAGGAGTTCCCCGGTCACCGAGAACGGCGAGCAGGGCGCCAGCGCGACCCGCAACATCGAATCTGGCCCGGGATCGTGGTATGTCGACACCACGTGCTCGCACGCCGCCAGGATCGCGTCCCGATCCTCGACGACGGCCTCCGGCGGCAGGCCGCCCCGCGACTGCCCAAGGTCCATCGACCCCCGACAGGGGTGAAATCGCAGTCCGATCTGCCGGGCCGCTTCCACCTCTGCGGCAAAGAGATCGCCGCCATCACGTGGAAAAACGTAGTGGTGGTCGGTGGTTGTGGTGCATCCGGAGAGAGCCAGACTCGCTAGCGCGGCGCGGGCGGCGTGGTATTCGAGGTCAGCGTCCAGGTGGCGCCAGACGGGATACAGCGTGGTCAGCCATTCGAACAGCGTCCCGTCTTGCGCATAGCCGCGAGTAATCCACTGGTACAGGTGGTGATGCACGTTGATGAAGCCGGGCGTCGCCAGGCAGCCTGAGCCGTCGACTCGGCGCGCTCCGTCGACGGCCGGTGCGGGGCCGTCAGCGACGACATCGATCCGGCCGTCACGGATCACCAGGTGCCCGCGGGCGTACTCCTGGTCGGCGTCATCCACCGTGGCGATCGCGCAGCCGTCGATGACCAGAGTTTCGGACGTCATGTGGACACCGCGATTGAATCGGCATCCAGTCGGTCGGCTCGGTCGGCGATCTCGACGTCGAGGTCACCCGGGTGCAGAAGACTCATCATCCGTCTTCCCTCGGGATCCGTTCCACTATGTGCTTACCCTTGCCGATGATCTTGGACTTAACGCGCTGGTCGGCATTAGGTCCAAGATCAACTCGGTGGGGGGAGGGGTCGACGCCCCCGGGTCGCACGCGCCCGAACCCCCTGGGTCGCGGGTCGCCTACTGCTGATCGTCGCTACCGGTGGCTTCTTGCGCCTTCTCGACGACTTGATCGATCTGCTCACCGTGGCCGAACTTCGACTCCGCCATGTCGCCGGCCTTCTCCAGGCCCGCGTCGACCTGGTCGTCGTGTTCGTCGACCATCTTCTTGATGTCATCAAAATCTGGCATGTCGCATCCTTTCCTGATCCGGTTGTCGGCCGGACACCACGACGGCGCCCGTCACACATCGGTCTATCGGAAACCCGCGGTTGACGCCAGATACGATCTGGGTCGCGAAGCGCCAGCACCCCAGGCAGGAGCACATTACGCTCGAAACGGTAGGGCGTGTCTCCACACTGAATGATGGGTGGTCGGTCAGGCTGACCGGGTGACACGGATTGGGGCTATCGGTGCTGCGATGTGGAATCTGACCCAGCGGACGCTCGTCGGTTCGGAGGGCGGCTTCGCCCGGCCGACCACGATCGCCCGGCTACTCGCGGTCGGCGTGCTGGTGGTCGCCGCGCTGGCTGCGTGCACGAAGGCGCCGTCCTCGTCGTCCACCCATACGGTGACAATCACGGCCTCCGGACCAACCAGCGGAAGCTCCTCGGCGGCGTCGTCGTCGAGCGCTAGCAGCGCTACGTCGAGTCAGCCGGCCACGCCGATGACCAAGTTCTCCGGGAACTGCTATGCGCTGTTGACGTTGTATGACGTTCAGCGCGCCGCCGGATACACGATCGGCGGCAAGACGGCGTTCATCGTGGGGATTCCGGACAAGACGCTTGGGCGCTTGAGCTACCTGAACTGTCGGTACGGCGTTCCGGCCGCTGCGCCGGGCCGGTCGGCGACACCGCAAATTGAGATCAACGTCGCGCTCTACAGCACGCCCGCGCAGGCTTCGAAGCGGGCCGCCAGCACGGTCTCAGACTATGTCGCCAACGGTGCGACGGCGACGCAAGTGACCATCGGGGACGTTCCTGGGACGATCTTGACTGGCGGACTTGGCGCGGGTTACAGCGTGCCACTGCTAGTCACTTCCTCCGGCCAGCGAACGGTGGCGGTGAGCCTCAACAAGTCGGGTTTGTCAGCGGCGCGTCGGACCCAGATCCTGTCCAACCTCGGAGCGCTTGCCGTTACCAACACCGCGTCCTAAGCCGAGCTCATGCGTAGCCGGTTCCTCAGCTCGGCGTGTTTCTGCAGCTCGGCGTGATTTTGGCGTGCGCCGCCCGGGCTCCGGACCAGACTCCGGGCAGCGAGTTGATCTTAAAGTTAATGCCAAGTAACGACGGTAAGTCCTAGATCAGCAAGTCCGGCCGCGCCGCTTGCCAGGTCGAGCCCGATCCCGGCAGGCTAGATCCGCCTCGATCGCAGTAAAGGAGCCCGCATGAAGATCGGCATTGGCTTACCGAACCCGGTGCCCAGCACGCCTGGAACTCGTCTCGTGGAGTGGGCGAAGCTTGCCGAGGAGCGAGGGTTCTCGGGGCTGGCCACCATCGACCGAGTGGTGTATCCGAGCTACGACTCGCTCGCTACCTTGGCCGCAGCGGCCGGCGCGACGACGCGGATCGGGCTGCTGACCAATGTGCTGCTTGCCCCGCTCTACCCGGCACCGCTGCTGGCGAAAACGACCGCGAGTATTGACCAGCTTTCCAATGGCCGCCTGACTCTCGGGCTCGGTCCGGGCGGTCGAGCCGACGACTTCGAAATCTTGGGTAAAGACTTCCACACCAGAGGTCGCGATTTCGATCGCGACCTGGAGACGCTACATCGGGCGTGGCGGGATGAGCGTATAGACGGCAACGCCAAACCGATTTGTCCCACGCCGATCCACGAAAGCCGGGTACCAATCCTCATTGGCGGTACCAGCGACAAGGCGGTGCGGAGGGTCGTTGACTGGGCCGTCGGATTGACCATCGGTGGCGCGCCACCCGAGCACGCCGCGGCTCTCGTCGAGCGGGTAGCAGCCGCGTGGCGGGAGGCCGGTCGGGTCGGGGAGCCGCGCTTTGCGGCCCTCGCGTACTTTTCCCTCGGCACTGACGCCGACGACGACTCCCGCCGATACCTGCGCGACTACTACGGATTCCTGGGGGAGTACGCCGAGCTGATCGCCGAAGGCGCCCTCCGTTCCGAGGCCGCGATCCGCGGTGCCGTGCAGGCGTTCGGCGACGCGGGAGTCACCGAGTTGTACTTCGATCCGACTACTGCGTCCCTCGATCAGATCGATCGGCTCGCCGACGTGGTGCTCTAGTCCGCGTGCCCTTGCCCGGGGTGTTGGCCACCTACTGGCGTCGCCCACGGTGCGTGTGCGTCCACTCGATGTCCGGTGCACCGATACCCTGAGGGTCGCTCGCGCGCGCGATCGCCTGGTTAGCCGCGTCGGGGAAGCCTGTCGTGATGCTCTCGTCCAGCAGCGAAAGTTCGGTGTGAATGGCCTCGCGCCGATCGGGCGCGGCCACGACAAGCAGGCCGTCGAGCAGCGATCGCAAGCGTCGGCAAACCTGGACGGAGTGAGTGCCATACGTTCGGATCTCAGTGACTGCCAGCTGCAGGTAGTCCACCCAGGTGCGTCCAGGGATCACAACTCGTGGAACACCTGTTGGATCGGCATATGTGTGCTGATCGCGCAGGTCCGCGGTGCAAATCCGGCGCAGGAAGATCTCGATGTAATCGAGGATCTGTATCGTTGTCGTCGGGTCGTTCACGGCCGGAGACAGTGCTTTGATTCCGATGTCGACGAGAATGCGAAGGGCGAAAGCAGGATCCTGCTCAATCGTGCGTTCGACACCCAGAGCGACCAGTCCGCGCAGCTGTTTCGGGTCGGGTGAAGTATAGGTTTTGCCGTGAGTCCTGGCCCTGATCTCGACGAATACGTCGCCGGGCGCGACGAAGTCGCCCGCAGTGTGGCTAAGCACCATCAGGCAGTCGTGTTCCGTGGCCGTGGCCGCCAAGCCGCTCAGGTGTATCGCTTGAATCGCACCCGCCTGCTCGAATAGCACCGGTGGCTTGGCCGTGGCGTCGAATTCGCTCGTAGTGTGATCAGAATTCAGAGTCTGTGTGGCAAGGATCCCCTGCCACTGATCAAACACCCGCTCGCCTGCCTGTTCAACCATGGCCGCCACTGCGACCGGGCGCAATGCGTGCGTAAATCGATTGAGGTACACGAGCAGCAGTATCAAGCTCACCGCGACTGCAATTCCCGCAATGGTCACGCCAAGATCTGGGACGGAATTCGTATCGACGCGGCGAAGCAACGCAAACGAATAAGTGAACGTTCCGGCAAAGGTAGCAAGAACGACCTTCTGCAGCCGGTCGCGATACCAAAGCCGCATGAAACGAGGAGACAAGGTAGCAGTTGCCTGTTGGATCACGAGAACGCCGATCGTTACGACGAATCCAAGAAGGGCAACCATGGCGCCGATAATTGCAGTGAGCACGCCGGTGGCGGTGCTGGAGGAATAATGCATGAGCGCCTTGATGTGCACCGTGCTGTCGATCCACAGCAGCAGTTGCGCCAGCAATACACCAATGACGCAGCCGCATAACGGGAGCGCCCACAGGCTGCCTTTGAGGTCCTGGCGTCGCCTGAATCTCGTGGCCCAATGGCTCATCACTTCTCCGAGGAGTGCAAGTCTGACCCTGGCGGGCACAGAGGTCGAGCGTCCTCATTATCGTCGGACGCGCAAGGCAAGGCGCCAAGTAACGCGCCAGCACGCTCGCCCAGGCTGCCTTGGTGCAGCTTCCCGCGCATTTGTGGTACTGGTGAGGACGCCTGATCACCTCAGATGTTGACTCGCGTCCCACCAACCCGCGGGACGCGCCAAGGCGAAGTTGATTGCTCGACGTTCGGCCCCGATGCTCGACCCGACTTCTACTGCAGAGGCTTTGCCTATACCAGCGCCGGCTGTCGGCCCCGCTGGCACAATTCATCGGCGCGGGTGCGGTCATCCTTGTGGAAGGCACGGGCCTCCTCGGTCTCTATGCCTTCCAACCCGTCCGTTGTGATGACGTCAACCTCGACCGGATCACCGCACCTGCTGCATGGCTCGGCTCGGTCGGTCCGGGTCACCTTCGCCATGGTGATCATCCTGGCCGCCAATGTCGATCTCAGTCGATAGACACGCCGAAGCTATCGACGCACGCCGGGCGTCAATCGAAGCGGGACGCCTCCGGGCCGGTGATCCGCGACAACATCGGCAAGGTCGAGCCGAGAATCGCCAGCGCGGCGACGAGCCCTAGGGCAACGATCAGGTAGTACTGAGGACCGGGCGCGACGAGGGTCTGGTCGAGCTGGGCCCGCAGGAACAGCGCAGCGGCCAGGAAGCCGATGGCGATCGAGGCGGCCGCGGTGAGGACGAGCGGTACGACGGTTTCCAACGCGACGACCCTCCGCAACATCGCGAGCGGCGCGCCGGTCAGCCGCAGCACGCTGAACGGACGTCGGCGGTCGGCGAGTCCCGCCGCGACGGCGACCGCGAGGCTGCAGCCGGCGATCGGCAGGCTGACGAGGATCACGACGTTGGCCAGCTGCTTGTACCCGGCGAGGAGGCGATCGGAGTCCGGGCTCATCGACGAGAGCGTGTCGGGAGGAAACCGACTAGGAACGGCGTTCTCCAGCTGCGTGCGCGCACTCTCGACCGCCGCCGTAGATCCATTTGTGCCGACGACGAGTGCATGCACCGGCAACGCCGCGAGGGCTTCTGGGGTAATCGGAGCAGCCGGCCATACGACCTGGTCGATGGTTGCTTTTCGACCGAATCCGTTGCCGAACGTGCTGTCGATCGCAACCACGGTCGCGCCGCGCGGGCACTTACCGATGGCCGGCGTGTGGGTGAGCTGCGCGCAGCGGACGAGCCCATCCGGTCCCGGCTGATCCGGCTGCACCGCAGGGTTCCGATGAATGACCGTCACGCCCGTGACTCCGTCGATAGCGCTGAGATTGTTGATCAAGCGAGGCGGCACGGAGGGCACAGCGCTGACAAGCCGGCCGGCAGAATCGTGCCAGAAATAGTTGACCATCGTGCCGCCTGCGGCCGCTCCGCTCGACGGCCCGGCGGAGGCGATGAGTGTCGTGATCACGCCGATGGACACGCTCGTGATGAACAACGCCAGCACCAGACCGCTGATCGCGCGGAACCCTGCCTGCGGATTGTCGGCCAGCCTGCGGCCCGCGAGCAGGGTCGCCGGCCGCCGGGCCTGACCCGCGGTGAGGCGCGCACCGGTCATGGTCAGCCACGGGCCGGCGCAGATGAGGCCGACGATGATCAGCCCGAAGCCGGCGACGTAAGCGATCGTCTGACCACCGGTCGTGCGTGGTGGTCCGACCGCGGTGAAGTACGCCAGCTCGATGATCCCGGCCGCCAGTGGAATCAGCCGGTACGCGCGGGGTGGACGAGGCGTCACTCTCCGCGTAACCCCCAGCGGTGAGATCTGCACGCGGTGCAGCGCGATCCGCGCTGCCAACGCTGCGGCCGTCGGCAAGCCGATCGCCACGATCAGAACGTCCACCAACGTCAGCGACAGGTCGGACGGGAAGAACGGCGCGCCGGTGAACGGGATGCCGGCCAGCGGTGCGCGGATGGTGAAGAACAACGGAAAGCCAAGCGCCACACCGGCGAGGGTCGCCGTGGCCGCCTCGACCGCCGAGATGAGTGACACCTGCCGCGGTGTGGCACCCACCAACCGCATCGCCGCGAAGCGCTGTTCGCGGCGGGTTGCCGCTAACCGCGTCGCGGTGGCGATCAAGATCAGCACGGGGAACAGGATTGCCAGCGCGACAACGCTCAATACGAGGGTGATGCCGTTGGCATTGATGCCGATCGCGGCGGGGCAGCCGGAGCAGCTGCTCGGCACCGTGGTCGAGATAGCGGTGACACGGTCGGCGAGGCCGCTGTGCGAAAGGTCGGCCACGGTTCGCCCGATGACGATGATGAGCGAGTCCGGCGCGGGCAGGGCGGAGTTCGCGATCGTGCCGACTTGCCGGCCGCCGTACCGGTCGCCAAGTTGCGCCGCCGGCGTCGTGCGCAGCAAAGTACTCATCGCGGGCGACGCGTAGAACTCGCCTGGCCCGGGCAGACGCGCGATGCCTGGTGGGATCGGGGCACTCGGCCCGGTTGGGGCGACGTCCACGCGAGCGACGGTCTTGCCGTCGTAGGTGTCGCCGGTGATCTGCCACCACAGCGGGTCGGCGCCTTGTGCCGCGGTCCGTGACTCGGGCGTGAAACCGGTCTCGAGCCAGGCGTATCTCGCGTTCTGCCCGTTGATCGCGTTGATCCCGGCGAGGGTTGCAAGCAGCAGCGTCACGCCTATCGCGACCGCGAGGACGATCGCGACGAGCCGGGTCAGCGCCTCCCGGCCACCGGCAACAGTGAGTCGTAGCGCAAGCCGGATCACGGGGCCACCCACACGGGGGCCGTGACCCGGCCGTCGCGCACGATGACCTCGCGATCGGCGTATGCGGCGACCCGCGGTTCGTGGGTGACCAGCACAACGGTGGTGCTCTGCTCGCGGGCGGTAGCGGTGAGCAGCTCCATAACTTGCTCGCCGGACAGGGAGTCCAGCGCGCCCGTTGGTTCGTCAGCGAACAGCACCTCCGGGCGGCTGACGAGCCCTCGGGCCAGCGCGACCCGCTGTGCTTCCCCGCCGGACAACTCCCCCGACCGGCGTCGCTCGAGTCCGTCCAGACCGAGACGGCCGAACCACGTCGCCGCTTCTCCCATTGCCGCAGACCGCGACGTTCCGCCGAGTAACAGCGGAAGCGCCACGTTCTCCTGGGCGGTCAACTCCGGCACCAGCTGGCCGAACTGGAACACAAAGCCGAACCGATCCCGGCGCAGCGCGCTGCGCGCGCCCTCATCCATCGTGTCAAGACGCTGGCCGGCAAAGGTGATCTCGCCGCTGTCCGGCACAAGAATGCCGGCGAGGCAGTGCAACAGTGTCGACTTGCCCGATCCGCTCGGGCCCATCACGGCGAGGATCTCTCCGGGGTAGACCATGAGGGACGCGCCGCGGAGCGCCAGCGTATGCCCGAACGAGAAAGTGATCTCATGTGCCTCGAGCATCACGACGTCAGCTCCTTGGCGAGAGCGTCCAGCCGAGAGGCAGTGAGCTCGATCCAGCGCAGGTCGGCCTCCAGGTGGAACAGGCCGTAGTCGGCGAGCAAGGCGTCGATGATCGAGCCGGTTCGCTTCAGCTCGGTCAGCTCGCGCATCCGCTTCAGGTGCGCCGCGCGTTGGATGTCCAGATAGTGCTCGGCCGAGCGGCCGGACATCAGCGCTAGCACGACCTTGACGAACAGCACCGACTGTAGGTTCGGCTCGGGCGGGACCGCCTCGGTGAGCCACGCCCCGACCTCGGTGACGCCCTGGTCGGTGATCACATACCGCTTGCGGTCCGGCCCCCCGCCTGGCTCGGTGTCGGCGGCCAATACTTTCCCATCGCGGGCGAGCCGGGCGAGCGTCGCATAGACCTGGCCGAACGGCAGTGGCTTGCCGCGGCCGAAGTAGGCGTCGTAGTCGCGCTTGAGGTCATAGCCGTGGCTAGGTTGGCGCTCGAGCAGGCTGAGCAGAGTCAGCGGAACCGTCATGCCTCGACAATACACTCAGTGTATACGCTGCGGTAGTAGCGGGTGTCGAGCGTCGCGTAGTAGCGGCGGATCGCCGCAATGCGTCGGAGGAAGACCACGTTCTCCACGCTGGTCCCCACCAACCGCACAAAGGTGAAATACCCAGATGATCAATGCGGTGCTTCGACCCATCGAGGCCTCGGCACTAGGCGCGCGGAATGTCGAGGTGACTCTTGAACCGCGCGACGCTTCCATGAACTCTTGCGAGGTGACCAGTATCAGAACTCGGAACGAGACTTTGGCCATTGGAGTTTTGCTCACGGCCGTGGGTGGCTTCCTCGACGCATATACCTTTGTTGGACACGCCGTCTTCGCGAACGCGCAGACCGGAAATATTGTCGTGTTCAGCGTCGAGGCCGCTTCGCGTCAATGGCATGCGGCCCTCTTACGCTTGATACCGATCGCCGCATTCATGGTCGGCGTCGTCGCTACGGAAACGTTGGCTCGACCGCGGGTCCGCCGCCAGGTACGCCGACCGCTGCGGGTGGCGCTCGGCGCCGAAATTGTCATTCTGGCGGCGGTTGCGAGCTTGCCCGATGGCGCGCCAGCGCTATTGGTCACCGTTCCCGTTGCCTTCGCTGCCTCCATCCAGTGGTCAAGCTCTCGGATGTTGGTCGACGCCCCATACAACACGCTGCTGGCGACCGGAAACCTACGCACCGCGACAGCTGCCACGTATCAGTGGATCATGGACCGCGATCCGTCAGCGAGACGGCACGCCGGCAACTTTGGCGCTGTGGTGGTCGCCTTTGTCGGGGGAGCAATCATCGGAGCGATCTGCACCAACAATTTGGGCGCCGCCTGCGGTGGCCATCGCGGCCGGCGTACTGCTCATCACGCTCGTCGCCCTTGTCCACGAAACTCGCCAGCTGGAACGCCGAGCCGCCAACGCTCCAGTGGAGGCAGGTGCCGAAGAACCAGCGTGAGGAGGAGCCGTGCGCGCAGTCTGGTACGACCGTCAGGGACCGGCCGGCGACGTGCTGCAGGTTGGGCAGCTGCCCGAACAGGAGCCGGGGCCCCGCGAGGTCCGAGTGCGCGTGCGGTACTCCGGGGTGAATCCCGGAGACACGAAAAAGCGCCGTGGCTGGCTGGGGTCATCAATGCCCTACCCACGAGTCATCCCGCATAGCGACGCAGCTGGGGTCGTCGACGCCGTCGGCGAGGGTGTCGCAGGCGATCGAGTCGGGCGTCGGGTGTGGGTGTACGGCGCGCAGTCCTACCGACCCTTCGGTACCGCGGCCCAGTACACCGTCGTCCCCGAGCAACTCGCCGTCGACCTACCCGATGATGTGCCTGATGACGTCGGCGCGTGCCTTGGCATTCCTGGCATCACTGCTCATCGGGCGGTGTTCGGTGACGGGCCGATCGCCGGTGCGACGGTGCTGGTGCACGGCGTGCTGGGAGGCGTCGGAGGCCTGGCCGCCCAGCTCGCTCGCTGGGGCGCGGCCACCGTCATCGGCACGGTCCGGAGCAGCAACGACCTGATTGAGGTGGATTCGCTGGCGGTCGACCACGTCGTCCCGCTCGACCGGCCTGATCCCGCTGCCGACATCCGGGCCGTCGCGCCGGACGGCGTCGACCGGATCATCGAGGTCGCCCTTTCGGACAATGTCGATCTCGACGCCACCGTGGGCAAGACCGGTACGGTCATCGCCGCATACGCCAGCCGGCAAGACCGACCCACCTTCCCCTTCTGGCCCATGCTCTTCAGCAACATGACCATCCGCCTGCTCGGCAGCGACGACTTCCCCAGCGAGGCCAAGGAACAGGCCGCCACAGACCTCACTGCCGCCGCCCGCGATGGCGCGCTGTCGATAACTATCGGCAAGACGCTTCCGCTCGAACACGTCGCCGAAGCGCACGACCTTGTCGACGCAGGCATCCGGCACCGTGTTGTTGTTGCCCTGACCTGATAGACGATTCCTCGTCAGGGCCAGGTCAGCCGAGTGCGCGCAAGAGCGCTGCTGTGCCGGCCGCCGCGAGTACCACGAGCAGGAATGGTGCCCGCCGCCAGACCAGGACGGCGGCGACGGCGAGCGCCGGCACGCGGGCGTCGAGCCCGAGCCGGTGGCCGTTGCCGAGCGTCTGGACAAGAATCAGCGCAGCTAGCAGCGGCACCGCGACCAGGTCGAGCGTTCGGCGGACTCGGGGCCCGAGCTCCCGGCCGCCCGTGAGAACAGGACCGACCGCCTTCAACGCATACGAGGCGCCCCCCAGTGCCAAGAGCAGAGTCCAGCTCATGCCTCGGCGCTTCCTGCGTCGACGCCTCGGGCCACGAGCACGCCTGGTACGACGCCGGCGAGCGCCGCGATCACGGGCACGCCGGCTGGGGCGAACGGAAGCACCGCGACGGCGATCATGGCCCCTGCGACCGCAGCGACGGGCGCGCCCGGACGGCGCAGCTGCGGCGCCAGGAGCGCGAGAAACGCTGCCGGGAACATCGCGTCGAGGCCGAGCGAGCGTGGGTCGCCAAGCCCGCCGCCCAGCAGTGCGCCCGCGAGCGTGCCGGCATTCCAGCACAGCCAGACGCTGAGACCGGTGGCCAGGAAGGCACGCCACGCTGCGCGCGGTTCGTCCTGTGCCCGCGCCATCGCGGTGCTCTCGTCGATCACCAGCTGCGCGACGATCGCGCGATCGCGGAGCCGTCCCGGCAGGATCGGGAGGAGCGACAGGCCATAGGCGGCGTTACGCAGGGCTAGCACGACGGCGGGGCCTATCGCCGCGAGTGCTCCACCTCCGCCGGCAAGCACGCCGACGAACGCGAACTGAGACGCGCCGGTGAACACAAGCATCGACATGACACACGCCTGGGCCGGGCTCAGCCCGGCCGCCACCGCGAGAACGCCGAAGGAGACGCCGTATACGCCAACCGCGATCCCGATGCCGGCCGCATCACGGAGCGTCCGGCTCGACATTTTCTCAACCGTGGTGGGCATAACGCGAGGATAGTTATAAAGGCGCGCTATTTCCTTGCTTTGTTGCGCGCTAATCTATTCTTTGCGGCATAATCTGCCAATGGACGCCTTAGATCGCGCAATTCTGCGTCAGCTCCAGGCCGACGGGCGGCTCACGAATGTCGAGCTCGCTGAGCGTGTTCGGCTCTCGCCCTCCCCGTGCCTACGCCGGGTCCGGGCACTTGAGCAGGCCGGCGTCATCCGGGGCTACCACGCGGACATAGATCCCGCTGCGGTCGGTCGCGGATTCGAGGTCACCGTGCACGTCGAGCTAACCCTCAAAGATCGCGCCACGGTTGATGCCTTCGAGGCGGGAATTGCCGCCCTCGACGCGATCGTCGAGTGCCGCCGCATGTTCGGCCTGCCCGACTACGTGGTGCGTGTCGCGGTGGCCGACCAGGCCGCCTATGAGGCGTTCTACATGAACCAGCTCGCCGAGCTACCCGGTCTCGCCCGCGTCAACTCGCAGTTCACGATGAAGATGGTCAAGGCGGGCGGCGCCCTTCCTATCTGATGATGACTGTGACGAAGCAGCGGGCGGCGAGCCTCCACATTGTGGACCCGTTGCCTTCGATTGCTCCCGGAGTTAGCCTCGCAGCGAGCGCCACCGGGGGAGGTTCAAGTGAAGCCGTTGATGCGCTTGTTGGTCGTCGCCTCGGTGGCGCTGCTGGTCGGTGCAGGCTTCGCTGGACCTGCTGCGGCAGCAAAGGGCGGGAACAAGGCCAATGTCGAGCTGTGCAAGCAGAGTGTTCTGACTGGGGCTTTCCGCAACAGGGGGGAGTGTGTCAGCAGCGGAGCCAAGGGCGTGCCTACCCCTCTCCCGTCCAGGCTGTTCGTCCTGGCGGACATCTACACGGCGCCGACCCCCGATTGCGGCGGTCCTGGGGAATCGTGTTGGGGATCCGTCACTGGTGTCAGCCTCGAGCCGCTCAGTGACGTAGCCGTGAGAGAAGTTCAACGAAACGGCGTAGTAGTCACACCCACACCCTCGTTCCTGGTGGGCAAGGACGGGGGCCTGGACATGCGGCTGTTTCTGGTATGCGGTGACCCGGGCCCGGACGCCATCACCAGCATTCAGGCCTCCGGCATCACCTCAACCGGAGATCCCATCACTTCCGACTCGGTCTCGAACCGCTGCTAGCCGTAGGTGGCGGAGGAACTCCAGGGCATGTCGCGGGTGGATCAGCGTGGCCGTTAGCGCGAACGGCGCTCGGCCCGGCGAGCAACGTAACGACGAATCTTCTCGTGAGTGCCACAGTCATTCATCGCACACCAGCGGCGACTAACGTTCTTCGACCGGTCGAGGAATAGCCACGGGCAACCGGCGCAGCGCTTCACCCGATCGAGATCCGGGCCGGTGAGCAAGGCGAGCGCTGCCTGCGCGATGGGCCAGAGCATGGCGCTGAAGTCATCCGAGTGTGGCCACGCCAATTGGTATTCGCGAGCGCCCGTTATCGGCGTGATTTCGGCGTGGCTGATCGCGTCCCTGACGAAAGGCTGCAGCTCCGCCCAGTGTGTCGTCGATAAGCCGCCGCG
Organism: uncultured Actinomycetota bacterium; assembly: GCA_963801715.1. Lineage (GTDB taxonomy): Bacteria > Actinomycetota > Actinomycetes > Mycobacteriales > Jatrophihabitantaceae > CAVVJA01. Next base: position 15,942 of record CAWDGB010000008.1, on the reverse strand, counting down.
AGTCGCAACGGCGGAGAAGATGCTGCTGAGAACCTGGCGCAGAGTGTGAGCCTTTCTCAGTGCCGCCGCCGCGGCTCGTGGCTGGCTTGCCGCAGCCCGTTGGAGGCGCTTAGCGCGCTCTGGTGAGAGAGCACCCGCGCGCACGCTCCAGTTCAGCAGACTCGTGAAAGTCGCGATGTGGTCGTGTCGAGCAAGACCGAGGGGGTCGTCAACGGTGTTCGCGAAGTCGAGCGCGAGGTGCCCGGCCACGATGGGCAGCTCGCGCACGGCGCCCGTCTCGACAGCTGATCGTGTTTCCACTGAAACCCATCTTACCGGTTAGCCGTCCGACGGCTCTGGGTAGGTTTCCAGCATGAGGAGTTTTGCTGGAAACAAGCTCCGACGGAGCCTACCCCTCGCTGTGATCTGCGTGGCGCAATTCGTTGTGGTCCTCGACGTGACAATCGTGACCACCGCGCTACCGGTGGTCCGGTCGTACTTCGGATCGTCCGCTGGGAGCCTGCAGTGGGTCATCACCGCGTACACGCTGGCATTCGGCGGACTTCTCATCACCGGTGGTCGAATTGCCGACCTGATCGGACCGCGGCGGACGTTTCTGCTCGGCCTCGCCGTGTTCACAACCGCATCGGGGGCATGTGCCCTCGCCTGGTGTCAGGCGGCCCTCGTCGGCGCTCGGGTCGTCCAGGGCGTCGGCTCGGCGTTGCTTTCACCCGCTGCCCTGGCTTTGCTCAGCCTCGTCAGCCCGCCAGGTGCCGCTCGCCGCCGCGCGGTGGGTTGGTGGACAGCAGCCGCTGCGACGGGGGGCGCGAGCGGGTGGCTGCTCGGTGGGGTGCTGACCGAGTATCTGAGCTGGCGGGCCGTGTTCTGGGTCAACCTGCCAATTGGCATCGCCACCGCGTTAGTAGCAGTGCGCGTCCTGCCGCCCGGCGCCCGGACCGCCGGCCGGCGCTTGGACCTTCTCGGTTCGGTCGGTGTCACCACGACATTGGCGGTACTGGTCTACGGGCTGACTCGGCTGGGCCCGTCATCGATGAGCTCCCCAGCAAGCTGGATCCCGATCCTGCTAGCCACGGTCTGGCTCGGGCTCGTCGTTCGACACGAACGCAAGATCACAGACCCACTGGTTCCATCGCACGTGTTCCGGTCACGGGCCGCGGCCGGTGCCAACGTCACCGCACTGTTGGTCACCGCGACAACAACCCCGGCGATGTATCTGGCGACCCTCTACGTTCATCAGAAACTCCATCTGAGCCCGGCTCGTGCGTCCCTTTTGTTCCCGGTGTTCAACATCGCGGTCATCGGGGGGTCGACTCTCGGCCCCTACCTGCTGAGGCGGCTTGCTGCCCGCCCGACCCTGGTATCCGGATTCATCGGGATCGCTACTGGCGCGATGCTGCTGACAACGCTGCGCGGAGCCGATGACGCGACGGCCAAGCTCCTCGCATCGTTCGCGCTTATGGGTCTCGGACTTGGGACGGCATCGGTTGCCTCGACCCACACCGGAACCGAAGCAGTCGTCCAGGTGGATCGGGGTGTCGCAGCCGGCGTGCTCACTGCGGCTGCACAGATGGGCACGGCAGTTGGGCTAGCCGTGATAACACCACTCGCGACTTCGGGCACCACAGCCAATGGCTACCGGGTCGGCTTCACTGGGGTTGTCGTTCTCGCCATCGTGGGCGTGCTACTCAGCCTGCTCATCCCACGTCGCTCCACCTCCGAGCGCAAAGGCAGGACCTCCACCGACGAACAACTCGATCAGTCTCACGCGGACGCTGTTATCCGTTAGTACCGGAACGTTGCGACTGCCGAAGATCACGTAGGGCTGGAACCCGAAGCTGAAGCTGGTCAGGGAAATCCTGCTCAACCGGGAACCCGAGATCGCCCAGTTTCCAACTGTCCTTCGCCTGCACTACCAGCTACAAGCCCGCAGCACAGCCTGGTCCCATCCCTGCGCACACCCGATCTCGCGAGGACCGGCTGCACACGCCGGCATGTGCAGGTTGACCAACTTCGGCGGTCTTTGTCCGGCGGCGGGCTTGAGGACGCGGTGTGGTCTCCGTCTCTGAACCGGAAGACTTGGTCGATTTTGCTGACGCTGCCGCGAACGACGCCTCGGGCTGGACTAGGCCACGGCGACCTGACGCCACACTCTTGACAACTCCCGAGCGCGACCGTAGCTTCTGCATAACGAAATTAAAGTTCCGCTATGCGGATGTTCCGGCGGGAGGACGACAACGAGGCCTTCGATGTCTCGGTTGAGCCGTACGGCCTAAGCGAGGCCACCGTTCGGCGCAACTGACGTCGACGGCCGAAACACCCCACAGCGCACGTCCCTGCACAGCGAGAGCTCCAGATCTCACCACGCATCAGGCACCACCGATCCCGCTCATACCGATCCCACTCATGAGGAGGGGACCATGGCCAAGACAGCTGTCCAGGAGGGCAAAGCATCTCGATCGGTCCATCCCGTCGATCAGGTTCTCCCGCCGGCCAAGCTCGCGGTCTACGGACTCCAGCATGTTCTGGCGTTCTACGCCGGCGCAGTGATCGTGCCCATCCTGCTCGCGAGCGCAATCCACCTCACCGAGCCGCAGCTGGTGTACCTGATCAATGCTGATCTGTTCACATGCGGGATCGCGTCGCTCATTCAAACGGTCGGGTTCTGGAAAATCGGGGTGCGCCTGCCGCTACTCCAGGGCGTCACGTTCACTGCCGTCTCGCCGATGATCTCGATCGGGCTCGCGGAGGGAGGGGGCGTGCCCGGTCTGAAGGCGATCTATGGCGCCGTCATTGTCGGCGGGGTCGTCGCGTTCTTTATTGCACCGTTCTTTAGCCGGCTTATTCGATTCTTCCCACCCATCGTCACAGGCACAGTCATCCTGTGCATCGGACTGGTGCTGCTGCCGGTAGCCGCTCAGGAAGCGGGCGGCGGCAATCCGGCCGCCAAGGACTTCGGCTCCATTCGGAACATGGTCCTCGCCGGAACAACGTTGCTAATCATTCTCGCGGTTTATCGGATGTTCCGCGGGTTCGTCGCCACCATCGCGGTCCTCATCGGTCTAGTGCTCGGGACGGTGATCGGAGTGATCTTCGACTTCACCGATTTCTCAGGGGTCGGAGACGCGCATTGGTTTGGTGTCACCACGCCATTCCACTATGGCGCGCCGACCTTCAAGGCCGCCGCAATCATATCCATGATCGTTGTCATGTTGATCACCGCGGTCGAAACGACCGGTGACGTCTTTGCGACCGGAGAAATCGTCGAGAAGCCAATAGGCAAGAATGACGTGGCGCGGGCGCTGCGCGCGGACGGCCTTTCGACGACACTCGGCGGCATCCTCAACTCGTTTCCTTACACCTGCTTCGCCGAGAACGTGGGCCTGGTCCGACTGACCGGAGTCAAGAGTCGTTGGGTGGTCGCCACAGCCGGTGTGATCATGATGATCATCGGGGTGATACCGAAGGTCGGCGCGATCGTCGCTGCGATCCCGCCTCCGGTCCTCGGCGGCGCCGGTTTCGCGCTGTTCGGCACGGTCGCTGTGATTGGCGTCGCAACGTTACGCCGGGTCGACTTCCACGATGAGCGCAATGTCGTCATCCTCGCCGTGAGTCTCGGCTTTGCCCTGATCCCGGTGGGCTTTCCGAACTTCTACCACGCGTTGCCAACCGGGGTGCAAACCGTTGTCGCCAGCGGGATCACTATGGGCAGCCTGTCCGCGATCCTGCTCAACCTTGTATTCAACGTCTGGGGAGGCAAGAACAACCTCGTACACCGTGTCGTACCGACACCGCGCGAGCGTGAGAGGTTGACCATCGACCAGGTCAACGAGATGTCGCGCGAGGACTTCGTCGAGACCTTCGCCTCCATCTTCCAAGGTCCGCCGTGGATCGCCGAAGAGGCGTATTCGGCTCGGCCGTTCGAGGATCTCTACGAGCTGCGCAAGGCCTTCCACGACGTGTTGTTCGATGCGCCGGCTGAGAAGCAGCTTGAACTTATCCGCTCCTACCCTGAACTCGCCAGCGTCGCGACCCGGGAACACCGACTGAGCGCCAGGTCGGTGCTCGATCAGGCCTTTGCGGGTCTCGATCATCTGACCAGCGAAGAGTACATGGGCTTCGATGATCTGAACCGGGCCTACCGGCAGAAGTTCGGATTCCCTCTGATCGTCGCGGTGCGCGAGAACACGAAGGAGACCATCCTGCGTGCCGGCCAGGCCCGGCTGAACAACTCGCCGATCGCCGAGCAGGCAACGGCGCTGGTCGAGATCGCAAAAATCGCCAACCTGCGTCTGCTGGACTTGGTCGAGGATCCTGACGCCGAGTTGGCGGCGGAACGATGAGCCACACCGTACCGGGTCACAACTTCCCCGACATTCTCAGTCCGCTGGCCGGTCTCGTGCGCGGGTCCGAGCGCGATCAACGCCGAGACCTGGCTCGTCGCGCTCGGACGCGCTGGTCCGAGGTAACGCGTTGAGCAACTCTACGACCGGGTTGGCGGAGCGCCGGCTTCGCTGGTTCAACGAGTTGTCCCACGACGAGGCGGTCGGAGCGCTCTTGCTCATATGCCACTCGCGGCGGTGGGCCGAGCAGGTGGCTGATCTGCGCCCATACGACGATGCGGCCGCGCTGTACAACGCCGCCGACGAGGTCTGGCTAAGCCTCCGGCCCGAGGACTGGTTGGAGGCGCTGGACGGCCATCCCCGCATCGGGGAACGCGGCGGTGCATCCGCTGAGTCATCGCGGATGGAACAGGCAGGGGTCTCTGGAGCCGATGTGGATGTGCAGGTGGCGCTGGCTGCGGGAAATCGGGAGTACGACGATCGCTTCGGCCACATTTTCCTGATCTCGGCTGCCGACCGGAGCGCTGAGGAGATCCTGGCGAACCTGCGGTCGAGGCTCGGCAACGACCCGGACACCGAGGTCAAGGTCGCCGCCGAGCAGCATCGACGGATCACCCGGCTCAGGTTAGAGAGGCTCCTCGACTCATGAGCGGGCTCACGACACACGTGCTGGACACCGCGCGCGGAGAGCCGGCCCGCGACATGGACGTCGTCGTCCACGCCTGGCAAGACGGTGTCTGGTCACAGATCGGTGCCGGCAGAACCGATGCGGACGGCAGGGTGGCTGGCCTGCTCCCGGACGGACCATTGGCTCCCGGCACCTACCGTTTGACGTTCGCCACCGGGGAATGGTTCGCGGCCGAGCGGGTCGAGGGCTTCTACCCAGAAGTCACGGTCAGCTTCGCTATCCATGACCGCATGACGCACTGCCATGTACCGCTCCTCATCAGTCCCTACGGCTACAGCACCTACCGCGGGAGCTGAACCCCCGAATCGTGATCACCAACAGTGACGCGCGAGGTCAGCGTCTTCGTGATCACCGCCGCGTCGAGCGAGGATGCCGCGTTTAGCGTCGACCGTGGTACACGTCGGTGGCAAAGCCACGTGGATGCATGCCGTTGATCAAGGTGTGCGAGCTGAGCCACGCCTGGTCAGCGGGACAACGCGGATACGGCGACGGAATGCGAAGACGATCGCCGCTCCCGCCATGTCGCAGATCAGGCGCCCGACACTGGCGACCCTGAAAGAGCTGCCGTCGCTTGGCCTGCGGCGATACCGAATAGCAAAGTCGTCGGGACACCGGAGTCGTCGCGGCTGAGCCAGTACGACGAGCCGGCGTGCGTTCGAAGTCAGCGACCGCAGATTGGACTTAGGTAGCGGCAGGCGACCGATTGCGGCGTCTCGATCGGCGCGCCCACGTCGATGGACCAGGCGAGCCGGATGAATTGGGCATGCGTCCAGGCGAGTGGGGTTGCGGAGAACGTGGGCTCACCCGGCTGGAAGGCCGGTCCACTACCGGAGGGTGGCTGGAAATCCCATACCTGCTCGGGAAGTAGGAAACTTTGGTCGTCGCCGGACCGGGACATGGTGTCGAGGTTGTTCTGCGCCTGTGTACCCGCGGCAAGCTGGTACTCGCCCCGCTCGCCAGTGAGCAGCGGCCAGCCCCGCCCGTGGGTGAGTCCCGAACCAGTCGGGGTCGGCTCCCATTCCGACCCGTCATTCTTCTCGCCGTATCCGTCGAAACTCGCGCGATGCCAGAACGGTCCGTTGGGTGTGGTGTAGCCCAGCTGTTGGTCCACCACCTTGAGCGTGTTGAGGATGCGTGGGTCATCCGGACGGAGCACGCCGAGCCGGACGAGCTCCAGGAAGCTCGGGTCGACAACCGCGCGCTGATCGATTAGCGGTCCGCCGTCGGAGAGCTGAATCTTCGTGTCGGCGTTGGCGTCGCCGTCAGGTGTGATGCGCAGGAAGTAGGGCTCGCTGCTGTACGGGCCATTGCTCGTGACGGTCCATTGCCCGAGGCTGGCCCGCCACGAATCGGCGACCTGCAGGTAGTGCTCTGCGGAGGCGCTGTCGCCGTTTCTGCGGGCGATGTCGGCGCCAACCACCAATCCAGCGATCTCCGCAGCGATCGTTGCTGGGGAGTAGCCGGAGGCGTTCTCCCAGCGCTCGCCTGGGGTGCTCGGCCCGTTCGCGACGACGAAGTCTTCCGCCTTCTTCACGTGCGCCCAGTCCGCCGCCCCGGTCCGGCCGAGCTGGCCGGCGAGCACGGTCGGGAACGACACCTCGTCCATTTGTAGGCCGCCGAATACCGGCTCGCCGGATAGCCTGCTGTTCTGTGGATAGGAGCCATCCGGTTTCTGCTGGACGTTGAACAGGTAGTCGAGCGCCCGGTTGGCCGCTGCCGGATCACCCATCGCGATCAGGGCGGTGGCGATCTCGTAGAGGTCCCGTGACCAGACCGCGTGGTAGACGGCCAGGTCCTGCAGCACATTCGCCCACGCCCAGGGCCGGCCGGGAGCTGCCACGAATCCGCCGCGATAGGTCTTGTCTTCGCTGGCGGCGAGGACCATCTGCGAGACGTGGTACTCAGTCGCGGACTGCGCCGCAGACCGCGGGATCGGTTTGAGGGTCGCGAGATACTGGTGCCACCCTGCTGCGTACGCTTGCTGCTCGGCGGCAAAACCGGATGCCAGCGAGGCGCGCGCCGTGGACGCCGCTGCTGCAGTCGTCGTCGCGAAGCCGATCGCTAGGGTGAGGTGCTGCCGGCCGGTGAGGCCGCTCAGGCTTGTCTGGCCGATCTGCACGACATTTCCCGGCTCGGATGCGGTGTATCTCCAGTCCATTCGATGGTCCGTGGCGACGTCGGTCCAGCCGTCGCTGATGCCCTGGTAGCCACTGGAGGTCTTCGTGAAGCCGCGTGATGGGACGACGGCGTCGCTAGTCGTCCCATCAGTGGCCACAAGTGCGCCGCCGTCGGTCGACCCGGTGTCGTCATTGCCGGTCATCGTCAGTGCGGGATCGTGTAGCACGTAAACCTGGTAGGGGTCCCCGGTGAGCGAGCGGAACTCGATGTCAACGAGAACGGTCGAGCGCGCCGAGTCCGTGACGTAGGTCTTGTTGATCAGGTACTTGCCCGACTTCGCCCGGTCAATCTGCTGATAGATGAGGCTCTGCGCGTCGAGCAGGCGGACCTGATGAACCGTGTCGGTGGTCTCCCGATCCGTGAACGTGCGTCCGTCGGTAATGACCAGTTGCGTGTCTCTCGTGCTAGGGGTGTCGATGCGCGGGTAGTAGATCTCGCTCAATTCCCCGTTGTTCAGCGTGTACCACACCTTGCTGGTGGTACCGCGGGCCGTCCCGAAGCCATCCTTGTCGCCGGTCACCCAGTCGCTCGCCGCGCCGGGTGCACCCGGCGCAGCGTCGTTCCCTGCCGACGCGGCAGCCGGTGAGACGGCGATCCCTAAAGCCGTGACGAGCGCCACCACCGATCCCAACGTGACGCCGTTCCGGACTCGCGCGTGCATCATGTGGACCTCCGCGGTGCACCTCGAGACCACGTCGGACACGGTAATCCGACAACTCGGACATCCTCACCATTTCACGGCGAGGCGGACTCCACAAGACCCCATGCGCGCCCGTCAATCGCGTCGTGCAGCACGGGCGCTCCGACATCGCCGCGTCGGCAGGGCCGTATTGAGTTGGGCCGTAGCTCACCGCGCGGCGGCCGCAGCGCGGTTCGGTCGGCACGCCTACGACGTGCGGGATGAGGCCCGCGGCTCGTATGCGTCGTGGTAGTTCCACCACTGGTATGGCGGGGTCTGGGGGTAGCCCTCGGGCGAGTCCTCCCACTGCTCCTGGCGACCGAGCGCGGTGATGTCGAGGTAGCTCCAAGTGCTGCCCATCGCCTCGTCGCCGCGGCTGTCGACGAAGTAGGTGCGAAACACCCGATCGTCGTCGCGGATGAAGGCGTTGGTGCCGTGCCACTCGGCCACGCCGAAGTCGGCATCGAAGTCGTCGGTCAGCGTGTACCACGGGATCAACTGCCAGCCCATCCGCGACTTCAGTCCCTCGATGTGCGCCTGCGGCGCGCTCGATACGAACGCGAGAGAGGTGTCGCGCGCATTCAGGTGGGCCGGATTCGCTACCTGGTCGGCCACGAGTGAGCAGCCCACGCAGGCCCGCTCGGGGTAGGCGCCGCCCTCGGCGTAGGTGGTGACCTCCGGCCCGTAGAAGGCGCGGTAGACGATCAGCTGGCGTCGGCCCTCGAAGAGGTCGAGCAGGCTCACCGGCCCGTTAGGCCCGTCGAAGCGGTAGTCCTTCTGCACGGCCATCCATGGCATGCGCCGGCGTTGGGCCGCCATGGCGTCGCGCGCCCGGGTGAGTTCCTTCTCCTTCACCAGCAATCGCTCCCGAGCCTCATCCCACTCAGCCCGGGACACGATCGGGGGGGTCTTCATTCGCGGTTCCTCCTTCAGTGCAGGTCTCGACGGGTTCAGGGGCGCGTGTAGACCTGGATGGCGACGCCCTCACCGACCACGGTTGATGAGGACAGCTGCAGCCGCTTCTTGTCGGTGGTCTCGCCGAACAGCCGTTTGCCGGTACCAAGTACGACCGGAAAGACCATCAGCCGCAGCTCGTCGACGAGGTCGTTGTCGATCAGCGACTGCGTCAGCTGGGCGCTGCCGTGCACGACAATGTCGCCGTCCTGTTCCCTCTTCAGCTTCGTGATCTCGGCGACCACCTCGCCGGACAGCACCGTCGAGTTGGTCCACTCCGGCTCGCGTAGCGTCGAGGACACAACGTACTTCGGCATCGTGTTGAACTTGTCGGCGAACTCGCCGTCGCGCTCGGGCCACGCCGCCGCGAACCCCTCGTAGGTCCGCCGGCCGAGCAACAACGCGGCCGACCGCATCGTCTCCTCCAGTTTGAACTGGTTGCCCTCATCACCACGGTCGATCTCGAACGTCCACCCACCGTACTTGTAATCCTCCCCGCCACCCGGTGCTTCGATAACCCCGTCCAGCGAGATGAATTCGGTCACCACAATCCGGCCCATGACACCCTCCTTGGTGCGACTGAATGCTGGTAGGACGGACCGGCGTGCGAAAACTCATCGGAACCCGCCACGAAAGCCTGCGGGACGGATCAGCCCCGAGCGAATCGTCCGCGCGCGCTATCACGCAACCTCGCGAATTGTTCAGCTTATGCTCCGCCGATGGCAACGACGTCGACTCGGTAGACCTCTTCTGCTTCGTGCTTCAGACCCGACTCGATGCCGCGTACGAGTGACATGACCTCCGCACCGCGCAGGCCGTCATCGATGTCTACCCGGGTGACGATCCAGACCTGGCAAATAGCACCTCCCTAGACGAAGGACAGGCCTAGTCCGCTGCGTTACCTCGCAGGTGTGCGTGGTGTGGGATCGCTGGGGTGGTTGGTGCGGGTGTCCGGTCCGGTGGCACAACCAGGCTGTGTGCGCGGCATGGCAAGCTGGCGGCTTGGAGCACATGCACGGCAGACACCAGCGGGTGGGCGCGGGCAGGAGTTGCGATGAAAGCGATAACTCGCTCTGTCTACGGTTCTGCGGAGGTGCTCGAGTTCGCCGACGTGGACAGGCCGGTCGCCGCAGACAACGAGGTGCTGATCCGGGTGCACGCAGCCGGCGCCGGCCCCGAGGTGTGGCATCTGATGACCGGCCTGCCGTACCTGGTCAGGATCATGGGCTTCGGGCTGCGTACCCCGAAGAATCCAATCCTGGGCTCGGATTTCGCCGGCGTCGTGGAGACAGTCGGCAAAGATGTCAGGCAGGTTCGGGTTGGGGATGAGCTGTTCGGCACCTGCGCCGGATCGTTCGCCGAGTACGCGTGCGCTCGAGCCGACCGGGTGGCGGCCAAGCCGGGAAATCTCACCCTGGAGCAGGCGGCGGTCCTGCCGACGTCCGGGTGTACGGCCCTTCAGGGTCTGCGCGACGTCGGTCGGATCCAGGCGGGGCAGTCGGTGCTGATCATCGGCGCGTCGGGCGGCGTGGGCACGTTCGCGGTGCAACTTGCGAAGGCGTTCGGCGCCGAGGTCACCGGCGTGTGCCGGACGGACGCGATCGGGCTGGTCCAGTCCATCGGCGCGGACCACGTGATCGACTACACCCGCGAGGACCCCGTCGACGGGGGACGCAGCTACGATCTGATCCTCGACACGGCGGGCCGACGTTCGCTAACCCATCTCCGCCGGGCCCTCACCGCCCGCGGCACGCTCGTGATCGTTGGTGGCGAGGGTGGCGGGAAGTGGACTGGCGGGTTCGAACGGCAGATCCTGCGCGCGACCCTGCTCTCCGTCGTCGTGCCACAGCGGCTGCGCCCGCTGACCGCAACCGCGCGTCGCCAAGCCCTGATCGTGCTGAAGGAGTTGGCCGAAGCCGGCAAGCTGACACCGGTCATCAGCAACAGCTGCCCGCTGCGCGAGGCAGCGAACGTCCTTAGCGACGCCGACGAGGGGCATGGGCGAGGCAAAGTCGTCATCACAATCTGAGCCGGAGCTCGCGTGCTGTTGCGCCGAGCGAGTGACCCGCAAACCCGACTTATGCCGTCAGCAGGAGATCCCGGGCGTGCAACACGGTGAAGACGTAGTCGTCGTAGAAGTGCATCTTCGAGATCTGACCCTGCGGGACGGTCAGCGGTGGCTGATTCGGCAGATGCGCGCCCCAGCGACGCCCCGCTCTCCACCTCGGCCGTCGTTGCCGAGCTCGATCCGCTCTGGTGGCAGTGAGACTCGCAAATTCGCTGCCTGGCGGCATGGCGCCGCACCGATCAAGGGGTCATACGCACCTGTTGCCGATGATCGTCGGTTCGTCTGATTGCCAGTCGGTCCGATCGCGGGTGCGCTGGCGCCGATGATTTCTGCTGGACCGCTTCGTCCTATCAATACATGCGGAGAGCCGCCGGACCCCCCCGCCGTCGCAGCGCCGCACGTCACCAAAAAGGACAGGGAGCCGTCATGGCCAAGGTAGTCGCGATCATGTCGATGTCGCTGGACGGCTTCGTCGCCGATCCCGCGGACGGGGTCGAGGAGGTCTTCCGCTGGTATGGGGCGGGCGGGGTCGACGTGCCGACCGCGAAGTCGGAATTCGTGTTTCACGTCTCCGCGCCGAGCGCTGCGCATATGCACGCGTTACAAGAGGAGATCGGCGCGATGCTCACCGGGCGGCGTACCTGTGATGCCGCCCACGCCTGGGGTGGGCAGCATCCCTTTGGAGTGCCCACCTTCGTCGTCACCCATCATGTTCCCGACGGGTGGCCACTCGACTCGAGCGTGCATTTCGTCACCGACGGCGTGGAAACTGCTGTCGCGCAGGCCAAAGCGGCCGCTGGCGACAAGTCGGTCGGCATCCATGGCGCTGACACGATCCAGCAGTGTCTGAACGCCGGACTCCTCGACGAGCTTCACATCGATCTCGCCGCAGTCTTGCTCGGTAAGGGTGTCCGACTGTTCGACCGCCTCGCAGACACGCCCGTGGCATTGGGCGATCCGAGCGTGGTGGCCGGTGAGGCTGTCACGCATCTGCGGTATCCGGTACACACCGCTAGCTAGCAACAGCGCCGGCGACGGAAGGAACAGCCCTCGCCGCCTAGTGGATGGACCGACGGCGTCGCCGCGACTACCATCCACAACCCAGACGTCAACCATTGCTCGGCGATGATCGTGCGGGCTTGGTCTGCGGTCGCGGGTGTTTCGTTGACGTCGCATAGTTGGTAGCGCTGTCCGGCGCTGCCACGGTGTGCTAAATCTCTATTGTTACGGTAGAAATTGCTTTCAGGTTCGTTCGGTCGCTCCAGTGTTCGCCGTGACGAGCCCTACTGCCGGGCCTGACCGAAGGAGATGCGCAGATGGCCATTCGTGATGAAGTACTGGGGGCGAACCGGGATTACGCGGCCTCGTTCGGCGCCAAGTCCGAGCTCGCGCTCCCACCGGCCCGGCACCTCGCGATCCTGACCTGCATGGACGCGAGGCTCGACCCGGCGAAATACGCCGGCCTGGCCGAGGGCGATGCCCACGTCATCCGTAACGCCGGCGGGCGGGCGAGCGACGACGCGATCCGTTCTCTGGTGATTTCCTACAAACTTCTCGGCACCAATGAGTGGTTCGTCGTTCACCACACAAACTGCGGCATGGAGTACTTCACCGACGGGGTGATGCGAGGCCTGCTCGCCAGCAGCCTCGAGACGGCGCAGCTCGGTCCGGATGGCTTTACCGACATCGGTCCCGGGCCCGGATCAGCCGAGGCCGACTACATCGACTGGCTCACCATCGCCGACCTTGAGCAGAGCGTCGTCGATGACGTGGCCCGGATCCGTGCGCATCCGCTTGTCCCAGGCCGGATACCGATCTACGGCTATGTCTATGACGTAACGACGGGCCGGCTGAATGAGATCTCCGAGGCGACAAAGGCCGGAGAACCGCGGCCCGCGTGACGCAACCGTACAACCCGCCTCGTTGCGACCATCCCCGAATTATGTCCGGCTGACACACCGGACTAGTACAAGATCATAAGCATTGAATACCGTCGGCGACCCACGGATTTCTATCGACGCCGGAGGACGGGAGTCGGCTCTGCTCGCGGGTCGAGCATGGCGCCCTCTTGCCTGCTACCGAAGCAGTATGGCCAGACCGCGGTAGCCGAGAATGGTCGGTCGGCGCGACCTTCTAGGCGACAGGGATCCTGAGCGGCCCCGATCGGGACGTTGCGCGTCGCCGGTGAGGCGAGCGGGCGGCGGGATTTATCGTCCGCCAAGCTTGGTCCCAGTGCGGGCGCCTGGCGTTACAGTCAGGTCCGGGGCCGGTGTCCAGGGGGAGCGCCGAGGTGACAGTTCGTACGCCAGAGGTCGTTATCGCGACCAAGCTGTTCGCCCCGAGTCCGCGCCATCAGCGAGTCTCCCGCGAACGGCTGCACGGCCGGCTGCGTGCCGGCCTGCGGGTGCCGCTGACCCTTGTCGTCGCCCCAGCTGGCTGGGGCAAGACCACAGTCGTGGCGGAATGGCTACGCAATGACGACATCACTGCCGGTTGGGTGTCCCTGGACGCCGGCGACAACGACGTGAAGAGGTTCTGGCGCTACCTGCTTCTTGCGGCTAATCAGGCCAGCCACGAGGTTGGGACAACTGCCCTACGCCGCCTTGACGGTGCCGGTGCCGATGTGTTCCGCGATGTGCTGCCGAGCTTCATCAACGACCTCGCGGCGTCGTCTGACGACTTGCACGTAGTCCTGGACGACTACCACCTGGTCAACAATCCAGAAGTCCACGACTCGCTTGCAGTGCTGCTCAATCGCGGGCCGCCCCAGCTGCACCTTGTGCTGATTACCCGAGCGGATCCAGCGTTGCCGTTGAGCCGGCTGCGGGTACGAGGCGACCTTGTCGAGGTGCGCGCCGATCAGTTGCGCTTTACGGTCGAGGAGGGCGCCGCCCTGCTGAATGGCACGCTCCGTCTGATGCTTTCCTCGCAAGATGTGCTGCGTCTTGTTCAGCGCACCGAGGGCTGGGCTGCCGGTCTCCAGCTCGCGGCACTGCGGTTGACTGACCGTACTGACCGCTCGGGGTTCATCGAGCGTTTTACCGGCGCTGATCGGCATGTCGTCGACTATCTGGGGGAGGAGGTGCTGCAAAACCAGCCGCAGCACATCCGTGACTTCCTCCTGCAGACGTCGGTGTTGAACCGGCTGTGCGCGTCGTTGTGCGGCGCCCTTACCGAGCGCAACGACAGCGCAGAATTACTCGACGAGATCTACCGTGCCAATTTGTTCCTGACACCGCTCGATGATGCGAACGCGTGGTTTCGATACCACCATCTGTTCCGCGGCATCTTGCGTCACGAACTGGCTCGAACGCTGCCAGAGCAACCGCCGGTGCTGCATCGTCGGGCGGCAATGTGGTTCGCCGCGGCAGGCGACCTCGCGGAGGCGATCGGCCATGCGCTCGAGTCGGCGGACACCGAACTGGTCGCCGAGCTGGTGGCGCAGGGTTGGCAGCAACATTTCAACGCCGGGCAGATACGCACCGTGCAAATGTGGCTAGACGCGCTGCCCGCGGAAGTCGTCGCCGGCAACGTGCAACTCTCGGTGGCACGGGTGTGGCTGGCGATGGATGCCGGGCGACTTGATGATGCGTCGGCCGCGCTGGCTGCGGCCGAGCGCAGTGTGGGGCCGGACGTCCATCTGCAGCTGCTGCGGGCGCTACACACCTACAAGGCCGGGGACATCGGCGCTGCAGTCGGTCTGCTGCGCGCTATTCGCCGCCCGGCGGAAGAGCCGTTCCTGGCGACGGTGCATAGTCTGGTCACCGGGATATCCGCGCTCTGGCTTGGCGACGCTGAGCTGTCGTCAACACAACTACGCGATGCCGCGGAAGCCGCGCGGCGCGGCGAGAATCGGCTGGCCTATATCTATGCCGTGGGCTGCCTTGCCTTGCTGGCGGTGGAGCGGGGTGACTTGCCCTCGGCCGAGACCCTGGTCCGTGTCGCGGACAGCGAGGTCAAGCGGACGCTGAGCGATGCCCACTTTGTCGCCATGTTTCCCGCGCTTGCCCAGGCTCGACTTGCGGCCGCTCGGGCGCACTGGGCAAACGGCCTACCTGCCGCCCGTGCGGCGATCGAACTGGCCGAGCGTGGCGCCGGTCGAGCTGAGTTGGGCGCTGCGCTGCTCACCGCGGCGATGATCAGCCGCTGTTACGCGCCGTCAGGCGAGCGTGATCAGGATGGGAATCGGTGGCTGGCCCGGGCCAGGGCTGTGCTCAAGCAGTGCCAAGATCCTGGGGCCGTCCTGCGTGGATGGCTGGCCACCGAGCAGCGAGCTACTCGGGCGGCCCAGCCGGCAAGAGGGGCTGTCGATCCGTTGACGGAGCGGGAGTACGCGATTGTCCGGCTGCTCCCAGGACCGATGTCGCAACGCCAGCTAGCCAGCACTCTGTTTGTCACGCCCAACACGCTCAAGACCCACCTGCGGGCCATCTACCGCAAGCTCGGCGCAGAATCCCGCGGCGATGCGGTGATCCGGGCCCGTGAGCAGGGCCTGCTGTAACGCGACAGCCAGCCGCCGTCGGCGACGAGCACCGCGCCTGTGACGTAGGAGGCTTGCGGCGAGCACAGCCACACGGCGGCGGCCGCAACCTCGTCCGGCTCGGCCATGCGACTCAACGGCACGGCACGCAGCAGCTCGTCGCTCACGCTGGATGTCATCCCGGTCCGCGTCACGCCCGGGGCCAATGCGTTCACCCGAATACCTGCCGTGCCTAGTTCCAGCGCGGCGGTGCGCGTCAGACCGTTCACTGCGTGCTTGGCCGCAACGCACGGCCCGTTGTTCGGCATCGCGGCCGCCCCAAGCATCGACGAGGTGTTGACGATGGCTCCGGATCTCTGGCGGCGCATCTGGGCGATCTCGGCCCGCATGCAATGCCACACGCCGATGAGATCGACCTGCAGCACCCGCAGGAACTCGTCGGCCGGGTAGTCATCCAGTGCCAGGTAAGGTCCGGCGGTGCCGGCATTATTGTGCGCTGCGTCGAGTCGGCCGAAATGCGCGACTATTCGATCAATTGCGGCGGCGATCGCGTCC
>CAWDGB010000007.1:0-318016 GCA_963801715.1 uncultured Actinomycetota bacterium | reverse complement strand
TCGAGCGACACCGCCGGCTGCCCGACCATCTCATAGGCCGAGTTGACGGCCGTGACCTTGGTCAAGTGCAGCAGGGAGTACAGCAAGGTCGATGCGTGGCCGGCGGACAGCACGAATCGGTCGCGGTTGCTCCAGATCGGGTGCTGAGGGTCGAAGCGCAAAACGTTGTTCCACAATTCGTACGCGACTGGCGCCATCGCCATCGGC
Organism: uncultured Actinomycetota bacterium; assembly: GCA_963801715.1. Lineage (GTDB taxonomy): Bacteria > Actinomycetota > Actinomycetes > Mycobacteriales > Jatrophihabitantaceae > CAVVJA01. The sequence continues at coordinate 317,809 of CAWDGB010000007.1, read as the reverse complement.
GTGCCGGGATGGCCGGAGTTCGCAGCCTGCACGGCATCGATGCACAGCGTGCGAATCGTGTTGATCGCGAGATCCTCGATCGAGGTCTTGGTCTTCGCCGAGGATGTGGGGTCGGACTTCGTCTGGTCGAGTGCGAACGAGCCGGCCGTTGCGATATCGCTCATCTGTGCCTCCAAATCGGAGCAACTGTCAATTGCTGCTTGTACCGCGCGGAGCCCATGTCGTAAAGGGTTTCTTACCGAAGAGCCGCAAATCAGGCTCAGCCTATTCCACGACCGGGCACACCTATTATCGATCTTGCTTGCTCGTCTGATCGTGGATCGTACGAGCCTGCTCGACGGCTGAGCCGGGTTCCGGGCTGACCTCGTCCTTCGGCACCTTCCAGGTGGCCTCCGTCTCGTGCATGTAGCGCTCGACGGCGGTGTCGATAGTCGGAAAGAAATGGTCGGGGTCGATCGTGCGAGTCAGTTCGTAGCGCTCGATCTTCTCGCGTACCGGGTCCTTAAGCTCGGCGAATATCAACGAGATCCCTCGCTCGTTCAGCCAGACGTCCAACTCCTGAAGCATGTCCGAGGCCGTCGTGTCGACGTCCGTGATCGGCTCCGCGGCAATCACAATCCACTTGAGGCCGCGGCGGTTCTCGGCGATCGCCCGGATCTCATCGCCGAAGATCCGAGAGTTCGCGAAGATGAGCGGCGCGTCGAAGCGGTAGACCACCAGCCCAGGAAGCAACTCGGCATCGGGATGGCTCGCAGTGTCGTGCAGCCCGTCAATGCCTTCGACCCGGCCAAGCTCGGCCTGATGCGGCCACCAGACCCGCCGGAAGACATTCAGAATGGACAACGCCACGGCAATGAGAATGCCCGGGAGAACACCGAGCAGGGCCACGCCGAGCAGGGCGACGATCGACAGTAGACACTCGACCCGCTGCTGTTGCCACAGGCGGCGCGTGCCCCGCATGTCGACCAGGGACAACGCGGCCGCGATGACGATCGCGCCGAGGGTCGGCTGAGGCACGTATTGCATCAGCGATGGGAAGAGCACCAGCACCAGTGCGATCACGACGGCGCCGATCACGCCGGTGACCTGCGACCGGGACCCGGCCTGGTCGGCAACCGCGGTCCGCGACCCGCTCGTACTTACCGGGAATCCTTGGAACAAGCCGGCTCCGATGTTCGCGGCGCCGATACCGATCATCTCCTGGTTGCCCCGCACGCGTTCACCGTGCCGGGACGCGAACGATGATGCCGTCGACATGGTGTCGGCGAGGGCAACTACGGCGATGGCGAGCGCGCCGACGAAGAGCGGCGGCACGTCAGACCAGGCAGCGGTCGGGATGGTGAACGGCGGAAAGCCCCGCGGCAACACGCCGATGGTCTTGACACCGTGCGCCTGCAGGTCGAACGCGTTGACGGCGATCGATGCGAGCACCACGGCGACAAGCACAGCCGGCACCTTCGGCAGCAGCCGCTGCAGCAGCAAGATCCCGGCCAGCGAAGCGAGCCCTACTGTCGCCGCCGCGGCGTTTGCGTCATCTGCCACCTGCGACACGAAAGCCGAGAACTCACTCAGTAATCCGTTCGCGTCGACCGAGAACCCGAACAGCTTCGGCAGCTGGCCGACGACGATCGTGACGGCTAGGCCATTCATGTAGCCGATCTGTGTCGGTTTGGACAGCAAGTCCGCAATGAAACCGAACTTGGCCAATCCGGCGACGGCCATGATCACACCGACCAGAATCGCCAGCAGCGACGCTAGCGCGACCGCCTTGGCCGGATCGCCGCCCGCCACCAGCAACGGCATCACGGTCGCGGCGATCATCGGGCCCAGCGCGGAGTCTGGGCCGAGCACCAACACCCGAGAGGGACCGAACACCGCGTACCCGAGCAGACACAGGATCGACGTGTAGAGACCGGTGATCGGCGGCAGTCCGGCCAGTTCGGCATAGGCCATGCCTTGCGGAATCAACAACGCCGACAAGACCAGCCCCGCGACCACATCCTTCGGCAGCCACCGACGCTGATAGGTAGAGACCACGGTCCAGCCCGGAACAAAGGATCGGATGCCACGACCCTGGTTGGTAGCCGTCGGCTCGGAGCTCACGGCCATGGCTTATCCAGTCACACCCATGTCTGACCCAACTGGCTCAGACATGCGACACCCGGAGCAGCGCCCTGATCCCAGTGCTCGCTGGCCACCACAAGCTCTTTCGCGCCGGCCTTGCGGCCCATTCAGCCACGGTGCCCCCTCGTTGGTGGGACGCGCTTCCAGGTTGCCCGATCGTTGGGCATACCAGGGTAAGTTGACCTCACTCCAGCACGGGTGGCGCCCGGCGCGATCGTGGACCTCGACCGGGTAGCCGCGCGTGCCGGTAGCGCTTGCCATCCGAAATACTCTCGACCAGACAACTCCAGCCGGACATCATCAGGGACACGTCGTGAGCGTAGATGCGCCAGAACGTCACGCCCCTTCCGCGGCGCGCCGGGGAGCGGCGGTCGTTGCCATCGCTGCGGCTGCCCTCAGCGTGCTGTACGTCATCCTGGGGGCCTTCGACGAGTGGTACGTCCTGCTCATCGGTATCCCGTCCCTCGCCCTCATCGTGCTGGGCGCGTGGTATGCGATATCCCGCAGCGGAACCGCGCGCATTCTGGCCCTCACGCTCGCGGGCGTCGGACTGATCGCATTCATCATCGTCATGATCGCGAGCCAGACCGTTCGGGTGCTGGTGATAAGCGGTGCGTTGGCCTTTGTCTCCATCGCGGCCGCCGGATACGCCTTGCGTGCCCCCGCGAGTAAAACGCAAGCCCCAGCACTGCTGCGGGCCAAGCATCCAGTGTTGATCATGAATCTCAAGTCCGGCGGCGGAAAGGCCGAGCGCTTCCACCTGGTCGACGAGTGCCGAGAGCGCGGAATCGAACCGATCGTCCTGACCCCGGGCACGGATCTGCTGGAGCTCGCCGAAGACGCGGTCGCCCGCGGAGCCGACGTGATAGGCATGGCCGGCGGCGATGGCTCGCAGGCCCTGGTGGCCTCGGTGGCCAGTCGGTGCGGCATTCCGCACGTCGTCATCCCAGCCGGCACCCGCAACCATTTCGCCCTCGACCTCGGCCTGGACCGCGACGACGTCATCGGAGCGCTGGATGCGTACAGCGAAGGCGTCGAGCGGACAATCGACCTGGCTGAGGTGAACGGCCGGGTGTTCGTCAACAACGCGTCGATGGGCGTGTACGCGAAAGTCGTTCAGTCGCCGGAGTATCGGGACGCGAAGTTACGGACCGCCGCCGAGATGCTGCCGACGATCATCGGCCCGAACGCGACGCCAATGGACTTGAGGTTCGCCCTGCCGTCGGGTGAACAGTCCCTGACCTCGCAGCTCATCTTGGTCTCCAACAATCCCTACAACCTGCATGACCTGCGCGGTGGGGGAACGCGAGTGAGGATGGACACCGGCGGGCTGGGGATCATGTCGCTGATGGTTCGCGGCGCCGCGGACATGCAGAAGCTCGTGGCGCTGGAATCAGTCGGGCAAGTCCGCCAGTTCGGCGGCTGGCAGGAATGGGTCGCTTCCGACTTTGAGGTGAGCTCAGCCGAGCCGGTAGAGATCGGTGTCGACGGCGAGGCGCTCACCCTGCAACCGCCACTGCGGTTCCGGATTCGCCCTGGGGCATTGACCGTGTGGCTACCGCCCCGCGCGGGACTGTCGCCGGCCGCGCGCACCGTCAAGGTCGCATCGCGAACTACGCTCACCGCGCTATGGCGTGTCGCCCTCGGCCGACAGTCATGACCGAGACACCCGACACCGGCCGAGATCCGGTAAACCCGCCGCGGGAGGAGTTGCTCGCAGAGCGGCTCGCGGCCAAGCCCGGTCCCGCACGTGGCAGTCTCGTACGGGCGTTGAGCGTGCTCGGTCGAATCGACCGAGCCTGCTACGGCGCGGTGGCTCGTATTCCCCCGTCGCAGCTCGACGTGCCGTTGCGGCAGCTCGCGAAGTTCGCTGACTTCTCGAAGCCTTGGTTCGTCGTCGCGACCCTTCTGGCGCTCTTCGGTGGCCACCGAGGGCGGCGCGCGGCGATAACCGGGATCGCCGCGATCGGTGTCACGTCCTTTGCCGTCAACCAGCCGATGAAGCTCGGCAGCGCCCGCGCCCGCCCTGACCGCGCCGGTGTTCCGCAAGAACGGTGGGTCAGCATGCCGGATTCGACGTCGTTCCCGTCCGGACATTCCGCTTCCGCTGCGGCATTCGCAACGGCCGTCGGGGATGTCATCCCGGCAGCGGGCATTCCGTTGCGGGTGGCGGCAGCCCTTGTCGGGTTTACTCGCGTCTATACCGGAGTGCACTATCCCAGCGATGTCGTGGTCGGGGCGACCGCGGGCGCGCTGTTCGGCCGGCTCACGTCGTTGGCCGTGCGGCGCATTGGTCGGGCATCGTGAGCATTCGGCTACCCGTACGTTGCGGGAGCTAGCCCGCGAGGTCGGCCGACAATTTATGCATAGCGGCAACCGCAGACGAACCCGCCTTGTCCTCCCAGTAAACACCCATTATGGCCGCAACCCACACCCAGAAGAGCGCGATAAGGCCCACATACGCGATTATCCCCAGGCCGATCCCGAAGCCCCCATAGGCTTTTCCGTATGCACTGAACCAGCGGTGTAGCTGGAACGAGGAGACCGCGCTGACCAGGATCGCAGCGCCGGTACTGACTGCGGCGCCGGGCGCTAGATCACGCCACGCGAATGGCAGATCGAGCAGTAATCGCGGCGTCACGATATAGAAGCTGAACTCGAGGAGAAGATAGGTCGGGATGACAAGGATAAGGACCCACACCGGGCGACCAATGACCAGATAGCGTAAGGCCAAGCTGCCGCCACTGACGGCGAGCAACATCCCCAACCAGGTCGCTCCCCGAAGGTACTTCTGGAGCCCAGATAGCGGAGTCACCCCGAAGGCTCGGGCGTAGGCAAGTTGTACGGTCGCGCTCACATCAAAGCCGGTGATCAATAGCGAGATGATGCTGATGCTCAGGGCGGTGCTTTTGCCTGAGCTTGCCGTCGTAAACGTGTTCTCGACAGTCTGGGCAGTGGTCCCGGTGAGATGGAAAGCATGAACGACGACGTTGCCGAAACTTCGATGCGGATTGAACGCCGAGATAAATGCGTAGCCGAGAATGAGCAGCGGAATTATGGAGACGAAGAGGTTCATCGCGATCACTAGAGATAGGTGCTTGCCCTCTATCTGGCCGAACCGGCGGATCGATCGAACGAGGAATCCGATCCGTGGCCGCTGCTCGAGGTCTGCCCGGAACTGCTGAGCACGGGCGATCCACCTGCCCGGTCGGCGGCGCCGCTGATCCGCAGTGGGCGGCGCGTCCTCCCCGGTGACTGCGCTGGGCTCCGAGGGCGACTCGATAGGTTCGTTCAACGGCACACCCCTCGCACGAGGGTCCGGCCGACGTCGGTCGGTGTCGCCGAACGGACCGGTTCAGGCAGCCAGGCCAGTATGCCGGGCAATACGCGGTCGACCATTCCCGGTCATGGACCTCATTTAGCGTGACACCGGCAACACGGTCACGCTCGGGTATTCGAGAGTAACGCCTACGCGGTCATGCCTGATCGGAGTGCCGAGCCTGGGTGGGCAGCTCTCCCTGCGCCGCGGCGAGCGCGGCGAGATCGCCGCCGCGCCCACGCAGGATGTAGGCGAAGCCGACCGCCAGCGCCGCGCCGAGCAGCGGGCCGGCCACATACACCCAGTACCCGGTCCAATCAGCGCTGACCAGGTCGGGTCCGAAGGTGCGCGCCGGGTTCATCGACGCACCGGAGATCGGGCTGCCCCACAGACCGGCCAAGGCGATATAGCCGCCCACCCCCAGCGCCCCGAACACCCCCAGATTCTGCGCGCCGGACGCGGTACCCAGGATCACGCTGACCAGGCCCAAGGTCAGCACCGTCTCCATCCAAAACGCATCCAACGACGTATACCCATGCGCCGGGTAATTCCCACCGTAAGACGCCGACTCGTGGATGACCGCCTGCACAAACCACGCCGCCAAACACGCCCCGACCAACTGCACCACGATGTAAGCAGGTACCCGCCGCCACGGAAAATCCCCCCGCGACGCGAACGCGATACTCACCGCCGGATTCAAATGCGCGCCCGACACCTTACCCATGAACAGAGATGATCGCCAGCACCATCAACCCCGGCGCCACCACCGCCGCCGTCCGGCTGATCGTATTCGGAAACGCCTGCCCCATCACGCCGCCACCAGCAGCAACCAGCACCAGAAAGAACGTGCCCAGACAACTCCGAGAACAACCGCCGCCACTCCCGCGACGGATCCTGAAAGTCCGCGAACACCCCCATGAAACGCTGCGCCTCATGCTGCGCGAGTCCCATCACCTCACCGGACTCGCCGGCCGTCCCACCCTGAACAGACCCGCTACTCATCCAACGCCCCTCGACCCCGATCGCACGCTTCGACCGCCCACGGTCAGCCGGAGCCGACCGCCTCGGCGAACACACAACAGCCCCGTTCGCTCGGCGCAGCATATCGCCGCGAGGAACGCGGGAACGGACTGGTCGAACCCGGTCGGTCTCGACGTCGCCGTAGATGAGGATTGGGTCTCGATCGAACGCGGCCCAGGTCGGTCAGGCACCGGGCCCGGAGCCGGACCCGTTGTCGAAGCCAGATGGCCGACGCCAGGCGGTCACCACCTTGGCGACGGCGGTGACGAGAAAGAGTTGACCGACAATCGCCTCGAGGACGGCGAACGACTGACCGGGGTTGCCCTCAGGCACTAGGTTGCCGTAGCCCGTAGTCGTCAACGTTACGAAGCTGAAGAACAAGTCCTGGCTCGCGCTTCCGGGACCTTGCGCACCGAAGAAGGGAGGCGTCACCTGGATAGCGCTAGTCGCAAGGAACGCGAAGGTGAACATCATCCCGATCAGTAGATAGGCGGCAATTGCCGCGAGGACCGTCTGACCGTCGACAACGCTTCGGCCGAAGATATGACGAACGATGATCACCGGCGCTATGAGGTACAGCAGCGCGCTGATGACGAATAGGACACGAGTGACGTTCTTATCACCGGCGATCGAGCCGGCGATCCACGCAAGGACGGTCAGCAACGCACCTACCACCACGGCGAACCCGGCAATGCGTCGCGCCACCGGAGACTCGGACACGGTGAATACAAGCCACACAGTCAGTAGCTGGACCAGGACGACGACCGACTGCGCGCTGGATCCGTGCATGGCCGCGGTGACCACATAGGTGAGCGCGATAAGTATGATCACCAACCCGTATCGGTTGGTCGGGGAGAACCCCCGCAGCGCTTCGTAGATATTCAAGGCGCCACGGTATCGCACCTTGATACTCAGTATTGCGCTTTGCTCGGGCTGGCCCGGAGCCCGAATCGGCCACGCGAAGTGAGGTAGTTTGCCGACCTCCGTTTAGCATCGAGGCGTGGCGGATCGGTTCCTGGTGTACGGAGTCACCGGATCCGGGAAGTCGACAGTGGCCGCACAGATCAGCGCGGCCACGGGGATACCGTGGCATTCCGTCGATGACTTGACCTGGGAGCCCGGCTGGGTGCCGGTCGACCACGAGGAGCAGCGTCGCCGGATCGCAGTAATCTGCGCACGGCCAGGATGGATCTTGGACAGTGCTTACGGCAAATGGCTCGACGTCCCGTTGGCTCGGGCCGAGGTCATCGTGGCGCTGGACTACCCACGCTGGCTATCCCTGTGCCGGCTAAGTACCAGAACCGTGCGACGGCTAGTCGATCGACGCACAGTCTGCAATGGCAATCGAGAGACGTTGCGTCAGACGCTCGGACCAGACTCGATCCTTCGCTGGCATTTCCAATCGTTCGCACGCAAACGAGCTCGGATTCGCGCCTGGACCAATAGTCCACCCGGGCCGCGTGTCGTTCGGCTGACAACGCCCCGGCAGACCACCCGTTGGCTGCGTACACTCTCCGCCCCGTCGTCATAGCACCGCGGAGCGAGTCATGCGAGGAGCGCTGGCTCGCAGTCACGTCGCCGGTTCGGCTCGGCAGCTGGTCGGCTTGGCCGGGTGCGCCACGCCTCGATCGCCGCAATCAACGCAATGCCGGCGACGACGCTGCCGAAGGTCTCGAACGTCATGTCGAGGCCGAGACGGGTGACGACGAATCCGGCGACGATGGCGGGCAGCGACAACGACGCATAGGCGACGACATAGAACGCGGACATCACCGCCGCTCGGTGCTCGGGCGGGATCACCGCATTGAGCTGTCGCAGACCACCGAGGAAGGCGAGTCCGAAGCCGAAGCCCGCCACCATCATGCCAGCCACGAAGACTGCGCTCGAATTGGCCGCAGCGGCGATTACGACCAGAAGCATCCCGACCGCCAGGCCGCCCGAGCCGGCGGCCGCACCGAGCCAGTTAGGCGTGCGCCGGAAAACAAGCTGGGACAGCGCGCCCGCGAACCCCAGCAGCACGCCGCCGACCGCTCCGATGATGACGTTGGTCGTGGTGAACAACTGCTCGGATAGCTGCGGGCCCAGCGAGAAGAACAGGCCGCCGATCGACCAGGACGACAGCGCGGCGAGCCCGGCGAGCAGGAAGGAGTGGCGAATGCCGGCGGGCACCTGGGGACGTTGCGGGGTGAGCCGGAACGTCGTGCGCTCATGCACCGGCTCAGGCATCCAATATGCGCCGGCCAGGGCCGCCGCGAGCAGCACCAACTCGACGACGTAGGGAATGGCCCGGGGAGCGGCGCCGAGCTGAACGAGACTCGAGGACACGAGGGATCCGAGGCCGAGACCGATCGCACTGGCGACGCCATTTGTCAGGCCGACGTTTACTGGGTCGCGGCGCGGGTGGAGATCTAACAGCGCGGCGCTGGCCGTACTCACCGCTGCTCCAGTCGCAATCCCCTGCACGGCCCGAGCCACGAACAGCCACGCAGTCGAGTCGGCGGCGATATACAACACCGAGGACACCATTAGCGTCGCCAACGCAGCGAGCAGCACTGGGCGGCGCCCCACCTGGTCGGACAGGCGCCCGGCGAGCAGCAATGCGGCCAGCACTCCGAATGCGTAGGTCGCGAAGATCAAGGTCAGCGTCGACGGCGAGAAGTGCCATCGCTGCGCATAGGCACTGTACAGCGGTGAGGGGACGACCGAGGCGAACAGACATAGTGCAATCACGGCCGCCGCCTGGGCGTATCCCAACCGATGCGACAACGTCCAGCGACGTGGCCGACGGTCCCGTCGTTCACCCATCGGCTTCGGGTCCCCGCGATCGGCACGTCCGACTGCGGGTCCAGAATCGCTGTTCAGCACGGCCGGCTCCGCCATCACGCCTACCCTCACAGTTCAGTGAATGAACTTCTGGCTCTGACGGTAGAGGTTCGTTCACCGAACTTGCAAGTGATATATTTCCCGGTATGGCGTTGCCGCGCGAATATCTCGGTGAGGACTGCGCGTTAGCCCGCGCGCTGGAGATCGTCGGAGAACGGTGGACCTTGCTGATCGTGCGCGATGCGTTCTACGGCGTCCGCCGCTTCAGTGACTTCCGTGATCACCTTGGCATTCCTCGCGCGGTGCTCACCGACCGTCTGAACCTGCTGGTCGGACAGGCCATTCTGGAGCGCAGCGTCGGGACCAGCGGTCGTGACGAATACGCGTTGACCCCGAAGGGCCAGCGGCTCTGGCCCGCGATGTGGTCGCTCATGTCCTGGGGTAACGACTTCTACCAGGGCGGTCGACCAGGTCGGCCGTTCACCCACAACGGGTGCGGAGGCCTGCTGGCAGCCGACGGTGTCTGCGCCGAGTGCCACACCATGCCAGCGCCGAGGGAGCTTACCGTGCATCCGTCACGGTCGAAGACGACGCGTCGGAAAGCTGATCCGGTCAGTCAGGCGTTGAGGCGGCCACATCAGCTGCTCGCGCCAATAGGCGAAGCCGGTTGATCGCCCGATCTCCTCCTTGGTATGCAGATTCCGTTGCTATAGCAACGGAATCTGCATAACTATCTTGGGACGGGACGGCGTCAGCCCACGCGCTCCAAGGCGAGGTTCTCGTCCTCGAGCGTGATCTCGCTCGCCTGCTTCGGCTCGACCAGCACGGCAGCGACAATCGCTCCCACCACGGCGACGGCCGCGAGAACGTAGAACGCGACTTGGAAGCCGTGGGTAAGCGCAGCTCCAGCAAGAGGCGAAGTGCCGGGATGCGCTGTAACGAAGTGGGTTGTGTAGGTCGTCGCAATCGTGGTTGCTGCCGCAACTCCGATCGCGCCGCCGATCTGCTGACTGGTGTTGATCAAGCCCGATGCGACGCCCGCGTCGGCTGGCCGAACGCCGGTGAGACCGCCGATCGACATCGGGACGAAAGCCATCGCTAGTCCGATTCCGCTGAGCAGGAACGCCGGCAACAGGTCGGTGGCGTAGTGCCCGTCCACCGGAAGCCGGGCAAAGAGAATCAGCGCACCGGCGGACAACGCGAGCCCGACTGGCAGGGTCCGGCGAATACCGAATCGCGTCGCCATCGCCTGGGCGACGGCCGAGAAGCTGATGATCGTCAAGGTCAGCGCGATGTAAGCAACACCGGTCTTCAACGCGGAGTAATGCAGTACCTGCTGCATGTAAAGGGTGAGCAGGAAGAACTGCGAGAAGATCGCGCCGCCCATCAGCAAGCCGCTGACGTTCGATGCGGTAAGGGTGCGCAATCGGAAGATCCGCATCGGCAGCAGTGGTGCCGAGGAGCGAGCCTCGATCACCAGGAAGGCGGCGATCAGCGCCGCCGACGCGGTCAACAGCCCGATCGTCCCCGTCGTGGTCCAGCCGTGCTCGGCTGCCCGGGTCATTGCATAGACGAGCAGCATGAGCCCACCGGTGATCGACGCCGCCCCTGCGAAGTCGAAGTGCCGATGTGCGAGGTCGGCACGACTCTCCTTGAGCAGCCAGGGGCTTACCGCAAGCACGAGGATGCCGGCCGGCACGTTGATGAAGAAGATCCAAGACCAGCTCAGGGCGCTGGTGAGCGCGCCACCCAGCAACACACCGGCCGCGCCACCGCTCCCGGAGGCGGCACCCCAGACACCGAGCGCGAGGTTGCGCTCCCGGCCCTCACGGAAGGTGGTCGTCAGGATGGACAACGCCGCGGGCGACAAGAGCGCGGCACCGAGGCCCTGCAACGAACGGAAGACGATCAGCGAGCCCTCAGACCAGGCCAGCCCATCGAGTAGTGAGCTGACCGTGAAGACCACCAAGCCCACCATGAACAGGCGGCGTCGTCCGAGCAAATCGGCCAACCGGCCGCCTAGTAACAGCACTCCCCCGAAGAAGATCGCATAGGCCGTAATGACCCACTGCAAGCTCTCCTGGGAGAAGCCCAGGTCGTTCTTGATCGACGGCAGCGCCACGTTCACGATCGCCACGTCCAGTACGACCATGAACTGCGCGGCGACGATGACCGCCAGGGCGAGCCAGCGCCGCCGATCGCCGTCTTCTGCGTGGCCTTCACGCTCTGGCAACATTGCCTGAGTCATTCGTTTCTCCTCAAAATCATGGACTCACTCCACTACCAGATGTCTCAACGCTGGACGTTGATACGGTTATTCTGTGGTGGTGGTCACAGTCGGTCAGGAGGGCGAAGCCGAGCCGCTGCGGTTGCCAAAGGAACTCCTGGCGAAGAGCGGGTTCCTCATGGTTCGGCTGGGTCAGGAATTCCGGGCCCGCGCGCTCGAGCAGCTGGAAGAGGCTGGATTCAGCCAGTATCACTACAGCGTGCTGGCCCTCCTCGGGGAGAAGCCGCGAAGAACCCAGGCGACGATCGCCGACGCGTTGGCCGTCGATCGCAGTCAGTTGGTTGGAGTTCTGGACGGCCTGGAGGAGCGCGGGCTCATCGAGCGGAACCGAGATCCGGAGGATCGTCGCCGTCACGTCGTCAGCCTGACGCCCGCAAGGCCGCCGGCAGCTCGTTCGACTCCGTACCCGGATCAATCGCCTCGAAGACGAGCTCTTTGCTCCGCTCGATGCTCATAGCCGCGCCACGCTCCATGCGCTGCTACTGCGCCTCGCCGGCTACCACGACCCCTGCTGCGCGGATAGTCCGGGAGACTCCTCGGCGTAGCAGCCTCCGAGCGGTCGCAGGAGCGGCCTCGCGTCATGATCACGCGGCTTCGGCCTTACCCGACGCCTTCGAGCGCAGGGCCATGACAGCTTCCTGCCGTGCGGGCTATCGGCACGGCGAGCCGTCGGGTCGCCAGCGTTCGTGCCAGTCTGGTTGACGCCGTCGACGCGCTGCGTGATCATGATCGCCTAGGCGCAAGTCAGTCGCGCTGGCATCCGCCGCGAGGGTTTCTCACTGGACTAGGGGGATCTGGTTCGTGCAGCGTTTAGGGCGCGTAAACGACGTCAAGCGAGGTGAGTTCTGATGACCGAAATTTTTCCCACCCAATTCGCGGGCCAAAACTGGCTGATCACCCCAGCCGCCCTCGCGGTAGGGGAAAGCCCCCCCAAGACAATTCTTGATCAGAAATGGTTGTTGGTCCTGTCCGGCGTCGTGGTGACAAACCTGCAAGGGAACAGCAATGCAGCCTGGTTGAGGGAAACCGTGACTTTCCTTCCCGGCAATAGTCTATCCCTGGGTCTAGGGCCCAATGAAGGACCACTAAAGTACGCGATCAGCCGCTACTCAATTCCAACGCCGTCGCAAAACCCGAAGGACTATGACCTTGTATTTTCACTCGAACAATGGGCGCCGTTCGCTTCTCTGAGCGCTATTTTCGACCAAGACCAGTCGATAAACGCCGGATACGCGGTCGAGGTCTGGCGTCCACGCCACTTCATGCACGGGCTCGAATACCCTGACACAACCCAACCGATCGACAGAATTTTCACCGGCATCAGCGTCGATGTCAGCATTCGTGACAACGACGCGTTTATCTTGAAGCTCGGCTATCACATCACTCTCCTCGGAAGGATTGCCTTCGCGGCAACTGGAACGGTCGCGGGTTAGCTGCCCGGTCAACGGCGTCTCCCAGTTGTGGGCCCATTCGAACCTGAGTCCTGCATATCTGCTTGAGTGCAGTGGATGGTTCAGTAGCCGCCGCGGATGAGCTCCTTGAGCAACACCAGGTGCGGGCCGGGCATGACTGCGTTGAGGTCGTCGGCCTTGTCGCCCGGTGTCGCAGGGTGGACGTAGCCGTGCTCGCCTAGCCGGGTGAACATGCGGGTGCCGTCGGTGTGGATGGGAGCGCGCGGCCATCGCACCTACCGCTGGCTTCCTGGTTGACGGGCGCGAGTGCGGCCTGGTGCTGAACCTCCCGCCGTGCCATGGCCCTGACGCTGGGCCGTCGTCGTGGGTGTGACGGGTTCAGCCGCCACCGGCGATTCAGGGCTCTTGCCTTGGCATTGCGAGCCGGGTTCACCATTGCCTCGACAGGCTCGGCCGTGCATCGACGACATCTTGCTCGTCAGCGAAGATCGCCCAGTCCGCCGACGACCTCATCGCGGCGTGGGCGCGTCGGTGGGGACCGCCGATGCGGCCGAGCTGAGGTCGGAGCTGATGTTGTTCAGGTCCCGCTCCAGCTTGTTCGTCGCGCTGGCGACGATGGCGACGCCGACGAAGCCCATCACGATGGCCGCGATGCTGACAGCGACGCCGGCCTTGCCGAGGCCGTGCTTGCGGCCGACGATGCTGAACACGAGCGCCGCGGCGCCGAGCACCCAGGCGAGGATGAACAGGATCGGGATCAGGCCGAACAAGAGGCCGGCAAGCCCGACCGTGAAGCCGGCGATCGCCAAGCCGAAGTAGGGCTTACGGATCTTGGGTATTGCGGTTGGTTCTTGCGCGAGTGTCATTCCAGTCCAATCCTGTGTGGTTGAGGCGCTCCTTGGTTTCGGCGTCCGCGTCGAGCGTCTCGATGGCGACGCGGACTGAGGACCCGACCTCTCCCCCGGTTCTGCGGAATCGGCGGTCCAGCTTGCGGTAACGCGGCACGTGCACGGTGGGCAGCGCGCCGGTTACGGTGCCGCCCTCATCGGCCGTCAGCGGCTGCCCGTCGGTGCGACGGATGCTGAGGTCGCACGGCCGAGCGTGTGCGGGCTGTGCGCGCCGGTGAGGTAGCCGGCGCTCATCTGCTTCGCGTCGCCGCGGCGGACGCCATCATGATCAGGAATACGAGCGACGCCACAGGCCCGGCTTCGAACGGGTTCGAGACTTTGGTGACGACGTCGCCGGTGGTGCCGATCAGTACGGCCATTCGCCGATGGCCTCGCCGCTCGGCGCGTAGACCAGCGTCCCGTGCACCGGGGCGTCGAAGGTGACGTAACCGGTCACCTTCTCCCCGGCGTGCGCGGTGCCACTGCCGAGGGACGGGTCTTTCCAGCTCGCCGGGTCGACGTGCGAGCCGTTGCCGGTGCGCACATACCAGTTCCACTCGTTGTAATCCACACCGTCGGTCGCAGCGACGAGGGCCACGCTGAACGACACGAACTGACCGGCCTTGGGCTGCTCCATGCCGTCGAAGAACGACGCGTCGTGCACCGGCGAGGCGATCGTGTAGGTCGCCGAAATTGGCGCGTCGGTCGTCGAGTCGGTCCCGCTCACCTCGTACGGCACACCAAACTTGGCCGCATACTCGCGCTTCGGCTCGGGCGTCGGCGTCGGCGTCGGGTCCGGGGTCGGCACGTCATACGGGATGTTGTACGCCAGCGGTGGCTCCGTGGACTGCGACGGCGGGTTGGCCGGCTGCGCGTCGGCCTTGCTGCCGCCGCCGCCCGCGAGACCCGCGATTAGCGCCGTAACGATCACGGCGATGACGCCGATGCCGATCCAGGCCGGCCAGCGCTGGTACCAACGCTTGCGGGGCGGCTGCGGTGGCGGCGGCTGCGGTGGCTCGCCGATAAACGGGTAGTCGTGCAGGCTGGGTCCGCGCGCGGTCATGGCTGTTCTCCCAGATCTGGTGAGTGATGGCGATGAAGGTCCCTCGAAGAGCCGCACCAACCGGGACGTGCCGTGACCTCTTACCGAATGTAAAGACAGTGTTGCATATACTTGCTATGCGGTAACAAGTGACCTTAGTCCTACAACGCTTTACATATATGAGATACGCAGGATGTTGACATGACACACACAGATAGGAACGGCGCGGTTACCAGCGATGCAACTCATTACGTCGGCGTACGAATGCCTCAGGACCTACATGAGTGGCTGGTCGACCTAGCGAAACGAGAGCGGAGATCACTCAACGCGCAAGTGGTGGTGCTCCTCGAACGCGTCCACGAGCAAATCGAGCGCAACGCGCCGCCTAGCCCATAGCGCGAAGAGCGCCCTGCCCTAGGTCTCCTGACCAGGGGCGGGGCGCCTTCTTCCACGGGAACCCCCGCGCCGATTGGAGGGGCGGCGGCGGAACCCTCTAGTGCCAGCGGGTCAACTCGTCAGACACCCGGGCACGTGCCGGGATCCGGCTGGTCAATTCTCGGGGAGCCGCCCGGCGGCACACGCGGGAAGGTGACGAGAAGAATGTAGGGGGCAGTGCCGTCATTGGTGACCTGATCGATTTCGCCGGGGCGCTCGAGGAATGCCTGCCCCGCGCTGTACGTCTCGATCTGGCACTGGCTGCCGATCGCTTTGTGAACGGTGATCGATCCCTGCTTGACGACGATGATTGCGCCCCCTGGATGGGAGTGCCAGCCGGAGGAGCCACCGGGATCGACCGTGAGCTGCACCATGACAATGTCCGTCCCGAATTGCAGCGGGATGGTCCCATGGGAGACGTCGTTTCCCCGCGCCAAGACGACCTGGGTCAGCGCTGACGGCGGCGTGGCCCCGCCAGGTGCGACCGAAAATGCCAGGACCACGCCAGCGAGTGCTACGCCCACCAGTGACCATCGACCGAGTCGTTTCATCGCCTACTCCTTATCGGGATGCTGTGCGAATCATTAGACCAAACCAGGTACCCGCTGGGAACCATCTTGGAATGTCTTGACGCCTTGGACGCCCGGCCGGATGCGGGCTCCCTCCCGCGCCCACTCGGCAAGGTGTCAGACCTGGCGGATGATGCAAGGTGTGAAACCCCGTGAACATGCGGACATTCGTCAGTGACAGGCAAACCGTCTAGTGACTGACGCCTGCCCTGTGACGAGTCACGGCGTGGTCGTTGTCGGCGCCGGCCCGGCGGGACTCAGCGCGGCGACGCGCCTACAGGGAGCCGGCATGTCGGTGCTGGTGATCGATCGATCCGACTCGGTCGGCTCGGCCTGGCGGACCCGTTACGACAGCTTCCGGCTGCACACCATCCGGTGGCTGTCGGGCCTACCGGGCATGTCGATTCCGACGGTGTTCGGGCCCTGGGTGGCCCGCGACGACTTCGTTGCCTACCTCGAACGCTATGCCCGCCGGTTCGACGTCCGGCCCCGGTTCGGCGTCGAGCTGCAGGGCCTGAGTGCCCATGACCATGACGGATGGACGCTGTCGACATCAGACGGCCCGCTGCGGTCGCAGCGGGTCGTGCTGGCTACCGGAGCATGCACGAAACCACGCATTCCCAACTGGTCAGGTCGGGACACGTTCAAACCGCCGTTGATCCACTCCTCGCAGTACCGCAATCCGAACGCATATCGCGGGCAGCGCGTCCTGGTGGTCGGAGCGGGCAATTCGGCCGCGGAAATCGCCGCCGACCTGGCCGGCGCCCGAGACGTGACCGTCGAGATGGCCGTGCGCACCCCACCGACCATCCTGCGCCGCGACACTCACGGCGTCCCGACGCAGCCGGTCGGCATTGCATTGCGATACGCACCGCCGGCGATCGTGAATCCGCTCGGAGCCGCCCTGCGGCGAATTACGGTTCCCGATCTGTCGGGGTACGGGCTCCCCCGACCGAAAGCTCCCTACTCGCAGTTTCAACGCACCGGCACCGTGCCCGTCCTCGACCACGGCTTTGTCGCCGCGGTGCGATCGGGTGCGATAACGATCCGGACCGCGGTGATGGCCCTCGACGGCCGAGACGTGATCCACGCCGACGGGTTCCGATCCTCCCCCGACGCCGTGGTCGCCGCGACCGGTTACACGAGCGGACTGCATCCCATTCTCGGCCCGCTCGGGCTACTCGACGATCGCGACCTGCCGACTATTGGCTCGCGGGGCGCGCCCGAGGCCGTCGGCCTCTACACCGTCGGCATCAGCATTCCGCTGTCCGGGCTGCTCCGAGAGATCGCCATCGACGTCCGCCGGCTGGTTCGTGCGATCGCTCACTGACGGCCGGCCGGACCGTGGGCCACGATGGTCAGCGTTGGGCACCGAGGACCGGGAGGTGCAGGTGCGGAGTATCGACTGGGTGGATGACCAGGTCGTCCTGCTCGATCAGACCCGCTTGCCTCAGGAGGAGCTGTGGTTGGCGGTCACGACCGTGGACGAGTTGGTCGATGCGATCTGTCGACTGGCGGTGCGCGGTGCTCCGCTGCTGGGCGCAGCCGGGGCGCTCGGGGTATTACTCGCCGTCCAGGAAGCGAAGCAAGCCGGATGGGACGATGCCACCCTGCACGCTGCGGTAACCCGGCTGCGCGCCGCCCGGCCGACGGCGGTGAATCTCGCCCGCGGTGTGGACCGGGTCATGGCCCGTCTCGCAGAGGGTCCGACGGCGGTCAAGGACGAGGCACTTCGTGTTCTCACCGAAGACGGTGAGGTGAACCGCGCCATCGGCGCCACCGGAGCGCAGCTACTCATCGACCTCGTCGATGTGGATCGGCTCCGGATCTATACGCACTGCAACGCCGGAGCCCTGGCCTGTGTCGAGTGGGGCACCGCATTGGGCGTCGTTCATTCGCTGTCCGCCCTGGGCCGGCTGCGCTCGGTATACGTCGGTGAGACCCGGCCGCTGCTACAGGGCAGTCGCCTCACCGCCTGGGAGCTGGAGCGTCTCGGCGCGGAGTACCAGATCGTCGTCGATGCGGCGGGCCCCGGGGTCATTGCGGGCGGCATGGCGGACGCGGTTGTCGTCGGCGCCGACCGGGTAGCCGCCAATGGCGACGTGGTCAACAAGGTGGGCACCTTCCCGCTCGCGCTGGCCGCCGCCCGGGTTGGCGTGCCATTCGTCGTAGCCGCGCCGGAGTCAACCGTCGACACCGAGACGCCGAGGGGCGCGGACGTGCCAATCGAGCTCAGATCGCAGGACGAGGTGCTGACCATCCGCGAAATGCGGATAGCTCCGACCGGGGCACGGGCCCTCAACCCCGCCTTCGACGTCACTCCCGCCGACTTGGTCACCGCGCTGGTAACCGAGCGAAGGGTGGTACGCCCAGCTGTCGGGGAGACTCCGGCGTGACTGATTCCATCCGGGAAGGCGTGATCGACCTCGGGCGAGCGGTAGCGCGAGCCGGGCTCGTGGTGGCTGCGGGAGGCAACATAGCGGCGCGCATCACCGACGACCGGATGTGGGTGACACCTAGCGGATGGAACCTCGCCGACCTGAGCGCTGCGAACCTCGTCCAGATCTCTCTCGACGGGCGCCGCCTCGAAGGCGCTCACGCACCGACCAGCGAACTGCTCCTGCACCTGGCCGCCCTGCGGGCCCGGCAGGACGTCGTATGGAGCGTGCATCTGCACCCGCCGATGGCAACCTTGTTACCTGTACTCGACATCCCGATCCGCACCATCACGACCGACCACGCCTTCTATTTGCGCGATATCGCGACCGTTCCCTACCTGCATCCGGGGTCGGCACAACTGGCTAACGCGGCCGCCGCGGAACTCGCCGCCGGCGCCGATGTGGTGCTGCTCCGCCACCACGGTTGTCTCGTCGTAGGCGACACACCTGACCTTGTCCTTTCACGAGCCGTGAATCTCGAGGCGGCCGCCGAGGCTTCCTACCGTGCCCGATTGCTAGGCGACCATTCCACCGAATGCCCGCCACAGTTCTTGGAACATGTCCGCAGCGAGGAGGCTCGTGGACACCGCTACGGACTACGCCTGACCGAGTGACCTGCACGGCTGGATTGAGGCCCGGCTCACGCGCGGTGCTATCGCAGAACGGCCTCGAGGTCATCGCGCGAACCGGCCATGATTGCCCGCATGTTCCCCGAGATCAGGTCGGCTGGCCAATCCACCACGAGATTGCCAGGCCAGATCAACGATCAGCGTCGAAACGAGTACGGCGCGTGGCTCGTCCGGGATGGGGTGAATCTCCATCGGACCGGGCACGATCGGACGCGTAGCACGCTCCACGGTCTCACCGATGATTGCGTCGTGCCCATCGCCGAAGCGGCTGCCCATCGGAGCCGGTGATCGACACGGTCGCTGCCGAGACGACATAGTTGTTACCAGGCTCGGCAACACGAAGCCAGTTCGGGCCATGCCGCGGGCCCCATGTCCGCAGGGGCCGGAAGGAGGTCGCGTTATGCCGTCGCGGTGGATGGTAGGGATGTCGCTGAGCACATTGGTGGTCATCGGGGTAGCCGCGTGCAGCTCGGTCAGCAACGGACGTTCAACAACTGGGACGAGTGGCAGCTCGAGCGGGCCGGCTCCGGTCGGCGGCAATTATCAGCTCCCCACGACTGTGACATCGCTGCGGATAGACGGAGATGCGGTGGCCATCGACGTGACCGCGCAAGATAGCGCGACCGCGATCACCGTAAGGGAGCAACTGCACGGTAAAGCCACGACGACAAAGGGCGTGACCGGCTCGTCAGCCACGTTGACCGCCAAGTGCCCGTTCGGAATCACTTTCGGTGTCGGCTGCTCCGTCGACTACGCCGTGACCATGCCCGCGCGAATCACGCTAAACGTTGATGGCACAGCTGGGGACATGAAGTTGAACGGCCCGTTTGCTAACACGACAATCTCTACCAAGGCCGGACGGGTCCAGGGAACCTCGCTCGGCGCTGGAGCGTATGAGGTCACGACCAATGCTGGCGAGGTCAACCTCAAGTTCGCGTCGCCGCCCAACTCGGTCAAGGTGAAGAGCGATGTCGCAGAGGTCGTGCTAACTGTGCCCGGTGGCACGAAGTACGCGGTCACCACCGACACAACGGTGGGCATAAAGAATGTCAAGGTCGACCAGGACTCATCGTCGACGCATCGCCTGGACGTGACCACAACCATCGGCGCCATCAGGATCGAGAACGGATGACGCGTGAGGGAGGCACTCCTATGAATGTGAGCGAACTGCGGCTTGTGGTCACCACCGAGGACTACGACGCCGCCGTCGCCTTTTATCGGGACACGCTTGGCTTGTCCGAGTCGGCCGAGTACCTGTCCGAGGACCAGGGACGGGTAATAATCCTGGACGCCGGCCGAGCCACGTTGGAGATCTCAGACCCGGGACACGCCGTATATGTCGACGACGTCGAGGTCGGGCATCGGGTGGCGGGTCACGTCCGTGTCGCGTTCGGCGTACCGGATGCGGCCTCGGCGACCGAGCAACTTACCGAGGCCGGCGCTACGCTCATTGCCGCCCCTACCCACACACCGTGGAACTCGCTGAATTCGCGGCTGAACGGGCCGGCCGGACTTCAGTTGACCCTCTTCCAAGACCTGGGCAGGTGACCGGTCGCAGCCTGGCGGGCTAGAACACGTTCAGTGCGCAGATCTTCGTCTCCGATTTGATGGGAATCCCTCAGCGTTGGGGCGGGTTGTCGCGCGTCGCACCTTGCATCGCTGGGCTGACTGAGGTCAGGGCTGCCTCGAGCTCTCCGGCCGCACCTTGCAACTGGTTCAAGGCCGTGGCCATGTCGCCGACGACCGCCAGCGCATCAAGCCGCGCGCGTGCTTCGCGTACGGCATCGCGCAAGGTACGAGCCTGGCCACGGCCGACGTCGTCGATTGCGGCCGCCTCGAGGGAGGTCAAGCGGTCTTCCGCAGCGATGACCCGGTCCGACGAAATTCGCCACCCGCCGGAGATCTGTTGGACGGACGGAGCCTGGCTCAGATGCGGGATGAGCTCGCGGGAGAACCATGCCACATCCGCCTCGGAGGAAGACAACCTGTCGGCCCATGCTTGCTTCCGGTTGTTCCTGCGGATCAAGAACGTGCTCACGACGGCAACGGCCAGCACAATCGCGCCGAGCAGCCACCACAACCATGCTGGCGTGGAACTCGTATCGCTCGACGTCGGTGTCACGGCCTCGGTCTGGGCGGCGGTCGGCGTGGGAGTAGGCGTGGCCGGCTGAGGCGTCGGAGCCGCCGTGACCGTGGGTGCCGCGATCACCGTGGGTGGAAGGGTCACGGTCGCTGTCGTAGTCGCCGTTGCCCTCTCCGTCTCCGTCAGCGTGGGCGCGGGGTTCGCGGTCGGGGTACGAGTGACTGTCGGTCGTGATGTCGCGGTCGGTGCGGAAGTCTCCGTCGGTGCGGCAGCCGCGGTCGACGTGGCTGATGGAGGCGCGAGCGTTCGGGACGTCTCGCGAGACAGGGATGGCGACCGCGAGGGTTGACCGGAACCGCTTCCCCCGCAGGAAGAGACGATAAAGGCAACCGCGGCGAGCACAGCCAGCTTCGTTGGTCTTGCTGATGTCGAACGCGGTCCCGAGACCATGTCCAGCTCCTTCCCGAGCCCGAAGAGTCGCCTAGCCGGCCGCGAATTGAGGCGGATGAAGGCTACCCACCTGCGTCACTCAGCTCCCGAGGAGGTCGATACGAGGGCCACTGCCAGTCAGATGCTTAGGACCCGCGCCCATCGCTTAGGCAGACGAAGATTGCTGAGCGTTATGACTTCGATACGAAGTGTCTCGCGAACGGCCGGGCGGTGAGGCCGTGCGCTCCGACGCTGAGCAGCACGGTCAAGGCAATGGTTGCGGTGACTTCCTGCGCAACGGGGCCTAGATCCTCGAGGGCAAGGAGAGCAAAGATGACCGAGGCCAACCCCCGAGGGCCGAACCATCCGATGAATGCCACGCTGAACCGGTCGAATCCACTCCCGAGGAGCGCCAGGGCCACCGGAACCATCCGGATTGCGGTAAGGCTGAGAAGTGCGTACCCAATGACCGGCCATCCGAACCAATGGCCGATCGCAGGCACGGCAAGCGCGCCGAAGATCAGCCACGAGATCATGGCGGCCAGGCCCGCGGACTGCTCAACGAAATAGGCCTCCTTCTCTCCCCCCGGCCCGGCGGTATTACCGAAGACGAGACCTCCGACGAAGGCGGCGACAAAGCCATTGCCATCGACGAGCAGCGTGCCGGTATACGCGAGGAGCGCCAGCGCCAACGTCGCAGGACCGGACAGCCCTTCCGATAACCAACGCTTCCGACGAGCGTGCTGAATAAGCACGCCGCCCGCGCCGCCAACGAGCACGCCCACCAGAAGTCCCACCAGCAGCGCGACGAGGGCGTGGCCCGGACCATGGACGCCGCCAATCCCTTCGTCGGCGGCGACTCCGGCGATGGCGACCAGCACGATCGGGGTGGCGATGCCGTCGTTCAGGCCACTCTCCACGTTCAGTACTCGCCGAATCCGGGTAGGCACGGTGGGATCTGACATCACCGACGCGCCGAGGGCAGCGTCAGTCGGCGCGAGCGCCGCACCGACCAGCAGCGCCGGCCAGACGCCAAAGCCCAGCAGCGCAACGGCAACCAGGCCGCCCAGCAGAATCGTCAGTGGCAGGCCGACCCCCAGTAGTCGCACGTACACCATGAGGTCACGCCTAAAGTCGGTCAATTGCACGGCAGATGCATCGGCGAACAGCATCCAGACCAACGTCACTTCGGCGACGACCTTGACCAGTTCCGGCTCACCCGGCACGTGCAGGACATCGAAGATCTGCGTGAAAGCAAACCCGACAGCAACGAAAACGATTGCCGATGAAAGACCGACCCGGCCCAGGCGCGCAGCGAACACCGACCACAGAAACACGGTCGCGAGGATGATCGTGACTGATCCAAGTCCAGGTCCCATCAAGCGCCACCCTATTGGCACGAGGATGCGGTGCCTCCACGGCACAGCGTTCGCGCGCACTCGATATCAACCCGGGACATGCTGGCCGGACGTTAACGCTCTCGAGCGGTGCAACTAGTCCGGTGATGGCCTCGCCGGACATCGCAGGAACCTAACACCTCCCTGACACGATCTTCGCCTCGAACCGACTTAGCCGGCCGGCTGCTTGGGAACGTTTTCCGGCGTTGAACTCGGCGCGGTGGCTGGAGTGATCTTCGTGGGCAGGAATGCCCCTGCGACCAAGCCGGCGATGCCGACGACTGCCAAGACTGCGATCGCGAGCCCGTAGGAGCGGTCGGGCGTCGAGGTGATACCAGCGACGAGGACAGTGCCAGCGATTGCGGTGCCCAGGCATGAACCGAGGTTCGACACACTGCGCGACAGGCCGGAGATCTCACCCTGCTGCGCTTCGGCGAAGCTCGACTGAACGATGTTGACCGACGGAGTCAGCATGAGGCCGAGCCCCAACCCGATCAAGAGCAGTCCTGGAGCGAAGGCCCAGGCACTTGGCGAGCCGGCCACCAGGGACAGGAGGACACCGACACCGGCGATCGTGACGACGAAGCCGGCCATGATCAGGACCCGCTGGGGCCGCCGCTTGGCCAGGCGCTCGGCGGCCAGAGAGCTGGCCAGGAGACCGACCGTCTCCGCGGTGAAGATGACGCCGGTCTGGATTGCGTCGTAGCCCCGCACAACTTGCAGATACGCCGCGACCACGAACGACACTCCGGTGAGCAGCAGCCACTGGGTGTTCTGCGTAACCATGCCGAGATTGGACGTCCGATTCCGGAACAGGCTGGTCGACAACAGTGGTTCCTTACCAGCGCGCTCTTCAGCCCGTACGAACAGGAAGAACCAGGTCAGGATGAGCACACCTGCGACGATCAACGCGAGCATCAGCCAGAGGTTGTTGTCGGCCGCGAGAATGCCCATGACTACCAGCGCGAGACCAACCGCCGATAGGATCGCGCCGGTGGTGTCAAAGGGACGGGTCGGATCCGCCGGAAGTGGATCCCGCACCTGTCGGGCCAGCCAGAGAATCGCGACGATGACCAAGGCCTGGAAGATGAAAGCCGCCCGCCAGCTGATCGCCGAAGTGATCAGACCACCGATCAACGGGCCCATCGCGGCGCCGATGCCGCCCATCGCGCTGATCGCGCCGAATGCGCGAGCCCGCGACGTGACTTCGGTGAACAGCAGCGTGGTGAGGATGTAGACCGGTGGGATCAACAGAGCCGTGCCTACGCCCTCCAAGATCGAATTGCCGAGGATGAGCACACCCAGGCCGGGCGAGAAGGCACTTATCAGCGCACCAACGCCGTACACCGCGAGACCGACTGTGAAGCATCGCTTCCGGCCGAACTTGTCGGTCAACTTGCCACAGGGAATCATCAGCGCCGCCATCACCAGGAGGAAGATGGTGATCGCGACCTGCACACCCTGCACGGTTGTGTTCAGGTCCTTGCTGATGTCGTTGATCATCACGTTCATGTTCGAACCTGCGAAGCTGCAGATGAACTGCGCCAAGGCCAAAGGAACGAGCACCCGTCGCAAGGCGCTCGACGGTCGTCCGGTTGCCTGGTTACCAGCCACTGTGTGTACCTGCCTCGGGTCAACGCCCTGATGTCAACTGAACCCGGGCCGACCGGACTCAGCGGCCTTTGCCGGACGCACGTTGCTGACTCTACGGAGGATGGTATTGCCCGGAGATGTCGGGGCGGGGGCCGTTGCGCGCCGCGCCTTTCACGCACGGCAGACTCGGCTGAGCAACGTCACATCTGACGAGACACCTCGCCTTATAGCAATTTCGTCCAGGAATGCTCCGTTCGACCGGTGTGACACGCGGCACGAAGGGCAGCCCGAAACCCACCGCGGTCACAGTCATGGGACCGAGCAGCGCACCGGCGTAGTGGCTGTGCTCACTGATCCGAGATAGCCAGAACATGCCACTGGCACTAGCTGCCGACCCGGCCAGCAGCAATTCGACAACAGCGCGCTCGACCGTTTCGGACTCCCCCGAAACCCTTCCCGAGTAGGACGCGTTCGCCGATTGCGAGCGGATACGGGGGATCATCCGAACCTTCAGCGCGCGTAGCCGCGCAGGTGGTCCACGATCAGCCACGGCACCGCCGCGGAATCATCGCCGGTTGACTCTTCGGGGAAGTCGAAGACTGCGAGCATGATCTGCATCGGGTAGGACGGCGGGCGGCGGCAGCTGCGTACCAGCTCGCCGTCAACGAAGAAATCGGCGCTATCCGTGTTCCAGCGCACGGCGTAGCTGTGAAACTGCGAGACATCGATTGGCAATCGCACGGCAGCGAAGTCCTCTGTCGCAGCCGGGTCGCGGAACGGGTGCAGACCCACGCCGACGGCAGCCGATTCTCCAGGTGTAACCGCTTTACCAAATATCTCGGCGACGCAGATCTCCGCTGACCTTTCCGGCCGGTCCTCAACTCCCGCCATCCACAATGCGACCATCGATCGTCGCGTGATAACCGCCCGTGCCCGCATCTCGAGGTGCCCATGATCCGGCGTCCAACCCCAGAACGTCTCCTGCGCCTCCTGAACGGTCAGACCAGTCCGGAACGGCTGCTGCCCGACGGTGCTGCCGACCGGGCCGGAGAAATTCCCGGACTGAATGCCGGATACGCGAAGCGGCGGCTGATGGTCATCGGCGCACCACAAACCCTGGTCTGGCGGGATGCTCAGGTGCAGACAGGAGTTCTGAATTTCATACGTTGCCGCGGTGGCGGCGAGCGAGCTCCACGCTGGCAAGTAGTGCGGCAGCCAGGTCGCAAGGTCCAGCTCCGGCCCGTCAAAGTCGTCCTCGAACACCAAGCGCAGGCCGGCTGGTGGTTCGACCACTACGACACCTCCTGTCAGATCCGACTGACGCGGAACGCCGAGCTGCATATAGTCACAGTTCGATGACTTCCCCGATCACATCGCGGCGGTGCGCGCCCTTGATGCGATCATCCGACGGACCTCGTACGCCCGCTCGATCCCGCGGTTGGCAACGACCGGTGCGAGTGTCCCGGAGCGAAGCCGATCGTCGAGCTGGTCAAGGTAGTCCTCGTCGATGCTGGTCATCGGAAACATGCTTCCGGTGGCGGACAGGCCGAAGATCATTCCCCGTTGGCTGATCTCTGGCAGTGCGTCCAGGAATCGTGTCGGGTAAGAGGCAAGAACGCTGCCCTGGCCGGGACGCCAGAACGCTTGACCGACGGCCGCGAGCGCGGCTACAGGCACGCTTTGCTCGTCGATGATCGCCCGCCACACCCGGTCCTTGTCGCTCGCGGACGGGCGCGCGGCGCGAACGGTGAGCGCGCGAATCCATGCGTCGGGATCGGGATCCGCGGCTTGCGCCTCGGAAATCTGGGCGTCGTCCGCTTGGTCGTATTCGGCCCGTCGAGTGAGCACCCGCCATCGCAGGTCGGGAGTGTCCGCGGCGACGTCGAGCAGCTCGAAGTGACTCCGGGTGATCGCCGTTCGGGCGAGCCCGCGCATGGCCGCCGCGCGATGCTCCGGCCGGTCGTTGAGCTCGACGCAGACGTCCGCAAGCTCTTCGAGCAGCCGTTCTCGGACGTATTGCGGCGCCCACCATTCCGCGATCCTGATCGCCAGGTTCAGAAAGGGTTCCAGTAGGGATTCGGCCTCGACGCCAATGACGCCGCGCAACGACCGAACGACATCGACGGCCGGGGCACCGCCGGTAATGAGCAGGTTCCAGGCCGTGGCGACCGCAACCGCCCGCGCCAACGGCGTCGGCAACATTGGCATGTCCCGGAGCAGCGCAACCGTCGACTCAGTGTCTGACGTGACGGTCGCGAACGTGAGATTCTCGTCGTTGACCAGCACCAGGTCGGCGTCGCCAAGGTCTGGAAGCCGCGTGCGAGGCCC
This sequence comes from uncultured Actinomycetota bacterium, assembly GCA_963801715.1. Lineage (GTDB taxonomy): Bacteria > Actinomycetota > Actinomycetes > Mycobacteriales > Jatrophihabitantaceae > CAVVJA01. Next base: position 290,994 of record CAWDGB010000007.1, on the reverse strand, counting down.
GGCGACGGAAACGCGAACGAGCTGGGTTCGCTGCAGTTGATCGTCATGTCGCCGGTACAGGCCGATGTCCAACGCGTGCGGGCGGGGCGGCCCCCCGGGCGGACTTTCGGCAACGAGCACGTCGCCATCCGCAGTGCGCTCGAGACGAAGCCGATCTACGCCCGCAGTGCCGAGCCAGTCGTGTGCCCATTGATGCAATTCCTGTCCGGACGCCGTAGCGAGCTCGTTGATCAGTTCGTCCAGAGTCGTGTTCGTCCAGGCGTAGCGGGCGAAATAGGACCGCATGCCTGCGATGAACGCATCTTCACCGATATAAGCCATGAGCTGATGCAGCACCGATGCACCCTTGGGATAAGTAATGGTGTCGAAGGTGCCGGCCGCAGCCGCGACGTCGGGTACTCGTTGCCGGATCGGGTGCGACGCTGGTCCTTGATCGGCCAGATATGCCTGCAACTGCCCGCGGGCCAGGTGAGCGGCCCACATATCGGGGAACTCGGTGGCCGATACCGCCGACCAATGCGCTGCGAACTCGGCGAACGCCTCGTTAAGCCACAAGTCATCCCACCAGCGCATCGTGACGATGTTGCCGAACCACATGTGCGCCATCTCGTGCAACAGGATCTTCGCGCGCTGCATGCGCTCGAACTCGGTCGGCTGGTTGCGATAGAGCGCAGCATCGCTCCACGTGACGCAGCCGTAGTTCTCCATTGCGCCGCCGAACTCAGGCATGAACGCCTGGTTGTACGTGAGTTGCGGAAACGGCATCCCGAACCGCTCCCCGAAGAACGCCAATCCTCGCGCCGTCAGTTCGAACAACTCCGGCGCATCCCGTTCCAGCACGGAGCGCAACGAGGCCCGCGCGAATAACCCAAGGTCGTACCCTTCACGGTCGGCGCGGACCTGGACGAGCGGGCCGGCAAGGACTACCACGTTGTATGTCGACAACGGCGGCGTCGCCGGAAACGTCCACGTGGTTGCGCCTCCCGATGTGTCGACGTCCGCCCGACCGCTGTTGCTCAACACTGTCCACACAGCCGGCGCCACCACCGTCAACGCATGGGTCGCCTTCAAATCAGGCTGGTCGAAGCAGGCCCACACGTACCGGCAGTCATCCGGCTCGAACGTGGTCCACACGTACACATGGCCGTCGGCTGGATCGATTGCCTTGTGCACCCCAAACTCCGTTGCGGTTTCTGGTTGCACCGACTCCACGACCAGCTCATTCTGCAGTTGCAGATTGGTTAGTTCGATCCGGCCTGGCGTGATCGCGGACACCGCGATAGATACGCCATTAAGGCGAGCCGACAACACGTGCGCAGCACAGTCGACGAACGTCTGCGCGCCTGTCGCCCGGGATCCGAACCGGATGGTCGAGGAACACCGCACTTCGGAGCCCTCGCCGAGCCCGGTCAAGTCAACGACGACCCGGTATTCCTGCACAGAAATCAGCGCCGCCCGCGCCGCAGCCTCTGTCTGAGTCAAAGTCGGTACCGTCACGTGTCCGCCCTCCTACCCCGACGATACTGCTGATGATCTTTTACTCATGAGCGCTCGAAAGCATCAAGTCCAGGATCACGACTAACGCGAGAGGAGTCGTGCGCCGGGCTGTTCGATGCGGTGCTCGACCTGCTTTCCGTCCGACTCGCCGACGCGCCGCCCGGGCGGCCCCGATCCTTGCATCAAAGGTGGTTGCGTCGTCAAGAACCCCGGACGGGGGTGTCCGTACTCGACCAGACATGGGTCATCCCGCGAGACGTCACCACACTTCTCGACATTGCCTTGTGTCGCGCGTGTAGCTTCTCATCTGGTGATGCCGCGGGGGGGCCGGTGACCACTTATTCCGATTCGCCCACCGCACCGACGAGCGTTCCCCGCCCAGTCCCGGCGGTAGTGACGCTAGGTCTCGCTGCGGCCGTGATCGGCCTGTCGGCGTGGTTGGCGACGGCGGCGGGCGCCGAGCGGGCGCAGACGGGCCTGGTCAGGTGGTTCAACGAGCCGCCGCAGCCGGTCGCTGCCGTCTTCGCCGTGGTCAATCCCCTGTTTCGACCGATACCGCTGGTGTTGCTGAGCGGTGCGTTCATCGGCTGGGTTCTCCTCACCGCGGGCCGGGCAAGCGTCCGTCTGGAGATCCTGCGTGCCCTCTTGCTTGCGCTCGCGCTCGCGGAAGTGGTGGCACAACTCATGAAGGATCTCGCCGCCCAACCGCGACCGTTGGCGGTAATCAACGACCTCGATGCCCATGGCTACCCCGTTGAACCCCACGGCAACGCCTACCCCTCGGCGCATACGGCTCTGTTCGTCGCCGGGGTGTGCGCGCTATGGCCGTGGATGCGGTGGCCACAACGCGTCATCGGTGTGACCGTCGCCGCCCTGATTGCGGGCAACCGGATCTATATCGGCGCGCATTGGCCGGTCGACATCGTCGGGGGTGCCGCCATTGGGATGTTCGCCGGCGCCATCACCTGGCTCGTTGCGACCCGATGGCCAATCCGCACCCGCACTGCCCGGACGGCTTGACCTGGCCGCGACCCGGACACGATTGCGAGGCGTCGGCGGCTGCCTAGCTGCCGACCTGTCGACGGTCTCGGCTGGTCCTCCGAGGAAAATCCATGGCCGTGTGTGGCCAGAACCACGAGCGTCGTGACGACGGCCACCCCCAGGAGGAGCAGGTTGGCGCCGCGCGGCTGCCGGACCATCCGCGTAGGACACGCGGGAGCGACGGCATCGTCCACCCGTATCTGTCCGCCGTCATCTGACTACACCAGAACGTCATCGACTGGCACGCCGGCGTAGCCGCCCTATATCACCAAACACATCCGACACGGTAGATTGTGGCCGGGCACCGGCCGCGTCCGCGGCCCGGACGCCGCTACGGGGGAATTCGTGCCGAACAAGCGGGGTAAGTCACGCGCGGCGGTCAGACGGCCACGGCCGGTTCGGCGGGTCGCCGGCATGGGTCGCGGCGCGGGCGGGACTGCCGATAAACCGACAACCATGCAGCGCGCGCGTAAGACGGTCACCCGTACCGCGCGCGCCTGTGCCGCTCAGGCCGTCGGGCGCAAGGGCTCCACCCAGTCCAGGGATCACAAGCGCCCGTCCAAGCAACGCAAAACTTCCCCGGCGGCAGCCAGGCTGAGGCGCGCATATGCACGCCGCCGCGCGCACGGTAACCCGCTGCCAGCAGAGGTCACGTCCGCCGCGCTCCGGAAATCCACTGCGGCCAGACCGGTTGCCGCAATGGTCGCCGCGTCGGGTCTCGCTGGGTTCATCCAGCCGGATTCGACATCGGACAGTGCGACGCCAACATCGGACGGTGCGACGCCACGAGGTCGTCCGCTGATGCGCCACCGTCTCGCGGGCGACCGTCCGTCCTTCTTGTGGACAGGTTCGCGGAAGGCCTCGTTCGGCGTCGCTGCTGCGGCGATCGTCGCCGCCAGCGTGATTGCCATGACGGTCGTCCATGGGGCACGGGGCGGCAGCTCACCGGTCGGACAGGTAGATCCTTCGCTGATCGCCCCGGCACCAAGCTCGCAGGTTGCGCCGCGGACACTCGGTGCGGCCCCCGCCCCGAGTTCACAGCGCGGATCGACGCATTGCGCAGGATGTTCATCGGCGCCCAATCCTGGCCCGGTGCTGCTCGGTGGCGACCTACCCTCGGTGGGCCCGGGCGGAACGACCGCCATGTTCGGCGTTGCGCCCGGCGGTTCCCCCTCCCTGGCCGGCGTCGGCAGCACCAGTACGTCGAGCGCCGGGCGGTCGTCTGTGGCACCGTCACCCACCAGCCCAACCACGCGGGCCACCTCCGCCTCGCCGAGTCCCTCGCGCACCCCGACGTCGAAACCGACAACGAAGCCACCAACCACGCCGGCCACGACCACGCCTACGACGCCGCACACGACGCCGGCCACCACGCCGGCGACGACTCCGCCCGCGACGACTCCCACACACACCGACACCGACACCCACCAATACGCCCACGCCGTGAGGCTCTTTGACCTCGCCACCCCGGTCGTGATCTTGGACTTAACGCTTCAGAACGACGACAAGTCCAAGATCATCGCCGGTTGATGTGGGTCTTGGGTCCGCATCTCCGTTGCGCTCGGAGGCTCGCCGCATGGAGAAACGCTCCGACGCAATTCCGGCGACGAGCCCTGACCCTCCGCCCGTCCCGCTCCCGGTCGGGCGGCACCGCTCGAGACGTTGATGCGCCGATGAGGCCTTAGCCCATCGCCTCACCCGGCGGCCGGCGTCCCCCGATCGGTCGACGCGAGGTCACCTGCCCGATCGCCCGGGCGGTGGACGGCGCCGCGGCTGGTACGGCGGCATGGTTGAGGCATCAAAGCGACCACGACGATCTCCAAGGAGCATGTGATGAGCCACTTAATCCGTAACGCAGGGCGCCGCGTTGGCCGCGCCATCCGAACGGCCGGCCGACGCTATGTCGAGATGATGTCCCGCTGTGACCCGAACGGTGTCGGCTACTACGTCTGGTAAAGGCCACCTCACCGTGGGCTGCTCCGGACAGCTACCACCGCGACACACGCTGCTTCTACTTGGCCGACAATCCTGGTTAACCGGCTCGGCTTGTCGCGCGGGCGGGTCGGCTGGTGCGAGCATGTCGGGGTGGTCGCACGACTAGCCGATATCGATCCGTCGGAACGGGCGCCGAAGAAGGAGGCGCTCGAGCGGTTGGATGCCGCGCAACACCGGATGCTCCGGCTGCGCCTGACACTTGGCGGAGAACTAGGCGGTGGGCTCGGCCCGCCGCTGTCTGTCGTCTTCGAGGGATGGGACGCGTCGGGCAAGGGCGGAGCGATCAAGCGTCTCGTCGAACCGCTGGATCCGCGGCACGTCCGCGTCGCGCAATACGCGGCGCCGACTTATGACGAGAAGCGGCACCACTTCCTATGGCGGTTCTGGCCGATTCTGCCGGGTTGGGGCGGGATGGTTGTTTTGGACCGCTCCTGGTACGGACGTGTCCTCGTCGAACGCATCGAGGGCTTCGCGACGACCGAACAGTGGTCACGCGCCTATACCGAGATTGTCGACTTCGAGCAGACGTTGGCAGCCGAAGGCATGATCCTGGTCAAGTTCTGGATGCACGTCAGCCCCGATGAGCAACTGCGCCGGTTCGAGTCCCGCGCCAAAGACGAACTACGCCGGTGGAAACTCACCGATGAGGACTGGCGCAACCGTGACAAACGCCCGCGGTACGAGGAAGCCGTCGAGGAGATGTTGGCCCGCACCGACAAGCCGAAGGCGCCATGGATCGTCGTGCCCGGTGATCACAAGCCGACAGCGCGAGCCCTCGTCGTCGAACACGTCTGCGAGCGCATCGAGAAGGCACTCGCCGGAGACTCTCAGCGATTTCGATAACGCGAAGTCAGGGGATCAAGACCAGCTTTCCGCGGACGTGACCGTTCAGACTGATGCGGTACGCCTCAGCGGCGCGGGTGACCGGAAAGGTTTGCACCTTGATCACTATCTTGTTCTGCGCCAGCAGGTCGGCAACCTCGGCCAAGGCCTCCGGGGCACGGCTGTCCGCGCCGCCACCTGTGACCTGGACTCCAGCTTCACCGGCCGAGAAGTTGGCGATGGTCACGACCTTGGCCGGGTCGGGTGCCAGGCTGATCAGCTCGTCGACCGGCGTCTTGCCGACGACATCGAACACCGCGTCAACCGAACCGCCGGCGGCGTTTCGCACCCGGTCGGCTACGCCCTCGCCATACAGCACCGGGATCGCCCCGATCTCCCGTAGGTAGTCCTGGTTGGCCTCGCTGGCGGAGGCGATCACCCTCGCGCCTCGGGCGAGCGCGATCTGGACGGCGACCGCTCCCACACCACCTGCGCCTCCGTCGATGAACAGCGTGTCGCCGGCCTTGACGTCGACAAGCCGAAGACCGCGCTCGGCGGTCTCACCGGCCACGCCGGCCGCAGCCGCCACCGCCCAATCGATGGATGCCGGCTTGGCCGCCCACGAGTCGAGCACGGCGTACTCCGCCTCGACGTGCCGACCTTTGCCGAAGACATCATCACCCACCGCTATACCAGTCACGCCCTTGCCGACCTCGTCCACGACCCCGGCAGCATCGGACCCGAGATAGCCCGTACCGACCATCGGCTGACCCCCGGACATCACTCCGGTGAATAACTTCCAGTCAATTGGGTTCACGCTCGCCGCCCGCACGGTGATCCGGATCTGTCCGGGCCCAGCGTGCGGATCGGGTGCCTCCGCCCATTGCAGAACCTCTGGGCCCCCGTAAGCCGAAAACTGCAGCGCTCGCATCGAACAGTCCTTTCCGCAGGCCGGTTAGCTAGCTGCTCGTTGCCGAGTGATCACCAGCCGTGAGGCAGTCACTCGCCAAGATCAACCAAGCCGGCACGTTTCTGAATGCACGCAGGCAGCCGCCACCTTACAAGGAGGGTTCGCGGCGATCGAGCGTCTCGCTGTGTCACGTGGTGTGAGGCAGCCCGCCTGTCCTAGCACTGCGAGCTGACTCGACTCACGGCAACGGAGATCATCCGATTTCAGGCAAACGGAGCCTCGCCCGGCAAGAACGCGCGTTCCCTCCTCCCACGATCGATCCGGCAATAATGGCTCCCGCCCACGCGGCACAGAACCGTGACAGTGAGCTCAACTCCTCAGGGCTGTAGGCATGCGAGGTAGAAGATATGACGCTTGACCTGGTCCTGATCGGTGTTGCGATCGCGCTTGACCCACTCCCACTGAGCGCGTTCCTGATATTGCTGCCGTCCAAACGCGGCGTTAGGAAAGGCGCGGCCTTCATCTTCGGCTGGTTGGTTTCGTTGGCGATCGTGGTGGCGGTTACCGTCGTGGCGACCGGCAACAACCCGCCCAAGCAGAACACGGCACCCTCGCTGGCCGCTCTCGCCGTCAAGATTGCGATAGGGGTGGGCCTCATCGCCATCGCGGTACGACAGCGTAGGAGAATGGGCCAGCCGAAGAAACCGAAGAAACCGCCGAAGTGGCAGGCGGGCGTGGACAACATGTCACCCTGGTTCGCGATCGGTCTTGCTCCACTCCTTCAGCCCTGGGGGCTGATCGCAGCCGGAGTCGCAACCGTCGTCGATGCAAAGCTATCCGGCTTCGCGAGTTACGTGGCCTTGCTCGTATTCTGCGTCATCGCCACATCGTCATATATCACCCTCGAAATCTATGCCGGTTTCCGGCCAGAGCAGAGCCAGGTCCTCCTCGCCAAAATCAGAACCTGGATCAACAGCCACACCGACCAAGCCATCATCCTCGGCTCGCTCATCCTCGGATTCTGGCTCATCGGCAACAGCATCTACTTGATAGTCAGCTGACTGCCCGGCCGAGACTGCTTGGCGCATCCTCCTCCCCTGCGGCCTCCGGACCCTTGACGTATCGGGTCTTGACTGTCATCCAGAGGGGATGACGCCGCCCGGCTGACCTCGATTTTGCTGCATGACACCGCGTCGCGGCGCGCGCGGTCAGGAGGAAGAGACCATGAGCGAAGTGACCGAAGCGCAACTGGAGGACATTCAAGCACTGTTCGTCCATACGCCGGAGGCCTGACGAGCGACAGAAGCGGCCAGATCACGCTCGAAGGTGTTTCACCATCGACGATCCACTTCGGCGATCGGCCCATGCAAGGTCGGCCCCATGGCCACCAGCCGTTTCGTCGACCTCTGGACCGAGGGCGACGATAGCGTCGCGACTGACCGTGCCAACGCGGTCCTATCGGTCGCCGAGCCAGGTGACCGGCCCGAGGAAGTGGCGGTCACGATCCGCGACCCACGTGCGGACGGGAATTCGCTTAGTTACCAGGTGAATGTGCTCGACGGTACGCTGCGCACATCAACCGGTCCGGTTGCGCTGTTTATCGACCCCTTCGGCCGGCCCCTCTCCCCGTGTCTGCGGCTGGGATGCATCGTCGCGAACGCCGTCGCATGCGACGTTTCTAACCGGCGTCGCAGCCGCTCAAGCGAACGGGCCGCCGGCCCACCAGCGTTCGAACCGTGGCCGCACCGCTGAGGTCACCGGTTCGAGGAGGAATCCGGAAGGCGCCCGGACGTACGTCATCGCGCCGTACCCCTCTTCCGGAGGCTTCTGCGCCATCTCCAGCGTCCAACCCGCCGCGACAAAGCGTTCCGTCTCTGCGGCCACGTCGTCGACCCAGACCCCGTGATGGTGTAGCCCCGGCGCGTCGGCACCGTCCCACAGCGATCCGGGTGCTCCCTGTAGCAACTCGACGTGCTGCGGACCTTCGCACGAGTACGTGAACCGCAAGGGCGTGGTGAACGCGCCGTCCGCAGGAGTCCAGGCCTGCTGTTCACGTTCAACGACCGACGCCCAGGTGATCTCGAGGGCCTCGCTCAGTTCGGCCATGGCGGCCTCGAGATCGACCACGCGCACGCCGACGTGATAGAGGGTACCTACGTAGTTCACTCCGACTGCCCTCCGGCCTCGCCGTTACTGAATACCGAATAGAGTAACGGGGCTCCCGCACGCAGATGGTGATCGCGGGCGCTCAGCCGTACTCCTTGCCGGGTCGTCGATGAGCCCATAGGCTTCTCGCGAGTTATGAGAGTCAGTGTGAATAATCTCGAAGAGCTGTCCGTGGGGTCGACGGCCGCGCAACAGCCGACGACATCGTGTAGCACATCCTCGATCAAGGAGCGGGCCAGCGATGCAACTTGACGGCAAGGTGGCGCTTGTCACCGGAGGGACGCGGGGCATCGGCCGCGGAATCGCCGAGGCGTACCTGCGTGAAGGCGCCAGGGTGGCGGTCAACGGGCGGAACAAGGACAAGGGTGAGCAGGCGCTGCAGGAGATCGGCGCCGGCGACCGGGCCGCGTTCCTCCAGGGCGACGTGATGAAGCAGAGCGACGTCGAGGCGATCGTGGACGGCACCGTCGAGCGCTTCGGCCGTATCGACATTCTCGTCAACAATGCCGGCGGCTCCTTCGACAACGCAAACGTCGTCGATGCCAACCCCGAGTCGTTCGAGGCGGTTCTGCGCTGGAACGTCATGTCGACGTTCTGGGCAACCAGGCGCGCGCTGCAGCACATGATCCCGCAGAAATTCGGGCGGATCATCAACATGTCATCCGTGGAGGGCAAGCATGGCAAGCCCGGCATCTCGGCTTATGTGACGTCCAAGCACGCCATCAATGGATTCACCAAGTCCGTAGCCAAGGAAGTGGCGCAGTACAACATCACCGCCAACTCCCTGTGCCCTGGACTGATCATCACCGACATCTTCCTGGCTGAGGGGCCCAGCGCCGCCGAGGCCATGGGTATCACTCTCGATCAGCTCATCGAGATGTTCACCGCCGAGTCGGCAATCAAGCGGACGAACACAGTGGAGGAGGTCGCCTCCGTCGCGGTGTTGCTCGCCACAGACATGGCCGGCGGCATCACCGGAGCGCTGTACAGCATCGACGGCGGCACCGCGGCCTACTGAACCGGCCGACGCAGGCGCTCCCTCCAGTCGGGCAGGTGGGCCAGGTCAGCGACATCGTCGCCGGCATCCTTTTCTTGGAATCATCGCCGTTCATCACCGGCGAGATCCTGCATATTGACCGAGGCCAGATCGCGATTGACGACCGGCAATCGCGGCCCACAGGACCTGGTGATCTCGGACCTGACGCCCTCCGGTGACGATAAGTCCAAGATCATCGGGCTACCGCCTTCACGGCACGGCAACCAGCAGCTTGCCGATGTTTTCGCCGGCGAACAGCTTGGGCAGCGCGTCCGGGAAGGCAGGAACACCGCCCTCGAGGACGTCTTCGGGCGAGATCAGCCGGCCCTCGCGGAGCCACCTGGCGAGTTCCGCCCGGGCCTGGGGATAGCGCTCGGCGTAGTCGGGAGTGAGAAATCCGATCATCGACGCGCGGGCCCCGATCAGCGACAGGTAGTTGGACGGGCCACGGATCTGATCCGGGGTGTACTGGGAGACGCCGCCGCTGAGCACGATCCGCGCTCCGCGGGCGAGTTGCGTGAGCACGGCCTCGAGAATCGCGCCGCCTACATTGTCGAAGAACACGTCGACGCCGTCGGGTGCGTGCTCTTGCAACGCGCGCCCGACGTCCTGGGACTTGTAATCGATGGCCGCCTCGAAGCCAAGGTCTTCGGTAATCCAGCGGCACTTCTCAGGTCCGCCTGCGATGCCGATCGAACGGCAGCCTTTGATCTTGCTGATCTGACCGGCGATGCTTCCCACCGCACCGGCCGCACCCGACACCACCACCGTATCGCCCTCACGGATGCGGCCCACATCGAGCAGGCCAAAGTATGCGGTCAGGCCAGTGATGCCGAGCGCCCCGAGGTATGTCGGCAGGGGCGCGAGCAACGGATCAAGCTTGGTCACGCCGTAACCGTCGGAACGCGCGAACTCTTGGACCCTGAACGCGCCGTACACGTGGTCCCCGACCTCGAACTCAGGATGGTCTGAGGCAGTGACCCGGCCGACCGCCGCGGTGTCCATTACCGCGCCGATCGCGATCGGCTCGACGAAGGAGGATGTGGCGTTGATCCAGGTGAGCATTGCCGGATCGACCGACAGGTACGCGACCGCGACGATGAACTCCCCGGGACCAGGCACCGGGACGGGCTCGGTCGTCAGTTCCCAGTCAGAGGGCGTCGGCACGCCGACCGGACGGGCGGCGAGCCGAATCTGATGGTTGACCGCGCTCATCCGCGCGGCTTGATGCAGCTGAGGATTGACATCGAAACAGTGGTCACTTCTCACCGCCCCGAGCCCGCTCGACGGGTGGTTCGACATCGTCGTAGACACGAGCCGCCGCGAGCAGTCCGTCCGGGCCGCGCTCGTAGACGGCCATTCCAGCCTGCGGCGGCAGATCGTGACTGCCCCAGCGGACCAAGTTGTATTCAACCGCGCAGCGCACGCCGTCGTCAGTCACTGCGCAACGCTCCAGGCCGATGCCACCACCTTCGCTGAAACAACTAGCGAAGTACGAGCGGAGCTCAATGGTGCCGCGGTGCACGGAGTGCGGGCCGATCGGCTCGCGGAAGTACCCATCCGGTGCGAAGGTACTCACTATCGCCTCAGCGTCACCAGCCTCCAGCGCGGCCTCGTAGCGGCCGACAACATCACCGGGCGGCGCATGCCCAGGCTTGAGTATCGGAGGCCTGACATGCCGCCGTCCGTCGACTGGCCATTGGCTGCAGTAGGTGCGGAACACCACCGACCAATCGTCGGGACAGTCGGCGACGACCGCCACCGGCCAGCCGAGTTGTCGCCCGTCATCGGCGAGGTGAGCCAGCAGTTCGACCACGGCTCGCCCGCGGACGCGCGTGCTAGCCACGGTCTCGATTCGGGCCTGGCGCTCAGCCAGCCAGGACATGTTGTTACCAACGAACCGCCGCAGCTGCTTGTGGCCGCGGATCTCACCGGCGCGGGGGTCGTAGACCACCACCTCACCAGGCCACACGTTCTCCAGCCGGTGGATGTCACCTTCGTTCAGTGCCGTGAGGTACTGCGCGACTGGATCAGCCTGACCTTCGATGCGAGTCTGTCTGCGTGCCAGCTCTACCCCACCGATGAAATCCGGAAACCACGGCATGTCGACCCCTGTTCCCTCGCCGGCGCCGGACAATCTCTTTGCAGGCTGCAGTCCGTCGTCCTTCCGCAACATCCTCATCCCAAAGGCCGACCCAATGAAAGGCCGCCGTGATTGCTCCCTAGCTAACCAAGGACTACCGATCACCCGCCGCCTCGACGACGGTTCCGGAGTGGACCGCTTCGGATTGCCCGTCGTCAAGCAAACGAGTTGAGGCGAACGGTACCAAGAGATAGTTCCGGGTCGCCGATAGCTACAGCGTGGAAATCGCGCCGGCCAGACCTCGGTGGCGATACTGGCAGCCACTCTCGCGCTCGATGCGATGGCTCACCCGGCGCGGTGCTCGCCCCCGTCGCTCCTCGCGCCGCTCGTCCCCCGTCCTCGCAGCATTGTCGATCCTTCCGGTTTGGATGATCACAGCCTCACGCGCGGACCACGCCTCCGGCATCACCCAATCGAGGTGATTCGAAGAAACTGTGCCCACTCTAAACGAGTTTGACTTTCCCAGTAGGAAAGTCTTACTCTACTTTCCTACTTGGAAAGTTAAGGTGTCTCATGGACGTTCCACCTCTGGAAGCCCGTGCAGCGTTGGACACGGTGGATAAGAGTCGGCTGCGAGTGATCGACGAGATCGGGCTGCCGCACTGGTACTGGTGGGGGCTCGCGCTCGGCTGGATCGTGCTGGGGTGGCTAACCGACCTGAATTACCCGTGGCTCACGGCCGTGGCCACGCTCGTCTTCGGCGCCGTGCATTCAGCAGTTGCCCCGCGCGTGATCAACGGTCGGCATCGCAGTCGTCAGCTCAGCGTCAATGCCGAGATGGTCGACCACCATTTGCCGGCGATGGTGCTCGGCGGCCTCATCATCCTTGCCGGGGTAACCGTCGCCGGCGCGCTGGCGGTCTCCGCGGATGGTGCCCGGCACCCGGTGACGATCACGAGCGTCTTTGTGGCTGTGATCATTGTGCTGGGCGGCCCCCGGATGCTGGCCGCAGTCCGACGTCGAGCCGTGCGCAGCAGCACACGGCGATGACGACAGCGCAGTTCGACGAGCTCATCCACCCCAGCACTCGGCTGTCCATCGTCGCCCTGCTGGCCGCCGCAGACTGGGTCGAATTCTCCTTCGTACGCGATCAGCTGTCGCTGTCCGACTCCGCACTGTCCAAACAGCTGTCCACCCTCGAGGACGCCGGATATGTCAAAGTCGATCGGCCGACCAACGGGCGCCGACGTCGCGTGCAGGTGCGGTTGACCGCGGCTGGACGCTCTGCGTTCCGCGGGCACGTCGCAGCACTGCAGGCAATCGTTGGCGTGGCACAGTCTCGAAACGGCGGAGCGCAGCCACGGTAGCCACTGCCGAGAAGCCCCAGGCAGAAGGTGCGGATTTGTGCGAGTGGCTACGCCGGTTTCGTTGTCTCGGCTGCCACGGAGCTCCCACGTTGCCACATATAGGCAGTTGGGTGGGTTCGCGGCGATCGATTTGTTCGGCCTGGGCGCCACGGAGGGGGCTGTCGGCGATCATGGGTCGTAGCCTTGTCGAGAGTGCGCTCCGCGATGGCTCAGACAGGGCCTCGTGGACGACGGTGCGGTCGCGCGACACTGGCAACGGGTTGGCAATCTATGAGAGAGGAACGAACGATGCGCGCTGACATCGTCCCCGGCGGGATCTTCCCGGACTATGCGCTGACGGATCACACCAAGACTCGGCGCCGGCTGAGCGAGTTGCAGGGGATCGACCCGATGATTCTCATCCTGTCCCGCGGCCACTTCTGCCCGAAGGAGCATCAGCAGCACCTCGAGCTCGCCGCCAACTACCCGAAGGTCGCCGTCGCCTACACCCAGATCGTGACCATCTCGACCGACAACATTCTCGAGATCAACGAGTTCCGTAGCTCGGTCGGCGCGCAGTGGACCTTCCTGTCCGACGCCGGCCGCAAGGTGCAGAAGGACCTCGACATCCAGGAATACACCGACCCGTTCCACGATCCGATGATCCCGTACACGCTGGTACTCAAGCCCGGACTGGTGATCCACAGCATCTACAACGGATACTGGTTCTGGGGCCGCCCGTCATTCGAGGACCTCCGTCGCGATTTGCGTGAGGTAACCCGGGAAATCCGACCGGACTGGGACCTCGCTAGCCCCGGCTTCCGCGCGGCGTGGGACGCCGGCGACCACTCGTTGTTCCACCCGTACAACGCCGTCGGCCACCAGGCGAATCAGGAAGCACCCGCGCAGGAGCCTGCCGCCCAACGCACCTGACGAGTCACGCTTTGAGCGTCGCTTTGTACTCCTCGGCGCTCAGGAGGGAGTCGGCCTCGGACTGGTCTGACAGCTTTACCTTGACCAGCCAGCCCTGCCCGTAGGGATCGTCGTTGATTACTTCGGCCGTGTCGGCCAGTGCGCCGTTGACCTCGATGATCTCGCCCGACATCGGTGCATACAGATCGGAGACCGACTTGACGGATTCGATCTGGGAGTAAGGCTGGTCCTTCGTCACCCGGTCGCCGACGCTCGGCGCGTCGAAGAACACGATCTCCTGCAGGTTGTCCTGCGCAAACCAGGTGATGCCGAACGTCGCTCTGTCTCCGTCGATCCGCGCCCAGTCGTGTTCGATGTGATAGCGGAGGTCGGCTGGGTAGTACTCATCTGCCATGTCCATGGTCCCTTCGACATGACGATCATCCAAGATGCAGTCCCCGCCCGGTCAGGGCGAGCACGGTTTCACCGAAAGACTCGGAGAGCGTGGATGCGGCTGGATGAAGCGCGCAATGGGCGCAGCTCGGACTTGCGCCGAAAGACGCGCTGGCGGCGGCCAGCACCTGGCCTCGCCGGTTCCTCGGCGCCGCGGCCAGCGCCGACATCGTTGCCTACCCACCACCACGACCCGCGGGAGGACCCAGACCAACTCGCCGACCCAGCCGCCGTCGTGGCCGGCGGGATCCGGTTGCGCTGAAGCGAATTCGATGGCGGTCGCTGCTCTACGCATTCGCCGATACGTCCTGGTCCGCGATTACTGAACGACCTTCTCGACGTCGTGGACGAGGGCCAATGGATCGAAATAGAAGGGTTGATCATGCATTATGGGGACGATCCGGGAGACCGCAGCTCCCGTATTGTGCGCGACGTTAGCTCCCACGTCCGCCACGATCAGCACCGCGAGCAAAGTGCCGCCAATCGATTTTGCGCACCGCACCCAAACAGTGCCAGCCACTCGCCGCCTGGTACGGCCCGTGGGTTGTTGAGCCGGAACCAGGTGCTGCTGGGAGGGCCAGTGCGACGGGTCGTACGCGGGATTGACCGCCGTAGAGCCGGTATGACAGCCACAGGAACACGGTGCTTCCGAGGTGCGGTAGGGAACAGTGCCTGCATATTCCCACGGTTCTCTAGTTGCCATGGCGTTACCGCACCCCCTGCGTGATACTGCATGGCGGATACGAGTCCGGACTCTGTAGCTGGATTTGTTCGCTATTCACGCTCGTTCGCGCGGTGACGAGTTCGTCATGGAAGGGGTTCGGCAACCCTTGCGGAGACAGTTCGAAACGGACGTCTATATCATCCGGGCTCAACACCTCATGATGCTTAGAGGCATACGTATCGAACACGATCTGCGCAATGGCTTGCTTCAGCGTCTTGGGTGGGTCTGATGTATCGAAGCTGACAAGCTTGGAGCTGTTTTCCCGGTTAAGTTCCGAAATCCCCAGGTTCGCACAGTTGTTCGGTCCAGACATGACTGCGTCATACATCAGCAAATGGGCGGTTTTCGCAAGAACAGAATTCGTATTGTCGACCGGCGATATGAAATCCGACCCCATCGCCTGCGCCAGGGCCTTCGCTGTATCGACGAAGGTATTAACGAACACATCACCCAAGTTTCCGTGATTCGAGATTCTTTCGGTGGCCGGATCGATAGCCGCCTGCAGCACCAGGTCGGACTTGTTCGGGTCAGGATCGCCGCGGAGCACCACCGTGAGCTTGCCGGTGTGCGGATCTGGAGTTACCTGCAGGGACCGCAGCTTTGTTCCGACATTGACAACCACGTCCGCGGTGTCCGTCAAGGTGTGGTTTCGCCAATCCCGAAGAGCTGGAACCCGGTTGAGCACCGGGATAGGATTTTGATCATGCAAGGTCACCTGCGCGGAGACAGTAGTGATCAACTTCGCGTCATAGAGGACCGGCAAGGTGAGGGCGGTGGCCTTGAGATGACGCTCCTGCACGCTGCCGCGAAGCGTCTCCTTACTGCCACCGGCGATCATTGCCCACAGACCAAGCAGGACGCCGCCAACCGCGGCGCCGGCCACAAGTTTCTTTCTCATTGGCTGGATTCCATCGCTCACACTGCCCGCCCGCGTCTATCGAGGACCAGAACAGATGCCTCGGTCCAGACATAATAGATCAATTTTCGCGTCAACGGTTACGAGACATTCCCCAGATGATCACGCAGCGTAGTACACCTGCGGACGCCGGTTACCGGCAGGGGTGAGCACTGCCGGCCCGTCCACTCCGTAGGTGCAATTCGTCCGACCCGCTGTCATCCGTCGGTCGTGGGAATCAGTGGCCCGGCGATCGCATCGTGGCCGTGATTGACCTCGGTGCGGAATCCCTTCCCTCCACTCGCCGGCTGATTGACCTCGGTGCGGAATCCCTTCCCTCCACTCGCCGGCCGCCTTTCAAACCCTGCCGCGATCGCTCCAGGATGGGTAGGTTAGCTGTTCTTATCCAGGTCGGCGGAGGGACCGCAGATGAGCAACCTGGAACGGAAGCCGCAGGAGACGCCGTGCGGAGGACGGGCGGCGGTGGCCGTCGAGCCCGTGCGGGAACTGCAGTTCGGTGCCGCCGTACCCCTGGGTGGCCCACGGGGAATGTCAGTTACTCGAACGCTGCCCAATTCGGTCCGGCGGATGGTAGGAGCATGGTGCTTCCTCGACTACTACGGACCCGACGACATCAGCGGATCAGGCGGAATGCGGGTACCCCCGCATCCCCACACCGGGCTGCAAACAATTACCTGGCTTGTCTCCGGGGAAGTGGTGCACCGCGACAGCCTCGGCAGTCGGCGACTCGTCACGCGTGGTCAGTTGAACCTGATGACAGCCGGGCACGGTATCGCCCACTCCGAGGAGAGTCCAGCTCCCCACTCGCCGATTTTGCACGGCGTGCAGCTATGGACAGCGCTGCCGGACCGGGACCGTCACGCCAGTCCGCACTTCGCGCATCTTCCTAACCTGCCAGTGCTCAGCGATTCCGGGGTCACCGTTACCGTCATCATGGGCGAACTCGGCGGGGCGGTATCACCGGCCGACGTCTACAGTCCGTTAGTCGGCGTGGAAGTCGTGCTGGACGCGACCGCGGACACCCGGCTGCCGTTGCAACCGGCCTGGGAATATGCGGCGCTGGTCCTCACCGGTGCGGTCGACATCGACGGGCTGGTGCTGCGTCCTGGTCCGCTGCTGTACCTCGGTTCCGGCCGGGCCGACCTGCCCCTCGCGGCAGAACGTACCTCCCGCCTCTTGGTCATCGGCGGTGAGCCGTTTGAGGAACACATCGTCATGTGGTGGAACTTCGTAGGCCGCGACCACGAAGACATCGTCACCGCACGAGATCACTGGGTACGCGCCGACACCCGGTTCGGCGTGGTTCACGGCTATCACGGCGACCGGCTTCCCGCGCCGGCCCTGCCGAGCGTGCGGCTCAAGCCTCGGGGCCGACACCGCTGACCGGCCCTCGACCGCACGCGAACAGTCCACTGGACATCAACCGGCAAAGGGGAACAAGACGATGCCATACCTTCCGACCGTCCCGCCCGAGGAAGCTACTGGCGAGGTCAAGGCGATGTATGACAAGGACCTGGCGCAGCACGGATACGTCGCGAACTACACGCGCGCGTTCAGCGTCAGGCCCGACGTGGCGAGAGGATGGCTGGCGCTCAGGGACGCGGTTACATCGGGCATGGATCCCCGACTGTACGAACTGGCGACGGTCGCGGCGGCGACCGCGATCAGATCCAGCTATTGCAGCCTGGTGCACGGACGAATCCTCGCGACCAGCTACTACCCGCCCGGCACTGTCGTGAGCATCGCGGCAGAGGACACCGGCGATTCGCTGGACGCCGCTGACACAGCGATCGTCCGATTCGCGAGAAAGGTCGCCCGGGAAGCCGACAAGATCACGCAGGAAGATATCGACGAACTTCGCAGCTTAGGGTTCTCCGACGCCGACGTATTCAACATTATTCTCGCGGCTGCCGCGCGGTGCTTCTTCAGCAAGGTGCTGGATGCAACATGCACGCTGCCGGACGTCCCCTTGCATGACATGCCGGACCAATTGCGCGCTGCCCTGACCGTGGGCCGGGACATTGCGCAGCAGACGTAAGACATACCACGGCGGACCTCGCCCGGTACCGTTCCATCAACGGCCAGCCCGGCCCTCACCCTTCCGGTTGGACATCGAGGTAACGTCGCGGCGATGGATCGCTTCAACGGGCTCGATCTGCCCGAATCGCTCGAGGACGCGCTCGATCCACGGACGCTGGCCTTCGTCATCTATGACATGCAGACCGGCATCCTTGGCCAGATTCCCGATGGCGACCGGGTGTTGTCCAACGTCCAGAAGCTGCTGGCCGTCACGCGGAAACGCGGCGTGCGTACGGTTTTCATCCGCCACTATTTCATGCCCACCGAACTCGCCGGGGTGTTTCAGCTGCGCCAGGCCAAGATTTGGCAGCGCAAGGCGCACGCCTCGGAGACCGTCCGCTTATTCCGCACGGATCGGCAGGATTTCAGCTCGCCGACGGCCTTGAGCCGCGACCCGACGAGGCGGTCATCGACAAGATCACCATGTCGGCGTTCGAAGGCACGCCGTTGGACATAGTGCTGCGTGACTGCGGCGTGCGCGCCTTCCTCATCGCCGGGGTCGCGACTGAGGTAGGCATCGAGCCGACCGTTCGTCACTCCACCGACCTCGGCTACATCCCGATCGTGGTGCAGGACGCGTGCGGAGCTGGCGACGCGACCGCTGCTGACAGGGCCATTGCCAGTATCGCGTTCACCGGCGACGCGCTCCTGGCCACGACGGATGACGTCTGCGGGGTTCTGGCCGCAGGATTCTGAGACAGCAAGCCTCCTGATTGCCAGATCCACTCTGGACTGCTGCGCTAACCGGCTTCGAGTCATGAGATGCTCGGCCGGCGATTCACTGCCGCGGACGACACTGGTATACCGCTCGATGGGTGCGATGTGAACGACGATCACGACTCGCTCGATGATGCCCAACCTCCAATGGAGTCTGCCTTTCTGCATGCCACCGGCCTCCAGATCACCAGGCTGGAGCCGAACCGGGTCGAAGGCTTCATCGACGCGGGGGCGGACCACCACACCCCGTGGGGAATCGTGCACGGCGGTCTCTACACGACAGCAGTCGAGTCGGCGGCGAGCCTCGGCGCGTCGCTCGCGGTCCAGGCACACGGCCAGTTCGCGGTCGGCGTGAACAACCAGACCGACTTCCTCAGGCCCCACGTCTCCGGACGACTCACCGTGACGGCGACGCCGATCCAACAGGGGCGAATGTTGCAGCTGTGGCTCGTCGAGTTGCGCAACGAGCAGGGAAAGCTGGTGGCCCGTGGGCAGCTCCGCCTCGCGAATCAGCCCCTGACCGGGCCTAGCCCCTCGGCGTAACGCCGCGCTGCCGGTAGCCGCGGCGACCCTGCGGGATGACCGGGTGACCGATGGTGCTCGCGGGCCGTCCTCGGCTCAGTCGGCCTCCTTAGGCACGACCGGCGGTGCCTCGGTCCGATCAAAGGCAGCGGAAAACAGATAGCTGGTCGCCAGACTGCGGTAGGGGCGCCATTTCTCGGCGATGGCAAGAACCTCCTGCTGGATAGGAAGATGGTCGAGCTCATAGGCGGCCTGGACGGCCTTACGAAGCGCAAGATCGCCTGGCAGGACGACGTCTTCTCGGTGGAGCGCGATGATGAGAGCACCCTGCACAGTCCAGGGACCTATCCCCGGTATTGCAGTGAGCTCCGCCATGAGCTCGTCGTCTGGCAGACTGCTCAAGACGCTCTGGTTCAGCCGGCCGTCCGATAGCCGCTCGGCGAGGTCGCGGAGTGTGTTGATCTTCCGCCACGAGAGCCCGGCTTCGCGGAGCTGGCCGGGATCTACTCCCAGTAGCTCAGTGGGCGAGGGAAGATGGCCGTCGAAAAGGGCCTCGATGCGAGCAAGCGTCCGCCGGGTCGCTGGGACGGAGAGCTGTTGGCCGGTGACCTGGAACAGCAGAGCGCCGTAGAGATCCATCGGTGGCAGCTGGGCCATCCACGCCTGGGGATCGAAGGCGGGCCGGTCATCGATGAGCCGCGCGAGCACGGGATCAGCGTCGCGAAGATACGAGCGCGCCTGTTGCAGCCGTACCGCGCGGATGGAATCTTCGGTCACGAGGCCCGCTCCCTTCTCCCGGCGGATGTCTCACCATCTTCACGCTCGAGTCTGACAATCGCCGCGGGCTCCCCCACGGGCTCCCCGTTCGGATCTCCTGGTGCCCGCTAGCCCCAGGAGAGCAGGGCACCGCGTTGACCGAATGTTGCCCCGGGTGCCCAGGTGATCTCCCAGCGGTTGCCCTCAGGATCCGCGATGAATGCCGACCGGCCGCCCCACGACCGGTCAGTAGCATCGGCCACCGGGGTCGCGCCGGCGGCCACGGATGCGGCGAAGACGCCGTCGACCTCCTCTCGGGTGTTCACGGCACAAGCCAGCGTGACACCCGACCAGCCGGTCGGATCAGCGTTGCCAGGCGCGGCCTCGGAGGTCAGGTCGCGAATCGGAAAGAGCGCCAGCATGACGCCGCCGAGGAGAAACCCGGTCCAGGTGTCATCACCGCTGGCCAGTTCGGGCCAGCCCAATGCTCGGTAGAACGAGCGGAGAACGCCCATGTCCCGCGCACCCAAGGTGACGACGGACAACCGGGCGGGAATATCGGTCATGGCCTCATGCTGCCAGCGCCAGCGGTTTCCAGACACTAGGCCTGGCCGGTTTGGAGCGAGCGATCTGGTCATCGGAGAGCTCGAACCTCGACCCGGTGCGCATTCGCCCTCTGTCGAGTTCGAGTACTGGCGATCACGGCCACAGTCGGCGCGGAACACAAGTCCGAGGCCATCGATGATCCGCACAATGACGGCGCGCGAGATACTGCGAGCCAGGGTGCCAGCGGCTCGCTGTAGGAGTACGCGATCGCCGTGGTTGGGTAACGCGTCTGGGGGTGGTGGATGGCTGTCGAGTTGGCTCCGAGTCCGTCGACTGACGGCATGATTGACCGCCGCCGGATGAATCTCGTATTCGTCACGGTGCTGCTCGGCCTGCTGCTTTCCGCGCTCGACCAGACGATCGTGTCGACCGCACTGCCGACGATCGTCGGAGATCTCGGCGGCGCCGGCCACCTTTCGTGGGTCGTATCGTCTTACCTCCTGGCCGACACGGTCGCGACGGTGCTTGCGGGCAAGTTTGGCGATCTGTTCGGCCGCAAGGCCGTCTTTCAGGTGTCGGCGGGGATCTTCGTCTTGGCCTCGGCCGCGTGTGGGTTCGCCGGCACCATGACGTGGTTGATCGCCTGGCGTGCGGTGCAAGGTCTTGGCGCCGGCGGTCTGCTGGTGACGGCGACTGCGCTGATCGCGGATGTGATCCCGTTACGTGAACGCGGAAAGTATCAGGGCGCCTTGGGGGCGGTGTTCGGTGTCACGACGGTGATCGGTCCGCTGATCGGCGGCCTGTTCACCGACCACCTGTCGTGGCGATGGGTGTTCTACATCAACCTGCCCATCGGTGTAGGCGTCATCGTCCTGGCCGCCGCTACCGTGCCGGCGGCGCGCGGTGCCAGCCGACCGGTTATCGATTACCTCGGCATCGTGTTCGTCGCTCTGGGCGCCTCGGGACTCACCCTCGCGTTGTCATGGGGTGGCACGCAGTACCCCTGGACATCGACGACGATCCTCGGGCTGTTCGCAGGCTCGATCGTGGCACTCGCTGTATTCGTAGGTGTCGAGACACGGGCGACTGACCCGATCCTGCCCATGAGGCTGTTTCGCTCCTCCGTGTTCAGCATCAGCGTGGTCCTGGCCTTCATCGTCGGATTCGCGATGTTGGGCGCGTTGACGTTCCTGCCCACCTACCTCCAGTACGTCAAGGGTGTCTCCGCCACGACGTCCGGCTTGCAGACGCTGCCGCTCGTGGTCGGGCTGCTTGTCACATCGATCTTTTCCGGAGTTGTCGTCGGGCGGACCGGACGCTACAAAGCGTTCCCGGTCGCCGGCTCGTTCATCATGGCCATCGGCCTGTTCCTGCTGTCACGCCTGAACGCCGCCACACCGTTCTGGTCGATGGCGCTCGGCATGCTCGTGCTGGGAATCGGCATCGGCCTATGCATGCAGGTGCTGACCATCATCGTGCAGAACATCGTCGACTATCGCGATCTCGGCGTCGCCACGTCTGGCGTGACATTTTTCAGGACGCTGGGGAGCTCGTTCGGAGCGGCCGTCTTCGGCACGATCTACGCCAATGTGTTGAGTCATCGCCTCCCGCCGGCAATCGCCGCTTCGCCGGGCGTTGACCCCAAAGTCGTCAGCACCCCCGCGGAGCTCCACCAGTACCCGAAGGCGAAGATCGCGCCGATCGTCGATGCTTACGCGCACGCAATCCACGTGGTGTTCCTCGCGGCCGTTCCGGTAGCGGGCATCGCATTCGTGCTCGCGCTGTTTCTCAAGGAGGTCCCGCTGCGGGGTACATCGCGTGCGGCTGTCTCGGATGTCGGTGACGGATTCGGGATGCCCGAAGCGCCCGACAGCGAACAGTGCCTCCAGGGTGCTATTGCCCGGCTGTTCCGACGCAAGGGACGCGAGGTGCTCCCGATCATCAGGCGAGACTCGGCAACGACTCTCGACATCGCCGACGGCTGGTGCGTCGGACAGGTACACCTCCGGACCCGCGTTCGCGGCAGCGCGAATCTCGAGGCCATCGGTCGACGGGTACACGTACCGGCCCCCGTGCTGCAGCCTGCGTTTCAGACCGCTCGCCAGCACGGCTACCTTACGGGTGGCGACAGCGAGCTATACCTCACCGAGGTTGGCCAGCGCGAGATCGACAAGCTCGTGGGCGCGATTCGCAGGTGGCTCGCGGAGGAACTGACCGACTGGGGCGCCGGCGACGACGAACTGCTCACCCGAGCGCTCGACAACATGGCCAACCAGTTCATCGACGAAGACCCGGAACTGCTTCCTGCTGGAGAAGTACCCGTCGCCATTGGCGGGCGACGCGCGAGCTCATGAACCGCGAGAAGGGGAGCGCATCCGGTCACGGAGACTCTGCTCGAAGTGTGCTGCCGTGCGTCATTGATCTGTTCCGGCATACGCGGCTACCCCACTTGGGACGCGCCGACCACCCGGGCCGCAGTGTCAGGGTGCCGGGTGATGCACGTGTTGGTCGGAGCGACCGATGCGCAGGGTCAGCAAGGACCACTCCCAGCCGCCGGACGACCTGCAGGCCCTTGTGCGCATGCTCCGTCCACCGGGCGGAACAACGGGGGCAGGAAGCGAAGCATCAGCATCGACCATGTGACATGAGTCAACGTTGGCGCCTGGATTCCGCCGGTTGCGCGCCGTTGGCGTGCGAACAGGGTGCCCATGATGCCGGAGGCCAGCACCAACGCGGGGTTACGCGTGGCCGTGATTACTAGTGAATAAACGGCGGTCGACGTCGACACGCCACGCCGGCGATCATCGACAGCGTCGAACAGCGCGCCGCGGAAGAACACCTCCTCGCCGATGGCGTTGACCACCACGGTCGCCATCATGAGCGGACCGGAACCTTCGTGGGTGTACCGCATAACCGTGGTTATTGCTGCATTCAGTACCGGGATACGCCGGGCGATCTGAGCACCGACGTAGAAGACGCCGTATGCGGCGGCGCCAGCCGCGATCGGTGCGACGACGGTCCTGCGGAGCTGGTCCGGCCGGCCATGCTGCCGACCCGGATAGCGTGGGCCTGATCTGAGTCCGCCGATCAACCACATACCAGCCGCACCGAGGCTCGCCGCGTAGAACCGCGGTGATCCCGGTTTCGTGGAAAAGGAGGCTCCAAGGAGAGCCGCACCGGTCACGCAGATGCTAGCAATGACTTTCGGCTGACGGCGACACCGGTTCGCCGGTCCAGTCACCTGCGGACCGCCCTGGCCCGTTCGCCAAGTGCCTCCAGCACCGCACTGTCGTAGTCCATCGGCTCGAACGGGACCAACTTACGAAGGCTGTCGTCGTGTACGACAACCTGGTTGGTCATCGAGTCGACGAGCGCTCGCCCTGTCCGAGTATCGACGTCGGTCACCAACGATAGCCACAACGCTGACAGCGATGGGGACAGGAATGGAACGGGCATCACGAGCAGTCGACGGCCCTCGACGGCAGCGACCCGTTGCATCATTTCGCCGTACTCGAGCACATCCGGCCCACCGATCTCGAACACTCGTCCGCGGGTCTCGGGCATATCGAGTACAGCAACGAGATAACGGACGACGTCGGCGATCGCTATTGGTTGCGACTTTGTGTGAACCCAGCGTGGCGTGATCATTGCCGGTAGATGCTCGACGAGCTGGCGAGTGATCTCCCACGAGACTCCGCCGTGCCCGACGATGACGCCCGCGCGCAGGGTCGTGACTGGGACGCCGGCATCTGCGAGTAGCTTCTCCACCTCCCGGCGGCTGCGCAGGTGCCGGGACAGCTCGTCGTCATCGTTGCCCAGACCACCGAGATAGATGATTCGCCGGAGCTGGGCGCCCGCCGCCGCACACCCGAAGGCGCGAGCCGCGGCCGCATCGTCCTTCTCGAAGCTGGCCTTGTCGAGCGAGTGCACGAGGTAGTAAGCCGCATCGCAACCGCGGGCTGCGGCCGCGAGAGATCTCGTGTCCTGCACATCTGCCTGAACGGCCTCGCCCGCACCCTCGTAACTCTCCGGGCGGCGCGTCATTGCGCGGACGGCATGCCCGGCGTCTTCAAGAGCGGCGCACAGACGTCTTCCCACAAAGCCCGACGCGCCGGCCACGAGCACTCTCATGTCTTTCGGCCGATCACGGAAGCTGCTGCGTCGACCGGCTTTCCCGCGACGACGGTGCTGAGGACTTTCACGGTAACGATGCCTTTCTCCATAGCGTCGGCCATACCCGGACCGGTACGAGCCGTCCGAGCTTCATGAGCACGGCCATCCGGGCGGGGAAGACGATTTCGGTGCGTTCGCGTTCCAGACCGTCGCAGATGAATCGTGCGGTTCGGTCCGCGTCAATGAGGAACGGCATGGGAAAGCGATTGCCAGCCGTCAGATCGGTGCGCACAAAGCCGGGGCAAATGGTCGTGACCCGAACGCCGGTGCGGCGCGTGTGTACCCGCAGCGACTCCAGCATGTTGATCTGAGCAGCTTTGGTGGCGCCGTACGCCTCCGCGCCCGCCATACCTCGGTAGCCGGCGACCGAGGCGATCCCGGCTATGACCCCGCTGCGCTGCCGCAGCATTTCGGGCAACACGGCAGCGATGGCGTTGCTCATGCCACAGAGATTGACGCGGATATGCCGGTCGAAGACCTCGGTGTCCCAGTGGGCCGGATCCATCTGTTTCCAATAGCCGGCGGAAAGAATTGCGACGTCGATCGGTCCGAGCCGCTCGCGGATTCGCATCGACGCAGCTGCGATCGACGAGACGTCGGTGACGTCTGCGGGTATAGCTAGCATCTCTTCGCCGCCCACTTCTTCGAGCTCTTCTCGGCGGCGAGCGGAGACCGCAACGGTTGCGCCACGCCGTGTGAGTTCGCGGGCAGCCGCGGCGCCGATCCCGCTCGATGCACCGACGACCCAGCTGACCTTGCCGTTCAGATCCACGTCAGACGCCCGCCTGCCGGATGTGGGCCGGATGCGGCTGTACCGGCAGGCGACGCAGCCAGAGCCAGATGCCGTGCAGCCGGATCAGGGCCGAAACGCGATGAGGTGTCAACGGTTGGCGGATTCGCATCCGGGCGGCGGCTCGTCTGGTCGCAGGTTCGGGTCGCCCTCGAAACGTCGCCACGAAGGCGATAGCGCTGTCGCGGCGCAGGGTCACGACAGTGCTTACCCGGTCCGGCCGCAATGTGAACTGCAGCTCGTACGTTCCATCGACGTTGAAGAACGGTGAGACATGGAATTCCTTGTCGGTTATCGCGATTCCGTCCTGGTCCGGATGTACGACGTATGCGTGCCGCTCGCCGTACGTGTTGTGCACCTCGGCGACGACGGCGGCAAGCTGCCCGCTCCTGTGATAGCACCAGAAGACGGACAGCGGATTGAAGACGTGGCGCAACACACGCGTGCTAGCGAGCATCAGGACCCGACCGCGATCACCGAGCCGGATGCCGTTCAGTGTCAGGAAGTTCTCGACATTCGCCTTGATCGTGAGGCGGGGATCGCCGAGGTGATCCTCGCTGCGGAACCGCAGGTGAGGCTGTCTCCCCGGAAGGGAGTCGAGATCGACGAGCCATTGGTGGAGTGGGTGCTGGAAGGCGTGCCGAACAGGCCCGTACCGCCGGTGGGTGATCCGGCCGACGACAAGCGCCGGGAGCGTGGGCAGATCCGCCGATTCCGTTTGTCTCACCACGCCACCCCGAAGTGCCGGGCGGCGGCGACGCCGGAACGGCAGCCGTCCTCGTGAAATCCCCAGCCGTGGTAGGCCCCTGCGTACACCGTGCGGTCGGTCGCGAGCTCGGCGAGCCGCGACTGGGCGCTGACCGCTTCGGGCGTGTAAATGGGGTGCTCGTAGTGCATGACCGCGACGACGCGGTCGCCGTCGACACGCCCGCGGTCGTTGAGTGTTACCAGGTAGTTGTCCGGTGATTGGAGCCCCTGGAGCCGGTTCATCCAGTACGTCACTACCGCGGGCCCGTCGAGCCGGCCACAAGAGTTCATCGTGTAGTTCCACGACGCACGGGCATCGGACGCGTCCGGCAAGATCGAGCGGTCGGTATGCAGAACAGTCACATTGCTCGAATATGTGAACTGCTTCAGCGTGCTGACCTCGGCATCGCTCGGGTCGGCAAGCAGGTCGAGCGCTTGGTCGGCGTGTGTTGCGATCACGACGCGGTCGACCCGCGTGGTTTGCCCGGTGACGTCGCGAAGTTCGACGCCGTCCTCGCGCCTGGTCACATCGGTCACGGCATGGGCCGCGCGAACGTCGCGCAGCAGCACGGCGAGCCGCTCGACGTAGCTGCGTGACCCTCCGACGACGCTGTACCACTGGGGCGAACCGGTCACCCGCAGCATGCCGTGATGCTCGAGGAACTGGAACAGGTAGCGCGCCGGGTACATCAACGTCGTATCACGTCCAGCCGACCAGACGCACGACACGACCGGAATGGCGTAGTGCGCGATGAAGAAGTCGCTGAATCCTTCCTGTCGCAGGAACTGTCCGTATGTCACGAGGTTCTCCTCGCTCGTGCTGCCAAGAAAGGCTGATGCCCGCCGATGGAACCTTCGGACCTGCCGCAGCATGTGCATGAACCGCGGATCGGCGAGGCGGCGTCGCTGGCTGAACACGCCCCGCACGCCGCGTCCGCCGGCGTACTCCAGGCCGCATCCCTCGCACCGCACGCTCATGCTCATTTCGGTGGGCCGCACCTCGACCCCCAGTTCGCCGAACAGCTTGCGCAGCCACGGATAGGTCAGGTCGTTGTGCACGATGAAACCGCTGTCGACCGCGTGCCGCCAGCCGTTGGAGTCGGCGACATCGTGCGTGTGTGCATGGCCGCCGAGTCGCTCGTCTGCTTCGAAGAGGATGACGTCATGGGTGCGGGAGAGCAGGTACGCCGCGGTGAGACCAGAGATCCCGGCGCCGACCACGGCCACGGACGGCCGCCGGCCGAACGTTGTTCTGTGGTTCGTGAGCGGTTCCATCAGCCAAGCTTCCGTCGAAGGTTTGTCTAGAGAAAACTAGATTCCTACCCACGGTTCTGTCAAATGTTCGTCTAAAGATCGTATAGTGTTCTCATGCAGCAACTGCAGGACGACGGCCCGCTCGTGCGGATCGGCGAGCTGAGCCGTCGCCTCGGGGTCAGCGTCCATGTGCTGCGGGCGTGGGAGAGCCGATACGGCCTCCTGCAACCGACGCGCTCCACGGGCGGCTTCCGCCTGTACTCAGGGGCGGATGAGGCGCGGATCCGCCGGATGCAGGCCTACCTCGCCGAAGGACTGTCCGCCGCCGAGGCGGCACGCACTGTGTTGCGCGCGGATGGCAGCGCCGTCGCGGATCAGGCGCAACCGGCCACCGCGTCAATAGTCGTCGACCTTGCCGCAGCCCTGCGGCAGGCGCTTGACGCGTTCGATGAACCGGCGGCGCAGGGCGTACTGGACCGGCTGATCTCCGAGCTCTCGCTGGCGACCGTCCTGCGAGACGTACTCATCCCCTATCTCGCCGAGCTAGGTGATCGCTGGCATCGTGGTGCAGCCAGCGTCGCGCAGGAGCATTTCGCCAGCAATGTGGTTCGCGGCCGGCTCGCGGGGCTCGCTCGCGGTTGGGGAAGCGGGCATGGACCGCGCGCGATCCTCGCCTGCCCATCCGGTGAGCTGCACGATCTGGCGTTGATGGTCTTCGGCATCGTGTTGAACCGCAATGGGTGGCGCATCGACTACCTCGGCGCGAACACACCGATCGAGGAACTGGACGTGGCCATAGACTCCACGCATCCAGACCTCGTCGTCCTCGCGGCAACCCAGCCGAAGATCTTCCCGCCATTGCGGGCGAGACTCCTCGCGATCTCACGCCACATCCCGCTCGCTCTCGCCGGAGCCGGCGCCACGCCAAGATTCGCGAACTCGGTACATGCCCGGCTCCTGCCTGGCGATCCGGTGACCGAGGCCGAACAGGTGCGCTGGCCGCAGTGACGGCAATGCAGCGGTATATCCGGCAGACTCGATGCTTGTGCATGATTCGCCGAGCAGCGACGGGCCTCAGCGAAAACGCGACGTCACTTTGTCCTCAGGACGAGCGCGCCTCGCCGGCCACCTCACCGTGCCCGACAACGCCCAGGGCCTCGTCGTGTTCACGCATGGCAGCGGTAGCTCTAGACACAGCCCACGCGGTCGACATGTCGCCGCGATCCTCAACGCCGTCGGATTAGGCACGCTGCTGTTCGACCTGCTGACCCCAGAGGAAGAACAGCACCGGAGCAATGTCTTCGACATCGCGCTGCTTGCCGGGCGCTTGCTCGACGTCACCACCGAACTGGCCACCATGACCGACGTCCCGCGCTGTCTGGGCTACTTCGGCGCCAGCACCGGCGCCGCTGCCGCCCTCTACGCCGGCGCCGACCCAGCAGCGGATGTCGCGGCCATTGTCTCCCGTGGCGGCCGGCCCGACCTTGCCGGCCGCAAACTTGCGCAGGTACGCGCCCCCACCCTGCTCATCGTCGGCGGCCTCGACCGCGCCGTGATCGAACTCAACCGCGCCGCGCAATCCGACCTGCGGTGCGAAAACCAGCTCCGAATCGTGCCCGGAGCTACCCACCTGTTCGAAGAACCCGGAACCCTCGACGCAGTTGCCCACCTCGCCGGTCGCTGGTTCACTGACCACCTCGCCCCGAGCACGTCGCCAACGTGAACTTGCACGGCATCTTCCGGCTGCGGTCGGCCTCTTAGAGATGCGTTCGATGGGGTAGGTCAGGTCGCAGTCGGACGGCCTTGCAGGGGATCTTCCATCATCCCGGCCGAGTCGTCGTCCTCGTCCAGATAGTCGCCACTCCCGGAGCTTTCATCGGGGCTAGGCGTCTTGGAAATCACGTCTTCACCGGACATCACAGGGTCGCCGATGTAGTCGGTGTTCTCTTTCGCGTAGTCGTCGTCCTGTGGTTCGGTCATCGCGCCACGCTCCTTCGCTAGGCGATCTCGAGGATCGGAGTGGAAAAAAAGGGACCGCCGTCGTCCGCACTACACCGCTCACCAGCTGTGTTCCCGTTGTGTCGCACCCTGAAACATCACGGCGTCCGACAGACCGCAACATCACGGAGTCCCTGACCGAGATGATCTCGGACATGCTGGTGCTCAGCGGGTCTGCCGCAGCGGCGCTAGGTCCGAGATCATCTCGACGGCTGATCCGCTCGCGGGCCGATCCCAGAGGCGCGGCGGGCGTAGATCACGGAAGGGCGACCAGCTACCGACCAGCCGGCCGATGGAACGGCTGGTCGGAGCTCACCCGGCTACTCAGTGCGGTTTGCACCGGCAGACCCCTGCTGGTGCTCGAGACGCCACCGCGGGCGGACGTAGTGGCAGGTGTAGCCGTTGGGGTAGCGCTCGAGGTAGTCCTGGTGCTCGGGCTCGGCCTCCCAGAATGGGCCGGCCGCCGTGACCTCGGTGACGACCTTGCCCGGCCATAGGCCCGACGCCTCGACGTCGGCGATCGTCTCCTCGGCGATCCGCTTCTGCTCGTCGTCGGTGTAGAAGATGGCCGACCGGTAGCTCGCACCAACGTCGTTGCCCTGACGGTTCCGTGTCGTCGGGTCGTGGATCTGGAAGAAGAACTCAAGCAGATCCCGGTAGGAGAGCCGCGCAGGATCGAAGATGATCTCAATCGCCTCGGCATGGGTACCGTGGCGGCGATATGTGGCATTTGGCACGTCGCCACCCGTGTATCCAACGCGGGTGGAGATCACCCCGGGGAATCTGCGAATCAGGTCTTGCATCCCCCAAAAGCAGCCACCGGCAAGCACTGCGCGAGCGGTTGTTGCTGTCGTCATCGTGTCACTCCCTAAGTAAGTACCTTGGTTAACGTTCCTGGTCACCGAAGCCTTCCCGCCCGATCTCGGGCTATTTTGCGAAGAGGGCGCAGCCAGGCCAATTCCACTAATCGCGGATGGGGTTCCTTGCCGTTGCCTGTTCACCTGGGCCCGGTGATCATGGACGGACAGGACTATGCCTAGCAGGGTCAGTCAGACCGAGGCGGCGGTATGGGAGTGACCGGGACACCGGCTGGTCGGCGAGGTGAGACAGCCAGGGCGTTCGTCGGTCGCGCGGCCGAGATCCAAAGCGTCGTCGCCGCGGCCGACGACGCTGTACAGGGTCACCCTCAGCTTGTGGTCATCGTGGGTCCTGCCGGGATTGGGAAGTCGGCCTTGGTCGCCTCGGCGCTGGATCGCCTGCCGCAATTTCGCCCGATCGTGATTCGGGCCGATGAGAGCGAGTCGCTGCTCGACTACTCCGTACTCGGTCAATTGACAGTCGCCCTACCAAGCCGGCAGGTCGCGAGCTTGCCTCTGTTGTCCGCGGGGCCGCCGCGTGAGACAGCTCGGGTCTCAGTGGGCGCTGAGCTGGTCCGCGTTCTCGGGGATCTGGACCTGGGCGGACCGCTGGCGCTCGTTGTCGAGGACGCGCATTGGCTCGATATAGCCAGCTCACACGCGCTGCAGTTCGCCGTGCGTCGGCTCAGCGTCGAGCGCGCGTTGCTCGTAGTCACGACACGCGGCGGCGGCCGGCCGGTTGACTTTGCCTGGACCAGGCTGGCGGAGGTGCCAAGCCTCGGACGGACTGTGCAGCTTGGGCCGTTGAGCGTCGGCGAGACCGGAGCCTTCGGCCTAGCGGTGCGCGGTCAGGCGCTGCCCCCTGCCTCCGCCCGCCGGCTGCACGAGGAAACCGCCGGGCATCCCCTGCACACTCGGCTCGTCCTGGAGGACTCGACCTGGCAGCAGCTAGTGTCCACGACCGCACCGCTGGCGGTACCACGCTCGCTGGCCGACACTGTGCTCGCCCGGCTGGGCCCGCTGTCGGCGCAGGCACAAGACGTTGTCGTGGCCGTCGCTGCCCTCGACGTACCTACATCCCTGACCACGGCGGCGGCCGTCAGCAGGGTGGCCGATGCGCCGGCTGCCGTCGAGGAGGCCGTGGCGGCCGGCCTGCTGGAGGAGCGGACCGGCCCGGAGGGTCGACGGCTGGCGTTTCCGCACCCGTTATTGGCAAGCGCAGTGCTCGAGGGCGTGGGTCCGACGCGGCGGCGGGCCGTCCACCAGGCCGCGCTGGAGATTGTGCAAGGTGACGCGGCGCTGCGCCATCGAGTAGCCGCAGCCGCCGGTCCGGACGACGCGTTGGCCGACGATCTGGAACAGTCAGCGACGCGGCTGGAAGCGGCTGGCGAGACCGCTGTGGCGGCCGATCGACTGCTGGCGGCGGCCGACGCGAATCCTGGGACCGAGGCGTCTGAGCAGCGCTTTCTCAAGGGCGTAGGCCTGCTACTGACGACCGGTGACATCGCCAGAGCGGCCGCCCTGGCACCCAGGGTCCATAACTGCCATCCGGGGCCGCGCCGAAGCACGATCCTGGCCGGCTTGGCCGCGTTCGGTGGCCAGTTTCAGGAGGCAGTGCGGCTGGTGACCTCGGCGAGCGAGGAAGCGGTGGCCCTGGGCGACGCCCGGCTCCTAGCTGGCGCGAGTCTGCTCGCCGCCATGGTCAAGAGCATCGCCGGTACTGGTGGCGTCGAGGAGGCGGACGATGTGCTGGCCAACCCGGCCGCGCTGCCGGAATGGCGACGTCAGGCCCGGGCGCTGGGCGCGCTCGGTCTCGGGCTAACGGGCCGGACTGCGGAGGGGCTGGCCCGGCTCGCCGACCTGTCGCCAGCGGCGACCCTGCTTGATCCGGACCAGATACTGCTCATCGCCGCCCGCGGAATCCTGCGGCTCTTGGCTGGAGACCAGGCCGAGGCTCTGGCCGATCTGCAGGGCGTGGAAATTGCGATGCGTCACGGGCGCTCCCTCACCGGGTTCGCTCCGATTGCTCTCGCGATGCTGGCGGAAGCCGAGTTGATTCATGGCTCCTGGGACAACGCAGCCGCCCACGCCGGCCTGGCCGTCACCGTCGCCGAGGCAGAGAATCGCGGCGGAGCGATGTGCGCCACCTACGCCGTCGCAGGTCGGATTCACGCCGAACGCGGCAACTGGACCGAGGCTGACAGCTCTGTCAAGACCTCCCGCCTATGGTCGGACTTCATTCCGTCTCCGGCCAACCGTTTCTACGCCGGCACTGCTGCAGCCTGCTTGGCCCGCGCCCATGGAGACCCGCAAGCCATGATGGACGCGCTGGACATGATCAGCGACGAGTCCCCTTTCCGCCGAGGCGAGCAGCAACTGTGGCGCGCCGAAGCTCTGCTGGGCACTGGCCAGGCCGAGGAGGCCGACCGGCTAGCCGCAAACCTCATTGCCGGGCGCGACTCGGTTGCCCTTCACCTTCACGCCCAGCTCGTCCGCGCTGAAGCCGCGCTGGCCCGGTCAGACCTGCCAACCGCGCGCCGCATCCTCACGGCCCTCGTCGGCGCGGTGCCGACCAGTCAGGCATTTCTCCGCTGCCGGGTCGACCTGGCCCGCGGAACACTGTTGTTAACCCGTGGCCCAGAAGGCGGCGGGCAGGCAGCTTTGCAGCGGGCGTACACCACGTTCTCGGCTCTCGGAGCTCGACCGTGGGCGGAGCGCTGCCAACAGATCCTCAAGCGAAACGGCCGGACGTCCGACTGGCGCTACCGGCCCAGCGAGCTGAGTGAGCGGGAACGACAGGTTGCCCATCTGGTCGCCAGCGGCTTGTCAAATGCGGAAACGGCCGCTCGGCTTTACGTGAGCCGCAAGGCGGTCGAATTTCACCTCACCAACGTCTATCTCAAGCTCGGTATCTCCTCACGCCGCGCTCTGGCATCCGAGCTCGCCGCAACCCGCATGGCTCCCGTCCAGCCCGGCAACTGACGCAATCGCAAGGCGCCGTGGCCCCGTGATCCTGTTGGCGAGTTTGTGCGACAGATGCGCGAGACAATCTTGGTCGAACCTGCGCTGCTTCTTCGGCGGTAGGCGGTGGGACTGTCATGCCTCGTTCTTTCGGCGGGAACACCCCTAGGGTCCGTCCCTAGGGACGCGGGCCATGATTGCACCCAGACTTTCGAGGAGACCACCGCAAGGCAGCGGAGGGTCCGGGAGGTAGCTCCCATGTTCTTGATGATGACTCGAGTGCCACCAGCACTCGCCGCTGTCACCATTGCGCTGGCGCATCTCGCCGTGCTGTTCGACATCGCAATCCGCCGAGATCTGCCGTGGTGGCGGCGCTTGGGAACCGCGGTGATCGTGGGCGTCCTGCTGCCGCTCGGCGCGCTCGTCTATCTGGTCATAAGGCCCGTTGGTGGCCGAATGGATCAGC
The DNA here is from genome assembly GCA_963801715.1 of uncultured Actinomycetota bacterium. GTDB lineage: Bacteria > Actinomycetota > Actinomycetes > Mycobacteriales > Jatrophihabitantaceae > CAVVJA01. Next base: position 257,227 of record CAWDGB010000007.1, on the reverse strand, counting down.
GAATCGCACGTCGGCGTGTGACCCTCGCTGCGAAGGGCCGGCTGACGCGATCCGGCTGGCAGCGCACGCTCGCGGGTGTGGGCAGCGTCGCGGGTGTTGCGGTTGCCCTGGCTGCCAGTGTGGTGGCCAGCGCTGCCGCGCAACCAGCGTCGCCGTTCGCCGGCGAGGACTATGGAGTCGCCCTGCTCAACCTGCCGGCCGCCTGGCAATCCAGCACGGGCAATGGGGTCACGGTGGCAGTCGTCGACAGCGGAGTCGATCCGTCGAGTTCCTTCCTCGCTCCACGGCTTGTCCCCGGCCATGACTTCGCCGACGGGACGGGCTCGACCAACGATGGCTTAGGACACGGCACCCATGTGGCGGGCATCGTTGCCCAAGCTGCACCGGATGCTCGGATCATGCCGGTCAAGGTACTGGATTCGCAGGGTCACGGCGCTATCACCACTATTGCCGCGGGCGTTCGTTGGGCGGCCGACCATGGCGCGGCTGTCGTGAACCTATCCATCGACCAAGCCGGCATCCTGGCGCAAGTTCAAAAGGAGGGCACACTTAACGACGCCGCCAAGTACGCATACGCGAAAGGCGCCGTCGTTGTCGGTGCCGCCGGCAACGAGCACCAGCATTTGCAGGTCTACAAGTCCGGAGTACCGGTGATAACCGTTGCGGCGGTCGACGAAAGTCAGCACCCGGCATCGTTCACCAACTGGGGCGGCCCGGCTGAGGTCGCCGCACCCGGCGTCGGTATCTGGTCGACGGCTCCCTCGTACCCGACCACACTGTTTCCGAACGGCACCGACGGCACAGGGCAGCTCGACGGCACCTCCATGGCCACCCCCTTCGTCAGCGGCGTTGCGGCGCTGTTACGCGCGCACGGAGCCACGGCGGCGGCCACCCAAGCGGCGATCCTGCGCACTGCGCAGCCAGTGAGCGGAGTGGACGTGCTCGGCCACGGTGTTGTCAACGGGGCCACCGCGCTGACCTACGCGCGGGCGCATCCACATCCGTTGGTGGGGCTGGAATTCGCCCCGCGGTGGTTCCGGTGGGCGCAGTTGATTTTGCTGGCGGCGGTCGTCCTGAAATATTCCTGGGTGCTGATCAGGATGATGCGCCGCCGCCCGCCTGCACGCCGCCTGTCCTCCGGCGTTGCTCCGACGTTTGGCCTCGCTGAATGACTCCCAACGGATCGGTCACCTGGAGACGGCCGAAGACTAGGATTGACCCTAGGGATTTTCGGCCTGCTGCAGGTCATCGTCAATACGACAGAATCATCGGCCCAGTCGCTGCGTATCGGACGGGGAATCCCGTGATGGCACCAGTGTGTCGGGTGGGTGAGTGTTGGTGTTGGGGGTGGGTTGTGAATGCCTTTCTTGATGTTGTTGGTGGTTGGTGTGCTCGCGGCGGTGGGAGGTGGTTGTTGCTTGGGTGATCATTTTGGGGGTGTTGTTGGGGTTGCGGGCTGTGTTCGGTGGTCAGTTTCATAACGATTACACGGTGCCTGGTAGTCAGTCGGCGCGGGGGCTTTCGGTGTTGCGGGAGGAGTTCCCGTCGCAGGGGGGTTACGCCGGGCAGATCGTGCGGAGATCAGTTCACCGCCGTCCAGCAAGAATTGCACTCCGAGTTCCTGGCTGTCGACTCCGTGCAGCACCTCATCGCCGATCTGCAGGAGCCGTTCGCGTCCGGCACCACCGAGTATGTCGACGTGACGAGCACCTATCAGACCATTCTTAAGAGCCTTAAGCCGCCTTCGAGGACGGCGAGCTTCGACTGGGTGTACTTCTTCACCGAGGCGAGCAGCATCGCCGGTGCGATCGCCTTTGCAACCGGCCTCGGCGATCTCGGCACCGCACTCGGACTGGTGTCCGCGGTCGGCGAGTTTGACCAGGACGTGACCCCGTCCTCATCGAACGGAGACTCCCGTGGTGTGCTGCGGGGGGAGGTCAGCGATCTCGTCGGCCAGATCAGCGATCAGAACGAGAGCTACTCTCAGGTCACGCTGCGACTCGAAGACATCTTGCTCGGCGACGTCGGCAAGATGACCACCGTATACACGAAGATGCACCAGAAGAACGCCGCCAACTACGGGTGGAGCTGGACCAATAGCACGACCATCGCGGCGGCCCAAGCACTCAACGCCAACGCCGTCAGCCAGAGCTACAGCGCCATCCTCCCGACAGCGTGGGGAATGTACGCGTTGCTGCCGGATTTGCCGGAGAACATGCCGGCGGACAACGTGGCCAACTATCGGTGCTCCGGATTCGGGCAGGGACAAGGGCCGGCCCTGTGGGCTGGCGCGCCATCCGGCAACCAGCTGCTTGCCCCCACCTACATCAACCCGTCCAATACGACCTACGTCACGGCCAACTGGACCTACGCCAACATCAACGTCAACAACTTCCCCAACAACCCGGCCGGATCCACCCAGGTGCCGTCCACGGACTTCTCGAATCCGCTCTTCACAACGACTACGAAGGGCGGCTTCCAATACCCGGCCCAATGGTTGCGCACTTCCTACAACCCACCCGGCGCCGTGTTATGCACTCCGGTCGCCCTGAACACTGGAGCATCCGTCCCCTGGGGCCCACCGGCGATCCCGAACGCCCAAGCCGCGGCCACGACCTGACCGAATTACGGCAGGACAACTCAGCTCCACTCATCGTCCGAGAGATCACCAAGGTCGAAGCACGCTTGCCGCGGCCCACATAATCCCGTTCGACGAGCACGAAGGTCAGCAATGGCCAACGATTCTGGCGTGCCGACAAGTGGACAAGATCGGGAAGGGTCCGCGGCTGCTGCAGGCGATGCGGTCAGTCGGCCCATCCGGTCAGTGACCGCGGAAGGCTTCCTCCAGCCACCACGATGCGCGGTCAGCGGTGACCTTGGCGTCGATCAGCAACGGCCGCTCTCGCGGGCCGTCGAGCCACGTCTGCACCGCGGCCAGATCATCGACGCGGGTGACCGTGACGGCATCGAAGCCGAACCCGCGCCCGATCGCGGCGATGTCCGTGGGCGGGAAACGCACCGTCGACAGGTCGACCCCGTCCGGCCCGAAGTGGTGCACTTCGGCGCCGTAGGCCTCGTCGTTGTAGATGATCACTATCATCGGCAGGCCGAGCCGCCGGACGGTGTCCAGCTCGGCGACGCTCATCAGCGCGCCGCCATCGCCGAGCGCGGCGATCGGCAAGCGGTCCGGCTGGGCCAGCGCGGCGCCGATCGCCGTCGCGAGGCCAAGCCCGATCGACTGGAACGCCTGGGTGAAGCAGAAGCCGTACTCGTCCGGTACGGACAAGAACATGCTCGGGTAGCCCATGAAGTTACCCGAGTCGACGGCGATCACTCGCTCGGCGGGCAGCATGTCGTCGAGTGCGATGGTCAACGTCCGCGGATCGATGCGCTCCGAAGTCGACGTGTCGTCGTACTTGACGTCGCGCCATCGGATTCGCTGATGGATTTCTTCGCGAATCTGCTCCCTCCGGTAACCGATCTGTACCTCGATGACTGCCCTGGTTGCTGCCCGCGCGGTTGGTGTGACCCCGCCGACTACCCCGAATCGAATCGGACGATGCGCGCCGAGCGCGCCGGGATCCAGGTCAACCTGCACGACCGAGGCCTCCGGCCCGATGAGGTTGCCGTGCCGGGTCGTCCACATGTTCAGCGCGCAGCCCCAGCCGACGATCAGGTCGGCGTCGCGGATCAGCTGAGCGGCCAGCGGCGAGGCGAACCCGCCCGAGACGTCGAGAGACCAGGGGCTGCCATGGAACAGCCCTTTCGCGACGGCACTCGTGGCGAGCAGTGCGCCGCACGCCTCGCCGAGTTCGAGAAGTGCTTCGCGCGCTCCCGGGGCGCGCGAGCCGCGGCCGGCGACGAATACCGGACGCTGCGCGTGGGTCAGCGCATCGACGAGCCGGGACAGCTCGGCAGCGTCGGGTTCTGTCTGTGGCGGGCTCCGGCTGGTTTGACACCGTCGGGCCGGCTGCCTGCGCCGCCTGAACGGCGAGCGGAAGGTTCAGCACCACGGTGCGCCGGTCGTCGCGCGCGAGGTAATACGCACGGGCCGCAGTAGCGACGGCATCCTCGGCCGCCTCGACGCGCATGGCGATCGCGCCGACGGAATGGGCCAACGCGTCCTGGTCGACGTAGAAGTTCGAGCGCTTCTCGGTGACCTCGGCAGCGAGCACGAGCAACGGTGTGCGGCTCTTGGCCGCTTCGGCGATTCCGGTCATCGCATTGGTGAGGCCGCAACCCTGGTGCACGGTCAGCGCGGCGACCGTGCCGCTCATCCGCGAGTAGGCGTCTGCCATAGTCGCTGCCCCGCCTTCGTGCCGGGCGGCGACGAAACGAGCGCCCGCTGCGACCAGGGCGTTCGTCACGTGGAAGTTGCCCGAGCCGACCACACCGAAGACGTGGCGTATCCCCAGCCCGGCGAGGGCAGATCCGACCGCCCGCGCCGCGGTCATCAGCGTTCGACCAGCGCCAGGACGCGGGTCGGGCTGCCCGAGCCGCCGAGGATCTTCAACGGTGACGCGATGAGGATCGCGCCGGTCGGTGGCAGCAGGGCGAGATTTTGCAACTGGGTCAGCCCGTACTTGCCGGCACCGTGCAGGTACGTGTGAGACGGGAAGATCGGGTCGAACCCGGCTGCGGCGCCCGCATCGGTGCCCACGGTTTCCACGCCGAGACCGACGACGGGCGACTCGTGTGCCAGCCACCGCGCGCAGTCAATCGAGATGCCCGGGGTGTGCGGGCCGTTCTCGTCGGCGTTGAGGAAGGCGTCTTGCCGGTGCGACCGGGCGTCCCATCCGGTGCGATACAGCAGCCAGCCGCCTTCCGGCAGCCGCCCGTGCTCGCGCTCCCAGGCGCGGATGTGCTCCCACTCCAGCAGGAAGTCCGGGTTCTCCGTGGCCTGCACGGAGAAGTCCAGCACCGCCGCCGGCCCGACCAGCCGCCGTGGCGGTACGGATGCGACGTCCTCGCCGCCCTTGCCGCTGACCCAGTGGCACGGGGCGTCGAAATGCGTGCCGGTGTGCTCGCCGGTGCGGAAGTTGTTCCAGTACCACGCCGGCCCGCGCTCGTCGTAGTTGCTGATCTGCTCGAACTCGAATTTCGCCGTCTGGCCGAACTGCGGCGGAAGCTGGAGGGTCGGCGTGCTGCTCGACAACGGCGCGGTGAGATCGATGACCTCGACCGTCCCGGACGCGAGCGCCGCGGCGAGTTCGGGAAGGACCGGCATGGTGGCTCCTTAGGCAGGTCGGCAGAGCACGCACGCTACGTCCTGGCTACTGCCAGACCCGACTCATCAGCCGACCAGTCGCAGCGCGGGTTCCCCCGGCCGATCATGAAACGCTGTCCCCAGGTCCGCCTCCCCGAGGGCCGCGGCGGGAGTCTGATGCAGGGGCGACACGCATCGCAAATGGCCGGACGATGAACAATTCCCCAACTTTGGTTGATATGCCTGTCACCCGATGGTTTGCCGCCTGAGGCTCCGCTGGCGCCACCCCTCGCGGCACCGCCCGTTACGACAGGCCAGCGGCCTTGGCGCGCTCCTCGGCGTACGCACGCGCGTCGATCGCGTCGAGGGTCTGCAGTCGTGCATTCTCGACAGCCCAATCGGCGTAGTCGATGGCGTCCATCGCCTCCGCTTCCGCATCGGCCGCGTCCTGAACCGCCATCTTGGCGTCGATCTGATCGTTACGCTTGTCGATCTTTGCCTTGACATCGCCCATCTTGGCGGCCGCGTCGGCCTTCATTTCGGCCCACTTGCTTCGAGCACGGTCGGCGGCTTCACCGGCCTGCTGCTTTGCGTCCTTCATCGCCAGGTTCGCGTCGACCTGGGCCTGGTCGATGCGCTGCCGGAGCTTGTCGCGCGACTCCGTGGCCGCGGCCTGCACCGATGCTTTCGCCTCCGCGGCGCGCTTCTGCAGATCCTCGAGCTGGGCTGAGAAATCCATGGCCTCTCCTCTCGCCGTGTCCATTGGCTACCGGACACCAGCATGATCCTCGGTGACCGAACGCCCGACAAGGCCAAACGACCTCCTGTTTCGGCCACCATGGACCCATACTCTCGTTTCAACAGACAAGGACAGGCCGCATGCAGATCCGCGCCGCAGAGCTAACCGCAGACAACCTCAATAGGACCGTAAGGATCGACCACGAGGACGAAACATTCGTCGTGGGCCGTCTGGTGAAGATCCGGCACAAGCGACTCGAGGATGGTGCCGCCGCCCCGGATATCGTCACGCGCTTGGTCATCGAAGTCTTGGGAGATCAGCGCATCGCGAAGCGGTTCGACGCCGTCGGCGTGGTCAACCTTCTGTAGAGCTGCCTTATTAGCTGCTGACAACCAATGAGAGGTCACCGTGACGGACACATCCCACCTACGATCGATACGCGAACAAGTCGTGCAACGTCACCTCGCCGCAGAGGAAGACGGTGATGTTGCCGCAGTCTTGAGAACATTCGCTCCTGGTCGGGTGAGTTATTCCGGTGACACTCTCGGCGGCGACCTCATCGGCGAAGAAGCCGTGAGCGCGATGCTTACCGCTGGCCTGGCAGCGCTCAGCGACCTCAAGATTGAGGTACTGCACCTTCATCACGCTGAAGACGCGGTTATCACCGAACTGCGCCTGACGTCGACACACACCGCTGACTTCGACGGGATTCCAGCCACGGGCCGACGCATTACCTACCACATGTGCGCGGTGTTTCGTTTCGATGGCGCGGACCTGTGGCAAGAAGCCGTCTACTACGACATCGCTACCATGAAGGCACAGCTGACCCGGTAACAAGTTCTACGACGATTACCCGGCCAGTGCACGCGGCGACTCACCCGCCTCACGTCGGTCCCCTACGCGCACGCTGCCACCGGTAGCTCGCCGAACGTACGGGGGGACGGCGGACCACAACGCTCGAGCCGGTATGGAGCAGTCCAGCTGGTGTCAGCGTTAGTTGATTCCGGAGGTGTCGATGCGTGACACGATGCGGTCCGCGTCGCGGCCGAGGCGTCGTAGCTGTTCTGGTGACAGGACGTCGATGACGAGCGATCGCACGTGTGCCACGTGTCTAGGCGCCGCTCCGACGATTGTCTGGAAGCCCTTCTCGGTCAGGATGGCATTGGTGAATCGTCCGTCTGTCGGATCGGGTTCCCGGCGCACGAGGCGTCGTCCCTCAAGGCGCTTGACGAGGTGCGACAGCCGAGACAGTGACGCGTTGGTGATCTCGGCCAGCGAGCTCATCCGCATGGTTCGCCCTGGACTCGTGGACAGCATGGCCAGGACTTGGTATTCGACCATTCGGAGCTTCGAGTCACGCTGCAGTTGCTGATCGATCGACCAGGGAAGCCAGGTCAGCAGCCGCACTACGGACAGCCAGGAGTCCAGTTCGGCGGCGGTCAGCCACTTGACCGGTGGCTCTTCGCCACCGCGGTGGGCTCTCCCAGTCATTTGATCAGAATAGCAGTCACTAGACGATTCAAGTGACCCAGTGTGGCTCCGACCCACGCCTGCTCGCGCTCCGTGGACCATGAGACTAGTAGAGTTCAGTCCGATCTAGCGCCTAGCAACTCTATTTGCTGACGACCTCTAGGTGAAGGGCGAGCCACGGTGACTTGACACTTCAAGTTATGTGTTGAGTTCACTTGAGTCTTCAAGTAATAGTTGACGATGCCGACAGGAGGCCGACTGGCCATGAACGTGGCACTCACCGGTGCAACCGGGTTCATCGGATCTCACGTACTAGAGGAACTGCACAAGCACGGCCACGAGGTGACGGCGCTCGTCCGCGACGACGCTCAGGCGGACATCGTCGCCACCCGTGGCGCCACACCGACCGTCGTCGACCTCTACGATCGACCGGCGGTCGTGAGCGCGCTGCGCACTGCCGACGGGGCCGTCCACACCGCCAGCCCCGGTGACGCCACCAGCGCAGACCTGGATTCGGCCGTGGTCGATGCGGCGATCGATGCCTTCGCTGGCACCGGCAAGCCCTACCTCCACATCAGCGGTGTGTGGATCTACGGCACCAACCCGGCCATCAGCGAGGAGTCCCCATTCAACCCACCCGCGATGGTCGCATGGAGGCAACCGATCGAGCGTCGGGTGCTCGATGCGACAGACATGCGCGGAGTCGTGATCGTGTCCAGTGTCGCGTACGGCGACGGCGGCGGAGGGATTCCCGGGCTCCTTCTGGGCTCACCTCGAGACGACGCCGGAAACTTGATCATGCTTGGCACCGGGCAACAGCACTGGTCGACAGTCCACGTTGCCGATCTGGCCGACTTCTTCCGCCGTGTAGTCGAACACGACTCGGCTCGTGGCTACTACGTCATCGGTGATGGAGTGAACTCAACCGTTGCCGAACTCACCGAGGCGGCCGCCGTCGCAGCCGGCGCCCCAGGAGCCGTGCCCGGTTCCGACGAAGAAGCTCGGGCACGCCTAGGCGAATACTTCGCCGACGTCCTCCTCCTCGATCAGAGCACCACCGCAGCCAAGGCCCGAACCGAGCTCGACTGGGCCCCGTCCCATCCAGGACTAGTCGACGAGTTCCGCCACGGCAGCTACCGCAACTGACAGGCGGTTGAGTGACTCCGCCGCTGGCCGGGGAGCCTAGAGCGGTGATGGGCCAGGCTGGATCGCTCGGATACGACGTGCCTCCTGCGCGGCATCACCGCCGCGATCGGTGGGCGTGGTCGTCAGGCCTTGAGCCCGGTGAATACGAGGTCGTACAGCCGGCGGGCCCGCGTCTTCCAGTCCGATGCCGGGTCGATCTCCCAGAGGCCGGCGAGCGCAAGGATGACGTCGTCCGGATCCAGGCCAGGTCGGACGACGCCGGCGCGTTCGGCGGCCGTTAGCAGCTTGCCCAGCGCGGCGACGATCAGCTCGTAGGTTTCGGCGAACAGCGTCGTGCCCGGGCCGGTTGCGGTGCGCAGGGCATCGGCGAGGCCGTGTTTAGTCATCGCGTATCGCGCCAGGCGCTGCACCCATTCCCTCAGTGCGTCGGCCGGCGCTCGCGTCGCCAGCAGCCGGTCGGCAGCGTCGACGACCTGCTGCACCTCCTGCCGGTACACCTCGAAGACGAGGCTCTCCCGGGTCGGGAAATGGCGATAGAGCGTCGCGTTGGCCACCCCCGCCTGCTTGGCGATGGCATTCAGCGACACCTGGTTCGATTCGGCCAACGCGGCCGTCGCCGCCGCCAGGATCAGCTCGCGATTCTGCGCCGCATCGGATCTCCGCCGCGGGCCGCTGTTGGACACCGCCCATCCTCCAGCTTGCCAATCGGGGAATTCCCCGCCTACGCTCTGGGACGTACCGGGGAATTCCCCGGACACGTTCGATCGTACCCGCGGCCCGGCCGGTCGCCCGCCGCACCACCGCCGAGGAAGCATCCACATGGCCATCCACACCGAACTGACCCCCACCGAGGCCGCCGACCGCCTGGCCATCCGCGAGCTGTTCGACGCGTACGCCCACTGCGCCGATCGACGCGACGCGGACGGGCAGAAGGCGCTGTTCACCGCTGACACCCGCTTCGCCGTCTACCTGAACGGCGAAGCAACCGAACCGAGCTATGTGCTCGAAGGCCGCGAGGCGCTCACGCCGGTCTTCAACGACCTCAACCAATACCAGGCGACGACGCACTTCAACGGGCAAAGCACCATCGAACTCGACGGCGACCGGGCTACCGGCGAGAGCTACACCATCGCGCACCACCTGTTCACCGCCGGCGGCCAGCGCACCATCATGATCGCCTCACTGCGCTACCTGGACACCTTCGCCAAGATCGACGGCGCCTGGTACTTCGCCGAACGCAACCTCATCCTGGACTGGAGCGAGACCCGGTCATCAACCCCGTAACCGAGGCGACGCCGACCGTCGGCCAGTGGCGCGGGCGACGAGCAGACCTGGCCGCGGCCGGTCAGGCCGCGCCGGCGGGGATGGCGTCACAAAAGGAGTTGAACTGGATGCGGGATGAACAGATCCATCCGGTCAGGCTGCCGGGCCGCCGGGAGCATCTCGTCAGCCACAACCCGGCGTCGGCACAACCAATCACCGAGCGCGTTGGGCACGGCTACGCCACTACCTGTGGCAGCCGCCCCGCCCGCACGGCGAGCAGCCGCCCGAGCGGATGGTACTCGATCGTGGCCCAGGCGAGCCGGCGGTACGCGTGGTGCTCATCCATGGCGGCCCGCAGGCGTTCACCAGCGGGAACGACCTCGCGATTTCATGAACCGGGGCCGGCCGGCGATGACCTCGACTCAGCTTCCTGCGCGCGACTCAGCAGCGCGCCACAACCGACAGCTCGCCGCCCGTCCGCCGGCGGCCATCCGTCTCACGAAGATGCTTACGAAGCGGGCCACGGCCCAGGCCGTCGCGAAGCGCATCCGGGAAGAGAGCGAGCACTTCGACAGGCAACTCCGCTCGCCCGAAGCGGCGGAGGCGCTCGCCGCGTTTACGAGAAGCGTCTCTCAGACCTCTCGAAATTCAGCTAACGCCGCGGATTTGTCGCTGGCCGCAGCACGGCATGCTCACGCCGAGCCGAGGGCCACGCCAGCTGGGACGCGCTCGTCGACGCCCTGCTCGGTGATGTGGCCGGCGCTCGCGCCGCTGTCTCCGGAGTTCGTCGCGGAATCGAGCTCGGGCTGATCGCGCCCTAAACGTGGTCGACGAACAAGTCGACCTGGGGCGTCGAGCCGGGGACATACGCGTAGGCATCGAAGTCGGTCACGCCCTCCTCGGCGAGCACGTCCTCGCACAGGAACGTGTTCCCCGTGCACTCGCGGCTGGCCCGGGTGATCACGGCGTAGGCCGCATCCGCGTACAGCTCGCGGCTTGCGCGAGGCGGCCATCGCCTTGTCGCCGCCGAGCAGGTTCTGCACAGCGGCGGTCGCGATCAGCGTGCGCGGCCAGAGCGCGTTGGAAGCGATCCCGTCGGCCTTCAGCTCGGCTGCGAACCCGAGCGCGCACATGCTCATGCCGTACTTGGCGATCGTGTAGGCGACGTGCGGGCCGAGCCAGCGCGGCTCGATGCTGATCGGCGGCGACAGCGTGAGGATGTGCGGGTTCTGCGCCTTGCGCAGGTGCGGGATACAGGCCCGGCTGACGACGAACGTGCCGCGCGTGTTGATGTCCTGCATCAGGTCGTAGCGCTTCATGTCGAGCGCCTCCGTCCCGGACAGGTTGATCGCGGAGGCGTTGTTGATGCACACGTTGATGCCGCCGAAGCGCTCCACCGTCTGCGCCACCGCCGCCTCGACCTGGCCCTCGTCGCGGATGTCCCCGACGATCGGCAGCGCCTGGCCGCCGGCCGCCTCGATCTCCGCGGCCGCCGTGTAGACGGTGCCCGCGAGCTTCGGGTTCGGGTCGCCGGTCTTCGCGATCAGCGCCACGTTGGCGCCGTCCCGGGCCGCGCGGAGCGCGATCTCGAGACCGATGCCGCGGCTGCCGCCGGAGATGAACACGGTCTTGTCTTTGAGTGTCATGAGTACACCGCGATTTCGCACTTGACGATACGGTCGTTGCGATTCTTTTAAGGCGCCAAACGCCGATGATGTCCCGGCCGACGATCTGCGCCTGCATAGCTGCATGCCGGTCACGTCCGCGAGCATATTCACCAGCCGGTCCTGGACGAGCTGGAAGCTGGTCAAGCCTCCGCGAGCTCGGAGAGTCTCGGCGATGTTGTGGCGTTCGTGGCATGCTTTGGGTCATGGCGATGCCGCGGAACATACCTCGCACCGGGCTGAACCTGGAATACCCGATGTCGCTCGGGGTCTACGACACGTACCCGCAGGCGCAACGCGTCGTCGATTACTTGTCAGATCACGGCTTCCCCGTCCAAAACGTTGCCATCGTCGGCACTGAACTCAAGTCGATCGAGCGCGTCACCGGGCGCCTGACGCGCGGCAAGGTCGCGCTCGCCGGTGCCATCTCCGGGCTGTGGATCGGGCTGTTCGTCGGAATAGCATTCGCGCTGTTCAGCGACCAAGGCCAGCTTGGCTTTCTGATCACCACCCCGTTGCTCGGAGCGGTGTTCGGGCTGATCTGGAGCCAGCTGGGCTTCACCGCTGCCACCCAGCGCGGGACGCGGGACTTCGCATCCGTCAGCCAGATCGTCGCGACCAAGTACGAGGTCCTCGTCGAGCACAACGTGGCCGCGCAAGCTCGCGAGTTGCTCGCTGCGATGCCACCAACGTGAGAATCCTGCGGCACCGGGCATGACAAAGCGTGGTACGTCACTGAACGTCTGCGGGAAAGACCCGCCGCATAACGGAATGTGGTCAGAACCGTATTCCGTGTCGGCCGACCGACGGCCACATAGCGCTACTGCTCCGGATGCGTTTCTGCAACTGCGGATGCGGCGAACCGTGAACAACCGTTGCGCGCACGGCCGAGCCGCGCGCATGCGCTGCGTTCGGGAAGCGCATAATCCACATATCGCGAATCATCTGCCAGTCCTAGCGGAGCCTGATCTCGGTGAGCGCTGCACTCTCTGCGCCGAGGCCGCCGACAAGGTCGTCCTGGGTCCGATTGAGCGTGAATCCGGTCTCCGTCGTCGTACGCCCGTGTGCACCAAGTGCGCGAACGCATCTGCGCGCTCAGAGCGTCGAATGGTCAGCTAGCTGTCTGTCGAATTACCTGCCGAACTCCTGATTGCGCGTGAAGCCGGCGACGACAACATCACCTCGAGGAGTTCGAAGAGGCCGACTACGCTCAACAGACCGGCCACCGCTCGATGCCGACGACACGAAGACGGCGCGAAATCCGAACGGTTCACTCAGGCATGGGGGGAAACGATATGTCGACGTCACCGGCTAATCCACCGACACCGGCGGGAGGGCCACCAACTCCGCCGGGCTCTGGTGCAGTGGGCGTAATCGGTAAACACCGCAATCCCTTTTTGGTATGGCTCGTCTGGCCGCTGATCACACTTGGCATCTATCACCTTGTGTGGTGGTACAAGATCAACCGCGAGGTCCGCGACTTCGACCAGCGCATCGAGGTCTCGCCGGGCGTCGCAGTTCTTGCCCTCTTTCCCGGAGCTCTCATCCTGGTTCCGCCGTACGTCTCAGTATGGAACACCGGTGATCGCATCGGACGGGCACAGGGCGCTGCGAGGTTATCGGATCAATGCAATCCGTTGCTCGGACTGATCCTGGCGTTTATTTTCGGACTGCACTCCTTTTACTACCAAATGTCACTGAACAGCCTCTGGGCGTCCTACGACACGCCACCAGAAGGCAGCCAGGTTCCGCTGCGTGCGTAGGCCGGCGAAGACCGTAAGCGCTCTGCCCGACGGACCGGCCCTTGGGAGACAGAAGCTCAATGCGTGTTTCGCGTCGGCGTACGCGACCAGCAGGCGGCAGCCAGTTGACCTGCCGGCTCAACCGAGCTGCTGCCGCAGGTCGAGCACGCGGCGGAGCGCCTGTCGGGAATGCCCTGGGTTGAGCTGAAAACCCTGTAGCGCTGCGGCCACCGCCTGCACGGCCGCTGTGCCCTGCGTGATGTCGCGGGCCGAGCACAGCAGCACATCCATGCCAGCCTGCGCGGCGAGCACGGATCGCTCCCCCGTGTCGCCGAAGGGCGCGACCGCTCCGGCCTCCAATGCGTCGGTGATCGTGACGCCGCGGAAGCCGAGGCGGTCGCGGAGTTCTCCCTGCACGATCGCCGCTGAGAGACCGGCGGGAAAGTCCGGATCAAGCGCCGGGTAGACCGCCCACGAGGTCATCACCATGTCCACGCCGACGGCGACCGAGGCGCCGAACGGTAACTCGTCCACGTTGCGGATCTCGTCGGCGGACTGCGTCAGCGTCACCGTCGTCAGGTCTGTGTTCTGGCTGCGGGTCGCGGCACCCAGGCCGGGGAAGTGTTTGGCCGTGGCGGCGATGCCGAGGCCCTGCTGCGCGGTGATGAACGCCGCCCCGCACGCCGCGCACACGCTGGCGTCTGAGCTGTAGGACCGCTGGAACTGGTCGTCGAAGTTTCCGGCTTGGCGGAACACGTCGAGCACCGGTGCAAGGTTGGTATTCATGTCGACGCCCGCGAGCGTCTGCGCCGCTCCGATGCCCGCGTCGTGCGCCGCGCCGGTCGGGTCGGGCGACGCCCCGATCTGCTTCTCGGACAGCGTCGGCTCGCCGGGGCGGATCCGGCGGATAAGCCCACCCTCCTGGTCGGTCATCAGCAGCAGCGGGGCGTCTACCGGGCTTTCGGCGTTCGCCGCCTTCAGCTCCGCGGCAACAGTGCTGATCTGGGCGAGGCTAGTGATGTTCTCACCGAAGAAGATCACTCCGCCGACCTCGCCGGCACTGATCATGTCGAGGAGCGTCGACGGCGGGGTCGGCCCGGGATAAGAGAAGATCACCCGCTGGCCAGCCTGCTGCGTCGGGCTCAGCTGCGCCATCTGCCGTCCGGTGCTCGTTGGGGTGGCGGCGCGTGCTACGCCGCCGAGGCCCAAGCCGCCAACGAGGGTGGCGCCGGCCAGCAGGGCGCTGCGACGGCTGATGGGCCTGTCCGGAATCCGCATTGCCAGCTCCGTCCGCTATGCGGTTTATTTCCACCACATTGGCATATACCAATTTGCGCGTCAAGCCATCGGGACGGAGCCGTACCAGCAATCCCATCGAACGGAACGTCTCGCCTGAGGGATCCCCGGGCGCCGCACCACCGGCCCAATCACGCGCCGGAATCGAGGCGCTCCCCCGCGGTGATCAAGACTTGCGTCGTGTTGCCCTCCGGAGCCAACGGGCACTCCCACGCCGGGTTGTACCGACATGACGGGTGATACAGGAAGTTGAAGTCGACCGTCAGCCTCGTCCCGTCGCCCTGGTCCGTAGTGCCAAGGTCGGCGCCCTTGGCGGTATCCAGCAAATACCGGCCACCGCCATAAGTCGTCGTGCCGGCGGTGGCGTCTCGCACCGGCAAGAACAGCCCGCCGGCATACTGATCAAGCCACCACACATCCAGCCGGATACCGAGCTCAGCCACCGTAACGCGCCCGGCCAGCCGCATCCGAATTGCGCCGTCGTTGCCACTGTCCACCACGCGAAGCTCCGCACGCGTCGGCGGGGCTACCAGGATGTCAAAGCGCAGCGTTGGATCGTACGGCCAGTACGGCAACCCTGACTCCCGCAGCGGATCCCCCGGCAGCAGCGGGCTGTCCGGATGCTCGCGGAACAGGGCATCCCGGCCGGCACGCCATACCGCGTGCCCTTCCGCCGGCACCGCCGCAGAACGCACATCGGCGTACAACTGCGCGACACGTCGACGCCAGTCCACCACCGACAGCCCCGCTGCCATAGCTCCCACTCTGCACCATGCCTGGTGCGACTGCGCCAACGCGTGCGCCCGGTCTATGCTCGCGGCGTTGGTTGAGGTCTCATCCACTCGCGGGGGCAAGACAAAGGAGATGCGCCATGGGCAACTGGCACCTAGACCCGTACCACACTCAGGTCGAGTTCGCCGCGAAGCACCTGGGCATGATGACCGTGCGCGGCCACTTCGCCGAGGTCAGTGCGGTCGCTGACATCGATCCCGATCACCCGCAGGGGTCATCTGTGCAGGTGACGATTCAGACTGTGAGCATCCGCACCCACAACGAGACGAGGGACAACGACCTGCGCTCGTCGAACTTCCTCGAGATCGACAAGTTCCCGACGATCACCTTCAAGAGCACCAGTGTCGTGCCGGCAGGCACGGACGAGTACACGCTGAACGGCGACCTGACCATCAAGGGCACGACCCGCCCGGTAGCGCTGCAGGTGGTCAAGTACGGGGAGTTCAGCGACCCGATGATGGGACACCGGATCGCCTACAGCGCTAGCAGCAAGATCAACCGGAAGGACTTCGGCCTGAGCTTCAACATGATGCTGGACGGCAAGTTCGTGGTCAGCGACGAGATCCAGATCATGATCGAGGGCGAACTCGTCGAGCAGCAAGCGGCGGAGGCCACAAGCAGCTGATCAGGTCTGCATCCAGTTCCGGCTCGTGACGCAACGCCGCGCACTGCGACGCAGGTGGGAGGTCAGCCGGCGACGATGCCTTGGCCGCCGACGGCGTCGGGGACGGTGACCGCTCCGATCTGGACGAGCGCGCCGTTGCTGCCGATGCGGAACGCGTCGACGATGCCGTTGGCGCCGGTCTGCGCGTACAGGAACCGGTTGTCGGAGGAGACTGCGGCGTCAACGGTGCCGGCATCGGTCGCCGTGTTGCCGAGCGCGGTCAGCGTTCCGCTCCCGCCGTCGTGGTAACCGGAGAGACTGCCGCTGCCGGCGTTGGACGCGTAGAAATTCGAGCCACTGCGCACGATCCAGCACGTCGCCGCCTGTCCGGTCGCCTGCCGGTCGACGAGGGTGAGCGTGCCGTCGGAGTTGACCGTGAAGGTCGCAACTGCGTTCGCGGCCTCGGAGACGACCAGGTGGCCGCCCGCGTCGAAGGTGGCCGCGAACGGCACCTGTCCGGGGTCGGCGTTCACTACGGGCCGTGCTGACAGGCCGCCGAAGCGGTTCACGGCGAAGACGTCGATGTCGTTGCCGTTGGCCTTGGTCGTGACGATGAGCTTGCGGCCGTCCGGTGTGAATGTCACCTGCCCCGGCGTGTTCGTGAACTCCGGCGTCTGCGATGGGTCAAGACCGAGCGAGCGGCGCCACGAGGGTATCCGCACGAGCCGGTCGTCGAAGCGCAGGAAGCCCTGCACGGACCCACCGTCGCGAGCGTTCAGCACGTAGACCACGTTGCCGCGCACGGCGATGCTCACCGGGAACGACCCACCGGAGCCGATCACCTGGTGGCGGGTAAGCCGGTTGCCGTGCACCGTGAACACGGTGACGGTGTCGCTGCCGGCGTTCACCGCGTACAGCAGCCCGTCGTCTCGGTCATAGGCCAGTGAGCCCTGGGAGGCGAGGAAGTCTACGACAGCGCCGGTCAACGCGCCGCCCTTACCGCCCGTCTGGTAGACGCCGGCCTGGTGCAGGCTCCCGTCCGCGGCCCGGTCGTAGGCGACGATCGTGTTGGCCGCCAGGTTGTCGGTTTGCACGAACACCGGCGCGGAACGCCCGCCCGGCGAGGCCTGGGCCTGTCCTGCGAACAGGGCCGTGGCTGCGACCGTGAGACCGCCAACGGCGACAAGCCGAGCGAATTTCTTCATGACGCTCCTCGACAAGGGATCGACTTCGACCACCAGTTAGCCATAAAGCAGCCGCATTCCTTACTCCCCGAGCAATGCGTTACGCGTTTCGTAATAACACCCGCCCGCGAGACAGCTTCGCCGACCGACAGGCCGCCTTTGCGCGCGGGCCGACCCACGCCCGCGGCAGAATAGGGTTGTGGACCAGCGGATCGCCACGACGAGGCTGCCCGACGGTTCGCGGATTGCGTATGCGGTGGTGGGGCACGGGCCGGTTCTGGTGCATGCGCCGGGATGGCTCACCCATCTGGAGCTGAGTTGGGCGATGCCGTCCGGAGCGCGCGTTGTACGAGTCGCTGGCGCATGGGCGCACCGTGGTCCGTTACGACAAGGCGGGCTGTGGGCTGTCCGGGGCTGCGGCGCGGGTTCCGTCGATGGAACTGGAAATGGAGACCCTCGACGCCGTCGTCCGGGCGGTCGGCGCTTCGCGGTTCGACCTGTACGGTGCGTCATTGGGTGCCGCAGTGGCCGCCGCGTGGACGGCGGAGCATCCAGCTCGCGTCGCGCGGTTGGTCCTCTACGGGGGGTGGGTACGCGGAGCCGACATTGCGGCTAGGCCGGTGCGCGAGCACGTCCTCGGATTGGTCGCAGAGCATTGGGGCCTTGGCTCGGACGTGCTGGCCGACATCTTCGCCCCCGACGCCGATGCCGCGACCAGGACGGCGTTCGCCCGGTACCAGCGTGAGGCCGCGACGCCGCAGATCGCGCGCGCAATGCTTGCCCTCGCCTACGACATCGACATAACCGACCTGCTCGCGAACGTCCAGGCCCCCACCCTCGTGTTGCATCGCGACCATGACCGGGCGGCACCGCTCGAGCAGGGTCGGGCGCTCGCCGCCGGAATCCCGGGCGCGCGATTGGACGTGCTGGCCGGCCGCAATCACCTTCCCTACATCGGCGACTCGGACTGCCATCGCGCAAGCCGTCCGGAGCTTTCTCGGGCTGTCGCCGCTGCGATCTGTCCCCGGCGCGTCGGTGACAAGACGCCAGTTCGAGGTCGCGCAACTGGTCGCCCAGGGGCTGACGAACAGGGACATCGCCGGTCGGCTTGGTATCAGCGAGCGCTCTGCGGAGTCGCATGTGGAGCGCATCCGAAATCGGCTGGGTTTCCGCTCGCGGTCCCAGATCGCGGCCTGGATCGTGGCAGGCGGTCGTTGAGGCGCTGACGAAGTGCGGTAGTTCCACTGCTGACAGGCGATATCGGCGTCACTGATGCTGGGCGACGTGACAGGCCACCCGACCGGCACCGCATCGCGTGTCTACTCCGCGTTCGCCTACCTTGCGTTCGCGGTGAGTACGACCTGGGCGATCGCGTTCCTCGCAGATCTGCGGATCGTCCCCGTCATCGACGGCGCCCCGGTTCCGGTTTGGCCCGCGGTGCTCGTCGATTCGGGCCTGCTGCTGGCGTTCGCGCTGCAGCACTCCGTGATGGCCCGCACCGGTGTGAAGCGCCGGACGGCGCGGGTCGTACCCGCCACGATCGAGCGCAGCACGTACGTGCTGTCAACGAGCCTGTGCCTCGGCCTGATGTTCTGGCAGTGGCGTAGCCTCCCGGCCTCGATCTGGCGGGTCGATGCGGAACCGTGGGTGGCGTTGCTGTGGGGGATCTGGGCTCTCGGTTGGGTGACCGCACTCAGCTCGACATTCATGATCGACCATCTCGATTTCCTGGGACTGCGCCAGGGCGGATGGGCGCGGCGCGGACCGCACAGTTCGCCGACCTTCGCGGAGCGCTGGATGTACGCCTGGGTGCGACATCCGATGATGTTGGGGCTGCTGGTCGCCTTCTGGGCCACGCCGTCGATGACCGCTGGGCACCTGCTGTTCGCGATCGCCGCATCCGGATATATCGCCCTGGGGGTCCGGTTCGAGGAGCGTGAACTGCGCCGTCAACTCGGGGACGTATACGGCCAGTACACGCGGCGGGTGCCCCGGTTCGTACCCCGACCCCCGAGATCGGTGCCCGCTCCCCTACGAATCGAGACGAAGGCAGGTCGGTCATGACGATGTCACCGAACGGATCGACCGAGCGCCTCGCGAGCAGTGTCCGCGTCGGGTCGGCGATCCCCGCGATAACAGGCCGTTCGCTCGCGGCCGCCGAGCGGCGCGAGGCACTGATCAGCATCGCCGGTGCCGGGCTGGACCACGTGATGTTCGGCGACCACGTCAGCTTCTACGGAGGCTTCGGCATGGACGGCCTGATCCATGCCGCCGCGTCACTGGGATGCCGCCCCGACCTCTGTGTCTATGTCGGCGCGTACCAGCTGCCGCTGCGCCACCCGGTTACCGTGGCCCGCCAACTCAGTGACCTCGCCGAACTGGCGCCGGGCAAGCTCACCCTCGGTGTCGGCATCGGCGGTGAGGACCGCCACGAGGTCGCCGTCTGCGGCGTCGACCCGGCTACCCGAGGCAAGCGGATGGACGAATCACTCACGGTTCTGCGCAACCTGATCGCTGGCGACCGCGTGACCCTCCACGGCGCCCACATCAACGTCGATGACGCACTCGTCCGCCCCATCCCGACCAAGCCCGTCCCGCTGATCGTCGGAGGCAGATCGCAAGCAGCACTCGACCGCGCCGCGCGCCTCGGCGACGGTTGGCTCGGGATCTGGATCTCACCCACCCGATTCGCAGCAGCAACAGCCGCGATCGCCGCCCTGGCAACGGACGTCGGCCGCGAGACCGCGGCGTTGTCGCATGGGCTCAACGTCTGGTGCGGGTTGGCCTCGAACCGCAACCGGGCCAGGGCCGCCGTCGCCCAGGCCATGCAGGCCATCTACCGGCTGCCATACGAGAAGTTCGAGCGGTACTCGCCATTCGGCTCCGCGGCCGAGGTCGCCGATTTCCTCGCCCCCTATGTCGAGGCAGGCTGCACGACCTTCAACCTCATCCCGTGCGGTGACGACGTCGACACGGTGATCACAATGGTCACCGAGATCCAGCAACAGCTCACCGGTGCTCGTCACCGCGACCATGTGCTATTTCGGGAAAGAGCGCCCCTGGCGGGCCTTGAGGTTAGCGCAACCTCACGCCGCGCCGCTGTACGCTCACGCTTCGCTGGGCCGGATGACCCCTGATTCGTAGGCAAAAACGACGGCTTGTACGCGGTCGCGCAGCCCCAGTTTGGCGAGCACGTGTGCGACATGCGTTTTTACCGTTGCCTCACTGACGAAAAATTCCCGAGCGAGCTCAGCGTTCGATAGGCCACGCGCCATGAGGACGAGGACCTCCCGCTCGCGCGCGGTCAGCCGCTCCAGTTCTCGGGGAGCGGGCCGGGCGGCCGTACTTGGTGGACGGCGCACGTACTCCTCGATCAGGCGCCGAGTCACCGAGGGCGCAAGTAAAGCTTCACCCGATATGACCGCGTGAATCCCGGCCACGAGTTGCTCTGGCGGAACGTCCTTCAGCAGGAAGCCACTTGCGCCGGCGCGCAGCGACTCGTAGACATACTCGTCCATGTCGAACGTCGTCAGCATCAGAACTTTGGCGGTGCAATCGCTGTTGATGAGCCGACGGGTTGCCTCGATTCCGTCCAGGCCAGGCATGCGCACGTCCATCAAGACGATGTCCGGGCGTAGTCGCTGCGCGGCAGCCACCGCTTCGAGGCCATCAACTGCCTCGCCGACGACGTCGAGGTCCGCTTCTGCCTCGAGAATCAGCCGGAAGCCGGCGCGAACGAGCGCTTGGTCGTCGGCTATGAGCACGCCAACGCTCATTGGCGAGCCTCGTCAGGCCAGCCCACGTGCGCCTCGGTCATGTTTGCACCGGGAGGCGTGCTCGCAACCGGAAGCCGCCTTCCGCACGAGGCCCGACGTCCAGGTCTCCCCTATAGATCGAAACCCGTTCGCGCATTCCTAGCAGACCGTGTCCACCGCTGCTGGTGCGACCGTTTGCTCCGCGACCGTCGTCGACGACCTCGACCTCGACATGCCCGGTTGCGTACCGCACACGTACCTCCGCATGCTCAGCCGACGCGTGCTTGATCGCGTTCGTCAGCCCCTCCTGCACCAGCCGATACGCAGTGAGGTCGATGCCCGCCGGCAGGCGGACCGGCTGGCCCTCGATCTGCAAGTCAACCTGGAGCCCGGTCTCTTGCGCGTGCGCGACCAGCGTTCGCACTTCGGCCAGGCCCGGTTGCGGCGCCAGCGCCGGCGCCTCGTGATCATCACTACGCAACACGCCGACCAGGCGACGCATCTCAGTAAGCGCCTCCCGACCGGTCTGCTCCACGGTGAGCAAGGCGTGGCGCTCCTTCTCCTGCTCGGGCATCAGAAGTCGACGAACCGCAGACGTCTGCACGGTCATGACGCTGACGCTGTGCGCGACCACGTCGTGCAGCTCGCGGGCGATGCGCGCACGCTCCTCGTCGATTGCTCGCCGTGCGTCTTGCTCACGCGTCTGTTCCAACCACATCGCGCGTTGCTCGGCCGCCTCCGCGTGCGCTGCCCGCGAACGCAAGGCAAACCCCGCCAGCCACGCGATCGCGAATAATGCCGGCAGCGCGTAGTCACCGGCCGCGTGGTCGGGATTGTTGACAACGATGATCGTGATAGCGACGAGCGTCACCGCCAAGCCGAGACAAGCTTGCCTTCCGTCGGGCAGGTTGCCGAGCAGGTAAGCCGCAACCATTCCCGCGACATAAACGGTAATCGGGAGCACGACCAACCGGCCGTCGATGAACGACAATCCCGCGGCAATCAGCCAAACACTCGCTGGGGCAGCGAACGGAAAGCGGCGTCGGCATAGCAGCGGCAGCACAACGATGGCAATGGCAGGAACGGCAAACCACAACGGGGATGTCGGAGCGTTGTCGGCGTCCGTGCTGAACAAGACAATTAGCGCGCTCGCGACTGCTCCGAGGCCGATCAACGCATCGAAGCCATAGCTGCGGGTGAGGAACCGCACGCGTTCCACGAGGTGACCATACGGCAGGCTCGTCGGCCGTGCCTCATCCTTACGGACGATTCGAGAATCACCCTGCGGGATGGCGGCGAATCGCGCTCTATGCTGACGATTTCGCTGCTCGGATTTCCTACCGTCATGCCATGGCCGAAATCAAGCAGAAGATTCAGCACACCGCGCTACGGGGTAGTGAGGAGCTCGACCTGAGCAGCTCAGCAATCAGACTGCCAGTCTCGCGTCCGAGTCTTATCGCCGTCGCCGTCCTGACCTGCCTGCTTGCCGTTGCCGCCGCCTACCTGACGACCCATGGATGGAGCGACGCAGCGCGGGACCTCGCCCACGCGATTGGCCATCTGCCCAAGCCGCTGCGGATTCTCGTCGGCGGATCGCAGTTGGCCCATCTGCTCAACCCGGGTCAGTGACGCGGCGAGCTGCGGCGCGAGGCGCGGTCCGTCCACGACGACTTTGGGGGGCGGCGCTGATTGCCTGGTCCACCGCGCACGACGGCATCATCACCTTCGGCATAACGCGTGTCTGACACGTGTCTCTCGTGACCGCTGGAAACGAAGCTATACAAGGGAAATCCGGGTGGGCGATAGGCGACGAGGCACGCGCCGTCACAGGGGACGAGCGACTCTCATCGACAAGCTAGTCGCGCGCGGCAGAGTGACCTGCAGGCACGATCAGCACCGGACACGGTGGATGCGCCGCGAAGGCGTGGTTTACCGAGCCAAGGATTGACTGCGGTCCGTGGAAACGCCGCTCGCCGAGCACCAGCATCGGCGCACCTGTCGCGGCAGCGCGCAGCTCCTTCACCGTGTCGCCCTCGATCACCTGGACCGCGATATCCACGGGCGGCTCGCCAGCAGCCTGGCGCGCTGCCTCCAACTGCCGAGCTTCGTCGGCGAGACGCTTCTCGACGTACTGGCCCGGGTTCGCTCCAGCCGGCCAGGCCAGCGGAACCCCCCACGTGGAAGCGGCATGCCAGACATGAATGGCTAGCACGCCAACTCCGCGCACGGCTGCTTCGCTCGCTGCCACGCGCAGCGCCTCAAGCGATTCGGGTGAGTCATCGACGCCGACAACAACATCGGACGAGGTCGTCATGCCTGAACCCTATCGGGATGGGTGCGGAACCTCCGGGGCGCAGCTACCGCCGCTTGTCGCGGATAGTGCCCGCATCGAGCACGACGTCCGTTCCGGTCATTTGGGATTTCTTCCTCGGTCGGACTGGCCCGTATGTGGCGGACAGTCTTGGGGGATCGCTGCGGGTGTGCTTCGGCTGGTAGTTAACGATGATGGCGGTGATGCCGCCGGTGGCGGCGGCGCTCGGGTGCTTGACCGCCACATCGCGTAAGTGCTAACTTACGTGTTAGTGCAAACTTACTCGATTAGCGGGTGGACGGCGCTCGGCGATCCGACCAGGCGAGCGATCTTCGAGCGTCTCGCCGAACGCCCGCAGGCTGTCAGTGAGCTGGCGGACGGGCTCCCTGTCAGCCGCCCGGCGGTCTCGCAACACCTCAAGGTGCTCAAAGATGCGGGGCTTGTCGTCGACCGGCGCGAAGGCAAACACCACATCTATCAACTCGATACGCCGGGGCTGGGAGCCCTGCGCGCCGACCTGGAGCGCTTCTGGAACAAGGCGCTCATGGCCTACAAGACCGCTGTTGAGCAACCAGTTGAGGAGGACAGATGAGCACACCGATAGCAGGCACCTACGTCCGGGCCTCAGTCGTCGTCGACGCGCCAATCGAGCGCGCGTTCCGCGTCTTCACAAAGGATTTCGGGCGCTTCAAGCCGCGCCAGCACAACCTGCTCGCGGTCGAGATCGCCGAGACGGTGTTCGAGGCGCGCGTTGGCGGGCATCTCTTCGACCGCGGCGTCGACGGCAGCGAGTGCCATTTCGCGAGGGTGCTCGCGTACGAGCCACCGCACCGAGTCGTACTCAGCTGGGACATTAGCCCGCACTGGCAGCTTGAAACGGACTTGGCCAAGACGAGCGAAGTCGAGGTGCAGTTCATCGCCGAAGCACCTAGTCGAACCAGGGTGGACCTCGAGCACCGCAACCTCGAGCGGCACGGCGAGGACTGGGAAGGTATGAGCAATGGCGTCGGCGGCGACGAGGGCTGGCCGCTCTATCTCAACCGGTTTGCCGGCCTGCTGGCCGAACAGACGTGAAGCGCCGGCCCGACGTCACTGAAACGTCGTGCACCTAGCAATGCCAGAAGCAGGGACACGCCGACCCGGGCGCTGCAGGAGATCCAGCGTGGGCAGCGGCAGCGGTTATGCGCGGACGGATGGTGGTCGCGCAGGCGACCGTACATGGCATGGCCGCCGCGGCACTGTTCTAGGCGGCCGGACGCGCGGCGTCGGGAGTGCAGGCCCCGCTGCTCGTCCTCGTCTGTGACCAGGATCAGACATCCCTCGCCGAACCAGCCGCGCGCGCCGCGGCGCGCGCGCCTCGAGGTGAACTCGTCCGAATGCCCGGCGGTGCACTACGCCCCGTTCCTCTAGCAACACGAACGAGCGGCCGGCGTGCAGCTGTCCTTGTCCGTAGGCACCTGCTCGACTCGCCGCCATACGCGCTTCGCAGCACCGCGACCGTGCACGACGCCGTGGGACCCGACCGGACAGGTCCGTGGCCGGCTCCTTGGTGACCGCCAACCCGCCCGCCATGATGACGCAGGCCCCGTTGTCCGCTGGGTAGTGCCAGGCCACGCACTCGGTAGCGCCGCTGGCGAATCGCACCTTCTCCCGCTTGGTCGTATTCATGGCCTCGTCCTTTCGTGGTTCAGAGGTTCTTCGACTGGTCCTGGTGATCGGGCTCGATGCGACGGACGCTCACCAGGCAGAGCCCCAGATCTCGGATACGAGTGAGCAGTCCGAACAGTGCGGATTGGTCGGGCAGATAGGCGCTGATCGCGCTGCGCCCGTCGCCGCCGCTGACGTGTGCCTCGGGAAACCAGGCCTGGTCGATCAGTCCGTAAACTCCGATTTCGTAGCGAGCCGCAGATCCGCAGTCAGCCATGCGCTCTTGCTCCTTGTCCGCGTCGGCGTGCTCCCAGGACGCTACGGACCGTGCTGCACCCGAGGCGTCACCCGAAGGTGCACTGTCAGGTGGAAGGTTCTGCCCGGCCGTAGTGTCGAGCACGATGAGCCCGGGTGGACCAGGCGACTGCGGAGTGGTTATGCGCGAGCGATCTGACGGGATTGACTCGGATGCTCCCGCGTCTGCGCCGGACGCGCTGCTAGCGACCAAGCTGCACCTTCCGCACCCGCGTGCCGGATTCGTTTCGCGCCCGCGTCTGCTAAGCGTCCTGGACGAATCGCCGCTGCCAGGCATCGTGCTGGTCTGCGCGCCGGCCGGGTTCGGCAAGACCGCGCTGCTCGGAGAATGGGTGCGGCGCGGTGGCCGGCCCGTGGCGTGGCTTTCGTTGGACGCCGGCGACAGTGATCCGGCCCGGTTCTGGCGCCACGTCGTCGTCGCGCTGGATCGGGGCCGGCCCGGAATCGCCGCCCGCATCGGCAGTCTGCTCGGACCACCGGCGCCGCCTTCCTTCGACGGCCTGGTGACCGCGCTGATCAACGAGCTCGCGGCCAGTCCCGACAGCGAACAGGTCCGACTCGTCCTCGACGACTATCACTTGATCGAGTCCGGCCGGGTGCATGCCTCTTTGACGTTCCTTCTCGAGCATCTGCCGCCAGGACTCCAGTTGGTGCTCGCCAGCCGGGCGGATCCGCCGCTCGGACTCGCTCGGCTGCGGGTCTTGGGGCAGCTAACCGAACTGCGCGCGGCGGATCTGCGCTGTACGACGGAGGAAGCCAGCGCGCTGTTGCACGCCACGGCACGGCGTGACCTGGCCCCGTCCGCGGTGGCCGCTTTGGATGCCCGCACCGATGGTTGGCCAGCCGGTCTGCAGCTGGCGGCCCTCTCGTTACAAGGCCAGGGCGACGCCGCCGCCTTCGTGGCGACGTTCGGCGGCAGCCATCGCTACGTGCTCGACTATCTGACCGAGGAGGTGCTCGATCGCCAGAGCGACCTGATACGTCACTTCCTGCTGCAGACATCGATCCTGGACCGGCTCAGCGGGTCGCTGTGCGACGCCGTGACCGGACGCAGCGACGGCCAGGCGATGCTCGAGGCCGCGGAGACGGCTGGGTTGTTTCTCGTGCCGCTGGACGAACAGCGCACATGGTGGCGCTACCACCCACTCTTCGCGGACCTGCTTCGCGCCCGGCTGCAGCAGGAGCAACCCGGGCAGGTCGCGGACCTGCACCTGGCCGCCGCGCGCTGGCACGAGGAGCACGGTGTCGTCGACGACGCGGTGCGGCACGCGATGGCAGGGGGCGAGCCGGTCCGCGCGGCCCGGTTGATCGAGGAGCAGTTCGACGCGCTGTTCTACCAGCGTGGCGAGGGTGTGACCGTTCAGCGTTGGGTGTCAGCGCTTCCCGCCGATCTGGTGCGGTCGCGTCCGAGGTTGATGCTGGCGCAGGCGGCGTTGGCCGATGCGGCGGGTCGAGTCGACGA
This sequence comes from uncultured Actinomycetota bacterium, assembly GCA_963801715.1. Taxonomy (GTDB): domain Bacteria; phylum Actinomycetota; class Actinomycetes; order Mycobacteriales; family Jatrophihabitantaceae; genus CAVVJA01. The sequence continues at coordinate 230,631 of CAWDGB010000007.1, read as the reverse complement.
AGTCGAGGAAATGCTCGTTGCCGCCGAGGCCGCCGACCGGGACGGTGGGGACGAGATGTACGAGCCGTCTTCGGGTCGGGCGAGCAGCATGCTGGTGAACGTCCCGGCGACTCTCGCCATCTTCCGCGCTTACCTCGCCGAGCTCAGCGGGGACGCGACGGCCGCTGCCGCATCCGCAGCGCAGGCTCGGGTCGAGGTCCGAGACGGCGAATGGATGCTGAAGGCTATTGCGGAAGGACACGCGGCAGCGGCTGATTGGCTCGGCGGCCGACCGGCCGAGGCCGAGCAAGGGCTCGTGGCGAGCATCGGCCGGTGGCGCGAAGCGGGCAACCGCAACCTCGCCGGCTGGGGCAGCTTCTATCTCGGCCAGGTACAGCGGGCTCAGGGTCGCCTCGACGCCGCCGCCGCGACCTACCGGCAGACCCTTGAGATCACCACGACGAAGAGCGGCACGCAGACACCGGGAGCGGGAATCGCCTACGTCGGCTTGGCCGAGCTGGCCTACCAGCGAAATCAGCTAGACACCGCGGCTGAGTACCTCGCCACGGGTATCCCGCTCTGCAGACTGTTCACCTTCACGCCGCCTCTTGCCACCGCCCTCGTGACCCTGGCCTGGACCCGCCAGGCCACTGGCGACAAAGGCGGCGCGCGGGAGGCAATCGACGAGGCGGCCCGGATCGCCCCTGCAGCGGGCAGGCCCGGCCCGCTCAATCCGGTCGGGGCGCAACATGCTCGGCTGCTCCTCGCCCAAGGCGACATCGATGCCGCCCGACGCTGGACCGCCGAGCGTGGCCTCGCCGCATCCGGCGAGCTCGACTATGCGGAGGAGCTGACCTACCTCGTGCTCGCCCGAGTGATGCTCGCGGATGGCCGGGCCGAGGAGACGCTCGCGCTACTGAACCGCATGCACGCGCTGGCAGTCGCACAACGCCGAGTCGGCAGCGTGATCGAGCTGCGAGCGCTGCAGGCGCTCGCGCTCGCGTCCGGCGGTGACGACGCCGCGGCGCTGAACTCGCTCGCCGACGCGCTCGCCCAGGCGAGCCCGGAAAGCTACGTCCGTGTATTCATGGACGAGGGCGCACATATGCGTTCGCTGCTGGGCCGTCTGCTGTCATCGCAGCGCTCGGGGGAAGCTGCCTTGCGGGCCGTGCCGCGGGGTTATCTAGCGCGGCTGATGCGGGCATTCGACAACGCGCCGTCAACGCCTGGCGACGCGCGTGCCTCGGCCGGGCCGGGACTGGTCGAACCGCTGACCCGCCGCGAGGTCGAGGTACTCCAGGAGATGGCGGAGGGCAAGTCGAACCGGCGGATCGCCGAGGATCTCGTCGTCACTCTGGACACCGTCAAGAAGCATGTGAGCCACGTCCTGGACAAGCTCGGCGCAGCGAACCGCACCGAAGCAGTCGTGCGCGGCCGCCAGCTAGGGCTGATCAGCTAGGACACCGCTCCAGCACGTTCGTGCCGGACATCGCCCAACGGGCTAGAGAAATTCCACCGGTGGACTACACCTTCGGCTGACGCCTCCGCACCGCCGCGACTCCTAACGTCGCTGGCTGACACATCTGATTCAGTCCCATTCGTCCTACGGAGTTGTCATCCCATGACCGAAGTGAGTACTCGGCAATCCTTTCTCGCTACTCGGCGCGGCAAGCTGACCTTGTTGCTGCTGTGCGCGATCGCGTTCCTCGATTTCGTCGACGCGTCGATCGTTAACATCGCACTCCCCGACATCCGACACGACCTGAACTTCTCGATTCAAGACCTGCAATGGGTGCTCAGCGGCTATCTGCTCACCTACGGCGGTTTCATGCTGCTCGGTGGGCGTCTCGGCGACCTACTCGGCCGTCGCCGCATCCTGGTCACCGGCACTGCGGTGTTCGCCACGTCGTCGCTGATCGGCGGATTCGCTGGGAGCGCCGGCGTGCTCGTCGGCGCCCGTCTCGCGCAGGGCCTCGGCGCGGCGATGATGCTCCCGGCTGCGCTGTCTCTGCTCACCACGAACTTCAAGGAAGGCAAGGAGCGCAACACCGCACTCGGGGTGTGGGGCGGGGTCGCCGGTCTCGCCTCCGCCGCTGGCGTCTTCCTTGGCGGCCTGTTGACCGAAGGACCCGGCTGGCGCTGGGTGCTGTTCGTCAATCCCCCGATCGCGGCAGTTCTGCTCGTCGCGATCTTTGTGTTGATCCCGGGTGAGCGGCGCCGCGCCGCGCTGGCGAACTTCGACATACCGGGCAGCCTGCTGGTGACCGGCGGCATGCTCCTACTCGTCTACGCGCTCGTGAAGGCCCCGGACCAAGGGTGGGCATCCGCGCGCACCCTCGGTGAGCTCATCGGTGCCGGCCTGCTGCTCGCCGCGTTCGTCGCCAACGAACAACGCAGCCGCAACCCACTCGTTCCGCTGTCGATCTTCCGGGTCCGCGGCCTCGCCGCCGCCGACGTCACCCTGCTCGTGGGTGCGGCCGGCCTCATCTCGATGTTCTTCTTCCTGACCTTGTACATGCAGAACGTGCTCGGCTTCTCCCCGCTGAAGACCGGCGCCGCCTACCTTCCGTTCACCGCAGGTGTGGCTGTGTCTGCGGGCATTTCCTCGCAATTACTGCTGAGGATCGGCACTCGGCCACTTATCGTCGTCGGCAGCCTGGTCAGTGCCGGCGGCCTGTTCTGGCTATCCCACATCCCAGCTGACGGCACCTACTTCGGCGACATGTTCGGCGGCATGATGATCATCTCTGTCGGCCTCGGCGCCATGTTCGTCGCGGTCACCACGGCAGCCAATGCTGGCGTGTCCGCGGACAAAGCCGGGCTAGCCGCAGCGCTGATGAACGCCTCACAACAGGTCGGCGGCGCACTCGGGCTCGCGATCTTCTCGGCCATCGCCACCGCCCGCACCAGGCACCTGTTCGAGACGCACGTAGCACCGGCACAAGCCCTCACCTCGGGATTCCACCTGGCGCTGCTCGCCGAGTGCTTCTTCGTACTCGCCACCGCACTCATCGCGCTGCGCACGAACAACAGCCGCGGCGAGCAGGACTCCGCTGTTGAGGGCGGCCCGGTGGCCGGCGAGGCCGGCGCCGTGCTCGAACCGGCAGCCCTACGGTAACCACGCCACGCCGCTCCACATCCGGACCGGATCACGAACGGAAGTACGAGCGGGAACGGATGCTGGTCTTGGTGCCCCCTTCCGCCCGGCACATTCGGCGCTGCCCTCGCTAAGCCGCACCGGGTACGAGCTGGCCAGCGCCGATGTGGTCCGTGGCTGTACCCCGGACGGCCACGGTTCGGGCCGCGACTCCGCTGCGGCTCCAGGCGCTGGCAAGCGACAGCTTCCTGCCGGTCGTCACCGACTTCATACCAAGTGCGCGGGAGGCCGGAATATCCGTCGACGCGATGCTCGACCGCTACAGGCGGCGTGATCGGCCGGAACCTCCCGCGTCAACCGGAGGGTTTCCCACGTCTCCGGAGGCGTGAGGCGTAGGCGGCCGCTTCACGTCATCGAGTCGGGCCCACTTCTGAGCTCCGCGGTGTGCGCCAAATTCGTTCGAGCTTTGCGGCGGTCTGGGTAGCCTGGTCGCGTGCGCTACTGCGTTAGCGACAGCTGGTGGCCGTTCTGACGGACGGCCTTCCCTCATGCCCTGACTTGAAGCCGCCCGTCCGGGCGGCGTCGTCATCTTTGAGGCCGCATGGCGGGCCCTACTGCGGAGAACATCACGAATGTCAACGATCCCGCCACCGGTTAGCGCGGCCCACCGCGAGCTGTCCGGCATCACGCCGTCTGGTCCGCTAACACTCGGCAACTACCTCGGCGCACTGCGCCGTTTCCGTGTCCAGCAAGACAATGGCTTCTACTTCGTCGCCAACCTTCACGCGCTTACCACCGAGCACGATCCCCGGCGGCTGCGTCAGCTGACCCTGTCCACGGCGGCTTTGTTCCTTGCGGCTGGGCTCGATCCGGATCGCGCGACCGTGTTCGTACAGTCCGACGTGCGGGCTCATGTCGAGCTCAGCTACCTGCTGGAGTCGACAGCACATGTCGGCGAGCTGAGCCGAATGGTTCAGTTCAAGGAGAAGGGGGGCCGGCCCGGAACCCGCGCGTCGCTGTTCACCTACCCGTGTCTGATGGCGGCCGACATCCTGCTCTACGACACCGAATACGTTCCAGTTGGTGGGGATCAATCCCAGCACGTAGAGCTCGCCCGCGACCTCGCCGAGCGGTTCAACACCACCTACGGCGACACGTTCACCGTTCCAGCCTTCGCGCCCGCTGCGATCGCTACCCGGGTGCGCGACCTTGCCGATCCGGCGAAGAAGATGAGCAAGTCCGCGCCCGACGACGCGCCGGGCGTGATCAGGATGCTCGACACCGTAGACGTGATCCGCCGCAAGGTTCGCCGAGCCGTGACCGACAGTGATAACGAGGTGCGTTACGACCCCGAACACAAGCCCGGTCTGGCGAACCTCGCCGAGATCCTCTCGGCGCTGACCGGGCTCAGCACCGACGAGATCCTGGCGCCCCACACGCGGTACGGCGAGCTGAAGGACGCCTGCGCCCATGCGATCATCTCCGAGCTCGACCCGATCCGACGCCGCCACGACGAACTCATGAACGACCCGGCAGAGCTTCGCCGCACGCTCGAGCGTGGCGCCGAACGAGCCTCCCGCGTCGCCGAACCAGTGCTCCAACGCGCCCGCGAGGCGATCGGGGTCGGCCTCTGATCGAGTACTCCTATGCCGCAGTGATCGTTGAATGCCGCATGGCGGTCGGCCGTGGATTGATGGCGAATAGCTGCTGAGCGACGGCCGCGCCGCCACGCTCGGTCTTGTGACCTCGGCTGACGGCAAACGCGGGGGTCCCGCTAGGCGGCCGATTTCAGAGTGGGACGCCCAACACCGATGCTGGTTGCGGATATGGCGGCTAACGCGCAGAACCCAGCGCACACAAGCCATGCAGCGTGGAAACGTCCGATCGACGCGACCTCAGCAGGTCCGAGCACGGCGACAGCGACGGCAATGCCGAGCGCCGCGCCGAGCTGACGGGTGGATCGACGCCCACGTGACCGAACTGCTCACCGCCCCGCCGCCCCGCCAGGGACTCGGTCGAGCGGCATGACCCAGCCGAGCTAGTCAGCGCTCGGCGGGGCAGTTCCTGGCCGCTAGGCCCATAGATCGTCGAGTGTCGGGAGGGTGAGCCGGGGTGCGCTCGGGACCGGCCGCGCGCACGGTGCGGGTGGAGCGGTTTCGGTGACGTCGAGCGTGGTGAGCACGGCGTCGGTCAGGAATCTGCTGGCGGGCGCCAAGCTGTGTCGGTCGCCGCGGGTGTAGCGCTGGTGGGGCATGCGCAGCGGGATGTAGAGGGTGAGCTGGTCGCGGGCGCGGGTGAGCGCGACGTAGAAGAGTCGCTGTTCTTCGGCGAGTCCGGTGTCGGTGCCGAGCGCCATGTCGGACGGGAATGCGCCGTCGATCAGGCCGATAACGTGGACGATGTCCCATTCCAGGCCCTTGGCGGAATGCACGGTGGACAGGGTGAGGTAGTCCTCGTCAAGATGCGGAGGGCCGGCGAGGTCACCGGTAGAGGCCGGCGGATCGAGAGTGAGCCCGGCAACGTACTCGGCCAGGCTGGGCGCGGTGCCGGCCGCTGCGGCGAGCCGGTTGAGGTCCTCGAGCCGGACATGGTGGTCCGGGTAGCGGCGGGTCAGCAATGGCTGCAGCATCGCGACGATCGCCGCTACGCGATCGGCCGTCGTACGGTGCCCGCGGGCCTCGGCGAGCGCAGTGAAGGTGGCGGTCAGCTTGACGCGCGCGGTCGCCGGGGCGGCCGCGATCGCCTCGGCGTACTATCTCGGTCTGGGGTATCGACAGGCCTCAGCAAGGTCAAGAGGTTGCGGGCTCGCGCGGGCCCGATACCGTCGTGCAGGCGCAGCAGGCGGTACCAGGCGATCTGGTCGGCCCGGTTGGTGAGGAGCCGCAGGCCGGCCAGGAAGTCTTTGACGTGCGCGGCTTCGAGGAATCGGAGGCCGCCGTACTTGCGGAACGGGACGTGGCGCGCGGTCAGTTCGATCTCCAGCAAGTCGCTGTGGTGGGCGGCGCGCATGAGAACGGCCTGGTCACGGAGCCGCTTGCCGGTCTCGACGTTCGTCAGGATCTCATCAGCGACCAAGCGGGCTTCGGCCGGCGCGTCGTAGCAGCGGAGCAGCCGGGGTTTGGGTCCGTCCCGCCAGTCGGAATGCAGCCGTAGCTGCAACTCGTCGACCGTGGCTGGCCGAACCGTGTTGGCGAGGTCGAGCAGGGGCTGCCGGGAGCGGAAATTGCGTTGCAGCCGCACGATCGTCACGCCCCGCAGGCTGCTGGCCAGGTCGGTCAGGTGGGCCGGGTCAGCGCCCCGGAAGCCGTAGATGGCCTGCGCGTCGTCGCCGACCACGGTCAGCCCGATCCCGTCCGGGCACAACAGCCGGACGATGTCGACCTGGACCTGGTTGACATCTTGATACTCGTCAACCAGCACGTGATCCCAGTGGCCGGCAATCGTCGGGCCGAGGGTGGGATCGGTGAGCAGCGACCGCCACGCGAGCAGCAGGTCGTCGAAGTCGAGCAGCGCCACGGCGCGTTTGCGGGACATGTAGCCACGGAACAGGTCGAGGATCTTGCCGGTGTGCCGGTCGCACCATGGGAACTCGGCGGCGATCACAGCACGGGCCGGGCGGCCGGTGTTGACCGCCCGGGAGTAGGCGTCGACGAGGGTGTCCGCGCGCGGGAAGCGCTCGGCTGGCCCGGCCAGTCCGTGCTCGTGCCGCAGGAGATCCATCAGGTCCGCGGCGTCGCCCTGATCGAGCACCGTGAACTGCGGCGGCAGGCCCAAAGCGTCGGCGTGCTGAGTGATCAGCCGGTGCGCCACCGCGTGGAAGGTGCCGCCCCACAACCGTCCGGTCGCGCGGCGGTCGCCGCACAAGGCCCCGGCGCGGGCCAGCATGTCCGCGGCGGCTCGGCGGGTGAACGTCAGCAGCAGCACCCGCCCTGGGTCGGCGCCGTGGGCCACCAGCTGAGCCACCCGCGCGGTCAACGTCCGGGTCTTGCCGGTTCCGGCACCGGCCACGATCACCAGCGGGCCGCCGGTGTGCGCGGCGGCCGCTAGCTGCGTATCGTCGAGTCCCGCATCCCACTCCGACTCGAACATGAGTGCGAGCCTAGGCCCAGCCGGGAGCGGACTCCCGACCGGCACGCCGAGAACCCAGCGCGAGCGACGAGCGCCGACCTACCGATCGACCTGTAGGAGGGCGCGATAGATCGGTTCCCGCCGTATCGGGTTATTGCTGGACTTTGGGTATAGGTCAGGGGGTGAGCAGGGTCTTGATAGCGCGGCGTTGATCCATGGCCCGGTAGCCGTCGGCGGCGTCCTCGAGCGGCAGTTGCTGGTCGAACACGCGTCCGGGCTGGATCTCGCCGCGCGTGATGCGGTCCATCAGGTCGGGCAGGAAGCGGCGCACCGGTGCAGGTCCGCCGTGCAGGTGGACGTGGGAGAAGAACATCTCCGCACCGGGCAGGGCGACGTCGTGGGCAACGCCGACGTAGCCGACATGCCCTCCGGGACGGGTGCTGCGCACCGCTTGCATCATCGACTCTTGGGTGCCCACGGCCTCCACGACGGAATGCGCGCCCAGGCCGTCGGTGAGGTCCTTTATCCGGTCGACGCCTTCTTGGCCGCGCTCTTCGACGATGTCCGTGGCGCCGAACTCGCGGGCGAGCTGCTGCCTGGGTAGGTGGCGGCTCATCGCGATGATCCGTTCGGCGCCGAGCTGTTTGGCGGCGAGGACCCCGAGCAGGCCGACGGCTCCGTCGCCGACGACGGCGACGGTTTTTCCCGGCCCGGCGTCGGCTGCGACCGCAGCGAACCAGCCAGTCCCCAGCACGTCGGATGCGGCGAGGTAGTGCGGGATCAACCGGTCGTCGGGGACGTCCGCGCTGGCGACGAGTGTGCCGTCGGCGAGCGGGACCCGCATCGACTGGGCCTGCGCCGGACCGGGGCTTTCACTGTGGACGCAGGACGTCTGGTACCCGGTTCGGCATATCTCGCAGGTGTTGTCTGAGGCGACGAACGATCCGACGACGAACTGGCCAGGCTTGATCGTGCTGACCGCGCTGCCGACCTCCTCGACGATGCCGGCGTACTCGTGGCCCATCGGTGATGGTTCGTTGATGGGGTCAGCGCCGCGATACGGCCACAGATCGGAGCCGCAGATACAGGAGGCGGACAACCTGATGATGGCGTCGGTCGGCGCCTGGATTTGCGGTTCCGGGCGGTCTTCGACCCGCACATCCCCAGGGCCATACATCACGACTCCCCGCATTCGCCATTCCCTTCCAGATGTGACGGACGGTCGGGCTCCCACACGTGTGTGCCCAACAACTCCACCTGACGGTGCCATACGTGTGGGCCCAGCAGGCGGTGGGGGGAGCAGCCACGTGAGGCGGATGTCGTCCGCGATCACCGGTTACTCCGTGCGTGAGCGTGAACGGGCCGTGATGTTCTTCGCTGAGCCCGACTCAGCCGTGGTAAGTGCCGGCGATGCACGCAATGTGCACTGGGTGAGGTGCCCCACGAGGGCGTAAGCGCTGTTACGCGCGTTGTCGTACGTGTGGGCGATGATGCAGCTATGACGAGTCCCGTTGGACAGCTGGCAGCGTTTGCCTACCTGAGCCGCCGCGGTCTGGGCCGCGGCACCGGTCCTGCGCATCGGGGGCCCCGCCCGGATGGCCGGTGCGGGGCGCCTCTCGGTCCCGATGCCTGCTCTAGCGCTGATTCTCCTCTCCGTAGGCGGCGCTGATCGCGGCCTTGCGGTTCGGGTAGCTGCCGGCATGCCGCCACGTCTCGGGGGCGGAACGTGGCGGGACAGCTGCCGGGTGGCGACGTCATGTCTTGTTGTCGTAGATTTCGGCGGCGGTGTCGATGGTCAGCCCGGAGCCGAAGTGCGGGCCGCCGCCGACGTTGTAGACCCCGGCGATTCGCTTCGGGTAGGAGCGGGCGGCGATGATCGCCTCGGACCAGGGGTCGAGGTGCGCAGCAGCTCGTCGAGGTCGTCGCCGAGCGCGTCCACGGGTCGTTCGAGCTCGTCGACCCACCTCGACCTCTTCCCGGAACGCTCGACCGGCGTCGGTGAGCTGCTCACCGGCGGTCATCAGCCCGCGACGGGTGAGCCGCTCGAACCCGGCGTCCATGTCGGCGTCGGTCCAGCCCCGGCTCGGGGTGTAGGCGCGGGCCGGCAGCCCCACCACTGTTCGGTGAGCAACCGAGCGAGCGCAATCCCCCGTAGACGGGCGGCCTGCCCACGGCGCCGCGTCGCGCCGCGGCGCAGCAACTCGATGCCGAGCGCCCTGGCCTGCCCGACCCGCCCGACGAGGTGGCCTCCCGCGGCGATCTGCCAACCGGCCCGCGACCGCCGGCACCACGACCTTCGGGTTGAAGACACCGAACGCCGCAGCGACGAGCTCCCCCGGCACCTGACCCATACACGCGCCGCGACTGGTGAAATACGACGTCAACTCCGGGCGGGCAACGCCGCCCGCGTCGGTGGCGGGCTGCCCGCGAACCCGAGCGCGGCGTAGGCCGCGAGCGCCTCCGGGGCGAAGTACACCCCGGCCGCCACCGGCTCCACCGCGTTCCGCAGCCGGCGGGCCCGCTCCTGGAAATCGGTTGTCATCGTGAGCGATTCTCCTTCAGGTATTGGCGTGTCGCACCCGGGTGGCGCCATCGTCATGCGCCGCGGTGCGGCTGCTTCAGCCGAACCCGAACGGAGAGAATGCCGAATCAGCAGGTCACGAACCCGGTAGTAGTAGCGAACTTGAGTTCGTAGCCGTGGTAACAACGCAGGACCTGCCCGCACCTGCGCCGAATCGGCACCAGAACATCAGACGCAAATGCGTCGCGAATTCCGCGTAGACCGTATGTGGCTCGACTAAGACATTAGCGCCTCGGTGCGATGAGACTGAATAGGAGCGGTTGCCCCAAGGCATCTAGACCCCGCGAGCCTCGTCGGCCGGTTGACGTCCGCCATACACGACAAGGCCGTAGATGACGAGGATGCCCATCGCGATGTAGAGCAGAGACCAGACCGGGTAGTAGGGCAGCCACCAGACTGCGCTGATGGCGAGGACGCCGCCGGCAATGATGCCGATCCAACGGCTGAACTGGGAGCCCGAGAGGACGCCGAAAGAACTACCGATCAGGATGAGGGCGACGATGAAGTACACCCAGCCATAGGTGCTGAGGCTGCGCCCGAACAATGCCCCTTCGAGCCTGTCCGGCACCGCCCCGTGGTAGCGCCACGCCCATATCGCGTCGAAGAATCGCATGATGCCGGCGATGCCCAGCACGGTCCCGGCGAAGAACCGCCAGCCACTCCCCTTTTCCTCCATGCCACGTTTCCCTTCCTCAGATCATGGGCCAATTCACGGACAGCTTGATGAGCGCGTCAGTGCGCGAGTTCGATTTCGCCGGGTCGCCAGGTCTTGTCGAAGAAAGGCTGGAGTGGGCTGTACAGGCGCAGGAGGACGAACCAGCCCCTGTCGGGGTCGGTCTGGATCCAGTTCCCGGCCGCGACGCCCTCCGGCCGCGTTGGTGAGAAGTAGACGACGGTGGACCCGTCCGACTCGGCTTCGGCGGCGGGTGAGGGATAGCTCTGGCTGCCGGCCCGCGGGTAGCGCTGCGGGGTTTGCAGCATGGAGCGGGTCTGGTTGTCGTAAACGGTGAGTGACCAGAACCGGGCCGCGGGGATGTCCTTGGGCAGCCGCAGCCGGTAGGTCTTCGCGCCGTCGAAGGGTTCGCCGGTCGTGTCCACGTTGGCAGCCAGGTACTGCGACCCGACGTTGGTCAGCCGCATGCACATGGCCGGCGTGATGCCGGTCGCGGTGTAGAGGAACGAGGTGCGTGAGTGCAGCCGGCGCGCCCCCTTGTTCGGGAACGGCTTAATGCCCTCCGCCGTGATCATCGGTGGCGGGTTGGTGAAGTCGAACCCGCCGACCCACAGCGAGATCCACCAGGCCGAGTCGCCGTCGTCGTAGTAGCGGAACCCCTCGGTCGGGTGCGCCCCCATGCCCAGCATCCGTCCGGCGGCGTTGCCGACGGCCACCGCCTCGTCCAGGATCGCCCGCAGCCGAGCGTCGGGGTCGAACTTCTCGCCCTTGACGATCCCGATCGCGGCGAACTGGCCGGCCAGCTCGGTGTTGAGCGCCTCGGCCGGCTCCATCTGCACCAGCGCGTCCAGCAGTTCGTAGTGGCCGAAGTCGTTCGGCGGCACAGTGTTCATCGCCAGCCCGGTCCCCTCCACGAAACGGGGGCTTTGCGGCGTCGCCAGCTGGCCGAGCCGGCCGCGGCCGGTCAGGTAGCCGCCGATGCTGCTGCCCACGCCGCCGGGGACGTAGGGGTAGATCTTCAGCTGCTCCTTGATCCGGGCCACGGTCGGGGCGGGATTGTTGCCCTCGTTCTGGTCGATGAACGCCCGGCCGAGCAAGATCACGTGGTTGGTGGCGGAGTGACGGACGTAGGGGCCACCCTCGGGCAATGGTCCGTCGTAGCCCGGAGGGAGCAGCAGGTAGGTGCCGCCCTGGCCGCGGTCCGCGCCGGGCAGGCCGAAGTCGGTGATCCAGCCGAACCACATGTCATCGACAAGGCCCAAGGTGTCCGAGGGGGTTTCCAGAACCAGCGGACCGTCGGACAGGTCGACGAAGGCAAGGAAGTAGACCGTGTCGGCGTTCGCGGTCAGGAACAGCGATCTGGAGTCCATCAACTCCGAGAAGATCAACACATCGCCGTCCATGACCCCGGCGTCCAGGAACCCCTGCCGGATGGCGTAGGTCGACACGCCTTGAATCGAGTTCATGAAGGCCTCGACGCCGTGCAGGTAGTCCAAATGATCACGCAGTCTCGACGTGGTATCACCCGTCGGGTAACCGTCGGTGAACTCCAGGACCCCTATCCCGGTCTCCGTCCTCGACGCGGTCGTGATCGCTGACGGGACGGTCGTCCTGTTTAGGTCATCGGTAGCCGTCATCGCGGTCTCCTCCACATCCCGATTGACGAAAGCGTAGGGATGCCGGGCGGCCGCGCGCTTCACCCAAACTGTGTGAAAGTTCGGCGAAGGCCGATGGTTCGCTGCACCGGCCTTCGGGATCCTCGATTGTCCGTCGAAGCCGGCACCCTCACGCGGGTGTGCGGTCGGGATTGACGATTCACCTGATCTGTGTGATGCGGGGCAGCGTCTGTCGGGCCGATGATTGGTTGGGTCCGGTTGATGGCCAGAGTGGTCGCCGGCCGACTCGCCTGGGGTTAGCGTCGGTCGATTTTGTCGGACGCCGTCGGCGCGGAAGGGTGAGTTGGCTTTGGATTACACCGAACAGCTACGCCGTCTGGCCATCAACGACGCGAACTTTGCGCGGGACTGCGGCGGTGGAACCGACGTTGGTTCCGCAGTGCTCGATGCGAGGACGTTGGCGCTGGTCCGCCTGGCCGCGTTGGTGGCGGTGGGTGGCGCTGTTTCGTCCTACGGAGCGCAGGCCGATGCCGCGGTGGATGCGGGCGCGACGGCGGCCGAGATCGTCGAAGTGCTGGTCGGTGTCGTTCCCATCGTCGGGCTGCCCCGGGCGGTCACGGCCGCGCCGAAGCTTGCGACGGCGCTCGGGTACGACATCGACGAAGCCTTGGAAGAGCAATCGGGTGGGTGATGCCGGCTACCCGCCGAGCAGACCGATCATCGATGCACGTTGTACCGCGTCGCCGCGTGAGGACACGCTCAATTTTCGATAGATCGAGCCGACTTGCGAGTTGACCGTGTTGCGGGACACGAACAGCCGCTCCCCGATCTCACGAATCGTGAGATGGGTTTGCAGATACGGCAGCAGCCGAAGCTCCGCCGGGCTGAGCGGCGACCCGCCGGTCGCTCCCACCACCGGGCTCGAGGTGAGGATGCTGCGGAACTCAGACACTTCGTCGACGAGGACGCCAAGAGCCGGCCGGTGGAGCAGAATGTCGTCGATCTCACGCACGAGGTGACGAGCCGTCGCGTGGTCGGCCAGGGCCCAGTACACCTTGGCAAGGTGCAGTCGTGCGCGCACGGCCAGATATGGCAGCGCAAACGTCAATGACGGACGCGCTCGCATCGCCCGAGTAAGCTGGCGGTTCGCCTCGCTCAGGTCGCGTCGGTGCACGCACAGCCGGGCCGCGGCGGCGAAGCCGAAAACGCAAACGATGTAGTCGTACAGCCGGGCCTCATCAATGACGGCCAGGGCACGCTCCACGTGCTCGGCGGCCTCCGTCCATTGCCCACGATCCATCGCCAAGAACGCCAGCTCGGACTCGCCGAGGACGAGCGTATCGGTATTGGACATTGTGGCTGCGAGGGCAGAGGATTCCGCGAACAGCGCACCGGCCCGGTCGATGTCCCCGAGGAGCAGATGTGCCTCGGCGCACAAAACCAGCGCCTGGTCGCGCCATGGGCTCCACGGCAGCTCGTGGGCGACGCCGAAGGCGGCGTCGGTCATCGCTTGTTCCGGACCGGCGGCACACATGATGGACCGCAACATCGCCCGCGCCGAGTCAAACGACGCCGTGCCGTCCAGTGGTGTCAGGTCGAACGAGGCGGCGTCGAGGATCGCCGCCCACCGTTGCGCTTCGGCGGTCTGCCCGGTCAACGCCGCGACCCAGCCGGCCAGCACCGCGAGCGGAGGATAGTCCTGAATCGCGGCGTCGCCGAGCGCGGAGAGCCAACGTTCGACGGTCGACATGTGGCCGGCCTGGTAGGTCGGCAGGATCAACTCCGTCACCAATTTGACGCATCGGTCCCGCTCGGTCGTGTTCAGCAAGTGCTCGACCGCGATCGCGGGGGATCCATTGGACTCATACCAGTCAGCGGCTCGCAGGTGCAGCTTCATGATGACGTCGGGTTCGACTCGACGAAGCTCACCGAGCAGGAACTCCCGGAACAATGCGTGGTAGCGGTACCACTCGCGCCGCCGATCGAGCGGGATCAGGAACAGACTCGAGGACTCGAGTTCGCGCAGCCGCTCCTGCCCGCCCGATTCTTGAAGGAGGGCATCGCACAGCGGACCACACAGTTGATCGAGGACCGCGGTGCGCCGCAGGAACCGCTGAAGACTCGCGGGCAGCTGCATCAACGACTCGTGGTAGAGGTAGTCGGCCACGTACCTATCGTCACCGGAAACGGTCAACGCCTGACCGTTACTGTCGCGCGCGATCAGTGCGGCGAGGTAGATGCCGACCGGCCAGCCCTCGGTCCGTTCGGTGACGGCGGCAGCCAGTTCACGAGGCAGGCTTACCTGTGCCTGCGCGAAGATCTGCTCCGCGCCGGCCGCGTCGAGGGCCAGGTCGTCCGACCGCACCTCCAGCGCGTCACCCGACGCCCGCAGCCGCGGCAGATGCGGCTGCTCGACCCGACTCGCCGCGACCAATTGACAGCCTCGAGGAATCCCCGACATCACCACGCTGAGCACATCATGACAGTCAGGCGAGCGCAGTTCGTGCAGATCGTCCAGCATGAGCACGAACGGAACCGGGCTCGTCCGTAACGCCGCGGCCAGACGAGGCGCAGCCCGTCCCAACACCGATACCCCCACACCACCCATGTCGGCAATCAGGTCAGCGCCGCCCGACGAGATCCGCGCGTACGCGGACGCCACTAGGGTGAGAAGGAGCGCGGGATCATCATCGAGGCGGTCCAGACTCACCCAGGCGACGCGACGATCCTCCGAGCGGGCCCACTGAACCAGCAAGGTCGACTTGCCGTAACCCGCCGGCGCCGTCACGCCGACCACCCGACAACCGCTCGCCCGAGCCGCCTCGATCAGCCCGGTGCGACTCACGAAACCCGGGCGAGACTGCGGGACCGAAAGCTTCGAGTCGAGCAGCACCTCATCGAATCCGACAAGCCTCGGCGTCAGCCCGCCCGGATCCTCGGTCACGGTCGAATCCTACGGATCGATATTCGACCGTGGCCGGCTACCCGGCGCCTTCCGGCGCCGCCTCCGTTCGGGCCCGGTGGGCCGAGGCTCGCAGCATTTCGATGATCAGCAGCAGGATCAGGCAGATCACCGCGAGCACGATGACGGTGACCAGCGTCGGTGAGTCGAACAGCAGCAAGATCACCCCCAACACGGCGATCACCAAGATCCGCAGCGCGGTGGCGTACCGGTCCACGAACGGTCCCACCGGCCCGGCGTTCAACCGCGAGCCCAGCTCCCGCGGGCCCCGCACGACGAAGGCACGGAACCGGGTCGCCACCTCACCCGGGCCCGAGACCCACACCCCGAACGCGACCAGCAACGCCAGCAACGCCAGCAGTCTGATACCCAACCGCAGGTAGCGCACCACCGTGTCGAAAATGTACTGCGCCGTATCCCGGGTCAGGTTGGGCGTCGTGACCTTGTCCAGGTAGATGCCGCGGCCGATCAGGATCCCGACACCGACCAGCACCAGACCGATCACCACACCCAGCAGCGACGCGACCAACGCCCGCCGTTTCCGTCGGCTCAGCAGGACGCCCCCGGCCAGCAGCACCAAGCCCACCCACGGCAGCCAATTCGCCACCTTGTTGAGAAAATTCGTCAACGACCGGGCATGCTGCAACCCAGCCACGTTGCCCACCGTGATCGTCGACCCCACCACCGGCACCTTCGACGCCACCGACAGGCCGGCGTCGACCAGGCGGGCCTTCACCTGCACCACCACCGACGACAGATCCAACGTCACATCACCGTTACCGGCCACCTGCACCGCGGCGCTCTTCGGTCGCTGCCCGGTCAGCAGATAGTTGATCTGGGTATGCGCCACCCGGTTCACCGTCTGCCACACCGTTTTAAACGCATCGCTTTGCACGAACTTGGTCGTGACCGTATTCACCAACGAATCCGCCGCACCCTGCAACGGAGGCACCAACACCTGCGCCGCCCGCGGCGGCAGCACCGGATCCAGCACCGACTTCAGATCAATCCGACCCTGGAACTGCGCATCCACCGCGGCGATCACCGTGTTCTGCACACCCGGATTACTCGCCAACGGCTCCACCGTCTGCACATACCGGTCGGTGTTCAGCAACAGATTCCGGCCCCACACCACCACCGGCGTCAACACCAAACAAATCACGCTCAACACCAAGATGATGCTGACACCCGCCGACCGCGCGATCCCACCCACCCGCGCACCAGCCGACCGAGCGCGGCGCAGCCTCAGCAGCAGCCGCAGCCCCGCCCACCGGCCGGCGGCTCCTACAACCCCTGGTGTGGACGTCTCATCGGTCATCGCATCACGAACACAATCCCCACAACCCAAACACGCCAAACACTCCGATCGCCGAACGGCAGACCCACGATCACGGCAACGCCAGTCGCCGTAGCAGGGCCGGATCCCGGTCGGGCGTGGGTGTTGGCGGGGCCAGGCGGACGCGCGGCACGCGTACCCGCAGCGCTCCCGGATGGATCTGGCAGCGCACCGGGGTCGGCATCATCACCGACTCCCCGTCGATGCCCACTGGTATCTCCTCGGCATCAGCATCGATGACCACCTCGTGCGCGGTCACCTGGCGCAGGCCACTGGAGTGCCGGCGCATCAACGCGGCGGCTTGGGCGGCACTGTCGACGGTGATCGCGACGACTCCAAGCACACCGCTATCCAGACGCGCGCGCCGACCCAGACCCGCGATGTCTCTGAGATCGTAGGGGTTGTTGCTGATCAGGAGCGCTGTGGGTCCCTCGATCGTCATGTCGCCGTCGATCCGGCCGACCAGGCGCGCGCCACGCCGACCGGAGAGCAGGTCTGGCAGCATCTGCAGCGTCGTGTCGCGCTTGTCGGCGCGGTACGCCGGGCTCTGCACGATCTCGGCGTACGCACCGAAGGACGCGTTGTTGACGAAGGTGCGGTCGCCGATCACACCAAGATCCAGTGTGAGCTCAACTCCGTCGGTGAGGGCGTCCAGACCTAACTCCGGGTGATCCCGATCCAGCCCGAGATCCATGGCGAAGTGGTTGCGGGTGCCCGCCGAGATCACCAGGAACGGCAAGTCGTGCTCGGCGGCAATGCCGGCGACGAGCGCCTGCGTACCGTCACCGCCGGCCACGCCGAGCAGGTCGGCCCCGCCGGCGACCGCGTCGCGCGCCATCGCGGCGACGTCGACATGCCCCGGGCCTTCGATCAGTGCCACCGTCGCTCCCATGGCGGCGGCCCTGTCCTTCAGGTCGAACTTGCCGACCTTGCCACCGCCGGAGCGCGGATTCATGATCACGTAGGGTCGGCGAGGTGGCGGTGTCTCCCGCTCGGGCATGCGCGTCGGCGGTTTCGCCCGCACCAGAGCAGCCCTTGCCGCGGCGACGGCCGCCCCCATAAGCACCACGACGATGATGATCGGTAGCAGCAGGTCTTGGGAGATATACACGACGACCACCGCGATCGGCGCCGCGACCGCGACCAGCGCGCCAAGCCACCGGACGACGCCGCGATTGCTCAGGAACCACCAGCCACCGACGAGCGTCGCCGCGAGATCCGACCACACCCACCAACAGCACGCCGAGACTCTTCGTGACGCCCCCCACGAGCAACACCACGACCGCTGCCAACGCCAACAGGTAGGCCAGCCGGGCTAACCATCGCTCGGCGGCGCCCGCCGGCGCGGATCCGTGCTCCTCAGTCATTGTCAGTCCAGAGTCATCAGTGGTTGCCTCCCTCGGTCGTCGTCCGGCGACGGTCCGTGCGCCCTTAGACTCCGTCAACCGCCTCTAGCCGCCCGGATCGAACCGCGTTCACGAACTGCTGATAGTCCGCTTCGTTCTGGTCGGCGTAGCGCTTGGAGAAGTCGGTGATGGACTCGTCGAACGAGTCGTCCGGCCCGAGGTATTCAGCGATGGCGACGGGGTCTCCGGATCGGGCGTGGGCTCGCGCGAGTGTCCATCCGCAGGTGCGCGCGTAGAAGGTGAGCGCGACTGGGGTCATGGCTTCCACCGTCGCGGAGCCTTTCATGTCGCGTAGTTGACGCCAGTAGAAGTGGCGGTTCTGGTCGACGCCTTTGGTCCAGCCGAGGTAGATGTCGCTGGCGGCCTGCATCATCCGCTGGCCGTGCACGACCCGTTCGCCGTGTTGGCGGTAGCGGCTTTTGGGCAGGTAGGCCTCGAGTACCGATGCGGTGGCTTCCTTGACCTGCAGGAACAGCGGGTCCTGCGCGTCGCGGCCCTGCAGCAGCACGATAAACGCCCGGGTGCCGACGCTGCCCACGCCGACGACCTTGCGGGCCAGGTCGATGACCTGGAAGCGTTCCAGCAGGTGCCGTCGGTCGTTTTGCAGGGTGGCCCGGTAGGCGCGGAACTGGTCGCGGATCATGCCGCCAACGTCGTCGGGGTTCAGGCCGTAGGTGGCGGCGAGGTCACGGGCGGGGACGATGATCGGGGGCTGGTTGACGATCCGGTACCGCCCGTCGACCAGCTCACCCAGCTTGGACAGCGCCTGCAGGCTGTCCCGGGTACGCGCCTTCTCGCGAGTCTTTTCTGCCCGCTTCGCATCCGTCTTGACCTGCTTCTCTTGCCGCTTGGCGTCCTCCCTGGCCTTCTTCGGCGCTTTCTTCGACGCCTTCGCCTGCGTCGCCGTCTCCGCGACAACGCCGCGCACCGAGTTCATCAGCGTGTCCTCGTCCAGATGCGCATACCAGACGTCCATCGTCCGCATCTGCCCGAACTCGGCCATCGCCTCCCGGTAGGCGGTCACCGCGGCGCGCGTCGCCGCCGCGATATCTGCCTTCGCGAACCCGTTGTTGCGGCCCGCGATCGCGAAACTGGCCGCCATCCGCTTCACGTCAAATTCGAACGGTCCCGGCAGCGTCTCGTCGAAGTCGTTCACATCGAACAACAGTCGCCGTTCCGGGGAGGCGAACACCCCGAAATTCGACAGATGAGCGTCACCACACAATTGCGCATCCAACCCGGCGATCGGGGTGTCCTTCAGGTCCGCGGCCATGATCTTGGCCGCCCCGCGGTAGAAGGTGAACGGCGAGACCATCATCCGGCCGTGCCGCACCGGCACCAGGTCCGGCTCCCGGGTGACGTTCTGCTCCTCCAGCAGCGCAACCGGGTCCGGCCGATCCGCGGCCGGACGCCACTTCGCGTGGCTCGACGGAGGCGTCGACGCGCGAGCTTTCGCCCCTCTGGCTCGCCGCTCATCGATGGTCGGGTGCTCAATACCCTTTGCCGCCATCCGGTGCCACCTCTCACACTCATCGCCGCGCCTTCCAGCGCGCGAACCACGAACGCGCTGCCTGCCTGGCCACCGCCGTCCTGGCAGGTCGCCAAACAACCGCTTGTATTCCTGCTTCCGTAGCAGTCGTGCGCAACTCATTCTCGGCAGGGTGGACACCGTCGGCATCACGCAGATGAGGTGAACCGCACGTTGCGTCGACACCAACGACACCTGAACGAGGCGGCGCGGCCTGGTAAGAAGCGATTTCATACATTCTGCGTGACGACACCTACGCATCCACGCCGGATGATCACCGTGTCATTGGGCCAGGCAAGGCCACGCAATGAAGCGCAACCGACCGACAACGTGCGTGGAGGTCGTCATGAGTTGGGCTGCCAGCCGACATTGCCGCGGCCAAGCCAATAACGAAGCCGAGGCGATATCCCGGATCACCCGCCGCCTCCAGCAGCAGTTCCCCGAGCTCCCGGCCGAGACCGTGGAGGCCATTGTGGCTGGGCGCTACCACATCTTCGACGGTCGGCCGATACCCGACTTCATCCCCATCCTGGTCGAACACGTGGTACGCGAAGATCTCAACGGCGGTCATCCCTCGACAGCATGAACAGCGCGACCGCTCTGGCTCGAACCAATCGAGCAGGAGCGGCCGCCCAGAACATGTAGCGAAGGCATTCGAGCGGGGGGCACGCGCTGTGCGAAGGCGCGCGACTGGGTTAGGGGGTTAGCGGCGGCGGCTCACCCGTCGCGAAGTGCGCCGGGCAACTCTGCGCGATCCGAACATGGGACACCTCCAAACGCGTTCTTCTGTCGTGGATATTACGCCGTCTTTGAGGCGGTGCCGTGCTCTAGCTCGTGGTGTGCACGGGCTTCCTCGGCGCTGAGCAGGCCGATTTCGACCAGGTCGAGAGGGCTGATGAAACCGTCGCTGAGGCGGAATCCGCCCGCGCGCATCACGGCGTCGCGAAGTGGGACGGCCCAGTGATGTTCGAGGAGCAACAGCGCGGCTGCGCTGTCGTTGGGGATGTCGTCCAGGACCTCCCACGCCTCTTCGTCAGTGAAGACTTCCACGCCGTCTGCGGCGGCATCGGCGCCGGCGACCGCGCCAGCCTCCATTCCTTCCTCGCCGTCGATGGCCAGTCCGAGCAGTGCTCCGATCTTGGTGCCGAGCTCGACGGCCTCATCGGTGCTGAGGTTGCTGAGGTGCTGAATCTCGATCTCGCCTTCGGCGTCCTTGTACACCGCGAGGGCGTCGATCACGCGCACGGTGTCGCTGGCCCGCAGGCGTTCCAACTCGGCGATGATCTCCCCGTGGAAATTTGGGTGCTGAAAGCCTAGAACGATGAGCTGAACGGGTCCGATAGCCACGTCGGTTCCTCTCCTGGGTAAGTCCGTCGGCACCAGTTTGGTACACCGATGTGCTGCAAGTGTGTTCGGGTCCCCCCGCCGGCGCATCGCCCATATTGGGTGATTACCGAGGCGCTCGCCGAGGATCAGCGGATAACCCGGTATCCAGGTCAGTCGAGCACGTGTTGCACGGCCGGCCGGGCGCGTTTGGCCGCCTGCTGGAGGATGCCTCTCGACCGCATCCGGCCGATGGCGTCTGCGGCGATCACGGTCACGGGCACGGCCAAAATGAGGCCGACGATGCCGCCCAAGAGGCCACCCAATGCGGTGACGATGAGTACGACGAGCGGGTGGATGTCGAGGGTCCGGCCCATGACCTTGGGCTCCACAAAGTTCTCCAGCATCAGGTTGGCGGCGAGCACCACCACGAGCATGACGGCAGCCTCAGGGACTCCGCCGTCGCCGAGGGCGATGATCACGGCCAGCCCGCCACCGAGGAAGGCGCCGATGTAGGGGATGTAGCCGCCGATGAAGTTCACCACGATGATGGTGAACACGAGCGGCAGACCGAGCAACAAGGCGACCAAGCCGATGGCCACCGCCACAACGGCGGACATGACCGTGCGGCCCCTTCCGTAGTCGCGCAGGACTCGACACGAATCACCGATGAAATCGTCCACATCATCCCGGAACTCGGGATCGACCTGTCCGACGACGGCGCGTCGCAGACGGGTGCCGTCCTTGAGCAGGTAATACATGATCAGCGCGCCGAGTATCACGCCGCTGACCACCGCAACCACGGTGCCGAAGCCGGAAACCAGCCCGGACAGGACGCCGGTAGTGATCATCGGGGCGGCGTCGTCGATCGCCTTCCGCAGCGCGTCCAACGAGGATTGATCCACACCGAGCGCGTCAGTCAGATCCGCCGCCTTGCCCACTGCCTTGTCGGCCACGCCGCTGATCTGATCGGCTTGCTGGGTCACGCCCCGGACAGTCGCGATGATAACGCCGGCCATCACCACGAGCAGTCCGAGGACGACGATGCCAGCGGCGAGGGCGGGCCAGACCTTGTGGCGTTCGAGAACTCGGACGAGGGGTTTGAAGATGATAGCGAGAACGGCGGCGAACGTCAGCGGGAGCACGATCTCGCTGACCGCGGCGAGCGCGACGAAGACGATGATGCTCGCCACCACGAACCCCACGAAGCTCCATGCCCACACCCCCAGCCTGGGAACCCTCGCGAGAAGTGCCGGGACGTGACTCGAACCCT
This sequence comes from uncultured Actinomycetota bacterium, assembly GCA_963801715.1. GTDB lineage: Bacteria > Actinomycetota > Actinomycetes > Mycobacteriales > Jatrophihabitantaceae > CAVVJA01. The sequence continues at coordinate 208,789 of CAWDGB010000007.1, read as the reverse complement.
TGGCGCTGTCGGCTGCCCCGTCTTGGTGAGCACTCGTGGCGGATTCGGCAGCCATGTCACCGGTAGCGGGCATGCGACTCGACCTCCTGTGTCTTGTCCAATCCGCCGGGACCCGGAGCCAGAGTTTCCATGGCGGTGGTCACGAGTCTCCGGAGCTGTCAAAAGCGTCGCGAAGAGTGAGCTCGCGAGTGGGCGCCGGCAGCGCCGGACGGGCAGCGGCGGTCAGTGTCGGGGATTCGCCGCCGCGGATGATCGACCCGACCCGCCCGGTGTCCTCCGCGAAAACCGGTCCGGCACACGCCCCGATCAAGACGCAGATCGCGGCGCCGGAGAACCAGGTCACCAACGCAAGGGCAACACCGACGAAACCGAACTGGGCTTCGTTCTCCGTCACAACGTTGGGCATCCAGATCGTGGCCGATGCTACGAACCCGGCCAGCGCGATGCTGGTGATCACACCAGTAGGTAGCAGCACCCGCACGCGTACTTCACCGAGCAGGAAGAACCAGGCGGTGAACCACCACAGCCCGGTCGTCACGGCCAGTGACACGATGACGAAAAGCCCGAATCCAACCCCACCACCGAGGGCGCCGCGCAAACCACCGAGGAGCGCCGTACTGACTAGCACCGTCAGCAGCCACGCCATGCCACGCCAGTAGGCCCCGACTCTGGCTCGCGGCGGTCGCCGCCACGCGCGCAGATACATGCGCTGCAACGCCGTCGTGAACGAGGTCGCGAAAAAGATCGCGAGCACAAGACCGAGCACGCCGGTTGCCTTCCGAACGTCGTCCGAGGACGCGAACGCTTCTCGGACACTCGTGAGCGCGTCTCCCCTGAGGCCGAGCCGGGCCGTGACCGTGGTGATGATCGACGAACGGATACGCTCGGGTGCGAAGGCGGCAACGACGATCACCAGCGGGAAGAACGAGACGAAGGCCTTCCCCGCGAGCGCGACACTGCGATCGACAAACTCGATCTCCAGCATGCGCTCCCACACACGCCACAGAAGTAGTCGTTCCAACCAAGCCCGCACCACGGCCAAGCGCTCGCGCCCATCGCTCATGCGTCTGCCCACGGAGCTGCTCATTTCGCCCATTAGATCGGCTGGACCTCACTCGACCGGACCGTTCCGTCGAACATCGGATGGAGAGGGTTGTAAAAGAGAAGGGGGATCCGCCCGCCTTTGTCCGGAACGGTAGGAAGCCAGCCATTGTTCAGGCCGGCTGAGGCTGTGGGTCCGAGGTAAATGTCGGGCGAACCGTCGAGGTTCGTCTCGATCGGGACCTTGGGATCGATGTCGGTCTTGTGGTCCACGTCGGCTCATCCTTCCGCGCCAGAAGCGTCCAACAAGAACACTCGGACGTTGACCGATGCGATACGTCCGGGATCGATCTTGCTGTGGAGGCGTCCTCACCTATTGAGCGTCAAGCGGGCTTCGCCTGCATCACGCAGATCAGGTGAATCATCAACCAGGTCGACACCGGTACCGCCCGACACAGAGCAGCAGCACACCCGCGGGATTTCACGCGATCTGTGTGACGACGGCCGCGGGTCCGCGCCGGATGATCGGTGGCGTGCGCCTCAAGGCACTTCGGTCTTGGCGGTGGTGGCCGGCCACCGTGGCTACCGTCAGGGCGGTGCTGACCGCGTCGGTGCTCGTCGCGCTGTACTACGTCCTGCCGCTGGACGTGCGCGATTCCCACCTGTCAACGTACGGCAAGCTGGTACTCGGGTTCGTGGTCCTCATCGGTCTGATGACGTGGCACATCCGGTCGATCACCCAGTCGGAGAGCCCGGCTCTGCGCGCGGTGGAAGGGCTGGCCCTGGCCGTGCCGCTGTTCATCCTGTTATTCGCATCGACGTACTACCTCATGAGTCAGGCCGATGAGGCGAGCTTCACGGCGCCGCTATCCCGCACCGATGGTCTGTACTTTGCGATCACAATCTTCTCCACCGTCGGGTTCGGGGACATCAGCGCTCGCGCCGAGTCGGCTCGGCTCGTGGTCAGCGCGCAAATGATTCTCGACCTCCTCTTCCTCGGCCTCGGGGTGCGAATCCTCGTCACCGCCGTGCAACGCGGCCGGGACCGGCTAGCAAACAAAACCAGCGCCGATCCCGGAACCTCATGACCACCGGACGCACAGAACATCAACCGGCCACAGCGGCTGAATGTGTTTCACACACTTTGCGTGATGGCGCAGGGCAGATGTCGTGGTTCGCTTTCCGCGTCCGAGCGAAATGAAGGGGTTCACGAATGACTGATGTTCGAGTTCCGCGGACGAGTGGGTCCAGGAGAGCGCCGAGTAGCTGGGCGGTCGGCTGGACGTACTTCGCCTCAGTGATGATGCTGCTGATCGGGATCTTCCAGGCCATCGCCGGGCTCATCGCGGGCGTTGACCGCGCACGGACGCGATGCCACCAACGACGGCTACTGACCAGTGCCGTGGCCTGACACTCCCCCACTACGTGAATTGCTTCTCTGCCCATCAGTTCACATCACCCCTTCTGAGTTAAGGAGAAAGAAATGGCACAGTCCGACCCGGTATTCCTGTTCATCGGCACCTACCCGAGCGAGGCGGCGGCGCGATCCGACTACGACATCGTCAAGGACCTCCACAGCGCGGGAGCCGTCGGCACCTATGACGCCGCGGTCGTCACCAAAGACGATGCCGGCAAGGTGCACGTCAACAAGGACGAGACGGCGACTCGGCACGGGGCCTGGGGCGGTGCCGCGGTCGGCGCCGTGGTCGGCATCCTGTTCCCGCCCGCGATCATCGGCACGGCCGTGGTCGGCGCTGCGGTCGGCGGCGTAGGCGGCCACCTGTGGCGCGGAATGTCGCGCGCCGACGTGAAAGAGTTCGGCGAGCTCATCGACTCCGGGCAGGCCGCGCTCGTCATCGTCGGCCAGAGCACACTGCAAGACGCCATCGACAAGGCCCAGCTGAAAGCCGACAAACGCGTCGCCAAGCAGCTCGACGTCAGCGCCAAAGACGTCGACGCCGCCGTTCAACAAGCCGCCAAAGAAGTCAACTGACGGAGACTCCTACGGATCCGCCGTCGAGTGTCGCGCTCGACGGCGGATCGTAGGCGGCCGCAAAGCCCGCACGAGTCATCGCCGGCTCTGGATCGGCGGCAGGATCCGCTGAAGATCCTCAGCCATGCTTCGGCATCAACAATTCGTTTGGCATCAACGATTCGCGGTATCGGTGGTAGGCCACACACCGGCCCCCAGCGGAGATCGGGCTGCTCAACGGACTGCCGGTCTTGACACAGCCGCGCTACCGAGCGGCATCGAAGGCCATGGCCCCGCAACACGAGCGCGACGATTGTCAAGGGAATTGGCCGGCGTGGCAAGGGGGATCTGATGGGTGGTCTGACAACTGTCGCGGTCGTCATCGTGGCCTACACACTTGTGGCGTCAAAGCTCGATCGGTGGTGGATCACCGGCCCGATGGTGTTCGTCGCCGCCGGCACGATTCTTGGTCCGGGCGGCCTGGATGTTCTCCCCCTCTCGCTGACCAACGAGACGGTCGTGACCATCACCGAGCTGACGCTGGCCCTTCTCCTGTTCTCCGATGCGTCGACGGTGCGGCTGGGGGACGTCGAGGGCGACGCCGGTCTGCCCCGCCGGTTGCTGTTCGTCGGACTGCCGCTCACGGTAGTTGCCGGCGCGCTGCTGGCTTACTTCATGTTTCCCAACGTCGGGTGGGCGGCGGCGGCACTGGTCGCCACGATCCTGGCGCCCACCGACGCGGCGCTCGGCTTGGCGGTCGTCACGAACAAGGCCGTTCCGGTACGGATTCGACGAGCGCTCAACGTCGAGAGCGGTCTCAATGACGGGATCGCTACGCCACTGGTCACCCTTTTCATCGCTGCGGCCGCAGCCGAGGAATCGATCAGCGACAAGTCATGGGGGCTCGAAGCGCTCAAGGAAATCGGGCTGGCGATCGCTACCGCGGTCGTGGTCGGATACCTCGGCGGAAAGGCGCTGGCCTTCGCCAAGGACCGTGGATGGACCTCCGAGGTGTCGGAGCAGATCGCGATCCTTGCCCTCGCGTTGCTCGCCTACGAGGGTGCCGTCGCGATCGGCGGGAACGGATTCATCGCCGGGTTTGCCGGCGGTATCTTGTTCGGGGCCGCGACCAAACGCCGCCTGGCAAAACCCGTGCAGTTCACCGAGACGCTCGGATTGGCGGCCTCATTTGTGGTGTGGTCGATCTTCGGTGCGCTGTTCGTCGGAGACCTGCTCACCACCGAGGACTTGTCAGCCAAACCCATCGTCTACGCGATACTGAGCCTGACGGTGATCCGGATGGTGCCGGTCGCGATCGTGCTGATCGGAACCCACCTGCGAGCGACCACTGTGGCATTCATGGGCTGGTTCGGCCCGCGCGGGCTAGCCTCGGTCGTCTTCACGCTGCTGGCCCTGGAGGAGATCGAGCGCGGCGGCGCCGGTGGGATGCTCCTGCAGACCGTTACATGGACGATCCTGCTCTCGGTGGTGCTGCACGGCATCTCGGCGCCCCCGCTCGCCGCCCGGTACGGGGCCTCGATCGCGAAGGCGGGCGACATCCCGGAGAAGGCCCCGGCACGTGAGCCGAGGATCCGCCTCCACGACCTCGCGGGACGTCATCACCGCGAACCGGAGCGCGAACGACAAACAGTCTGAGTTGTCATCGATGAGCAGCTAAAGGCCCGGCGGGTGCGGCTGCCGAGCCCGCAATCGGTGTCGCCGCGGCTTGATGGGAGTCGCCGGTGGTGAGCTCCTGATCGCCTAGGTTGGCAGTCAACGCAGTAAAGTTCATGTGGCACTAAGGTTGAACTATCTCTGCAGGCAAGGATGAGAATGGCTGACGAACTGGTTGCGCCGGACGTGGGATTCCGCAAGATCATCGGGTTCCCCAACCCGGTCAACGAGAAGGCCGCTCGCACGGTCGCCGGCGGCGTGCTGCTGCTCAGCTCGCTGACCCTCGTCCTCAGCCTGACCGCCAGCCCCGCATGGCTGTGGCTCACCGCGCCGATCTCGCTCGGGTTCCTCGCGCGGGTCCTCACCGGTCCCAGACTCAGCCCGCTGGGCCGGATTGCGACCAAGGTGGTGGCGCCACACCTTGGTGCACCGAAGCTGGTGGCCGGACCGCCGAAGCGCTTCGCGCAGGGCCTCGGCACAGTTGTGACGGCGACTGCGGTCGTCTCACTTGGCTTAGGGCATCCGGGCGCGACGCAAGTCCTGCTCGGTCTGATGATCATCGCCGCCGGGCTCGAGTCGATCTTCGCGTTCTGTGTCGGCTGCAAGATCTTCGGCGGGCTGATGCGGCTCGGAGTGATTCCTGAGAAAACGTGCGAGGCTTGCAACCACATCTCTCTCAGGACCGCCTGATCGGAACGGTCTTCCCTGGTCTCACCGGTTCCGCCGTGGTCAAGTCCGCCGGTCGAGGTCGAGGCGGATCCGCTTGCATGAGTGCAGCCATCCGGGATCGGCTGCGCGTAGCACTTCTCGCCGGCTGCGCAGCGGTCCGCTACGGCTCGCGTCGTACCGCGTCTTTGGTCGCGGCTCGTTGCTCACTGGGGCCGCTCCCGCACAACCTCCCGCGGGCGCTTGTCGTCGCGAAGTCCGCGGAAGCGCGGCTGGCGCAACCGACCATCCCTTGTCCACTCGGCAAAACCGACCTGGGCAACCAGTTCGGGGCGGGTCCAATGCGTGCCGCGCGGAACCGGCCGCACCTCGACAAACGGCAACGTCGACGTCTCCATCTCTCGTAGCCGAGCGCCGAGATCGTGAAGCACCGCCTGCGCTAAAGCCGGTGCCGACCTTGCCGGCGTATTGGAGGCGGCCGTCCTCGTAGTAGCCGACGAGCACGGCGCCGAAGTCGGCGCGGCTGCCGGCGGGATCGGTGTAGCCGCCGATCACGAACTCCTGCTCCCAGGCGCACTTCAGCTTCAACCAGTGCTTCGACCGGCCGCTTACGTACGGGGCGTCGGTGCGCTTAGCTATCAGCCCCTCCCAGCCCCAGCGACACGCCTCGTCGAAGCGCCGCTCAGAGTCGCCGCGCCATGCTTCGCTCAACTGCAATGCTGCACGGGGCCGGATCGCTTTCGCCAACAACGCTCGACGCTGCTCAAGAGGACGCTGGGCTAGATCGGCGCCGTCGAGCTCGAGCAAATCGAAGACACAGTAGACGACGGGGTTGTTCGCCACGAGCGCCGCCGACGGCGTGCTAGTCCCAAGGCGCTGCTGCAACCGGCCGAAGGAAGTCTGGTCGCCCTCGTATGCGACCACCTCTCCGTCGAGCACAAGACTCCGAGGACGCTGGGATGCCACTGCCGCGCCAACCTCAGGATAAGTGCCGGTCAGGTCATTGCCGGTACGCGACTCCAGTCGTAATTCGCCGCCGTCTTTGCGGGCGACACAGCGCTCACCGTCAAACTTGCGCTCCAGCAGGAAGTCGTCGCCAAAGTCGCGACGCTCGGTCAAGGTCGCCAACATCAACGCGACCGGCATTCGAGCAATCATCGCCGCTGCACCATCCTTTGCGCCGTCGAGTTGTTATCGTCGGCGCTCTCGGCCTTCTGGGTAACGATCAGAGTTTGTGAGCTTCCATCGACAGTCCATACGCAGGATCCTGCCCGACATGCTCGAACCGGATGACACCTCCCGCGTGGACCGTTTCCAGTTCACCTACCAGTTCACCCATGAAATCATCGAATGCACGCCCGGGGCCCTATCCGCCACGTCAGAGCTTGACCCATCAACGCCTGGGCTTCTTCTGCCTGTGGCCCGACAGTTCACCTTCGTTTCCGTTACCTCGATGTGGCAGCGCCAGTTCAGGGCGGGGATACCGGTGCCTGCATCGGCGGCTACTCGCGCGGTTGTTGATCGCGCTGGGTCTGTCGGTGGTGGTCTTCGCCGTAGGAATTTCTTCACGGCCGTGCAACTGCTGACGGTCTCGTTCTCGATCCAGAATCCGCTGACCTCAGTGGGCAAGATCGTCGATGTCGGGCTTGAGGCGTCGGCCATCTTCGTCCTCACCGCAGTCGCGGGAAGCTTCGCCACCTTTACCTCGGGCGACTAAGGCAGCCCTCGCCGTCCGCCCTCGCGTTGACGTCCGCTCGAGCACCTATATCTCGACTCCCGTAGAACGACCGCAACGAGCCTCAACAGGGCGATCACTGTCGGTGTTCCTTCGCCGGGGCCGTTGATGTCGGCGGCGATGCTCAGAACAGCATGGACGAGCGCGACAACCAGGTCGCTCGCCGCCTAGTTTTCGTCTCGCGGATAGCTCACGAACCACGGGTACGGGCTGCGCGGCAGCGCGGTCTCGCCACCGGCGGACTAAGCCCGAAACATGCCGGCGATGCTGGCGATGTGCACCGGAACGTCATGCTCGACCAGTAGTTGGCAGCGTTGCCCGCCGGGGCCGCAGCGGTCTGAGCAGCGGTACCGGTCCAGCGCCTCAGGGCCGACCGGGCTCGGGTTCCCGCATCGTCGTCCGCGCATACGACAAATGCCAACCGTCGCGTGTGCGGGCGGGTCAGGTGGTGACGAGTTGATGCGCCCGCTGGTCGGACACCCCGAGCACCTCCCCGATGTCACGGACGGGTACGCCCCCTCCGGCCAGGTCATTGGCTAACGCGGACGCGTGACCGACGGCTTGGGCCTCTAGCTGCTCCGCTTGCTCGCGCGCCGCCCGAACCTGCCGGGCGCGTCCGAGGACGCCGACCCCGTCGACTACCAGACTTTCGAGGTGCACCTCGACCGTGCTGAGCGGAACGTCGAGCGTGACGGCGACGTGTTCCTTGGCCATGGTGGTCACGTCACTGATCGTGGGTGCCTGGGTCGACCCGTCGACGGCTGGGACGGAGATCGTCCACCCGTTACCGTCGCGGGTGACGTGCGCCTCGTATGTGCTCATCCCTCAGCCCCTTTCTGCCGCGTTGGCACCCGTCGAACGGGGATAGTGCGGATCAGTGCCGGCGATGTCTCCACCGGGCCCGTGGCCCCTTGGGTGACCGCGGGCCAGACAACGCCCATAACAACGCCTACCCATCTGGTGCATCGCTTAAACGACGTAGCAGGACGCCCCGGCCGGATGGCCGGTGCGCCTCTGGGTACCGATGCCTCTTCTAGCGCTGGTTCTCTCCGTAGGCGGCGCTGATTGCTGCCTTGCGGCTCGGGAAGCTGCCGACGCGCTGCCACCTTTCGCTAGCCGGCGAGCAGCGGGACAATGACCAGCGGCCGGCGACGAGTTCAACTCGCCACGTCGTGTGGTCGGTGTCGACCTACGTCGTGCGATGTGCTCGGGGTGGTTTGTGGTGTGAGGCGGCCGGCGCCGCGCTGGTTTCCGCCCTGGTAACGACGCAAACCTGATCCTTGCCGTCTCCCACGCCGACCCGCCCACCACGATGCATATGACCGGACTGGCGTGTCATGCTTCCTCAGCCGGAAGCCTGCCGTTCGAAGTGGCCCGTCTCGTTGACCGACCGGACCACTACTCGGCCGCTCGGAAGTCGAACAACCCGCGAGATGCCGGTGTAGTCAGCGTTGAACCACATCACCTGACGCGCACCGATGATGTGCGCGAGATAGGCGGAGATGAACCCACCATGTGTGCTGACCAGGATCCGTTCGCACTGCTGGTACCTCTCGAACAGGTCCTCGATCGCTGCCACGGCCCGTCGCTGAAAGGCCACCGTGTCAAGCTCTGGGACGAAGTCGTCGTAGCGGCCTTCGGCAACGGCGATCAGGCGCGGGTCATCGGGAGCCATGTCCTCGAGCGCGTCGTACATATGGCCGGGATCATCCAGCTCCCACTCGCGCAGGTCATGGATGACCGCGGCCGTGAGACCGAGTGATGCCTCGATTGGCGCCGAGGTCTCCCGGGCGCGACGGAGTGGGCTGGTCACAAGCGCATCGATTCCACTGCCCGTCAACCACTGCGCGACGCGTTCCGCCTGGGCGCGACCTTCGCCAGACAGACCCGGGTCGGCGCGACCGGAAGTCGGCAAAGCGTGTCGCAGCAATAGCAGTTCGGTCACACCGCATCATCTCGGGTAACTCGTGACAGCGTCAAGAAAGTACAGCGGAGCTCACCTCACCCGCTATCGCGCCAGCCTCCTTCACACCCGGAAGCCCCGTCGTGTTCGGCGATACCCCCGGAACCCCCGGATCCGCGACCACCTCGATCGCCTCGATAGAAGGCGTGAGCGTGACCACACCTCAAGGACAGGATGACCGCTGTCATCCCCGACCCGAGGTGACAGCCGGTGCCAGCACATCGAGAGACCAGGAGTCACGCAGGCGGCAGCGCTCGATCCGTCTCGTTCTGCGTGTGGCCCTGACATGTGTGGTGACGCTCACTTCGCCGCTTGTCACACCTAACCGCTGTCCGGCAGACGTGGGACTTGGGGTCGACCGGTTATCTACCGAGCGCTGTGCGGGGAGTGGCGGCAGCGTGCCGACAGGGACTACGCCCAAGGCTGTTTCTTGGAGTTCCCGGGCTAGGTCGACCGGCAGCATCGCGATCTGCCGCGAAACGTCGGTAGGCGATCCGTTCAGCGTGTCCCTTCACGACAACCACCCTCCCTGCCGCAAGGTGACGGCGCCCCGAAGCGCGGGGAGCCACCCGCCGAACATGAGCACGCGAGCGCGGCGTCGCGGATTCCTGGCCGGCGTGCCGTCGCGCTCGCGCGATTCGTCAGGCCTGGCAGGGCGCGAGCGTCGTAGTCGGATGATGTTCATGGCACCTCTCAAATGTCGATGTATTCACTGGTGATGTCCCGCTGAGTCGCGGTGATGCAAATACTTCCGGGAAATGCGTCCCGCCGCGATCGGCCGGATGGGCCCTTGGTTGAACGAATTGCTTTCCCCCGATTGGAGGACACGGCTAATCATCTGAGAAGAAAATAGATATGGGCCTGGATCCGTCGTGGCTTGGGCGGAGAGGGATCAGGCCGAAACAGTTGATGGCGACTGGACTGCGACCACGCCAGACACCACGAAACCAGCGACAAGCCAGCAAAACAGACCGTCGTTCCGATAGGCCGGGGCGTCCGGGTCGTGCAGGCTGACTCGCCGGGTCGTGCCGTCCGGCGTCATCCCCGCGACCTGTTGCCGGGTGTACAGCGCGATCTTGCGCGTGGCGACCGTCGGCGACCGGCTGCAGGATCCGGCTGGCCACATTCGGTCAGCAGTCGGGCGGATGCGACAGGTGCCCACCGCTGTAGAGGACCTGTATGAGGGCCGCGGCTCGCTCGCCGGTCACCAGGTCGACCTGTTCCAGCAGCACCCGGACCACCCCGGGGTGAGCACGATGGTCCGATGCAGCGGATTCTGCCCGTTTCTGCCGGTCCGCCCGTCGGCGGAACGATGAAATCTGCCGGTGCACATTGAGCGCGCCGAATGCAGCGCGGCGCATCACGGAGGCATACAGCTCGAGGGGGGCTGGCAATGGCGTGGGCCACGACAGAAGAGCAGCACGACAGAAGAGCAGAAGGCACGGTGCCACGGCCGCCCTGCGCTAGGTGCCGGGCGACCAATTCACGGCTATCAACCGCGGCTCTGATCCTGGTCGCTTGCGCGCGCCGCGCTGCCCGACCTGCTGTCCGGGACGGTTGACAAGAGAGGGGTTGTAGCCCACTATGCCTAAGCATGACAGCTTTGCCTAATCGCGATAGGCGTGCCGAACGCCGTGAGGCAACCCGTCGAGAGATCCTCGACACCGCCTGGGAGATCGCACACCGCAACGGCCTAGCCGCGCTCACCCTTCGCGAGGTGGCGGACCGGATCGGCATGCGCCCGCCCTCCCTGTACTCGCACTTCGAGTCGAAGAACGCCATCTACGACGCGATGTTCGCCGAGTCGTGGCTGAAGCTGACGCACCGGTTCGACGAGTTGCAGCCGCCCGCAGCTCCGCGCGAGGCACTGCTGCTGGAGGCCGAGACGTTCTTCGACTACGCAACCACGGATCTGGCCCGCCACCAGCTCATTAACCAGCGGGTGCTCCCGGACTTCGAGCCCAGCGAGAGCGCGTACGCCGCGTCGATCGATGCGTACGAGCGGATGCGCGACGCGATGCGCACGAAGGGCGTCCGGAAGCAGGCCGACCTCGATCTCTGGACGGCGCTGCTCGCCGGGCTGATCAACCAACAACACGCCAACGATCCCGGCGGCAAGCGTTGGCGGCGCCAGCTGCCCCGAGTCGTCGACATGTACTGCGACGAGGTCGGGATCGCCGGGCCGGCCCTCAGGGGGAAGAGATGACGATGACCGAAGCGACGACCACCGCTCCGCGCAAGCCGGAGCTCGAGCGGAGCAGCGCGATGCGCCTGGCCGCGACCGAGTATGACCGCTTCCTCGGGCTGCTGCGCTCGCTGCAGCCGGCCGACTGGAGCAAGCCGACGGAGTGCCCCGGCTGGGACGTGCGCACCATGGCCGCGCACCTGCTCGGCATGGTCGAGATGGCGGCGTCGATCCGCGAGCAGAGCCGGCAGACGAAGGCTGCCGAGGCACGCCTGCAGGAACGCGGCGGCCTGTTGATCGACGCCCTCACCGGCATCCAGGTTGACGAACGCCGCGATATGACCTCCGACGAGATCGTCGCTCGGTTCGCTGCGCGCGCGCCAAAGGCGGCCAAGAGTCGTCGGCGCACGCCCGGCTTCATCCGTCGTCGGCAGCTGCCGGAACTACAGGCCGTCGGTGGCCGGGAGGAGGCGTGGACGATCGGCTACCTGGTCGACGTCATCCTGACCCGCGACCCGTGGATGCACCGCATCGACATCACCCGCGCGACCGGCGCCCCGAACGTCATCACCGCCGACCACGACGGCGTGCTCGTGGCCGACGTCGTCGCGGAATGGGCCGGCCGGCACGGGCAGCCGTTCGCGCTGCGACTGACCGGACCGGCCGGCGGCGCGTGGTCACGCGGCTCTGGCCGTCCGGACCTTGAGATGGACGCCGTCGACTTCTGCCGCGTCGTGTCCGGGCGCAGCGCCGGCGCCGGACTGCTGACCACCCAAGTCCCGTTCTGAAAGGGCCCGCCATCATGCACGTGTTCCGCCCACATCCGGACGTCACCGTCCTGAACGACTACCTCGAGATACCCGGCCTCGGCTTCCTGCCGATCAATGCGTTTGTCCTGCACGCGGATCAGCCGGTCGTGCTCGACACCGGCCTCGGGTTGCCGGACCGTGATTTCGTCGCCCACCTCGCCGCCGTCCTCGATCCGGCGGACGTGCGCTGGATCTGGCTCACTCATCCCGACCGCGACCACACCGGAGGCCTGTTCGCGCTGCTCGAAGCCGCGCCGCAGGCGCGCATCGTCACGACGTTCGCCGGTGCGGGGATCATGTCCACCGAGCGGCCGCTGCCCATGGAGCGCGTGTACCTGCTGAACCCGGGACAGTCTCTCGACGTCGGTGACCGGCAGCTGACCGGGTTCCGTCCGCCGCTGTTCGACAATCCGGCGACGGTCGGCGTCCTCGACATGAAGTCCGGTGTGTGCTTCACCTCGGACTGCTTCGGGGCACCGCTGTCCAGTGCTGAGCTCGTCACCGCCGACGACGTCGTGGCGACGGCCGCGGACGAGCTGCGCGCCGCGCAGCTGCTGTGGGCGACCGTCGACAGCCCCTGGGTGCACAACGTCGATACCGCGAAGTTCGTGGCGTCGTTCACGCAGCTGAGCCAGTTCGATCCGTCGTGGACGTTCAGCGTGCACCTGCCGCCGGCGCGCGATGGCAACAATGACATGGTGCAGACACTTCTCGGCGCGCCCGACGCGCCCGAGTTCGTCGGACCGGATCAGGCGGCGCTGGAGGCGATGCTGGCGAGCTTCGAGCCAGCTTAAGACCGGACGGAACACGAACCACCGTCATCGACGGTCTGACGCCGCCCGGATCTGTCGCCGTTGGCCCTGATGGCGCGCTTCATGTCTCCAACCGCAGCACCTCCATCGCACGGGCGAAGAACTGCGGATCGGGCCCTAAACGGACGCCCCAGCTCTGGCGGTTTCGCGCCCATGACCCGCCAGAGCAGACGGGAAGCGCCAGAGCAAAGTGCGTGCGACGACGGTCCGGCGGAATGGGGGGCGCACAAACGGAAGGTTAGACCGCTTCCGTCTCGGCAAGCCGAGCTCTCGAGCACCGCTAAGTTCAGGGATGACGTCCGGGCCGAACCACGTGCACGGCGCACCGGCTCGAGGTCCGCGGCACACCTTCGACCTGGACGGCGAAGAGCATCAAAGAGTCAACGTGGGGGCAGACCCCGTCAAAGCCGGCACTGCCTATCAAGCCGAAACGATCTTTGACGATCGCGAACCCCATTCAGCATTGTCTGCACTACACATAGGGTTCCCTGCCATGAGCCTGCTCGAGTCCTGGACGCCTGGCGGCCATACCGCGAACGGAGTGACCCACCCGACCTACCGCAAGGGCAGCGGGCCGGGCGTGATTGTGATTCACGAGGTCCCCGGCATCACACCGACGGTGATCGCCTTCGCCGAGGAGGTGGTTGGAGCGTGGGTTCACTGTGGTGATGCCGTCGCTGTTCGGCCGGCCTGAGGCCGAGGCGACGGTAGCGGAGTCCGTCCGGTCCATCGCACGCATCTGCGTCAACCGGGAGTTCAGCATGTTCGCTGTCGGGCGGACCAGTCCGGTGGCGACGTGGCTGCGCTCGCTAGCTCGCGAGCTGCACGAGCAGCTTGGTGGACCCGGCGTCGGCGCCGTCGGCATGTGTCTCACCGGTGGCTTCGCCCTCGCGATGCTCGCCGACGCCCCGATCGCGGCCCCGGTGCTGGCCCAGCCGGCGACGCCCGCACCGGTGGGAAAAACCCGCCGGGCCGACCTGGGGATCAGCCGCGCCGATCTCGAGTCGGTCAAGGCCAAGGTCGCCGACGGGTGTCAAGTGCTCGGCCTGCGCTACGAACGCGACCCGGCGGTCGGCACCCGCTTCGACACGCTGCACCGCGAACTCGGCGACAACTTCATCGCCGTGCAGTTCCCCGGCCGAAAGCACGCGACGCTGACCGAACACCGCCAGCAGGAGGGCGTCGACCGGGTGCTGGCATTTCTCGCAGAGAAGCTGAAGCCCGTCGCCGGCCCTGCACCCTGACTGGCAGCGCACAGATGGGTGCGCGCACGGGCCACGGGCAGATGGTCGGGCGGGTTTCGCGGGCACCTATCGAGGTGTGGCTCAGTGAACTCACCGCACGACTAGATCGAGAATTCACCCGCATCGTACGGCCGATCCTCATCTGGGCAGGGGTTGCACAGCATTCATCACCCCGAACCGCCGTACGAGTGCACCGTTCGGACGACTCAGCCGGCCAGCCGCACGCGCACGGCGGTAGCTGTGGTACCGAGCACGTCGCGGCGCAGGTCGGCGGCCGCATGCTTGACGGCTTCGGGTGCACGGCGAGCGCGCCAGGCCAGCGAGGGCTTGCCCTCCGTGTCGACAGCGGCGATCAGCAGGCCGCCCAGCATGCTCACGTTCTTGGTGAAGTGCACTCGTTGCTGCCTGCGCTTCGCGGGGTCCGACTCCTTCCAGAACGGATGTCCGGCGATCGTCGTCGGCACCAGACTGCCGGCGAGCGCCAACGCTGACAGGCGCGGGAACCTGCCGAACGCCAGCAGCCCGCCGGCCGCCACCTTCAGCGCACCGTCGGCCAACACCACCTGCTTGGTACTGACACCGCTAGGCAGCCACTGAGCCAGCCCGCTGACCACGGGGTCCGCCGCCGGGACCTTGGGCGCAGGATGGCGGAGCGTGTCGAGGCCGCCTGCCACGAACATCGACGCAATCATGGGACGAGCGATGGCACGAATCACCGACATAGCTCCATCCTGCCCGTCCTGCCGACCGGCAAATGCATTTAAGGGATAAACGCCGGTTCGGAGCGAGCCCGGGGCACCGCGTAGGCCAGCCGCTCACAGCGTTCCAGTTCGCGGCGCAGAGTCGTTCTTCGGACGGCTGTCCAACACGTCGTGGTCAGGCCGCATTTGGCCGGCGCCGGAGCCGTCGATCTGCTCGGTCGTGTGGACCGTCGAGCGGCGCGCAGCTGGATCGTTCACGAGCGGCCGCTAACCAAGATCAACGGCACTGTCCTTCTCGCGTCCGTAATCAGACGTCGGCCGGTGCGGCTGTGCGGCGGGCGCGCCATATTTCCTCGATGGGCCAGCGCTGGGCCCACGTCGGCGGGATCGCCATCGGGGTACGCGTCTCGTCCTCGGATGCGTAGAGCTCGACCAGGTCAAGAACTTCGAAGCCGTTGCGGCGCAGGAGCCGGATCCAGTCGCCAGGAGAGAGGTGAAACTCGACGGTCGGGTCATCGGGCCAACTGACGCTGTACATCCCGCGTAATGGGCGGTGCAGCATCGGCGCCACCGGCTCGGTGTCGACGTCTGGCGCGCAGAGGATCAGCAGCGTGCTGTTGCCGAGAAATACCAGCTCTCCGCCCGGGCGCAGGATGCGCGCGGCCTCGGCGATCCAGAGGCGCGGGTCCGCCCAGATCGCCGCGCCGTACTCGCTGATCACCAGGTCGACCGACGCGCTCGCGAGCGGCACGTGCTCTCCAGCCGCACGGATTAGCGGAAACCGCAGCCCAGTCTCGTCCTGCATGCGCCGCGCGATGCGCAATTGGCTGGGAGTCGGATCGATCGCGACCGGCTGGGCTCCGGCGCGGGACAGCCAGGCCGAGACGTACCCAGTGCCGCAGCCGAGTTCGGCCACCCGCAGGCCGGTCGGGTCAGCCGGCAGCACCCGAGCTACTGACTCGGGAATGTCGTAGATGCCCCAACACGGTTCGGTGTCCGCCCATCGTCGGCGGGCCAGGTCAAGCTCGCCGGCCGTCCGGGAGGACCAATACCCGACGTTCGCCGCCAGATGGGGAAGGCGACTCATACCGGACGAGGCTACTGGCGTTCTTGCTCGGCGTGGAGCAGTCAACGTTGCTGTTTCCAGGACGCGGCGGTGGCATAGGCGCCGTGAACGACCGGCGGGGGAATCGTGGCCGCCTCTGCCGGCGTCGCGCGTTCCTTCGCTGCGGCGGGCACTCGTTCCTCGGCCGAGGCTTGCCGCGTGGCTCACGTTCTCGGCTGCGACAAGGCCGCGGCTAGTCCTGGTCTCCGCACCTGCCGGGTTTGGCAAGACGACGCGGCTCAGCCAGCGGCTCGCCGCCGAAGGGCAGGACGACAGCCGGGTGGCGTGGCTGTCGCTGGAGCCGGACGACAGCGACCTGCGTCGGTTTCTGACCCGGGTCGTTGCTACGCTGCCGGACTGCTCGGCAACGTTTGGCGAGCACGTCTAGATCACCGCGTGCCCGGCGCCGTCGACTGTGCAGGCCGGCGCCGTTCGTCGAGTTGATCCGTCAGCAACTGCTGGCGATCCGCCACGAACCTTTTCGGTCCCGAGTTCGCGGCCTGACACGACGAACGCCAACGCGGAATCTTTACGGGTGCGGCAGCAATTCGGTTCGCTCGGGTGGCTGTGAGCTTTCCCGCACGGTGTGGATGGGCGCCGGGCCACTTAGTCCACGTACTACGGGTGCGGGCCGCGTACCAGACGTCGGCCGCGGATCCGGAAGGACCATCATGAGTAGCACTACGAAACGTCGCCTGGCGTTCGGCCTCGGCGCCGCCCTCGCCGCCGGGGTCGCATTAGGCACGCTGGCCATCAGCGCGGCGTCAGCCAACAGTGACGTGACAGCGCAGGCGGGGATCACCGTGCCGGGCGACTCGACCGCAGCGCCCGCCACCCTGGTTGCCAGCCTAGAGGGCCGCAACGAGGTGACCCCCGGCGCTGCGCACGGGCAGGCGCTGGAACTGGTCGGAATTAACGGCAACACGCTCAGCTACTCGGTCTCGTGGCGCGGTCTCGGCACGCCGACCCAGGCAGATATCCATGCCGGGGGTCGAGGAGTGGACGGCCCCGTGGTGGTGCCGCTGTTCACCACGCCGCGCTCCGCGGATGGCTTCGCGTCCGGCACCGTCACGGTCAGCGACCCGACCGTGCTCGACGCACTGCGCAGCAACCCGGGTGGCTTCTACACCGACCTGCACACCACCAAGTTCCCGAGTGGCGCGGTGCGGGCCCAGTTCCACCAGCTCAACCACCCGGTCGCCACCACCGGCGTGGCCGCCCTGCAGGAGTCGGTCGTGCTGGGCAGCCAGATCTACGCCTGCACGCCGATTGGTGACGGCTCGTTCGCGTTCACCCAGCACGACGTCGACGCGCACCTGACCGACGACATCCACCACACCTTCGTGCGACCACTCGCCGGCGTGCCACAGTGGCAGGCACCCGACGGCAGCGCGGTCACCGGCAAGCTGGTCAGCAAGAACGGCAACGGCGACGGCAACATCGCCGAGCTGAACCTCGACGCGACCCAGATCGGCAAGTCGAGCGGACTGCTGTCTCGCGCGGTAGAGGTGCTGCGCCTCAACACCGTCGGCGGTGTCGCCCCGACCGGCACCTGCGACCCGCAGGCCGCCCCGATCGTCAACGTCCCCTACCAAGCCGACTACGTATTCATCAACGGCTAACACCCGCCACCCTGAACGTCACCGCACGACAGTCCGGATGTGCTGGTGACTGATCCAAACGATGGCCTCGACCCCCGTGAGCGAGAACGGGGCCGAGGCCATCGTTGTTCGCACCAACGGCTGATGGTTGCGCTCGCCGAGACCCGAACGACACCTCAACGCGATGCCACCGGTGGCAGATTCCTGACTGCGCATTCGAGCAGGTCGATCATGAACGGTCGTCGCGTCCGGGCCGCAGCCCCGTCAGGGCGGACGCTCACCGCACTCGCGGTCATCCCGGGGTGTCGCCGCTACGCCTCCTGCTCTCGGCATGCCCGCTGCCACCGCTGCACGCCGGACGCGACCAGCGGCGTGAAGGCGCAGAACGGTGATCCCGGCCGGCACCAAGTTCACGGTTAGCGTCTTCTGCACCTGCCGTGCTGGGGTGCACACGGCGACGGCACGACCGAGGGCTCCGCTGCGATTCGTTGTCCAGTTGGCAGCCGGCTGGGAGAATTGCGTGTCTAGTCCGGTAGCGAACGGTTGGGGTGGTCCGGATGCAGGTGCGGCTACTCGGCCCGTTTGAGGTTGTGGTCGACGCCGTCGCGCAACGTCTGCCCGGCAAGGGGGAGCGTGCCCTGTTGGCGTTGTTGGCGTTGTCGGCGGGGCGGATGGTCTCCGCCAGTTCGCTGGTTGGACAGTTGTGGGCGCCGGCCGATCTGCCAGACGATCCGCTCAACGCACTGCAGATCCGCGTGTCGAAGCTACGGCGCGCGCTGGCCGGCATGGGTTGCCGCGACCGAGTGCGGCGAGACGGGGCCGGGTACCGGCTCGACCTGGATGCGCTGGCGGTAGATGCGCACGAGTTTCCCTCCTTGATCCAGGCGGCCAGGCGCACCGGTGATCCGGGCCGGGCGGTCGGCTGCTACGACCGGGCTCTCATGTTGTGGCGGGGGGAGCCGCTGGCGGACTTCGCGGGTGAGCCGTGGACGCTCGTCGAGGTGGCGAGGTTGACCGAGCTGTGGTTGGCGGCGGTTGCGGAGCGAGCCGAGCGAATGCTGACGCTCGGCCGGTACGCCGAGCTGGTCGCCGACCTGGAGCCGGTCGTGACCGAGGAGCCGATTCGGGAACGGTTGGTGGGCCAGCTGATGACTGCCCTGTTCAATGCCGGCCGGCAGGTGGAGGCGCTGGAGGTTTATGCGCACACGCGGCAACGGCTCGCCGATGAGCTTGGGCTTGACCCGTCGCGCGAATTGCGCACCGTGATGGAGCAAATCCTGCGCCAGGATTCGGCGGTTGGTCCGTTGAGCAGCACTCGCGGTGCTGAGGCGCTAGCGGCCGGCGTGCCGCCGACCGGGAACCTGCCGCTGCGCTGGACGTCGTTCGTCGGCCGCGGCAGTGAGCTGAGCCGGGTTCTGCAGCAGCTTGTTGACACCCGTCTGATCACGCTGGTTGGGCCAGGTGGCGCGGGCAAGACTTCACTAGCGGTGGAAGCTGCCCGTTCGGCGAGCCCGCGCTTTCCGGATGGATCCTGGTTCGTGCGGTTGGCGCCAATCCGGGACGCCGACATGCTGGCATCCACCATCGCAGACGCGCTGGGGCTGAGCATCGAGGGAGGGACGATAACGCACCATCCGACCGATGTGCTCACTGGTCATCTGGCGCGGCGCGGAATGTTGCTCGTGATGGACAACTGCGAGCACCTGCTCGAGCCGGCGGCGTCGCTGATCGAGACGATCCTCGGCCGTTGCCCGGGTGTTCGGATTCTGGCCACTAGCCGAGAGGCGCTCGCCGTGCCGGGTGAGGTGCAGCTGCCTGTCGCACCGCTGCCGGTGCCGCCGCCGGGCACGGAGGCGTCTCGAGTTCCGGACTTCGCCGCGGCGCAACTGTTCCTAGATCGGGCGGTTGCGGTCCGGCCTGACATGGGTGCCGACGACGATGCGCTGACGGCCGTTGGATTGATTTGCCAGCGCCTGGACGGCATTCCGCTGGCATTGGAGTTGGCTGCGGCTCGATTGGCCAGCCTGAGCGCGACAGAGCTGGCGGAGCGGGTGCAGGACCGCTTCGCCGTCCTGACGTCGGGCAACCGGACGGCTGAGGCGCGCCAGCAGACGTTGCGTAATACCGTCGGCTGGAGCCACGACCTGCTGACCTCGTCTGAGCAGCGCCTATTTCGACGTATCGCGGTCTTTCGTGGTGGCTGGACGCTGGCCGCAGCGGAGGCCGTCGTAGCCGACCACGAGTTGCCGGCGTCTGCGGTACTCGATGTGCTGGACCGGCTGGTGAAGCAATCGTTGGTGTTGACCGGCGCTGCCGCTGGCACCACCCGATATCGCATGTTGGAGATGCTGCGGCAGTACGCCGCCGAACGGCTGGAGGCCGCTGATGAGGGCGAGGCGGTCGCTGCGGCCCATGCGGCACACTTTCTCCGGCTGGCTGAGCAGATCGAGGCCGGATTACGGGGGCCGGGGCACGCGCATTGGTTGGGGGTGATGCGCGCGGAGAACGCCAACGTTCGCGGCGCCCTGGACTGGCTGATCCACACGGATAACCGTGCCGACGAAGCATTGACCCTGGCGGGCTCACTGGGAATGTATTGGCATATGGGTCGCCACCTCGAGGGGCGCGAGACGCTGCGTCGGGTGTTGGCGTTACCCGGTGGGTCGCCGCAAGCGCGAGCGCGAGCTCTGCAGGCCGTGTCGCTGGTGGAGCGTCCACGAGCGTGCCTGGTGCATCCGAGCGCCCAGTGCGCCGCGGCTGCGGATGAGAGCCTGCAGATCTTCGAGGCTATCGGCGATCGGCGGCGCGCCGCGTTCTCTCGCCTGCTGCTCAGCGTCGAAGGAGTCGCCGACACGTCCCGCGCCGACATGCGGGCGCTGCTCGAGGACGCCGACCGGGAATTCGCTGCCCTGAACGATGATTGGGGGCAGGCCGTCGCCGGGTTCGTTCGGATGGAAACACTCGCCAAGCGTGGCGACGAGCCAGGGTTCCGAGCCGCGTCCGCCGACGCAACGGCGCGGTTCCGCGCCTTGGGGGACGGGTGGGGGCTGTCCGCGGTCCTGTACCACCGTGGCTGGGCGTTGAGCCGTTTCGGGCATCACGCCGAAGCGGTGCCGGTCCTCGAGGAGGCGATCGAGGTGGCCAGCCGAGCCGGCGTGCACAACACTGCGCAATGGGCAACCGCGGACCTGGGCTTGGCGCTGCTGTCGTTGGGCCGCATCGACGATGCTTCCGCGTGTTTCGCCCGCGTGGGCAGCGTTTCCGACCAGGTGGGAGACGACGCCGGTCGGGTCCTGGCTACCTACGGGGACGCGGTGCTCGCCCAACGTCGAGGCGACCTCACGACGGCGCGACCACTGTTCGACCGGGCCTACGACGCGTTTCAGCGACTCGGCGTGCGACTTGCGACCGGACTGGCGCTGGCCGGCAGGACGGCCTGCGATGAGCGGGCGGGTGATCTGTCCTCCGCCCGTGACGGCTATGCCGCGCTGGTCGAGCTCGGGCAATCCGCTGGCGAGGTTGGTCTGGTCGCAACTGGTCTGGAGGGCCTGGCCCGAGCTGCTGCGGCCGACGACGATCCGGCGCGTGCCGCCGAACTGCTCGGGCGCGCCAGCGGGTTGCGGCAGACCTACGACCGGCCGCGCACGCCCCAGGAGCAAGCCGACGCCGCGCGGACAGCTGCGGCCGCACGATCAATGCTCGATGCCCCGGCCTATGCGGCGGCCGCGGAACGCGGCGCCGCGTCCGGCCTACATGCTTCCGGCTAAGGTCGTGCCGGCTGGGCATCCGCCGAGAAGCCCAGTTCGGTCAGCATGAGCCGCACATCCCGCTCCAATACCGTCCCCTCCACGACCAGCGAGGCCGTGACCGAGTCCGCCTGAATCGTCTCCACCCCGGGTAGGTCGCGTAGCGCGGCCGTCACGGCGCGGACATCTCGCCGCGACGCCATCCGCGGAACACGCAAGACAATCACGGCGAAACCTTCTCCGGCTGGCAATCTCGGTCACGTTCGAGCGTGCAGCGGTGTCCTGTCGTCCCGCTGTCCGCGCTCGGGGGCCGTTTCACCGCAAGGACAGAGATGCGACAGCATCACGACAGCGCAAGCGACGACCGTGAATCCACTCCAAAGCGTTCAGCATTCGCACCGGCCGGGGCGTCGGCGGCGGGGGCCCGACGGAAGGTGATTGGCATGTTTAGTGCAATCGGGCACTCGGTATATCGACACCGGCGGCTGGTGCTGCTCGCGTGGGCGATTCTGTTTGTGGTCGGCATCGCGGTCGGCAGCAGCGTGTTCAGTCACCTCAAGGACTCCAACGGTGCCGGCTCTTCGGAGTCAGTGCAGGGGGCACAGCTCCTCGACGACGCGAGCACCACCAGCGTGAGCCTGATCGCCGTCGTGGACGGCCGGCCCGTCGATGACCCGGCCACCCGCGCGGCGGTCGTGCGGGCGAGCCAGTCGGTGTCCGGGCTGCCCCACGTGGTCGACGTCGTCAATGCCTACACCGCCGGCGATCCTCGGCTGCGCGCCACCGACAGCAGCGCCAGCCTGATCGTCATCACGCTGGACGAGACCACCGACATGGCGACGATCAAGGACGACGTCGCCCAGGTGCGTAAGACGCTGGACGGTGCTGTTCCGGGTGCGACCGTGAAGGTCGGCGGCCAGTTGGCCGCGATGAGCGACCAGAACGACGCTACCCAGAAGGACCTGGTGAAGGGCGAGGCCATCGCACTGCCGATTCTGCTGCTGGCGCTGTTCCTGGTGTTCCGCGGCTGGCGTTCCGCGCTGATGCCGGTGCTCGGCGCGCTGGTCACGGTGGCCGGCGCACTGCTGATCCTGCTGGCGGTCACCAAGGTCATCGACGTAGGCGGGTACGCCATCGACGTGGTCGCGTTGTTCGGCATCGCACTCGCGGTGGATTACAGCCTGCTGATCGTCAGCCGATTCCGGGAGGAACGCGGCGCCGACCCGGAGGGTGAGCTCGCCGAGGCCGTAACCCGGACTGTGGGGACCGCCGGGCGCACGATCAGCTTCTCGGCGATGATCGTCATCGCCTCACTGGCGGGACTGTTCGCGTTCGGCGACCCGACCTTCACCTCGCTGGCGATCGGCGGCATCGCCACCGTGCTGGTCGCGCTCGCCGCCGGACTGACGCTGGTGCCGGCTCTGCTCAGCTCGTGGGGGCGCAAGATCACACCCGCCGCGCCAAGCAGCGACGACGGGTTCTTCGGGCGGCTGGCCCGTCGGGTGCAACGCCACCCGGTCATCGTCGCGGTAGCCACTACGGCCATCCTGCTGGCGGCGGCCCTGCCGTTCCTGAGCGCGCACTACTCCAACGGCGACCCGCGCACCCTGCCCACCTCGTTCGAGAGCCGGGCCGTGAACGACCTGCTGGCCGCGAACTTCCCCGGCACCCAGGCGAACC
Source organism: uncultured Actinomycetota bacterium (assembly GCA_963801715.1). Lineage (GTDB taxonomy): Bacteria > Actinomycetota > Actinomycetes > Mycobacteriales > Jatrophihabitantaceae > CAVVJA01. Next base: position 185,855 of record CAWDGB010000007.1, on the reverse strand, counting down.
CGATCCAGGTCGTCGCCCGGATACCGGCCACCGACCCGCGCGTCACCGCCTACGCCGAAGAGATCAGACGGCTGCCCGGGGTGGCCTCCGTCACCATCGAGCAGGGTCTGACCGGGAACGTCTCCGCGATCGCCGTCATTCCAACCGGCGCCTCGCAGGACGCCACCGCGCAGCGGCTGGTCCACGACCTGCGCGCCAACCCGCCGTATCAGACCTACGTCACCGGAACGGCCGCATTCCTCATCGACTTCGAACAGCAGATCACAGAGCGGCTGCCCTATGCGCTGCTGCTCATCGGGCTGGCCACCTTCGCGCTGCTCTTCTTGATGACCGGCTCGGTGCTGGTTCCGATCAAGGCGCTGATCATGAACCTGCTGTCCCTGGGAGCGACGTTCGGCGCGCTGGTGTGGATCTTCCAGGACGGACACCTGTCCGGGCTGCTCGGCTTCACCGCCTTCGGCGCGATCGAGGTGTGGGTGCCGGTGGTCGTGTTCGTGTTCGCGTTCGGCCTATCGATGGACTACGAGGTGTTCCTGCTGTCGCGGATCAAGGAATGCCACGACGAGGGCTGCGACTCCGACACCGCGGTCGCCCACGGGCTGCAACGCTCCGGGCGGATCATCACCTCGGCCGCCGCACTGGTCATGATCGTGTTCCTCGGCTTCGCCGCCGGCAGCAGCCTCGGCATCAAGGAAATGGGGCTCGCCCTGGCGATCGCGGTCGCCGTGGACGCCACCCTGGTCCGCTGCCTGCTGGTTCCCGCGACGATGACCCTGCTCGGCAACGCCAACTGGTGGGCCCCCGCGCCGCTGCGCCGCATCTATGTCCGGTTCGGGATGCGAGAGGCACCAGCCGCCGCCGCTCCCAGGGTCCCTGAGGCGGCCCGAAACACCTAACACCAACCCCGGCGTCTGTCCCGCGCGGTTCACCGACTGCGAAATACGATCAGCCACCGGTAGGCGGCGCCCTGAAAGGAACGGCAAATGACCGCTAAGGACTTCTACGGCACCGAGACCGTCGGCCTTGGGGGCTCCCGGCCGACCGAGGTCGTACCGCTGGCCGACGGTGACGTGTTCGACCTGCGCATCGGCCCGGTCGTAAAGCGGCTCGGCGACGCGGCGGTGCGGATGCTGGCCTATAACGGGTCGGTACCTGGCCCGAGTCTGCGGGTTCGGCAAGGCTCGGAGGTGGTGGTGAATGTTGCCAACGATGGCGACCTGGACGCGACGGTGCACTGGCACGGGCTGCGGCTGGATAACCGCTTCGATGGAACCCATGAGACCCAGCACCCGATCCCGGTCGGCGGCAGCTTCACGGTCCGGATCGTCTTCCCGGACCCGGGAATGTACTGGTATCACCCGCACATCCGCCAGGATTACGGGCAGGAAATGGGGTTGTACGGCACCATCGTGGTTGCCCCGACCGACCCGGACTACTGGCCGCCGGTGCACCGCGAACTCGCCCTCACCCTCGACGACCTGCTGCTCGAGGACGGCAAGATCGCTGCGTTCAGCCGGTCCCAGACGACGCACACCGCGATGGGCCGCTTCGGTGACCTGCTACTCGTCGGCGGCGAACCTGACCTGACGCTGACCGCACGCGTCGGTGAGGTGGTGCGGCTGTATCTGGTGAACACCGCGAACACCCGAGTCTTCAACGTCGCGCTACCCGGAGCGCGGATGAAGCTCGTCGGCGGCGACAGCGGCCGCGTCGAGCGGGAACAGTTCGTCGAGACGGTGATCCTTGCCCCGTCGGAGCGGATCGTCGTGGACGTGCTCTTCGATGGGCCCGGCCAGCTCAGCTTGGAGCATCGCACCCCACAGCGGACCTACCCGCTCGCCGAGATCACCGTCACCGCCGATCCGGCGGCGCCATCACTGGTCGATGAATTCACCCGGTTGCGCACCAACCCGGACATGGCCGCCGAACGGGAGCGGATTGCGCCCTACCTGGACGCGGAGCCGGACAAGACGCTGGCTTTTGTCGCCGAAATGAACCTCGACGAACCGGACGTCGACGGCCCGGTCGTCTACATCTGCCCGATGCACCCGGAAGTGGTCAGCGAGCAGCCGGGCCGCTGCCCGCAGTGCGGGATGAAACTGCTGGCCACGAGGCCGGCCGCCACCACCTACGTGTGTCCGATGCATCCCGAGGTCGTCAGCGAGCAGCCGGGCCGCTGCCCGCAGTGCGGGATGAAGCTGCTGCCGGCCCATCTGGTCGGTCAGCAGGCCGCCAACCACGGCGGCGAGCCGATGGACCACGAACACGGGAGTCACGAACACCACGGTGACCACCACGGGAGCGAGGCGACCCAGGGCATCGAGTGGGAGGACGACATGGTCGAAGTCAACAAGATGACGACCCCGGCGAACATGCGCTGGCTCCTCGTTGACCGGACGACCGGCGCGGAGAACGACGCGATCGACTGGCGGTTCCGCGTCGGCGATCAGGTGAAGATCCGGCTGGTCAACGAGATGGACTCCGACCATCCGATGCACCACCCATTCCACGTGCACGGAGCCGGCCGGTTCCTGATCATGAACCGGGACGGCGTAGTCGAGCCGAGCCTGGTCTGGAAAGACACCGTCCTGGTGCGCACCGGTGAAACCGTGGACATTCTGCTGGACGTCACGAACCCCGGCCTGTGGATGGCGCACTGCCACATCGCCGAGCACCACGAAAGCGGCATGATGTTCAGCTTCCACGTCGACCCCGCACTCGAGCAGTCCCGATGACCGCGCCGGCAGACCGCCCGCTGGACGTCTTGGTCATCGGGGGCGGGCAGGCCGGCCTGGTGATGGGCTACCAGCTTGCGCAGCGTGGGCAGCGGTTCCTCGTTCTCGACGGCGCTGCCGAGATCGGCACGGCCTGGCGGTCCCGCTGGGACTCCCTGGTGCTGTTCACCCCGGCCCAATACGACAACCTGCCCGGTCTGCCGTTCCCGGCGGCACCGGACACTTACCCCGGCAAGGACGACGTCGCGAACTACCTGCAGGACTATGCGGCCGCATTCGACCTGCCGGTACGGCTGAACACCACGGTGACCTCGCTGAGCAAGAGCGACGGCCGGTATGTCGCCCGAGCGGGCGACGACACGTTCGAGGCTAGGCAGGTGGTGGTGGCCACCGGACCGTTCCACGTCCCGTTCGTCCCTCCGATCGCCGACCAGCTCGACCCCGACCTCTACCAGGTGCACAGCGCCCGTTACCGAAACCCCGAGCCGCTCCCCCCGGGCCGGGTGCTTGTGGTCGGTGCCGCGAACTCCGGGTGCCAAATCGCGCAGGAGCTCTCCGCGACGCATCCCGTCGAACTCTCGGCCGGAGCACGGATCCCGACAATCCCGCAGCGGCCCTTGGGTCGCGACGTGTGGTGGTGGGCCAGCGGAGCGCGGCTGGACCGGGTCACCGTCGACTCGCGACTGGGCAAGCGGCTGGCCGGGCGGGACCAGCGGATTGGTGTCGGCCTCCGGCAGCTGGCCCGGCACCACAACGTGCGGATCAGGCCGCAGGCCACCGCCGCCGCCGGCCGGACCATCACCTTCGCCGACGGCGCCACGGCCGAGGTCGACGCTGTGGTCTGGGCGACCGGATACACCACCGACCACTCCTGGATCGACATCCCCGAGGCCACTAACCAGCGCGGACATCTGGTGCAGAAACGCGGCGTCACACCGTCGCCCGGCCTGTACACCCTCGGCCTCACCTGGCAGCACACCCGAGGCTCAGCGCTCCTCGGCTGGATCGGCGCCGACGCCGGCTACATCGCCGACCAGATCACCTCGCGGGACGCGACGCAGCAAGGCGCGGAAGGCCGTCCCACCGCGGCACGCGACGCCGTCACCGGCCCGCCGGACTAGCCGTCCGAGGCGGTCCCGCCACGTGGGCCGGAGCGCAACCGGGGTCAAGATGCAGCCCCGCCAAAGCCCGCGCGGTGGGCAGAGGCAGAAACGATCTTGACGCCGGCGAGCATCGAAGCGCGCCGGAGCGGCCACACCCACAGGCGCTTGCCAACAAAGAGGTCTCGATCTGCGCGGCTGGGGTAGCTAAGAGGACCGCGCAGACGGACCAGTCAGGTGCACACCGACATGCCGACGGACATGCCTTGCCCATGTGCGTTACGCGGCCGGACCATCGCCTTGAACTCCTAACCCAATGACAACTGGATGGTTGACATTCGTCGAGTCGGACCCTAGCTTCGATGTCAACCATTCGGTTGATGAGGTGACATGGTGACGGATCAGCTGTCTCGGGCGTTCGCGGCGCTGGCGGATCCGATCCGTCGTGACATCGTCGCTCGGCTCGCGGTTGACGACGCGAGCGTGGGTGAGCTGGCTGCGGTGTATCCGGTGAGCGTCCAGGCGGTGTCGAAGCATCTGAAGGTCTTGGAGGGCGCCGGGCTGGTTAGCCGGGGCGGCGATAGCTACCGCCGGCCGTGTCATCTGCAAGCGGAGGTGTTCGACCTGATGACCAAGTGGATCGAGAGGTACCGCCGCGAGGCGGAGCAGAGGTTCCAGCGCCTGGACGCGGTACTGGCAGCCATGGACCACGACGACCAACAGCGGCAATCACGCCGCAAGCGAGGAGCAGCATCATGACCAACGTGACCGCACACGAGACCACGATCGAGGCCCCGGCCGATCTGCCGACGATCACCATTGTCCGCGAGTTCGATGCATCGGTGGAGAAGCTGTTTCGTGCCTGGACCGACCCGGAGCTGGTGGTGCAATGGATCGGACCGCGAAGCATTCAGACGCGAATCGATCACTGGGACGTGCGCACCGGTGGCAGTTGGCGTTACGTCGGGCTGCGCGACGGTGAGGAGGTCGCTCGCTTCTTCGGCTCGTTCCACGAGATCCGGTCGAACCAGCGGCTCGTGCAGACGTTCACTTACGAGGGCTTCCCGGACGGCGTCAGCCTGGACATGTTGACGTTCGAGGCACTCCCCGGCGGGCGATCCCGAGCCAGCATCGTGTCCGTGGTGGACTCGCTGGCCGGCCGGGATGCCATCCTGGCCAGCGGCATGGAAGTCGGAGTACGCGAAGGCTACGAGAAGCTGGACAAGCTGCTGACCACGACCTGACCTGGCTGCCTTCAATGCAGTCGCTTCGCTGGCCAGGATTGTCGGTCATTCGATGTCATGGTCCGCCCGGCCGTAGTCATGGACTCACGCGAGATGAGGCTCGTGACGACTCGGGTCGGAAGCGTGACGACTCGGGTCGGAAGAAGGAATAGGCATGGGCACGACGTACCTGCATGCAGTGTCCTCGCTGGACGGCTACATCGCCGATGAGCGCGACGATGTGGGGCCGCTGCACGACTGGTATCTCAGCGGCGACCATCCTCTCGTCGACGACGACCGCGCCGATGTTCACGGTGGAGCATTCCGAGTCTCAGCAGCCTCGGCGGATTACGTGCGCGACATGTGGTCTCGCCAGCAGGTCCTCGTGATCGGGCGGCACCAATTCGACCTGACCAACGGCCGGGAGGGCCATCCGCCGGCCAGCGACCATGTCGTGGTCGTATCGCACCGACCTCGGCCAACCGGCTGGCACCCGGACGCGCCCTACCACTTCGCCACTTCGGTCCCGGAGGGAATCGCACGAGCACAGGAACTGGCTGGCGAGGGCGAGATTGGTGTCGGCGCGGGCAAGGTCGGCGGCCAGGCGCTATCGCTAGGGCTCATTGATCGCGTGGCAATCGACATCGTGCCGGTCGTCTTCGGCCGGGGGAAGCCGTACTTCGGGACGCTCGCTAACGGCTACCTGATGCTCAAGGATCCCGAGTTGGTCATCCAAGGCGACGGGGTGCTCCATCTGCGCTATCCGGTGCATCGGTGACCCGAGATCTCACCCCGGATTGGTCCGGTCGTCGGGACCGCCCCGAGCCTTTAGGAGGCCGACGCGAGGCGCGCCGACCCGATCACTGCCGTAGGTTCCGAGCTCTCATGAGACCAGCGGAAGCCCACTGACATACCGCTTACAACGCGCGGCGGCGGCCGCACGACTTCACCCTCACATATTGAAAGGTCAGCCGATGAATCCGCAGCGCGCCGCCCGGATTGCCCGCGAGATCATCGAGGCCAACCACTACCTCGTCCTCGCCACGGCAGATTCCGCGGGAAAACCGTGGAGCACCCCGGTGTACTTCGCCCACATCGGCTATCGCGAGCTGTACTGGGTCTCCTCGCCCGCGGCCAACCACTCCCGCAACATCGCCGCCCGGGCCACCGTGGGCATCGCCATCTTCGACTCGCACGCCCGGATAGGTACCGGCCAGGGCGTGTACATCTCGGCCGTCGCCGGCCAGGTCGACGACACTGAGCTCGCTCCCGGGATCGCGGCATTTTCCGACCGGTCACTCACGCACAGCGGCCTGCAATGGACAGCCGCCGATGTGACCGGCGACGCCGAGCTACGCCTTTACCGCGCCACCGCCGATCAACACTGGATCCTCGCCAAGGACGGCAAACCAGATCACCGGATACCAGTCGACCTCACCCAATGAGTCAACAGGGTATGCCGATGACATCGCGCGGTTTGAATCGTCTGCGCGGCTGAACAGTGTTGCGTGGTGGCGCACTGCGGTGGCCCCCGAAGCGCAGCGCCGATCTGAGATGTACTCGCCGGGCACGCGGGCACGGTCGACCATGACCGAGCAGTTGACTGTGTTGAGCGCTTTTGACGACCCGGGTGCCGGAAACTCGCGTTGGATCTGCTCGTCCAGGCTGTCGCTCCCACCGATGACAGGGACGATGTTCTGGTGCATGTGCTGACTCTTGGCCGGGGAGCCCGGCGTTCGCGTTGACTTCGAGCACACTCGAAGGGTGAAACTTGCGGCATGACGTCGCGAGGACTGACGATCGCCGAAGTGGCCGCGCTCACCGGCCTGACGCGGCATACCCTGCGCTATTACGAGCGTGACGGGCTCATGCTCGGCGTCGACCGTGCCGGGTCCGGACACCGCCGGTATTCGGAACACGACCTCGGCTGGATCGAGCTGATCACGAAACTACGCGCGACGGGGATGCCGACCCGCGAGGTGCGCCGCTTCGCCGAGTTGGTTCGGGCGGGCGAGGGCAACGAGGAGGCGCGGGTCGAACTGTTGCGGGCGCACCGGAAGTGGGTCCGCGCACAGCTCGAAACGATGGCGGTCTACCTCGAGGCAATCGACCTGAAGATCAGCTACTACGCCAACGAGATCGAGACCTGCCAGTCGCCGGACAGCTACCTCAGTTCGCCGAGTCCAGCAGCTGTTGCTGCTCGAGGCTGAGCTCGAGGTCGACCGCAGCTAGGATCTCGTCCAGCTGCGCTAGGGAGGACGCGCCGACTAACGGCACGACTGGCAGCTCGCCACCCATCAGCCACGCCAGCACGACCTGGTTCGCGGTCGCACCTGTCTGTTTCACGACCTGTTCGAGTGTGTCCAGACGCGCCCGCGTTCCCGGATGGTCGTAGGCGCGGTCCAGCTCTTTGTCGGGACGGGTGTATGCGCCGTTGAGCAGTGGCGAGTACGCCATCAGCGTCATCTCCGGCTCGGCGCGGAGGTAGCTGAGGATCGACCCGTCCGCGACGCCGATCTCACCGTCTTGCGAGAAGCGGGGGTCGGGGATGTCCGTGCGCATGCGCAGGTACGTGTGGTGGTGCTGCAGCACGTCGGCGCGTGCGCTGCCTGCGGCAGCGGCGAGGCCTCGGGCCCGTTCCACCTGCCACGCCCAGTGATTGCTCAGGCCGAGTAGACCGACCGCACCTTCCGAGACCAGTTCCCCGAACGCGGCGACCTGCTCGTCGAGAGCGACGCCGGTGAGGTCCGGCACGTGCGCGTAGTAGAGATCGATCCGATCCACCCCCAGGCGTTCCCTGCTGCGCTCACTGGCCTCGCGTATAGCGGCACGCGACAGGCCTTCGCGCGGGGTGTCGAAGTCGCTCGCCGGAGCCAGTGGGCGCGCGCCGACCTTCGTCGCAATGACGATCTCGTCACCGACGCCGCGTCCTGCGCGCCAGCGGCCGAGCAGTGCCTCGCTCTCGCCGCCTTGCGTGCGGTTGACCCAGAACGCGTAATTGTTCGAGGTGTCGATGAGGATCCCGCCAGCCTCGACGTATCGATCGAGGATGGCGAACGACGTCGATTCGTCGGTCGTCGTGCCGAACCGCATCGCGCCGAGCCCGAGCACGCTGACCTCGCGTGCCGACGAGGGGTCGCTTCCGATGGTCGTGTATCGCATACCCCGACGTTGGCAGTTAGAGCGCACTCGAAGTCAAGTGAGCACGGCGACCGGACTTCACCGGCGGTCGTGGAGGCCGTCTTTGAGGTCGACGCACACACTCGCGAGGACTCGCCGAACGAAATCTCGCTTACCGGTGGCGCTGTAGGGCCGCCCACCGGACTGGCGGAGCAGCCTCGCCTTCAGCTCGGTGTACTCGACGACCAGCACCGGATCGTGGCGTAGCGCGTCACGGAACGCGAGCCGCTCCCGCCACAGATCACTGCCCGGCACGGTGAGATGCAGGTGATGGGTGTGCTGCGCCCCCGAGCCCTTCGTGAACAAGACAGCGTCGGTGCGGTGTACCGCCCGCACGTACCCAAGCCCTTGTAATGCCGGCTCTGCCGCGTCAGCGTCAGCCAGGTCACGGACGCCACCGATCATGTCAATGATCGGCTTCGCCGGCATCGCCGGCATCGATGTTGAGCCGACATGATGGATCCCGCCTACCACCAGCCGACCGGCCAGCGCCGACTGGATCGCGGCGCTCTCGACGGCGAACATCTCCGGCCACCGCGGATCCGGCGGCACAATCACCGCTGCCATTATGTCAGTATCAGTATCTGCGGCGGCCGGACGCCGGCCTCTTCGCGCACCGGGCATGGCGGTTGCAGTCGCCGCCGACGTCCGGCATACCGCTCAAGGATCCTCCTAGGGCCGTCTGAACTCGCCATCCACCTACGGGTCGACCTCATGCCGCTGAAGGCGGCCATTGACCCGCACAGAACGTCGCCGCCCCGAGCTGGCGCGTCATGAATGAGAGCCCGCCGGACGACGAAAGCCGCCCCGGGCAGGGCGGCCATCGCGACCTCATCGTCACATCCATCGTAACCGCCGCCGATGAGAGTACTGACTGGACACGCGCCAATTGGTTGCTGGTCTGCCAATTCATCGACGACGCCCGCGCAGATCACCGGCGTGCGGATCTGGTTGTCACGGCGGACATCGTCGCGGCGGCCCGGCCAATACTGCGCACCCTGCCGAACACCGAACTTTCCAGCGGCACCAGTTCACGAACGACCCGTGCGGGTCACAGCTGTGTTGCGACGCCGCTACCCAGAACCGTCGCCGTGCGGTGACGAGCCCTGCGGGGCGCCTGCGTGCTGGCTCAGCCGGAACCGCTCGCAGCACGAGCCTCGGTGAACGGCTGCCTGTCGAAGATGATCGTGATGCGGGTGATCTTGCCGTTGTCGACGGTGTGACACTCTGCACCCGGAGCATGCGGCACGGGCACTGTGTCTGTGTCGTAGATAAGCACGGCGGTGCCGTCGTCGCCGAAGGCGGCGATCAACTCGTCCCGGGTGACAATCTTGGTGAATGGCTCCATGAAGCCCCGGAATGCCTCGGCCCCGTCCAGCCTGCCGCCGGGCGTGTCGCAGACTATGTCGTCCGCGACGAAAGTCATCGCGCGATCGAAGTCCTTCGCCGTCCACGCACGGTAGTACGCGAGGCTGATCATCAGCGCACCGCGCGCGTCTCTCATAGCATCAGCCATGTCCCACCTCTACTTTGCCGCTGGCCGCCCCTTGCAGCCGATCGTCGGACGAAGCATCACGCGGGCGACCGACAACGTCCGGCTTGGATCGTCTGCCGGACGCACGTTCCTTCTCGCTACGAAATGCATTGAGGGCAGGTCGAGGACTGCGGCTGAACTATCGCTCATCGAGCCAGACCCGTCGATTCGGACCCGTGGGCCGGTGCGGACATGCGTCGGCGCCTTCGGCTTCGGCCTCGGCGCTGTCCTGCGGGCTCACTGATGCCCACTACTGCCTTGGGTGTTTGGCGCGGCATGGGGTCGCAGTGAGCTTGTCTGACCTGAGATGGCGGTCCTCGAGGCGTTGTCTACGGTCTATATACCTGGTATATATACCGGGTATAACATGAGATGGAGGGGCTGAACGCGGATGAGCATCCGGCACGCGTTGTTGGCTTTGTTGAGTGAGGGACCGAAGTACGGGCTGCAGCTGCGGGACGAGTTTGAGCAGCGCACTGGTGAGGTGTGGCCGCTCAATGTCGGGCAGGTGTACACGACGCTGCAGCGGCTCGAGCGCGATGGCTTGATCGAGTCCGACGGCGAGGACGATGCCGGCCCGCAGAAGTCGTTCCGCATCACCACCGATGGCAACACCGAGCTGGAGACCTGGCTGCGAACCCCGCCGGATCTGAGTTCTCCTCCTCGCGACGAGCTGGTGATCAAGGTTCTGGTCGCGATCCGTGTGCCCGGCCTGGAGGTCCGCGATGTGATCCAGACGCACCGGCGTCACGTCGTCGAATTGATGCAGGAATGGACGCGGATCAAGCGGGACGCCGGCGCAGATGAGTTGAGCTTGACGTTGGTGGTGGACGCTGAGCTGTTCCGGCTCGACTCGGTGATCCGCTGGCTGGATGACGCCGACGCCCGGCTGCGGCGGACCGGTACCCCGCAGGCACCCGTCGCCGCACCGGCACGGCGTGACCCGAGTCCGATGCGAGAGGCAAAGGTACGTCGATGAGCGCGCTGCAACTGACCCAGGTGACCAAGATCTACGGCAGCGACGCCACCGAGGTGTGCGCGCTACTCGAGGTAGACATGGTGGTCGAGCCCGGTGAACTGGTCGCCGTGATGGGACCGAGCGGCTCCGGCAAGAGCACTCTGCTCACTATCGCGGGCAGCTTGGAGGAGCCCACCGACGGGGAGGTGACTGTCGGCGATGTGCCTTTGTCGCGCCTGTCCCGAAGCGGGCGGGCCGCGCTGCGTCGCCGCGCGATCGGCTATGTCTTTCAGGACTTTAATCTGCTCGCCGGGCTGACCGCGGCCGAGAACGTCTCGCTGCCGCTGGAACTGGACGGTGTCGCGATGCGCAGTGCCCGAGCGGCGGCACTGAGCGCCCTGGGCCGGCTCGGGCTGACCGGGCGGGCCGACCGGTTCCCCGACGAACTGTCCGGCGGGGAGCGGCAGCGTGTGGCTATCGCCCGCGCGGTGGTCGGCGAGCGGCACCTGCTGCTGGCCGACGAACCGTCCGGTGCCCTGGACTCGGTCAACGGTGAGGCGGTGATGCGCCTGGTCCGCGAGACCTGCGAGGGCGGCGTCGCGGGTGTCGTCGTCACCCACGACGCGCAGCTGGCGTCCTGGGCCGATCGGGTGGTGTTCCTGCGTGACGGGCGGGTCGTCGATCAAACGGCTCGAGCGGAGGGACCGGAGTCGCTGCTGGACGCGGACGCGGCGCGATGAGCACCACTCTTGCCCCACAGCCGCCCCCGATCGTCGCGCCGCCACCGGCACGCGGCGGGGCCCCGGCACGTCGCGCGATCCGCCGCTGGGCTTGGCGGCTACTACGCCGCGAGTGGCGCCAGCAAGTGCTGGTCGTGAGCCTGCTGACCGTCGCCGTCGCGGCGACCACAGTCGGACTCGGGCTGGTCGTCAACGTGCAGGGCACCGACCAGGGTGCGTTCGGGACAGCCACTGCGCGTATCGACATCGCCAATCCGGGTCCGAACGGTGTCGCCGCGGATGTCGCTGCCGCGCGGCAGCGATTCGGCACTGTCGAGGCGATCACCCACGAGGGAGTGCCGGTGCCGGGATCGATCACCCCGGTCGACCTGCGCGCCCAGGACCCGCACGGCGCGTTCAGCAAGCCGATGCTGCACCTGGTCTCCGGCAGCTACCCGACGGGGCCGGCCCAGGCGGCGGTGACCGCGACGGTCGCGACAACGTTAAGCCTGACGATCGGCTCATCATGGTCGGTGAACGGGCGGGTGCTCCGAGTGGTCGGCATCGTCGAGAACCCCAAGGATCTGCAGGACGCTTTCGGGCTGGTTGCTCCGGGTGAGATCGACTCCCCGTCGAATGTGAGCCTGCTCTTCGACACCGGCGGCACGCAGGTGATGTCCTTCCACCCGCCCGCTGGGACGGTCCAGGGCATCATGTCCACCGGCGCCGACACCGCGCAGCGGCAGCGCAACCAGGCGCTTGCGGTCCTGCTTCTGGCCACGATCGGGCTGACCTTCATCGGACTGCTCTCGGTGGCTGGATTCACCGTGATGGCGCAGCGCAGGTTACGTGCTCTCGGGATGATCGGCGCGATCGGTGCCACCGACCGGCAGGTGCGGCGGGTCATGTCGGCCAACGGAGTGGCGGTCGGCACTGTCGGCGCGATCCTCGGCATGACGCTCGGCCTGGCGGTGTGGCTCGCGCTGACACCGACCTTCGAGGGAGTCGTCGGTCATCGTTACGACCCGTTCGCACTGCCGTGGTGGGCGGTGGTCGCCGGCGCGGTCCTGGCAATCCTGACCGCGCTCGCCGCTTCGTGGTGGCCCGCACGCGCGGCAGCCCGAGTCCCCATCGTCGCGGCGCTGTCCGGTCGCCCCACTCCGCCGCAGCCTGCTCATCGCTTCGCTCTACTCGGCACGATTCTCGCGGCATCGGGGTTCGTCGCACTCGTCCTCGCCCACACCGTGCACACAGTGCTGATCGTGGCCGGCATCCTCGCGACCACTGCGGGCATGCTGCTGCTAGCCCCACTAGGGATCCGGGCCCTGTCAGCGTTCGCCGGTCGCGCTCCGGTCGCGGTACGGCTGGCACTGCGCGACCTGGCCCGCTACCAGGCCCGCTCCGGTGCGGCGCTGGCCGCGGCCAGTCTCGCGGTCGGAATCGCCGCCACCATCGCGGTCACGGCCGCCGCGCAGCAGGCCCACGATCACACCCTCACCGGCGGGAACCTGCCGACGAATCAGCTCATCGTCTGGCTGGCCAATCCCAACAACCAGGGCGCCCCCGGGCTTAGCGTCGCACCGGCTGGAGCGGGTACGACAACACCCGCGGTGCCCGACCCGACGGTGGTCGCGCGCGCCCGGTCGACGGCCGATGCGATCGCGCAGGCGGTCGGGAGCGGCAGCGTCGTTGAACTGGACACTGCCGTCGACCTGAACTCGTCCATACCGGCCGGCGCGCCACCGGACGCCGGCCAGGCGACCTTGGTCCACCCGATCCAGGTGCAGGGACGCGGCCAGGGCTGGACCCAGGTTGCAACCCCCTACGTGGCGACCCCCGCCCTGCTCGACCTCTACCGGATCCGGGCCGGTGATATCGCCGCAGGCAGCGTCATCCTGAGCGCGCGCCGCGACCTGGGCGGGATCGACCTCGGCACGGGTTTCAAAGGGAACTTCCAGCCCGTCGAGGCGCAGGTGTCCGCACTGCTACCGAACTACACCTCGGCGCCCAACACACTGATCATCCCGAAGGCCATGACCACGCTCGGCTACACGGCCGAACCGGTCGGCTGGCTGGTCCAGGCCAACCGGCCGATCACCGCGGCGCAGATCACTGACGCCCAACATCGCGCCGCAGCCGCCGGGATCACCATCGAGACCCGGACCGGACCCGACCGCACCCTGCAGCGTCTACGCGATTACTCGACGCTCGCCGGCCTGCTCGTGGCACTTGGCGTGCTGGCCATGACCGTCGGGCTGATCCGCAGCGAAACCGCAGCGGACCTACGAACGCTGACCGCGGCCGGCGCAAGCAACGCCACGCGCCGCACGCTCAACGCGGCATCAGCCGGCGCGTTGGCACTGCTCGCCGGGATACTCGGCACCGCCGCGGCCTACCTCGCACTAATCGCCTGGCACTGGCACGACGTCAGCTACCTCAACCCGCCGCCCTACGCTGATCTAGCGGTCCTGATCCTCGGGCTACCTGTCGCGGCCATCACCGGAGCCTGGCTACTCGGCCGCACCCCGACCAGCATCGCCCGCCGTTCGCTGGAGTAGGTAAGCCGGTGTTTCCGGTCGAATCGTGCCGGCCAGATCCATCTGCGCACCCGGCTGTGCGCGGTCGACCACGCAGATCGGCGGCTTGCGCGGCAGCTTCGGATGTAGGTCACTTCCAGCGGAAGTGGACGAAGATCCGGCCGAAGTTGTCGGAGTCCTTCTCGACGCGGTGGTAGAGAGCCTTGATGTCCTTGCGGTCGAGGAACCGAAGGACACGCTTTCAATTGTCCAGAGCCCTTGCCCAGAATGATCTCGACGAGCGGTGCCTTCTTGGCCACCGCCTGGTCGATGATCGACTGCAGCGCACGATCGATTGGCTCGCCGCGGTTGTAGATGTCGTGCAGATCGAGTTTCAACTTCACCGCGCCACCCGTCCGTCCGCAGTTCAGCGCCGCCCGATCCACAGCAAGCCAACTCCCGGTCGAGCTGCGCGGCGAGTACGGCCGACCACCGTCGTCAGACGAAGGCTCAGGGAAGCGTCGGGGTGATCCCGGAGGCGTGACCGGCGTCGCGCGAGCAGGATCGTCAACCGGGCAAATCGCGTAGGAGGGCGGTGCTCACGTGCGTTGTGAATCGGCTGTGCGGAACGCGGCGCCCCGGCGTGTGACGCGTAGCGTCCGGTGCGTGCGATCAGCTGTCGGGTGGTGTGCGGCGGTACGCGGTAGCGAATCCGACCGGTCGAAGTGACCTCAACCGCCACCCTGGACGTCGACAAGACGTGGGCGGTGGAGACCCGAGGTTTGACGAAGCGGTTCGGTGTCAACGTCGCGGTAAATGGGGTGGATCTCCGGATCCCGCGGGGATGTGCGTTCGGGTACCTGGGCCCGAACGGTGCAGGCAAGACGACGCTGATCCGGGTGCTGCTCGGGTTGACCCACGCCGATGCCGGGTCCATGTCGCTGCTCGGCCACGTGGTTCCAAAGCATCGGGATATCGCGTTGGCGCGGGTCGCGGCGATCGTGGACGAGCCGCGGTTCCACGCCCACCTGACTGGCAGACAGAACCTGCAGGTGCTGGCGGCGGCGCGGGAGCCAGCGGCGCGGAGTCGGATCGACGTGTCGCTGGAGCGGGTCGGGATCCTCCATCGCGCCGATGACCGGGTCGCGAAGTACTCGATGGGCATGCGGCAGCGTCTCGGTGTCGCCGCATGCCTGATCGGTGACCCGCATCTGTTGCTTTTGGACGAACCTATGAACGGGCTGGATCCGGCAGGCATGCAGGAGATGCGGGACATGATCCGCACCTTGGTCGATGAGGGCCGGACGGTGGTGCTGTCCTCGCACCTGCTCGACGAGGTCGAGCGGACGTGTGATGCGGTCGCGATTGTCGACCGCGGCAACGTCATCCGGCAGGGTCCGATCTCCGAACTGCTCGCCGGTGCCGCGACAACGCTGCAGGTCGACTGCTCCGACCCGGATCGTGCGCGTGAGCTGCTCGCGGACATCAACTCGTCGGTGACGCTCGCCACGCGGACCGATGGGCTGGCGATCACGTTGCCGCCGGGCGACCCGCGCGACGTGGTGGCCGAGATCGCACGAATCCTGGTCAGCGGCGGGATCTCGGTTTATCGGCTCGAGCCGGCACGCACGTCACTTGAGTCGTGGTTCCTGCAGGTCACCAGCCGGCTGGGCGAAGGCCAATGACGACCGTTCCATCGGCGGTCGTGCCGAGCGCGTCACCGGACCACCCGACGCCACCTGACCGGCGAGGCTCACCAATCCCCACCTGGGCGATGATCACCACCCGGTTCATGGAGTTGCGTAAGCGCCGTGGCCTGATGATCACGTTGATGCTGGTGACGATCGGCATCCCGACGGTGTTTCTCGGCGTCCGCCTGCTGCTGCACGCGCTGGCCCCAAGAACGTACGGCCCGGCCGGCGGGTACGACATCTACACTGCATTGAGCGCCGGCGTGCTCTATACGTTCGGGTTCATCGTCGCCGCCACGCTCGGCTGCACCGCCGGATCGGTGGACCTCTCTGAGGGAATGTTCCGGCACCTGGTGGTCACCGGGCGGTCCCGCGTCGCCCTGTATCTCGCCCGGATCCCCGCCGGCCTGGCGATCATCGGACCTTTGGTCGCGATCGGCTTCGGCATCGTATGCGTCGTGTGCGTCTACGCCGCCCCGACGAAACTGAGCCTCAACGGAATCGCGGTGCCCGCCGGCCTCTCGCACACACAACTGGAGAGCTGGGCCGCCGACAACGCACAGAAAGTGATCTGCGACCTGCCGTCTGACAACCTCACGGTGAATATCGACTGCGGCCCGGTCAGCAACGGGCCCGGCGCGGTGATCACCAAGAAGCCGCCGGCAAAGGTGCCCGCCCCCACCCCGAGCGAGCTGCGGGCTGCCGCCGTCCAAGTGGCCGACCAGAACTGGGCCGCCTACCAGCGTCAGTTCCTGTATCCGCCGACCTCCCTGATGATCAAGACCGGACTGTGGCTCGAACTCGAAGCCGTCATCGGATTCCTCGTCGGCCTCGGCCTCGGCTCGCTGCTCGGACAACGGACCGTTGCCGTCGTCCTCATGATCGTGCTCGAGATCATCCTGACCCCGATCGTCTTGCGGGTCCAGATCCCTCACCTGGAGAACCTGCAACGCGCCGTCGTCGGCGTCGCCACAGCCCACCTCGAACCCGGGCAACTCCCGCTGGCCTTCGGCGGCGGCGGCCGGGACTTCCGACTCACCGAATCGACCACCACCGCCGCCTGCGTCATACTCGCGTGGATCATCGGATGGAGCGCCCTCGGCGCCTGGCGCATGGCGACCCGCGACGCCTAGCGACGCTCACCACTGTCCACTTACGCACGGAGTCGACCCACCTCGGCTCTCGCGGCACACTCACCCTTCAACACTGGGGATTCTCCGTTCCGCTGACGCGGGTCGCTTTCGGGTCACGGCACGGCGGAAACCTGAGTACCAGCCCAGACTTTGCGCCGAGGGTGGTGCCGAGCGGTCGGTATTGCGTGCGGGATTAGGTCTGGTTCGGGGTCGCCAGGGCGTCGGCTGGGTCGTGGGTAGCGGCCCAGTTGGCAAGGAGCCGCAGCGCGTCGTCGGTGGGGGTTCCTGCGTCGGCGCTGAACGCGACCAGGGCCAGGCCCGGGTCGGCGGGCAGGTCCAGGACCTCGTAGGACAGGTGCAGTTCGCCGACGACGGGGTGTCGGATGTGCTTCTGCCCGGTGCGGTGCACTCGGACGTCGTGAGCGGCCCAGCGAACGCGGAACGCATCACTGCGGGTGGACAGTTCACCCACGAGGTCGGTCAGTTCCTTGTCGTAGGGATTGCGGCCGCCTTCCGTGCGCAGCATGGCTACCGTGTCGTCGGCGGCGCGTTCCCAGTTCATCCAGAACACGCGGGCGTGCGGGTTGAGAAAGTTGAACCGGGCGAAGTTGGGCGGTCGGGCCGGGTCGGCGAACAGTGGCGCATACAGCGCCTGCGCCAACGGGTTCGTGGCCAGGACGTCGAGGCGCCCGTTCTGGACGAAGGCCGGCACCTCGGTCATCCCGTCGAGGATGCGAGCCACATTAGGCCGGACTCGCTGGGCGGCTGGTCCGCCGCGGGCGCGACGCGCTGGGCCGGCGGCACGGGCGAGGTCGAGCAGATGCGCCCGTTCGGCCTCATCGAGGTGCAGAGCCCGAGCGAGTGCTTCGAGGACGCTCTCGGAGACGCCGCTGAGGTTTCCCCGTTCGAGTTGGGAGTAGTACTCGACGCTGACGCCGGCCAGGTCAGCGACCTCGCTGCGGCGCAGACCCAGCACGCGCCGGTTGCGGCCGTAGCTCGCCAGCCCGGCCTGCTCGGGGGTGATCTTCGCCCGGCGAGTGCTGAGGAAGGCCTTGACCTCGTCACGGTTGTCCACCGCTCCAGGCTAGGCACACGAGCCGAGGCCAGGGGTGTGCTGCCAGTACACCGTCCAGCAGCGACTTCTTCACGACCTCGGCGACGCGTTACCTGAAGCTCGCGCAACGACGACAAGGAGCTACCTCATGAAGCACGTCTCTCTAGGTGGGCTGGACGTCTCCCGGATCGGCCTGGGCGCCATGACCATGGCCGGGACCTACACCAGCGGCGGAGGCCTCGACGATGACGAGTCGATCCGCGCCATCCACCGCGCGCTCGACCGGGGCGTCACTCACATCGACACCGCCGAGGTCTACGGCCCATTCCACAGCGAGGAGCTGATCGGCCAGGCGATCAAGAACCGCCGCGACCAGGTGGTAGTAGCGACGAAGTTCGGCGTCATCTCGCACACCGGTCGCGGCTCTGGCGTCCCCGACAGCAGTCCGGCGAACATCCGCACCGCCGCCGAGGGCTCTCTGACGCGGCTGGGCACCGACCACATCGACCTCTACTACCAGCACCGGGTCGACCCTAAGACCCCCATGGAGGAGACCGTCGGCGCGCTGGCTGCGCTGGTCACCGAGGGCAAGGTCCGCTACATCGGCCTGTCCGAGGCCGGGCCCGATACGATCCGCCGCGCCCACGCCGTCCACCCGCTCGCTGCGCTGCAGACCGAATACTCCCTGTGGACCCGCGACCCCGAGGCCGAGCTGCTGCCACTCCTGCGCCAGCTTGGCATCGGCTTCGTCCCCTACTCTCCACTCGGCCATGGCTTCCTCACCGGCCAGATCCGCACCGTCGACGACATCCCCAACGACGACTGGCGCAAGACCAACCCGCGCTTCACCGGGGCGAACTTCAAGCGCAACCTACGCATCGTCGAGGAAGTCGATGCCGTCGCCGCCGAGGCCGGCGCCACCCCAGCGCAGATCGCTCTAGCCTGGCTGCTCGCCCAAGGCGACGACATCGCCCCCATCCCGGGCACCAGGCGAGTCGCCCGCGTCGAGGAGAACACCGCCGCCGACCGCATCGAACTCAACACTGACCAGCTCGAACGGCTCAACAACGTCACCCCAGCCGCAGGCGAGCGCCACGACGAAGCGAACATGGCCACCATCGACCGCTGACCGCACGGAAACTGTTGACGGTCGTTGTATGTCTGGCGTCAAGAAGGTTGCACACCGCGATCTTGAGAACGATTCACTCTGCCGGGCCGGCGGTCACGGTCGAGCAGACCGGGCTCACGGTCGCCCTGGGTCTGCGCCGGGGCTGGTGAACCCGCACATTTCAGACGAGCCCGCGCACAGCGGCAGGTGCGGACTAGGAGGCTCTTCGCGATTGACCGTCGCGCTGTCGGATCACTTACAACCGGCGTACCAGAAAATCCTGGAAAGCACCCCCGGAAGGCGGTGTCGGATCGGGGCAGAGGCGTTCGTAGAAGGGGTGAGAGGCCACCCACGCAGTGTCCGGTCGAACCGAACGACGACCAACCAAGGAGAAGGACACCATGACATGACCGCTACCTACACCTTCGACGTCTTTTCCAGCCTCGACGGCTACGGCTCCCACAGCGGCAACTGGGGCGGCTACTGGGGTAAGCAAGGCCCCGAGCTGCTCGACCACCGCCTTGCCTTGTACGACGCGGAGCAGCGAATGGTCTTCGGGGCCAATACCTATCGGCAGTTCGTCCGAATGCTGGCCTCGAGCACCGAAGAGTCCGACGTGAGTGACCCATGGGTCACTCGGATGAGGAACATGCCGGCAACGGTGGTGTCGACGACGCTGGAAGAACCCCTCGACTGGCCGAACGCGGCCGTCGTGCGCGGTGACGCCGTCGACGTCGTCGCGCAGCTCAAGGAGGACTCCGAAGTGCCGTTGCGCTCGCACGGCAGCCTGTCGTTGAACCGGTCGCTGATGGCCGCCGGCCTGGTCGACCGCGTGCAGGTGACGCTCTTTCCTGTCATCACCGGTCAGACCGGGCTGGACCCGATCTTCCAGGGTGCGGCCGACTTCGACCTGGAGCTGGTCGAGAGCCGGACGCTCGATGGTCACATCCAAGAACTCATCTACCGACCCACCGTGCATTGAGTTCTAACGCAGAGGACTGATGTCTGGGTCAAGATCCTTGCCGGTTTGATCTTGAGATTATCGCCCTGTCATAGTCCGTGGCCGCGTCGATCACGCGGCAGGTGTAGTCCTCGAACGCCGAGAAGCCGACGCGTCCGATCCTCGAGGCCGCAGCGGACCGACTCGGTGATCGAAGATCACCGCGCTACAAAACAGCTCGTATGACGGCTGATGCCCGCGTGATCTTCGCTGTGTCGCCGGGTCGAAATCTGAAGAGGATCAGCCGGGTATCACCTTGTTCTGCTCGGCGATCACGCTGCCCCGCGCGCCGCGCGGGATGAAACCGGTCTGGCCTCCACGAGATCGTCCGCGCGGACAGACACAGCGACGCCATCATGGGACCGGTAGCCGGTTATCTCTTTACAGATGACCTTAAACGCAAATGATCAATCGCGCGGCGTGAGCTGGCGACGGCTGCTCGCGGTTGCCACTTGCCTGAGCGCTCGCTGTCGCAGCCGCGTGATGATGAGTGTGACCGACGAGCTGAGGTCGGCCTGTCCGTGGTGGTTCGTCGCACGTATGTTTCTCGGCGTCGGTCAGGTCAGCGCCCGGCGTCGCGAGGAAGCCGTGGGAGTCCCCCGCCGCGTTGTCGTATGTACTGTGCAGTGCGCCGCGGGTGGGATCGAGTTCCGCAGGTGGCGGGGTGCTGTTTCGCGTGTGTGGTCAATGCAAATGGCTAGCCCGGTGACCGTTGGCGTGGGTCTAAATGAGGTGACGGCCGGGCTACCGTCGGTTTGTGTTGGCGGCGCTGCGGTCGCGTGATTTCCGTCTGCTCTGGGTGAGCCAGTCGGTCAGTGTGCTCGGCGACGCGCTGGTCATCGTGGCGATTGGACTTTTTGTCACTCGGCTGACCGACCGTGCCGCCGATGTCGCGGTTGTTCTGGCTGCGTACGCCGCCCCGCTGGTGGTCTTTGTTCTCATCGGCGGGGTGGTGGCTGACCGTCTGCCGCGCCAGACGGTGATGGTCGTGTCTGACCTGGCCCGGGCGGTGTTGCACGGCGTCCTCGCCGTGCTCATCGCGACCGGCACCGTGCGCATCTGGCAGATGGTTGTGATTGGCTTGCTCTACGGCACGGCCGAAGCGTTCTTCCGTCCGGCCTATAGCGGTCTGGTTCCGCAGACGGTGTCCTCCGACGAGGACATCCAGGGCGCGCAGGCGCTCGGCGGTCTCAGCGCCGAGCTGGCTAATTTCGCAAGCCCCGCGCTGGCCACGGCCCTGGTGCTGGGCGTCGGCGGCGGCTGGGCCTTCGGGCTGGACGCGGCGACGTTTCTGTTCTCCGCGGCGCTGCTGGCGCGGGTGCACGCGCGTGCCCGCGGCGAGCAGAAGGCCCGCGAATCGATGCTGACCGAGCTGCATGAGGGCTGGCGGGCGGTGCGCGATCGGTCGTGGGTGCTGGTCACCATCATCTGCTTCTCGGCGGCATTGCTGACCGCGCTTGCCCCGTTCTTCGTGCTCGGAGCGTCGGTCGCCGACCAGGTCTACGGCACGGAGGCCGTGTACGGGCTGGCCAGCACGGCGTTCGGGGTCGGTACCATCACCGGCGCGCTGATCGGCGCACGCTGGCGACCCCGCTACCCGATGCGAGTCGGTGCGGCCGTCTCGGTGCTGTGGCCGGCCGCGCTGGCGGTCTACGCCTCCGGGCCGCCGCTGCCGGTCCTCTACTCGCTGATGACGGTATCCGGCGCGGGCATCGGGCTGTTCGCAGTGCTGTGGGAAACCGCGCTGGCCCAACGAATTCCACCCCACCTGCTCTCCCGGGTGTCCGCCTGGGACTGGATGGGCTCGCTGGCGCTCCTGCCGGCCGGCTACCTACTGTCCGGCTGGCTCAGTCAGATGATCAGCGCCGTGCGTCTACTGCAAATCGGCGGCGCGATCGGGTTCGCCGCGCTGCTTCTCACGCTGCTACCGTCCTCGACCCGCAACCTCACCCGGCTACCGGACACCAGCCAGTCGCTGCCGCACGAACCGGCCGAGACGCCGGGCGCGCTCGCCGCCCGACCCTGACCACAGCCCAGACAGCGACCGGTCGTGCGCAACGGGTGGGTGACCTAGCGGATGTCTCGCACACCCAATTTCCCTGTCCATAGCGGCCCGGAATCGGGGTCGGACGAGAGGATTTGGTTCGCCTGATTGTGGGTAGGTAGTGGTGATGGGCCCGCGCCATCAATGGTCGCGCTCGAAATGAGATTGGCTTGAAGGAGGACTGGTCATGTTCTTGGTCGGGCTTATCCTTTTCGCTGCTGCTGTTGCGGCGGCAATCATCGGCATCGTGCAGAACCGTCACCTTGTCATCGACGTCCACGCGCTCGGCCAGACCTGGACTATGCATGCGTACTGGTTGCTGGTCGCCGGGTTGATAGTCGCAGTCGTCGGGCTGCTCGGGCTCGCCATCATCAATAGAGGTGCCGAGCGGTCCCGGCGGCTGCGCCGCGAACGTCGCGCTCTCGCAAGGGAAAACAGGCGCCTCAGCAAGCTAGCGGCCGACAATCGTGGCGACATCTCCTCGAAGCGCGCTGCGAATGCCTACCCGATGGTTGACGTGCCGGCGCCGGATAGGCCGATGCCGGCCGCCGCGGCGAGCACGTCCGAGCCCGACTCCTATCATGAGCAGCGGCGTCGGTGGTTCACTCGCCGTGCTCCGTCACGGCAGTCGACTTAACCCGGCACCGGCCGGCCGAGTAGCTGAAACGCGTCATTCGAGCAGTACGGCCTGGTCGTGTTCGTGCTCGCGTACTGCGGGCTGCGCTGGTCGGAAGTTGCGGCGCTACGCACCCACTCGATCGACCAGGTCAGGGGCCGTTTGAAGTTTTCCAGCCATCGTTGACTGGCTGGTCACCGCGAGATTCCGCTGATAGGCGTTGCACGCCCGTTGCAAACCGAAGATCACTCACCACCTCCGCTCGGACCTGGAGCGCCGCACGATCCTCAACCGGCGCCGGGACGCCGTGGCGTCGGCCCTGATGAGGGCGGCAGGCGCACAGACACGGCACGTGATCATGCCTAACCCGCAGAACACCGCTGCCCCGATTTCTGGAACCCCTCAAGCAACGCCCCACAGCCGTTCGGCGAGCAACCCCTTGACAATGCCACCTGCAGCTCCACACACTTAGGTATGTGCCTAAGTATTTGGAGCTCGACCGAATGTTCCATGCACTCGGCGACAGCAGCCGGCGGGCCATGGTCGAGCGGCTAGCCCGCGGTCCAGCGTCGGTCAGCGAGCTGGCCAAGCCGTTCCAGATGGCACTCCCGACGGTTGTTCAGCACCTGGGCGTCCTGGAGACGGCCAGGATCGTCACCTCGACGAAGGTCGGCCGGGTCCGCACCTACCAGCTCGTCCCCGAGGCACTGACCCCCGCCGCGGAGTGGATCGGTCGGCAGCGGCTGCCCGCCGAACACCGCCTGGACCGCCTCGGCGCTCTGCTCAACCGTCCTCGCACCACCCCTACCAAGGAGTCAAGGACATGAACGACACCATCGAGCGCAGCCAGACCCACGCGACCTTCGTCATCGAGCGCACCTACCCCGCGCCCGTCGCGGCAGTATGGCTCGCGCTGTCGGACAACAACGCGCGTGACCAGTGGTTCACCGCGGGACCGGCATTCCACGCCGACGAGAAATCGCATGAGTTCCGCGTCGGCGGGCACGGCACGGAGGAAGGGCATTGGCGCGGCGGCCCGCAGTCCAGATTCCTGTCCACCTACACCGACATCGTCGATCTGCAACGGATCGTGTTCACCTACGACATGTGGATCGACGGGCACCACCTGTCCACCTCCCTCACCACGATCGCGCTGGAGCCCGACGGCGACCAGACACGATTGACCTACACCGAGCAGGGCGTCCACTTCGACGGCCTGGACAGCGTCGAGGGCCGCGAAGAGGGCAGCATGGGACTGCTCGACCAACTCGGCTCCTACCTCGCCTCGCCCCCGGCCACTGAGGCCCCTAACTCCCAATCCCAGCGAAGGTAGAAC
Source organism: uncultured Actinomycetota bacterium (assembly GCA_963801715.1). Lineage (GTDB taxonomy): Bacteria > Actinomycetota > Actinomycetes > Mycobacteriales > Jatrophihabitantaceae > CAVVJA01. Next base: position 161,908 of record CAWDGB010000007.1, on the reverse strand, counting down.
GACTAATGACTATCGTGACAGCACAAATGTCCGTCTCAATTGACGGCTTCTACGCGGGGCCAAAGCACACCGACATGCAGACCTGGCTCGATGGCCCCGAAGCCGCCGGCTTCTTCCGCGTCACCCGGTGGGCAATCGACGCCGAAGCATGGCGCCAGCGCCTGGGCTTCACAGGAGGCGAGCAGAACACCAACTCAGCCCTCATCGCGGAGACGTTCGAGTCGGCCGGCGCTTACGTGATGGGACGACGCATGGCCGACGGAGGCGAAATTCCCTGGGGAGAAGACCCCCCGTTCCACGCCCCGGTCTTCGTGGTCACCAACCGGCCCAGGCAGACCCTGCAACGGCAAGGCGGCACGAGCTTCACCTATATCACCACCGGCATCCACAGCGCCATCGAGCAAGCCCGTGCAGCGGCGAACGAGAAGAATGTCGCGATCGCCGGTGGCGGCACCCTGCTCCGGCAGGTGATCAAGCTCGGACTCCTCGACGAACTTGAACTTCACATCGTGCCCGTGATCCTCGCAGACGGGATGCGCTTGCTCGGCCCCGACCTCGCCCTAAACAGCAAGGAAGCGATCGAACTCACCCCATCCCGCGTCATCGCAACCCCAGACGTCACACACGTTCGCTACACGATCAATGGCCGACGCCCACTCGTCCTCGACAACAGAGGACGAGACGAGATGGCCGGCAGTAGCCGCCCGGTCGGGTCGCCGGTGACTCATGGGGTTAGATCAGCCCGTGCGCCAAGATGAGTGGTTTCTCACGGCGGCGGAGCGCGGGAATCCGGCGACCCGGTTGGACCGCCGTCATGGCAATGGCTTGGCCTGGTCTACCGGCAACGATGTCACGGTCCTGGTACACGGCGTGACCTATTTCGCTGAGTTGCTGCGCAGCGTTCAACTGATGCGCGCCGGAGACCTGCTGCTATTCACCGACTGGCGGGGCGACCCGGATCAGCGGTTGGACGAGGCTGGCCATCGGGTGTCGCGAGTGTTCGCAGACGCGGCTGCTCGGGGTGTTGTGGTCAAGGGGTTGCTATGGCGTTCTCATCTGGACCAGTTTGCGTTGAGCGAGCAGGAGAATCGCCATCTCGGCGAGGATATTGAGGCGGCGGGGGGCGAGTGCGTGCGAGATATGCGCGTGCGTCCAGGAGGATCCCACCATCAGAAGTTCGTCGTGCTCCGCCATCCTGGGCGCCCCGGGCTCGATGTGGGTTTTGTCGGCGGGATCGATTTATGCCATAGCCGCTTGGACGGCCCGGAACACGGTGGCGATCATCAGCGTCAACCGATGGCGAAGATCTACGGGCCGCGGCCGCCATGGCACGATGTGCAGCTGCGCATTCAAGGCCCGGCCGTCGCTGACATCGAGACGGTATTCCGTGAGCGTTGGGAAGATCCGGCCCGGCTGACCCGTAATCCGATCAACCTGATCAGCGACGTGCTACGAAGCGAGGACCGGTCTTGTGGCATGCTCCCGTCGCAACTTCCCGACCCGGCCGCCTGCGGCAGTCAACACGTGCAGGTCCTGCGAACCTATCCCCGCCGCCGGCCCGGTTATCCGTTCGCTCCGCACGGCGAACGGAGCGTTGCCCATGCCTACGAAAAGGTCGTTGGTCGCGCGCAGAGTCTCATCTACCTTGAGGACCAATACCTCTGGGCGACCGATGTGGTGCGCTGTTTCGCCGATGCCCTACGCGCCAACCAGCAATTGCGCTTGATCGCCGTCGTTCCGCTGCACCCCGATCAGGACGGCCGACTGTCCAAACCTCCCAATCTCGTCGGCCGCCAACAGGCCATAGACGTGCTGCGCGACGCAGGCGGCGATCGGATCGCGATCTATGGCATCGAGAACCATTTCGGCACCCCCGTATACGTTCACGCCAAGGTGTGTGTCGTCGATGACGTATGGGCGTCGGTGGGATCGGACAACATCAATCGACGTTCCTGGACTTACGATTCCGAGTTGTCGTGTGCGATCCTGGACGACGCTGGCGATGAGCGGGACCCGCAGGTCATCGACCGCGACGGTCATGGGGCCCGCCGATTCGCCCGAAGTCTTCGGCTGCAGCTCGCCCACGAACACCTCGACCGCCTGCCTGGCAATGACCTGGACCTCCTGGATCCGGTCTCCGCCTTCGCCGCGTTCGCCGAGAGCGCGCGAAACCTGCAGGCCTGGCATGACGGCACTGGCGGAAACCGACCGCCCGGCCGGCTCCGGCCGTACGATGCCCCCCAGCTGCCTCGGCTGACCCTCGCCTGGGCCACACCGCTGTACCGATCGATCTACGACCCCGACGCGCGCCCCCGAGCGCTACGCCGCCGACATCAGTTCTGACCGCCTGCGCCTCCGCGCCCTGAGCCAAACCTTCGTCGCGCGCCGGCGGGCTGAGCACGATGATCATCCACGGAATAAGAGCTCATTTCCTGTGTAGCGTGTTCCGGGAGAATGGCAGGTAAGTTACGTCCTTGCCGCTGCCGGGAAGGTATCTAACTGAGGGTTCTCGCACGTCTTCGAGCCGGACCGAACACTCGGCAGTTTGGAGCAAACGCTGGCGGTGCTGCCAAGCCGCCGACCCCGTACGGAGGGCCGCACCGCAGCGGATAACCGTACGGCCCGGTCGATACCGAGCATCATCCATCAAGCGGCAGGAGAGACCATGGCTGACCAACCCGCGCACCGGCATGTCGAAGTCAGCGAGGATGAGCGCGTTATCGCGTCGGCGCAGGTAACGACCTCGCCGGGGAATTCACGCACAGTTCAGGCGTCGTTGCAGGCGGAATCAGGGCATCTACCGGTGGGGAGCAGGGCGAGTCTGGTTGATGCGGTCTTGGACCTGCCCGAACTGCAAGGCGGTACCCACTTGGAAGCGACGGTGCCGCTCGGCGACGCCGAATCTCTGCAACGCCTCGAAGAACGCACTGACGGCATGACCACCCGGGCGGCCGGCTCCAGCGCCTTGGTCGATGCTGATCTCCCGGATGAGCAACCGAGCGAAGCGAGATGATTGGTGCAGCGTCGGCGAGTGGCGCGGCCGGTCAGCACTCGCTGGAATGCCGGCGCAGCCTGCCAAAGGTGGTTTACGGTCGCTGATTAGGTCGCGTCCGCCGTCATCAGGTCGTCCCGGTCAGCGATGAACCCAGGCCAAGGCGGCCGACGGGTTCGTAGCCGACTCTTCGGACTCGTTGGTCACCGTTCAGGCGATTTAGTCTCGCATGGGATTTCTCGATGAGTGAGGGTGGCCATGCTGGCGCCGATCGCTTGGCGCACTCCGCCGCGGCATCACGGTCCTTGGGAGCTCGCCACCAGTCTGCTGACCGAGGGCCTGGTAGCCGGCGGCGTCGAGGTGACGCAGGTTGGGACGCTTATCCCCGAAACGACGGTCGACCGACTCCGTGCGGTCGACGTCTGACAACGTCGACGAATCCGACGGGTCGGTCAACACGAAGCGGCTGCTCGCGTTGCCATCGACAGGCATATCCTGCCTGCTCGCCGAGCCGTTCGGCCGTGCGAGGCGACGTGCCGCGATCGTGGTAGGCCATCGCCAGCGGTGGCACGTGATCAACACAGCGTGCCGTCGACTGGGCCGAGCAGGACGAAGTTCCCGGTTATCGCCGGTGGATCAGTGAACTCGCCAGCGGGACCACGCCGCCTGCTTGGTAGTGCCGGTCATGTCCGCGACGTCTGACCACGAACCATGCTCGGCGAGTGTCCGTGCGGAGGTCCCCAGGCACTCGCCGTTGATTTGGGCCAACCTCAGCAGCTGCGCGAAGGCGTCCCGGTCGCTGCGGTTGGCGAGGGACTCGAGAGCGGCCTGTGCCAGATTCGCCACCTCGTTGGTCGTGGCCCGATCCAGGGCTTCGCGATTCCATCGCACAGCGGTCATGCTGGGCAACTGAGGCCAGCAGGTCAAGCCAACGTTCCAGGCGGAACGGAGCGGATGCTACTCATGGCACAGATTCAGTCGAGCTTGACTGTCCGCTTCCGCCCGCGAGGGCGGCGGCGTGCGTCGCATCGGGCGAGCCGAAGCCGCGCTGCCAGGTCGAGCCTGGCCACACATAGTCGACGCGTCCGACATCGGGTCGGTATGCCGCCGTGTACAGCGTGCCAAAACCGTTGGCGTATGCCGTGTTGTACACAGGTGGTCGTTGGAAGGCGGCGACCAGCGCCCGTGGGTCGGGTTTTGCGGCAAGCAGATCAAGCAAAGTCTGCTGGCGCTCGACGCTGCGATATATCGACGCGTGCTCGGGCCGGTCCGGTATCGTGCCGCGGTGGTTGGTCGCCGCGCGCAGGCGTGAAACCTCCGGCGCGGTGCCGGGTGCGACAAAGATCGTCGCGACGTCCGCGTTCCGGTCGAGAAGGGTCAGGTTGTAGGCCATGTTCACCGGAATTCGGGTGAGTACCGCGATCACCTCGGCGACGGTCTCGGCAACCTCGAGCAGGTAGCGGACCACCAGCGGGATAGCGAACCCTTTGCCTGTGTCCTCGCGGCCGCCGAAGGCGAGCGAGACCGCCAGTCCTCGCTCGTTCATGCCGTCGAGCAGTCCCCAGAGGCAATCGCCCATTCCGATGACGCGCCGGCCGGTGAAGGCGGTGGAGTACACCACCCGCTCGCACAAACCTGGGTCGTAGTCGTAGTTACGGACCAGCATTGGCGTTGGGCCAATCAGCACCGCCTGGGAGCAGCCGGGGCAAAACCGCGGCGGGTCATACAACGTGAGCATGCGTGCGGCGGTTTCGTCGCCGTCTGTCAGCTCGACGAGGCGCTCCCAGGTCGGCGCGAGCTCGGGCATGTACCGCTCCAATTGGCAACGCGCAACTGCGAGGCTGGGACGAGCGCCGTGTCCTTCGCGCAGATACCAGGAGCGATAGTCCGGCCAGGTTGCCTCGAACAGCGCCTTCCACCTCGGTCCGGGCACCGACTCATTGATGCCGTAGAACGTGAGGCAAGCTGACGGAGCGTGAGAGTTGTCCGCGCCGGAGACCGACGAACCCGACGCGTGCAGCCGCTCGGCGTCTTTCATCGCCGCCGCTGCGGACCATGGCAGCCGCTGCCGATCTGTCCAGCCCAGGTGCGTGCTGGCAGTGCCGATCGCCGTGCCCACCGATCGCGCCAGTCGCATCAGCACCGGCAGGGCAGCGGCGTCCTGACCCGCCCCTAAGTGCCCTAGGCTGCGCTCGACCAGACACTCGATCTCGGCGGCGGTCATGTGATTGAGCTGATCGCAAGGCCTCATGACGTCAAGGTTTCATTGACACATGTCTCGCGTCAAGTTTGCCTTGACGCTCTCGTCGGCGACTGACACGTCCCGGAATGGGAGCGCGGCTAGCTGGGGATAGCGTCTGCGCCTCGGTAAAGCTTCTTGCCGACGCCGCGCATCGCTCACCCGGTCGCCGCTGCTCGCCCTATTGCGGGGCCGAAGATCGCCAGCGCACCGGTGAGAACCCGAGTGACCCACTGCAGGACGCCCAGCTGCCGCTGCGCGTTGGCAGCCTCATCGGGGGTGGCGCCGACACTTTTGAAACCGCTTGTCAAGTGCCGCGGGTGACCGACGCGGTCATCTCCGACATGCAGGAGTGGCAGGCGCGTCCGCCGAATGCGGGGCGGCTGGTGGCGGCCGTTGCGAATCGTGGAGGACGGAGGCGGTCGTGCCCACCTTCGCGCGGAACACCTACCGGCTGCGGTGCACGTCATTCATGTTCCTCGGGTACACGGCTCGGCCCAGGCTGTCGGCGAGCAAGTTCGGGCACCGCTTCGTGAACTGCTCCGCAGCGGTCAGTACGGAAGCCTCGTGCGGATTCGCGTCAATCGATTCTCGGACTTCGGCAGGGCGTTGCCGTCAGCGGCGGCGGCGGCTGGCGCGCCGACTGGTCGCTATCAGTGCGGCGTCCGCCCGCTGTAGCCATGTGCCGAGGGCGGTGCCGGGGCGGCGGCGTTGTGTGCTTGCGGCGGCGCGGTGCACGAGGGTTCGGGCGAGCGGGAGGGCGACGGCGATTAGCAGCCAGGTTCGTAGTCGGGCGGAGAGGAATACCCACATCGGAGAACGGATCCCTTCCTGGGAGTCGCACGGTGCCGGTAGAGCGGAGATAGGTCAGGTCGTCCGGTCGGCCGTGCCGTCGATGGCGGTGGCGAACCCGGCGGGGCACGCCGTAGTACAGATGTCGGACTGTGTTCGACGCGGCTTACTTGGTGCTGGCCCCGGCGTCGGTGCGTAGTTTCTTCGCGGTCTGCTTGCGGGCTCTTTTCGCGGTCTTCAGCTGCGACTTTAGCTTCTTGAGGTCAGCCGCGCGGTCGTCGAGGTCGCCCTTGGCGGTGTCGATGGTCTTGATGTGCTCCTTCAGCTTGGATCTCAGCTGCTTCTCGGTCCGGGCGGCGTGGTCCAGCGCCTCCTGGGGGCGGATCGGGGGTTTCGGCGTGGTGCCGCCGGCCGGTTTCGGCGTGGCCTTGCGAGTGCGGGGTGTGGCAGTATTGGCGGTCGTCTTGCGGGGTGCGCCGGTTTTCGACGCTGCCTTGGCAGGAGGTGCGGCGGTAGCCGCCGGTGTGCGGGGCGAGCGTGTCGTGGAAGCCATGGCCAGATGTCCTTATCTGAAGTGGTGCCGCGCGAGCTGCGCAGCGACCAGGTCGGCGACGAGCTGGGTCACGCTGCGGGTGCAGGCCGCAGGGGCGGCAGTGCGACCGCAGGATCCAGCCACGTTGTGGTCCGGGGAAAGGCGATTTCGGATCGGGGCGGCGGGTTGCGAGAAAGAACGCTGGCAGCGTCATTACCACGGCCAACTAGACAACTGGCCCCGGCGAATGTCGCACACCAATTCGCGACCGGTAGCCGCCGGCCCGTTGACCAATAGATATTCCCAACATAGATTTCCCAACCAATAGATATTCCCAACGAACGAAGATATACCCAACGAACGCGGCGATGAAACACGCCGCTGCCGGAGGAGGAAGCCGACAGGGGCGCTGTCGTCTTGCTGGCCCTCGATGCGGTCGAGCGGGCTGACTTGCTGACGTTTACCGGTGTGTATCGCGAGGATGGTCAGGGTCGGGTCGGCCGGCGTTCGAGCCGGCGATGATGGTGGCGTTGCTGATCTATGGTTATTTGCCACGGGTGCGTTCTTCGTTAGCAGCGGATGACTGGGTTGATTGACAGACTGATTGTCAGAGCACGGACCGATCGGGCGCTTCGGCCCGATCACCGGTGCATGGTCATTTGATCAACGCGTCGATGGTCTTCTTCACCGCGCTCGGCTGTGTCGGTGATCGGGGAGCCTTTTTCTCAAGCTCGATCATCTCGGCTCCGAGTTCTTGCAACTTCTTGCGGCCCAAGCCGTCACGCACCTTGGGGAACCAATCCTGCTCCTCCTCATCCATGTGATGCGTAACCGACTCAATAAGCACCATGGTCTTGGCATGGAACCGGTCGCTGTCCGGACTAAGCGCGGCCAACTCGGAGCACAGCACATCAGCGATGTGGTGCTCTTCGTAGGACTCCAGCACGTCGTCCCCGAGGTCGGGCAGCAGTTCACGCACCCGCGGGTACATCAGCTCGTTCTCGAGGTATGTATGCACGGTCAGCGCTTCGAGGATGCTGTCGACAATCTGACCCTGACGTGTCGATGCGTCCCCTCCGGTTTGTTCGAACTTGCGGAACAAGGCGCGGATCTCCTTGTGCTCTTCCTTGAGCAGCACGATGGCATCGGCGGACATGGCCCCTCCAGCTAGGTCGGGTTACGGCTACTGCTCAACCACCTGCGGTATTCCCGAATCTCCTCACGCTCAATCGGTCGAATCCGACCGATTGACTGGCGATGCTCGCCGCTTCTGTCCCTGCGCAAACTGCCAACGTTCAACCGGTGAGCGGTCGCCGCCGATGAAGCGACTCCCCCGACAGGATCGGCGCACGACCAGTCGGCACGCGGGCGGGCAGGTGTTAGCACGTCGGCGAGGTCAGAATCTCGTGCTGGTGTGGTTAGCCGGCCGAGTTACTTCGGAAGCTTTCGATGTAAGCGAGCGGATCGCTCAGACTCGATCCGCTCGCTAGACAGTCGGATGATCGAGATCGGCTAGTTACAGCCCCTTAGGTCGTCGAGCTTGTTGTCCCAAGATCCATCTGTGTGGGATCGAAGCGTCGGCCTACCACAATTAGCGCAGGAGAACTTGGCAACGACTGTGCAGTCGCGGCCAGTGCGGCTTCGAATGCGGAACGAATGGCCAGCGTCGATTGCGTTGTAGACCTGCTATACAGCGAGGCGCTGGCCGTAGTAACCGTCACGCATACCTGTCCCCACGGACTCGATATGTCCGTGTCCCGCTTGCATGTTCACGCAGACGATGCGGTAGTCCGTCATGGTTAAAGTCTTGAATGGTGACCTGGTCTCCGTGCTGAGTGGCCGGGATGGCGCTGCGTCGTCGTGATCGGTGTACGCCCGGCGCTCCTGCTAGGCCTCGCCCCGATGAGTGGCGGGAAGTCCTCAGGGAACGGGCATCGAAGCTCTGCGCAAAGATCCTCGGCGTGGGCGATCGATCACCCGTCCCTTATTCGACCGCACCCCACGAAGGAGTGGCCGGTTCTAAGCATCGCCCAACGCCGAGCGACTGACCAGGGATGCTCGTCACCCACGCATGGGCGCGTGACACGGATCCGTGAGCTCGTCCAACTCATGGGCCGTGGCGCGCCGGGCGAACTAACCGAGCTGACTAGACGTACGACCGCGCTCAGGTGCGGAGGGCGGAGATCACGACGAGGGTGACCGCGTTGGGCTCCAGCCGGAAGCCTGTCTCGATGCGGTCGTCGGCGCGAATGATCCGCCGTTCCACACGAGCCAGAGTGGACGACGAGGCGTCATGCGCGTAGTTGCTGTGCGTCGAGTCGATGACGTACCGGTCGAGCTGCAGCCGGCGGTGCGCCAGCCGCGGTGGCAGCCGGTCAACGTGCAGGGACACGACGTGGCTGGCTTCGCCCCCGTTGGCCTGATAGTTGGTGGTCAGGACAGCCACCCCGCTGGCGTCGACCGTGGCGAGGGCGTTGACTCCGATTCCGGTCCGGGAGAGGCCGTCGCTGGTCGCGGATACCTGCTGATCCTTCATCATGCTCTGCATCGTCAGGAGGTTGCCGTACGGGTAGACGGCGCCGTCGACACCCGAGACGAACATGGACTTGCGCGGATTGGTGGGATGGCTGTATGCCCAGTGCATCTCGAGGTCCATCCCGCTGTTGATGTAGTAGTACGCAAGGGTCTCCATCGCTGCGGCCTGGGTGAGCAGGTCGGCGTTCAACGTTGTCCCGGTGGCGTCCCCGGGGAAGACCCCGTATTCGGTCACGAACACCGGAGTGTCCGGGTCGAGCCGGCGGCTGGACAGCCAGCGCCGAACGGTCTGCTTCTCCGCCCCAACCCGGGCTGGGTCAGCCCCGTGCTTGTATTGGTGGTAGGAGATGAAGTCGAGTCGCTTGGCCGGGTCGGGGTCGCGGGCGTACCAGTCGAGGAAGCGCCGGAGGAAGGACTCGTCGAAGGTAGCGGTCGCGGGACCGCCTAACCTCAGGGGGATCGCTGGGTGAAGATGGTGGTTCACCTCGTTCACCACGGAGTACCCGATGCGGTACCACCGGTAGTAGTCCTCGACGGTCAGACCCTCCCAGTGCCCGCTGGGTATAGCCCAGGTCTTGTCCGGCTCGTTGAAGAGCTCTACGTACTGGATCGATGGGTAGCGCCGCTTGTAGTCGAGGAGACCGTCGCGTAGCACCGCGCGACACGTCCGCGGAGCGGACAGTGTCAGGATCTGGGGAGCGCACTCACCGAGGTTGACGAGCAACCGTTGGGCGTAGCGGGCCGGCTGGTCCATGTAGCGATATGCGGCCGATCCGTCGTCGGCGGCGAAGTCGAAGTCGTACCGACGGGTTGTCGCGTTGTAGTACCCACGTGGTAGTGCCCAGACGCGCGCGACGTGGACGTCGAGGGCGTCGAGCGCCTGAAGGTCGCGGGGACCTAGCGGATACGTGGGGCCGGTCTGGTTGCCGTACCAGGCGGGGTTGTCGAACCTGCCGAGCACCCTGTCGGCTGAGACGGTCACCGTGCTGTCCGCCCGCCGCTCGGGCGCCCGCGGCGATTTCCCACCCCGGAAGACCGTACAACTGACGACTGCGACAGCAATCACCAAGCAGACAGCAAGGAGCCGGCGGACTGGGCGTGCCAGGAGCTGCTCTCGCAGTATCGACAGGTCGTTCCTCCGCTCACCCATAGGCGATCGGGGGAGCGAGGTTCGACTCCACGATCCCGTCGTGGAAGGCCCGTTCGGTACTCGGGTCGGCGCTGAACCGCCAGTCCCTGACCGCGCCTTCCGCTCTGGAGAGATCGAACCAGGTGAAGCCGACCACGTCGCGGTGCTTCCGCAGCCAGGGGAACAGGGATGCGGTCCACGCCGCCTTGACCGGGCCGGGTTCGGCCGCCGTCTCGGTGATTAGCAGGGGCTTGCGGGTGAACACGCGAATCCGCGCGATCGTGGGGTCGAAGACCTCTCCGGCGGTCGGCTCCCCGTAGTCGTAACCGACCATGCCGGACCAGTCCACGTAGGAGTCGCCCGGGTATAGGTCGGCCAGGCTGACCAGCGGGACTGCGCGGACGATGTTGGGACTCCATACCCAGATGACGTTGGTCGCGCCCACCGTGGTGAAGATGTCGTGCACGTGCCGCCACGCCTGGACGTACTCGCCCGGCCGGTTACCCGAGCGGCTCTCAGACCACGGGTACCAAGTGCCGTTCATCTCGTGCGCGAAACTGAGAACGACCGGCCATCTCTGGTCGCGGATCCCGCGGGCGAACTTTGTGATGTAGGCGTCGTACGCCCCGCTCGTGATGCGCCGCAGGGCGAAGGTGGGTTGGCTCTGGCCGGACTTCACGCCGGCCCACGGCTCCCAGGACAGCAGCGGTAGCGCGTGCTGGCTGTAGCACATGGACACCGCATCGGGCCGGAACTCCTGCGTCCAATTCACGAAGAACTGGATCATCGTCGGGTGGGCTCCGGCTTTGGCCGCCAGTGAGTTCAGCTCGCTGCGGGACCAGGGTGCCTGGGGAGTGGTCAGCCCGAAGTAGGGTGCAGGCGGCTTCAGGAACACGTCCCTGCTGGGCACTGGCGGCGGTGCCAGTGATGCGCCCGCCGACCCGGCCGACCCGGCCGACCCGGCCGACACGGCCGCCGGCCGGCGCCGTCTCCGTGCCGGAGCCCGAGCCAGCGGCCGGACTGCTGACGAACACCCGCGCGACCAGCCAGAGCGTGAGCGCGGCGAGAACCGTGGCGTTGCCGGTGACCCACAGCGCCGACCCTCGACGCGCCGTAGGTCGCGTGTGCCTAGACACTGACCAGCACCGCCCCAGCGAGCATCGCCCCTCCCAGCAGGTACGGGATAGCGGCCTGGACGTTCCTCCCGGACGCGCCGCCGAAAGCGTTCGAGCGGGTGCCCCAACCGGCGTTGTGGCCCATCCAGACGAAGCCGAGCACCCGGATCGGCATCAGGACGAAGACGTTGATCAACATCAACACAGGGAGGTAGACGAGGTCCCTCGGCCGGGAGGAGAAGTGCCTGCCGAACCTGATGGCGCACGACAGCAGCGTCATGGAAAGGCTGAGCCCCACGATGAACAGCACCGCCTGCCATCCCGGGTTGGGCAGCGGAAGCTGGTCGTACATCGGCGTCTTCCGCCCGCGGAGCACGGCGACGCTCCAGGCCAGGTAGGAGCCGACCAGAACGAACGGCACCACGATGTCGGCCGCGTAGAACAGCGCCAGCAGCGGGGCCTCGCGCACCATCCACGGCATCATGCGCAGCGTGTTGTACTGCGACCCGCGCGCCCACCTGAGCTGCTGCTTGGCCAGCCCGCGCAGGGACGTGGGGGCGTCGGTGTAGACGAGCGAGGTCGACTGGTACACGGTCTTGTAGCCCGCCAGGAGGGCGTAGTTCGTGAGCGTGCGGTCGTCGCTCACCTCCAGGAACACACCGAGGAACCGCTCGGTGAGGAATCTGTGCATGCACCCGACGAGGATCGTGCGGCGAAAGGCGATCGTGCGGCCCGGCAGGCATCCGACGGTTCCCAGCACGCTCATCGCGGGCATCGAGTATTCGGCGCGCACGTTCTCCAACCAGTCGGCCCAGCGGGTGAGCATCGTGCGGCCGGGTTCGAGGATGCGTTGCCGGGTGCTGACGCCCCCGACCCTCGGGTCGCGGAAGGGCTTGACCAGCTCCTCCAGGGTGCCCGGCGTCCACAAGGTGTCGGAGTCGACGAGGACGGAGATCTCGCCCCGGGACATCTCTACCCCCAGGCTTAGCGCGTTGCGCTTGCCGGCGGTCTCGGTCCAGCACCACTGGATCCCGAAGTCGGCGCAGACCTTCTCCAGCATCACGTTGCGCGGGCCGTTGATGACCACGATGACCTCGGTCGGGCGCTGCTCGGCGATCCGGGTCAGGACCTCGCGGAAGAAGTCCTCTGGCTCGTCGACCACTGGGATGATGACCGAGCTGGTGACGTTCCACGCGAGCTGCACGGGCCAGTAGTGCCGTGCGAGAACGACCCGCATGGTCCAGAGGAGCCAGATCATTCCCATGAAGACGGCGAACATACGCAGCTGTCCGTCGTTGACCCAGGCGTCGACCTGCAGCAGGAAAGCGAGCATTGCTCAGCCTTGATCCGTCGTGGGCATCAGTCAGCCCGTCGGTTTCGGCAGGGCCAGGGCAACGGTGAGGCCCTGGGGGTACCAGACCCGCGACACGTAGTACCGGCTGCGGACGACCGCCGCCTTCGTCCCCCCGAGGTCCTGCAGCGGATCGCTCTGGTGGTCTAGGCGCAGCACCCAGATGCGCTGCACGTTCGGCAAGCATCTCGCCACGTTCGTGCACTCCACCGCGGTAACTCGACCGCTGGTGCGCTGCGGAACGACCTGCAGCACGTCGGCGGGTCGCCGATCCGCCGGGATGTAATGGGCGACAAGGTCCCGTCCCACCCGGTCGGAGGTGCCGTAGACGGTGGCACCGCTGTCGTGCGAGCTGTAGACAATTGCATCACCGGGCTTCATCTGAGCCGCGATCAACGCGGCCGCCTCGCGCGTGGCCTGCAGGTGCCCGTCTGGCCCGCGCACGCTCACCTGAGCGGTAACGCCGACGGCCGCCACGAGGGCCAGAGCGATAGCCCCGCGGACGAGCCGGATCCGCCCGAGCGCGGTCCCGGCCAGCAGCGCCCAAGCCGGAGTTGTGAACAGCAGATACCGGGGTAGCCACAGCGCCGTTAGCTGCGATGCCGCGAACAGGCAGACCGCCGGAACGACTGCCCAGCTCGTGTAGAGGACTGCCGGATGGCGAGTGGAGACGGCATACATCGCCAGCGCCAGGATCATGCCAGCGCCGACCGCGGACCCCAGCAACATGGCGGGGTAGGCAGTGAGACTGCTCGACGTCGGCGGCCCGATCCATGCCACCTGCGCCGTCTGCTGACTGCCGAGGTACAGCGCCGGCAGCGCCGGCAGCATGCCGACGCCCGCCGCGACCAGCCAGCGCGGCATGACCGACCTGCGCACGGCGAGCACCACCAGGGCGTGCGCCGGGATGAGCAGCAGGGCGATCGCGTGCAGCAGGCCGAGCAACCCGGTCGCCAGCGCGTAGGCCAGCAACCGCCCGATCCCCGGCCGGTCCAGGACCCGGACCAGAGCGAGGCTGCACAGGACGGCTGCGAACACCACCAGCGCGTAGGGACGTGCCTCCTGGGCGTACCGAGACGTTGTGGGCAGCACCGCGAACAGCAGACCCGATAGCAGGCCGACCCGGGGAGAGGCCAGCCGCGTACCAAGCCGCGCGGTCAACCCCGCGGACGCGGCCATCGCCAGCACGGACGGCAGCCGGATCATGACGTCCGAGGCACCCAGCAACGACACCCACACGTGCATGATCGCGTAGTAGGCGCCGAGGGTGGCGTCTGTGTGGTGGAGCACCTCCCACGTCTGGCTCCACGGGACGGTCACCATCCCCCATGTCGCCAGCTCATCCGCCCACAGCGCCGGCCAGCCGACGCGGATCAGCCCGATACTGAGCATGAGGAGCGTCGGCAAAAGCCAGGCGAGCTCGGTCAGTGCTCGCTGTCGCACGGCGTCGCTGTGGTCGGCCTGCGCGACCCTTGGCAGCACCGGCATATCGATGCTGCTGACCTGCCAACCGTCGACGTCCCGCGCCGCGTCGACCGGCGCGGGGCGCGGCAGCACCACGGTCGGCGCATCCGAAATCAGCACGGCGGGCTGAGCATCCGGCAACCCGCCCGACCGTGACGCAGCGCCGCCGCGCCGGTGCTCTCGCGGGGAGGGTCCGGTCGTCCGGCGCGTGGGGCGCTGTTCGCTCATCACCTCGCGGTGAGCGGCTCTTCGTGCCATCCGAGTCTCGTGGCTGTCCACCGTGGCGCGTCACACCGCGCGCACACGGCTCTCGGCGAAAGCAGGTGAAGCGGTCGGCCCGGACTCCCGTCGCCAACGGCCGCCCGATGGCGAGCTGCCATAGCGTGGACTGTTCCGGCCTCTGGGATACCGGAAGTACTGGCGAGTCTCACTGCCTTACGGGGGCGATACCCGCCACGATCAATACGGCGAAACAGGCCCGCACTAGGGCAAGGACACGCTCGATCTTGCGTCCTCAACCAGACCTCCGCTCCCTCTCGCGGGCCCCCGACCGAGCGAGTGCTTTCTACCACACGGCTGCGCCTTCTTCGAGGTCACGACTACGCGTTAGCTAGCGAATACAAAACGCAACCAACGCCGTTGTGGACCCAGATCGGCAAGACCTCTCCGACGACACACTGTCGTCATTAGCGACGTGGATGGGCGACGCGTGAGGTTCCGGCGGCTGCGGAAGTAGTCGTTCGGTCCATGCGCGGCGATCCACGGGTCCCGGTCGTAGGGGCGGCTTCGAACCCAGGCGCTGTAGGAGCCGTATTCGTCGCGGATCTCGTCGGCGAATTGCCCGTCGCGGGCGATGAAACGGGTCGAAGTAGCCCGGGTTCAGGCCCATGATCACCAGCTGCGGCTCTCTTTCGAGACCGAGGAAGGTGCCCAGGTACGGTTCGACGAACCCATCGCGGGTCACGATGCCCGGGCCGGAACCGGCATAGCTGGCATACCACCTGGGCAGCGGATCGGGCATCGGATCCGCTGCCCAACCCATTGCCGGACGTGCTCGTCCCAGAACTCGATCACACGGTGACGTGCCTTGGCAGCCACGATTCGCATTACACACCCCGCATGAGACCGGGCGCGCCACCGGATGCGAATACGAGGCATCGGCATCGCGAACTGAGCGCGCCAATACCACGCCGATCGGCAGTGATGCGTGCCGATTTGGGCGGCGGTCGTCGAAGTCGACCGTATCGGGCTGGTATGGGGCCCCCCAAAGAGTCATGAGGCACGATGGGTGCCCATCGCGCAGTTCCTTCTAAGCGATCTCGGCGAACACACGGCGACATGGACCGCCGATGATCTAGTGTTATCTCGCCGGAGGGTGCGGTCATGCGCAATCGAAATGCTCATCGAGCGTGGTTTGATCGCACTACGGTAATGGCGGCTGCCGGCGGCCTGGCACCACGAGCCTTGGCATACCGCGGCGAGCTTAGCGGTGTCGGCTGGCGCGAACGTTAAGGCGGTGCAACGCATATCAGACATGCGTCCGCGGCCATGACCCCTTGATCTCTAGGCGGATCATTTCGACGACGACCTGGATGCAGTCGCCGGGCGGCTCGACGACTTGCGGGAAGCGGCCCGTGTTGACCATACGTTGCACGACACAGTCACGACGCGACCCTCGTTGACCAGGCCCTAATTGCTGGGTCAGGACACTGTCGGTCATCGTTGGTAACTCCTAATCGACATCTGCGGTTTGCGGACTTCTTGCGGACTATTTGCGGACTAACGAAGATCATCTTCTGATGCGAGGCCAGTCGCTCGATCACGCAGCGCAGTAGGTGTGGTCAGTGCTGCAGCGCCCGATGTCCCCACACGAAGTGCTGGACGTCGCGTTTGCGGATCATCCTGCGTGACAGCGGCGAGTAGGCGGGCAACGCACAGTTCGGGCCGATGAACTCGGGTCGGTGGAGCACGTGGTCAGGACTCTTCGTCCGGAGGGTGAACTCGCCGGCGGCCAAGACGTTGCGGACCCAGTCGACTCCGCGCCGCTGGCTGCGTACCTTCGATGATGCCGTGGCGCCGCCGGTCTTATCGACACATCTACTCGGCTGCCTGTGACTTCTCGGTGCGGAGGAGGCGAAACTCCTTGCGCCGTGCAGTTTTCAGGATGAGCCTGAATGGGGCGGCATACGCACCGAGGCCGTACTCGGCGCTGCACGGGTCGATGTGGGTGACGTGGTACTCCGTCCGATGGTGGACGACGACGCACCCGCCGGCGGCCACGACGTTCCGGTACCAATCCACATTCTCGCCATAGGTGAGCTCGGCGATGAATCCCTCGGGCACTTGGACGAGCATGACCGGTGTTTCGTAGGTGCGTCCGGATTTGCGTCCGACGTGGCGGATCAGCGAGAAAGGGCCGTAACCGGCTCGGGCCAGCCGACTCGTCAGCGGATTGAGCGTGTTCTTCAGCAACCAAAAGAAACGCCTGCGGATCGTGACGCGGGTCAACTGAACCTCACCTCTCGATCGCATCACGAGGCGGGTCAGGTTCGAACCACTCGATGCGTCCTGGCTGTCCTTCCCAGATCTCCATCGCGGGTCGTCGGGCAGACGCTTCGTTACGCAATCGCCGACCTTGAGGTCCGGAGAGTCCATCCACGGGATCGTAGGCTTCCCTTGTGGAGCGGCGCGGCGCTCTGCGGGACATGCCGTTGTGGGCGCTGCCGTTAGGTTCCGGAGGCCAGGTAGACGGCGCGGATGTAGCTGGGGTGGCGGTCGAGGTTTTCGGACCCGCACTGGTGGTTCAGGGGTCGGCGTGCGTGCGGCGATCTGGACGTCGCGCAGATCGACGGCGGTATCGAGCATGGTGGTGACGAAGGGTATGTCGCAGAATGTGCGGGTGCATGTTCGCTAATCAGGGCACCATGTCTTTCGACGTAGGGTCGCCGCACGGACTGCAACAGTATGCCCCGACTACGGCGCCCCTATCGCTCCCTGGACGTACTGACATGGCCAAGGAACGATTCGGCGCACGATCGTCAAACAACGTCACCGAACGGATCGCGCAAGAGCCGGCACTCGAGAAGATCAAGAGGGGTAGTGTCGCGTGAACGAATTAGCTTTACCCTGCGGTAGGGTGGTGTATGTCGTTCACTGTGGCTGTGCAGATGCCCGATGAAGACCGCGCCGAGCTGATCCGCTGGATGCGAACGCCGTCATTGCGGGCTGGGCTCGCGCAGCGGGCGCGGATCGTGCTGTTGGCCGACGAGGGGGTTGGAACGAATGAGATCGTGGCGCGGGTCGGAGTGTCCAAGCCGACGGTGATCGCGTGGAAGAAGCGCTACGCGAGTGCGGGAGTCGCTGGCCTGGACGACCGCCCGAAGCCTGGGCGACCGGCACAGATCGATGAGGTCGCGGTCGTGCTCGCCACCCTGGAACCGCCGCCGCAGAAGCTGGGTGTCACGCACTGGTCGAGCCGCCTGTTGGCCGAGCAGCTCGATATCTCCAACGTGTGGATTGCCAAGATCTGGCGAAAGTGGGGACTGCAGCCGTGGCGGCGCGAGACGTTCAAGTTCTCCACCGACCCGCAGTTGGAGGCCAAGGTCCGCGACGTCGTCGGTCTGTATCTGAATCCGCCGGACAAGGCGGTGGTGCTCTCGATCGACGAGAAGTCCCAGATCCAAGCGCTGGACCGTACTGCGCCGATCCTGCCGATGCGTCCCGGGCTGCCGGAGAAGGCGACTCACGACTACGTCCGCCACGGCACCACCACGTTGTTCGCGGCACTGGAGGTCGCGACCGGCAAGGTCACCGACGCCTGCTACCCGCGGCACCGGCACGAGGAGTTCCTGCGCTTCCTCAAACACGTCGCGAAGACCTACCCGCGGCAGCGGCTGCACATCGTGGTCGACAACTACGCAACCCACAAACACCCGAGCGTGCAGGCCTGGCTCGCCAAGAACCGGCGGATCACGCTGCACTTCACCCCGACCTCGGGCTCTTGGCTGAACATGGTCGAGATCTTCTTCGGCATCATCACCCGCCAGGCCATCCGCCGCGGCACCTTCACCAGCGTCAAGGACCTCATCACCGCGATCGAGACCTACATCGACGCCTGGAACGAACGCTGCCAACCATTCACCTGGACTAAGACCGCCGACGACATACTCACCAAAACGACCAGCGGTCAAAGATCTAGATGAGGTTCTCGGGCTTCCAGGCCTCGCCTTAGCCGCTGGGTGAATGTCCGAACCAGCGCTTGAGGCTCCTCATGCCGCGAGGGTTCCGGCTCGACGCGGCCACCGATTCCGACCTGGTGGTGCTGCGATCGCGTAAGCAGCCGGGCGGCCCGACTGGCGACATTCGCTGCCGTTCCGACGCTGTGCCGCATCCATGTCGGAGCACATCTGCCAGTCGACGTCTTGGGCGGAGCGGCGATGGGGCTGGCCGTCGAGGCATTCGTGGACCGCGTACTCCGCTGATCAGCCCCTGTCCGCGGTGTCTACGCCGACGGGACCTTCTGCCCTGTCCAGGCACTCGTCCATTGGTCGA
The DNA here is from genome assembly GCA_963801715.1 of uncultured Actinomycetota bacterium. Lineage (GTDB taxonomy): Bacteria > Actinomycetota > Actinomycetes > Mycobacteriales > Jatrophihabitantaceae > CAVVJA01. Next base: position 143,208 of record CAWDGB010000007.1, on the reverse strand, counting down.
TCGTGACTTCCAACGCCGTGCGTTGCACTTCAGAGAGTGACCGACGGGATGCGCCGACTTGCCAGGTAGCCTGCATCGATGACCGAGAATATTGGCAATCGCTTGATCGAATTGACCGTTGACGAATGCCACGCGCTGCTCGAGTCCAGCCGCATCGGCCGCCTGGGTCTACTCGACGCGGATGGTCCGTTGATCCTTCCTGTCAACTACTGTATGGATGGTCGGTCCGTCGTGTTCCGGACGGGTCCAGGTACGAAGCTGGACTCAGCGTCCAACGGAGCACGAGTGGCGTTCGAGGTGGACGGGATCGATTCAGCCGAGCGGACCGGTTGGAGCATTCTCATTCGGGGATCTGCCGCAACGGTCACCGAGCCCGAGACCTTGAGCCGACTCGAGCAGCTGCCGTTGATTCCCTGGGCGCCGGGCAAGAAGCCGCACTACGTTCGCGTTACCGGCATTCCGTCGGGTCGTCGCATCGCCCTGGCAGACCTTCCCTCGCAGTGGTGGGGCTAGCAGAATCGATCCCCTTTGCGCGCATTACGACCAGAGAAACTAGGTAGGTATGGCCGTCGGTGCGGGTGATCCTCGTTCAAATCACGCCCGGTGCGGCCGTGGCGTCCTGCCCGATGTGTCTGTCAGGGACCTTGGCCTCTTGCCTTGTGATCAAGTGCCCGGTCGGGTGGTGTGTGGTGCCCGCGATCAGCGGGTCAGGCAGGAGGAGTGCAGCATGAGGGCCCATACCGGCGACTTGCTCATCGTGAACGGCCGCACGGATAACAGCGCGGCTCGGCGGGCCATGGTTCTTGAAGCGCACGGACCCGATGGGTCGGCGCCGTTTCTGGTTCGCTGGCTGGAGAGCGAAGGCCATCTACAGGCGGGATCGTGCGCCCTCGGCATGTTGCGCGAAATCGCGACAGCGGGCCGACGCGCGCGGCGCCACGACCATCCGGCTCGATTCCATACACCCTCCCGCGGAGTTGAGGGTGTGACAACGCAGATGATCGAGTACTTTCACGCATCGAAGTTCGGTAATGGCGCCCGCGTGGCGAAGGAAATCCAGAAGCGGTTAGCAGCGAGGGGCCGCAGCGCGCGGCGCCTCTGCGGCCTAGCCGGGGAGATGGTTCAGGCGATGTGTCCAACGGCGGTGCCGATGGCGTAGGTCAGCAGCATGGCGGTGAACCCGACCGCTGCGTTGCGCACGGTGGCCCGCCCGGCGGGGGCCTGCCCGAGGCGCGCCGCCACGTACCCGGTAGCCGACAGGGTGATCAGCACCGCGGCGAAGCACACCGGGACCCGCCAGGCGTGCGGTGGCAGCAGGATCGCCAGCAGCGGCAGGACCCCACCGAGCAGGAACGAGGTGGCCGAGGCCATCGCCGCCTCCCACGGATTGACCAGATCCTCCACGTCGATGCCCAATTCGATGTCGGCATGCGCAGCCAGAGCGTCACCTGAGCTCAACTCGGCGGCCACCTCCCGGGCCAGCCGAGGCGACAGCCCCTTCTGGGCGTACATGTAGGCCAGCTCGTCCAGCTCCTCATGCGGCCTGGTGTCCAGCTCGCGGCGTTGCCGGGCCAGCAACGCGTCGTGACTGTCGCGTTGCGCCCGCACCGAGGTGTACTCACCACCACCCATCGAGAAGGCCCCGGCGGCTAGCCCGGATACCCCGGCGATCAACACCGCCGTCGAGCTCGCCGCGGCACCGGCCACCCCGGCAACCAGTCCCGCCGTCGAAGTGATCCCGTCGTTGGCGCCCAACACCGCCGCGCGCAACCGATTCAACTTGCTCACCGAGGTCGACAGCAGATGCGCCGACGCATGCCCCGGCCACTCCTCAGGCCCGGGCGACGCATCCCAGCCAGTCGGATCCCCGGCGCGATCGGACGATGGGGTGTCAGCTGTCATCGGGACCTCCAGCTCGACCGACGACCCGGCCCAGCCGATCACCGACCAACACCGAGGCCACGAACCACCCCGACTGTATGAGCCTCGTCGAACAGCCCGCACGAGACCCCAAGGATCGCCTTGTCGGACACCCGCTCGCGTCCACGTTCGACGAGGGATCCATCCCCGTCGCGACAACCCGTCAGCCGCCTCGTGGATGCCGACGACAGCGGCGCACGACGTGCCTCCGATGCGCTTCGTCCCGGCCGATCTGAGCGTCGATCACGGGCACGCTGTCATCGGCCCGGTCGCCGAGTGCGGACGGCGGCATAAAGAGGACACTCGGGTTAGCCGGGACCGACCGTAATACTTGTACGCAGCAGCCCCAAATGCGTTTCTGCATCGGCTCCAGCCGACGGGAACCTGGCCCGGAGGCAGGTGGCGAGCGCGAGGTTCCGAGTCTGCGCGAGGCCAAGGCGGCAGGCGTCACTTCTCAGGTGGTCGCCGTAGAACGTTGATACCGAACTGTGGGTGATGTTGTCTTGGCGGTCAGGCGTCGACGCGACGATCCGGAGCGTCGCCGTCGAGTTTGAGCACGATGAGTGGGCTGTACTGGAGCATGGCCGGGATGTCCGTGCGACCCCAGCGCTGCGCCGCGGCGTCGATCAGCGGCTGTCGCTCGTCCGGGTCGGTGACTACTCGCGCGGTGGCCGGAACGTCAGCGACGACGGATTGTTTCAGGTGCACGACGACACGCGGGTCGGCGGCGATGTTATAGATCCAGTCCCGGGTCCGGTCCGCGCGTGGCATCCCGCTGATGAACAGAATGCCATCCTTCTCGTGCAGGAAGATCTCTATCCGTCGGCGCTGTCCCGTCCGTCGTCCCGTCGTAGTCAGATCGATGATCTGACTACGAAACAGCGCGGCGCGGACGCTGTCATCCATGGACCCTCCAGCATCGCTCACGCCAACATGATTGCCGTCGGCGGGCCAGACGCGCCACGCGGCCGCCAGAAAGTATCCGACACAAGCACTTGTTCAGCACTCGCGAGCCGTCGTTCTGGATGGGAGAGCCGATAAGGCTTCCTGATTGGCCGGACCTATCGATGAATGATTCTGGGCCTGCTTTGCATGGACGGCCGGAGATCCCGAGCTTGCCGGAGCGCGGGCAGGCCCGTCACCCGTTCGAGGTGACGCAGTAGCAGCCGCTGGTGAGGTGGGATGATCCTGGCGGTTTGTCGGTGCCCGGCGGGGACGGACCCGCCCGACACGTCCTCAGACGACTGGAGACCTCGCATGCCCGGCTCAGCTACCCGCGCCAATGCGCTCGATCATGTGGTGGTGGTGCTGTTTGAGAACCGGTCGCTGGACAACGTGCTGGGCCGCCTCTACGGGCCGGGGGACGGCAAGGCCTTCGAGGGTGTCATTGGGACGGAGCTGAGCAACCCGATCCCGGAATGGGCCGAGCACGGCGCCGGCCGCAAGGTGGTGCCCTACGGCGTTACTACCGACATGGACTCCCCTAACCCGGACTCGGGTGAGGAGTGGTACCACACCAACACCCAGCTGTTCGGCGCGATCGACGACCACAACAGGTTCAAGATCGGCGAGGGCGTGACAGCACCGTGGAACGCGCCGCCGCCGGGCGCGGTTCCCGCGATGGATGGGTTCGTCGCCGACTACATCAGCACGTTCACCGGCGAAGTTGGCCGGCAGCCGACCTACGAGGAGTACGCCCAGATCATGACCGGGTACACCCCGCAGCAGCTGCCGGTGCTGAGCGGCATCGCACGTGAGTTCGGGGTGTTCGACCACTGGTTTTCCGAGGTGCCGTCGCAGACATTCATGAACCGGTCGTTCTGGACAGCGGCGACGTCGTCGGGGCTGGTCGTGAACAGCCCGGTGCGAAAGTGGTTCACAAAAAACGACGCGGAGACGATCTTCGAGCGGCTTGAGCAGCACGGCAGGACCTGGAAGGTCTATGTGATGGAGCCGATGTGCTTGTCGTTCACCGGTGTCATCCATTATCCCCGGCTGAAGGACCGGCTGGCGACGCACTTCGTGCGGTTTTCGGAGTTCGAGAAGGACGCCGCGGCCGGGACCCTGCCCGATTTCTCGCTGATCGAGCCGGACATGATCGCGGGTCACGGCGACTACCACCCGGCCTTCGGCCGGTCATTTTTCGGCGGCAACGTTGATATCGGGCTGGACCCGTCGTCGGCAATGCTGGGCGGCGAGGCGTTCCTGGAGCGGGTCTTCAACGCCTACCGGTCCGCCACCGCAGAGCCGGGCACTAACGTCTGGAACACCACCTTGCTGATCGGGTGGGACGAGCCAGGCGGAACCTACGACCACGTGCCCCCGGGACCGGTCCCGCCGCCCGATCCGGCGGCACCGGCGGGTGAGTTTGGCTTCACGTTCGACCGCTCCGGCTACCGCGTTCCCGCCATTGTCGTATCGCCATGGGTCGAGCCGGGCTCCGTGTACAACGAGGAGTACCGGCACACCTCGCTAATCGCGACGCTGCGCAAGACGTGGGACCTCGGCGCGCCGTTCACCCAGCGCGATGCCTCCGCGCGCACGTTCGACCACGTGTTCACCCGCGGCACACCCCGCGACCCCCAGACCTGGGCCACCGTCGCGGCCCAGCCCCTGCCTTCATGGGCGATTGACTACCAGACCATGGGCAATGCCCTCGGCTACCTAGGCAAGGACGTCGCACCCGGCATCATCGAGCACGCCAGGCAGATGGGGGTCAAACTCCCACCGCAACTAGACGACCCCTCCACCGAACTCACGCCCCAGCTCATCGTCGAAGTCATCAGGGACGTCGCCTTCCATTACTTCCCCCAGCTGGCGCCGGATAGCGCAGGCGATAGCCGCTGAGCCAACGTCGCACCGATGTCTTCTCCCTCCAGCCAATGCCTCGTCGCCGGATCATCGCGGAATGTGTGCTAAGCCGACCGCCCCGAATGAATGATCTGTACTCATCAAGAACAGGGAACAAGGGACTCAGCCGCAGCAAATAGTCGGCGATCTCGCCTACGCCGTGAGGATCGGCGCCTTCAGTCGGGCGGCGTCATCCCGGCTTTCCGTTCAGAGAATGGACGGCGCAGCCGGTGGTGCGCTCTGCCGCCGTCAGCACCGCGTCCCAGCCCTCGCGTTGCATGTCTGTTGCACGAAGCCGGCATCCGGAGCACAGACGGTGCCAATCGTGCCCACGCGTCGCGGCAGCACCGTTCTTCGGTGTACCGCGAGCCCTTTGCGCGTCAGGGGTTCAGTGCTCGCTGCCCAGGCGGCAAATACGGGGTCCCGCGGGCAGCAACCACCACATATTGTGATTGATGGTGGGCGATACTGGGATCGAACCAGTGACCCCTGCCGTGTGAAGGCAGAATCGTCGAAGCTGGCTGGCGCGTACATCGACACGGCGCGGGCGAAGGTGACCGTTGGCACGGTCGCGGCGCAGTGGAAGGCCGGCAAGGTCAACCTCAAGCCGACCACCCGCGCCCGCTATGACAGCGCCCTAGACGTGCATGTCTTGCCGCGCTGGCAGTCAACGCCACTCGACCGAGTGGAACACGGCGACGTGCAGGCGTGGCTCGCCGAGCTGAGCGCGACCGGGCAATCTGGGGCCTCGGTCCGGAAGGCCTACGGCGTGCTTGCTGCAGTCCTGGACTTGGCGGTACGCGACCGGCGTCTATCGACCAACCCGTCACGGGACGTCGACCTGCCCCGATCGATGCAGCGACAACGGAAGTACCTCACCGCCGAGCAGGTCGCCGCGCTGGCCGATGCAGCCGCCATCCCTCCGCATGAGCGGCTGACCGAGGCGTACGCGCAATATCGACTGGCGGTGCTGGTTCTCGCCTACTGCGGACTGCGGTGGTCCGAGCTGGCTGCGCTGAAAGTCGGGGCAATCGACCTCATGCGCCGGCGGATCACCGTGTCCGAAGCTATGACCGAGGTCAACGGCGGCCGGATCGAGTGGGGCACCCCGAAGAACCACGAACGCCGTTCCGTGCCGCTCCCCCGCTTCCTCGCCGACGAGCTCACGCCACACCTCGCAGGATGGGACACGAGCGACCTGGTGTTCACGTCGACCCGCGGCGAGGTGCTGCGCAACCGCAACGCCCGACGCGCGTGGTTCGACAACGCCGCCGCCGCGATCGGTCAGCCTGGTCTGACGCCGCACGAACTGCGGCACACAGCCGCGAGTCTGGCGGTCTCGGCCGGCGCGAACGTCAAGGCAGTGCAGCGGATGCTCGGGCATGCGTCGGCAGCGATGACGCTGGACGTCTACAGCGACCTATTCGACGACGATCTCGACGCCGTCGCTGAGCGGCTGGACGCCGTGGCCCGGAAAGCTCGTGTGTACCCGTTGTGTACCGGCGCCGACGTCGCCGACCTCACGACGGTGCGTGAGAGGCGGAAAGGCCAATGATTACAAGGGTTTTCCTTTGTGGGCGATACTGGGATCGAACCAGTGACCCCTGCCGTGTGAAGGCAGTGCTCTCCCGCTGAGCTAATCGCCCCTGCCGCTATTGGAATTACGGTCCTCCAAGGTTGGCCAGCCTACCGGCGCGCATTGCGGCGGCGCCACCAGGACCTGATCCGCTCCGAGTACTCGCGAACCTGCCGCTGCGTCCAGATGAGCAGGCGCTTGGCCCAGGCGAATTCGGTAGCCCATATCGCGATGCCGCCAAAGACGATGAGCCAACCCGGCCCGGGCAGCGGAAGCAAGATAATGCCCGCCACGACGACGATCAACCCGACGAGGGCAACGCTGACCCGCCAGGCCACCCAACCGCCGGGCAGGCGTCGAACCCAGGCGCGCGCCCGTCGGATGGCTTCGAGCCGCCGGCGGAACCAGCCTTCGTCGCGACGAGACTGGGTGGCCGGGGTCTCCTGCTCCGGACCAGCCATCTGACGACACTAAGGCATCCGGCGGGCCGCCGGCTGGGAATCCGTCGTGAGGGACAGAGAGCGGCGAGCTGGTTGCGAGGTCACCGAGCGGATGGCGTCGAGTACCCGTCGCTGGTCGAAGCTGCGAACTCCTGACCTGCCGGCGGTGTGAATCGGACCGGTAGCGAAGCCCAGCAGTCGGCGTAGTCCGCCTGCAGCTGCGGTGACTCCGCGGCGAACCGGGTCACGCGCTGCGGATAGCGGGTCTCGAACATGAACGCCAGGGTTCCGCGAAGCCGTTCCGGCTTCAGCTCCACCGTGCTGGCACGCTGAAAGGCCTCGGCGTCCGGGCCATGGGGCGTCATGCAATTGTGCAGGCTGATCCCACCGGGGACGAAGCCCTGCGGCTTGGCGTCGTACACACCGAAGACCAGGCCCATGAACTCAGACATGACGTTCATGTGGTACCACGGCGGGCGGAACGTGTCCTCGGATACGAGCCACCGATCCGGGAACAGAACGAAGTCGACGTTGGCCGTGCCAGACGTCTCGGACGGTGAGGTCAGGGTGGTGAAGATGGACGGGTCGGCGTGATCGAAAAGCAGTGGGCCGACCGGCGAGAAGCGGCGTAGATCGTACTTGTACGGCGCGTAGTTACCGTGCCAGGCCACGACATCGAGCGGCGAATGCGACAGGTCGCAGCTCCACATCTCGCCGCCCCACTTCACGAACAGCCGAGACTCACTATCACGCTCCTCGTACGCCGCGACCGGGATCAGGAAGTCGCGAGCATTTGCTAGGCAGTTCGCTCCGATGGGACCGCGCTCCGGCAGCGTGAACGCGCCGCCATAGTTCTCGCATAAGTAGCCGCGCGCCGGCTCGCCCGGCAGTTCGACCCGCAGCTTCACACCGCGCGGCACGACCACGATCTCACCGGGTGTCGCATCGATGATGCCGAACTCCGTCCAGAAGCGCAGCGCACCTTGCTGGAGAACGACCAGCATTTCCGCATCGCCGTTGTAGAAGTACTCATCCTGCATGGACCGCGTGACCGCGTAGACGTGGCTCGCCATTCCGGTTTGCGTACTGACGTCGCCGGCTGTGGTGATCGTGCTGACGCCCTCGACGAACGACTGTGATCGTTGCGGAATCGGGAAAGGATCCCATCGCATCGGCCCAATCGGGCCGGCCCGGTCAGCATCCGGCGCACTGCGCCACTGGCCGGCGTCGACACGGCGAAACCGGCCGACGTGTCGAACCGACGGGCGGATCCGGTACATCCACGATCGCTCGTTGCTCCGGCGCGGCGCGGTGAACGGCGATCCACTCAGCTGCTCCGCGTAAAGGCCGAATGCCACCTGCTGGGGCGAGTTGCGTCCTATGGGCAAGGCGCCCGCGATTGCCTCTGTCTCGAACCCATTACCGAAGCCGGACTGGTAGCTGACCACGGTGGCCTCCTCGCGCTCACTCGTTGTGCGATAATCGCACAGTATGTGCGGTAAACGCCCCTAGGCATGGACTATAAGGAGCCCGATGAGTCCGGTCAACGCGTCCCGACCGGCGCGCGAGCGAGGGGCCAAAACGCTGGACAACGGGCTACGCGTGCTCGAAGCGATCGCCGGCCGCCCAGACGGATCGACGATTGCCGACGTCGCCCGCGTGGTGGGGATCCACCGCACCGTCGCTTATCGACTGCTCGTCACCCTGACTGACCACGCTCTGGTCAGCCAGGATCCGGACGGCCGGTACCGTCTCGGCCCGGCAACGGCGGGGCTGACAACAGCGTTACGCGCGGACCTACAGCAGACAGCGCGCCCACACCTTCGCAGGTTGGCCGAGACGACAGGCGCCACCGCCCATCTGACGATCCGCGATGGGCCGGATGCGGTCAGCATCGCCGTTGTCGAGCCGCAGCACGCTGCGATGCACGTCGCCTACCGAGTCGGGTCCCGCCATCCGCTGACCGTGGGCGCCGCCGGAATGGCCATTCTCATTGGCGGACCGGCGCGCCGCGGTGAGCGAGTAGCGGTCCGAAAAGGACGAAGGCAGGGCTATGTCGCCAGCGCCGGAGAGCTGCAGCCCGGAGCTTGGGGCCTCTCGGCGCCGATCAAGGCGAGCGGCTCAGCCGACGCCTCGGTCGGGGTCATATCTCTCGGACCGCTCGACGAACGGATTACTGCCGCGATCGTTATGGGCGCTGCAGCCGAGATCACGCGCGACATGCTCGCCTCCGCGCCGTAGCCTGCCGAGACCGGCTACTCGCGGGGCGGAATCTCCTGCACGGCCCACCCGTTGCCGTCCGGGTCACTGAAGAACACGAAGTGACCCCAGGGAAACCGCTGCACCTCGCTCACCTCGACACCGCGTCCGGCCAGCTCCGCCCGAGCTGCCTCGATGTCATCGACGACCAGCTGCAGACCTTGCTGCGAGCCGGGTGACATCGCAGCGCCAAGCCCAGTGCCGATGGCGATCGACGCAGCAGACCCGGGTGGTGTCAGCTGAACGAATCGGATCTGGTCGTTCACCCGGTGATCGTGGTCGGCGACGAAGCCGGCTTTCTCCGTGTAGTAGGCCTTCGCCCGGTCAACATCGGACACGGGCACCTGCACAAGCTCCAAGCGGAAGTCCATGGCAGGCACGTTAGCTATCGGGTCTGACAGTTTCTCGCGCCGGCCACCGGATCGGAGCACGCCACATCGGGTTGCTGAGCGGGTTGTACGGTAAGAACACGTCACGGCGGTGGGGCCCGCCGTCATCTGTCGCAGCATCGCGGCCAACGGTCCCTACGGCACGTCTCGTGAGCGAGGTTCCCGTGACGCACTCGGATGCTGAATCCACCCGGCAGCGTTCGACCTCGTCTGCGTTCGAACAGTCACCCCGCTCGTCCTGGCCAACGTTTCGGATCGATGTTGTCGTCGCCATCTTCCTCGGCGGCTGCGTCGGTGGGTACGCGCGCTACGCCGCCACATTGATCTGGCCGACGCCGTCCGGCGCGTTTCCGTGGCCGATTTTCTGGGTCAACACCGCGGGCGCCTTGATCCTTGCGCTCGTTGTCGTCATTGCCTCCGAGGTGGCGCCATCCCGCTACCTACGTCCGTTGCTAGGCACTGGCTTCTGCGGCGCGCTAACCACCTTCTCATCAGTCGTCGTCGTCGTTGATCAGTTGTTCGCACACCACCATGCCCAGACGGCGATCGGGTACTTGCTCGCGACCATCGGCAGCGCCCTCACGGCGTCGTGGTTCGGTCTCCTCGTCGGCCGCGCCATCGCGGCGGGACGACGTGGCGCGCGCCGCGAAAGGAGTTCCCGTTGATAACGCATGGTCCAGCCAGGCGACTGACTGTCTTCATCGGCGAGTCCGACCACTATCGGCACCATTCCTTGTCCACGGAGATCGTCGACCGAGCTCGCCGGGCCGGACTCGCCGGATGCTCGGTGTTTCGGGGCACGGACGGCTTCGGGGCAACAGGACATCTGCATACTGCCCGTCTGCTCAGCCTCTCCGAGGACCTGCCCGTCTGCATCGTCATCGTGGATTCGGCCGAACGCATCGAAGCGTTTTTGCCGCAGCTCGATGAACTGGTGACAGGCGGACTGGTGATCGTCGACCAGGTCGACGTCGTCCGCTATGTCGGCAATCCGGCTGGGCGCAGCTCCAGGGAGGGCTGATGCTCGCCGTTGCGGTCGCGCTGGCGGCCGGTCTTGGCGCTGTCCTCCGCTACCTGGTCGACCAGATCGTTCAATATCGCACCGGTGGAGACTTCCCGTACGGCACCCTGGTCATCAACCTGTCGGGGAGCCTGCTTCTCGGGGTGGTCACCGGGCTCGCCCTGCACCACGGACTACCCACAGCTCCTACGTTGATCATTGGCACCGGGTTGGCTGGGGGGTATACGACGCTCTCAACCTGGGCGTGGGAATCGCTCGCACTCGTTGAGACCGGCGATCTGCTCGAAGCCGCGGTGAACATCGTCGGCAGCTTCGCCGCGGGCCTCGCGATCGCCGCGGCTGGTATCGCCTTGGCCCAGCTATGACCGGCACCCTCTTGAGGCGGGCGCCGCGTAGGCGCACATCACAGCCCCATTGACGGTCTCGACGTCAGCTCGAGGTTTCGAGATTCTCTCGATACGTCGCGGTAAACCATTCGATGAATGCAGCCCTCGGCAAGAGCTATCCGAGTCGTCGCCGAGGGCCGCAGGCGAAACACTTACCGCCTTCTTACGCGCCATGTCTAGCCGGATGGCGTGTCGTACACCGTCCGCAGTTAATTGCGAGCAGAAAGAGATCGTGTTGGGCGATAGGACGACGGCACGTGAACCGGTTCGGCGTCGCCCAGTCGTGGATAGAGTGACGTGAGTCACGTTGCGCGGACGGCGGGTTTCGCGGGTCCACCCGGGCTGGACGGGTACTGACGCCGTGTCAACCCTGTCCGGCAGCGATGGCAATACCCGGGGAGGACAGCATTCTGATCGGGAGGTGTGCATCATGGGACCGGCCTGGGTCGATGAGACGTTGTTTCCGTTCGAGAGCCATTTCGCACAGATCGACGGGGCGCAGGTCCATTACATCGACGAGGGTCAAGGCCCGGTGTTCCTGGGACTGCACGGCAACCCCACCTGGTCATTTCTCTACCGGCACATCGTCACGGCTCTCAAGGGCCGATTCCGCTGCATCGCGCTCGACTATCCAGGTTTTGGGCTATCCGAGGCGCCGCCCGGCTACCAATACACGGCCGCCGAGCACGCCAGCGTTGTCGAGGGCTTTGTGAACGTGCTTGGGCTCGACGGCATCACGATGATGCTCCAAGACTGGGGCGGCCCGATCGGGTTGTCGGTCGCGGTGCGGCATCCGGACCGCTTCCGGGCTCTCGTCATCGGCAACACCTTCGGCTGGCCGGTGAACGGTGACAAGACCTTCGAGCGGTTCTCCAAACTTATGGGTAGCGATATGCCCGGCCGGTTTCTGGTCGAACGCATGGACGTATTCACGAAGGTGTTCTTGCCGGGTGGAATCAAGCGCAAGAAGTTGACCAAGGGCGAGAAGGCCATGTATCAAGGCCCGCACCCCACGCCGGAGTCACGGATCCCCGTGCACGTCCTGCCCCGGGAGATCCTGTCCGCCTACGAGCTGCTGACCGAGGTCGAGCAAGGACTTGCCCGCCTTACCTCCTTGCCGGCGCTGATCGTGTGGGGCGACCGCGACCAGGCGTTCCGGGAACCGCAGAGACTTCGCTGGGAACGCACTTTTCCTAACCATCGGACCGTGATCTTGACGGGTGCCTCACATTACATCCAGGAAGACGCTCCGGACGAGATCGTCGCTGCGATCCGGGACTGGTGGCCGGGGACCTCGGACACCTAACCCCGGGGCGCAATTACCTGGTGCACCACACGGAGCACGGCTTACGATCCCGACCACTGTGAGGGACGTGCCGGATGGTCGGGCTGGGATTGACGCGCCGCTGGTGCGGCGATTGATTGCTACCCAGTTCCCGCAGTGGCGCGACCTACCCGTGACCCCGGTTGCGGCGGACGGGTGGGACAACCGCACCTACCGGCTCGGCACGCAGCTGTCGGTTCGTCTACCGACAGCGGCGAGCTACGCATCCGCCGTCGAGAAGGAAGACCGCTGGCTGCCGATCCTGGCCCCGTCGCTACCGGTTGCCGTGCCGGTACCCCTGGCGACGGGGCGACCGGGCGGGGGCTACCCATTTTGTTGGTCAGTTCGGCCCTGGCTCGATGGCCGAACCGCACTAGAGCAGCCTCCCGTCGACCTTGGTGGCTTTGCGATCTCCATCGCCGAGTTCCTGCTGGCTTTGCAGCGGATCGACGCAATCGACGGGCCGATTGCCGGTGCGCACAGCTTTTACCGTGGCGCGTCACTCAAGTTCTACGACAACGAAACCCGAGAGTGCTTAGGCGCGTTGCGCGGCCGCATTGATGTCGACGCTGCCGCGACAGTCTGGGACGCGGCGCTCGCCACGAGCTGGAGCCGGGCACCCGTGTGGTTTCACGGCGACATGGCCAGCGGGAACCTGCTCGTGCGGGATGGCCGACTCACTGCCGTCATCGACTTCGGGACGTGCGGCGTCGGCGATCCCGCCTCCGACCTCGTCATCGCGTGGACCTTCTTCCATGGGCGCAGCCGAGATATCTTTCGCAACCGTGTGCAGCAAGACGCCGATACCTGGGCGCGGGCCCGTGGATGGGTGCTCTGGAAGGCGCTGATCAGCCTGGGCGGCGACGCCGACGACGCGGCCTGGGAACTGAACGTACCAATCATTGAGGAGGTGATCGGCGATTACGATCGATTCGGCTGAGGATCACCTCGAACCGCTCGCAGCACGAATGGGCGATACGCTGCAACGGCCTATGCGAAATCGACCTTCTCCTGCCCCGTTTCTCTTTCTGTCGATCCGCGCCCAGGAGGCCGCGGCCGACGATGAGTACTCAGCCGTCATGCGCTTTGGTGGGCTGGACGAACGCGAGGTGCACCGGATCCGGTTGTATCGAGAGCCGCTCGGCGACGTCGACCTCGATCGCTGCTCCGGCGTCATTCTCGGTGGTGGACCGTACAACATCAGCGATCCTCCAGCCGACAAGTCCGCCGACCAGCGCCGAGCAGAAACCGACGTGCTCAGGTTGCTCGACGACGTCGTCGCGCGCGACTTTCCGTTCCTTGGCTGCTGTTACGGAATTGGCGCTCTTGGGGCGCATATCGGCGCCACCATCGACCGTAGGTTCGCCGAGCCCATCGGATCCGTCCAGGTATCGCTCACTCCCGCTGGACGCACCGATCCGCTGTTCGCCGACGTTCCGGACGGGTTCGAGGCCTTCGTCGGCCACAAGGAAGCGGTCAGCGAGCTTCCGACGGGCGCCGTATTGCTGGCGAGCTCACCAGCCTGTCCAGTGCAAGCCTTCCGCGTCGGCCGGAATATCTATGCGACGCAATTCCATCCTGAATTGGATGTGGCCGGAATCTGCACCCGCATCGAGGTCTACAAGCACTTCGGCTACTTCGATCCCGACACGGCCGAGTCACTGAAGGAATCGACGCGACACGCCAAAGTCATTCACCCGCCGGCCATCCTTCGCCGTTTCGTCGATCGCTTCGCGGCCTGACGTACCGGCGACTGTGCGATGGACCCCGCTACTCAGCTCGCGCGAGCTGCGCAGGCGCCCGTGCGAGTGGGCCGGGACCCGGCTCGGCATTCGGGCGGGGTACACGAGCTACTGTTCCGACAGGGCCACCTCGTCATTGGGAGCTCCAGTGCCAGACGCGCAGTACCTCGCTTACCCGGCAGTGGGTCTTTGCCTGCTGGCTGAGTCATGGATGATCGCGGAGTGACCGCCGTCGCCTCGGTGCCTCGCTCGCTTGCCGGACTGTCGACCCAAGCGCTCATCCACGCCGCTCGATCTCGACGCGATAGCGCGTTCGGCACTCGAATCACCTACTCCCCCAAGGTGTTCATCCCTCTCACCCGACTGTGCCGCGACCGTTGCGGGTACTGCACGTTCGCAACGGCGCCGCGGGCGCTCACCGCGCCGTACTTGTCCGCTGACGAGGTTCTTGGCATCGCCGCTGCTGGTGCCGACGCCGGCTGCCACGAAGCGTTGTTCACCCTGGGTGAAAGTCCAGAATCGCGCTATCCGGAAGCGCGGGCCTGGCTGCACACCCACGGATTCTCCTCGACGGTCGACTACCTGCGGGCGATGTGCGATCTCGTGCTTACCGAGACCGGGCTGCTGCCGCACGCCAACGCCGGAGCAATCTCGGCCGATGAGCTAGCGTCGCTGCGATCGGTTACGCCCTCCCAGGGGATGATGATCGAGTCCGTGCGGCCTGACTTGGCGGCGCACCGGGGAGCACCGGACAAGACACCAGATCGTCGGCTGGCCACCCTCGACGCTGCTGGCCGCCTCGCCATTCCGTTTACGACTGGAATCCTCGTCGGCATCGGCGAGACCGAGGTTGACCGCATCGACGCGCTGTGCGCCATTGCCGACAGCCACGCCCAGCATCGCCATGTCCAAGAGGCCATCGTTCAGAACTTCCTCCCCAAACCGGGGACAGCGATGCGCGCGGCGCCAGCCTGCCCAGCGGAGGATCACCTGCGGGCAATCGCGCTGGCCCGACTGATCCTGCCGCTCGACGTGCACGTCCAGGCTCCGCCGAACCTCACCGACGAAGCTGGGCTGGCCGGACTGCTCGATGCCGGCATCGACGATTGGGGTGGCGTTTCACCGGTCACGGCCGACCACGTCAATCCGGAACGCCCCTGGCCGGCGTTGGACACGCTGCGCCGTGTCACCGAAGGCCATGGCTACGCGCTCGTGCCTCGGCTCACTGTTTATCCGGAGTTCGCGCTGCGGCCAGAACGCTGGCTCGATTCGGCAACGCGCTTTCCGGTACTCGACCGCTCCGACGCCACCGGCCTGGCCCGCGACGACCCGGGCGCGCTCTGGCCGGAGCGTCATCAGGCCGCCGCAAACGTCGGTACTGGAGCGGAGGTCGTGCAAATCGGCCGGCGTTCGACCGCCTGGTACGCGGGCGCTGACACGACGCCGCAGCTCCTGGTGCCGGCGAGGCCGGCCGCACGAGGCGCCGTGCGCGACGTGCTCGACGCGGCGGGCGCCGGCGATCGCCTCGGGGAGGACGAACTCGTGACTCTGCTCGGGTCTCGCGGACCCGAGGTTGCGGCCGTGGCCAAGTTCGCGGACCAGCTGCGCCAGGAAGCCATCGGGGACGCCGTCACCTATGTGATCAACCGGAACATCAACTACACCAACGTGTGCACCTTCCGCTGCACCTTCTGTGGGTTCTCCAAAGGCCCGCTGTCGCTCAACCTTCGAGGCAAGCCGTATCTACTGTCGCTCGACGAGATCGCCGGCCGGGCTCGGGAGGCCTGGGACCGCGGAGCCACCGAAGTGTGCATGCAGGGCGGTATTCACCCCAGCTTCGACGGCAACTTCTACGTCGAGGCCGCGCAAGCGGTGCATGACGCCGTCCCCGGGATGCACATTCACGGCTTTACCGCACTGGAGGTCACCGAGGGTGCACGACGGCTCAGCGAGCCCCTGACCGACTACCTGACGCGCCTGAAGCGGGCCGGGCTCAAGACGCTACCCGGCACCGCTGCGGAAATCCTCGACGACGATGTGCGCCGAGTTCTGTGCCCGGACAAGGTGAATACCGAAGAGTGGCTCGCCGCGCACGAGGCCGCGCACGCAGTCGGACTGCGCAGCAATGTGACCATGATGTTCGGCGCCATCGAACAGCCGCGCCACTGGGCGCGGCACCTGCTCGTCACCCGGGCGCTGCAGGATCGTACCGGCGGGTTCACCGAGTTCGTCGGCCTGCCGTTCGTGCATATGGCGGCGCCGATCTACCTCAAGCGCGCTGCTCGACGCGGACCGACCTGGCGGGAGGTCGTGCTGGTACACGCCGTCGCACGGATCGCCTACCACGGATCGATCCCGAACATCCAAGCCTCCTGGGTGAAGCTCGGTCGCGAGGGAGCGGCGCAACTCCTTCGCGCCGGGGTCAACGACCTCGGCGGCACTCTCATGGAGGAAAACATCAGCCGGGCCGCGGGCGCGACCCACGGCCAAGTGCTGGATGCCCAGGCGTTCGACGCCGTTGCCCGCGCCGCGGGCCGATACGCCGTGCAGCGGACAACCCTCTACGAAAGGACAGACGCGTTAGCAGGCTAGACCGGTTCGGCTGCTGGCTAGCGCGGCCCTAGTTCGTCCGCGTTCGGGGCAGCCGCTCCTACCGATATGATCACCGGGCACGACACGTCCTCCGTCTGATCCGAGGAGACCACCGAGATGTCGGCGCCAGGTGACAGCACCTCCGCCGACGCCGCTCACCCAGGGTCCGCGCTGCCCGCTTTGGCGTATTCCGTCTACGTGCGGCTTCATACGCCGGCCGTGCCGAAGTTCGTCGGCGCGGTCGCTGACGCAATAGCAGAGCGGGGCAGCCTGATAACCGCGCTCGACGTATCGGGTACTGACCTACCGCGCATGACGATCGACATCAATTGCCTCGCCGCGGATCGGGAACACGCGCGCATCGTCATCGCCGCGTTACGGCAGATCGATGACGTCGAGATCTCACAGGTGGAACCGCCGCATATCCACCACGACTACAGCCGTCGCGCGATCCGGGTGGTGCTGCTCGCGCCACCCGGGGCCGGCAAAGGTACCCAAGGCGCGATCATCGCCAATCACTTTGGCGTGGCGCATATCGCCACGGGCGACCTGCTTCGTAGCCACATCGCCCACGAGACGAGCCTCGGCCTGGCGATGCGGGACATTCTCGCTCGTGGCGACCTCGTCCCAGACAGCATCGTTCTCGAAATGCTGCGCGACGCGTTAACCGACGCCAGGCACAAGAACGGTGGCTACGTTATCGACGGAATACCGCGCACCATGGAGCAAGCCCACGACGCGTTCGACATCGCCACCCAACTCGACATGACCGCGGACGTCGCTCTATGCCTTGACGTTGACGACGACGAGCTCACTCACCGGCTCCTGGCTCGGGCAACCGTCCAGCACCGTACCGACGACACCCCGGAAGTCATCGCCAAACGACTAGAGCTTTACCACCAAGTAACTGCACCGCTGCTGGGCTGGTTCGACGAGCGCGGCATTCTTATCACCATCGATGGCACGCCACCCATCGAGGAGGTCACGGCGCACATCCTCGCCACCCTCGAGATCGTCTACGCGGCCATACTCGCCCGGCTTGCCGCCAAGCACGAATGATCGCGATCCCGGCATGTCGCCGGAAGGCGTCAGCGTGGCGACCAGCGTTTCCATCGCGCCTCAGCCGCTGCGCGAGTCTTGCCGTCCCACAGCAACTCGACCTCCGCCACGATCTCCGCCTCATCGGCCGAGAGCACGACGCCGCGGAGTTCCACCGTCTCTCCTAACGGACTCGGTCGGAGGTACCGGAGGTCCAGCCCAGCCGTCACATACGGCAGGGTCGCGCCCGCGCCGGCCGTCCAGTCGTGTCGTTCGGCCTCGAGCAACACGACCGCCGCGCTATGACAATCCAGCACGGTCGCGATGATGCCTCCGTTGAGGTAGCCCAGTCCGTTGTCGTGCTCCGGCCACGGGGTGAAGACCGCGACAACCGAGCCCTCGGCGGGATAGCTACGCAGCCGAAGGCCTTTCGGGTTGGCTGGCCCGCAACCAAAGCAGCGAAGTGTCGGAAACAATCGCTCCTGGATGCTCAGCTGTCCGGAGTCCTCTTCGATGGTCCGAGATCCGCCCACTCGACGATCTTCGCAAGCCGCCGCACGGCCGCGCCAAGCCGGTCCTCATGGCTCCGCCGCGCGGAGGTGCTTTCGTGGCTCGTGCCAGGGTCTCTATACCGACAGTCGCGAGGGTCGTCGGGCTTGCCCGTCACGGATTCGCGGAACGAGTCCGGACGGTATTGTCGCCGGATCGTCCGCTAACCAAGCGTCGATTTGAGCCGACCTATCTCAATGTCCCGGCAGGGAGCACACCGTGTTGTTCCATTTCGCACCGGCGATCGGGTGGATGAACGACCCGAACGGATTGATTCACTGGAACGGCCGTCACCACCTCTTCTACCAACACAACCCGGTCAGCGCTAGCTTCGGCAGCATCGGCTGGGGCCACGCCAGTTCCGCGGATCTCATCAACTGGCAGGAACACCCGGAAGCCCTCCGCCCTGGATCGGACGGCACGAGCTACGACGCGAACGGTTGCTATTCCGGCTGCGCCATCGCGGACGACGAAGGTGGCGTAACGCTCATCTACACCGGGGTCGACGGCGCCATGCAGCTGCCGTGCCTGGCTCGGTCCACCCAGCCCACCCTCGAGCAATTCGAGAAGGACGCCGCTAACCCGATAATCGAACAGCGACCCGGTCCCGAGGTATTGGCCTTCCGGGATCACAGCGTCCGCCGGCACGCCGGCAAGTGGCATCAGGCCATCGGTGGTAAGACACGCGATCGAGGCGGCACGATCTTCGGCTATACGTCGACTGATCTTCGTGAGTGGACCTTGGATCGCCCAGTGCTCGATGCAACCAGGTGCGACATTCCCGACGCCGTATGGGAATGCCCGGATGTGTTCGAGGCCGGAACCGGCACCGTCCTGATCCTGTCGCTGATAGAAGAGACCAAGCCGTTCCGAGAAGCTGTCCCGATCGTCTGGTACGCGACCGGTGAGTGGAACGATGGCCAGCTCAAGCCGGAAACGACCCGCCGCCTCGACTACGGCGACCGTCTGTATGCCCCCCAGTCGTACTGGGCGGCTGATGGCCGCAGAATCCAATTGGGATGGATCCGTACCGATCTCGACCCGGCCCCGGTCGGCGACAGCCTCGGCGTCATGTCCGCACCGCGCGAGCTGGAACTGGGCGAGGACGGCCAGCTGCGCGCGACGCCCGCTCGAGAACTACAGGTTCTCCGCGACGCCGCCATAGTCGTTCCAATCTCGCCGGGCGATACCAGCACGACCGTCGAGCTGCCCGGATCGAGCAACGCCGTCGAGCTTGCCGTCGACGAATCGGACGCTGCGATCGCGGCCATTCGACTGGTCGACGACCGATCTGGCGCCGCGTTCGTCGCCGACGTGACCAAGCTGCCGCGCGGACCCGACCGCGACACGCACCGCCTAACCGTTCTTTTCGACCATGGCATCGTCGAGGTCTTCCGGGCGGGCATACCCGCAACCTGGACCGAGCTGACCCACGCGAGCGTCACCCGCATCGTGATCGACCACTCACCGTCGCGCGGACTCGCCGACGTGACGTGCTGGCCGCTCCGACCGGTGCCGCCTCCCGCCGGCTGAGCAGTCGCGCAAGGCCTCCGTGCGTTCGTCTGGGCGAAGGAGTGGGCTCCTTGCCTTCTCTCGTCCGCGGTGGGGAAATCTCTCGCGATGCTGCGCTTAGCAGTCTCCGGCCGCGCGGAATCGCGGAGAGAGCGCGTACCGCAGCAGTACGACGTCTCCGATCTGCCGCACCTCAGCTAGCGTCGCCCGCCGACGCGGATTCCAGGGAAACCGTCCGTCGCTGACAAACCGCCTGGCCCGCGAGTCACCGACGAAGAATGGCGCGACGACCAGGTTCAGCTCGTCGACCAGGTCGGCGGTGAGGAACTGCGTGTGCACCGTGCCACCGCCCTCGACCATCAGCCGATGTACTCCCCGGGTGTAGAGATCCTCACTGATCCACTGCATGTCCACCGGCTCGCCCCCGTCGACTACGGTCGCTACCGACCCGAGCCGGTGCCGAGCTTGTTCGACCGACGCGCTCGCGCAGTAAACCACCTTCTCGGTGTCCCCGGCGCGGAAGAAGTCGGCGCGCGCATCGAGCTGCCCACCATTGGTGACGGTGACCTTGATCGGCAATGGCCGCAATCCGCGAGCAAGCCGCTCATCCCGTCGCGCCCGCGAGCGAACCAGCAGCCGCGGATTGTCGTTCCGGACGGTGCCCGCGCCGACGAGGATCGCGTCGCAGGTCGCGCGCACTGCATCGACCCGGTCGAAGTCGGCGTCGTTCGAGAGTGGCAGGCGCTTCACCGACACGCTGTCGAGGTAGCCGTCAATCGACATACCGCAGCTGAGCAGCGTGTATGGACGTTCAGCCACGGAGAACGCCTTCCGGCTAGGCGGCCACCAGCACCGGCTGGTGCGGCACATCTGCCTTACCAGGTAATTCCTCCAATTGCGAGCCGGCGGCGCGCGCACTTCCCCGGCTACTAGAGCCTAGCCAGCTGATCGCGAGTACCGCGGCGCCGGGCAGGCTGGCCGCGAGTACGAGCACGCCGTAGACGGCAGCGACGGCCAAGCCCTGGGCGGCGCCAAGCCCAGTGGCGGCAAACAACCAAGCGGCGGCACCTTCGCGCGGACCCCATCCCCCGATGTTCGTAGGCACAGTCATCGCCAGGAGCACGAGGATCGCCAACGGCAACAGTCGCAGCGAGGATGCGGTAGCACCAGCGGTACGCGCCGCGATCAAGAACGTGGCCGTATGGCCGGCGACGACGACGACCGAGCTCAACACAATGGCCGCCCGTGTCCGCGGGGCAAGCACCCCGGCTCGAACGTCGGAGTTCGCCGTGCGCAGCGTTCGGGCCCATCGCGAGGTGCCACGCGGTGGCCGCGCCCGAATCAGGGCTGCGGCGCCGAGAACGCACAGGACAGCGATCGCGAGAACGGCGGGCATCGATGAGCGCACCGGTGAGGGCAGGGCAAACAGCACGATCAGTGCAAGCACAACTTGCACGACCTGCCCGGCCAAGCGCTCCCATCCGACCGCCCGCAGGCCCCGGCTCACGTCCCCGGCATCACGGCCGTGCTGCAGCCCCCGGTGGACGTCCCCGAGGACGCCGCCGGGCAAAGCAGTGTTGAGGAATTGCGATCGGTAGTACGCCGCGATCGCGGCAGGTAGTGGCACGGCAACGCCGAGACCGCGCGCTACGAGGCTCCACCGCCACGCCGAGCACACGGTGGTCACGAGCGCGATGCCTGCGGCGGCCACGAGCGACCAGCCGCTGATGGTCCTGAGTCCGTCCAGGAGGGGGCCGGTGCCGAGGCGCCAGAAGAGGACGGCCAGGATCGCGGCACCGCTCAGCACGCGCACGCACGCCCATGCCGATCGGCTCATCGCGCCCTCACCTCCCCTCTCCTTGTCCGAGGCCACGCTTGCGGGGTCCGGCCGATACCGATCTCGGCTTCCGCCAGCCGCCCTGTATGAAGTACGCAAATCGCGGTAGTTCGGGTTCATCGGTGCCAAGGATCACTCCGGGCGGGCCAGCCGGCTCAGCACTCGCGCGACCTGCTCCGTGGTCGCAGACCAGCGAGAGAGCGCCGTTCGGCGCTCCTGCGCAGCTTGCCGAAGGCGTCGCCGCAACTCAGCATCGTTCAGCCAGCCGGCGAGGGCGGCACTGAGCGCGTCGGGGTCCCCGGGCGATACGAGCAGGCCAGGACGGCGCCCGTCGGCTGTGCGACCGAGAGCGTCCGGCACGCCACCAACGGCCGAGGCGATGACCGGTAGTCCACGGGCCAAGGCCTCGATGACGACCATGCCGAACGTCTCGGCGTAGGACGCATGAACCACCACGTCGGCAGCGGCATACGCACGGTCGAGCTCATCTGTTGACCGCGCGCCGGTGAACCAAATCCGGTCGGCGATGCCGTCCGTTTCGGCTCGGCGACGCAGACGCTCGACGAACCGCGGATCACGATCCAGCGGCCCGACGCACACGCAGCGCCACCGCAAGCCGGCAATGATCGCCAGCGAAGCGAGCAACGTGTCATGACCCTTGTGCGGCATGACGGCCGCGACGCACAGCAGTTCGGTTCCGCGGCCTGTTCCCGGCGACAGGGCGGCGGTGTCCGCACCAGGCTCGGCTACGTGGATCTGGTCCGGCGGGAGGTGGTAGAGGTCGACCAGCCGCTGGCGGGTCCACGAGCTGGTCGTGATGATGGCGCTCGCGGACGAGAGGACGGCACGCTCGCGGATACGGGCGTCGGTAACGTCGGGTCCGGGCGGCCCGTCTCCGAGCGGCATGTGGACGAGCACGACCAGCGCCAGCCGACGGGCCTCCGGCACCAGCACGTTCGGAACCGCGGAGGCGATCAGCCCGTCGACCAGCACGCCCGTGCCGTCTGGTATCCCGCGGACCACCCGGCCCAGCGCGTCCTCCGCCGCAGCGTCGGGCCAGGGCCACGATCCCGACACGGCATGCTCACGCACCCGCCACCCGCGTGTCGTGAGCCCATGGCAGATCCGGCGGTCGTACGTGTTGCCACCGCTGGGCCGCGCCGGGTCATCGATGCCGTCCGGTACGACCACGTCGATCTCGATCCCCCGGCTGCTCACAGCCGCCGTTCGTAACTCGCCCATGCGACATGCGACTCATGCAACGTGACGGCGATCCCGCCGAGATCGGCGGCGCCGTTGCCGAGTGCTCCGGCCTGCACCCGCTCCGCGAGGCGGTCGGCAATGACCTTGGCCAAGGCCTCGGTGGAGGTGTTCACGCCGGCGAACGTCGCCTCCTCGTCCAGGTTGCGGTAGCTCAACTCGCCGACCACGGCATGCAGTTCCGCCGCCGCCCGCCCGATGTCCACGACGATGTTGTCCGCGTCCAGCGTTTCCCGCCGAAACGTGGCATCGACAACGTACGTCGCCCCGTGCAGGCGCTGCGCGGGACCGAAGACCTCACCGCGGAAGCTGTGGGCGATCATCATGTGATCGCGGACGGTGACACTGAACACGCGAATCACCCTTCGCCGTAGGTGATGGTGTGGCAGATCGCTGGCAAACTACCCCCCGCGAGCCTCGCCATCACGTCGGGCAACTCCTCGAAGCGCGAGGATCCAGTCAGCAAAGCATCGAACGGCGCATCGCGGAGCAACTCGAGAGCGAGCGCCAGCCGATCGGCCATAGTCCGAGTCGCGCGGCGAGCCGGTGCGACCGTTCCGACCTGACTCGCCCGGATACCGAGTCGGCGGGAGTGAAACGCACCCCCGAGCGACAGCGTGACGTCGTGATCGCCATACCAGCTGAGGTCGATGACCGTGCCCTCCGGGAGGAGAAGATCGAGCGACAACTGAAGCCCGGCGGATGTTGCGCTTGCGTGCACGACCAGATCCCGGCCGTCGGCGGCATCGGCCGGCATCGCGAAGCCGACGCCGAGCGCGGCTGCGACATCGGCCCGCCCCGGGTCGACATCGACGAGCGTCACGCGGACACCCGGGAAACGCGCGAGCAGACGGGCGACGCAGCAACCCACCATGCCCGCTCCGACCACGGTGATTCGGTCGCCCACGAGCGGCGCGGCATCCCACAACGCGTTGACGGCGGTCTCCACCGTCCCGGCCAGCACCGCGCGCTCTGGCGGCACATCCTCCGGCACCGGGACGACCGATCGGGCCGGTACAACGTACGCGGTCTGATGCGGATACAAGCAGAAGACAGTGCGTCCCGAAAGCCGCGGCGGTCCGTGCTCCACAACCCCGACGCTGAGATACCCGTACTTGACCGGTGCTGGAAAGTCTCCGTCCTGAAACGGCGCCCGCATGATGCCGTACTGGCTCGGGGGGACGCCGCCCCGGAACACCAGCCCCTCCGTCCCCCGGCTGACCCCAGAGCGCACGGTGCGGACGACAACGTCGTCAGGACCTGGCTCCGGCAGGGGCACCGATCGGATCTCCCCCACCCCGGGCTCACGCAGCCAGAATGCTCGCGCGGCATTAGGCACCGGCCTCATCCTCCTCGGGGGCGAGAAATGAACCCTGCCGACGGATATTCCGTACTACTCGTGAAGAGCCTGCGCCAAGGTACCGGTGAGTTGCCCGGCGATTTTCTGGGCCGGCGGCAACGCTGCTGGTCGGCGTTTGGGGCCGGAGCAGGGGTAGGTCTGTTGGCGGAGGCTCTAGTCACGGGCATGGAGGCGGCGGTGCAGACGGTTCGAACGGCCCCGGTTATCGGGCTGATCGCCCAGGTCGCGCTGCTTGCCGCGCTCGCGCATACAGTCGGGTTGAGCGTCACCGGTTGGTCCGTCGGCATTCTGTATGCCCTAACGACGAATGCGATATTGACGCGCGCACTCGCCCGCTCGCGCGCCACCGCGTTCGGCCCGGCGAACTGGGTGACGCTCGCCCGGTCTACGTTCGTTGCCGGGGTGGCGGCGCTCATTGCCGAAGCGTTCGTGCAGCCGGCGCCCATCATTGCGCTGGTCACGCTCACAGTAATCGCGCTGGTCCTCGACACGGTGGACGGTCGGGTCGCCCGGCGCACGGCCTCAGCGACCGCGGTCGGTGCCCGCTTTGACATGGAAGTCGACGCATTCCTGATCCTGGTGCTGAGCGCCTACGTTGCCCAGTCGGTTGGTCTGTGGGTGCTCGCGATCGGCGCGGCGCGGTATGCATTCGTGGCCGCGGGCTGGCTGCTGCCGTGGCTGCGCGAGTCGCCCCCACCGCGCTATTGGTACAAGTTCGTTGCGGCGCTCCAAGGCATTGTGCTCACGATCGTCATATCCGACATCCTGCCGGGCCCGGGAAACGTCGCCGCGCTCACGCTGGCTTTGGTGCTGCTCGGCGAGTCGTTCGGGCATGAGGTCTGGTGGCTGTGGCAGCACGGCCGGATCCAACCACGTCGCCGGGTGGTGCGTCGTCGGATCGTGTTCGTTTCCGCGGAGCCTCGCGCGGCGGTTGGGATGAGTGAATGAGCATCGCGGACCAACCTCGAAAGACGGACGCGATCGACGGCTCGACCGAACCGGAGCCGAGCAGCGCGGACGCGCCGCCGACCTCTCGTGGCGGGCGAGCCCGCACCGTTGCGGCCTGGGTCATGACCGTCCTCGCGGCACTGCTGGTGTGGTTTGCGCTCGTCGCCCCGGATCGTCTCGACCGCCTGGGGCCCGGCGCGTTCGTGCGCATTCCGATCGAAGGTCTCGTTATCGTCGCTCTCAGTGTGATTCTTCCGCCGCGGGTTCGACGGGTCTTGGCCATCGTGGTGGGCGTCACGCTCGGGTTGCTCACCGTCGTGAAGGTCCTCAACATGGGCTTCTTCGCTGAGCTCGATCGGCCGTTCGACCCGGTCACCGACTGGAGCTTCTTCGGGCCGGCCGCAGGAGTGTTACGCGATTCAGTCGGCCAGACGTGGACCGTCGTCGCGGTGATCCTTGCGGTGGTCCTCGTCATCGCCCTGCTTGTCTTGGTGCCGCTGTCGGTGCTACGGCTGACCGGGCTCACCGCTCGCCATCGTGCAGCATCGGCCCGCACCGTCGGTGCGCTTGGACTTGTCTGGATCCTGTTTGCCGTGCTCGGCGTCAAGGTCGTCTCCGGTCTGCCGATCGCGTCCACGAGCGCCGCCGGGCTCGCGTATGACCAGGTACGGGAGGTTCGCTCCGGCCTACAGGATCAGCAGGTGTTCGCGGGAACCTTGGCCGCGCACGATCCGTTGCGTGGAACGCCCAGCGCGGATCTGCTCGCCGGCCTGCGCGGCAAGGACGTCGTCGTCGCGTTTGTAGAAAGCTACGGCCGCATTGCGGTCCAGGGCTCCGCGTTCTCACCGCAGGTCGACGCTGTGCTCAATTCCGGCACCAAGTCACTTCGCTCGGCCGGATTCTCTTCCCGCAGCGCCTTCCTCACGTCGCCAACGTTCGGCGGCATCAGCTGGCTTGCCCACTCCACGTTGCAGTCGGGGCTCTGGATCGACAACCAGGGGCGATACAACCAGTTGGTCGCGAGCGACCGCTTCACGCTGAGCGATGCGTTCAAGCGCGCCGGCTGGCGGACCGTCGCCGATGTCCCATCGAACGAGGGGGACTGGGCGCAGGGAACGTCCTTCTACAATTACGACAAGCTTTACAACGGCTCCAATGTCGGCTACGTCGGGCCCAAGTTCTCCTACGCCGCCATGCCCGACCAGTACATCCTCGCCGCCTTCCAGCGCATGGAGCTGGCGAAGCCCAACCACCCTCCGGTGATGGCGGAGATCGACCTCGTCTCGTCACACACGCCGTGGGCGCCGCTGCCACGCATGGTCGACTGGAACAAGGTCGGTGACGGTTCGATCTTCGACGGGATGCCGGCGCAGGGGCAGTCAGCTCATGCCGTGTGGCGCGATTCCAATAAGGTGAGAGCGGCGTACGGCCAGTCGATCCAGTACTCGCTGAGCGCACTTATCTCGTTCGTACAGACGTTCCACGACAATAATCTCGTACTCGTCCTGCTCGGCGACCACCAGCCGGCCACGATCGTCAGCGGTAGCGGTGGAAATCACGACGTGCCGATTACGATCATCGCCCACGATCCGAATGTGCTCGATCGAATCTCGACGTGGGGCTGGCAGGACGGGATGCTGCCCAGCCCGCAGGCTCCGGTGTGGCGAATGGACGCGTTCCGCGACCGGTTCCTCACCGCGTTCGGGCCGCATCCACCCACCGCGTCGCCCGTGGCCCCGCTCAATACTTCCAGCGCGCCGCGGTAACGATCTCCTCCGGCGAGGCATCGGCAAATCGTGCTATCTCCGCCCGGCGCAGGTCGACGATGGTCGCCGCTAGAGCCGGACCAAGCGCTTCGGTGAGCACCCCGTCCGCCTCGAACGCATCGGTGGCCGCACCGAGCGTGCCGGGAAGCAGGGAAATCCCCTGCCGGGCCTTGTCGGCGTCCGCGATGGACGCTGGATCGACGTCGACCGGTTCGGGCAGCGTGGCGGCACCGCTTATCCCCGCCAGTCCGGCGTGGATGAGGCCGGCGACGAGAAGGTACGGATTAGCCGACTCATCGAACGCCTTGACCTCGAGATTGGCGGCACCGGAATTGCCCGGGGAGCCGGTGATCAGCCGCAACGCCGCCTCGCGATTCTCCAGCCCCCAGACCTGGTACGGACCAGCCCAATGGCTCGGGATCAGTCGCAGGTAGCTGGCGAGGGAGCCGGCCCCGATCGCCAGCAACCCAGGAAGGTGGGTCAGGATGCCAGCCGCGAAAGCCTCGGCCTCGTACGTCATCTCGTTTCGACCTGTTCCCCCGCTGAACAAGTTGCTGTCACCGCGCCAGAGCGAGATATGCACGTGTCCACCGTTGCCGACACCGTCGGCTAGCACCTTTGGCGAGAAGGATGCGCGAAGCCCATGCCGCATACTCAGAGCCCGGATCGTCTGACGCACGAGGACCGATGTATCCGCTGCCCCGACCGGATCCTCGGCGGCGACGGAGATCTCATATTGGGCGCTGCCGTATTCGGGATGGATTTGATCGACCGACACGTCTTGCCGGTCAAGGGCGATCAGCAGATCACGCAGGTAGTCCGACCGCTCGATAACGCGCGTGAACCCGTACGCCGGCCCGTTCGCGGCCGGTGTGAACTCGGGTTCCGTGGTCGATATCGCCCATTCCAGCTCGAACGCCACCCGCGCCGAGTACCCCGACTCGGCGAGGCGGGCGACGGCCGCCTGGGCGATGCTGCGCTGATCTTGCGGATGCACGGTCCCGTCCTGCTGATAACGCACGACCGGCGCCCACGCCCATCCGGGCTGCTCGGCAAGCACCACGACCCGGCTCAAATCCGGATGCAATCGCAGATCCCCGACTGGTCCACCGGCGTATCGCCCGGCCACTATCCAGTCGTCGGCCAGGAATGCGTCGAACACCGGGGAGGCGCCGATTCCCCAAGCTGCGGCCGACTCCAAACGGCCAAGTGGGACTGCCTTGACGCGCGTCACGCCACTGTTGTCGACCCACGTCCCGCCAAGGGCGACCACGCCACGATCGGCCAAGACGCGCTCTAGCTCGCGGGCAAGGGCGGACTGCCGGATCCGATCCTGCCAATGCATGGCACTGCCTCCCTCTCGCTAGCACGGCGCTGCCATGCTACGGGCGCGTTCACGCGCCGCTGCCTGGCTATCGTTGTCGTCCCCGAGCTCGCGCACTGCGGTGCACGTAGATCCTGGAGGACGAGATGCCCGACGACGACCTGGTCACTCCCCATGCGTGAGCAGCTAAGTGACGGCGAACGCCAATCGGTCGGCCGTCCGGCCCGGGCGGCGGAGTTCATGCGACGTACCCGCCCGATCGTGTCGCCGATCGCGGACTTCGTCCGCGCGCCGGATCTCACCGCAGGCGAACAATGAGCAGCCTGCTCGAGGGCGTACCACTCGTCGACCATCATTGTCACGGCCTGATCCGCGGCGAGCTGGAGCGCGAAGAGTTCGAGGCGTTGCTCACCGAAGCTGACGGCCCGGGGCCGTTGCATCCTTCGCTATTCGACACCCAGGTCGGATTGGCCGTTCGGTCGATCTGCGCGCCTCTTCTCGACCTGCCACGGTTTGCATCCCCTGCGGACTACCTCGCCCGACGGGCGGAGCTGGGCGCGGACGAGGTGGCGCGGCGCCTGCTCGCGGTCACGGGGATCGCGCACTACCTCGTCGATACCGGATACCTCCCGGACCTGCTCACCGCTCCGGCCGAGCTGGCCGCCTATACGGACGCCTCTGGGCACGAGATCGTCCGTCTCGAAGCCGTCGCCGAGCAGATCATCGGAACGGTTGAGCCGCGCGAGTTCGCGAACACGGTCCGCGAGGCCTTGCACGCGCGCGCCCAGAACGCCGTGGGCTTCAAGTCGATAGCGGCCTACCGCACCGGCCTCGACCTCGACCCGATTCGGCCGTCCGATGCCGAAGTCGAGGTCGCCGCCGCCAACTGGCTGAGCGCGGCGCGCGAAGAGGCCGTAGTCCGACTTGTCGATCGGACGCTGATCCGATTTCTCGCCTGGACGGCACTGGATCTCGGCCGGCCGCTGCAGTTCCATGTCGGTTACGGCGATGCGGATGTCAACCTACGGCAGTGCGACCCGTTGCTGCTGACTCCGCTACTTCGCGCCACCGCCGGCCTGGGCATACCGATCATGCTGCTGCACAATTACCCGTTCCACCGCTCAGCCGGTTATCTGGCGCAGGTCTTCGATCACGCCTTCGTAGATGTCAGCCTGGCCCTTCACAACGTCGGCCTGGGGGCAAGCGTGATCGTGGCCGAACTCCTCGAACTGGCGCCGTTCGCGTCGGTGCTGTTCGCTAGTGACGCTTTCGGCCTGCCTGAGCTCTATGCAGTGAGCACGACGCTGTTCCGCCAAGCGGTGACGGCATTCTTCGATGACGGAGTTGCCCGCGGTTTCTGGCCCGTCGCCGAGGCAGAGCGCCTGGCCGGAATGATCGCCTCGGGCAACGCGCGCCGTGCCTACGATCTCGGTGGCCCATAGGCCCGCGCTCGATTCGGCTCCTATTGCTGTTGTTCAGTCGGCCGGATGAGGATCTCGTTGACTGCGACGTGCCGCGGACGCGTCACGATGTACTCGATCGCATCGGCGATATCGGTCGCGTCGAGTCGCTGCATGCTGGCGAAGCGCTGCCGCAGACCCTCCTGGATTTCGGGACGATTGTGGCTCGCCAACTCGGTGGATACCGCTCCGGGCTCGATGAGCGATACCCGAAGATGGAGCTGGGTCACTTCTTGGCGCAGGGCTTCGCTGAACGCTCCGACACCGTGCTTGGTGGCGTTGTATGCCCCGCTGCCAAGCCGGACCTGCCGCCCAGCCACCGAGGAGACGTTGACCAGATCAGCGACCTGGCGCGGCCCTCCATCGGCCGCGTCCAGCAGATGCGGTAGTGCAGCCTTCGCGCAGTACATCAGGCCGAGCAGGTTTACCCGGACCATTTGCTCCCATTCCTCGACCGGAGCATCGATGATCGGCCCGAGGAGCATGACCCCGGCGTTGTTGATCAGCACGTCGATCCGCCCGAACTCCTGGGCGGCGCGGCCGATGGCCACCTCAGCCTCCGAGCGCTGGGTCACATCAGCCTCGACGGGCAGCACATCGCCACCCAGACCCCTGATTTCCTCCGCCAACACCGCCAGCCGATCAGCCCGCCGTGCGACCAACACAACCGCGGCACCTTGCCGCGCCAACATCCGCGAGGACGCTTCACCAATGCCACTGGACGCGCCGGTAACTACTGCTACGCACCCGCGCAGGACGTTATCGCTCATGCCCCCTAACGCTAGTGTCTGGTTAACGACTCTCTAGCGGAGGCCATGGGCTGCCCAGTCCCCGTTCGACCGGTACGCCGCCGGCAGCCACGATCGCAGTGGCGAGTTGCCGCAAGATGGCTTGCAGCTCCTCGGTACGGTCCGGGCCCAGAGTCGCGAACGGCAATGCTGCAAGTCGATCCGTGTCTGCCTCGTAGGCATCGCGGATCTCGTTGCCGGATGTGGTCAGCAGACCGTCGCTGGAGAGCCACCCGCGGATTCGCAGTTGCTCCGCCGCGTCGGCCCACTCCTGCTGCGACCAGCCCCGACTAGTGCGCAGGAATTCAGGCGCAGCGGCACCTGACCCCGCGCGTAGCACATGTGCCTCGCATGGCTCGATCCTTGCGTTGACAAGCGCGGTGCAGTGGCCATCTCCGCGATGTTCCCGCAGCGTGGTCAGCGCTTGCCAGAGGACGCATGTGTGGATCGCCGGCAACCTCCACAGCCGCGTTCGCGGCTGCCAGCGGCCGGCCGGCCGTCTCTGCGCCGTCGACCGCCCGACCGGCCAGCTCCGCGGCTCGGGCGACCATCGGGTTCGCAACAGCGGGGCCGAGGAGGCGTCGGAGGGCTGCTTCAGCGACAGACGTGCGCAATTGCAGTGCAGCAGCTGGGTCAATGAGCTGCCACATCGAGGGCACGGATCGCATGACCCGAGTCGGGCTGAAGCCGTAGAAGACCGCGGTCACCAATGCCGCGGTCGCCTGACCAAGAGGCGCGGCGCGGCACGCGAAGTACGTACTGCCGTGGCTGGCCAAGCCGGATTCCGTCGCCGCGGTCGTGAGCTCCGGAGCGAAATACAGCACGGCATGCACCGGCTCGATGACCTGCCACATCCGTCGCGCGGTTGTCATCACCGGCAACGCTGAACCCTTCTCGAGACTGCTGCGACTCCACCCCGGAAGGGAAGCTACGGCGCACGATCCGGCCGCGCCTGACCGTTGTGGCCCTGCGTTGAGCGGGTCGAAGTCGGGTCTGGGATAGTGGAGTGACTGTACACTTACTTGCGCCCGCTTGTGCACAGTAAGCCAACCCACATTTGAGGTCAGGCCAAGATGTCGCGCTCGAATCGTGATCCTGCTGTCCTCGCCCGCCAGCTTCGCATCGATTCGGTGAGAGCGACCAATGCCGCCAGCGCCGGTCATCCGACCTCAGCCGCCTCAGCGGCCGATCTGATCGCCGTACTGGCTGCAGCGCACTTCCGGGCCGATCTGGACGACCCGGCGAATCCGGGTAATGACCGGTTCGTTCTGTCCAAAGGACACGCGTCGGTTCTGCTGTATTCATGGCTGAAGACCATGGGCGCGATCAAGGATGAGGAGTTGCTCGGCTATGCCCAGCTCGACAGCCGGCTCGAGGGACACCCACGACCCGTGCTGCCTTGGGTTGACGTCGCGACCGGATCTCTCGGTCAGGGCATAGCGAGCGCAGTCGGGCTGGCGCTGTCGTTGAAGAAATTGGAGCACTCCCCCGCCCGCGTCTTCGTGTTATGCGGTGACAGCGAAATGGCCGAAGGCGCGGTATGGGAAGCGTTTGAGCACGCAGCCTACTTCGGCCTGAACAACCTCATCGTCATGATCGACGTGAACGGGCTGGGCCAGCGCGGGCCGACGATGGTCGGGCAGCAGACCGGCCCGTACGCGGAGCGGGCCCGCGCGTTCGGATGGCAGGCGCTCGAAATCGACGGCCACGACCTGGAGCAGATCGACGCCGCGTTCCGCGCTGCCGCCGCGACGGCCGACCGGCCAACAGTCATCGTGGCGCGGACGGAAAAGGGTCGAGGTCTCGGCGCCGTCGAGGGGGCGGAGGGATGGCACGGCCGACCGCTCGCCGACGCCGACTCCGCTCTCGCCGGCCTTGGTGTTCATCCGGCCACAGCCGTTGCGCCGCTGCCGCCACCGGTGATTCCGCGCGACAAGCCACGGCGGGGGAAGCTCGCGCTGCCGTCCTACGAACTCGGCGAGCTGATCCCAACCCGGCTGGCCTACGGCGAGGCACTCGTCGCTCTCGGGCGGGCTCGCGAGGACGTCGTCGTATTGGATGCCGAGACCAGTAACTCGACGTACGCCGAACTGTTCCGCGATGCGTACCCGGACCGCTACTTCGAGATGTTCATCTCCGAGCAGCAGATGATCGCCGCGGCGACGGGACTCGCCGCACGTGGCTGGATGCCGTTCGCCTCGACATTCGCCGCGTTCACGACCCGAGCATTCGAGTTCGTACGGATGTCCGCGATTGGCGGCGCCGCGATTCGGCTGTGCGGATCGCATGCCGGGCTCACGCCAGGGGAGTCGGGGCCGTCCGGCATGGCGTTGGAAGATATCGCATGCTTCCGCGCGATAGCGGGTTCGGTAGTGCTGCAGCCGTGCGACGGGAATCAGGCCGCGCAACTGGTCCAGACGATGGCGGACGCGGACGGCTTCGCGTACCTGCGCACGCATCGCAGCGGATCCCCGGTCATCTACCCGGCCGGCGAGAGCTTCCCTATCGGCGGGAGCCGAGTGCTGCGGTCTTCCGCAGCTGATGCGGTGACCATCGTCGCGTCCGGCGTTACTGTCCATCCCGCGCTCCAGGCGGCCGCGTTGCTCGACGAGAAGGGAATCGCCGCGCGGGTCATCGACTGCTACTCGATCAAGCCCATCGACGCGGACACATTGCTCACTGCCGCCGCCGACACCGACCTGCTCGTCACGGCCGAGGACCACTACATCGAAGGCGGACTCGGCAGCGCGGTCGCAGAGGTGCTTGCGGAAACCGGGTCGGGCCCACCGCTTCGACGACTGGCAGTCAGCCGCGTCCCCGGATCCGCACCGGTCGGGACGCTCATGAGCGCGCATGGCCTCGATGCTGACGGCATCGTCACGACCACGCAGGCCGCCATGCGCGCCCGGGCGTCGACCTGAGCACCGCCGCGAACCACCAGCGACAAACGTAAGTCGATCCGGCCAGAAGCTTACGAACCATCCGATTCCCGCAGGAGCCGCTGCGCGGCGGCGAGGACGGTCCGGGCTCGATCGAGGGGGTTCGGATGAGTGGTCATCAGAGCCCTCGAGCGAAGCTCGAACGACAGCGGGACGCCCGGTACCTCATCCAGCGCCTGAGCTAGCGGCAACACGCCGTCGCCCGGCAACAGTCGCCCGTACAACGCCTCTTCCCGCAACCCGTCGATCGACGAGGGCGATTCGCGGGGCGCGTCCGCGACCTGCAGATAGGGAAGAAGGCGTCTCGACACCTGGCGCAGATCGGAGGGGCCTCCGCCGGACCGAGCAAGATGCAGCGTATCGACCAGCACCGCTCCGTTCGGTCGATCCGCTTGCGCAACGATCCGAGCGGCGACAGCAAGCGTTCCGACCGGAAAGATCGGAAGGAACTCGAGTACGACGATCGTGCCGGCAGCTACAGCGCGATCACACAGGGCACCGAACCGTTCCGTAACGGCGGACGGCTCTGCCGGTCCACCGGCGACCAATACGTGGCGGGCGCCGATCTCGGCAGCCGCGTCGATGACGGCCTCGCCGGGATCGACCTCGCGACCGAGGATCACCGGTTCGATGTCGAGCGCGACCAGCCCGGTTGCGTCGAGACGGCGGGAGACCTCCCGGGCGCGAGCCGCACTCCACGAATCGGGGTCGTACCAGACGCCGACGGCCCGGAAACCGGCGGCGGCGGCGATGTCGACAGCCTCCGGCGGCTGCAGGTCCAGGACGGTTCCGGCCGCCAGAGACAGCAACCGATCAGGCACGACTGACCTCGGCGGCCCGCGCAGCTGCGTGTTGTCCGGCCAGGTAGCCGAATGCGAGCGCCGGTCCGAGAGTCCCGCCGTGCCCGCCGTACGTCATTCCCATCACCGACCCCATGGCGTTGCCCGCGGCGTAGAGCCCGTCGATCACGCCTCCGTCCACATTCAGCACGCGGCTGTGCTCGTCGGTACGCGGGCCGCCTTTTGTCCCGAGCGTGCCGCAGAAGACCCGAATCGCGTAATACGGCGGCGTATCGAGCGGGCCGACCGTCGCTTGCGGCGTGAGCCCGAACGCTGGGTGGTCACCCCAGGCCCGGTCGTGATGGCTCTCGCCGCGATGAAAGTCAGGATCCACGGCAGCTGCTGCGTGCGCGTTCCACCGAGCGACAGTCGCTGCAAGCGTCTCGGTTGGCACGCCGATCCGCTGAGCCAACTCGGAAATCGAGGCTGCCTCGGTCAACCACGCGGGCGTCGGAGCGGGCGGGCGATGACCGGCCAGCCCGTACGACGAGAGGAAGTGGTGGTCCAGGAGCAGCCAGGCCGGGTGGTTGACATAGGCAAAGCGGGCCACGTCAACAACGTGGAACGCATTCCCGAGCGCGTTGTAGTTCGCCGCCTCGTTCGTGAATCGCACGCCGTCGTCGTTGACCATGATCGAGTGTGGCCGAGTGCGTTCGCTGTTCACCTGCCACGGGACAATCCCGCGACCGGCCACCTCCACATCGATGGTCGCCACCCACCACGCCTCACGCATGTCCGCGAGGTCCGCACCAATCCGCATCGCCATGCGCAGGCCATCGCCGGTGTTGGTCGGCACACTGACTGCTCGGTCGAGCGGCCCCCGCAGGAACGTGCGCACAAGCTTCGCGTCATGCTCGAAGCCTCCGGTTGCGAGCACGACTCCACCACGCGCTCGAACCTCGAAGGGCCCATCCGGACCTTCGACGACAACACCCAGCACAGTGCCGTCTTCGTCCAGCAGCCTGACGCCGCGGCAGTTGGTCTGCGGCTCCACATCGCGATCCAGGCAGGCCCTCAGCAGCCGGCCCACCAGGGCCTGCCCGGCCCCTCGCTCGTCGTGGATCTTGCGCCGCTCCAGTTCTGCACGGGGCAGCCCGTTCGGAGCCTTGCGTCCGAGCGCGGTCTCGCTCATGCAGAACTCGCCGGTCAGCTGCCAGCCGACTGTCACCCGGGACGCCCAGGCTCCAAGCTCCTCGAACGGGAATAGCAGACACTCGACCGATCGGCCTTCTCGACGACCGCCCGGATGCTCCGGGTGATAGTCGCTCAGTCCGGCCACCGTCTCGAACTGCACCGGGGTGTGCTGTTCGAGCCAGTCGACGACTTCCGGCGCCGTGCGTGCGAATGCTTCGATCATCGGTCGCTCGATCAGCCCGTGCGACAACGACATCAGATAGGTCAGCACATCCCGGACGCTGTCGACGAATCCTGCCTCGACCTCGTGCCGGTTGTTGGGCAACCACGCCACTCCACCTGACCACGCGCTCGTTCCGCCAACCTGATCCGCTCGCTCGAACAGCGCTACGCGCCCGCCATCGGCCGCGGCCCGGACGGCCGCCGTCAGCCCGGCCGCGCCGGTGCCGAGCACCACGACGTCGTACTCATCGACCACGTGCGTTCCCTTCAATCCGGGCCCGGAGGTGAGCCGGCTCTAGCGGTTTCGCCACACCGGCGGGCGTTTCTCAG
Source organism: uncultured Actinomycetota bacterium (assembly GCA_963801715.1). Classification (GTDB taxonomy): domain Bacteria; phylum Actinomycetota; class Actinomycetes; order Mycobacteriales; family Jatrophihabitantaceae; genus CAVVJA01. Next base: position 107,403 of record CAWDGB010000007.1, on the reverse strand, counting down.
CGAAGGCGCGCGCACCCTCCCCTGCGTCCTCAGACGCGCGGACGGCATCCGCGATCGGGCGTTGCCGTTCGAACGCTTCCGCGGCCGGCCAGTCTCGGCTCGCCTGGATGACCTGCTTGGTCGCCTTGACCGCCAGTGGACCGTTGACCGCTAGCCGGCGGGCGAGGGCGAGGGCTGCATCGAGGGCGTGACCGTCGTCGACGACTCGGTTCACCAACCCGAACTGCGCGGCGCGGTCAGCGGTCACCGGTTCGCCGGTCAGTGCGATCTCCATCGCGACGTGGTAAGGCACCCGTTCCGGTAGTCGGAGGAGGCCACCCGCTCCGGCGATCCGCCCGCGCTGTACCTCCGGCAGTCCGAACTTCGCCGATGTAGTGGCGACGACGAGATCGCACGACAGCACAATCTCGAAGCCACCCCCAAGGGCGTAGCCCTCGACAGCGGCGATCAACGGCTTGATCGACCCGTATTCGGCGATGCCGGCGAAGCCGCGCTTGTCGACCCAGGGGTGATCGCCGTGCAGGGACGCCTTGAGATCACGGCCGGCGCAAAACGTGCCACCTGCCCCGGTGATCACACCCACCGCGATTTCGTCCGAGGCATCGAGCTCGTCCAGCGCAGCGGCAACGGCCTCGGCCACCGACCGAGTCACCGCGTTGCGGACTGTGGGGCGGTTGAGCGTTACCACCATGACCCGGTCGTCGACCTGGACGTTGACTTCGCGCTCCATCGACACCCTTTCCGGCGACAGCAGCTCAGCTGGCAGACGGTGCAGATCCGGCCGAGCGGGACGTGACCGGTTTCGGCGGACCAGCAGCGGTGAATGTAGTGCCAGGCGGATCAACCGCCCATGGCGCGGACTGTCCCCAGGCCTCCTCGTATACCAGCTCGGGCATCGGGCGGCGTCGCACCGGCCCGTGGGATCCGGCCGGTCGGCCAAGCGTGATTGTGGCCGAGATCGCTGTGCCATCGGGGATGCTCAGCAGAGCGCGTAACTCAGGCTCGACATCCTTGTGGAACATGGTCATTACGCCGCCGTAGCCATAACCGCGAGCGGCAAGCAGCAGATTTTGGCAGGCCGGGTAGACGTTGGCGCCTTCGGTGTACTCGGGCTCCCGATAGCGGTTCAAGCACGGGAGAATCAGCACCGGTACCGAGGCGAACGAGTCCACGTACTGCTGCATTGTGGCGGCCATTCGCGCCTTGGGTGATCCCGATCTGGCGCCCGATCCTTGGGTATATCCATCACGTTGCTGCTTTGCTGACCACACGGCCCGCGCACCGTTTGCGATCAGCCGCTTCGCGGCAACCGCGGTCGGCCCATCGCGTAGCACGAGAAACCGGAACGGTTGCCGGTTCGACCCGCTTGGCGCGCGCGTCGCCGCGAAGAAAATATCCCGCAGGACCCGGTCGGGAATCTGCTCATCGCCGTAGCGGCGGATCGCCCGCGTCGAACTCAGCCCGTCCATCAACGACACGTCGGCTGCCTCGACGGGCACATCCTGCAACGATTCCATTCGGCACTCCTAACCGGGCATCGTCGAGGCTGCGCGTGGGCACCAGTCGCCCGGACGCCGCCCGCTCTGTGACCTTACTGCAGATGGGCTCAACTAACAGTTTCTTGCTGTCGACTAGCGTTACTATCGGCCGCCAGCCCATCGAGGTGCGGGTGCGGGCCGAGCCTGAAGATCGTCGGCAAGGCGCGCCCCCCATCAACCGGCAGGTGGGCCGACCCGGCGCGAGGACGCGCGCCATAGCACGGCGTTGAGCGTTGGAGCCGCCGTTGCCACTCGCCCGAGCAGGTACGCCCACAGCAGGATCGCTAGGGCGGCGCCGATGGCGCCGTAAGTTTGCGACTTGGCGTCCAGGTACGGGGCAAACCACACCACCGTTGCGACATGGAGGATCCCGACACCCACCCCGAACAGCAACGACCCTGGCAGCAGGTCACGCCAGGTAGCACCCTCGGGACGAGGGAAAAACGTCAGCGAACTGGTCAACCAAATCCCGGCCGGGACTGCGGTGAACAGGACAAGCGCCAGTATCCGCACGGCGAGCGGTGCGTCCTGCGTTCGGTAGACCAGGCGTAGCAACAGGCTAGCGGCGAGAAACACGCCGATAAGCCCGATGCCGGCGGTCGTCAGATGCCGTACCTTCCGCGGCGGGACGCGCCAGATCAGCGCGTGAGAAATCACGAAGGCACCAAGTAGGTTGCGCGCACCCAGGACCAGCGCGAACAAGGCGAGTAAGAACGTCACCCAGCGTGTGACCACCGAACTGGTTGCCGCGGACTCGACAGCGGTCGCGGCAAGGCCTGCCATACCAAAGGACCGCGCGACCTGCCGAGGATCGGCATTTTCCAGATCGGCGCCAATTCCCAGACCCACCACCACGGCGAACACGCACGGCAGGAGGAACAGAAAGATCCGGAATGCGATTGCACCGGCGAGCAGCGCCCCACCCGTCTCCGTCTGCAACTGCACCCAGCGGAACACCGCATCTACGGCCCGGTTCGTCGGCCGCTCAGCTTCAAGGCGTTCTCGCGCGGCTTCGACGTGAGCCGTCATGCCCGCCGCGAGCGCAGACACGCTTGACTGACCGCTGTCGTGCTCCGGCGGCTCGCCTTCGGCCTTCGGGTCTTTAGCCGGATCTAATGTCCTGCGTCGCCAGCGCAGTGCGTGTAGAAAGCCAGCCATGGCCGTCTCATCCCTCACGCGTGACGATGGTCGCCATGTTGCCGCTTGGCGACAGCATCGAAGCTCCTCCGACAATCTGATCCGGCACCGCGGGCATCGCGGCCGTACAGTGACAGCCTTGCGCGAGGAACGCGCTCGGACAAGGCGCATGTGAGCCTCAAGACCGACCATGGCTCCCTAACGGGCGTCCGCCCCTCCGCCCGCTGGCGCGTCACACTTCGCGTCGACGGGAGTGCGCAGCGTCCGAGGTCGTTCGCACGGCTGTGACGCAGAGATAGCGGTCAGCACGGTGCGCCGCTCGGTGAGGCGCAAGATCGAGAACATCGTCAGCGAGCATCACGCTGCTTTCGAAGCCAACTTGCGTACGAGCCCGATTCGTCCAGCGTGAACTCGAATCCGTCCGCGATCGCCGGATCGAATACGTGCGCCGCAGTCGACTCGAGCATGCCACGCAGGTTGTCTGTCGCCCCGATCGCCTCGAAGCCTAGAGTCCACCAGTTCCGGCCGAGCATTGTGACCTCGGTAAGTTCCACAGCACATCCCACGCCGCCTTCCGGCTTCCCGACTGCCATCGACAAGGGCACGGCGTCGAACGAGAAGAAGGTCATGCGCCGCACTTTGTGCACCGGCCGCCAACCCGATTCATTTGTCTGGCCGATCGAACCTAACGGGAAGGACCATTTCTGCCAGAACTCCATGAGCCCCCGCGCCCGGCCTGGAACCTGGATCACGGCAAGCGGTCCGCCATACATCTTCACTTCCAGCGCACGACCGGCCCGGATCTTCACCGATGCCTCCCCCAGATCTGGGCCGATCAGATAGTCGTCTATGCGTGACTCAGTCGCCATTGGAAACCGGCCAAACCACTCGATGGTCTGACCATCGAGCTCGCCGGGCAGGATCCATCGAACCTCGAGCGTCGGCGACGCGCCAAACTCTGCGCCCTTCCCGGCAAGCGCCGCCATAGTCGGACTCCCTTTGCCATGCGTCCCGCTGGTAGCCACGCATTCGACACCGTGACATCGAACGCCTTCGTTCGCCGCCGTTCCATCACCTCCGCGCAATCTCGGTCGGGGCACCGTCCTTTGGTACCCCCAGTGTCGCGTATCCGAATCGTTGCCCGATGCGGCGAACCACGCGGGCACCAGCAAGGCGGACGACGAAGGCCATATCAACGGTGGCGCCGACACGGCCGGGGTCCTCGCGAAATCGCGCAGCGATTTCGCGGGTGGTTTTGTGGCGTGGCGACAACGCAACCGGTATGCGCGTGAGCGTCCCGCATGCGTGAACATATTCCGGACACGCGACACTAGTTGCACCGTCTGGCTCAAACTGGGAACGCACGCACCCGCCCCACCGGGCATCGGCGAGCGCCTAGCCATCCGCAGCGCACCTGCCCGCCGAGGACAGCGGCACGGCCCGCGACGCCCCCCCGATCAGAAGGTCATCACGCCCCACGTCTCAGACGACGACTAACCCGACCCAGACCGAGACGGCGGGCAAGATCTAGCATGCGTTGACCGGCCCCGTGTTCTAGTCGGCCGAGAATGTCCGAAAGTCTAGCTCCCGCTCGCGGTCTGAAGGAGGCGTTCTGTGCTCAAGGGACTCAACGGAAAGGTCGCCGTTGTCACCGGTGCCGCTGGCGGCATAGGTACCGCGACGTGCGAGCGGCTGGCGTCCGAAGGCTGCCGCCTCGTCGCAGCCGACATCGACGAGGGCCGGGCCACCGACCTGGCTAAGCGGCTCGGCAACGGAGCAGTCGGCGTCGGCGCGGACGTCAGCACGCCAGAGGGCGCCGCCGCGTGCGTGGGAGCGGCGGTCGACAACTTCGGCCGGCTCGACCTCTTTCATGCCAACGCCGGGATAGAGGGTACGGCGCACATGGTCGTAGACCTGGACATAGCCGTTTTCGACCAGGTGTTCGCGGTCAACGTGCGTGGAGCGTTCCTCTGCGGGCAGGCGGCAGTCGCGCGCTTCATCGAGCAAGGCGACGGCGGCGGACTGCTATTCACGTCCTCATTGGCCTCGGTCATGGGGTCGCCGACCACGGCTATCTACAACGCCTCCAAGCACGCTGTGCTGGGCCTGGTTCGATGCCTGGCCAAGGAGACGCCACCAGGAATCAGGGTCAACGCGCTAGCGCCGGGGGTCGTCGACACCCGCATGATGCGCTCACTCGAGGAATCCATGGGCTCGGCCGCCGGTACCGATGCCGTGTCATTCAAACAGGCCATGGAGCAGATGGTTCCGCTGAAGCGGTACGCCGCCACGGAGGAGATCGCCGCGGCCGCGGCGTGGATCCTCAGTGACGAGGTCCCGTACATGCATGGCGAGACGATCACGGTCGGCGGCGGTCTCACTCCGTGAACGAAAGTCCGCCCGGCCGCGCGTCTAGTCAGCGAGATGCGCGTAGGTGATGCGCAGGTCACGCTTGAGGATCTTGCCGCTCGCGTTCTTGGGAAGTGCGTCGACAACGACGAAGTACTTCGGGGTCTTGTAGCCGGCGAGTCGTTCCCGGCAGAACGCGATCAATTCCCCACTGGAAAGGGTCTGCTCGTTGCGCGGCACCACCACAGCGGCGACCGCCTCGATCCACCGTGGGTGGGGAATACCGAACACGGCCGCCTCGCTCACCCCTGGGTGCTGGAAGAGAACCTCCTCCACCTCGCGGCTGGCGACATTCTCCCCGCCCGTATTGATCATGTCCTTTTTGCGGTCGACAACAGTGATGTAGCCGTCCCCGTCCATTACGCCGAGGTCGCCGCTGTGGAACCAGCCACTGCGGAACGCGTTGGCGGTCTTGCCCGGGTCGTTCCAGTACCCAGCCGTGATGTGTGGACTGCGGTGCACAATCTCGCCCTCGACACCCGGAGGTACCGGTAGCCCGTCGTCGTCGACGAGGATCGTCTCCACGTTGATAGCCGGCCGGCCGGCTGAGCCTGGCTTGCGAACCTGGTCCTCCGGCGGCAAGATCAACGCCACCGCAGACAGTTCGGTTTGGCCGTAGTAGTTGAACAGCTCCATCTGCGGCAGCCGGGCGCTGAGTTCCTTGATGACCTCGACCGGCATGATGGACGCGCCGTAATAGCCTTTGCGCAGTGACGACAGGTCGCGGCGGTCGAAGTCCGGGTGCCGGAGCAGGCCAATCCATACCGTGGGCGGGCAGAACAACTTCGTGACCTTCTCGCGCTCGACTGTGGCCAAGACCGTGCTGGGTTCCGGGCCATCCACCACGATGTTGGTCGCGCCAACGTAGAGACCCGGCATCAGGAAGCAGTGCTGGGCAGCCACATGAAACAGCGGCAGCGCGTGAATCTCCACGTCAAGGTCGCTGTAGCGGCCGTCGATGATGCAGCTGACATACTGCGCGATCAGGTTGCGGCTGGTCATCATCGTGCCCTTGGGGCGTGCCTCGGTACCGCTCGTGTAGATCAGTTGCAGAACGTCATCGTCGTCGATCGGTACGTCCGGGGCGGTTGCGTCCGGGTGTTCGGACCAGGCCGTGAACGGTTCCCAGCCGTCGGGCAGGTCGGTCGGGCCACCGATGGCTCCGCGGATCTTCATCGCGTCCGCGCGGGCTGTCTTGATCGCCTCTTCGGCGATCGGGACCAGCGTGTCCTCGACGACGACACCGACCGCCCCAGCGTGTTCGAGAATGAACGCGACCTCCGCGGCGCCGAGCACGAAGTTAACCGGCACCGTGATCGCGCCGAGTCTTGCGAGAGCTAGGCAGGTGACCACGTAGGCGTGGTTGTTGTGCGAGAGCAAGGCGATCCGTTCGCCCTTCACGACCCCGCGCTGCGCCAGCGCGTTCGCCGTGCGGTTGATTGTCGCGTCCAACTCGGCGTAGCTCTGCCGCAGATCGCGGTAGATAAGGGCAGTCTTGTCCGGCGCCCGGCTGGCGGTACGGCGCACGAGGTCGCCCAATGTGTGGCGGCGGGCGTGAGCAATTGTCGCGGCGAGCTTGTCATCGAACCTGGTCATGGCGTCCTCACGCTGATCGACACACGTGCCGTCAACCGTCTGATGCCAGGCATTGTGTGTCAACACCAAGCCCCTCGAGTCCTTCGAAGGCCATGTCGTGATCGTGGAGCTAGTGCCGCCCAGCATCGACAAGTCCAAGATCATCAGCGATGGGTGCGTCCGAGCGAGCCTGCGTGCCGTCCTATTCTTCGGAGCAAGAGACGTTAGGAGTGTGGGAGTGAGCGAGGTACGGGTTCTGGTCGGCACTCGCAAGGGTGCCTTCATCCTCAATTCAGACGAGCGGCGGCAGACGTGGGACGTGAGCGGGCCGCACTTCGCGGGCTGGGAGGTATACCACCTAGCCGGCTCACCGGTGGATCCGGACCGGCTGTACGCATCCCAATCCACCAGCTGGTTCGGCCAGGTGATCCAGCGTTCCGACAACGCTGGGCGAACCTGGGAGACGATGAGCAATGACTTCGACTATGCGGGCGTGCCGGGAACGCACCAGTGGTACGACGGGACGCCGCACCCGTGGGAGTTCGCACGAGTATGGCACCTGGAGCCATCCCTGACCGACCGGGAGACCGTGTACGCAGGCGTCGAGGATGCCGCCTTGTTCCGTTCGACGGACGGCGCGGCCAGCTGGCAAGAGATGCGAGGATTGCGCGAGCATGACTCGGGCCCGCAGTGGCAGCCAGGCGCCGGCGGAATGTGCTTGCACACGATCATTCTTGATCCGCACGATCCCGACCGTATCGTCGTGGCGATCTCAGCGGCAGGAGTGTTCCGGACCGATGACGGCGGCAGCTCCTGGCAGCCGATAAATAAAGGCCTGCTATCCGACGGGATTCCCTCGCCAGCCGCCGAGGTCGGGCACTGCGTACATAAGCTGGCAATGCATCCCTCTCGGCCCGCCACGCTGTTCATGCAGAAGCATTGGGACGTCATGCGCAGCGACGACGGGGGCGACAGCTGGGAAGAGGTCAGCGGAAATCTGCCGACAGATTTCGGGTTTCCGATCAGTGTTCATGCGCACGAGCCGGAGACTGTGTACGTCGTCCCCATCACCAGCGACTCGCACCACTTTCCTCCGGAGGCCAAGCTGCGGGTATATCGCAGCCGCACCGGAGGTATTACCTGGGAGGCGCTGACGAACGGATTGCCGCAGGAACATTGCTACGTCAACGTATTGCGCGACGCCATGGCAGTCGATTCGCTGCCTGACTGCGGCATCTACTTCGGGACGACGGGAGGGCAGGTGTACGCCTCGACCGACTCCGGCGACAGGTGGGCGCCCGTCGTCAGAGACCTGCCGGCAGTGCTCTCCGTCGAGGTGCAGACGCTGCCATGATTCGCGTCGTGCTACCCGCACATCTGCGTCAGCTTGCACACTGTGACCGCGAGATAGAGGTGCAGTCAGTAGCCACCCAGCGAGCCGTGCTCGACGCACTCGAGCTACGCTATCCGGCGCTGCGCGGCACGCTCCGCGACCCGACAACCGGCCAGCGCCGAGCGTTCGTCCGATTCTTCGCATGCGAAGCGGACCTGTCCCACGAATCACCAGACGATCCCCTCCCCGCCGCGGTGGCCGAAGGCAAGGAGCCGCTCCTGGTGGTGGGCGCGATGGCCGGCGGTTAGCCCGGAAGTCTCTGAACAAAGGCCTTTCCCGCGGCTGACCGGCCACTGTCCGAGCTGGGTGGGCCCGGTATCAGCCTGGCCTCGGCCTCGCGGTAGGCTCACCGCCCATGGTTCGCAGCGACCTTCGCTCGGTTCGGGGAATCCGGATCGCCTCCGACATCGTGGTAGCCGAACTCAACGAGGATTTGCCGGCGTTCATTCGCGCCATGGACGACATGGTTGCGCTCCAGGAGCCCGCTGTTGTCCTCGACGCCCTCGGCAAAATCGCCGCTGACCTCGCCAGAGATCTCGCCCAGGCGTCCGCGAACAGTCACTTCACCCTCGCACATCCGGAGGTCGACCTCCGCCGGGTCGCCCGCGGGCAGGTCGTTGAAAAGGCGCAAGCGCTCGAGGTGAGCAACGCGCTCCCCGAGCGGCCCAGCTACCGGTATCGGTCGGCCTGACTCGGCTCTACACGAGCCGCGGCATCGTGCGTCTCCACGGCTCGCGTGACCTCGAACGGCGGCGCGCAGCGCACTGCGGAGAGTGACCAACTGGATGCACGAACCTACCCACCGCGCTGGGACGCTCGCAGTCGAGCTTGCTTGAGGCGGGACGTCCGGGCACTGAGACCTTCACCATGCGATGACGACGAGGGGCGTGATGTCCATCCCGCGCAGGCCGGGCCCCGTTCTTGTCGGGGTGAATGACGAACCGAGTTCAGACCTCGCACTGCACTGGGCGGTCTCGGACGCCCGGACCCTCGGCGTTGCGGTCAAGGTGGTTAACGCCTTCTCCGGCACTCCCTCGATGCGCGAACCGATGTACCGCGACATTCCGGACGCGGATCTGCAGGAGCCGAACCACGTCGCGGAACAATTGATCGAGAGGATCATCGACCAGGCCCGCGAGATTGATCCTGAGGTCGTCGTGGAGGGCGAGACGATCGAGGGTGGCCCGGGTCGTGTGCTCGTTCAGGAAGCGTCGTTTGCGACAGAGTTGGTCCTCGGCTCGCGTCAGCTGACTGCACTGCGCTCGGCCGTACTCGGCTCGGTGGGTGTGGCTGTGGCTGGGCGCACGGATTGTCCGATAATCGTCGTCCGGGGACCAGCCGGATTACGGGAGGAAGACGCGTCGGTCGTAGTCGGTGTGGATACCACGGACACTTCGCAGACCGTCCTGGCCGTCGGCTTCGACCATGCCAGCAGACATCAAGTCCCGCTGCGTCCGGTGTTTTGCTGGCATCCGGATCTGTTGGCATCGATGAAGTGGCGGCCCTCACCGCCGGCACCGGACCGCGCGGAGAGGTGGCTTTCCGAAGCGCTCGCCGGCTGGCGTGACCGATATCCGGACGTCACCGTGCATCCGGAAGTCATCAGAGATCATCCGGTCGCCGGCCTGGTACTTACGTCTTCTGCTCAGTACCTGCTCGTTGTCGGCGCAACCGGGCACCATGGCTTGCCGGGATCGCTGCTCGGCTCAGTGAGCCAAGGGGTGCTGCATCACGCCACCTGTCCCGTAGCCGTGGTGCCGACACACGTCGCCTGATCGCGCCGGGGCGCGCGGCGGGTGACCTTCGACTCTGGGCCACCGCACGATCGTCGTCCAGAATGACGGCATGGGTGGTTGGCTGCGGCTTGCGGCCGCTAGTGCGGTCATGGTCAGCGGCTGGCGATGGCTGCGTAATTGGGGCTCAACTCCCGCTGAGCGGTGGATGATCCTGCCAGGTGACGAGCTCGTTCGCGACCCCGCCGATATGACGACACTTGCCCTGCCGATCGAGGCGCCCGCCGCCGACGTGTGGCCGTGGCTGGTCCAGATCGGGCAAGATCGGGCCGGCTTCTACAGCTACGACCGGCTGGAGAACCTCGTCGGGCTGCATATTCACAGCGCCGACCAGATCGTCGCCCAATGGCAGACCCTCAGCGTGGGTGACAGCATCCGGTTGACTCCCCCGCGCTGGATGGGACAGCCGGACGGTGTGGTGTTGCCAGTGGCGCGGCTTGACGCGCCACGCAGCCTGGTCCTGCGCGAGGGCCCACCATCGCTGCCGTGGAACGCAGTGTGGACCTTCCATATCGTGCCGACCTCAACCCGCAGCTGCCGCCTGATCTCGCGTAGCCGCAGCGAGCGGCCTCAGGTACGGCTGCGGCTCGCAGGCGTCGTGATGGCACCACTGACTGCCGGTATGACGCGGCGAATGCTGCTCGGCGTGAAGGCCCGAGCGGAGCGAGGCGTCAGGCTAGCCCGCTCGGCCACGGCGGCCTCGATCCGAGAAGGGACGTGAACGCAAAATCTCTGCTCCCGACCCGACGGCGCGATCGACGAAAACGTTGATCGTCTACGAGTGTGTCCCGGGGTAGCCGAAATGCGCCGGATCTGGTCCGCCGTGGCATGTGCGGTCACGGCGGGCTACGTCCTGTTCCAATTCCTCGGCCGGCGGGCTGGGTCGAGTCGGGACGAGCAACAGCGGACGCTGCCGGGCGACGAGCTAGTTCCGCGACCACAGATTGTGACTGACCACGCCGTCATGCTCGAAGTCTCATCGGAGCACATCTGGCCGTGGCTGACCCAGATGGGTTGGCACCTGGGCGGCTATTACACCCCGACCTGGGTCGACCGGCTGCTCTTTCCGGATAACTGGCCAAGCCTGGATCACCTGGACCCTGAGCTGGTCCGGGAGCTACAGGCTGGCGACATCATTCCGGACGGTCCCCCTGGAACCGCCTGGTTCGTGGTCGAAGTAGCTGACGCGCCTCGTTCACTTGTATTGCATTCCACGACTCATCTGCCCTCCGGATGGCGTAAGAAGTTTGGGGTGAGCATTGACTGGACGTGGTGCATCCAAGTTATCGACCTGCCCGGTTCGGGGGCACGCATGCATCTGCGAGTTCGCGGCAGAATGGCACCGCGATGGTTCGCCTGGATCTACCAGGTACTGATCATTCCGGCTGACTTCGTCATGGCCCTTGGAATGTTGCGCGGGATTGCCAAACGGGCCGAAGCTCATGCGCCGCCGCGACGATCCGGTCGCGCCCCCTACACCCCGTCCACGGAAGTCGCATTGTGATCGAGCGTCCCCCCGTTGCCCCCCGGACAGCCGTGCGCAGGCTGGCTCGGTGCGTGCTGACGACGTTTGAGCTACTCGGTCAACGCCGGATTCATTTGCCGAAGAGGTGCGTCGGTCTTCGGCTGCACTTCGCCGACGGCACGGCGTCGAAGGTTTACCGTGACACAGTTGTCGATCGGCCGGCGACCGACGATCCGGCAGTGTTGGTCGTCGGATTCCGGCTGCGAACTGTGCATGGTCAGCTGGCCCATGCACTGTTCCGCTTCGAAAGCCTCTTCAATACCCCGCTGTTCGTGGGTTTTCCAGGATTCGTCTCCAAGCTGTGGGTAGCGCACGATTCCAACGACATCTACCGAGGGGTCTATGAATGGGACAGCGCGACGCTCGCCGAGGATTACGTGCGGACCCTGTGGCGCGTACTGGCGTTGGTGTGCGTGTCAGGGTCAATCCACTACGAGATCGTGCCCGGCCTCACCCGGGAAGAACTGCTCCGCGATCCAGCAACGTTAGACGCTCGGGCTCCCGCACAAATGCGCGACGCGCTGCGGCTCACGGCCGCCGAACAGCTCCCGGCGTAGCCGGGAACCGGTAGAAGCGGCCGTGGTCGACAACGGTCGACCTGCGTCAGCTGGTCGATCGACCTTCGAGAGGACCTTCGGCCCTGGTCCTGCGCTTCGGCATGCGCGATGGTCGGAGGTGAGCGAGAGAAAGGTGTCGTGATGCGTGCCGTAGTCGCGTACGAGTCCATGTATGGCAATACCCGGAGAGTAGCTGACGCGATTGCCGACGGATTGCGATCGACGTGCTCGGTCACGGTCGTGCCGGTCAGCAGGCTGGAACGGGAAGCGCTAGACACGGTTGACCTCATCGTCATCGGCGGCCCTACCCACGTGCGCGGTATGAGCAGGGCGAGCACCCGCAAGGCGGCCGTAGAAGCCGCAGGTAAACCTGGTTCGACCCTAACCGTCGAGCCGGACGTTCAAGCTACTGGCGTAAGGGAACTGCTCACCTCCCTCAGAGGACTGAATGTCCAGGCTGCCGTCTTCGACACCAAGATCAAGATGGCGGCGCTGCTGTCCGGTCGGGCCTCTCTCGGTATCGCCAAAGGGCTGCGCCGTCACGGAGCCAGAATGCTGGCCAAACCGGAGAGCTTCCTGGTGACGAAAGATAATCGACTGTGTCCAGGTGAGGAGGATCGCGCGCGAGCCTGGGGGCAGCAGTTGGCGAGTGCACTCACTGCCGCTACGCACTCCAGTAGCTCGCACGAGGCGTGATCTGTGCGGGTACGCGTCCGGCTCGCGCACGATAGCGCCCATGCCGCGAGCTTTGCCAACCTACGTTCGATCATGGGCCATGATGCGCCGGTATCGAGACACTAGGTGAGGAGACGCGGTGATCACTGAGCTGACCGATCTGCCAGTCGGAGTCATCGGATTCGAGGCCGCGGGAAAGCTACACGCTGAGGAATACCGGGACGTGCTGTTGCCCGCCATCGAGCGCGCCGCGAGTGCCGACGATATACGGCTCGTCCTGGTCATCCGTTCCTTCGCGGGACTGACCGGCGGCGCGTTGTGCAGGACCTCAAAATGGGCTTCGAGCATTTCCGGGCCTGGCGACGCATCGCCCTCGTGACCGATATCGGCTGGATGACGCAGGTGTCGGCCCTCTTCGGCTGGATGACCCCCGGCGAGCTCCGGCATTTTCCGCTAGCCGAACAGGCCGAGGCGATCGCGTGGGCAGCCGCCCACTGACCCGGGTGCGGACGTTGTTTCGCACGGGCAGACCATCACCAGACACAGCGTCTGTCCACGCCTACGCTCCAATCATTCACCCCGGGTTGGAGGTCAGGTTGACCGAGTCCATAGAAGAGGCCACGGCCAGGGCCGAGTCCCGTGGGGTCCGACGTCGTGGGCGGAGACCGTTCCACTTCTCCGACAGCTACGGAGTCGTTCTCCTGCTCGTCGTGGTGACCTACATCGTTTCCGTCTCGGTCACCGAGGAGTGGGCCACCTCGATCGTCCTCACCGTCCAGCTGGCAACCGTCTGGTTCACGCTCCGAATATCGCACGCGCGACCCGGGATCCGGCTCATCACGAATGTCGTGCTCGTCCTGGCCGCAATCGTCGCCGTCGTGAGTTTCTTCGTGCACAACCCAGGCGACCAGCTCGGCGCCATCTCCTCCGTATGCTGCCTCCTCTACCTGATCGCGCCCTTCTCGATCGTGCGCCATCTCGTGTTCCGCCCGGAGGTCGACGCCGAGACGCTGCTCGGGGCGGTTGCTGCGTATCTCCTGATCGGAATGTTCTTTGCGTTCGCCTACAAGACGGCCAGCGAATTCGGCAGCGTGCCATTCTTCGGGGCGGACGGCAAGGGATCACTGAGCCAGGATCTGTTCTTCAGCTTCGTGACGATGACAACCGTTGGGTATGGGAACCTCGTGCCCGCCGCCAATCCCGGACAGACGTTCGCCGTGCTCGAGGCCGTGATCGGGCAGCTATTCCTCGTTGTGGCGGTCGGAAAGATCATCAGCAACCTCACCCTGAGGCGCCGCGACCGATCCGACTCGTAGGATTTGCTATTCAACCCTCTCCGGGGTCATCGCGGCGGATCCGTGCACTCACCGACGATGGGCACGAGTCATTCGGCGTCAGCCAGCCACGGATCCCGGAGGCCGCCCCTCAGCTCGAAGCGGAGACGTCATTGTCGCAATACTCGTTGTGTAGGTAGACCGTCCTGATTCCTCTCGGGTCGAGTTTTACTGTTTCGGCGCCTGGCTTTGCCGTCACCTTGTCGAGCTGCTGTCCGTTGGACGGGTCGAAGAGCCGCAGATCGCAACCACCCGGGTTGCCAAGAAAGTCTGTGACGTGCACCATCACCTGGGCCGGAGCCGCGAAAGCGTCGGTGTCGCCAAAACCCTCGGCGTGAAACGGCAGCTTGGCCACACCCGAGCCGGCGATCGCCGATACCTGGCAGCCGGGATCATTGGCTTGCCACCTGAACGACCCGCTCTGCAAGACCTGCAACTGAATCGCCGAATAAATGCCGTTCTCCGGCTGTTTCAGCGGCACCGTTGAACCCGACCGAGTATCCGTCAGCGTGATCCGGCAACCGTTACCGACGTCTTGCGCGTCGATTCGCAGTCGCCAGGGGCCGTTGGTCGTGATGGAGTTTCCGCTAGCAGACAAGCTCGGCGTGCGCGGCGTACCGGACCCGCTCTGCGACAGGACGAGCGCTGCGGCCGTCCCGCCGCCTACCACAATGACGCCGGCAGCCACGGCGACAACCACGCGGCGGGACGGCCTCCGCCGGTCCGGCCGCAGGTCAGGCTCGGACGGAGGTCCCATGGTGGCCGTGACCTCAGCGACCGGCTTGCGCTCTCGCTTGGCGAGGCGCACATCCCCGTCGCCGTCCACCCGCCGTTGCGGTATCTGTTTGCCGGCGTCGCGCAACCGTCGGTCGACGTACCCATACAAATCCGAGAACCCGACGTAGCCATCACCATCATGGTCTACGGCGGCATCGAGCAGGCCGTCGACGACGTGCTGGGTGAAGTAGCTGGTGCCGTTGTCGACGGTTGCATCGTTGGCGAGCTGCGTTCCCCGGCAGCTGCTGAGAACATATCGCCCTGGCCCGGCCACGGCATCCCCGAAACCACCCCCGCGAAACGCCCCGGCATAGCAGCAGTCGAGAATGATGACGACATTTCGGGCGCGCGATGCGTCCGCGAACTCATTGATCCGCGCACTGCTCACCGCGGTGGAGAGCAGATCCGTGCTTTCTGTGTCTTGCATGCATAGATGCAATCGACCGTTCAGATCGAGCTTGCCGTGCCCACTGAAGTAGAGGAGCAGAACATCGTCTCGGCCTGCTGTTCCGAAGAACCTGCCCAGAGCGCGCACCACTCGGTTAGCGGTCGCCTCGGGCAGCAGCGTGACGTCGACATCGTCGAACAAGCCGGTCTTCGGGTCGACGAGCGCGCGGTTGAGCACGGCAATGTCCTTGACCGGCCCTTTGAGCTGCTGCAGGTTGTGCTCGTCGGCAGGATAGGTCGAGTTGCCGATCAGGAGGGCCCGGTACTTGCCGGCCATGTCTGTCCTCCCACGCGACGTGCCGCAGCTGCTGCGATTTCTCGAACGCTCTCTACATCTATGGCGTCACCGGTCAGCGTCACGAATCGCTCGGCACCGTCCTCGTCCCACCGCACGTCGATGCGTCGACTCCGGTCGCGCCCGAGCCACGCCCGCAAGCACTCGACCGTTGCGGTGAACGCTCCAGCGCTGCCCAGCGCGACGATGAGCTCGTCAAGCGTGCCTTTCGTGCCAGGGACCTCACGGCTCCGTTGAACCGTGTCCACCTGTGCACGCAGTTCGGAATACAGACCAATGATCTGATCTCGCCATCGATCGTCATCATCGTCGTATTCGTGGCTGCGCGGGTCGATCGCAATCTCGAATCGGCCTCCAGAGACAGAATCGGGCACCGCGCCACCTCCGATGTCCATCACACCGTACCAAGATCATCAGTTATCCTCGCGCGGAGAGCGGACCGTGAGACTCGGCACGGCCGCGCGGTCACGCGGGGTGTGCTGGACGGTCGAGCCGACAGCGCAATCGCCGCGGCGGGTCGACCTCGAGAACCTCGCCATCGCCGTGACGCAGACGAAAGGATTGCCTGGGGCCCTAGGCGTTATAGGGCGATGATGACTTTCCTCGGCTGTGACCCTGCTCCACATGTCGGATCGCTTCCGGGACCTCGCTCAGCACGTACGTCCGGTCGATAACCGGTCGGACTGTGCCTTGCTCGACAAGCGCGGTGGGGTACCGCGTCCAGCGGTCTAATGTTCGACGCCCTCGACGGTTGACGGTTGCCCGGGCGGCGTCAGGTGCTCTCAACACGACCGACTACCTCGTCGAGGTTTGGACTGCGTCGGAAATCCCCAACAAGTTGGGGTGGTTACGGCACTCGGTACGGCCGACGATGAACAGCATGAGCACTCAAGACAACAAGACAATCGTTCGCTCCCTCATCGACGGACTGTTCACCGACGGTGATCTCGGGGCCGTCGACAGCTATCTCGCAGCCGACTTTGTGATGCATGATCCGCCGCTCGGCGTGTCCGCTGATCGGGAGGGAATGCGGACGGCCGGGGAGATCATTCGGAAGGCATTTCCGGACTGGCACAGCGACTTGCACATGTTGGTCGCTGAGGACGACATCGTGGTCGAACGGTTCACCGCGTCGGGAACCCATCAGGGCGAGCTCATGGGCGCCGTGCCGACCGGGAAGACAGTGTTCCTGAAAGGCATGAATATCTTCCGCGTGCGCGACGGCCACGTCGTGGAGTGGTGGAGCCGTCTCGACGAGCTAGGCCTCTTGCGTCAGCTAGGGATAACCGGTTAACCACGTCCTACGCTGAGTGAGTGAACATGGCCGCGGCGGAACGGCGAATCGATGCCCTGAGCCCGCCGCTGTTACGTCGGTTTGGACGCGGCTACCTTGCGGGATGAGATGCTGACCGGCCTGCGGGCGATTATCCCCATAGATGCAGCTTTCTTTGCCGTTGTCGACCCCGCGACCATGCTCTTCACGTCGATTCTGGCCGAGGAGCCGTTGGGCGAAGCGGGCGCGCTGTTCCTCGAGAATGAGTTCGGTCAGGTCGATGTCAACAAGTTCACGGCACTGGCGATCGCGCCCGACCACGTGAAATCTCTCGACGCGGCCACGTCAGACGACCGAAGAACCAGCGCCCGATACCTCGAAGTGATGGCCCCTCTTGGGCTGGGTGACGAGCTTCGCGCGGCGCTCGTCTCCGCTGGTCGCTGCTGGGGCGTGCTCTGCCTGCACCGCACCGACACGCCGACCGGGTTCGGCGTTGCCGACGTCGCGCTCGTCCGCCGTCTGGTCCCGCACGTTGCCGAGGGCTTGCGACGCGCCATCGTCGCGGCCGCGGCAATCGCCCGGCAGCCGACCATACGTGGGCCGGGAGTCATCGTGCTCGATGAACACTTGTCGATCTGTTCGACGAATGCCGAGGCAGAAGAATGGATGGCAGACCTGCATGACCCGAGATGGATGGACGCCGGCGCGGGATCTCTGCCGGCAGCGATCTACGCCGCAGCAGCACAAGCCGCTCAGCCCGACTCCAGGCGGAGCGAGCCGGCGGCCGTCACGCGCCTACGCACCCGCGGCGGTGACTGGCTAGCGGTACACGTAAGCCGGCTTGGTGGGCCGACCGGCCGACAAACAGCAGTTGTCGTCGAGAGCGCTCGACCGATGCAGATGGCATCGTTGTACCTCGACGCCCATGGCCTGACCCCCGCCCAAATGCGGGTTACCTCGCTCGTCTTACAGGGTCGTTCGACCAAAGAGATCGTCAAACAGCTGCACATCTCCGCCTATACGGTTCAAGAGCACCTCAGAACCGTCTTCGACAAATTCGGCGTCGGGAGCCGACGCGAACTCGTCGCCGCCCTGCTCGGCACTCCGTCCTGACCGTGACGCGCAGATCGCTGATATCGGGCCGCCATCCGCCCCGGCAGCGTGCTGGCCGGCCGCCCACCTAATCGCTGACGGTCACGTTGTCCGACCCGTCCGCCAGACTGCGGGCCGTGGTGACCGCAGATCAGGTACGCGCCGTGGCACTGGGTCTGCCCCGCGCCTACGAGGCGTGGGTGCGGGACCGGGCGAAGTTTCGCGTCGGCCGGCTGGTGTTCCTTTCCATCTCGCCGGACGAACGCTCGATCGGCTTCGGATACCCGAAGGACGCGCGCGCCTCGCTCGTTGCGGCGGAGCCGGAGAAGTTCTTCCTGCCGATCGCTTCGGACATGCGTTACCACTGGGTCCGCGCCTGGCTGGACGCACTGGACGAGGACGAGATGCATGAGCTCGTCACCGAGGCGTGGGCGATGGTCGTACCCAAGCGGGTCGCGGCCGACTACTTCGGTCGCCTCTAGGTCGGGCTGAGGTAGCGCATCGCGACGATGAACTCCGCGACCCGACCAAGTAGCTGTTCGTCAATCGAGAACGGCGGGTTGGTCGATGATCCACAGCCATCTATGCCGAGCCGATTCGCCGCCCGCCGAGTCGCGTGTGCTGTGCTTGACATGACGGGGACGTCTGGAAGGAGTATCGATGATCACTGGTGCACACGTCATCGTGTACAGCACTGCGGCAGACGCCGATCGCGCCCTCCTTCTCGAGCTGCTGGGCACACATCATGTCGACGCCGGGGGTGGCTGGCTCATAGTGGCCTTGCCGCCAGCCGAGATCGCGGTGCACCCAACGGACGGCGCACCGAAACAGGAGCTGCACCTCATGTGCGACGACATTGACAAGACAGTCTCGGACCTGACGGCACGAGGAGTGACCTTCGATGGCGGTGTGCGCGACCAGGGGTGGGGGCTGTGGACGTCAATTCAGCTGCCGAGCGGCGGAACTCTCGGGCTCTACCAACCGCGACACCCGATCGCGGCTGGAACGACCGACTAATCAGCGCATCAGCTCGCTTGGCGATAGCGATCGCGTATCGCGGCTCGCAAGATCTTCGGCGAAGTGCCAAGCGCTTCGAGAATAGGCGGCACCGACCCGTCGTCTATCGCGAGCAGGCCGAGCGCGATGTGCTGCACACCGATGTACGCGTCGCGCTGCGCCCGCGCTTCACCCAGCGCGATCTCCAAGGTTTTCTTCGCCCGTGGCGTAAACGGGAGATGCCCACTCGGGACGGCGGCGGTCTGGGGTTGCGTTTCTTGGCTGACGGCTCGCGGCGCGCAGCGCCACCGTCGATAACGCCGCCTGAGGCGGGGCCGTAACGCGCGGCTGGGATTGAGCCGGGAGCGACGGCGCCGGGAGCGGCTGACCCGAGCGGCGCGGTCCAGGGCATCCACTCCGAACCGGGCCTCGATCCGAGCACGCACGGCGTCGAGATCGATACCGATCGCCGCTAACGCAACTCGATCCAGGTCGGCGAACAGGTCAGCTCCGGTGCCAAGGCCAACCCGCCGAACGATCTGCTGCTCGACGTGGTCCGGCGTGACGCCGCGCTCCCGCATCACCTCACCGGCGGGCTGGTCGATGCCGACGACGGCGAGCAGCAGATGCTCACAGCCGATGTAATGGTGACCCAGCCGCCGCGCGTGCTGCTGGGCGTGGACGACCACGGTCCGGGCGTCGGGCGTGAACCGTTCGAACATCACCGTCTCCCGATCCGCCGCCCGTACTTACGGTGCACGGTCTGCTTGGTGACGCCGAGCCGGTCGGCGATCTCCTGCCAGGACCAGCCCGCCATCCGCGCGCTCTCGACCTGCAGAATCTCCAACCGTTCGCTCAGCGCCCGCAGCGCCGCCACCGCTCGCAGCCCGACGTTCGGGTCGTTGCTGGCCGCGCCCTCAGCGATCTCGAGGGTTGTCTCCATGACCGTCAGCATATGCTGACGCGGCCAGTACGTCAACATATGCTGACGATTGCGCAGCCCTTCCGGGAAAGCCAACAACCGACGTCAGGCCATCAGATTCGGATCGTCGCCCCGGTGTGCGTAGTGGTCGCGGACGTGATCAACGTAGCCCTCGACCAGGCTGGCGACCTTGTTCCAGCTAGGCGAGGACGGTGCGACCGAACGCGGTCGGGTGGGCGCGAGTTGCTCGGCGCCGAGCACCTGATCGCCAAGGTGCGCAAGCCGTTCAGCCGAGCACGCCGACTCCAGCGCGGCGAAGATGGGGTCCTGCCGCTCGATGTGGGCTGCGAACGCCGAGCGAACGTCAGCCCACAAAGCGGTCATCCGTTGCTCGGTAAGATCAGGGTCTTCTAGCTGCTTGAGCTTCGCCTCCACCGCCCGATCCGCGGCGAAGTTCTCATCGGCGATCTGGTCTCCGCGCTCGAGGCTGTCTCGGACCTCTGGGTAGAGGTACTGCTCCTCGGCAACGAAATGGCGAACAAGGTTCATGACAACTTGTTCCCGCTAGAGCCGCGCCCTCGTCCGTGTGGTTGAGCGCCCGAGCGTCAGCTAGCCATCCCGCAATCGCGTGATGATCACTGCGCAGGGCATCGGTCATCGATTGAGACTGGGGATCGGTCACGTCGTCGTCCTTCCACCCGCTAGGCCGTCAGCCTAACGGGGCGGTATCGGGTCTGTTCGTGCTCATTTCTTGTTGTGCTTGGCGGAGACGACCGAACTAGCTGCCCGTCGATACGATGGGATCGACTGATGGGTAGGCGATCGGATGGCTGCTCGGTCGCACGGCGGTCTGTGGCGGTGGATCGCTGTCGGCGTATGTGCTGTGGTCTGCGCCGCGGTACTGGCCGGATCGACCACCGGTAGTGCGGCGGTGGGTGTACGACTGCGGGTGCTTCAGCTGAACCTCTGCAATAGCGGTATCGCGAGTTGCTACACGGGCCACTCGGTGGCCAGAGCCGCGGCCGTGATCGGCAGTGTTGGACCCAACCTGGTCACCCTCAACGAAGTGTGCCGAGACGACGTGTCCAATCTCGAGCGGGTGTTGTCCGAGGGAGCTCGCGATGGCGACGTCGTATCGGCCTTCCAACCGGCCGCTGACCGCCGAACCGCGGCAGCGTTCCAGTGCCGCAACGGGCAGCCGTACGGAATCGGTTTGCTGGCGAGGTTTCCCTCGCTTGACGACGGGTACTCCATCCATGCGGGCATCTACCCGATCCAGGACACCAGCGACCCTGAGGAGCGGGCCTGGCTGTGCCTCGACACGAGCGAAGTCGTCGCCTGTACGACACATCTGGCCAGCACCAAGCCAACCGTGGCACTTGCGCAGTGCCGCTACCTGTTGGACACCGCTATCCCTACGGTGCCGGGCCGAGACCGAGCGGTACCCACGATGCTCAGCGGAGACCTCAACCTCAAACCCCACCACATACCGGATATACGGTCTTGCCTGCCGTCCGGCTATGTCCAGTCGAACGACGGCGGCAGGCAATATATCGTCGTTAGTGCCGATCTTCGGATCAGCTCTCGCGCAACCATAAGCATGAACAAGACCACCGACCACCCCGGACTGCTGGGCACACTCACCGCGACCCGCTGAATGACAAGCGGTCAACGACGCCAAGCTTGCCCAATCTCTGACCGCATGGCCGGATCTGATCCTGCGCGTGTCGGTCGAGCGACGTTCCGCGGCTGAGGTTCTTGTGTACTGGCTGCGACTAGTTGGAGGGACTCGTTACGTCTCTCGGCAATGCTTCGGTCGGCGATGATCTTGGACTTAATGTCGCCAGAAGGCAGTAAGTCCAAGATCACGACCGTGTCCGACATGGTGACGGGGGTTGTCCACGATCACGGCACTTTGTTCAACCGGTGACGTCGAAGATCCGGAAGCCGGCCGGCACGTCCGGCCCGCGATGACCGTGTACCCGCGCTACCGCGGGTCGTATGACATCGCGGTGAAATCGCTCGGCGGCGTCTTTTGACTCCCAGACATCAACGATCCGAAACCCGCCGGCCACCGGACCGGCGACGTGCGCAACCAGCCCGGCGGCATCCCTTTCGGCCCCGCCCAGATCCGCTATCAGCTCGGCATAGTCCTCAGCCGACACACCGGGCATGTCTTGACACCAGGCGTACATGCGTACCTCCTAGAATTGCGTAGAACGATATTCCACTAGAATGAGGTTCTACTCAATGAGCGAGCTTGTCAAGACGCGACGACGCTATGACGCTTCCAGTCGCCAAGCTGCCGCCGCCGTAACACGAGGCCGCATCCTCGCCGCGGCCCGCAGTCTGTTCCTCACCCGTGGCTTCGCTGCCACCGCCATGACCGACATCGCCGATCACGCCGGGGTCGCAGTGCAGACCGTCTACACGGCAGTAGGTGGCAAAGCCACTCTGCTGCAGCGGGTCATGGACGTCGCTATCGCCGGTGACGAGACCCCGATCCCCATCCGGGACCGGCCGGACATCCTCGCCGTACAAGCCGAGCCGGACGGACGGCGCAAACTCGCGAAGTACGCCCGCCATCTACGCCTGGTCCACGAACGCAGTGCCGAAGTCGAACAAGTGATTCGAGCGGCTGCCGACGCCGACCCAGAGATCCGGCAGTTGCTACATACCCTTGACGCGCAACGTGTTTACGGCATGCGGCTGTTCGCGGAGCACCTCGCCGGCTCACGACTACTACGTCGCGGGATGACCGTCACCAAGGCCGCCGACGTCCTAGCGACGCACATGGACTCGCGCATATACCTCTGGCTCGTGCACGACCGTAAGTGGAGCAGTCGAGACTACGAAAACTGGTACGTCCAGGTCACCGCTGCGATGCTGCTGCGACCGAGTCGGTGAACACTCGTAATTCGGCTCTGCGGACACTATAAGCGGGTGATCACGTGGCGTTGGCAGTGTGCTTGTTGTTCGACGCCAGAGGCGAACGGGCGATCCGTGCACTGTGGGACCAGCTGGAGACGCTCGGCGTGCCGAGCCTGCGCTCGCATACTCACGGTCGCCATGTGCCGCACTTGTCGTACGCCGTGCTGCGTTCCTGGGATCTCGCCAGCGTGACTGTCGCGCTCGGCGAGCTCAACGCCGGCGAGTCCGTGGAAGTCAATTTCGACGGCCTCGGCCTCTTCCGCCGCGGCCGAGCGTGGCTGCTCGCCGGGGTCGCCGCCGACCTGATCACCCGGCAGGAGCGCACTGTCACCGCCGTTACCGCCACCGGCGCTGAGCTGCACCAACACTACGTGCCTGGTCGGTGGCTCCCGCACTGCTCGCTCGCACCGCGAGCCCCTTTGGCGCAGCTGCCGATTCTCGCCGCTGCGGTCTATGACGTGCTGCCGCTCCATGCTCGGCTGAACCGGGCCGCACTCATCGACAGCGCCACCGGTGAGCTGTGGCCACTCGCGACACTGCCGTGACCAGCTGGACCGCGCAACGCGGTCACAGCGATGCCCAACCCGTCAACGATCGCGTGTCCCACCGCCATCTCGACCTGCTCGTGACCAGTCTGCGTACGACCTCCGGGCCGCCGCCCACACTCGTCGAGCCGGTCGACAGCCCAGCTGCTCTACACGGTGAGGCAGAACGGGTGGCCGGCCGGGTCGGCAAAGACCCGAAACGTCTTGCCACCTCCGCTCAACCGCGACGCGCCCAACTGCAGGGCTCGTGCCTCGCCGGTGTCGAGGTCGTCGACGATGATGTCAAGATGTGCCTGCTGCGGGTAGGCCGGGTCTGGCCACCGCGGCGGGTTGTATCCGGTGACCTGCTGAAAGAGCATGCTCTTGCCGTCTGCGGTGATGAATGCGCCCTCCGGCCCGTCGTAGGTGACCTCCATGCCCAGCAGGTCGGCGTAGAAGCGAGCCAGCGCCGCCGCATCCGGCGCGTCGATGGTCACCGCGAGCAGATGCATCCCCGGGCCGACTCCGTCCTTTTGGCACAAGTCGAACGGGTGGCCGGCCGGATCGGCCAGCGTGATCCAGTTCGGGCCGTCGGCGAGCCGGGTTGCGCCGAGGCCAACCGCCCGCTCGGCCGCCGCCTCATTGTCATCGACCTGCAGGTCAAGGTGAAACTGTTGCGGGCGCTCCTGCCCCGGCCACTGCGGTGCCAGATGGTCAGGGGCCAACTGGAACGCCACCTCCTGGCCGTCTCCCGTTCGTACTGTGATCCAGTCGGATTCCCGCCGGGCGATCTCCCAGCCAGCCAGCTCGGCGTAGAAAGAGGCAATCCGGTCGATGTTCGGCGCGTCGAACGCGACCAATTCCAAACGTCCCGTCACTGTCATGTCGACGATCCTGCCCTCCACCTCTGACAACGCGCCAGCCCATTAACGGCACGGCCAAGAACGACCGCGATTGTCTGCTAACGGAGTCCCGCTCTCGAGGCGCTGATGGCGTGCAACACGTCTTGGGTCTGCCGCTGAATTGCTCCCCGATCGACCTTCTCGAGCACGTTGACGGCCGTGTCGGCCCACTCAGCCCAGCGGTACAGCGTCTCGTGGAGGTCGGTGACCAGTCGCATTGAGAGCACGTTCGTTGGGGTTCGATCTGGGAATTCGTGTTCGCCGGCCGCCATTGCGCCGAGCCGCTCGAGGGCGCTGGCCGCGTCATGACGGATTCCGGTGATCGTCGCCCGCAATTCGGTCGTGCCGGCTTGATCGGCGAAGAACACCTTGAGCGCGGCCTCGGATTCGATGTGCGTGGGTTCGCTGGGCTCGGCGAGCCAGCCGCGCAAGGCCTCGCGCCCAACAGGGGTGATGCGGTAGACGGTGCTGGTTCGTCGCCCGGTGGAGGTCTTATTCGCCCGGGCCCAGCCAAGCGCGACCAGCCGCTTGGCCTCCTGGTACACGGCACGCTCGGCTCTCGGGAAAAACCATCGGAGGCTCCGCTCGGATTGCCGGGCCAACTCGTAAGTGGTCCAGGAGCGGACGGCGAGCAGTCCGAGGACGGCATAGGACGTGTGGGTGGGCTTCGTCTCCGGCATGTCTTGACGATACTGCACAGTGCAGTATAGTGCCGATACTGCATCCTGCAGTATCGACTAGGAGGTCAACGATGCGATCCAGGACGACGATGGCGTACACCGACTCCGGGACGGGAGAATCAACCCTGTTGTACCTGCCCGGGTGGTGTGGCGGGCGCGAAGTCTTCTCCCCGTTGCTGGCCCGCACGGCCGAGACGCGCCGCTCGGTGTCGGTCGACTGGCGCGGTCATGGCGACTCACCCGGCACGGACGTCGACTTTGGCACAGCCGAGTTGATCGAGGATGCGATCGAGCTCATCCATGACCTGCGGCTGGACCACGTTGTGCCAGTAGCGCTGTCTCACGCCGGGTGGGTTGCGCTTGAACTGCGACGCAGGCTCGGGCCGGAGCGGATACCTGCGGTCGTGCTGCTGGACTGGATGCCTCTTGGCACTCCGTCCGGCTTCGCTGGGGCGCTGCAAGCCCTGCAGGACCCCCAGGAGTGGTCGGCGACGCGAGCACAGCTGTTCGGTCTGTGGAGCGCCGGAGTCGATAGTCCCGACGTGCTCCGGTATGTCGACTCGATGAGCGCTTACGGTTTCCCCATGTGGTCCCGTGCCGGCCGGGAGATCCTCCGGTCGTTCGCCGCCCAACCCACGCCGCTCGCCGAATTCGCCGCGCTTGCGGCAAGCGGCCCACCATGCCCGACGGCACACCTGTACGCGCAACCGCGCGATGACTCGTACCTGTCCGCTCAGCAAGCCTTCGCGGCCGAGCACGGGTGGTTTCACGTTCAACGCCTGCACGCGAACAGCCACTTCCCGTGCCTGGAAGTCCCGGCGGAAACTGCCTCGGCCATAAACGATTTCCTCGCAGGCGTGGAATGACCGAAGCGGCCCGGCTGCTCGTCACTGTCGCGCACCCCGACGACGAAACGTTTGGCGCCGGGTCGGCCATCGCCCTGGCCGCAGAGCACGGTGCCCACGTAACCGTGTGCTGTGCCACCCGCGGCGAGGCCCGGAGACGTTCGCGGGCTCACCTCGGCCACCGATCGGCGCCGTACGCGAGGCCGCGCCTCCCGACGGCTCCCGCTGATGATCTTCGACTTATCGTCGTCCCACGGTCGTCCCACGGTCGCAGGTCCAAGATCAACGATCCAGAGCTGCGTGAGTGACAAGCTGGAGCGAAGGAGGCAACGATGTCAACCGGACAGCCGCACATAACAGTCTCCCGTGTGTACGACCCCCGCGCCGGCGTCGGCACTCGGGTGCTCGTGGACCGGATATGGCCGCGTGGGCTCCGGAAAGACGAGGCGCACCTGGACGAGTGGTGCAAGGACGTAGCTCCGAGTACCGAGCTGCGGCGTTGGTACGGCCACGATCCGGAGCATTTCGAGGAGTTCGCCCGCCGCTACCGAGCAGAGCTCAGCCAGCCCTTGCGAGCCGCTGCCATCGAGCACCTCCGCGAGGTGGCCGAGACGGGGCCGGTGATTCTGCTGACAGCCACCAAAAGCGTCAACATCAGTCACGCCGCCGTACTTGCCGACCTGCTGCGCGGGCCGCTGCGGTAATGGCCTCGAACGACCTTTGCCTGCACAATCGAGCGACCATCGATATCGGCGCTGGGAGGGATGCTAGGAACCCACAGCGTCATCCAACGGATCGTCGTTCATCGCCCGGCCCTTGCTAGGCCGCGGGATGGGGCGTCGCGGCTCTCGGACTCCGGAGCCGCCGCCGCGTTCGATCCACAGCGTGACCATCGTGCCGGCAGGCACCTTTGCCCCGGACTCGGGACTTTGGTCCGTCACCACGGCATGGGGCCAGCCGAGCACCGTAAGCGGTGGACCGTCGGGATCCGGCCCGACCGCTACCAGCCCGGCATCCAGCAATGCATGACGGGCGTCGTCCCACGACATTCCAACGACATTCGGCACCACCACTGATGAGCGCCGACGACGCTCCAGCGCTGCCCGCTCGATCTCCCCCGACCGTGCGAGAGCGCGCGCGGCGCGATCGACCGCGGTTCCCGCCGCGGCGTCCGACACGTCATCGCCGGCAGCGGCACGGCCGCGTGTCGACACCTCATCTGTCTCGTCCAGATCCCGCCAACGCTCCCACGCCGATTGCCGGGCCACGCCCAACCGGGTGGCGATCTCCGCCCACGACTTGCCGTGCCGCCGCGCCGTCCGAACCGCAACGAGCTCAGCTTGGTCCAGCAGGCGACGGACCTGCCCCACATCCGCCAACGCGTTGAGGGCGCTCTCCCCATCGTCAGGATGGCCCGGCACGGCCGACGGCGTGTCCTGATACCAGCCTTTCAACCGCGACCAGGCCCGCCGACCGTCCATCCACGGGCTTCTATCCTTACCCACATCTGTCAGGCTACCCTGACGAACGGCGTAGGGACTTCGCCGAACTGATCGCACCCGAGTCCGCGGTACCGGCATCACCACCCAACGTCGACTTGGTCGACTCATCCAGCGCGCCGAAGAAGCGCTCCGACACTTCGCAACGCACCGACCACGACACACTGAGTCGTACGACTTTTGCCGGGACCTACGCTGGGCGGCGTGCCGGAAGCAGCGAACGCTACCCCGCTATACGAGATGGCGCGGGAGCGCATCCGCCAGATGATCGCTGACGGGATCTACGGTCCAGGCGATCGGCTACCAAGCGAAGCAGAGTTCGCGGAACGGTTCGGCGTTCATCGGCTCACTGCGCGGCGCGCACTGGAGGAGCTAGCCCGTGAGGGCGTTGCCGTCGCGCGAAAAGGCTCCGGCACGTTTGTCGCGCCGCACCGTACGCACTTGCCGATTTCGGTGCCGCTCAATCGTGAGTCGTTCACGCCGAACCTCGAGCATCAATTGCGAGCGGCCGGCCAGCACTATCGGGAGATCCTGCTTGACGTCGTCATGGATCACCCAGCTCAGGGTGTGCCGAGTGAGCTGCGGGATACCGGCAAGCTCTGCCTCGTGTCCAGTTCCTTGGCCATCGACGGAGAACCCTGGCTTCACACCAACGCCTGGGTCACGCAGCAGCGCGTGAAGGGGATCAGGAGACACTGGCGTGAGAACGACGGGTTATACGGAGTCATCCTCGACCAGGTCGGCGAACTGGTCACGCTTTGGCGCGCGTTCCAGGCCGAACCGGCCGTGGCCGAGGTGGCTGAACGCCTCGGCATACGCACCGGATCGCCGATCCTCGTGCGTGACGGCCTCACCGCCGACGCACAACGCGTCCCGCTGCTATACGTGCGCCGCCACGCTCGAGCCGACCGAGTGCGATACGTCGTCGACTATCGAGAGACCGACGGCTGAACGGACGCGACGGTCGTCAGCGCAGAACGCCCCGCGGCCGCGACCGTATCGGTGATTCGTTTCCGTCACCGCTCGCCGTCGATCAATCGCGTGAGTGTGCGGTGGAAGTGCTGCACGCCCGGTTCGTTGCGTCCGAAGACCTGCCGTTCACCGGCCACCGACGGCAACGCGCGCTGCACCTGTTGTTGTGCCGCATAGTCCTCATCGCGAACCGCGTCGTGGAAGAAGTCCGAACTGGCCTGCGCCAGCGCCCGTTCGATCTCATCCTGCGGCGCGTGCCGAACCAGGAGCGTCTGCTCGGTGAGCGACGAACCCCACTCCCCACCCGGCAGCATGATCGACACCGCGATGTGATCGCGCCATCCTCCGGCGATCGCCAGGCCCGGAAAGATCCAGTATGTGACGCCGAGACATTCCACCGGATCCCACTGATCACGCGGCAGTTCGGCGGCGACGGCCAGCGGTTTCAGCGCGAAGGTGTTGCGCATGTGCGGCCCGTAGGCATCGAATGCGGCGAGGTTGGAGAAGTCGGTTTGCGCGACGCTATTCGGATGCAGCGACGCGAAATGGTAGCTCTCCAGATATCCGTCGGCGGTCACCTTCCAGTTCGGGCCATCCAGATAGCGCGTGCTGAACGGGACGGTGTTCTCGAGACCGAGCGCCTCGAGTTCGGGCAGCAGGTCACCGAGCCACTCGTCGAGATCGAACGCTAGACCCGGGGTGAGCCCAACGAACATCAAGCCCGCCCGCTCACCGCATTCGAGTCGGAGCAGACTGAACTCGTCACGATCAACGGCGCCGAAGGTGTCCTCGGCCTGCACACCGAGCAGCCGGCCATCCAGACCGTAAGACCACGCGTGGTACAGGCAGGTGAAGCGCCGCGCCGAGCCGCAGCCGTCCGGCACGAGTTGCATACTCCGATGGCGGCAGACGTTCATCATCGCGTGGAGGCCCCCGTCTCGCCCGCGCGTGAGCAGGATCGAGCGGCCAGCGACATTCACGGCCTTGTAGTCGCCAGCACGTGGCAGCTCCGCACTCAGTCCGACCGGTACGGGCAGCTTGTGGAAGATCTCGGCCATTTCCCGCCGCCACAACTGCACGTCGAGGTAATTGCTGACCGGCTCGCGCATCTGCGCGGGCGCCATGTCGGTGCTGGCCGCCCGGAACAGCGTGATCAGTCGCTGCATGAGATCCATCGCGCTCTGCTGTGTCTGCAGCATCGAAGACGAACCCACGCCGATATTCCGGAACGGTCCGGGTCACGGTTGCCTCCACTTGTATATATAGATAAGGAGAGGGTAGAGGCAGATGGTGAAGTTGTCCATGTCCTGACGGCGTCGCACCCGGTATTCGGCGTTCACCGAGCCCGGCGTCCGCGGGCTGTGGGTGCGCCCGATGCACATCGGGGGCCGACCGCTCCGCTGAGGGAGACAGTCCGCTACCGGCCGGGCCGCCTTCGGAGATTCTGCACCCCCGACAATGCAAAAACGCTTGCCGGGTCGAAAACGTCACACCCTTCGTGCTACGCCCGTTGCCAGCACGTAGCTCGATCCCAATGACCGCCGTATCGTCCGGGTCAAAGCTGGACGGTTCGCGAGATAAGCCGCTGGCGGCCGAGTGGGACGGTCAAACGCTCGGCTGGGCGGAGTCCCGCCCAGTTGCGTGATCATCCGGCCCGCAACGGTGCCGGCCCGTATATCGCTCGCCCTGCTCCTGATGCTCGTCACCGTCGACAGGCACGCTTACCGTCTTCCCCTCGGGGCTGTCCTCGCCGAGCGCCTCGGTCTCGTACCCGCCACTGGTCACCATCATCATCTGACCCCGCGTCAAAGGCCTTGCGGCTCCGCTAACGTCTGAGCGGGCCAGAGGCCGACCGGATCATACATAGCCCAAGCGGTCCCCCTTCTCGATCTACGACAAGTCAAGCGGGCGGGTACTCCATGCGTCTCCGGCGCCCGTCGCAGAGCCCTACTTGTCCGGGCAGTGATGACCCACCGCGCACGGCTGAGTTTGGCAAGGTGACGCATATCCGACCTGCGCATGGCGGACAAGACTCGGGTTGCGGCCTGTCCTGGCATCCCTCCCGCTCGGGCAGGCCGCCTGGCCCGTCCCTCCCGCAGCGATAGGCCCGGGTCAGACGGCCCCTGGCGGACGTTACCGCTTTGCTGGCTCTGCGAAAACACGTAACCAGCTCACAGAGCCTCGGCCGCCGATTTGCACAGGTTCGGTGCGATTCGCTGACCTCGTGCTCGTCGGGATTCCGGTACCCAGCTCCCGGGAAGGCCAAGATCGGCGATGCATGACCGTTATGTCATTGCTCTAGCGCGGCCGATACGGGCCCGGCTAGCGTCTTCGCCGGCCCCCGCGACCTATCCCCCGCGCGGGGGTGCCCCGAAGCGGAAGCGCCCGCCCGAAAGGGCGGGCGCTTCGTCGCCGGAATCCGCCGGCGGCGCCCCGCTATCAGCGATACCCGCCACGGGCAGGGTGGGACTGCCTCGCAGTACGGCTAGTCGTACGGTCAGGCGCTCCGCTGGGTGGAGTCGTGCGCATCCGCACCGTCAGCTGGCGTCGAACGGTGCCGTGCCATATAGCGCTCGCCGCGCTGCCGACGCTCGTACCGAGCAAGCGCCATGGTCATGCGCCATGCCTCGGTGCTGTCCTGGCTGATCCCCATAGGTTCGCGCTCATGACTGGTCGTCATCATTTGACCCCCGTCTCAATGGGCGGTGGCTCCGCTGGCGTCTGAGCGGGCCACAAGCCGAGCGCACTATAACGGCGGTCGCGCTGGCACCTGTGGAAGGGGTCACACCGTTACCCGGCCATGTGCGAGGTGTGACCGGATGGGAACAGTCGGAGCTGCTCCTGGCAGACTCGCGCGGTCCGGGCCGGCGACCATGTCCTAGCCGAACCTGGTGACTGGGGTCACACCAGGGCTGCGGCCCAGTCAGGGGCCGCACAGCCCAATCCGGCCCGACTTACCGCGATTCGACGCGTGCCCGGTGAGGGCGTGCCACCATCCCGTTTCACGGACACCAGAGGCTCCGTCGAACAGCCAGTCACGCTGTACGTAATCCCCTTGCGCAACGTCCCGTACATGCTCGACTCGGTCACTGACTGGGGGCGCTAGAGGCCGACAGATAGAACGACCGAACCCAATATTCAAGCTACGGGTACAACAGCCGCACGACGACTCGTGCATACGACAGCGCTCCCGGACGTTGCCCGGCCTGTCCTTCCCCTGCGGGGTGAGCGCGGGCCAGACAACGCCCATAAGAACGCTTACCCTCTCTGGCGCATCGCTCAAACGACACAGCAGAATGCCCCGTCCGGGTGAGCGGTGCGGGGCGCTGCTGTGTTGGGGATCTACGCGTCGTCGTCCTAGTCAGGTTCGTGCCGGTCGCGGCGCGGACGGCGATCCTTCATCGCCTACTGAGCTATCGCGGCGCGGTGGCCGGGACGAGGTAGACGGTGAGCTGCAGGAATGGCGCGTACGGCGCCAGAGCCGCTGCCTGCTGGTCGTTGATCCGTCCAACTTCTCCTGTTGCGACTTGAAGGCCTTCGCCGTAGCTGACCAGGTTGCCGCTCGCCAGGCCGCCGAACGTCTGAGCCACCGCGTTCTGAGCTCGCTTGAGGTCCGTCAGAGAGTACGGAACCGAGTACACGCACAGGGCACCGGAGTAGACCCGTGACAGGGCCGCCCGGGCCTGCTCGACGTTGCCCGTTGTGCCGACGGTCTCGATCTGGCGGGACGCGCCCTTCGGCCAGGACAGCCAGATTGACCCGTACACGCTGGGTGACGCCCGGACGGCCGCGTCGAGGGCGTTCATCTGCTCAGATAGAGGGCTCGGCGGCCAGCCGTGGGCCGGAGTGGCGCACGGCGTCGGCGGAAACACCGGTACGGGGAAGTTCGGGGCGGTGGTCAGGGTCTGCACCATGACGGTGTCGCCGCGCAGCCGCCCGGTGACCTCGACGGACCCTATTTCGGTGACCGGTTGTCCCTGCCAGGTCAGCCCGCCCGCCCCCACCTGTACTCCGACGAGATACGCCAGGACCTCGCCGTTACATGGCTTCTCCGGAACCCGCGAGGCGCCCGTGCCGCTTCCCGGCCCAGTGACCAGCTCGCCCGACGGGATACACAGAGCCACCCGTCCGCCCGCCGTCCGCCGGGGCAGGCCGGTCGCTCGGACCAGGTCGCCGTCGTGCACGACGAACGCGGCGAATCGCGAGGCCCTAACGACGCTCGGCGTTCCGGACGCGGCCGACGACGGCGATGCGGAGCTCGTCGCCGCGCCTACATCGCGGGCGCCGCACCCGGCCAGCATGCCCATCCCGACCGCGGCAACAGCCGCCGCGGCCACCGCCGGGACTAGCCAGCCTCGGCTCCGACGACACCATCCCGCCCCGGCCCTTCCCAGCCAACGGTCGATGGCCTCGTCGCTCACGACGCCTCCCAGCATCCGCCGCCGGCTCCGAGCCTCAGCCAGAGTCAACTTGACGGTGCCGACCGAGCATCGCATGACTGTCGCCGTTTCGGCCACGCGCAGGTCCGCGAACCAGGAGTAATCGACGGCCAACTCCGCGGTCCCGACAGCCGGCGGACGGGCGCTCGAGGTCCACGCCCACTCCGATTCCGATGCCGATCCCGCGAGGAATCGATTTGATAAGCGAGCACCGCTCGCTGCTCGCCTCCGTGCCCGTCGAGATCGCCCTGGCCGTCGCCCTCGACGTTGAGCCGGCGCACCATCCGCGGCCCGTCAACGGATCGTTTCCAGATCCCGGTATTGACGGTGCGTCCCTGCCAGGCGACGTCCTTTGGCTGTCGGTGAGTGGGATCCGTGCGAACACCTTCCCGCCAACTTTGACGGTGAGCAGGTCGTCGCCGAATGGGTAGTCCTCGGTCGCTCCTGCGAAGGCTAGGGCCTGTGCGATCAGTCGTCGCGCGTCATGGGTTGGGGTCCTTGGCCACGCAGAACTCGTTGCCTTCTGGGTCGGCAAGCACGAACCATCGCTGGCCGAACTCTTGCCGCGGGCTGGGTGACACTGTGGTCGCGCCCAGTGCGTGCAGCCGGGCGATCTCCGCGTCCAGGTTGTCGACTAGGAGGTCCATGTGCATGCGGTTCTTGCCGTGCTTCGGTTCGGGCACTCGTTGCAGGGTCAGGGTGGGGCCTTCGCCCGTCAGCGTGACGTAACGGTCTTCGATCGTGTTATCTCGGACGTAGCCCAGCGTCGCTTGCCAGAACGCGGCGGTCGTGTCGAGTTCGACGCAGTCGAGGGTGAGTTCAATGCGCATGCCACCAATGCTCGCGCCAGGACAAGCTATTTGGACCTTGCCTTCGCTACGCGGGCATGTGCGAGCCGGTAGGAGACGGTGCCGGTCTCGATGATCTGGCCGGCGAAGGTGAGTCGGTCGACTATGGCGGCGCAGAGCCGTGGGTCGGTGAAGGTCTTGGTCCAGCCGGAGAAGGGCTCGTTGCTCGCGATCGCGACGGCGGATCGCTCTTCTCGCTCGGTGAGTACCTGAAAGAGAAGTTCGGCGCCGCGGCGGTCGAGTTCCATGTAGCCCAGCTCATCCAGACACAAAGGTCAACCCGGCCGTAGCGGGCGATCGTCTTGGACAACTGCTTATCGTCGGCGGCCTCGACAAGCTCATTCACGAGCTTGGATGCCAGCGTGTAGCGGACGCGATAGCCGGTCTCGGCCGCCGCGGTGCCCAACCCGATGAGCAGATGCGACTTTCCGGTGCCGGAATCACCTATCAAACAAAGGGGATGCCCGGCCTTGACCCAGGCGCACGTGACCAGCTGGTGGATCACCGCCGGGCTGACCGAAGAGTTCGCCTCGAAGTCGAACTCTTCGATGCGCTTGTCGCGCGGGAAGCCGGCGTCGTGGATGCGGCGGGCGGCGCGGCGGCGGTCGTCGCACTCGGCCATCACCAGTTCGGCGAGGAAGCCGAAGTAGGACAGCTGCTCGCGTTGTGCGGCGGCGGCGATCTCTTCGAACCGGTCGCGGATGGTGGGCAGCCGCAGCACCCTCGTGCCGGAGTCGATCGCGGCGATCGCGGCCTGCTCGGTCACACCGTGACGCGTCGATGGGCTCATGAGCTCGCCTTTCCGAGAAGATCGTCATAGACGTCGACCGACGGCAGCGGCCGATCATCACCGGGCAGTTCGGCCATCTGATCGACAACACGGCGTGCGGTGAGGCTGATGACCTGCTGCCGACGCGATGTGGCTTCGGCTGGCGGTGGTTGGACACCGCGCTGCTGGGCAGCCTTGCGGGCCTCGACAGCGACCACGTCCGCGCTGACCGACCCGACGCTCAGCGCCGCGGTGATGCCGGCGAGCACGTCAACGTGCTCGAGGTGGCGGTGCAGCAGCAAGACCTCGATCAGCGCCCGAGTGCCTGCGGCGTCGCCGAGCGCCTTGCGTGCCGCGGCCCAGAACGCGTCGTGCTCATCGGTGAAGACGCCGCTCGCGCGGGCTTGGGCGAGTGCAGTGGCGCCGGGCAGCGCGCCGGGCTTGCGCAGCAGGATCTCCAGATAGTGGTCAGGTCGAGGACCTTTACGCCCTTGCCGATCGCCCGCTGATGCCGCGCCACCACGGTGTTCCTGTTATAGACGGTGACCGTGGAGGCGGACAGCTTCACCCGCAGCCGGTGGCCGATGAACCGCGCCGGCACGCTGTATTGGTTGCAGCGCACCATCAGCTGCGCATATCGATCCACGCGAGGCGTGAGCGTCAAGGCTGTGTCGAACGGCTCGGCCGGCAACGGCCGCAACAGTTCGCGTTCAACGGACCAGTCGTGCCCGACGCTGTTGGCCCGGTTGCCGATGCGCCGCCGATCGTCGGCGTCGTCCCATTCTTCGAGTAGCGCGTTGAGCTCCGCGATCGAGCCCACCACCGGCATCGGGACGCAGTGGGTGCGGCGGAACCGGCCCCCCTCACCCTCCACGCCGCCCTTCTCGTGACTGCCCCCATGGCCCGGGCGGCAATAGAACGCGTCCTACTGATAGTGCGACCGGAACGCCACCCACCGATCCGACTCGACTCGGGTGCGGCCGAACAGCACCCGCGACACCGCCGGTTTCAGGTTGTCGTAGCGGATCTGGTCGGTCGGTACGCCACCAAGCCGGCCGAAAGCGTAGACATGGCTCTCAAGGAACGCCTCCTGCCCCTGCGACAGAGACGCCCGATGCGTGGCCCGGCCGGAGAAGGACAGCCGCATCGTGAACAGCGCGGTCTTCGTCTTCATCCCGCGCAGGATCACCCACAGGTCGTGGAAGTCCACCTCGGCCTCGGCCGCCGGCAGATGGGTCTGCGGCACGCAGCCCTCCTCCAACGGCTTACCTGCCTCCGCCGCGATCTCCCGCCGGCGCTTGGCGACATAGTCACGCACCGTCGAATACGACAGATCCATCGCGCCGTGCTCGTCCACCAACCGGGCCAAGATCCGTCTAGCGGTGTGCCGCTGCTTCTTCGGCGCGTCCAGATCACTGCGCAGCATCGCGTTGATCGCCGCCTTGAACCGCTCCAACCGCGGCGACGTCCTGGTCTGTGTCTTGCGCGGCGGCGGGACCGCGCTCGCCAACGCCTGCCGCACCGTGCGCCGATGCACGTGATACCTGTCGGCCAACTCGCGGATCGAGCACTCCTCGACCCGCGCATCGCGTCTGATCGCGGCGAACAACTCCACCCTCGACCTCACTCCTCTACCCCTTCCGTGATCACCAACCGGACTGGTGATCACGGTCAAGTGGGGCCAGTTCAAGCCGTCACAACCGCCCGGCGTGTCGGCGACTAGGGCCAGATCAAACCGTCACGACAACGGCCGAACCGTCGTCCCGGTGGAGCCACTTCAAGCCGTCACGGTGGGGCCAACCCAGGCTGTCACGGCCACCCCGCGCTAAGACCAATTGCAGTTCCCAATGCTTTGCGCTGCGGATCGGGCAAGCGCGTCAGCAGGTCGAGCATCGGCGCGCAGATTTGGTGCAAGGCGGCGAAGGCGAGCTCTTGTTCCGCCTCAATTCCCGCCGCTCGGGCCACCCGGCAATCTGATGCCTGACCGAGCACATAGAGGAGCAACGCGGTCTTGCCGATCCCTGCGTCTCCCCGCACCACAAGTGCTCGGCTCTCGCCACCGCGCACATCGGCGAGCAGCTGGTCCAGAAGACTGCGCTCACGGTTCCTGTTCAGCATCACGTTGCGATCCCCGAGACATCCCCACATCGGATCGAGGACACGACGAGTATGTCGGACTGATCGAGTCGGGCGCGACACACGCGTCACAGGGCTACTACGGATGACGAACGGCCGCTCATTGAGAGAGGGCAAGCTGAGCCCTGGTATAGGCACCTGGTCGGACCCCGACAACTGATCCACCTCTTATGAGAGTCGATCATCATCGGCAGGTGCGCGTCGCGTTGTAGATTCTGAACCTAGCGTGAGGCGTTCAGTCCGGTGCTCGATCGCATCGAGTTCAGGTTCGCCCAGTATGGGCCGTGCGGCATGCAGCGAATCTGTTGTGGTCTTAGCGGACGTCGGCCGCCAAATGTTGATAGGCAGGTTCGAGCTCGTCCCACCGCGTGTCGGCGTCGCAGCGCTCACGCCCGGCGAGGTGGGCGGCTAGGTCTTCGACGTGGACCTGGATTCCCGCGCCGTAGGCGGCGAGCAGGTCCAGGGGCATGCCTCGTTCCTCGACGACCAGGATGGTCTGGTCGCCGTCGGCGGCCAGCGTGGCCTCGATGACTTTCACGTCCGGCTGGTCCAGGCCGTGGCGCAGCAGCAGGCGCCGCGGCGGCTCGCACGCTTCCACCCGCCCCGTGCCTTCCGATCCGCTGGCAAAGAAGTGAAAGCGGTACTCACCGCCGAGGCGGAGGTCGCCGTCTACCTTGCCGAGCCAGCGGGCGAGACGGTGGGGATCGGTGAGTGCCGACCACACATCGTCGATATCGGTGTCGAAGCGGTCCTCCATGCGCACGGTGCCCTTGCCATCGACTGAGCGCAGGCTGCCCAGGATGCGGCCGCTCCCACGCGTATTGCTGGTCATCTGGTGCTCCTTCGTTCGCGTTTCCCCCGCGCCACCTCGATGTGCAGGGCATCCAACCGGTGCTCCCACAAGGCCCGGTACCGGCCCAGCCATTCATCGACCTCGGCCAGTGGCTCGGGGCGAAGACGGTACACCCGCCGCTGCGCCTCCCGACGGACCTCGACCAGCCCCGCCTCTCGCAGCACCCGCAGATGCCGCGATACTCCTGGGCGAGCAATCGGCAGCAGCGCCGCCAGATCACCCGCGGTTGCCGGACCGCCGGTCAAGCTCTCCAGGATCGTGCGCCGGCTCTCGTCCGCCACGGCCCGCAGGACAGCTTCCACGGCCCTGAGCGTACCAAGATAGTTACGTAACTGTCCAGATACATAGGCGCGTCGTTGGCACCCGGGAACCGATCCACGGTGCCTGTCAGCGATCTTCATCGGTGGGTGCAGCCAGCAGCGTAGGCCGCTGGCCCCTGGTAACCGAGCGAGCTGTGCCGGCGCCGGTGGTTGTAGTCCTCCTTCCAGTCGCTGATCACGACGCGGGCTTGGGCCAGGCTCCAGAAGATGTTGATGTTGAGGCATTCGTCGCGAACCCTGCTGTCGAACGACTCGATGTAGCCGTTGCGCCACGGTTCGCCGGGCGGGATGAAGTGCAGGCCGACGCGCTCACCGGCCCAGTCGCCCATCGCCTGGCTGGCGAGTTCTGATCCATTGTCGCAGCGCAGCACCGCCGGGTAGCCGCGTTGCTGCGCGAGGCCGTCGAGTTCGTCGATCAGGTCGTCGCCGGTGATCGACCGGTCGATCACGCCGCCGAGGCATTCGCGGGTGTGCTCGTCGACAATGGACACGATCTTCACCGGGCGGCCGTCGGTAGTGGCGTCGAACTGGAAGTCGACCGCCCAGACCTTGTTCGGCGCGTCCGCCGTCGGCACGGTCGCGGTCGTGCTCGTGCCGAGGCGCTTACGTCGGCGCCGTTGCGGCACCCGCAGGCCCTCTTCGCGCCACAGCCGCTGGATCTTCTTGTGGTTGATCGTCCAGCCCTCGCCGCGGGCGTCGTGGTAGGCGTTGCGGAACCCGCGCCGTGGATGATCCTTCGCCCATGCGTGCAGCCACGCCCGCAGCGCCGCGTCCGGGTCCTCGGGGTCGTTCCGGTGGCCGTCCGGCGTTGGGTGGTACGGTTCTGCCCGGTCACGCGGCAGGCGAACCGCTCGCTCAAGCCCATCACGCGGATGAGGTGAGCGACGGCCGCCCGCCGGCGTTCCGGGCTCAGAAGTTTCCCCGGGCGATCTCCTTCAACGCCGCCTTCTCCAGCTCGGCGTCGGCCAGCAGCCGCTTGAGCGTCGCGTTCTCTCGCTCCAGGTCCTTGAGCCGTTTGGCGTCATCGGCTTTGAGCCCGCCGAACTGGTTACGCCACCGGTAGTACGTCTGCTCGGAGACCTGCAGTTCGCGGCAGACATCGGCGACATCCTGGCCGTCGCCCAGCATGCGGTCAGCGGTCCCGAGCTTGCGAACGACCTGCTCCGGCGTGTGCTCTTCCTCGTTGCCATGTTCTCGTCGAGCCTTCCTGCCCACATCATGGGCGGCAAGACTCCCACTCGGCGCCTGGATCATCAGCCGGGGTCAGGCCACACCCTCTACGTCTCCCGCGGCGGCGGAATGGGATGCCGCCAGGTGCGTATCTTTTTCTCACCCGGACGACGGCACGTGACGGTCAGCCACTCATTGCCCGCACCCATCCCAGGGGTGACCACGAAGTGGATGGCGCTATGAGGCTGGACGTCCTGCGGTTGGGTGTCCACGATGATTCTGCTCTGCACGGGCTGCCGCTGGTGAGCGTCACCACTTCGGCTGTCTCGTGGCTGTCGTTGACGAGCGGCCGCGCCGACCTCACGTCGTGCTCCAGCCGCGATGGGACCCGGTAGGTCGTAGCCATCTCGATCTGAGGCTCAGCGGCGGCAGCTGACCGCTCAGCTGCTTACGCCGAACGGCGCGCACTCGCACGTGAGTCGAGCATCGACCAGATGGACACGGCGAGCGCCAAGCCGGCGACGATGATGGCAGCAATTCCACGGCGGCCAGGCTGGTTGACACAGTGTCAACCGCAGGCCCTTCGAGGGATCGCTGCGAACTAAGGCGCTGCACGGTCAGCCGGGTCAGGCGCAGCCGTTCCGTGAAATGTCCGACATCGTGCTCTGGAGTTCCGCTTCAACGTGTTGATTATCCGACGCAGAACTCGTTGCCCTCGGGATCGAGCATGACCACGTGGCCGAGGATCGTGTGACCGGCCTCGTCGCGGTACTCCTGCTCGCGTACCTTCGTCGCGCCGGCAACGAGAAGATCGTCGACCTTGGCTCGGATCAACGTGGCGCGCTCCACCCAGTCCCAAGGCGCTTCGCCCGCGACGCGGATGTCGATGTGCACGCGATTCTTCGCGGTCTTCTCCTCGGGGACGCGTAGCCAGCCGATCGCAGGGCCCCTGCCGTCCGGGTCGACGATGGACGCGCCATCGGAATAGTCGTACCCCGGCTCGGCAATGTAACCGAGGGCGAGCGCCCAGAATGCCGCGAGTCGGTGTGGGTCGGCGGCGTCGGCGCCGATGGTCCAATGCGTTGCCATGCCGACACACTAAAACGGCAGCACGGACGTGCGGGGAGTCGTCGGGGTCGAAGTCAATGATGCCGAACGGGTCACGCCTTTCTGCGAGGCCGAGACGATCACCGTCGCCACGAGGAGGGCCGCGCGCCGGATCTCGACACGGGGGTTCAGCACGTCCGCACTCACGGCCATCGATCAGCAACCTGCAGCTGTACGCGCGATGACCGTGCACACCTGATATGCAGTCGCACGGCGACCAGCCCCACTAGGGACCGGAAATAGTGAGGGCCGGCCGGGCAGCGTTCCGGCGGACCTCCTCTGCCACCATTCAGCACGTCGTCGACAGAGCCTGCGCCGAGTCGCCGAGGCGCCAACCGTGTAGCCGGGCGTTCGGCCTATCAGCTGGCGAAAACGCCCAGCGCTGATCGACGTCCTGCTTCGCACACCAGCTACTGGTGACTCCCCCTGCGGGGCGCGGGCCGCGTCCTAACCGGCTGCCCGCATGACCCACCAAAGGAATCATGACTAAATACTGGCTTCCAAGTATGCCGTTGTTCCGTAACCTCGTCAGCACTAAGCCTGAGGGCGGCATGGGGATCGACGAACGCGTGCAGTTGAGTGAGACCCAGTTCGCTTGCCTTCGAGCCGTGGGCGAGCTTCGGCGGTTCCCGGCGGGCGAGGTCCTGCTCGAACCGCCGCCGACGCTGCAGGTCTGCTCCAGCTCGCGACGGGCACGGCGCCCGCGGCGAGCCCAGACCTGCAAAGCGAACAACCACCCGAATTCACCGGAGATCGAATCCGTCCGGCGGGCGTCAACTGCCGGGACGTGGCCTTACAGGACGTCGGTCAAAAGGACCGTTGTGCGCTGCCGACAAATCGTTTCGTTTGTGCGACAGCCTCCGCAGGGAGCGGGTGCTCCCCGGAGTGCGAAGGACGTGGCACGCGACCATGCGGGCTACGAGTGTCACAGCGACGAAAGGACCCGTGATGTCTGCCCCGTTCATCTTCATCGCGACCAACAGACTCAAAGAGGGAAAGCTCGCTGCCGAGCGGGATCGCGCGGCTGACCTCGGCTCATTTATCGAGGCAAATGAGCCTCAGCTCTTGGCATTCAACGAATACGTCAACCAGGACGGCACCGAGGTCGGGGTTGTTCAGATCCATCCCGACGCCGCCTCAATGGAGTTCCATATGGAGGTCGTCGCCGAGCGAGCGGCGCGCGCTTATGCCGAGACGCTCGAGGCGACCACCAGCATCCAGGTTTACGGCGAGCCGAGCGACCTTGTGTTGGACATGCTCAGACACCAAGCTGGGGCTGGTGTTCCTATGACCGTCAAGCGCCAGCACCTCGGAGGCTTCACCCGAGTCCAGCGCACCTAAGACCGATGCGGTCTCCAGCTAGACGTCAGAATCGGATGGGCTTCGGCGGATGGAACGCAACAGCCTATGACGAGACGAGCGAGTACAGGCGGATTCGCGGCCGCTGCTTTGCTGCCACGACGCGACTCTCGACAATCGAGGGTACTGGACGTCCTTGTCCACCATCAGCCTGTCGACTGCATAGTCGGACGGTTGGTGACTTTGGCTGGCGGTCCCAGAGCCGGTCGTCGGAAACATCCAACTCGATCACCTGTAGGTCCTGATCGGCGGAGCAGCGGCACCGCCGCTCAACGTCAACCCTGAGAAGAAAGGCTCGTAGAAATGGCGGAAGCCCAAGCCACCACCACGCGTTTCGAAGGTCAGCGAATCGGCATCACCACGTCCCGATCCTTTCACGACGTGCTCGCACGACTTCGCCAGCTCATTGGGACGGACTCATGGAGCAGGACCCTGCCGCCATGCAGGAGCTCGGCGGTGCCAATCAGCCGTCTTCGAAACCGTCGTCCGCAGCCAACTCGGCCCGAGCCAGTTCATGCGCTTCCATGCTGGGCTCTTCGCCGGCATCGAGACGCATTAAGTGCGCGGCGGCCCGGTGTACACGTAGGCCGCCCATGATGAGGCGATGCGAGTCAAGCCTGATCGGCAGGAGAGTGAATCGTAATGTGCACTGACGACACAGACCAAGCGCATCTGCACCTGCCCGATTCGCAGGTGTTGCA
This sequence comes from uncultured Actinomycetota bacterium, assembly GCA_963801715.1. Classification (GTDB taxonomy): domain Bacteria; phylum Actinomycetota; class Actinomycetes; order Mycobacteriales; family Jatrophihabitantaceae; genus CAVVJA01. Next base: position 65,610 of record CAWDGB010000007.1, on the reverse strand, counting down.
CGACTTCGAGCCTCGGGTGGTCTTCGACTTGGAGCCGGTCGACGCCGTGACCGTAACCACGCTCATGGACAACGTCACCGACATCTTCATGCCAGATCAGGGACCGGCCCAACCGGGCACCGATAGGGGTCGGCGGACGCCAGCCGGCCGCCACCATGGAAGGCGGAGACGCTCCTGTGGCTCTGCTGCCCGAGCACGGCTTCTCGGTCCTGGTCACATCGACCAAGGACAGCACCCAGCACCAGATCCTCTTCGATGCCGGCACCACCCCCGACGGGATGGTTGAGAACATGCGCCGCCTGGAGGTCGACCCCTCGGGCATCGAGGCCATCGTCTGCAGCCACGGCCACTTCGACCACACCACTGGGCTTGACGGCCTGATCCGGCGGCTCGGGAGGGTCAACCTGCCGGTGCTCATCCATCCCCAGTTCTGGCGCCGCCGCCGGGTGAGTCTGCCCGGACGAGATCCGATTGAGAGATCCCCAGCACCAGCCGCGGGGCCCTGGTCGACGCTGGTTTCCAGGTAATCGAGGAGCAGCAACCCAGCTTCTTGTTCGACCGCTCCGTGCTGGTTACCGGCGAGGTGCCCCGCACCACCGGATACGAGCCGGGCTTCCCCCCACAGCAGGCCTGGTTGGACGGGCGCTGGGAGCCGGACCCCCTGGTCCTCGACGAACAAGGCTTGATTGTGGACATCAAGGAAAGGGGCTCCTGGTAATTACCGGCTGCGGCCATGCGGGCATCGTCAACATCTGCCACTACGCCCGACGGATAACCAAGGACCGCCCGCTGTACGCCGTCATGGGCGGCTTCCATCTCAACGGGCCGATCTTCGAGCCGCTCATCCCCCGGGTCCTCGACGACCTGGGCGCCCTGGCTCCCTCCGTGGTCGTCCCGGCCCACTGCACCGGATGGCGGGCCCAGCACGCATGAGTGCCCGCTTCGGCGAGGCGTTCATCCCCAACACTGTCGGGACTCGCTTCGAGTTGTGACGCAGCGCAACGTCTCAATAGCTCCGTCCCGAGAGGACGCGGGTGCTTCGAAACGCCGGCAGCGGAGCGACCTTCCGCGTGCCGTCCGAGCGTCCGATCGAGGGCGCGCTGCCGGGTCCCGGTAGAACGCCGGAGGTCAGTCCTCGGGCACGACTCGGTCGAACAACTCTGGGCGCGCGACGTCGGGGTCGGGGCCGTTGCGCACACCCGTGTCCAGCGCGTCGATGCCCGACATCTGCCTGGCGGTCAGGTCGAAGTCGAAGATGTCGAAGTTCTCGGCGATGCGGCCCGGGTTGGTGGACTTCGGGATCGCCGACCGGCCGTGCTGCAGCTGCCAGCGCAGCATCACCTGCGCGGGTGTCTTGTCGTGCTCGGCGGCGATCGCGCCGATGGTGGAGTCTTCGAGAACGTTCTTGCGATCCTCGCCCCAGCCCGGGTAGAAAGTGATGCCGCCAATCGGCGACCAGGCCTGGGTGAGGATGCCGTGCTCGGCGTCGGCTTTCTGCACGTCCGGCTGGGAGAAGTACGGGTGCAGCTCAATCTGGTTCACTGCGGGCACGACGTCGGTCTGCCTCAGCAGATCGTCAAGGTGGTGGCGCATGAAGTTGCTGACCCCGATCGCGCGCACCCTGCCGTCGGCCAGCAGCGTCTCCAACGCCTTGTACGCGGCGACCGTCCTGTCGAACCGGTCCGGAGCCGGCTGGTGCAGGATGAGCAAGTCGAGCTGGCCGACGCCGAGCTTGCGGATCGCCTTGTCGAACGCGTGCAGCGTCTGGTCGTAGCCGTAGTCGCTGACCCACACCTTCGTCTCGATGAACACCGCGGCCCGGTCCAAGCCGGAGCGGCGGATGCCATCGCCGACCTGCCGTTCGTTGCCGTACGCGGCAGCCGTGTCGATGTGCCGGTATCCGACCTGCAGCGCGGTCTCTACCGCTGACGTGGTCTCGTCCGGCGGGCTCTGAAACACGCCAAGCCCGAGCGCAGGCATTCTGACGCCGTTGTTGAGGGTAAGTTCCGGGGTCGTAGCGGTCATGCCTTCGACCCTAGGCGGCGCACCGGCCGCGTGCGGGGTGACAGCCTTACCCCCAGCTCGGCACGCCCGCACCTACCGTAGAAGCCGTGAACACCGCACAGCACCGCACGCAGGTCCGGCGGGCCGAGATGGTCATCGCCCGAACTCTCAGTGAAGCAAGCATCAGCTCAGCCACTTGATCTCTTGGCATCGCCGCAGGCGTACTTGCGTACGTCCATCGGTGCGCCACTTGAGGTGTGGTGTAGTTCCTGATCGATCACTGGATTGGGACGCGTGACCGTCGCTCGGCCGCCAGCCACAGCCCCTAACCGTCCATGCTCACTTCTCGCTGAGTCCACTCCACAGGCCGATCACCTGGACTTCGAGCTTGCCCAGCGCGTTGATCATGGCGGCGAGGGCGGCGCCCGACGAGATAGCGCCCTCGGCGGCGGCTGCCTCGTTCAGCCGCGCGATGAACTCGCGGGTGATCACCATCTCGTCGGGGAACGTCTCCAGCGGGATCTGCTGTGGTGTCTGATCTGTCATGCCATCACCCTCTCGACGATCGTTGGTAGGAAGTCCTGGCCGGTACGCGGGCCCAGCAGCGGCAGCCGCACCGGATAGCTGGGTTGAAGGTGGACACCCCGCCAGTGGCCGGGAGGATGGCCGCGCGGCGCGGGCGCCAGCAACAGTACGACCCCCGGCAAGGGCGGCCAAGGTCTCGTCTGAGCGGGCACAGCTCAGTCTGAGGTGACCGAGCGGAGTACCGGGCGAATGCGGCGTGATGTGGTCCCCGGCGCCGGCGGCGCCGGGACCATACGAAGGTGGAGTGGAAGGCGGTTGTGCTCGCCCGGCGGTCCGCTCGATGGTCAACGCGACCGCCGATCGCCTGAAGGAGTCGGCACACGAAGCGGCGAGAGCCCTAGACCTCCCTCAGGCGAGAAGGTGAGACCCCACGGCGAGCTGGGACTGCTCCAGCTACGGCGACGCTCTGACTGCCTCGGGCCGCCCCCGGCGAGGCGGCCCAGGCCTGGCGCAGGTTTCCGGCCCTCGCGACCGGCGCCGAGCTCGTTCGGCACACGAACGCTCTGATGACAACACCGAGGGTTCGCTGACCATCAACCGACTACAGGCCAAACTCGCCGCGCTGACCACCGCTCGTGGCCGGTGAGCCTGGACACGCGAAGGCCGTTACCGGGGTACCCCCGGTCGGTTTGGTTGTGCCAACTCTTGCCGTCTGCCAGCTCGCGGATCGACAAGTCGCAAACCTCGACTGGCCCTCAACCACTATCGTCCGCCCGCACCCTGGGCGCTGGAGGCGGCCCATAGTGTTGCGGCCGTGCCGGTCCATGGCACCTGGTCGGCGGGGATGTGCGTGGCGAACGAGTCGGAGTTGAAGATTCTTGCTGGAGGGCAAGCAGCTCGCCGGGCCCAGCCGGATGGTGACCAGGTCGGCATTCAGCCGTGCTCATTGCCGCCCCCTGCGGGTTGCCTGCCAGATGACGCGCGCCATCATCCTGCTGCGCACCTCCTCGAACTGATCGAGCTCTATCGAAAGGAGACACGATGAGCATCGCAGTGATCGGCGCTACCGGCCGTGTCGGCAGCGAGATCGTTCGCGGCGTACTCGCGCGCGGCGAGGTGGTGACCGCGCTGGTTCGCGACCCCGACAAGGCCCGCCGCGCCTTCGGCGAACCCGACGGGCTGCGCATCCGACGCACGCGCCTGGACGACCCGCGCGACCTCGCCGAGGCTTTGGACGGGATCCGGGCGGTGTTCATCGCGATGGGATCAGTCGGTTTCGAGGGCGTCCTGCAACGGATCGCAGTCAACGCCGCCGCCAGAATCTCCTCGATCGAGCAGGTCACCCGACTGTCGGTGCTCAACACCTCGCCGGACTCACTGGGGATCAACCAGCGAGCCCACTACAGCATCGACCAGTTCGCCTCCTCGACCGAGGTGCCGTACTCCACGATCCGCCCCGCGATCTTCTCGGCGTCGCTGCTCGCCGCGGCGGGCGAGGTGCGCGCCTCGCGCACCTGGACCGGCCTCGCCGGCAGCGGCCGGATGGCCCTGATCGACCACCGCGACGCGGCTGAGGCCGGGTTGCGGGTGCTCACCGACCCGGCGCTTTGGGCCGCGCACCACGACCTGACTGGACCCGCTCCATGTCGTGGCCGGAGACGCTCGAGCTCCTTTCGACGGAACTTGGCTACACCGTGACGTTCCGGGTCGAGGCCGAGCGGCAGTTCCTCGAGCGCCTCATCGACGCCGGTGTGCCGGCCGGGAGGGCTGAGCTGCTCATCACCCGCGAGTGGGCGATCCTCGCTGGCGAGAACGACTACACGACCGACACCTTCCACCAGATCACCGGCCACCCCCCCGCGCCCAGTCGCCGAGTTCCTTGACGACTACCACGCGGAATTCGCCTAATGGCAGCGCATCACCCCACCCGATCCAGGAGGTCCAACGCCTGTCTCGGACAAGACTCGTGCCATTCGGCGGTGCTTGCCATGCTCACGGTCGCCCAAATTTGATGGTGTGCTCGACGCCACCGTCGTCAACCATCGCGCTGCCGTCCGCGGAACGCGCCCAAGGCTTAACCGACAGGGATCGCTAGCAGATCGTGACCGCCTACGCGCTCTCCCTCGGAAGCCTGTTGTTGACATGGCGGCCGGCTCGGCGACCTGTTTGGCCGCCCGTTGACGTAGGCGCGCCAGGGCAGAGGGTCAGGCCGCCGAACCGCTGGTGGGCGCTGACCTGATGCTGCGGCTGCCTGCCAGGGTGTTGACGGGCACGGCCCGGGACGCGACCGTAGACGGCAGAATTGATACGGCTTACCGCTGTCCTGTTCCTCTAGGTCCATGTCGCGGAGCCTGCCATCGGGACCGTGCGGCCCGGGCGCGCGACGCCACATGAGAGGCCGTCATCCGATGTGGACCGGCATCATCCCCGGCGGGCACCACGTGAGCCCGCAGTCGCGCACTGAAGGAGGTTCCCCGTGAACGCGACAGACCAGCCGTCCCGTCAAACCGGCGGGAAGCCGACGATCGTGCTGGTGCACGGCGCCTACGCCGACGCGTCTAGCTGGAACGGCGTCATCAAACGGCTGCAGCAGCAGGGCTACACGGTCATCGCCCCGGCAAACCCGCTGCGCGGCGTGACCTTCGATTCGGCGTACATCACCAGCCTGCTCAACCAGATCGACGGCCCGGTGCTGCTGGCTGGGCACTCCTACGGCGGCGCGGTCATCACCAACGCCGCGACCAGCGCGCCGAACGTCGTCGGCCTCGTCTTCGTGGCCGCGACCCAGCGCCCGGCGGCCGCCGCGGCGTTCACCGACCCGTCCGGGCCGGCCGCCTGGAAGAGGCTGCCGTCGTGGGCCGTGGTCGCCACTGGCGACAAGGCCGCCGGCACCGACGTCGTCCGGTCGCATGGCGAACGGGCGGGTGCCACATCGTGGAGGTCGAGGGCTCGCACATGATCATGATCTCCCAGCCGCAGGTGGTCACCGACCACATCCTCAAGGCGGCCCAGGCTGTCGCCAGCTCACCCGGGTAGCGACGAAAACGCATCCACGATGAGCGAGAAGGAGAGGGTATGACCATGAGCACCCCGTTCGGCGGGCTGAAGCAAGCCCATGCGGGCGTGCTGAGCGTCAGCTACGGGGAGGCCGGCCCTGCCGAGGGGCCGCCGGTGCTTCTGCTGCATGGCTGGCCGTATGACATTCACAGCTTTGCCGAGGTCACCCCGGTGCTGGCCTCGGCGGGCTATCGGGTTATCGTCCCGTTCGTTCGCGGCTACGGGACCACCCGTTTCCTGTCCGACGGCACCTTCCGCAACGGCCAGCAAGCGGCCGTGGCTACCGATGTCGTCGCGCTCATGGATGCGCTTGAAATCGAGCGGGCGATCCTGGCCGGCTTCGATTGGGGGCCCGGTCGGCTGACGTCGTCGCCGCACTCTGGCCGGGCCGCTGCCAGGCGCTGGTCTCGGTGAGCGGGTACCTGATCGGCAGCCAGGCCGCCAACGAGGCGCGCCACTGCCGCCGCGGGCCGAGCACGCCTGGTGGTATCAGTACTACTTCGCCACCGAGCGCGGACGGGCCGGCTACGACAAGTACCGGCGCGACTTCAACAAGCTCATCTGGCAGCTCGCGTCACCGAAGTGGGCCTTCGATGACGCCACGTTCGCGCGCAGCGCGGCCGCCTTCGACAACCCGGATCATGTGGCGATCGTGATCCACAATTACCGCTGGCGGATCGGTCTGGCCGCGGGCGAGTCGCAATACGACGACCTGGAGCGGCGGCTCGCCGACGGGCCGGCCATCGCCGTCCCCACCATCACCCTTGAAGGCGACGCCAACGGCGCACCGCACGTGGACGCCAGCGCCTACGCCGGCAAATTTTCGGGCAAGTACGCGCACCGGGTGATCGAAGGCGGCATCGGGCACAACTTGCCCCAGGAAGCCCCTCAGGCCTTCGCCCAGGCCGTCATCGACGTCGACGGCTTCTGACCGTGATGCGGTGGGGGAGCTCGCTGGTCTTCCAGGGCCAAGCCGGATAGTGACGAGCTTGCCGCCCTTCACAGTATGGTCAGGGTGCGGTCCGGCCGCTCGAGGCCGAGGTGGTCGATGTCGGTTACGAGCGCTTCGCAGATTCGAACCGTTGATTTCCAGCAGCGAGATCAACGCGTGCTCGGTGGCGGTGCCCAGTCCCTCTGCGAACCAGCAGCGCGCCGACGTCGTTGCGGTCCAGCCCGACCGCCGCTTTGACCAGCCGCAAGTTATCCGAAGTCGTTGCGCTGCTCGGTGCGCTGCGGGCTGCTCGCTCGCCAATGACGGCCGCACAGCGCGCGCGCGCGGCTGGCCAGTTGCCGCAGCACGTCGACGGTCTGCGGGGCGAACTCGGCGCCGCTGTAGCCGAGGTAGGCAATCGTCCCGGGTGCCACCTCCCAGGCGACCACGCGGTTCCCGCCGATCGTCACCGTGGCGACGGCGGGTCGGCCGTGCACCTGCCCCGCGTCGGTGCCCGGCCGGGCATAGAGGCGGTCTTCGAAACCGCCGCCGGCGGTCAGCAGTCCGGTGTAGATAAGCCCGTCCAGGCCTGCAGCGGCTCGAGCCGAGCTGGCTGGCGTGATACCGGATCTCGTGGATCGAGCCGGATCGGTACGGCACGGCTGGAGCGATCCAGTACCCAGACACCGGATGGATGGCGGGCGCTGCACTTACCACCGTCGTGGCCAGAGCGAGGCGAACCACTTCTGGGGGCGGCAGATCGCTACGGATTCGCGCGTATTTGCCGGCCAGCGGCCAGACGAATCCACCCGCGACGGCCGTGCCGATTGTCCGCCCGACCCGAACCGGATGTCCCCACGCGGGTCGGGATACCGGATAGGTGATCACCGCGCCGTGCCGCCCGAGCGATCCATCACGGCGTCGGACCACGAGCGACCACGGGCCCTGTGCCGCCGTGCCATCCGTGCGTTCCAGGGCAGCAAACTGCGGTACCTCGCCGAGCACGACCGCGGCGGTATCGATCGGAAAGGGCCGCTGCGAGACGGCGGGCAACGCGATCGGCCGATTCGACGGGACCGTTGCGCTAGCGGTGCCCACCGTGCGCGGCGTGGCGGCGCGCGGGGTGGAGCTGACTGCTGATTGCCGCACGGCGTGGGTGGTAACGCCGACGACGGCGAGCACGATCGCCAGGATCGACAACCAGCGGACCGGAGCTGGGCGCCGCGGACCAAGCTCCAGGAGCTCCTCGTCCACCAGTCCATCACACCACCGGCTGCCGCAGTCCGCACCGCCGCCGCTGAGGAATCATGATCAGGTCGCCCGAAAGACGGGCTCGGGGTTGAGGGTTACCGAAAGCACGCTGCCGCCGGTGTCCCAGATCAGGTCCAGCAGCGCGCGCAACGCCGCTTGATCAGCGACGCTTCCATTGAGCATCGTCGAGTTGGGCATCTCGCACGTGCAGATCTTCCCCAAGCGGGTGTTGATCGCCTCGGTCACCCCCTGCGGCAGTCGCCCGGTCACATGCACCTCGAAGCACGTCATAGGGGCCACCGTCACACGCGACCCGTCGACTCACACCACCCTCGGGGATGACCACCCGGGTGATTGGACTCGCGCCGCTCCACGCTGGCATTCCCAAGGCCATGCGCGTCCGCCATGATCGGAGGACGACAACCGTCGACCTCCCCGCCCCCATGGTGGTATGTGACCAGCGCGACGCAGCACTCGTCCGACACATCGGCCAGGACGTTGATCACTGTTAAGGCCCGAGTGCCGCCGCTGCGGCCGGGCCTCATTGACCGACAGCGCCTCCTCGGCCAGCTGCTGGGCGACGGATCAGCTCGCCTGACGGTGGTGATATCCCCAGCGGGTTGGGGTAAGACAACCCTGCTGGCGCAGTGGGTCCGGCACATGGGCAGGGGGTGCCCGGTTGCGCTGGGTGTCCCTGGACGAGTCCGATGACGAGCCGGTCCGATTCTGGACTTATACGCTCACCGCCCTGAAGCAGGTCGCCCCATCCGTCACCGACGGTCCGCTGCGTGCCCTGGAGGCACCTGGGGTGGACCCGGTAGACGTGGCGTTGCCGATGTTGCTGAACGCGCTCACAGCGACTGACGACCGTCACGTCCTGGTCCTCGACGACTATCACGTGCTAACCGACACTCACCTGCACAAGCAGGTGGAGTTCCTCGTCACGTACGCGCCCGCGTCGCTGCACGTCGTCATCGCCGGGCGATCGGACCCACCACTGCCGCTCGCCCGCCTCCGTGCGGCCGGGCAACTGACCGAGGTGCGGGCTGCAGACCTGCGCTTCACTGTGGAGGAGGCCGCGGCACTGGTGGCCCAGGTGGCAGAACTCGTGCTGCCGGCCGAAACGATGAGTGGGATGGTGGACCGCACGGAGGGCTGGGCGGCCGGGCTCCAACTGGCGGCCCTCAGCGTTGGCTTGGCACCAGACCCGGCTCGCCGGGCCGCGCTGATCCGCGGCGACGACCGACACATCCTGGACTACTTCAGCGCTGAGGTGCTGAGCAGAGCCGGTGACAACCAGCGGCAGCTTCTCCTGCGCTGCTCCATGCTGGAGCGGCTCAGCGGTCCGCTGTGCGACGCGGTCCTGGACCGGACGGATTCCGCCATGGTCCTCGCCGGTCTCGAGCGGGCCAACCTGTTCATCACCGCCCTAGATGACCGTCGCGAGTGGTATCACTGTCATCGCCTGTTCCGCGACGCCTTGCGGCGAGAACTCGACCTTCTCGAAGCCGATCAGGTGCAGCGCCTCACTCTCCGGGCAGCCGATTGGTTCCTGGGTCAGGGGCAGGTGGAGGAGGCGATCCGCCTTCGGTTGACCGCCGACGACGACGCCGGTGCCGCCTTCCTGCTGGTCTCCTCGGTGCGGTGGTTCGTGGACAGGGGCGCCTTCGGCACGTACCTGAAGCTCGGCAGCCAGGTGCCCACGGCCGTCGCGCACGCGCACCCCGATCTGTGCGTGTCGTTGGCGTGGGCTGCCGCGCTGATCGGGCACGTGGAGCTAGTCCGCCCGTGGCTCGACGCCGCCGAGGCGACGCTCACAGATGAGAGTCCCCCACTCCACGGATGGAGCAGCCTGCGTGCAGCTGCGCGCAACGTACGCGCGAACAGTGGGTACCTCGGCAACTCCGATAGGACGGGAGCGATTGCCGACGCGGAGGAGGCCGTCGCACTTGAAGTCGATCCCGCCTTCGCGGGATGCGCTGTCGCGCGGATCACCTTGGGACGAGTCCTTTATGGTGCCGGTGAGTCGGAGGCGGCCGTCGAGGTGCTGGACGCCGTCATGCGGTTGCCGGTCATGGCCAAGACCCCCGGCATCCTCCGGCTCCAGGCCGCGGGAGCGTTGGCTTGTGCGCTTCTCGATACCGGCCGAGTCGCAGAGGCGGACCGGCTATGCGGCACTACGGCTGCCACGGCGGACACTCTCGAGGAGCGGTGGGGTGACGCGGCCGGGTCAGCACTGACCCTCCTGCGCATCGCCGAGGGCCGGGTGGCGTACAAGCGGGGCGACGTCGAAGCCGCCTGTCCCCTGCTCACCCGGGCCGTCGCCCTGGCTCGCGTCTGCGGAGACGTCTCACATCTGGTCCTTGCACTCACGGCGCTCGCGCAGGCTGAGCTTGCGGCCGGAGATCCCGCTACGTCAGCGGCCACCTTTGCCGAGGCACACATCACGGCGGAGTCCGAGTCGACCTCGCCGGCCGCCACGCGCCAGCTGCACGCGGCCGAAGTCAGGATCGGGCGCCACCCACCGCCTGTCGGTCGGCCCGGCGGCTCACGGCCGCTGGTCGAGGAGCTCACCGACCGGGAGATGTCGATCCTGCGCGCCCTGCAAGGTCAGATGTCGCAGCGCGAGATCGGCGCCGCTATGTTCCTCTCCCTGAACACCGTCAAGGGCTACACCAAGAGCCTCTACCGCAAGCTGGACGTGTCCTCGCGGGAGGCAGCCGTCCAGCGGGGGCGGCTCCTCGGGCTCATCTGACACCCGGGTGGTCTCCGCGAAGGGTGGTGCGCTACCCCCTTGCTGCGCCGAGCCTGTAAAGCGCCAGACAGGCACGAGAGCCGCCCCGCTGCTTCCAGGTCATCGAGTGGGGCTCGAGGAGGACAGCCATGACCCGGATCACTCTCTCTGATATCGATCACCAGCGTCCGACCGCCCTCCACCGCCACCCAGCGGCGATGTTCTTCGGGTTGACGCTCGGGGTGGCCTGGGCGCTGTGGCTACCGCTGGTGATCCTCCAGGACCGGATGCCGCCGGCCCCCGCCTTCTTGCTGGCCATGTTGGGGTCGCTCGTGCCGTCCGCCACGGCCCTCGTCCTGGTCGCGCGGCTCCAAGGCCGCGGCGAGGTTCAGCGGTTGCTGCGGCGGCTGCTGATGGGACGAGTCGGCATCGGCTGGTACATCGCCATCCTCGCGCTGGCGGCACTGGCCATGTGCGCGGTCTGGGTAGGCATCCTGCTCGGCGCTCCGGTCCCGGTCGTGGTCGCCACCATCCCAGGGGTGGTCTCGCTCTTCCTGTTCTCGATCTTCCCCGGAAGCGCGATGGGGGAGGAGATCGGCTGGCGCGGCTTCGCCCTGCCCCGGCTCCTGGCAGGACGCAGCGCCCTGGCCGCCAGCCTCATCCTCGGCGCCGTCTGGGGGACATTCCACCTTCCGCTCTTCCTCCTCGGATCCCCCACCCGGCCGATTGCGGTCTTTCTCCCCTTCGCGCTCGGTTGTGTGATCATGTCCATCTTCTACACCTGGATGTACAACGGCACCGGCGGCAGCCTGCTCATCGCCGTTCTTCTCCACGCCGCCACGAACCTGCCGCTGACCATCGTCTATGCGCCACTGGGGGAGCGGGTCGTTCCCGTCTTCTGGCTCTTCGACGCGATGCTCGCCCTTGCCGCCGTTGTCCTGGTTGCCCGAACGGGAGCCGCGACGCTCTCGCGCAGCCACGCCAAACAGACGGTGACGCCCGAACCCAGCAGTGCACGGCAAACCCACCAACCCGCTGACCAGGCACAGCGCCACGCCCACGATCATCGACTGCCCACCGTGCCCGTCCCGCCCGTGGAAACGGTGATCGTCCGATAAACGGGACTACCTCGCCGCCCACGCTCCCGGCGCACGCGCGGTGCTGATCGCCGGGGCCGGCCCTACCGGGCTTACCCTCGCTGTCGCCCTCACCACCTAGCCTCGGGATTTCATGTCGTGGGTGGTGGTCACGGCGTGTGAAGCACGGAAGTGCCTGTCCTGCGGGGGATTCTTGGGATTGCGACGTCTCAAGGTCACCGGCTGGAAGGCACTCCGTAGGTGAAGGGTAACCCGACTGCGAGTCTTGTTCTCGATCCTGTCCGGGACTCGCTGGTCTCGTCCTCGGGCGCGTTGTTGTTGCGGGAGACGGTTCGGGTCGTGGGGCTTGATCGCGGTCTGTCGGGCGCGCTGGCGCGGTGGCGTTCGCCGCTGGCTGTTCACGACCCGGGCAAGGTGCTGCTCGATATCGCGACGGCGGTCGCGCTCGGCGGCGACTGCCTCGCCGATCTCGCCGCGGTCCGCGCCCAGCCGCAGCTGTTCGGCTCGGTCGCCTCCGATCCGACCGTGTCACGGCTGTTCGCGACCCTCGCTGCGGACGTGGACGCCGCGGTCAGCGCGATCCGGCAGGCCCGGGCCCGAGCCCGGGCTGTGCTGTGGTCGCAGCGCCGGCCGCTGGGCGGGACGCTCGAGCGCCGGGCCGACGGTCAGGTGATCGTCGATATCGATGCCACGCTGGTGACTGCGCACTCGGACAAGCAAGGTGCCGAGCCGACGTTCAAACGCGGGTTCGGGTTCGCGCCGATGTGTGCGTTCGTCGACCATGGCGAGCATGGCAGCGGCGAGACCCTCACGATCGATCTGCGGCCCGGAAAGGCCTCCCCATGGAACAGTGCCGACCACATCGCGACGCTGGACAACGCGCTTGTTCAGCTCCCCGAGCCCGAACGCGGCCAGGTGCTGGTCCGCGCCGACACCGGCGCCTGTTCGAAGGTGTTCTTGCACCGCGTCACCGAGCTCGGACTGGAGTACTCGATCGGGTTCCAAGCCCAAGACACCGTCAAAGCGGCGATTGAGGCGATACCCGAGCAGGCATGGCGTGCCGCGCTCAATCGTGACGGCGAACCACGCGATAGCGCCCAAGTCGCCGAACTAACCGGGTGGATGCCGTCACCGACCATCAAAACGAGCCGGCCGGGACCGCAGCAATGGCCCGTGGGAATGCGGGTCATCGCCCGCCGAGAGCGGCCTCATCCGGGCGCGCAACTGCGGCTGACCGACCACAACGGCTGGCGCATCACCTGCTTCGCCACCAACACCCGCGGACCCGGCTGGACCCTGCCCGTCCTCGAGGTCCGACATCGCCAACGCGCCCGCTGCGAGGACCGCATCCGCGCCCTCAAAGACACCGGGCTACGCAACCTGCCCTTCCACGGCTTCGCCCACAACCGGATCTGGGTCGAACTCGTCGCGCTCGCCGCCGATCTCCTCGCCTGGACCCAGGTCCTTGCCTGGACCGAACACGAGCCCGCCCGAAGGTGGGAACCCAAACGGCTCCGATTCCGGATCCTCGCCGTCGCCGGCCGCATCGTGCACTCAGGCCGACGACGACGGCTACGACTACCGCGCGGCTGGCCTTGGCGCCATCTCATCGACACCGGCTGGACCGCTCTGCACACCGCCTGAAACCAAGCCCCTCACCGAGACAACCAGGACTGGACAACCGGCGTCCACAGCGCCGGCGATCAAGACCGCCAACACCACGCCATCAATCCCACCCCCACCAACAAGATCATCTGCCGGCAGCGCGAAATATCGAGGCTAGGGCGTGCCCTGCACGATCATCGACGCCCTGCCGCACAGAGCCAACTCCTCACGGGCCGCCGTCGTCCATGCCCGAACGCTCGAGGTGCTCCACCCTCTCAACATCGCCGACCCGCTCATCAGCGAGGGGCTCCGGGCCACCCGGTTCACCATCCGCGACCGCGACCGTGCGCTAATGACCATCGGCTTCGCCGACTTGCCGACCAGCTACCCCTACACCCTGATGATGTCCCAAGCGACCACCCGAGGCTGTGCTGCTGCGCAGGCTCACCGACCTCGGCGTGCCCGTCCACCGGCCAACCCGTCTCACCGGTCTGACCCAGACGGACGCCCTGGCCACCGCCACCTTCGCCGACGGCGCCACCATCACCGCCAACTGGGTCGTCGGTGTCGACGGCATGCATGCACCGTCCGCGAACACACCGGCATCGCGTCTGGCGGCGCGGCTTACCCCGAGTCCTTCCTCCTGGCCGACGTCACCCCGCAATCTGGCGCCCCCGGGACGAGGTGATCCTTTACTTCTCCCCCGCCGGGATGCTCGTTCTCGCCCCACTGCCTGACGACATCCATGGCATCGTCGCCACTTGGATTCCGCACCTGAGCAACCCACCATGCGCCACGCCCAGACCCTCCTCGACGCGCGCGGAGCGCGGCACCGGCCTGCGGTCGTGCAGAGCATCGCGTGGGGCTCACGCTTCCGGGTGCACCACACCCGATCGCCGACACCTAGTGCGCCGGCCGCATCGTTCTCGCCGGCGACGCGGCCCACGTCCACAGCCCGGCGGGCGGTCAGGGCATGAACACCGGCATCCAGGACGCCACCGCTCTCGCCGACGCGCTGCTACGCGCCCGGAACGGCGACTCCACCGCCATGGACCGCTACCAGGAATCCCGCCGACCGGTGGCCCAGGACGTCGTCCGCACCGCCCACCGCTTGACCCGCCTGGCCACCATGCCGGCTGGGCTGCGATCACTGCGCAACACCGCCCTCAGCCTCACGGGCATGTTCCCCGCCGTACCCCGACGGATCGCAGGCAACTGTCCGGTCTCGCCCACAGGTAACACCCAACAGAATGCCGAGCGCGCCAGTCACCCTCCAGTCGCGGCACCGCTGTCATCACTACTCGTCCTGGTCCGCTCCCTCGACGTCGATCTCCATACCCACCATTGGACGGAACCGTCGCGGGTGAGCCTCCACGGCGTGGAAGGCGACCACCCGCCTGCGCTGATCAGGATCCGGCGGTAGTCCAGCCAACCGGAGATCAGTCGCCGGCAGGTAATCCCCCGTCCTGGCATGGCTTGCCGGCGGTGGATCACCCAGGCATCGTGGAGCGCTTCGCCGAGATTCGCCCAGCCTGGAAGACGATTGGGAAACGATCTTGCTGCAAAAGATCGAGATTCCTTCGACCCAAATTTGACCCCAGTTCAGGCCGGCACCAGCCAACATAAGCGACCTCAAGCCACTACGCCATAACACCGCACCGTCCGATATGGACAGCAATTCGTGGGCGATGCCGCAATGAGTCATGCACAGATGCAGAAATCTGTCGTCGTCTGAGTCGCGGCAATGTCCGTATCTGTCGAGGTGGGCCGTTCTCCCGGGTCATCGTGGCCTGATTGGAGCAGGGGACGTGACGCGTCGTCACTCGGCGATTGGTTCCCAGATAAGTTCAGCAACGTCGATCACAAGGTCGGAGCTGTCCTGGTTCGGATCGTCCGGCGCGCGGACCTCGCCTACACACACGCACACGACGTCGTTGAGGCGGCGGTAGCGTTCGCTGTCGCTGAGATGAAAGACGCAGCCAACGATCTGCCGTCGGCCCGGTGGGTAGGCGCGGCCATATCCGTGCCACTCGACCAGGATTATCGCGCCGTCGTCGGTATCGATAGCAGCACGAAAGTCAGGACGGAACGGCCCGACTGCGGTTCGGCGATGCGGGAAGTTCGCGCCCCGGAAGCGACCACTGATAGGACCCTCGCAGCGGCCCTCAGCGAGAAACAGGTGCTGCTCCCACCCGCCCTCGAGCTCGACCACCCAACTCTCCGGATAGGTGAAGCGAATCCGGTACAGATGTTCGAGTCTCAAAGCCGTACTCCCGCTGCTCGCCGGCCAGACGTCCCTGGGGAGCATTACAGAACACATCTCGCAGCACCACCGGGTAGGTGTGCCGCTGTGCTGACACATCCCGAGCCGTTGTTTCCGCTTAGGTGCGCGAGCATTTGTCAACCTCGATGCATCGACCAGCACGCAGGAGGGCTTGTCACCGTAGCGGAGTGGTTGTTGCGTTGATGCTCTCCGGCCGACGTCGGGGACTCTGCGGCGGTGATCAGCCCGAGGTCGATCTCGTCTTCTGCGCCAGCTGGCTATCGGTTTCCGCGTGAGGTGATCGCGGTCGGGTGCTGCGCTGGTATCTGCTGCGGCCTGTCTTCCCGCGACGTGGAGGAACTGCTCGCCGAGCGCGGCATCGAGGTGGATCACGTGACGATCCACCGCCGGGTGCAGACCTTCCCGGCCGAGTTCATCGACGCCGCCTGCTCCGCCCGGCACGCGAGTGGTGATCGCTGGTCCGTCGATGAGACCTAGGCTCAAGATCGCCGGGCGCTGGACTTACCTGTACCGCGCGCGATCGATCAAGACGGCCAGATCATCGACGTTCCGATATTCGCTGCGCCGCGATGACGCTGCCGCGCGAAGGTTCGTCACCCATGCGCTGAGATGCCTCCTCAGCTGACGCTGCGAACAGGGAGAACCCGCTTATGTGGGCCAGCTTCCACACCAGATCGGTGACACACATCGTCGTCTGGTTGCCCGCCGCGTAGCCCATCACCACCGAACGGCCACCGCGCGGCAGGCCGCCCACCGCCTGTCCCGTGAGTGGCCCCCGAGCGCATCAATCACGACGTCGAAGCCGCCAGGAGCGAGCCGAGCCAGCCCGTCGGCGAGGTTCTCACGCTCGAGGTTGACAATGTCGACCTGACGCAGTCCGCCATCGGCGGCGGCGGACTCCTTCGCCGAGCTTCCAGCCGTTGACACCAACTGCGACGCCCGGAACGCACTTGCCACATTAAGAGTCGCGTTACCAACGCTTCCGCCAATGCCGGGCGCCAAGACCGATTGCCCCTCCTGAAAGCCGGCCTGACGAAGCGCCAAGAACGCGCTCAGGTAGGCCACCAGGAGACCGCCTGCGATGTCATCTGGAATCTCGCCGGGCAGGCCCGCAAGGTTCCCGCACGGACCGAGGTGATCTCGGCGAAAGTGCCGTCCCAGGTGACACCACCAGCGCCGGCGAAGAACAGCACCCGTTCGCCAGCGGAGAAGCGGCCCGAAGGATCCTCCATGACGACACCTGCACCCTCGTTGCCGGGCACGAGCGGAGACTTCTTGGCGCGCGGATGCAAGCCGATGAGGACGGTGCGGTCCAGCGAGGTCACTCCCGCTGAGGTCACCCGCACAAGGGCGTGACCGGCTTGACGCTGTGGCTGGGGAATGTCGACCGCGTGCAACGCCTCGTAGCCGCCGCGTCCAACGGCCTGTATAGCCCTCATTGCATTACCTCCGTGGGAAGCACTTCTGACATCGACTAGGCCGCCGGCTACACGGTCCGTGTCCGCCCGACGAGGCCGCGGTTGCGACCAGCGACCTAGTCGGGCGCTAAGGGTTGTAGAACTCGTCAGGCGGTCACCCGGAACCAGAGGACCGGCTCAGTCCACCGCATGGGCGGCAGCGAGGATGAGGTCGGTGACCGCGCCGGGGTGGGAGATCATGGCGACGTGCGACGACGCGATTTCAACGGTCGTCACGCCAGCCCGCTTGGCCATGAACCGCTCCGTCGCCGGTGGGATCGCTTGATCGTTGCTCGCCACCAGATACCAGGATGGGATCGTCTTCCAGGCGGGCTCGCCAGATGGCTCACCCAGCGCCGCGGCCTCAATAGGACGTTGGTTAGCGGCCATCACGGCAGCGGTCTTGGCGGGCAGGTCGGCGCAGAACACCTTGCGGAAGGCGCTGGGCGTGATGTAGACGTCAGCGCCGCCTGGATAGGGCCGGAACGTCAGGTTGGGTGGCGCGGCCTGGCTGCCGGGGTTCATCGCCAAGAGCTGACCGACGGTCTCTCCCAGGTCTGGGGCGAACGCGGCGACGTACACGAGTGCCTTGACGTTCGGGTTTCCGGTGGCGGCATTCGTGATCAGAACACCGCCGTAGGAATGCCCGACAAGGACGATCGGGCCGGTAATCGTCGCGAGCACACTCGACAGGTACGCGGAGTCGGTCTGGACTCCGCGTAGCGGGTTTGCGGGGGCGATCACGGTGTAGCCGTCGTCCTGCAGCCGCTGGGTTACGGCGTTCCAGCTCGACGCGTCGGCCCAGCCGCCGTGCACGAGGACGATCGTGGGCTTGGGCCCCGCAGACTTTGGATCGCCGTGCGCGGCCCCGGCGGCGCTCAATGGGAACGTGAGGAGCAGGCTAAGCAACCCGAGGGCCCCAAATCCCCCGGCTGCGCGGCGGCTGAGCTTCGTGAGTCTCATCATCACTCCTTGGTCGATGTGAAGGTGTTGGGTCACTGCGATAGTGATGCGCTGTCGCGGACCCGACATCGCCCGACCGTGCGATATGTCAACGTCCGCCTCGATCGGCGTCATCGCAGGTCCCTCGCTCGCCACGGCTGCGAGTGAGCTACTCGCCGGAACGCCAAGGCGGCGACCGCACCAAGTGAGCCGCGGCTAGCTCTCGGCTAGCTCGGCGGCGGTGGCCCTTCCAGCCCAGCTTCGAACGCGTGGCCCATCGTCGGTACGCGATGGACTTCGAACAGCCACGACCCGACGCACAAGGGCAGCGGCAGCCCTCGAGCGGCTCGTTCGGTTGGCGCACGCGGCCGACGAGCGCCTACCGGCGCTAGACCGCCAGGCCCCGCGACCGCGGCGGTACGCCTACTGCCTCAAGGTCTGCCCGCCATCATGGCAAGTGCCGCTGATGCCCTGCTGCTCTGCTGAGCGCTAGGCGGGATCGGAGACCGAGCTTCTCGAACACGTGCCGCAGGTGGGTGTTCACGGTGTGGGGAGAGATGAAGAGCTTCTCGGCGATCTCTCTGTTGGTCCTGCCCTCCGCTGCCAAGTCAGCAACGGCCAACTCCGCGGCCGTGAGCGCTCCCCAGCCGGTCGTCTGTCGTTCGCCGGGGATGACGCGGCGCCTTACCCCGAGCCTTCTCAGTCGACGCCGAAGTCTCGCCGCATCCCAGCTCGCACCGGCGCTGGTCGTGATCGTGAGCGCGCGATCGAAGGCGCTTGTGCCGTCCTTGATCGCTCCGGCGTCCACCTTCATCCGGCCCAGGTCCTCCAAGGCAGACGCGAGGGCCAACGGACGCTTCCCTTCTGCGAACAAGCGAACCGCTGTCTCGACGTCATTGACAGTCCCCGTGGCGATCCCCCGTGCATGAGCTGCTACCGCCTCCAACGACTTCACTCCCGGGTTCAGTTCCGACCGTCGCTTCGCCTGAGCCGCTGTCCGATGGGCCAATTCGTCATCCCCGACGGCCATGGCGATACGGACAAGCTGAGGGTCATCCGCAGCCTCGAACGGGAAGAGAGGGAAGATGGCCAACCGTTCATCTGTGCCCCTCGCGCAGAGCCGTCGGTGTGCATCGTGAGCGTCTCCCTCGAACATCGCACATAGCGCGAGGCACCACGCCGCATGCCGCTGGACTCCTGGTGTGCTCGCATTCAGCATCACGGTTGCGATATCTGCGACCTCCCGGACACCGCGGTCGTCACCGTGATGGATGTTGAGCTTGCCGAGCGCGACCACCGAGGACGCCTCAAGCACCGCGACGATCCGGTTGGCATCGCCCCGGCTGAAGCGGCCCTCCAGGCTCGTCACCGCGTCGCTGAGCCTTCCGAGCTGGAGCAATTGCCGGCCCTTCCACGTTTCCGACATCCCCAGCGCCCAGTTCTGACGGTTGCGTTGCGCTGTGGCGACGCTCTCGTCTGCGACTTGGAAGGCTTCTTCGAACCGGTCGAGCGTGATGAGCTCCGAGGCGCGGAAGGTGTCCGCCAAACGGTGCCGGGCATCGTCTTCGTTCGGGAACGACAGCGGCTGAGCGCGGTTGAGAACATCGAGGGATCGCTCGAAGCGCGAGAGTTGGTACTGCAGGCCGGATTCGGCGACCTCGAGCGCGAACGACCCGGCGCTGCTCTCGGTGGCCTCCACGGCATGCCGGGCCTTCTCTCTCACGGCGAGCGCCTCATCGGTCCTCACCGCGACGACCAGGTTGTGGAACAGCGATGCCCACAGCAGCGCACGCGTCTCAGCGCTGAGCTCGGGGAGGGCCAACGCCCGCCGAGCATTGTCCGCCCGGATGTCTGGAGAGATGTTGAACATCCCCGCGATCGTCCAGCGGACCCGCGCCTCTTCTTCGGCCGGCAAGCTTTGGCGCAGCGCGGTATCGGCGAACCGGCGCGCGTCGTCTGCGAGCCCGGCCGCGAACATCGAGATGGCGCGCCTCGCCACCAACGAGCCGCGGAGCGGGTGGTGGGCCGGAGCGAGGTCGAGGGCCCTGGCGGTGAGGTCAGCCGCGGCCGAAGGGTCGGTGACCCCGAGAGTGTTGGCCGCTTCCAGCAGGGTCGCGATCGCTATGTCGTCACCAGGCTCCGCGCTCGTGGCGAGTTGCTGCGCGACCTCGACGGGCAGCACTCCGCGAGCGAGTAGGACGTCGACCGCTTGACGGTCGAGGCCGCGACGGACGGCAGGGGGCGAACTCGACCTGGCACCCTCCCGGATGAGGTCATGGCCGAACGCCAAGTGGTCGTCGGCGTCAGTGAAGATGTCGGCGTTGAGCAGATCGCGGACCGGTTCCAGCAGCTCGGCGAGCGCGATCCCGCTCATCTGTCCGAGGTCGCCCAAAGAAAACTGTCGCCCGAGCGAAGCGGCGACGGTGGCCACGCGTTCCGCCTCCGGTGACATCCTGGAGAGGCGCCGCTGAATGCTGTCCGTGACCCGATGCGGCACCCTGTCGTCGAGCAGGGTTGCGCGTCCCGACGCAACCGACACGATGCCTTCGTCTTGCAGCCCGCGGAAGAACTCGACCAGAAGGAATGGGCTGCCGTGCACCCGTTCCGCCTTCTCCAACAGTTGCTCGTTCGGCTCCGCGCCGAGAACGTCGGCCGCAATATCGGCGACGGCCTTACGGTCAAGCGGTCCGAGGCTGATGAATTCCGCGCCCGCCTCGAGCAGTTCCTGCTTCGCCTCCATCGCCGCGGGAGGCCCCTGGTTCGGGCGGAAGGCCATGACCCACGCCACCGGCAGCGAGGCGAGCCGCTGCGGCAACTGTCGCATCGCCAGGGCGAAACTGCTGCCGGCCCACTGGAGGTCGTCGAGGCAGATGAGCAACGGGTTGGCCAGCGCTGCTTCTTCGAGGAGCGCTTGCAGGTCGTGCAGAAGCCAGAACGTCTGCTCAGGTGAGGTGTGCAAGCTGGAGAGCGCATGTCGGGCCACAAGTGGGTCCGTACCGTCGAACATGGCGTCGAGTAGGGCCTCCAGGTCCACCACGCTGCGGCCCGGCTCGGCCACGCCCCGGCCCACGCGGAAGGACATGCCGGAGGCCAGTGAGGCACAGGCGTCAAGGAGCCTGGTCTTCCCCAGTCCGGCGCGGCCCTCGATCACCACGACCGCGCCGACCCCGGACCGGACTTCCTCCAGCCGTGTCTGCACGCGGGAGAGCTCTTCCTGCCGGCCTCGGAGGGGCAGAGCGGCCCTTCTATCCATCGCGCCATACCCCCAGGGCTCAGACCAGGCTGCGGGCCTCGCGATTAGTGGCTCCCGGACATGGTAGGCCGCGGGCGGGCCTACCCACGTGGGCGAGGTGATGACGAGGACATGCCTCGAAAGTGCGTACTGCGGGCGCGTTCACGGGCCGGCGAGTTCACGTCGGACTGCGTCTGCGATGTCGGCCCCGGTGTTCGCGTGGCCGCCGATATCCCAACCACCTTCGGGTGACTCGGTGATCAAGACCCACGTTCACTGGGAGACGGAAGGGTCTGCAGCGGCAGCAGCGACGATCTCCGTCAACTCCTTCACCACACCGAGTTGCTTCTCCCGGTCGAGCACGCCAACGGGGGTCAGCACTTCTACGCGGACGTAGTCACTCTCGCCATCCATATTGGAGATCGTGGCTGGCGCCATCTGGTGCACGAAGGCGGCGGTGTTCTTCCGGAAGAGCAAGATGTCGCGCACCCTGCTCCCACCGCATCACCGCACCCGCGAGGTCCCTGGCCAGGTGTGAGGATGGGCGAACGTCGCTTCGCTCGCGTAGACGTCGATCATCGGCATGGGTCATCCTCCAGATTGTGACTGCGGGGGCTCCGCTCGAGGGCGGGTCGCCAACGGGTCCTCGCATCGCCCGCAATCGCCCGCAATCGCCCGCGGCTAGGCGGCGGCGACGGCCTCGAGGATGAGGTCGGCTGCGACGTCGGGCTGGGCGATGAACGCGGCGTGGGAGCCGTCCACCGACTCGGCTACTGCCTCGGCCCGCCTCGCCATGAACCGTTCGGCGTCGGGGGGGATGGCGTTGTCCTGCGCCGACACCAAGTACCACGAGGGGAGGTCCTTCCATCCGGCCACCGTGGCCTTCTCGGTCAGGGCGGCCAGGCTTAGCGGGCGTTGGCTCACTGCCATCGTCGCCGCGAGGTCCGCTGGGCAAGTCGGCGCAGAAGGTCCGGTGGAACTCCTCGATCTTGATGAACAGGTCGGGCCCTCCGGCGGCTCCCGGCGCCATCTCCGGCCGGAACACACACTCGGGCCGTGTCTCAAGACGGCTCCGCCAGCACCGGGGCCCCACTCGAAAAGAGGCCGGCTACACCAGCGCTGCTGATCAAGCTCGGGCGAGACGCCGTCAAGCTCGCCGAACACGGCGCCACGGTGCACGCCCCAGAAGGGGCTGTCGCCTCGGCTGGCCCGGGAGGTGGCCGCCGAGTTGAGCTCAGGTGACGCTCTGGCTGCGCATGCCGACATCGAATTGGGCATCGACGTGGAGGATCTGGTCAATCCGTGGGAGGCGGCGATGGCCTCGGCCACCTCGTTCCTGCTCGGTGGGGTCCTGCCGCTGCTGGCGATCCTGCTGCCACCGCACGCCTGGCGGGTCCCGGTGTGCTTCGCCGCGGTGCTGATCACCCTGTCGGCTACCGGGTACGTGGCGGCGCGCCTCGGGCAGGCCCCCGCCGGGCGGGCCACCGTGCGCAACGCAGCGGTCGGGTTCACCGCCATGCTGCTGACCTACGCCATCGGCACCGCCGTTGGACACATCGCCTGAACCGTCTCCGCCATAGGCCCGGAGAGTCCGCGTCCCAATGTCGACTAGACGCGGCGATCCAAGCCGTCGACCGCCTTGAACGCGATCCCTGCGCCATCGGAAGCGACCGACCCACCGGATCTGATACGCCCCGGTGTCGCGATGGCTGTGGCGGCTGACAAGGGCTCGAACCGTGTCTAACTTTGCTAGGCGCGCAGGTCCAGGCGCCAGTCGTTGCAGGTCATGAAGTGCCCCGTCGGGAACTCGAACTCGCACGCCTCGAGCAGCTCGAAGCCGAGCTTGCCGCAGATCGCGTTCGACGGCGCGTTGTCGACGTTCGGGAAGGCATGCATGAAGCGGTGCGTGTCGTCCCGCTTGGCGAGCTCGATCGCCTGCGCGATCGCCGCCAAGGCGATGCCGCGGCCCTGGAGCTCCGGGACGACCATCCAGCCGATTTCGTAGGCCTGCTCATCGCGCCACTCCTTCGTCCAGATGCCGACCGAGCCGGCGCCGGCGCCGCTCGCCACGTCGACGATCTTGAACATGCAATCGCCACCCTCGAGGCGCTCGTAACGGTTCTGCCGCTCGCGCAGCCTGTCCGGGCTCTCGGGGCCGCCGAGGTGCTCGGTCATGCGCGGGTCGCCCATCAGCATCTCGAGCAGCGGCAGGTCGCCGCCGCCCCATGGCTCGAGGGTCACCGTGGTGCTCACTCCGCGCAGCCTAGATCAACCCGAATCTTGCTTGCACGCATGTCCTTTCACATGGGCGACGGCTCACCGCGTCGATGTATTCCGTCCGTGGCCAGACCGACGACCTGAGGGAGGGGGGTGCGCGTTGTTCGTTTGCTGGCCGGCGGATGACCCTGCTCACTCCGACTGGCTTGCTTCGTAACCGCGCCCGAGCGGCGTTCCATGCGGCGAGCAGCAAGTGCTGCAATCGACCCACCCTCCTGGACCGATTCAGTATCTGTTCGGTCCTGAGCTTCATCGTCGGTTTCGTGATGATCGGGGCTAGGTCCTGGGCAAAGTCACGACCGAGGTGAGATCGAGGCATCCAGCCACCGATGACCAGATGGGTTAACGAGCGCGCGACCGTCTCATCGGGCGGGGCGACTGTTTCGCGGTGTCCACGGGGGAAGTCGGCATGGCCGGCAGATGGGCTGAATCGCCGAAGCGCCAAATAGGTCTGTCACTGCAGTGGGATGTCGTGTTCTGATCCGCGCTCGTCATCTGGGCGAGGACCGAACCAGCGGCGGTCTGAGCTGGCGATTGGTACGTCGTTGATGCTTGCTTCGCGGCGCCGCATCAGTCCCTGCTCGTCGAACTCCCACAGTTCGTTTCCATAGCTGCGCCACCATTGACCGGCGGCGTCGTGGCATTCGTATTGGAAGCGGACGGCGATTCGGTTCTCCCGGAATCCCCAGAGGCTCTTTCGGAGCACATAGTCGAGTTCGCGTTCCCATTTGGCGGTGAGGAATTTGACGATTTCTTCGCGGCCGGAGATGAACTGGTCCCGGTTTCGCCATCTGGAGTCGGGGGTGTAGGCGAGGCTGACCCGGTGCGGGTCCCGGCTGTTCCACGCGTCCTCGGCCGCCTGCACCTTCGTGCGGGCGCTGTCGAGGTCGAATGGTGGGAAGGGTGGCCGGGCTTCGGTCATGACGACGTCCTTTGCTCAAGGGGGCGAGGCGAGCTGGCCGCGGGACAAGAAGGTCGCTGCGATCATCGCGCCTAGCAGCGTCAGGATGCACATCTTCGCTGCCACGCCAGGTGAACTTCCGCGAGCTCACCACCCCGAGAAGACTTCGACACCGTCGCTATCGAACTTAGGCGCCGTAAGAACCCATTCATCAAGACGCTCAGGCAAGGAAGACGATGGCCTTCTCGGCGCTCAGTCATCTCGTCTGCTCCCGCTCCGGCGAGCGCTACGACGCAGACGTCGTCCAGGGTGTGAGCGCCGCAGGCGCCCCGCTGCTGGCGCGCTATGACCTCGACGGGGTCAAGGCGTCGGTGAGGCGCGAGGAGATCGCCACCCGCCGCCCGACGTTGTGGCGCTACCACGAGGTGCTGCCGGTCCGGGATGAATCATTCGTTGTGACCATGGGCGAAGGCATGACCCCATTGACGCCGCTTCCGGCCTATGGCACCGAGATCGGTGTTCCGGGCCTTCTGATGAAGGACGAGGGTCTCGTCCCCACCGGCACCTTTAAGGCGCGCGGCGCAGCAGTCGCCGTGTCCCGTGCTCACGAGCTCGGCATCCAGCGCGTGGCCCTGCCAACCAACGGAAATGCCGGCGCCGCTTGGGCGCTCTACGCCGCACGTGCCAGCATGCGCAGTCTCGTCGCGATGCCGGTGTCCGCTCCGTCGATCGCCCGCGCGGAGTGCGCGGTCGCGGGGGCCGAGCTGTACCTCGTCGACGGATTGATCGGCGACGCCGGAAAACTCATCACCGCCGCCGTCGCGGAACGCTACGGCTACCAGGAGGTCTCGACGCTGAAGGAGCCATACCGGCTCGAGGGCAAGAAGACGATGGGCTACGAGATCGCCGAGCAGCTCGACTGGAAGCTACCCGACGTCATCCTCTGCCCCACCGGCGGCGGCGTCGGGCTGGTCGGGGTCTGGAAAGCGCTGCACGAGATGGCCGAGCTCGGCTGGATCGCCGGCCCGTTCCCGCGGCTGGTCGCCGTGCAGGCCGAAGGCTGCGCTCCGATCGTGCGTGCTTTCGAGCAAGGAGCATCCGAGAGCCAACCGTTCCCCGATACCCGCACGGTGGCATTCGGCATCACCGTACCCAAGGCCCTCGGCGACTTCATCGTGCTCCAGGCCGTCAGGGAAACGGACGGCATCGCAATTGCGGTCGCGGACGCCGACCTGCTCGCCGAACAGCACCACATGGCCGAGCTGGAAGGTGTCTTCATCTGCCCGGAGGGTGGCGCGTGCCTTGCGGCGGCCAAGCAGTTGCGCAGCTCGGGTTGGATCAGGTCTGGCGAGCGTGTTGTCGTCCTGAACACCGGCGCCGGACTGAAGTACCCCGAAACGGTAGAGGTGGACGTAGCCACGCTCGCCGTCGATGCGCCGATCCCGGCCCCGCGCTAAACAGCGAGGAATCACAGCGCTTGGGCGTCGCGGCGCGCAGCAGCGCGCGACGACAGCTACTGCTAATACGCATCGGGAGTCCATAGGGCCGGAAATTTATCTTGGGTTCGCGGATGGCCTACTCGCACACCAGCCCCGCGACTTGGGGTGGTAGACCGCGAGGCACTCGTGACCGGTGATGTGTGCTGGCTGCTTCTGCACGGCACACCGCTCACGCCTGTCATCTGGGACCAAGTCGCTGCGCAACTGCGACCGCGCGCGTCAACACACGTCCCAATCGTGGAAGCTGTCGGCGTTGAGCACGTTCTATACCCATGCCGCCCGACACGGCGTGGACCTCGGCGAGTTGCTCACGACGTGGGGTCCGGGCGGGCGTCGTGGCGGCGGGTGGAAACCGTTTCTGCACCACATCAGCAATGGCCTTCCGGCGCCGCGGCGCACGATCGCGTTGAAGGTTCCGAAGAAGCTGCCGAGGGTGCTGACCGCGCCGAGAGGTAAGTGATTCTCGACGCGTGCGAGCATCTGCGCGACCGGCTGTTGTTCGCGGTTCTTTATGACAGTGCGTCCGAATCGGAGAGGCGCTAGGGTTACGGCACGAGGACATCGCCGCCGCCGAACGCGAACTCACCGTCTGCTCGCGGATCAACGACAACGGCGCCCGCAGCAAGTCCGCGACTCACGCACGATCCCGATCAGTGCGGGCTGGTGCGCCTTTATGCCGCGGAAATTGCTCGCGCGCAGCACGTCACCCTGTGGCGTCGTGAACACAAGGTCGTCGGGGCCAAGGCCGTTCACGTGTTCGCCTAGCATGTCAGCGAGGAATGCCGCAATTTAGCAAAGAGCCGATAATTAGCGAATAGCGCTGGCCATCATTGAATAAGCAAAACGCAGCAATTCGGCAAGCTCTTTGGGAATATGCACCCCCGCGGCGGCCTGGTGTGGCGCGCCGGCAGCCTCCCGGCGGTATGCGGTTGAACCGCTCGCGCCCTCGGCCCGTGAGTAAGGGAGGACCACGTTCGCTGGCGCCTGCCGGGCCGTCGTCCCCGCATCCCGTTAGCGCGTCCCGGTCCGCCAAGACTAAGAGAGGGGGCATGCGGTGAGCAGGACACTGGCCATCTTGGTGGCGGGCTCCATGCTGCTGACGGTCGCCACAGCTAGCCCGGCGCTGGCAGACCACGGCGGAGGAGGCGGAGGGGCGGAGGGCAGCCGCCGCCGGGCACTGCGCTCCAGTCGGAACTGTATGGGGCGTCGTGCACTTCGGCTTCGGTGTGCACCGCGGTCGGGGACTACGTGACCAGCACCGGCGCGTCCAAAACGCTGGCTGAGCGCTGGAACGGGACGGCGTGGACCCTCCAGTCCACCCCCAACCCGAGCGGCGCCAGCTACCTGAACGGGGTGTCGTGCCCCTCAGCGTCGGCCTGTACCGCCGTCGGGTGGTACGTGACTAGCACGAACGCCACCTTGACGCTGGCCGAGAACTGGAACGGCACGACCTGGGCCGCCCAGTCCACCCCTAATCCGATTGGCGCCGCGCACAGCTTCCTACAGGACGTGTCGTGCACCTCAGCCTCGGCCTGCACCGCCGTCGGGGACTACACCACCAGCGCTGGTGTCGACCAGGCGCTGGCCGAGAACTGGAACGGCACGACCTGGACCCTCCAGTCCACGCCCACCCCGAGCGGCGCCACGTCCAGCGGACTGTCCGGGGTGTCGTGCACCTCAGCCTCGGCGTGCACCGCCACCGGGTACTACACGAGCAGCGCCGGCGTCGACCAGACGCTGGCCGAGACCTGGAACGGCACGACCTGGACCCTCCAGTCCACCCCCACCCCGAACGGCGCCACGTCCAGCGCACTGTCCGGGGTGTCGTGCACCTCAGCCTCGGCGTGCACCGCCACCGGGTACTACACGACCAGCGCCGGCGTCTACCAGACGCTGGCCGAGACCTGGAACGGCACGACCTGGACCCTCCAATCCACCCCCACCCCGAACGGCGCCACGTCCAGCGGACTGTCCGGGGTGTCGTGCACCTCAGCCTCGGCGTGCACCAGCGTCGGCTGGTACGGGGTCAGCCCCGGCGCCTACGAAACGCTGGCCGAGACCTGGAACGGCACGACCTGGGCCATCCAGTCCACCCCCAACCGGACCGGCGCCACGTCGAGCTACCTGTTCGGGGTGTCGTGCACCTCAGCCTCGGCGTGCACGGCTACCGGGTACGACCTCAGCCCCAGCTACAAGGCGCTGGCCGAGCGCTGGAACGGCACGGCCTGGGCCCTTCAATCCACCCCCATCCCCTGAGCGGCATCAAGGATCCCGCCCAGGCAGAACGAACGCTGCAACCAAAGGCTGCAGTGACAACCGGCCGGCCGGATCAGCTACGCGAGGGCGAGCTGCAGTACTGCGCCGGCTGCCTGCGGGCCCAGGCCGGGTGAACACATGCCCGTCTGGGATCTGCTGGCCGGGATGCTCGCGGCGCCATTTTGGTGACCACGTACGGGACTTCGGCGATCTTGGCGGCGAGGATGAACGACAGCCCGGCGGCCTCGATCGCTATCCGGTTGGTCTCGGACACCATTCCCGCGTCGGCCACGACCGTGACGTGTTGGCGAATCGGCCAGGCAAGTCCGGAGGCTCTCTCTTGAGGAGGATGGAGCCGTGGGGCAAGCAAATCAGTACCCGCCGGAGTTGCGGGAGCGGGCGGTAGGCATGGTCGCCGAGGTCAGGCCGGATTATTCGTCGCAATGGGCCGCGGTCACCGTGGTCGCGCGGGAGCTCGGCATCTCGTAACGGTCCGTCCAAGCAACGAATGAAAAACAAATGATCTTGGCGTGACTCGTCGAGAATGACGAAGGCCCCGGACTTACGGCTCTACTGACCGATCCGTGGGTCGATGCGCCCGGGTAGGACGGGTCGGTGCCCGCCGAGGCTGAGCATGACGAGGGCGATGAGGGCTGTGGCTGAGCGGAATCCGAATGCGACGCGGGTGATCAACCGGATCTTGGTGTTCACCGATTCGATGAGCGCGTTGGATAGGCCGTGCTCGAGAGCGGTGTCGATGTGTGGGCGGACTGCGCTGATCCGTTTGGCGAGGTGGACGATCCGCCATACCACAATAATCGAACAAACGTTCGAGAAAGGCAAGACGTCTACTGAGTCAAACTTTTTGGCAGGGTCGCTTTTACTGGCCCGGCTGGGAGGATTGGCTGATGAGTCGGCGCGGGCATTCGCAGTTGCCGGTCGAGGAGCGGATGCGTGTTGTGTCTGGCGGTGTTGTCGGGTGAGTTGACGATTGCTGAGGCAGCAGGCGGCACGGCACGACGGGGAAGACGGTGGAGAGTGGCGGGACCGGTTTCGGAGGCGGGCTCGACGGCTCCGGGGCTGGGGGATCTGATGCCGGGCCCGACCGGTAGGAACGGCAACTCGACTGAGCCCGAAGACACGAGCCGAGATCGAGCAGCTCAATCCGTTGCGGAGGCGAGGGCGATCGGTGCCGGGGCCTCGCCGATGTCACCCCGGCCGCGTCGATGATGTCCATCACGCCCCGGTCGCCGCGCTGGTCGGTGAGGTTGAGCAGCGTTGCGCCTCATGCACGGCCAGGTCCACGCATCGCAGCGCGTCCGCGCCGCGACAGGTTGCGGTGACGGTGGCCGCCAGGCCGTACTTGGTGACGTAGTCGCTCCCGCGCTGATCCGCCAGATCCCGCCGGTCGGGGTCTCGAATCGCTGAAGTCGGTTTGCCGACCCGGTTGCGGCGGGTGGATGGGTCGTGAAAGACGCGCCGACGAAGCACCGCCCTCGATTTGCGGTCAGCCCGATACCAGCGCGGCAGCAGTATCCCCCGCCGGCGTGGGGCACGTCGCAAGGTCGCGGTCGATGCTGCGCGCCCGACGGCACGCATCGTCGACCGCGACCGTGCGACGTGCCTTACGCCGGCCGTCAGCGGGTTGCTTGCTGCCACGCTTCGATCGCGTCGACCCGAGGCGCGGGCCACGGCCCCTTGTCGACATCCTCGGCCGCAGCCGAGCCAACCGTCGCCGATACGTGCGTTCCGGGATGCCGGCCAGCGCAGCGAACCTCGAAACCGGCGTTCCCTCCGCCGATCGTAGGGCCTCGAGGTGCTTCGTCGGCGCCTCTTTCACGTACCCACCCACCCGCCGCAACCGGGTCTGCAACCGACGTCTCTGCCAGCTCGAGCTCGACCTGCGCGATCTCGGCTCGTGCTTCGATCAGCGCGGTGACGTTCCTACCGGTCGGCCCGACCATGTTCTCCAGCCTAGCCGGCCCGTCACCAAAACCTGTCCCGGCGCGCCGACGCGCTGCCCGCGTGCCGTGCGACCTGGCCGCCTCAGCAATCGTCAGTCGCCGCAACCGCCTGCTCAACCTCACCGACCTGCGCCGGCGACCGGGTGCGGTGATGGACATCATCGACGCGGCCGGGGTGATCATCGGCGAGGCCCCGGCACCGATCGCCCTCGTCTCCGACAACGGATCGTGCTACCGCAGCAGCACGTTCCGGGCCGCGTTCGACGGTGACGATCCCGTACTGCGTCACGTCCGGACCAGGGTCCGATCCCCGCAGACCAACGGAGTCGTCGAGCGGTTCTTCGAAACCCTCAAATACGAGCACCTCTACCGCGCCCCGATCGACGACGGCGATGCCCTCGCGATGGAAGTCGCGCGATTCCGCCAGATCTATAACACCATCCGACCCCACCAAGCTCTCGGCGACCAAACCCCACGACAGACGTATCTACGTGCCGAGGCCAACTAACGCTGGCATGCTCGCACACGAACGACCTGAGACCACGACGTCGACGCCGAGCTAAACCCTGCCAAATTCTTGACTCAGCACAAGACCCTGCTAGCGCGGCTCGCGCCGACGTCCGTGCAACTGTCCACCGGTGTTTACCCCGACCCGCGACCTACCCCGTTTCGCGTCGTTGGGAACGGGGTAGGTCGGGTGTGTCGCCTGGCTCCGGGCCCTTTGCTACGGGAGGGACGGAGTCAGGCGGCCTGCCCGAATGGGAGGTTGCTCAGGCAGGTCGCAACCCGAGTCTTGCCCGTGATCCCACCCGGGTCGAACAGGCGAACGTTGCCAAACTGGGCGTGGGCGGGTGGTCATCACCGCTAAGTTCAGGCGCTCAGCTCGGTTTGGGTCGACCCATCTGCGCTGTCGGGCGGCCCCGTACGGTGCCGTCCCGTGTACCGTTCGCCCCGCTGTCGACGCTTTTCACGCGCCAGAGCGACAGCCTCGTGCCATGCCTCGATAGCGTCCTCGCTGATCACCTTGGGCTCGTGCTCCGCACTGGTTGTCATCATCTGACCACCCCGTGTCCACAGGCCGTTTACGGCTCCGCTGAGGTCTGAGCGGGCAAACGCCGAGCGCACTATACACAGCCGACGTAACCCGCCAACCGGACGAATACGCAGCTGCATGGGCAGAGCGGGACGTTCGCCTTTATCTCCGCACTGTGCGCGACTCGGCGACAGTGACGCCAATAGCGGAGGATGAACGTCTCGAGGACCGGAGGCCCGTGAGCTACTGGA
Source organism: uncultured Actinomycetota bacterium (assembly GCA_963801715.1). Taxonomy (GTDB): domain Bacteria; phylum Actinomycetota; class Actinomycetes; order Mycobacteriales; family Jatrophihabitantaceae; genus CAVVJA01. The sequence goes on along the minus strand of CAWDGB010000007.1, from coordinate 34,310 downwards.
GGTATTAGCGCCCACCGAGCGACTTCACCCCCAGCCAGGAGACTCTGCCACCGACAACATTTGAAAACGCTGGCCTCGCACACGCCCGAGATCAGCGCAATACGGAACCACCCACCAGGACGACTGGTCCTTCCCGGCAACGGCCACTCGTGTTCATGCGGGGGCCACTCGTTCAACGTTTCGCTTGAGCACGGCCAGCATTCGTGCCTGCATGATCCAGACAGTCGGGGGGTAGAGCCAGTAATCGAGGAAGCGTCCAAGCCATCGAGGGCGGAAGGCTTGATAGCCGCCTACGACGAGACGGGTGCGCCCGCCAGGCAACTCGTTCAACAGGAAGCCCCATAGTCCTTCGGTGTAGGCGGGTGGCCGTGGCTGCTTCGGATCAAGGCTGCCGCCTCGCAGATCGCTCAACCCGCGCAGTCCCAGGAATCGATTCGGTTCAAGTGCTGCAACCTGCCACGCGTTCACGGGGCCGTGCCGGCGTGTCCAGTACTTCACGGTGTCGCCGAGCGCGATGTGTTGCCACTCAGGGTGGACTCTTTGGGTACTTGGGCGGCCAGCGTTGTCGAGGTGGTCCCAGGAGTACCACCCGCCACGATCCCCGCCCAGCTGTACGAGCCACGGCCAGACCTGGTCTGGCGCAGCGTCGATCGTGACCGCCATCGTCGCGCCCCGTTCACCGCCAGGGACAAGGTCGGCACCGGGATACGGCCCCGCAACTTCCTCATCGGTCGCGCCCCAGCGCATCAGCCGAGGACGTACCCAGGCGCCGTAGATGACAGCCGCCGTTCCGGCGACACCGACGATTTTGGCTCCGAGCGTCATAAAATCATGGTGGCGATGGGGGCCTGCTGAGGCGCGCGGCGCTTCGGTTTGCGTTCGGCAGCCGGTGCGGATGACATGGGTCAAATGGTTGCACCGGCACGGGGCCGATCGCCACGCCTACCAGCGGACCAGCGCGTGTCGCCCCCGCCAGTCTTGGGTGTCGCCTCCGGGGTGGGCCAGACTGTCGGGCGCGGCCCGGTTCTCGGCAAAGGAGCCGGTCACGGGGGGCCGACCAAAACGTCATCACGGACGAGAGACGCCCCGCCCGGTAGCCGGGGGCGTGGCGCCTCCCTTTGTGCTGTCAGCCCGGCGGGCAGGTCTCCGGCCCATGCGAACGGCAAGGCCAAGCGTCCGGGCGCGTGCCGGGCCGGGCGCGATTAGGTGAGCGGCCGGATGGGAACACTGAGTGTCGACCGTCAGCGGCGCACCTCGCGCTACGCGAATCCTGCCACGAGGATTGCGGCGACCTGAAAGGACTTCGATGGCTAAGACGACAGGGACGAAGAAGGTCAGCAGATCGACCAAGACGGGCGCCCGGAAGGTCAGCAGGTCGGCCAAGACGGGCGCCCGGAAGGTCAGCACGTCGGCCAAGACGGGCGCCCGGAAGGCCAGCACGTCGGCCAAGACGGGCGCCCGGAAGGCCAGCACGTCGGCCAAGACGGGCGCCCGGAAGGCCAGCACGTCGGCCAAGACGGGCGCCCGGAAGGCCGAGAACCGCCCAGCGGCAAAGGACATCGCCGCGGCGCACCACTCCTTGACACGCGCGGCAAGGAACGAGGCGCGGCTGCGGCGGGCGCTGAAGAAACACCAGAAATCCGTGGCCGGCATCAAGGCCGAAGTCAAGGGCCACCAACGCGACATCAAGGCGCTCAAGGGCGACGTTGCCGGGGCCAAGAAGGCACGAAAGACGGCGACCGCCAAACTCCAGAAGGCCGACGCCGCCGCGCTCGACCGGGCAGCAGCGACCTAACCGCGACGTCGGAGGCCACCGCGACCGCGAGGCGTCCTTAGCCATGGCTCCGGCCGCGGCGACCCGATATGCCACGGCGGGATCGCGGTGGCCCGTTCGTCGGAGGTTCCTCCTCGTCCGTTGTCAGTGGGAAGTCGCGCGGGTCACGCCGTCGCGCGCGTACGGATCCGCGGTGCTGGCCAGGCGGTTGCGGTGACGTCGACCCGTCGTAAAGCACCTGCACCGCGTTCTCGTCATACGCATTCGTCGGCTCCGCCACGAGGCGAAATAGGGCAAGCGATCGTCCACACCTGACCACGTTCGGCTGGCGGTAGGTTGTGCCGCTCACGAGAAAGGTCGCCCGCTCGGTCAGCGGCGCCACGAACCGCCTGGTCGTGCTTGCTGGTTGGGTCGCCGGCATCGGCGCGCGTTCGGTTCGGCGATGGAACAGTCGCTCGATAATGCCCACCAGTGCCCTCCGCAACCCAGATGCGCGGTAGCAGTGAAGCAGGCCTAGCCGATGTGCGTCTAATTGGCGACGGCCAGGCGGACTAGATCCACGAGAACGGCCCAGCGGCCGGGTCCCGGCAAGGCGGGAAGCTCAGCACCAGCCCACACTCACGCCCATCGACGAGGAACCGGCAGGTATAGGTGCGGTGTCCATTGCAGTCGCACGGCGACCAGCCGACCAAGGTGCCGTCGGGTAGCAGGGGGTGGCCGGCAGGACAGCGTTCCGGCGAGACTTCCTCGACGGAGCCGTCCGATTGTGCTGAGTCAAGAATTTGGCAGGGTTTAGCTCGGCGTCGACGTCGTGGTCTCAGGTCGTTCGTGTGCGAGCATGCCAGCGTTAGTTGGCCTCGGCACGTAGATACGTCTGTCGTGGGGTTTGGTCGCCGAGAGCTTGGTGGGGTCGGATGGTGTTATAGATCTGGCGGAATCGCGCGACTTCCATCGCGAGGGCATCGCCGTCGTCGATCGGGGCGCGGTAGAGGTGCTCGTATTTGAGGGTTTCGAAGAACCGCTCGACGACTCCGTTGGTCTGCGGGGATCTGACCCTGGTCCGGACGTGACGCAGTACGGGATCGTCACCGTCGAACGCGGCCCGGAACGTGCTGCTGCGGTAGCACGATCCGTTGTCGGAGACGAGGGCGATCGGTGCCGGGGCCTCGCCGATGATCACCCCGGCCGCGTCGATGATGTCCATCACGCCCCGGTCGCCGCGCAGGTCGGTGAGGTTGAGCAGGCGTTGCGCCTCATGCACGGCCAGGTCCACGCACCGCAGCGCGTCCGCGCCGCGACAGGTTGTGGTGACGGTGGCCGCCAGGCAGTACTTGGTGACGTAGTCGATCACCGCGCTGATCCGCCAGATCCCGCCGGTCGGGGTCTCGAACTCACTGAAGTCGGTTTGCCAGACCCGGTTGCGGCGGGTGGGTGGGTCGTGAAAGACGCGCCGACGAAGCACCGCCCACGATTTGCGGTCAGCCCGGTACCCGCGAGGCAGCAGCAACCCCCGCCGGCGTAAGGCACGTTGCACGGTCGAGGTCGACACCGCGTGCCCGTCGGCGCGCATCATCGCCGCGACCTTGCGATGTCCCCACGCCGGCCAGTCACCGGCATACTTCGCTGCCAACGCTTCGATCGCGTCGACCCGAGGCGCGGGCCACGGCCCCTTGCCGACATCCTCGGCCCGCAGCCGAGCCAACCGACGCCGATACGTACGTTCCGGGATGCCGGCCAGCCCAGCGAACCTCGAAACCGGCGTTCCCTCCGCCGCTCTTAGGGCCTCGAGGTCTCCGAAGGGACCTCGTGCACATGCTCAGCCCCCAGCCGCCAGATCCGCAGCTGCACCGTCGCCTCCGCCAGCGCAAGCTTGAGCTGCTCGATCTCGGCTCGCTGTCTTCGCTCAGTCGAGTTGCCGTTCCTACCGGTCGGGCCCGGCATCATATTCTCCAGCCCAGCCTGGCCCGCCTCCAAGAACCGGTCCCGCCACTCCCCGACCGTCTTCCCCGTCGTGCCGTGCCGCCTCGCTGCCTCAGCAATCGTCAACTCACCCGACAACACCGCCAGCACAACACGCATCCGCTCCTCGACCGGCAACTGCGAATGCCCGCGCCGACTCATCAGCCAATCCTCCCAGCCGGCCAGTAAAAGCGACCCTGCCAAAAAGTTTGACTCAGTAGACGATCGCAATCTCGAACTCATGTTCGAGTGTGGGCCCCGCGATTGACAGTGTGTCAACTGTCGAATCACCGGCGGTGCGAACGCCAGGCGGTGATCGACGTCCTGCTTCGCACAATGGCCACGCCGTCCATCTTGGGTCGTGACCTGCCTGCTACTGGTTGTGCGCGTCCCGCTCGACTTGCTCACGGACGCGCTCCAGGAGCACCACCACTTGCGCATTGAGTGACCTGCGTTCTCGTTTCGCTAGGTCGACGAGCCACTCGTGTAGGTCCTGTGGCATTCGCACGCCGACGTAATGAGTTGCCTCGCCGATCACCGCACCGTTAACACGCTTCTCTGCGCCGTTGCTATCTGTGCCTGTCATGTCAATATCCTGTGTGTCTCATGTATGTTTCGTGCATTAGGACCTAGGTCGCTTGCCACTGTATAGCACCAACATGCAACACTGTCTTTACATTCGGTAAGAGGTCACGGCTCGCCCGGTTGGGTGCGGCTCTTCGAGGGACCTGATCGCCATCAGTCACCCGATCTTGGAGAACAGCCATGACCGCGCACGGACCCGGCCTGCACGACTACCCGTTTATCGGCGAGCCACCGCAGCCACCGACCCCGCCGGAGCCGCCCCGCAAACGTTGGTACCGGCGCTGGCCCGCCTGGATCGGCATCGGCGTCATCGCCGTGTTCGTGACGGCGCTGATCGCGGGTCTCGCGGGCGGCCGGAGCGGCGGAACGACTGTGAAGCCGGCGGCATCACCGCCGACGGCCTCTCAATCAGCGCCAGATCTGAGCGGAGCAGGTTCCGGTGCGGGAGCCCGTGCCGGGTTGCCGCCCATGACTACTGAGACGCCGACATCTCAGGCACCGAAGCCGCCGGTTCACAACTACGACTCCAAGTTCGGTGTGCCGTATGTGATCACCAAGACCGATCCTCTGGGGGACGACGCGCCCACCTCGGCCACCTACACGGTGTCGGCACCGACGCTCAGCTATGGCGACGATGACTACACCAAGCCGAAGCACGGTCAGTATGTGACCTTCTCCGTGACGATCACGGCTGCCACAGACGGCGTGGATTACAACTCGTATATGTGGGAGGCCCGCGACGCTACCGGTGCGCATTACAACACGGCGGTCTTCGGTCCGGAACCGACGTTCGACTCCGGCACCTTGCACGCAGGCGAGAAGGTGCGGGGCAACCTGACCTTCGACATGCCAACGCATGGAACCCTCGCGTTCTCGGCGAGCGCATTCGGTGCGGCTACCAGCGAGTGGAAGTTCTGACATGAAGCACCGGAAGATTCCAACTGTCCTAGGCACCGTGTGATCGCGGTCGTGGTGGTGGCGCTCGTGCTGAGGCACTTGTGAACCCGGCTCGCAAAGCCAAGGCAAGAGCCCTCAATCGCCGGTGGAGGCTGAACCCGTCACACCCACGACTACGGACCAGCGCCAGGTTACAGCAGGGCGGGAAGCTGAGCACCAGCCCGCACTCGCGCCCGTCGATTCGTTGCTGACCGCGCGCATGTTCGGCGGGAACTTCGCGGGCGGCCCGGACCGGGTGGTCACAACCGACGACCCGGCGGCTGCCGCAGTCGCGCGTCAGGTGCTCGGCGGGACCGGATCATGACCGAATCGACGTTCCTAATAGCGGTCCTGCTGTGGGTAGTGTGCGGCGGTGTCGCCGCGTTCCTCGCCCAAGCGAAAGGTCGCTCACCAGGTAACTGGTTCCTTGTCGGCTTCTTTTTCGGCCCGTTCGGGGTGATCGCCGCAGCGTTGGCCCGGCCTGAGGGATCAGCGGCATATGCGCCAGCCACGGCTGACACTTCTAGAGCCGTAACTCATCCGCCGACGCGTGGCGAATTCTGGTCGGGTTGGATTGTGATAGCTATCGGGGTGGCACTCGGAATATTGGTAATCCTCACCCAATCCGTGATCCCGTGGGGCTAGCCGAGTATCTGCGCGATTACCACAGAACACGCCGTTTAAAGAATGGTCTCGTCCCGTGGAAAGGACACGAACCACGGGTAGGGGCTGGGTGGCAGCGTCGACTCGGCACCGTCGGACCATGCCCGGAAAGTGCGGGCGATGCTGGCGATGTGCACTGGGGTGTCGTGCTCGACCAATAGTTGGCAGCGTTGCCCGCCTGGGCCCCTACGGTCTGGGCAGCGGTACCGGTCCAGCGCCTCGGGGCTGACCGCGCTTGTCGTGGCTGCATCTCGTCCAGGCATACGACAACTGTAAACCGTGGTTTACAGTGAAGGGGTGGACGACACCTACGGGCTCGGCGACGTCGCCGACGAGATAGACGGGCTGCGGGGGCAACTTGACTCTGCGTATGAGCACCGCGTCGTGGCGATCCTCGAGGCGCTCGCCGACGGGCATAGCCTGCGCGATATCGCCACGCACCTGCGCATGTCGCACACCGCAGTCGCCAAGGCTCTCGACGGGATGTAGCCCGCGTCTAGATCCACGATGCTGGCCCAGCAGACGGATCCCGGCATGGCGGGAAGCTCAGCACCAGCCCGCCACTCGGCGCCGTTGACCAAATAGCGGCAAATGTAGGTGCGGTGACCGCTCACTTCCGAGGTGCAGGCCGCGCCGACCATGGAGCCTTGAGACCGGTCATGAGACCGGTCAGGAGCCGCCGCCAAGCGTGCCGAACGGCGGAACTTCCTTGTACTTCTTACATCGGGAGCATTCGAGGTAGCGCTCTCCTTCGGCGTTGGACCTGCTGGTGTACCGATGGAAGCCGATGTAGCAGAGGAGTCGGGTCATTGGCGTGTCCCTTAATGTCACCCGACCTAAACCGCCCGAGGCGTGGTGTACGAGTGTTCTTTGCCGCAGGCCGTGCACTGCAGATAGTCCGCGCCTTCCGGGTTGAAGCGTCGCACCCATTTGTGTTTGAGGTTCAACCGGCAGAGCAGGCGCTTGCGCTTCCGGGATGCGGGGACAGACATGACGGCCTCCCAAGATCGCTGGATCGCTATTCGCCGCATGTCGCGCCGCTGGCCCTAGTGTCAAGAAGCTGCCACGGCTCGCGCTCGACACAACATGAAGCGCCCCGCCGTCACATTCCCCCGCCGCCTCCGCCGCCGAAGCCCGTCACGGTGGGGTCGCCCCGCTCGACGTCGTAGAGATCTTTGCCGCAGACTTTGCACTGCAGGTAGTCCTCGCCGTCTTTGTTGAAGCGACGCACCCACTTGTGGTGCAGGTTGGACCGGCAAAGCAGACGCTTGCGCTTGGGGGATATGGGAGCGGACATCACGACCTCCAGTTGCTCGTGGAACGTCGACGGTCGACAGTCGGTGCCCATCGACTTGGATGTGGCATGTTCCTGTCACGGCGCAGTGACGGGCGCAGCGTCAAGCAGGGCGGACAGCATGAGGCCCGGCGCCCCGTCCTAAGGGAACACCGGGCCTCATGGCTCGACGCGAGCTACGCGCCGTGGTCGCGGTCCTGCCCGTAGGCGGCGCTGATCGCGGCCTTGCGGCTCGGGTAGGAGCCGACACGCTGCCACGTCTCGCTGTGCGGCGAGTAGCGGGACAGCGACCAGCGGCCGGCGAGCAGTTCGATTCGCCACGCCGTGCCCTCGATGTACCAGGTCACGCGGCGGGCAGATGGGGATGGTTGGGTACACATCGGGCCGGGCTCCATCCGGTCAAGGGCCCGGTTTGGTGCTCAGAACACCGGCCGGGCCCGCCAACTGTGACGCGTATCTGACGCGCGTCTCGGATGACCGGCTGGAAACCCAGCTATATATGGGGAATCTTTGTGGGCGATACTGGGATTGAACCAGTGACCCCTACCGTGTCAAGGCAGACCCCGCCGTCACGACCCGATTGCGGCCGACACGCGCCGATCACCAGAATTCCCTACAAGTAAAGGTGTTCATGCCGTTCCGTACCCTCTCATGTCGGGCCGTGCCGCGTCGTAGTCGTTGACATTTCGTTGACATCGACCGCTACCCTAGATCGTATGGGATCCACCCGGGCGCGCGTCGGACAAGACGGCAGCACCCGCTACGTCGCCCTCTACCGCGACCTACGCGGACGGCAACGCTCCGCCGGAACCTTCACCACCGAAAAGCAGGCCGACAAGGCCTGGCAACGCGCCGAAGCCCTCGTCGAATCCGGCCGACTCGGCGACCTACGCCGCGGCCGGCAAACCTTCGGCCACTATGTCGAGACCGTGTGGCTGCCGGCGCATCAGATCGAGGCCTCGACCCGCGAGCGCTACACCTACATGATCGGCAAGCACTTAATGCCGGAGTTCGGTGCGATGCGGATGATCGACATCCTGCCCGAACACATCCGCGACTGGATCGCCAGCCAGAAAGAGATCGGCCTGTCCGCCTCCACGATCGCCGGGAACAAGACCATCCTGTCCGCGATCTTCACCACCGCGCTCAACGACCAGGTCGTGTTCCTGCACCCCTGCGCCGGCGTCAAAACCCCCACCGTCGCCCGCAAGCCACGAGTAATCGTCACGCCCGAGCAGTACGACGCCATCCACCAAGCCCTCCCCGGTACGACGACGCGGCTCATGGTCGAGACCGCGATCGAGTCCGGGCTGCGGTGGGGTGAACTCACCGAACTCCGCCCAGCCGATCTCGACCTGCACTCCCGGATGCTCACCGTCAGCCGCGCCGTCACCGAAACCACCGCCCCCGCCGACGGCACCCGGTTCGCCGTGAAGGCCTACCCGAAGGACAAGGAGTATCGCCGCCTCAAGCTCAGCGCCGCCGTCTGCGACGCGTTACGCGACCACATCGCGAACCACAAACTGGACCGTGCCGACCTGCTGTTCCCCTTCGCCCTCCTGGACGCCAACACCGGCCGCACCTCGGCCGACACGACCCCCGCGCGCGAAACAGCGGAAGCGACCGAGCCGACCGGGCGTACCGAACCGAACGACCTAGGCCGGACCTACCCGCACGGCACCCTCACCGCCTACACCCTCGGCAAGTGTCGCTGCGCGCACTGCAAGACCGCGTTCGCGACCTACCGAGCCGACCGACGCGCGGCCGGCAAAGACGACCCCAGAGGCACCCGGATCGTCAACACCGACGGGCACCTCCCCCGCCGCTGGTTCCGCCACCACATCTGGACCTCCGCCACGGCGGCCGCTCAACTCGCTCACACGGTCCGGTTCCACGACCTCCGCCACGCCCACGCCTCCTGGCTACTCGCCGGCGGCGCCGACATCCAAACCGTCAAAGAACGCCTCGGCCACGGCAGCCTCCGCACCACCGAGAAATACCTCCACACCCTCCCCGACACCGACAACACCGCACTCGACGCACTCCAACGCACCCGAAACCGCACATCGCGGTAGGTGCTGCACCCCCTTCGCTTCGGCATCGGCGGCGCTCAGCGCGCACACACACGGCCCTATCGACAGGGCGTGACGGCGGAGGGGTCGCTCCCAATGCGCGAATTGTTCGGTCACCGCGTCGAACTCCCCAGTTCGCCGTGCATTGCCGGCGGCAACACAAGTGGTGTCAAGCTTCGGCGACCGGACGGCGCTCGAGCTTCTGAGGGCACGGCGTCGCGACCGCGAGACGCCGCTGGATCCGACCCGGCCAGGGTTGCGGTTGGGCCGTCTATTCATCTGCCGGCACGAGCGTCAGCCTCGGCCTGTCTGACGACCTGCCGAGCAACCCTTCAACTTTCGCAGTTGACCAAGCCAGCTCATCCGCGAGTGCCGCAATCGGATCGCCGCATGCAGCGGCTGCGCGGAGGAGCAGCTGCGGTCATTCGCCAGGAAAGTTCACCACGTCGTCAACAGCCGCTGGCTATCGGTGGCGGCCCCGGATACGACACCCACGCCATCTTCTATGTTGGCGTGACCAACGTTGCCGAGGCGCTGGCCAGCGCCGAAGCGCTCGGAGCTACGACCGTTCTTCCACCGCAGCGCACGAGGGCGGGCAAGTCACTGTCGCTCACTTCCGCGATCCTGCTAGGAACCTGGTAGGCATTGCCGGGCCAGCCTGACAATCAGGCGGGACGCGCGAGTGCTCTGCGGAGCATTCGTGAACACATGGCGCCCGCAGCACGCGCTACCCGTCGATCTGTACGGTGTCGCTTCATGCGCGCATCTTGATGAGGCGCGCATATGGGGAATTCTGCTGTTGCCAACGCGGTTGGCGGCCGCCGTGCAGTCGGCCGCGTGGCGTACACCTCGCGGCGGATGGCGGACCGCCGGCGGTCCGTCGCTCGGTCGGCACAGTTCGGCCGCCAAGCCGACGATTTGACGAGGCTTAGGCAGCAGAGTTCCGGTCATGACATTGCATCGATTGGCAGACGATGTGCCGAGCATCTCGTTCTCCCACGTGACCAAGCGTTACGGCACGGTGGCGGCGCTGAATGACTTCAGTGCCGAGGCCGTATCCGGGCGCATCACCGCGTTCCTCGGTCCGAACGGCTCGGGGAAGACGACCAGCATGCGTGTGCTGCTCGGGTTGGCCGCCCCGACGGCGGGTACCGCGTTGATTCACGGCCGGCGCTACGCCGACCTCGTGCACCCGTTGCGCAGCGTCGGCGCCGTCCTCGATCAGGGTTTCCATCCGAACCGCAGCGCGCGCAACCATCTGCGGATCACCGCCGCTCAGGCCGGTGTCCCGGCCGCCCGCGTCGAGGAGCTGCTCGAACTCGTCGGCCTGACCGGCGCCGCGCGGCGCCGGGTCGGCGGCTACTCACTTGGCATGCGTCAGCGGTTAGCGCTTGCGTCGGCGTTGATCGGCGACCCGTCGGTACTCGTGCTGGACGAGCCGTACAACGGCCTGGACCCAGCCGGCATCCAGACGATGCGCGGGTTCCTACGCGGGTTCGCCGACAACGGCGGCACCGTGCTGCTGTCGAGTCATCTGCTCGCCGAGATCGCGCACAGCGCGGACGACGCCATCATCATCAACAACGGCCGGCTGGTCACGGCCGGACCGATCGCGAGTCTCGTACCGGCGTCGGCAGGGACCGTCGTGACCACACCGGACGCGCAGGTGCTCGAAAGCGTGCTGGTGAGCGCCGCAGGGGCGCAGGCGACCCGGACCGGCCCCGACCGGCTCATCGTCACAGGCGTCTCGACCGAGGTGATCGGCCGCACCGCGATCAACGCCGGCGCGATCATCCTCGGCATGCACGCCGAGAACGACGATCTAGAAGGAATCTTCGAGAACCTCATTCGTCCGAAGGAGTACGTGTCATGATCAACTCAATCCGGCTGGAGCTACTCAAGCTCCGCACCACCCCGGCGCTGTATGTGACCGTCGCGTCGGCGTTCGCGCTCAGCCTGCTCTCCGCCTCGGTCACCATCATCCTCAAACCGAACCCGGGCGATCCGCCGCGGGGCAGCGCCGCGCAGGTGGCACATGTTCTCGGTCAGCCGTCAGCCGTGGTGTCGATGGCGATGTTCATCCTGGGCGTACTGGTCGTCGCCGGTGAATACCGGCACCGCACGATGCTCACGACGTTCCTGGCCGAGCCGCGTCGGTTGCGCGTCATCGTCGCCAAATTGGTCACCGTCGGAGGGATCGGCGCCGCGCTCGCTGCCGCCACCTACGCCGTTACCTACGTGGTCTCAGACGTGCTGTACGCCCGCAACGGCGTGAGTCACCTCGCTGTGGATGCGACGCGACTCGGCTGGGGAACCGTCCTCAGCGGCGCCGCGTACGGCCTTCTGGGCGTCGCCGTCGGCGCGCTGACGCGCAACACGGTTGCCGCGATCATCGCTGGCTTGGTGTGGATCCAGCTCGTCGAGGTCGGCATTCTCGAGAACGCCTTCCCGGCCCTGGCAAAGTGGCTGCCGGCCGGCGCGGCGCAGGGTTTGACCAGCGTGGGCAGCTCCCAGTTCCTGCCGCAGGCCGCGGCAGCGACCGTACTTGTGGCCTGGGCCAGCGCGATCGTGCTGGTCGCCGGCCGGGTGAGCATTCGCCGCGAGTTGCGCTAACCCAGTGTCCAACCGCTACCGGGCCAGCGGCGGCCTGCCTCCATGGCAGGTCGCCGGCGACTCGACGCGCGACCACTACCGTCGTGTCATGCCTTGGCCTGGTGCTCGGCGGCTGCCGAGCGATCCGCGGGTCGTCGACAGCCTGGTCGCCGCAGCCCTGCTGCTGTTCATGATCATCAGCATCGCGTCGAAACCAGCTGGTTCGGGGCAGCACCCGAACGACGCGCTCGCCTACCTGCTCGCGCTCGGATTGACGCTGCCCTACGTCGCGCACCGCCGTTACCCGGTGCCGGCACTGGCCGTCGTCCTCTCCAGTCTGCTGATCTATGCCGCGATCGGGTACGCCGCGTTTCCCGGCGTGAGTGCGTTCGTGCTTCTGTTTGCGATCGCGTTGCACAGCGGCCGGACGCTGGCGGCGGGCGCGTTCCTCGCCACCGCCGCGGCGCTCGTCATCGCGACGCTGCTCCAACCGGCCGGGGTGGTGCAGACGGCAGACGCGCTCTCCATCGCGCTCGCCACTCTCGTCGCCTGGCTGGCTGGCGAGAATCTGCGGCAACGGCGCAACCGTTGGGCCGCGCTGCGCGAGCGCAACGAAATGCTCGAACGCGAACGCGAAGAGCGCGCGCGGCAGGCGGTGATTGCCGAACGGCTGCGCATCGCGCGCGAGTTGCACGATGTCGTGGCGCACGCGATGAGCGTCATCGCGGTGCAGGCCGGCGTCGGCCACCACGTCGCCGAGTCCCAGCCGAGGGAGGCGCAACGCTCGCTCGCGGCGATCGAGACCACGAGCCGGCAGGCCCTCACCGAGATGCGCCGACTGCTGGGGGTGCTACGCCAGGACGGGCAGGCGCGCTCGGAGATCACGCCCGCTCCCGGTCTGCAGGATGTTCCGGCGCTGATCAGCCACGTGGCCGACGGCGGTTTGACCGCCCGCCTACAGATCCAGGGGGCGCCGCTCGACATCCCGCCGGGCGTCGACCTGACCGCGTACCGCATCGTCCAGGAGGCGCTGACCAACGCGATCAAGCACGGCGGCCCGCGCGCCGACGTCACGCTTGCCTACACCGCCGATGCGATCAGCGTGGAAGTCGTCAACGACGCGTCGGCGCAGCGTCCGCGCGGGCCGCATGCGGTCGCCCCGGGTCATGGGCTGATCGGGATGCGCGAACGGGTCGCCGTCTTCGGTGGCGAGTTCACCGCGAGCCCACGACCCGGTGGCGGCTTCCGGATAGCCGCGCGGCTGCCCTACGAGGGCAACCGGTCATGATCCGCGTCGTGGTCGCCGACGACCAGGCGCTCGTGCGGGCCGGCTTCCGAGTTCTCGTCGACTCCGCGCCCGACCTCGAAGTGATCGCCGAAGCCGCCAATGGCTCGGAGGCGGTCCAGCTCACCAACACGCACCGACCCGACGTCGTGCTGATGGACATCCGGATGCCGGTGATGGACGGGCTGGAAGCCACCCGCCAGATCACCGCACTATCAACCGATCCACCGATCCGGGTGCTGATCCTGACCACCTTCGACCTCGACGAGCACGTCTTCGGTGCGCTGCAGGCAGGCGCCAGCGGGTTCCTGCTCAAGGACACCCCACCGGCCGAACTGCTGGCCGGCATCCGCATCGTGGCCGCCGGCGAGGCGTTGTTGTCGCCCTCGGTCACACGGCATCTCATCGAGGAATTCGTCCGTCGCCCGGAACCCGGCCGGGCCACGAACACCGCGCTCGACGCGCTCACCGAGCGCGAAGTCGAAGTCCTGCGCCACGTCGCCAAAGGCTGGTCGAACGCCGAGATCGCCCAACACCTCTACGTCACCCCCGCGACCGTGAAGACCCACCTCAGTCGGCTACTGATGAAACTCGACGCACGCGACCGGGCACAGCTGATCGTCATCGCCTACGAAAGCGGCCTAGTCGCCGCCCGCCCACCGAAGGCGGAACAGTGAGCGTCCCGAGCTGTGACGTCCTCGAAGCTGGCGGCGGTATCTGATGGAAACCGCCAGAAAGGCGCCGTAACAAAGATAGACCCGCGGTTCGTCGCCGCCGGCGAGCGTTGTGGAAGCCGCGCAAACCAGGGCGTATTTGGACCGGTCCGTTGTCGCACACAGGCTCCACGCTCGAAGCGTTGCTGCCACTGAGCCCCGTTCACCGCCAGGGACAAGGTCGGCACCGGGATACGGCCCGCAACTTCCTCATCGGTCGCGCCCCAGCGCATCAGCCGAGGACGTACCCAGGCGCCGTAGATGACAGCCGCCGTTCCGGCGACACCGACGATTTTGGCTCCGAGCGTCATAAAATCATGGTGGCGATGGGGGCCTGCTGAGGCGCGCGGCGCTTGGTTTGCGTTCGGCAGCCGGTGCGGATGACATGGGTCAAATGGTTGCACCGGCACGGGGCCGATCGCCACGCCTACCAGCGGACCAGCGCGTGTCGCCCCCGCCAGTCTTGGGTGTCGCCTCCGGGGTGGGCCAGACTGTCGGGCGCGGCCCGGTTCTCGGCAAAGGAGCCGGTCACGGGGGGGCCGACCAAAACGTCATCACGCACGAGAGACGCCCCGCCCGGTAGCCGCGGGCGTGGCGCCTCCCTTCGTGCGTCGCCTAGCTCAGCCGCCATCGGCGCTGACACCGTCTCGGCGAGCCGCAGACTCAACGTGCAGGGGCAGCGAGCGGTCGACGGTGGCACGAACGCCACCTCCTACTAGTCGACCTCAGCCGACCGGTCGCTCAAACGTGATGAGCAGACCCTCTACGCCGCCGGGACCAACGCGCCCCTTTACATCGGCGGCCGTGATTGCCTTCAGTCGCCAGCCGCCACTCGCATTTTCGTTGAGAATCTTCGCGAGCTTGTCACCGGACATCTTGCTGCCCATCATCTTCTCGCGTACCTCGACAACCTTGTACTCGTACTGTCCTGTCACATCGATGCCTGTCCTTTCCCTGCGGGTGACCGCGGGCCAGACAACGCCCAATAACGACACTTACCCCTCCGGTGGATCGCTCAAACGACGCAGCAGAATGCCCCGCACTACGGACGCCCCGCCGAACATCAGGCGGGGCGTCTCGTGTCGTCTAAGCGTCGAACGTCAGGCTTGAACTCCTCCGCGTTCGTGGTGAAGCTCGCGGCGATGGCCAGCGCCGCGTGGACGAGCGCGACCTGGACGTGCCGATCCCGCTCGGCGCGCCGCTTGACTAGCGGAAGGGCGGCGAGGATCCGTTCGGCGTCGGCGAAGTGCTCTCCTGCGGCGCGTCGTTCAATCGGTCATCGAACGGTGCCGTACTGGTCGAGAGTCATCGTGGGGAAGTTGGTTGACCGGCAATCAGAACGTTCGCCAATTGCGGGTATCTATCACAGCAGAAACTGCGTCACCTACCTTTGCCGCCGAATGCCGTTCTTGATCGCCCATTGCTAGCGCTTCTCGCACGTAGTCGCACGCTCTATCGGGAAAGGAACCGGAGCGGTCATGTGCTCGTCCCTGGTGTCGGGGAGCTGCTTCTTTCTCGGCAGGCTTGGCGGATGTGAAGCCATGCCTCCCAGCGGTTGAATAGCCAGGCTGCGCGGCCTTCGAGACGGTGATCGGGGCATTGCTTCGACTCGCCCGACGGCGCGGCGGGCCGGTCCGGATCTACGGGGAAATGGTCTGGCTGCTGTGGGGGAGCAATCAGATCGGCCCGGCGCTCCGCTGACCTGCCACCCACGCTCGGTGGCCGCGTGTCGGCCACCGCAGTGCCGGTCGGCGTGGCCGCGTCCCGGAGGCGCCGGGATCGACCAGCGTCTTCGGCGCTCCGAGAGGGCCTGCCCTCGGACCTCGGCAACCGCCGCAACGATGGCCGCTTGGCGTCGAGGGAGGTTCAGATGCCGCACCCGAAGGGCGGCGAGCTCACCGAACCGGATCCCACTGTAGGCGAGAAAGAGGATAGCCGTGCCCAGTCACCGGCGGCGACTGCAAGAACGGGCGGCAGTTCGACCACGGTCGGTGGCGCCGCTGCCCGCCGGTGTCACGCCGGTTCTGCAGTGCGCCCGCCGCGGTCTCGCCGGGACGTGGGTGTGTTCCAAGCGTTCGGACCGCGGCCCGGAGAGTGGAGGCGCCGCGACGAGCGGGACATTCCCGCCGCATCATGTGAGGGCCTTACTGCCGACCCGCCCAGCCTGCCTCGTCGGCGACCAGGGTGACCTTGCCGCTCGTCTTGCCGGAGCCGACCGCGCTATGCGCCTCGCCTGCGGACGCGATAGGAAACGATGGACCCTCCACCACCTTGAGCCTGCGCCCGGCGAGAGCCGCGAGTAGCCCGGTGATGACCACGCGCGTGGCAGCCCGATCGGTGAGGAAGGGCGTGAGGTGGAAGCCGACGATGCCGATGGAGTAGTCCATGAGTGTGTCTACCGAGACCGTGTTGGATGCCCCGGATGCCTGCCCGTAGGCGACCAGCCGCCCGCCGGTGGCGAGCGTGAGGAGCAGCGCGTCGAGAGTGGGGCCGGCCACCGACTCCAGGACCACGTCGACCCGCGAACCGCCGTTGGCGGTGATCACTCGCTCGGTCAAGCCCTGCACGGCGCTGTCGATCGCCACGTCGGCACCGAGCGCAAGCGCGGCGAGGCGCTTCTCCTCCGTAGACGCGAGGGCGATGACCCGGCCGGCACCGCGCCCCTTCGCCAACTGGATCGCGAGGCTGCCCACCCCGCCTGCCGCTGCGGTGATCACGACTGACTCATCGCGGCGCAGCCGGGCCGCCGTGCGCAGCGTGTGCCACGCCGTCATTCCCTGGATCAGGACACCAAGTGCCGCGGCGTCCGGCACGTCGTCCGGGATCGGCACCGCGAACTCGTCGGCTACCGTGACGTACTCCGCGTAGCCCCCCACGCCGCCGTCGGTCAGCCCGACGACCCGCCGCCCGTCGCTGACCCGTGCACCCGCGACCTCGGTGCCCAGGATCTCGGGCAGGTGTGCGGCCTTCCAGCCCGCGGCGCGGCGCTCGGTGTCGAAGAAGTTCACGCCCGCCCGGGCCACCCTGATCAGGGTGTGCCCAAACCCGACGGCGGGCCGGGGCACGCGCTCGACGGAGAGAACCTTCGGTCCACCGAACGCGTGGATGAGCACGGCACGCATCTGCTCGTCCGCCCCTGCTCCGCCGCCAGCCACCACCTTCACCGCTTCCCGTCGACGACCACGACGCTAGCTCCCAATGACAGGGGCGACCCCAGAGGTGGAGCTTCCGCGTTCACCGGCGGACCCCGGCGCGGGTTCCCGACCTCAGGCATCGCAAATTCGCCCACCGTTCCAACAGATCCCCCAACGGAACCAGCCAGTCCACCGCCCGCGACCAACGCCCGTTGGATCCCCACCGCACTTCACAAGCGTTCCTGCTCACGGAGCCCGAACTGTTCATGACGACGGCCGTGGCTGTTGCGGCCGGTGCGGCATGACGCCAAGCCGCGTCGGTGCTTCGCCCGTGCGCTGCGGCTGGCGACATTCCCCACCGACGCGCCGACGCGACAGCTCGATCATGCGCTGCTTCGAGGTCGGCTCGGACCGGTGCGCGACCAGTCCAGCCGACAGCTGCCCCTGTCTGACCATCGTGCGCTGATCGTCGACCTGTAACCGTTACAACCCACCACAGCCCCGCCCCGAAAAGCTCGGTCCGCGCGCCACCCACCAGTGGTCTACCTCACGAACTCCCAACAACCGATCCGTCTTCGCAGCGTCGCCGCGCCAGGCATCGAACTCGCCCGCGCAGCGAAGTCGGCCCACGCCGCGACGAATGCGCTTTCCTGATCCGGGCGGACCACCAAGTCCCGGTGGTTACCAGCCCGGCCATCACTCTTTCCTCTCGTCGGTGTGTGGTCGAGTGCGACGGTACGTGCGGGCGCATTCCCTCCGCGTTCGCTATCCAGCCAGTCGTGCGCAGCTTCCCAGTACGGCTGTCCGGCCTCTCATACAGCTGCCACGCGGCGTCGAAGCGGAGACGTGCTCCTGTCTGGTCGCCTTCCGCGGCGGCAAGGCTGCCCGCCGCCGACTCGGCCATCGCTCGCCATGCCGAGCGGGCAAACATCCGGGCGACCCGAGAAGCCGAGTCGGCGTAGCCGCGGTATTTGATAACAATCGCGCAATGCCGAGATCCGGTCTTTCGTCGTGCCGCGCGCGGCGGATCAAGTGGGTGCGTAGCAGTTGTAGGTCACGCCGCCACGGAATGCCTTTGCGTCGAGCAGGCCCAACCTCGGCAGCCGGAAGCCTTCGGGAAACAACCGGCGGCCGCGGCCCTGGACGACGGGGTATACGAATAGGCGGTACTCATCGACCAGGCCCGCGTTGATCAGGGCATAGCACAACGAGATGCTTCCGGTGACGACGATGTCCCGGCCCGGCGCGTCCTTGAGCGCCTGCACCTGGGCAATCGGATCGCCCGACAGGACGGTGGTGTGCTGCCACTGCGGGTCGATCAACGTGTTGGACACGACGTACTTGGCTACTGCGTTGAGATACTCGGCTATACCCGTGGGATCCTCCGACAGCGTGGGCCAATAACCCCGGAGGTCTTCAAAGGTCTGCCGCCCGACCAGTAACGCGTCGGACCGGACGTCCTGCCGATGTATCTCCTCGAACAGGTCGGAGTTGTCGACCTCCCCCTGCCCTCGCGGGTCGAACCAGTCATCGAGCATCTCGATCGAACCGTCGACCGTGATGTTCTGCGTGATCGCAAGCTTTCGCACGGCAGCTCCTTGGAATGAGCGCGAATCGCGGCGGTCCCAACGGCGTGGTGTTCTGACGTGGTCACGTGTCGCGGTGCCTGGGACCGGCGTCAGGGGAATTCGGCTGGCGATGTCGTGAGTGTGTTCCGCGCGCCGGAAAGGTACCCAGTGCCGCGACGTCATACCCCGGCCGGTAACTGCGGATGTCAGCGCGCCGACTGGCGTAGGCGGGCCGGCGGCGCGGCGGCAACCGCCGCACGAGTGCCCCACGCGCCCGCAGGGCACGGTGCACGCCCGCGACCAGTCGACGATTCGGTGGCGGGTAGCCCAGAGCGTCGATCAGCCGCGGATCCATCAGCGCCAAGGCACCACGGCGGACCCACGAGCTAGGCAGCATCCGTTGCGCCGGGAAAGTGGCCATCAGATCCAGGGTTACATCGGCGATCCGGCGAGAGCTGTCGTTGCGATGGAACTGTTCGGTCTCGTAGTCGTCGAGCAGCCGTTCGAAGCAGGCGAGATCGGCGGGGATGTCCTGGATGCCCATCAGCGTCCCCAGCCGCTGGTAGTAGGCGACGCTCGCGCGCAGCTCGACATCGGTCAGCTGCCGCCAGCCGTAGTCCCGTAGCCAGCGCACCGGGACGACGACGAACGCGGCGAGCACGTAGCGCAGGTCGTCATTACTGATCGGGTACGAGCCGTGCATCTGGTTCATCCGGCGGATCGCGGCCCGGCCCGTGGGGTGATCGAATCCGTGCTCAAGCACCGCGTCGAGGATGAGAACCGTGTCGTCGTAACGCTTCTGCACCCGGACGGTGAACTCCCCGCTGCGGTGCAGCAGTTCCCCGATACTCGGCACGGCATAGGTCCGGAATAGCGCGAAGCTCAACGCCTGATAGATGTCCCAAGGAAACTCCAGCGTCGCCAGCTGCTGATAGATCTCGTGGTAGTCGATGTCGGGGTCACGCCGGGACAATGCATCGCGCCGGGCGTACCGCCGACCACGTCGATCCCGGACTGGCACCATACCCACAGGGCACCCCCCGAACGGCCAGATGACCCGGCTGAGTCTAGATTTCCCTCGTGCAGATCGGCCACGCTGGTGCGAACAATCGAATCGCGATCAGCCCAGCACCCCTCCCACCACACGTGCGAGGGGTGCAGCGCGCGATCCGTCGTTCTGGTACACCGCGGCCGACACCAAGGCGAACACAGATAGAGCGTTATGCGGGTGGTCGTGTCACTGTGGGGTGCTTACCGTAGCGATTGTTGATCACGGTGTGGTTGTTGCTGCGAAGAGTTGCCCGCCGTCGGTACGGCCTAGGAGGAACATTAGGCGGCGCGGGTCGCTGCGGAGCTGGTCGATGTGCTAGCGGTCGTGTCCGAGCTAGGCAGCGAGGCCATCGGCCACGGACGGCCGGGCTGCGCCGCCGTGAGTCAGTAGTGATCACCGCGGCGCTAGCGAGCCGAGCGAGTTCTCGTCCAGCCGACTACGTGTCCGTCGTTCGGCGCGGCAGTTGAGTTGACGATCCGAGCCATCGAGGCGCGCAGATGCGACCTTCTAGCGCGTCGGCGCGACACGCCGGGAGTGACTAAACGTCTCGGGTTAGGACCGGAGGACGTGTTGCCCGCTTCACGATCGCGCCGTCGATGAACCCCGGGACGTTCGGCGTGGCGCCGCAGGACACGGGCGTGGCCTCCGCCTCGCTCAACACCGGCCAGCAGATCGGCGGGTCGATCGCCACCTCGCTGCTCAACACGAGGTGAACGCGTCGTGAGCGACGTACATCATGGTGAAGTCGACCTTGCCGTTGAGTGGTATGCGTTCGATGGTCATCGCAGCACCGCCCGCTCCAGCGAGGCCTCTTCCTGTGGGACGGCGTGATCTGTTTCCCCGCGGCTGAATGCCTCGCGGCGGATCATCTGCCACAGGGTGGGCGCTCCTTCGGATGTGGTGATTTCGATGGCCTTGCCGGCGTAGGTGGTGTCACTGGCCTGGGCGAGAAGCAGGTCGGCCAGGTCGGCGCGGCTGGTGAAGATCCCGTCGAGCGGCCCGTCGCTGACCTGATAGTGGGAAACGTGGTCGGTGTCGAACAGCCCGGCCGACCGGATGACCGTCCAATCCAGGACGCTGTCGCGCAGGATCGCCTCCATAGCGCGCATGTCGGCGTAGGTGGTCTTGCCGATGGTCTTGGAGACCATCGGTTGCATGATCCGGTTCAGCAGGAATCCGCCGTCGGCGTGACGGTGCGGTTCGACGGCGGTGGAGCTGACGACCGCGAGGCGTTTCACCTCGTGCCGCGTCATCGCGTCGATGATCGTGCGCACACCGGAGCTGTAGATTGTGATCGGCTTGCGGGTGAACGGCACGCCGAGAGCGGACAGCACGGTGTCGGCCCCGTCGACGGCACGCGCGACCGCGCCGGGGTCGTAGGCATCCGCTTCGGCGACGACCAGCCGCTCGTGGGTGAGCGGGTAGTCCGCGGAATGACGGGTCACGGCGACGAGATCGTGGCCGGCGTCGAGGGCCTGCTGAACGAGCTGGCGGCCGGTGAGTCCGTTGGCTCCAAAGACAGTGATCTTCATGGTGTTCTTCCTTCGGGTTGTGTTGGCGCATCGACGGTTCGAGCGCGGTGTATTGCGCGACAGAATTACGCGGCGACGAGTTCTGGCACTGATTCGGTCACGACCTCCTGAGGCTTCTTCGCGGCCCGGCGCTTGGGGATTGCGAATGCGGCCGCTGCGCCCACCGCGACGACGGTGGCGCCGATCAGCATGGCGGGGTTCATGCCGTCGACGAATGCGTTTCCGCTCTGGTATCCGCCGAGTCGGGCGAACACGGATGCCAGCACCGCGACACCGAAGACCCCGCCGAGTTCGCGGATGGCGTTGTTCGCGCCTGATGCCTGGCCCTCTTCGCTGGGACGCACCGCGGAGAGCACCACGTTGGCGACCGGTGCGAAGAACAGGCCCATGCCGACGCCGGCCAGGATGAACGGCGCGACGAATTCCGAGTAGGGGGTCGTCGGTGTCGAGATCAGGCTGAGCCAGCCCAGCCCGAGGGCCTGTAGGGCGAGGCCGGTGCCTATGAGCGTCTTGCCGCTGATCTTGTCCGAGAGGGCGCCCGCGATCGGCGCGACGAACATGGGCGCGAGTGTCCAGGGCAGGATACGCATGCCCGAGCCGAGCGGCGAGTAGCCCTGCACCGTCTGGAAGAACTGCGACAGGAGGAAGATCGAGCCGAACATCCCGAAGAACATGAGCAGCGACGCGGTGTTCGCGAGGGTGAACGTCCGGTTGCGGAAGAACCGCATCGGCAGCATCGGCTTCTCGGCCCGCAGTTCCCACGCGACGAAGGCGACCAGCAGCACGGCACCCGCGCCGAGTGCGCCGAGGATCTGGCTGCTCGCCCAGCCCAGGGCGTTGCCGCGCACGAGTCCCCACACGATGCCGAACAGGCCGGCGGCGGACAGGGCCAGGCCGCGCAGGTCCAGCCGGGCGGCGGGACCGTGGCTCTCGGTAAGCCGGGTGAACGCGAGCGGGACGAGCGCGATGCCGATGGGCACGTTCAGCCAGAAGATCCACTGCCAGGAGATGCCCTGCACGATGGCGCCGCCCACGACCGGGCCGAGGGCGACCGCGAGCCCGCTGATGCCGCCCCAGGCGCCCAGCGCGAGGCCGCGCTTGTCCGCGGGAACGGCGGCGCTGAGGATCGTGAGCGTCAGCGGCAGGACGATCGCGCCGCCGAGTCCCTGCACCGCGCGGGCCAGGTTGAGGAGTTCGATCGACGGGGCGAGCGCCGCGGCGACCGAGCCGGCGGTGAAGATGCCGACGCCGAGGGAGAACACCCGTCGGCGGCCGAAGCGATCGCCTAGCGCCGCGCCGGTCAGCAGCAAGACGGCGAAGGTGAGCGTGTAGGCGTTGACCGTCCACTCGAGGCTCTCCAGTGACGCGCCGAGGTCGGTGCGGATCATCGGGATCGCGGTCGTGACGACGAGGTTGTCGAGGGTGACCATGAACAGCGCGACCGAGGTGATCACGAACGTCCACAGCGTGCGGTTCTTCATCTGGGCTCCTTGAACGATTCTGTTAGTGAGTCATTGCTTTCAAATCGAGGCGGCAGACAACGTCGCGCACCGGCCGTCGCTTGCGATCCGCGCCACCGATGTCGCCGTGGTGCGGGGCGAACGGGGAGTCCGCCAGACCGCGGAACCGTGCCGCTGGCGTGCGCCCGCGCTGGCCGATCGGGCGCTGGCGGCGCGGCAATGGGTCTAGCCAGGGCAATCGCGCCACGACCGAGCAATGGCTCGTCATGGGCGCACCGGTGAGCAACCGGCGGGGTATGCCCCCGCCCGACGGATCACGCGACACCACGCCAGTTAGCCGCGCGCTGGTATTTCGGCGCCCATACCCTGCGGTACAAGATCCGTGCCGGCGGGGGAAGCAGTGCGAGGACGTCGGCCTGCATGGATGGCGATGCACCGTCGAGAACCCAGGGCAGGTACGTCGCGCCGCCGCGCAGGCCGCCCTGGGTCTTGCGGATCTCACGGCCGAACGCGTCCCAGCCCGAGGGGCCCAGATGTGTGTCGATCAGCGGCAGCGCCTCGTTCTCCTCGTGCCGCATGTGGGCCGTCAGACCCGCGGCGAGGGTATGGACGCTGTCCACCAGCCTCTTCGCGTCGTGCTCGGCGAGCGCCCGGTCGACGCGTTCTAGTTCCGGATCGATCTGGGCATGCTCCGTTTCCATCTGGTCGAGGACCGCCACCTCGTCCGGCCGCAGTGGCTGGGCGCGTAGCTGTGGCCAGAGGGAGGTGTCCTCGGTTGTGTGGTGGACGTGGAGTTGCTTGGTGAACATCGCCCACCCGGCCTGTGTCTCCGGTGTCCAGGCGAGGCCGCGTTCGCTGGCCACCGCCATCCGGTGCACGTCGCGGGTGAACGCGTCGTGCGCGACGTACATCATGGTGAAGTCGACCTTGCCGTTGAGTGGTATGCGTTCGACGGTCATCGCAGCACCGCCGGCTCCAGCGAGGCATCTGCTTGCGGGGCGGGTTGATCTGCGAGCGATGTCATGTGTAGAAACCTCCGTGGAAACAGGCGTGTCGACCTAGCCGAGCCGGCCGAACATCTCAGTCCGCCGGCTCAGCAATGCCCTATCGACGTGGCGAATTGGACGGGACTCGCGCGGAGTTGGTCCGGCGCGAGGCACGGTATTGCTCCCGGCTCACCGGGGGTAACTCACGCGGCGATGGCGTCCTTTCGGGGACGCCCCCGGCCGCGCTTGGCGGCGACGATCCGGCCATGGTCGAAGATCTCGCCGCCCCAGACGCCGCATGGCTCGTGGCGGATCAGCGCTGCGGCCAGGCATGGGCCTCGGGCCGGGCAGGCGGCGCAGAATGCCTTCGCCAGCTCCAACTCCGTGGGCGACTCAGCGAACCAGAGGTCGGGGTCCGCCTGACAGGGCAGGCTCGCCGAAACGCGCTGCGAGGTCGGATCAAGCCAGTCGCCTGCGTTGGCGACAGGGCTCGGCCGGGTCGGGCAGCTTGTCAACACTTCGATACTCCTTTGCCGCTGCAGGCCTGGCCGGTCCGTTGGTTGGTTCGCAGAGAACGGTAGGAGCCGACCGCTGCCTGGGGCGTCACCCAAAGGTGGAGGTGGTAGTGGAATCTTTAGCCGTGTCACCGAGGCACGACGGTGCCATCGGTGCTAGGTGATCAGGCCCAGCGAGCAGCTTTCCAATCGCCCCGGTCGCGCCTACCACTAACACTCTCATCATCAACTCCTTGATCGAGGGCCGAGTTGGGTCCGCCCGGTGGACGGCGTTTGGCTAGGCCTAGATCACGCCAAGCTGTTTCATCTGGGAGAGGACGTCGACGACGGCCCAGGTCTCGGTGATTCGCGCGTTGGCGAAGCGGAGGATGAAGATCTCGTTGTAGGTGACGGATTTGCCGGTTGGTGGGACGCCCAGGTATTCGCCCTGGTGGGTCCCGGTAACCGTGTTTCTGGCGACGAGCTTGTCGCCCTCGGCGATCAGGTCCTCGACCGTGATGTGCAGGTCGGGGTAGGCCCGAAGGAGAATCGCCCACACGTGCTTGAGCGCTTGCGCGCCGGTCGCGTCAACCGGCAACGGCGTGCCGAGCCGCAGGTCCGGGTCGAAGACCTCGTCGATCGTTTTCGAGATGAGCTCCGCATCGCCGCTGTTGACGGCGTCGTGGAAGCGGGTGAACGTCGCCTTGTTGCTGGCTATTTGGGCTGCTGGCATGGGGTTTCTCCTTCGGGTGGACGTGAACTTCGGGGTGGTCATCGCGGGTCACAGCGGGGGGCTTGGCTGCCGGTGTGCGGCGGCCCGTCCGGGTCGGGTCAGGTCTGAAGGACGGCCTCGATCTTGAGGCTGATCGACACCTTGTTGCTGACCACGCCGCCGCCGCCCATCGGGATGGTGATGCCGAAGTCGCGGCGGTTGATCTGCGCGGTCGCGGTGAAGCCGGCCCGCTGCCGGCCGACCGGGTCCGGGCCGAACCCGGTCACCGCGACGGCCAGTGGCACCTTCTGCGTGGCGCCGTGCAAGGTCAGCTCACCGTCGACGACCCAGCCGTGCGTCGGTCTGGCGGATGCCGGTGGAGCGGTAGCTCATCGTCGGGTGCTTCGTCGACCTCGAGGATGTCGGCGGAGCGGAGGTGGTTGTCCCGCTTCTGGTTGCCGGTGTCGACCGAGGCGAGGTCGATGCTGGCGGTAACCGTCGAGCCGAGCGGGTCCTCGCTGGTGACGATCGTGACGTCGTAGCTGGTGAACCGGGCGCGCACCGTGCTGACCATGACTTGGCGGATGGACAAGGCGATCTCGCAGTGCACCGGGTCGGCCTTCCAGGTGCCGGCCCGGTAGCCGGGGATCGTGACGGTCGCGGGGGCGGTGGTCATGGGTGTCTCCGTGGATGTGGCACCGCGGGCTACGCGGCGCGGGCGGTGGTGGGGATGTCGCGGCGGGCGGCGTGGGCGTAGGGGTGGTCGAACACGTCGCGGGCCCGTTCGCCGGCGCGGACGGGCAGGACGAACCCGGCGCCGGTGCGGGCATCGCGCACGGCGACCCAGGTCCGGCCGTCAGCGGGCGACCACCACAGGCTGACCTGGATACCGGCGCTGGCGCGGGCGTGCAGCTCCCGCGGCAGGCAGGAAGGGTTGTCGCTCATGCTTAGGCGACGAACGAGCATCCGCCTGGGGGACGGTCCGGGTCAGAGCTGTTCGAGCCGCCGGGTCAGGAACCGCCGCTCGGGGGTCGTAGGTGGCCAGCTCGAGCGCGCGGCGGTAGGCCGCTCGGGCCTCGTCGTGGCGGCCGAGACGCCGCAGCAGCTCGCCGCGGGTGGAGTGGAAGTAGAGGTAGCCGTCCAGGTCGAGGCGATCGACGGCGCGCAGCGCCGCGGCGACCTCGCCGGCCTGCGCGAGCGCCACGGCATAGTTGAGCTCGACCACCGGCGAGCCGGTCAGCTCGACCAGCCGCCGGTACAGCTCGGCGACCTGCGGCCAGTCGATCCGCTCCCGCGTCTGCAGCGACGCGATCGCGGCCTGGATAACGTAGGCGCCGCGCCCGCCCAGGCGATCGCCCGGTCCAGCACGGCCCGGCCCTCGGCAATCTGCGCGTGGTCCCACAAGGAACGGTCCTGATCGTCGAGCAGCACCAGGTCCTCCCCAGAGAACCGGGCGCGTCGCCGGGCATGGTGGATCATCATCAGCGCCACCAGGCCGTGTGCCTCGGGCTCGTCCGGCATGAGCGTGGTAAGCACGTGCCCCAGGCGGATGGCTTCCGCGCCGAGGTCGACCCGGCCGCTGTAGCCCTCGTTGAAGATCAGGTAGATGACGCCCAGCACCGCATCGAGGCGGCCGGCAAGCAGGTGCGCGTCGGGAACCGCGAACGGGATCCCGGTCGCCTTGATCTTGGCCTTGGCGCGGGACAGGCGGCGCTTCATGGTCTCCTCGGAGACCAGGAACGCCCGGGCGATCTCGGCGGTTTGTAGGCCACCGAGGGCCCGCAGGGTGAGCGCCACCTGCCCTTCCAGCGGCAGCGCCGGGTGGCAGCAGGTGAAGATCAGCTCGAGCCGTTCGTCCTTGATCACGGCGTCGTCGAACTCGTCCATGCTGGCCTCCGGCACCGGCAGCAGGTGGATCTTCTCGGCCAGGGTGCGCTCCCGGCGGATCCGGTCAATCGCCCGGTTGCGGGCCGTCGTCACCAGCCACGCACCCGGGTTGGCCGGCACACCCGATGCGAGCCAGCGCTGCGCCGCGATCGCGAACGCCTCCTGCGCCGCGTCCTCGGCCCGGTCGAAGTCACCGAGGAACCCGACCAGCGAGGCCAGCACCCGGCCCCACTCGTCTCGGAAGACCTCCTCCAGCACGGTCAGCGCGCCACCACCGGCCTGACCTCTACCACGCCGCCGAGCCGGGCGGCCGGGATCCGCGCCGCCAGCTCGATCGCCTCGTCCAGGTTGGCCGCCTCGACCAGCGCGACGCCGCCGAGTACCTCCTTGGTGTCCGCGAACGGGCCGTCGGTCATCAACGTCCGGCCACCCACCACCCGCACGCAGGTCGCCGTATCGACCGGCTGCAGCTGCGCACCGCCGACGTAGTGGACGTCATCGGCCAACGCTAAATACTCCGCGTACACCGCCTCGCGTTCCGCATCGGGCAGCGCCTCGTCATAGCCGGGCTCGGCGTAAATCATCAGGGCGTACTGCATCACAACCTCCCAGAACAGTGAGCACTCACCTGTACGACGAACGAACAGCCGCGCAGGGGACACCACCGAGGACCACAACTTCAGAACATCCGAGGCCGAGCCACCGACCCGGCAGCGGCACACCACGTTCCCTGTCGCCAGGGACCCCGCGTCTCCGCGGCGACCACATTACCGAAATCAAACTGACCGCCGGGACGATTGACTATCGCGATACCGGCGGGGACGGGCACGCGATCGTGCCGCTGCACGGGCTGCTTATGTACGCCGACCTGCTTCCGCATGGCCGCGTTGTGGAGATCGACGACAGCTACACCCTCATCCCGCGGGACCAGCCGAAGGTGTTGGCGCGGCTGATCGCGTCAGCTGTGTCCGCGGCCCAACTCGAAAAGGATCACGCATGACCAATCTCGAAGAACCCGCGACGTTGCAGCTAGAACACGGCCACCGTGCGGGCGTTCTACCAAGCGGCCATCGTCGACAAGGATTTCGACGTCGCGCGGCAACTTGTCGGTGATGACTACGTCCAGCACAACCCGCTCATCCTGGACGGGTCGAAGGCCTCGAATCGTTTATCGCTTACCTGCGTGACTCGTTCTCCGACCTGCAGGTCGCCGTCAAGCACCTATTCGCCGACGGTGACTACGTGATCGGGCACGTGCACGGCGTACGCGCGCCCGGACAGCGCGGCTCGGCCATCGTCGACATCTTCTGGTTCGACACCGGCAAGATCGTCGAGCGCGGGGACGTCATCCAGCCCATACCCGGCGAAGCCAATAATCCGAACGGGTTCTAGCGAACGGCGGCTGCCTCGCGGCTGACGGACGGCAAAGCCGAAAGGCGAGATGAATCGACACGTCCCGGCGCGTCACATAGACGTGGACGAATGGCTGGTGGAAGCGGCCCGCGGGCTGTGACGATGGAGCGTTCACGCGGCTCGCGGAGCCGTACCGTCGCAGCTGCACCGGCATTACCGGATGCTGGGCTCCGTCGAAGATGCCGAGGACGCCGTGCAGGAGACATTCTTACGCGCCTGGGCCCGGTTGGACGGTCTTGCCGGCCACGCCCCGTTCGGGCGTGGTTGTATGGCATCGCCACGCATGCATGCCTGGACGGCCTACGCCGCGCGAAGGCAGGCGTCTTGGGCGACCTCACTCAGCACGCTGGCGTGGGAGTTGCCACCGCTTGCCGGCACCTCGCCAGCAAGCGGCTCAGCTTGAGGGCAGTCTTCGCCGACCGCACTGTCTACGTGGCGGCTGGCGCAAGGGGATCAACGCGGGGCGTCCGATCTAGACCCCGTCGGTGGTCGCCCAGCGATACGCCACCGGACACATCCCGTCGGCACCCAACCTGACCGTGTCCAGCCCCGGCCGACCTGTCCACCGCGGCCGGCCGCACCCCACACGTCACCAGCACCACCCACCACCACCGGCGCCAACGCGGCCAGCCCGTACGCGACCACCGCGAACGCCCCCCAAACCTGATGCATGACGTACTTCGTATCGCGCGAACATCAGCGCCTACACCACACCAATGAGCGACAACTGGGTCCGCCTGGCCGCCCGCGTTCCGGCGTGTCGTTGGCCCGAATCGCACGTCAGCCTCACCTCGGCGTTGCGAAGGGTGTTGACGTCAACAGCTGGGTCTAAGGCTTCTCTTCAGTTGATTTGTCCGCGCAGGCTCACATGAAGAGCGCGCCGAATATCAGGTCATCAAACTTCCAGCTGCCGTCGCCGGACTGGGCGGACGTTCTCGATGGGAAGTCCCACGTCCTCGGGCCGTCACATCGGCCACAGGGGCTGACCGATCGGCGCCGAGCTCGCCGAGCACCTGGGCGGCATCGGCAGTGGCTGCGCGGTGCGGCCTGAGACGGCGACGGTCGACCCACACGCGGGCGAGCGCGAGCGCGGTGGCCGTTCGATCCCGGTGCCGCCGCCGGTGATGAGCATGGCTTTGCCGCCGCGGGTGTCGCCCATGTCTTCCCCAGCGCGCTGCGGAACAGCACGACGCGAGCGATGGATTTCGGCATCCCCTCGTATCTGTATCTACATGCGAATCTACAAACGAGCTGAAAGTGAGCTACCCATGACTACTACAGTCGCTGGCAAGTCGGTTCTGGTGACCGGGGCCAGTCGCGGCATCGGCCACGCGTTGGTCGAGGAGGCCTTGCGCAGAGGCGCGAGCCGCGTGTATGCCGCGGCCCGCCAGCCGCTCGCTCACCCCGACGAACGCGTCACCTATGTGGCCTTGGACGTGACCGACGCTGAGCAGGTTCAGCAAGCCGTCGCGAGGGTCGAGTCGCTCGATGTGCTGATCAACAACGCTGGTGTCCAGCCTGTCGACGACCTGAGTGATCCTGCCGTAATCGAGCAGGCGCTGGCCGTCAACCTGTTCGGCACCTACCGCGTGACGCAGGCTTTCCTGCCGTCGCTGACTCGGTCGCGGGGAACGATCGTCAACAATGTGTCATTGTCGGCGCTGGCCCCCGTGCCGTTCGCGCCGGGCTACTCGATCTCGAAGGCGGCCGGGTTCTCTTTGACGCAGTCGTTGCGGATGCTTCTGGCGCGACATGGTGTGAGCGTGCTCAGCGTCCTGACCGGCCCTACCGATACGGACATGACCCGCGACCTCGCCATCCCCAAGGCCTCACCCGAGTCCGTGGCGCGCGCCATCTTCGACGGCGTCGAGAACGGAGAAGAGGACATCTTCCCCGACCCGCTGTCGCAGGCCATGGCCGAGGGTTGGCGGGGGGGCGTCGCCAAGCAGTTCGAGCGCCAGAACGCAGCACTTCTCCCCGCTGAGCCTGTCGCGTCGTGAGACGTGGCAGGGACGTTGTCCGCTGTCACACGGTCATGCGGACCAGTTGGCGGTGGCCGTGGTTAGAGCCAGGGGCGGACGCGGCCGAACTGGACGAGCTCGCCGTAGGTGTCGGGGCGAACCGGATCGAGGGCAAGGTGCAGCGGGTCGGCGGCGGCCTGGGTCGGTGTCTGGGCGCCGCTCATGTCATCGAACCATGGGCGTGATGCGGCCGTGTCGATCAGACCGGGGCAGACCGCGGCGATCAGCGTGCCGTGTGACGTGTCGGTGTCGCGGCGGTCCCTTGCGAGCACGCGCATGGCGGCGACCTGGCCGACTTTGGAGGTGATGTTGATCCACTCGGGCCAGCCCTCCGCGCCGGCTGTCCCGTCCAGTACCGCGTCACGCCAGGCCAGCATGGTGGCGTCCACGTCGTCCAGGGTCATCGTGTCGGTGTCGAACCGCTTGTGCAGCGACTCGGGCAGGTTGTTGAGCGTGCCGAAGTCGCTGGCCACCACAAGCAACCGGCCGCCAGGGCGCAGGATCGGGGAGAAGGCGCGCAGCATCCTCGTCGTGCCCAGGTTGTTGGTGTCCACGAACGGCCCGACGAGCTCGGCCCACGGCGTGTCCGGGGTCAGCCGGGCGGCAGCGTTGGAGAAGACGACGTCGACCCCGCCGTGGCGGTCGCGCAGTTCATCGGCGAAGGCGGCCACCGCGGCGCCATCGCGCATGTCGAGCACGTGCGTGTCGACGTCCGCTATCGGCGCACTGATCCGCGTTGCAGCGTCGCCGAGACGCTCGGCGCTGCGGCCAGTGAGGTAGACGCTATCGCCATGCGCCAGACGCCGCGCCAGACCCTCGGCAAGGGCAAATCCGAGACCTTGATTAGCGCCGCTAACGACTGCGATTCGTCCCATCCATCCATTCTCCCGTTACGGGATCGGCGCACCCCGCCCTCGACGCCGGGTGGCGGAGCCTGGGCCACCAGGTCGTTCGTCACGATCAACACCACTGCGGGTGTGCCCAGGACCCCGCAGAGCCCGATCCGCAAGCCGGGATGTTGCGAACCTCGCGCAGTCCGTGAAGGTACGAAGCATGGTCTACGAGCTCGAAGACCAGATGGTGCAGTCCGAGCCCACGACGAGTCTGGGTGCGCCTGCCGTTGGACGCGGTGAACAACCGTGACAGCCCAGACCGACCCGCGAACGCCCCCGCCATGGGGGGAGGCCGTCACGCGGGAGCAACGGAGCGGCTGGTGGTGATGCCGCCACGATGAGTACGACAGCGCATACACGGTTTGACGTGGTGGGGCCGATGAGACGCACGGTGGATGATCACAGGGCAGATGAGCCTGCGTTGCTCCTCGCTGCGCAGGCTGGGGATGAGCGTGCGTTCGGGTGTCTGCTTGACCGCCACCGCGGAGGGCTGGAGCTCTACTGCTACCTGATGATCGGCGGCGACCGGGATTCGGCTAGACATCTGTTGGAGGACGCGGTGCTGACCGCCTGGCGTGAGCGCGGCCTGGTTGCACCCCACACGAAAGCCCGGATGTGGCTCTACCGGGTCACGTCGCGAGTGTGTATCGAGGCGGCTGGTGATCAAGTGTCGGCTCTGGGTGCCGCCGACTGTTTACGAGGTGAGCCATGACAGATCAGACCGACCACGCCGGTCAACGACTTCTGCTGGACGCCGCGCAGGCCGGGGATGAGCGTGCCTACGCTGAGCTGGTTGAGCCGCACCGGCGGCCGCTGCACGCGCACTGCTACCGGCTGCTGGGTTCGGTCCAGGACGCCGAGGACGCCGTGCAGGAGACGCTGATCAACGCGTGGCGCGGGCTCGGGCAGTTCGAGGGCCGCAGCTCGCTGCGCTCCTGGCTGTACTCGATCGCGACCAATGTCTGCCTGCGCATGATCGAGCGACGACCGGCGCGGGTGCTGCCCATCGACTACGGCCCGCCGGCGAACCCGCACACCGGGCTCGGCCCGCCGCTGGTCGAGTCGACCTGGATCCAGCCCTACCCCGACGCTCGGTTCGGCGTTGCCGACGGACTCGCCGGGCCGGCCGCCCGGTACGAGCAGCGGGAAGCGGTCGAGCTGGCGTTCATCGCCGCGCTGCAGCTCCTGCCTGCCCGCCAGCGGGCGGTGCTGATCCTGCGCGACGTGCTCGGGTTTTCCGGCGCCGAGGTCGCCGAGGCGCTGGACACGACGCCGTCGTCCGTGTACAGCCTGCTTCAGCGCGCGCATGCGACGCTCGACGGCCGGCTCCCGGACCACACCCAGCAGGCGACACTCCGCCTGCTCGGAGACAAGCAGCTCAGCGCGATCGTCAACCGCTACGTCGACGCGTGGGCGCACGGCGACGTCGACGCAATCGCCGCGATGCTGACCGAAACCGCGACGCTCGCGATGCCGCCGACCGCCAGCTGGTTCCGCGGCCGCGACGCGATCGCCGCGTTCCTTCGCGCCGCCCCGCTCGACGGCACGCGAAGCTGGCGGCTACTCCCCACTTCGGCCAACGGTCAGCCGGCGATGGGCACCTACGTGCTCGACCGCTCAGGCGCCTACCTGCCCTACGGCGTGACCGTCCTCCGGCTGCGTGCAGACAAGATCGACGAGATCACCACCTTCGCCGACCCCTCGGTGCCAGACCGCTTCGACCTGCCACGACAGGCCTGACGCTCAGCCCGGTGCAGCGACATCCCACAGCGGCCACCCGCCCAGCCGGCGAGGCGAGGGTCGACGCGCCGCGTCGAGTGTCCTGGACCGCAGGGCGCTGCGCCGGCGATCGCCACGCCGTCCCGGCTGCAAGCTCGCCGGATCCCTGCGCCGCGATCACCTTGCCGTCCCCTCGAAACCGGAGGGCTAGGACTTCGACGGTGCACGCCGCCAACAGGGGCGGGCGATGGATTTCGAGGCCCCCTCGTATCTACATCTTCAGCACGACGGACAAGAAGTCAGAAATGCAGCCGCAGCCCGCACTCGCCGCCGCGAGCTGACCCTCGTCAACCCAACCGCGAACCCACGCATAAGGAGAAACAGCCATGACCACCATGAACGACATGTCCAGCAGGACCATAATCGTGGTCGGTGCGTCCCGCGGCCTCGGCCGCGGGATCGCCACCGCCTTCGCCGACGCCGGCGCCACGGTCATCACCGTGTCCCGCACCGCAGTGCAGTTCCCCGAGTCGGAGAGCGGCGCCGGCACCATCCAGCCCGAGGTGGCCGACGCCAGCGACGCCACCGTGCCAGCCCGCCTCATCGACCGCTACGACCCGCACGCGATCATCCTGGTCGCGGGTGCAACACCGCACATGCGTCCGCTGCGGCACCAGACGTGGGAGACGTTCTCGGTCAACTGGCACACCGACGTCCGGATCGCGTTCCACTGGCTGCGCGAAGCTCTGCTCACACCGCTGCGCCCCGCAAGCCGCGTCGTCGTGGTCAGCAGCGGCGCCGCGCTGAACCCGAACGGGTCACCACTCAGCGGCGGGTACGCCGGCGCCAAAGCCACCCAGCGCTTCATCACCGGCTACGCCCAGGACGAAGCGCAGCGCGCCGGCCTGGACATCACTTTCACCGCCGTGCTGCCCCAGTTCGCGCCGCAGACCGGTGTCGGCCAGCCCGCGGTCCGCGCGTACGCCGCCCAAGCCGGCCAGTCCGTGCAGGACTTCCTCCAGCAGCAGCCGTTTCCGCTGCTCACCCCAGACATCGCCGGCACAGCCACAGTCGAACTGGTGCAAGCCGATGCGGCTACCGTCGCCCCCGCCTACCTGCTCAACGGCGCCGGACTGCGGAAGCTACCGTGACCCAGCCCAAGGCCACGCCCCCAACACAGAGACGGTATCGAGCACGTCCGTGGCACGGTATCGCTTATCCGCTCAGCCGGCCTGGTCATAGTTGCCGACCGGGGCATCATGGAGTCGCAGGCCGTACTGATCGACAGTCTTGGCGTTCACGGATTGTCGTTGACGGACGTCAGCCACGTTTTCGTCAGTCACCATCACCTCGACCATACGCGGAATATCGGCATGTTCCCCAATGCCGCAGTTATTGATTCGGATTCAATCTACTCCGGTGATATTTGGGGCGAGCACGATGGGGACGGGTATGAGATTGCCGAAGGCGTGTTCATCATGCTCACTCCTGGGCACTCCGCAGAATGCGCTTCCCTGGTTGTCGAAACGGACGACAAGGGAACGGTCGTATACACGCACGCCTGGTG
>CAWDGB010000006.1:0-119002 GCA_963801715.1 uncultured Actinomycetota bacterium | reverse complement strand
TTTACTGCAGCCGCGGTCGGGCGGGCTGCCCGGTTCGGACCTTCCGGACCCGCTCATGCCACCGCGCAGCGACGACTACCTGCACTAACCGGCGACGTGAACGCGGCTCAGCGCTGGGCGTCCGACGACGGCGCGATGGCGCCATGGCGTGTGGAGTGTCGGCGCTCGTTTCGCCCGCGTACCGCGCTGGGGCCTATGGTCAGCAGGTGGTCGTCAGTTCCCCGACAGATGCAGCGAGGATATTGACGATGCCGAACAGTTCGGATAGTGCCGTCCGGCGAGGAGTCTGGTCCCGGCAGCCGCTCGATTATGCGGTGCTCGCTTAGGAGGAGGCTGCTCAAGAGCCGTGACCATTTCCGACCACGTTCAGCCCTTGAGCACAGCGCGGCCGCCCATCTCGGCCAACGGGCCTGCGCCGTGTCTGGGCCCGAGCCGTGCTGAGCGGCTTTCCTTTGCAGGGTGATATCCACGGCAGATCGAGTCTCACGCGTCATGGCTTAAGAGGAGCGGTGCGGTGAACGAGCAGTTCAAGGGCAGTATCAACATCGACATTAGGGACTCGGCTCCGGACTGGGCGCCGTTCGAGCCGCCGAAGGCGCCGGACGGCGCATCCAATGTGGTTTACATCGTGCTCGACGACGTGGGCTTTTCGGCGATGAGCTGTTACGGCGGCCCGATCGAGACACCGAATATCGACCGCATTGCCGCCAATGGGGTGCGGTACACGCAGTGGCATACCACGGCGTTGTGTTCACCGACCCGTTCGTCCCTGCTTACCGGGCGCAACCACACCCGCAACTCGATGGCGTGCATCACCGAGGCCGCGGTCGGGTTCCCGAATGCGAGCGGCACCATTCCCCCCGAGAACGGCATGTTGCCGGAGATTCTCGGCGAGCTGGGCTGGAACACCTACATGGTCGGCAAGTGGCACCTTTGTCCGACGATAGAGATGAACGTCGCCTCGACGCGGCGGAACTGGCCTTCTGGGCGGGGGTTCGAGCGGTGGTACGGGTTCCTTGGCGCTGAGACCAACCAGTGGTACCCCGACCTGGTTTACGACAATCATCCTGTCGACCAGCCGAAGTCACCGCAGGAGGGCTACCACCTCACCGAAGACCTCACTGACAGGGCGCTGGAGTTCATCAAGGACGCGAAGGTGCTCGCGCCGGACAAGCCGTTCTTCCTGTACTACGCGCCGGGTGCAGCCCACGCCCCGCACCAAGCCCCAAAGGACTGGATAGCCAAGTTCAAGGGTCGCTTCGACCTGGGCTACGAAGCCACGCGGGAACAGACCCTGGCCCGGCAGATACAGATGGGAATCGTCCCGGCCGGAACCGAGCTGCCCCCCATCAACCCGATCGGCACCCCGCAGACCCGTCAGGGCCCGCACGGTGAGCCGTTCCCGCCGCTGGATGTCACCCGACCGTGGGAGTCGCTGTCAGCGGACGAGAAGCGGCTGTTCTGCCGGATGGCTGAGGTGTACGCGGGGTTCCTGGCGCACGCCGATCATCACATCGGCCGGCTGCTGGACTATCTGGAGGAGTCCGGGCAACGGGAGAACACCATGATCGTCCTGGTGTCGGACAACGGGGCCAGCGGCGAGGGTGGACCGAACGGATCGGTGAACGAGAACAAGCTGTTCAACGGCGTCCCCGACGACATGCAGGCGAACCTGGCAATGCTCGACGAGCTCGGCGGGACCAAGACCTACAACCACTACCCGAACGGTTGGGCGATGGCGTTCAACACGCCGTTCAAGATGTGGAAGCGGTACGAGTTCAACGGCGGCACTGCCGACCCGTGCATCATCTCCTGGCCCTCCGTCGCGGGCGCGGCTGACCCGACCGGTAATGGCGAGCTGCGGCACCAGTATCACCACGCGATCGACATCGTGCCCACCATCCTGGACACGCTGGGCGTCGAGGCCCCAGCCACGATCAAAGGCCATGTGCAGAGCCGCTTCGACGGCGTGAGCATGCGTTACAGCGTCGAGATGGCGTCGGCGCCGTCAGCCCGCAAGACGCAGTTCTATTCGATGCTCGGCTCGCGCGGCATCTGGCACGACGGCTGGAAGGCCGTCACGACCCACCCGACGATCAGCGGCTGGAGCCATTTCAACGACGA
Organism: uncultured Actinomycetota bacterium; assembly: GCA_963801715.1. Classification (GTDB taxonomy): domain Bacteria; phylum Actinomycetota; class Actinomycetes; order Mycobacteriales; family Jatrophihabitantaceae; genus CAVVJA01. The sequence continues at coordinate 116,878 of CAWDGB010000006.1, read as the reverse complement.
CACCTGGGAGCTGTACCACACCGACACCGACCGGGCCGAGTTGCACGACCTGGCTGCCGAGCACCCGGAGAAGGTCCGCGAGCTGATCAACCTGTGGTTCGCCGAGGCCGGCGCCAATGACGCGTTCCCGCTCGATGACCGGTCCCCGGTGGAGATCATCCTCACTCCGAGGCCTCAGCTGGCCTCGGCTCGCGACCGGTACGTCTACTACCCCGACACCGCTGAAGTACCCGAGCAGCAGGCGGTCAACATCCGCAACCGCTCGTTCACCATCGGGGCGCTGGTCGACATCCCGGCTCCCGGCGGGCAGGGCGTGCTATTCGCGCAGGGTGCCCGTTTCGGCGGACATTCGCTCTACATCAAGGGCAACCGGCTGCACTACGTCAACAACTTCGTCGGTGTGATGGAGCAGAAGATCGACGGGAACATGGACATCCCGATCGGCGAGAACCTGATCCTGTCCGCCTCGTACGCCAAAGACGGGGAGGACCCGCCCGGCGTCTCCACCGGGATCCTGTCCCTCTACCACGGCGGCCAGAAGGTCGGCGAAGGCCGGATCAAGACCCAGCCCGGGATGTTCTCGATCGCGGGCGAAGGCCTATGCGTCGGCCGGGACAGCGGCGAACCGGTCACCGGCGACTACCCCGGTCCTCACCCGCACGCCTTCACCGGCGGCACGATCAAGCAAGTCGCGGTCGACGTCAGTGGCGATCCCTACATCGACCTGGAACGCGAGGCCGTGGCTATGCTCGCCCGGGAGTAGCTGATCTGCCTTCGGCCTCGGCCCGGTGATTTGTGGTCGGCTGCGGATTGGGGGCCGCAGGGATCCCGGGGACGAGCATCCTGCTCACCCGGGCTGGGGGATGGCTGGGGCGGGTTGGCGTGGTTGTCTGGTTCTAGCACCAGGGCGTGGTCGTGGTGTATGAGGGTGGCGGTGTTGAGGCCGCTGCGGATCGGAGGGTGGCATGACAACGGTGAAGGCTGAGGGTCGCACGGCTCGGCGGTCTGGTGCGCGGGCGGGTGATGGGGAGCAGTTGAGTCGGGCGGATCGGGTGGCTCGGGGGAAGGATGCCCGGGCGGTGGCGCCGTTGGAGTCGCAGGCGGAGTTCGTGCCGGACAAGTCGCGGGATCCGGTGGGGTTGTTGCTGGGGCAGGATAAGAGCCGGGTGCCGGAGTTGGTGCCGATCCGGCATGGGCGGATGTTGGTGTCGCCGTTCACGTTTTATCGGGGGGCGGCGTTGCCGATGGCGGCGGATCTGGCCACGACGCCGGTGTCGGGGTTGCGGGTGCAGTTGTGCGGGGATGCGCATCTGTCGAATTTCGGGGCGTTCGCGTCGCCGGAGCGGAGCCTGGTCTTTGATGTCAACGATTTCGATGAGACGTTGCCGGGCCCGTTCGAGTGGGATGTGAAGCGGTTGGCGGCGAGTTTCGCGGTGGCCGGGCGGGATAACGGGTTCCCGGCCAAGGACAGCCGCAAGATGGTGCTGGCGGCGGCCGAGGGTTACCGCACGGCGATGCGCGGCTTCGCGCAGCAGTCGCTGATGGCGGTGTGGTACGCCTACCTGGACATCCAGCAGACCATCGACCAATACCAGTCGCAGATCAAGGCGAAACGGTTGAAGGCCGGGCAGAAGCTGCTGGCCAAGGCGCACACCCGCGACAGCATGCAGGCCCAGGACAAGCTGACCACGGTGGTCGATGGGCGGCGGCAGATCATCGCCGACCCGCCGATGATCGTGCCGATCGAAGAGGTGTTCGCCGATGTGCAGGCCGACGCGTTGAACAAGGAACTGCGGGCCGTGCTGGGTAAGTATCAGCGCACCCTGCAGTCGGACCGGCGGCATCTGCTGGGGCAGTTCGCGATGATGCAGGTGGCCCGCAAGGTCGTCGGGGTGGGCAGCGTCGGCACCCGGGCCTGGATCATCCTGATGGAGGCCGGCGACGGCATCGAACCGCTGTTCCTGCAGGCCAAGGAGGCCCAAACCTCGGTGCTGGCCGAATACTGCGGACGCAGCAAATACACCAACCAAGGGGAGCGGGTCGTCGCCGGGCAGCACCTGATGCAGGCCCAAAGCGACATCTTCCTCGGCTGGACCCGCGCCACCGGCGTGGACGGGGTGGAACGCGACTTCTACGTGCGCCAGTTGCGGGACTGGAAATTCTCCTTCCCGATCGAACAGATGATCCCGGCCGGGCTGACCGCCTACGCCCGGGTATGCGGCTGGACCCTGGCCCGGGCGCACGCCCGCTCCGGCGACCGGGTCGCCCTGGCCGCCTATCTCGGCGGCTCCACCAAATTCGACCAGGCCATCGCCGAGTTCGCCGAAACCTACGCCGACCAGAACGACCGCGACTACGCCGCACTCCAAGCCGCCGTCAAAGACGGCAAAGCCCAAACCACCAGCGAGATCTAACAACGGGGTTGTTGCGGACGCGTCACCGGGATGCCTGCGCGTGGGTCGGCGTCGCGGCGGTGGCCGCGCGGATTAGCTGTGGCACCAGCGCAGCCCCTAGGTGGGTGGCGACCGGGTTAGTTTTGGAAGACGGTGGTCCAATCGTTCTTGATGCTGACGAGTGTCCAGCCGGCCGCTTCGGCGTGCTTGAGCGCGTGCTCGGCGCCGGCCGTGTAGTCGAATTCGCGATCTGGGTCATCGTGCCGGACGAGAAGGCGCAGCGTGGGCTTGTCGGTGTGATGGGTGAACTGGAGCATCGGGATATCGCCGTTGGAGTTGCCGGCGGCCAGCAGTGGGCGCCGGCCCGTGCGGTTCCAGATGCGCACCGGCTTTTCCGGCCCGTCGTCGAGGTAGTCGGCTTCGGGCTTGTGGGTGATGGTGCCGCCGTGCTCGTCGCTGGTATAGGCGAAGGTGGTGCTGCTGCCGATGACCCGCTCACGCGGGACGCCGTACATGTCCATGCTGACGGGCCGCATGAAGTCCCGACCACCGCCGGAGACGATGTGGAGAATCCGTTCGCCTGCAGGTAACCGAGCAGCCCGACCATCGGCACGTAGGCGCACTGCAGATAGCGGCGACCGAGAGTCGGATGCTGCGCGCTGCGTAGGAAGGCGTCGGACTGCTGCTCGAAATCGTCGACGCTGATGCCCGCGTAGGCAGCCAGGATGCCCCCCGCCGCGTCTTGACGTTGGTGTCGTTACCCGCGTAGTGCTCGGTCATGAGAGCGCCCAACCAGCCGTAGTCGCGAACGTAGGCGGCCTTCCACGGTTGGCGCTCCCGCAACTCGGGTTGCTCTTCGGCCATCTGCACGAGGCGGCGAAGGATGAAATCAAGCTGGATCGGCATCGGCTTCTCACACCACAAGGTGCCGTCGTTGTCGAAGACCGCTACGCGCTCCTCGATCGGCACGGTGGCCGATCCGTCTGCTCCACAAATACGTTCGACGAACTCGACGATCGCTCGCCTGGTCGGGCCGTCCCGCCAACCCGACAGCAACTCGGCGTTCACAGTCACCTTCCGGTCCTGCCTATGCGCTCGAGGCAGATTTCTTCCAGCGAGCGTCCGGCGAGTGATGGCCAAGCCGGCCATCCTGGCACACGGATAATGGCTGCCGTACCGCTGCCCCGATCGTCTCGACGGCGCAGATCAATCCACCGGACGCCTCGATGGCGGAGACGTGCCGGTGGGTGACCGCCTATCAAGTTAGTGGCTCGGTGCGGACGCGGCGGGGGGCGGCACCATTTCGGCGCGCGCCTGCACCAGTGGGGAGACGGGTACTCGGATGAGGCCACGTGTCGGACGGTCGAGGTCGAAGGTGACTAGCAGGATGAGAATGACCAGTCCTGCGGCAATCATCACGGTGAACACGCCTCGCGGACCGACGGTGGAGAGGTGCAAAGCAAGGGCGGCCAGGGCGATGGCGGCTCCGGCGACCTCTAGTACGAGGACTGGCGTCGGCACCCGGTTGCCGAGGCTGTAGATCCGACTGGACTGAGAGTCGAACATCTCGTTCAGGCTCTCGACGTACAGCCGCGGCGCGCTGTCGGTCGGCGCCATGTTGAGCGATTGTCCGGCTAGCGCCCACAGTTGGCGTTGGATCTGTCCGCTGGTGGTCACGGCTCGGGCCTCCGTCGTACTGCCGGGTACCGTCTCGGAAATGTCGATGCTCGTGTCGGTGAACTGCCGGAGCAGGGTGAGTGAATCGCTCCGCTGGGGTTCGGCGATGGTTTGCGCCCGAAGGTAGGCGGTGCCGATTGCGTTGCCCTCGTCGACGACCGCGGCGCGGCGCGTCTCGTATCGCCCAACAGCCAGGCTTAGACCGAAAGCCAGCACGAGGCCCATAAACCCGAGCAGAGCTGCCTGTATTACCGAGAACGGTTCGCGCAGGTCTTCGGACCTGTGACGCACCGCTCTGCCGGCGAGTAGGCCGATGACCGTGGCTCCAACGATGATGACGATGAGCAGAACCAGCAAGACCCAGGTGGTCAGCTCGAAGAAGAACACGCAAATCCTCCTGTCAGCGCGGACCGCTGAGGCGGGTTCGTCGGGCTTTCGGGTTCAAGGACCTGGCCCCGTCGCCTACGCGCGTCCCAGGCCCGGTGAGCAAGCGGGCGTTGGAGTCGTCAGTTTTAGCGTGGGGAGCCTCGAACGGTGGATCGACTCCTCGGGCTGCGTCGCAGAGTCTACGGCGACGGCCCGATGACAACACGGACCCGAGAACACGAGCTACTCGGCGGCCGAGTGACACCTAACAGCGGTGGACCGGACCACAGAACACCGCATCTGCGCTGGTCCCAATCGCGTCAAGATCACCGCACACAGCAACGGATCCAATACGCGTGCGATCTCCTTTTGCAGGTACGCATTCCGCGGCGGGTACGGCAATCGCCCCCTTGAGCTCATGGGCTTGGTCGGTCCTTTGCGACCTTCGCTCGGAAGACGCGGAGCAGCGTGCGAGGGCCGGACCACCGTTCGCCTGCGCTCTCGCTCGGAGGCGGAGCGAGAACACTCGCCGGTGGGCCGCCCAGCCGGAGACAACTTGCCTTACCACCCATGGCAGGGCCCTGCCGGGCAGGGCGAACCTGGGTGGACTTTCGTGGACTAACGGCCAGTTGATCAAGCTTCCGATTTCGGCCGAAGGGCCTGGAGCCCCCTAAATCCCTGGTCTCGAGCATGGAGCGGGCGACGGGAATCGAACCCGCACCTTCAGTTTGGAAGACTGAGACTCTGCCATTGAGCTACGCCCGCGGTGCGCCCATGACAGTACCGGTCCCGGCTTCGGACTCTCGCAGTATGCCCGTCGGGCTGACGCCCGCGAGACACGGAGATCGGGACGGCACCGGATCGAATTCGCCGCCGCCCGTACACTGAGCCCGTTAGCGCCCGGGGTGTGGCGCAGTTTGGTAGCGCACTCGCTTTGGGAGCGAGGGGCCGTGGGTTCGAATCCCGCCACCCCGACTTATGTGATGTCTCGGGACACCGTGCACACGGTGTCTTGGGACATGGTTCACGGTTTGGGTTGTGGTTGGTAGTCGCGGCTGGGGTCGAGGAGAAGTTCGCGGAGTAGTTGGCCGTCGGTGGTGAGCACGCGGATGTCGCGGTTGTGGATCAGGACGAGGATGTCGGTGCCGGCGTGGCGGCGGCCGATGCCGATGTGGTGCAGTCGGCTGTTGTGCCGCAGGGTGAACACGCCGGAGGGGTCGATGCGGTCGTGGCGGATGCGCCAGTGGCCGGCGTGTAGCGGGGTGCCGGTGGGCACGGCTTTAGGTCGGGCGGTGTAGGCCTGGGCGGGTGTTCGCCGGCCGAGGGCCCGGTGGGGTCGTACCTGGTTGTAGTAGCGGCGGAAGGTGTCCAGTTGCGTTTGTAGCTGGCGGGTGGTGGGCGCTGGTGGCTGCTGCTGCAGCCATTTCTTGAGGGTCTGGTGGAATCGTTCGACCTTGCCGCAGGTCTGCGGGTGGTAGGGCCGGGAGTGCCGGACGCGGATGCCACGCTCGTGCAGGGTGACCTCGAGGGCGACCCGCCCGTGGCCGCGGGATCGGCCGGTGAACACGGCGCCGTTGTCGGTAAGCAGGCTGGCCGGATTCCCGAATGTCTTTGCGGCGCGCCGGAATCGGCAGTCGATGTCGGGGCTTTTGAACACCCGCCGGGTGTGGCTGTCCAGGCAGTAGCGGGAATGGTCGTCGAGTAGGTTGAGGATCTCGATGCCGGTGTCGTCGGCCAGCCTCCAGTGGGTGATGTCGGCCTGCCACCGCTGGTTGGGTTGCTCCGCGGCGAACCGCAGGTAGCTGCTCTTGGGCCGCTTGTGCGGCTGCGGGGTGACAAATCCGCGTTGGCTTAGGATCCGCCAGATCGTGGACACCGCCGGGGTGCTGCCGTGGCGTTGGGCGAGGTGAAACGCGATCGTCGCGGCACCGGCCTCATGCCCGCCCCGGTCGAGCTCCTTGCGGATGGCGATGATCTCCTCCTCGACCACGCGGGGGGTCTGCAACGGGCTGGTCAGCGGTCGCCGCGACCGCGGGTGCAGCCCCCCGTCGCCCTCGGCCAGATACCGCTGCACCAAGGTGATCACCCACCGGCGGGACACGCCGTACCGCCGCGCGACCTCGCTCTTGCTCCGCCCCTCGACCAGCACCGCGGTCACGATCAGCTGCGGCATCCCCATCGCTCACCCCTTCCCTCAGGTGTGAACGATGTCCCGCGACAGCTGTGAACGATGTCATGAACTCAGACACCGCCACCCCGACTTATGTGAGGCCAAGAGCGAAGGGCAACCGTGTTGGCTGTAGGCAGGCGCGCCTAAACTGCCAGTCGTGCTGGCGAACCGTTCCGCGCCCCCGGCGACCGTGACGCCGGTGCTGGTCTATCCCGATGTGCGGGCAGCTGTGGCGTGGCTCGAGTCCGCGTTCGGTTTCCAGGAGCGAGTCCGTGTCGGCGACGCACACCGGGCGCAACTTGCGGTGGGAGCCGACGGCGCGGTGATCGTCGCGGATGTTCGCCGCGAACATGTCCCACCGGCTGCCGGAGCCGTGACGCACGTCATCAAGGTGCGGGTGCCGAATGTTGATACGGCCTATATCCAGGCTTGCGACGCTGGTGCACGGGTGGTCAGCGAGCCGACGAGCTTCGAGTACGGAGAGCGGTCATGCGAGCTGGAAGATCTCGCCGGTCACCGATGGGAGCTGACTCAAACCGAACGTGACGTACAGCCTGAGCAGTGGGGAGGCGTCACCGTCTCGCCGTGGTGAGCACCCAACGCCGTATACCTTGCCGGTCGTTCACATCCGCGGACGCCGGGGTGACTCCGAGGTGGCGCGGTCCGGCACCCGCCGCGACAGGCCCCGCGATCAGTCGCGTGACCGACAGTCCTCATGACATCGGTCCCCAGGGAATGGGCCCGATAGACTCTGGAGACGGCTGTCGTGGGCTTTCCGGAGCGAGGGGCCGTGGGTTCAGATCCCGCTGCCCGATCACTGTTGCCTGTCCTGGGTAGCCAGTCCGCGTCAGTCTCGCGTCGTTAAGGAGCGATCAGCACTGTGAAGAGCACGGTCGAGACCCTCGGCCCAACGCGTGTGCGCCTAGCGGTCGAGGTCCCGTTCGAGGAGCTCAAGCCGAGCTTCGACGCCGCCTACAAGAAGATCGGCGCCCAGGTTCGGATACCGGGGTTCCGCCCCGGGAAAGCCCCCGCCCGGATTATCGATCAGCGGATCGGCCGAGCCGCCGTCATCGAGGAGGCGGTGAACACCGCCCTGCCCAAGGCTTACGGTGAAGCGGTCCGGGAGAGTGGCGTGCGCGCTCTAGGACAGCCGGACATTGAGGTCACCAGCCTGGACGACGGAAAGCAACTGGCGTTCACTGCCGAGGTCGACGTCCGGCCGGAGATCCCCCTTCCGGACCTCAGCGGGGTCGCAGTCACGGTCGACGACGTGTCCGTCAGCGACGAGGAAGTGGACGCGGAGCTGGACTCGCTGCGCGAGCGATTTGCCACGCTCACCGGCGTGGAGCGACCGGTCCAGAGTGGCGACTACGTCTCCCTCGACCTCGTCGCGCAGATCGACGGAGCCGAGGTCGAGGGTGGTTCGGCGTCGAACCTGTCCTACGAGGTGGGCAGGGACGATCTCGTGGACGGTCTCGACGACGCGATCACCGGCACAAACGCGGGGGAGTCGGTGACGTTCGACACGACTTTGCAATCCGGCGACCACGCGGACGATCAGGCGGAGGTGACAGTCACCGTCAAGTCCGTCAAGGAGAAGGAGCTGCCGACAGTCGACGACGAATTCGCGTCGTTGGCGAGTGAGTTCGATACCGTCGCCGAATTGCGGACCGACCTGCGCACCCGGTTGGAGCGCGCGAAGGCGTTCGTTCAGGGCAGCCAAGCCCGGGATCGACTTCTCGAGCAGCTGCTCGACGCCGTCGACTTCCCGCTTCCGGATTCGGCAATCCAGGCCGAAGTGGACTACCGAGAACACGAGATCGTGCACGCCCTGGAGCACGACGACACCGCCTTCGACGAGTTCCTCAAGCGGCAAGAGCAGACGCGCGACGAGTTCACGGACCAGCTGCGGGAATCCGCCCGCAAGTCAGTGAAGGCGCAGTTCCTGCTCGACGCGATCGCCGACGCCGACCAGGTCGAAGTGGGTGAGGCCGAGCTGACCGAGTATCTCGTTCGGCAGGCGGCCCGGTACAACATGCCCCCGCAGGACTTTGCCAACCAGCTCGTCGAGGCCGGCAACCTGCCCGCGTTGATGGCGGACGTCAGGCGGAACAAGGCGCTTGCGGCGGTGCTGCAGGAAGCGAAGATCACGGATGAGTCTGGCCGGGCCGTGGACCTCTCGGCCCTCACTCCGAGCCAACTGGCCGAGCCGGAAGACGAGACCGAGCCCTCGGACGAGTGAGGTTCTCACGTAACGCCGTCAGCGAAACCGGGCCGTCCCAGGGAGTGGCGCCGCCCGTTCGCCCGTTAGGGTCGATAGCAAGCCCGTTGTAAAGGAGCGTCAGCTGTGACCCCACAATCCCCGATCGGCCAGGGCCGGCGTTACCTGGACGAGCCGGTCCGCGCGGTCGACATGCGGAGTGTCGGCGGCGGGATGAACCTCAACGACTCGGTGTACGACCGGTTGCTGCGAGAGCGAATCATCTTTCTCGGCCAAGCTGTCGACGACGCGATCGCCAACCAGATCTGCGCGCAGCTCCTGCTGCTGTCGGCAGAGGACGCGAAGCGCGACATCAACCTGTACATCAACTCCCCCGGCGGATCGGTGACCGCAGGCATGGCGATCTTCGACACGATGGAGCTCATCGAGTGTGACGTTGCCACGTGGGCGATGGGCTTGTCCGCGTCGATGGGTCAGTTCCTCCTCTCGGCTGGGACCAAAGGGAAGCGGTACGCGCTTCCGCACGCACGGATCCTCATGCATCAGGGATCGGCCGGCCTCTATGGCACCGCGTCGGATATCAAGATCCAGGCCGAGCAGTGGAACCTGACGAAAAGAGAGATGGCGGAAATTACCGCCGTGCACACGGGCCAGTCCGTCGAGCAGGTCGAGAAGGACAGCGATCGCGACCGGTGGTTCACCGCCGAGGAAGCGCTGGAGTATGGATTCGTCGACCACATCGTCCGCCGGGCCAGCGAGGTGCCTGGTGGCGTGGCGCCGTCCGAGTGACGACCTGGACCGAGAGAGAGCCTGAGATGACGGATTTCCAGTCCCCAGCCGGAATACACCTGCCGCACGAGTCGCGATATGTCCTGCCCTCGTTCGTCGAGCGGACGAACTACGGCATCAAAGAATCGAACCCGTACAACAAGCTGTTCGAGGAGCGCATCATCTTCCTCGGTGCGCCCATCGACGACGTCGTGGCCAATGACGTGATGGCGCAGCTGATCGTGCTTGAGTCCACCGACCCGGACCGAGACATCCAGATCTACATCAACTCGCCGGGCGGGTCATTCACCGCGCTGACGGCGATCTACGACACGATGCAGTACATCCGGCCCGAGATCCAGACCTACTGCATGGGCCAGGCCGCGTCGGCCGCGGCGGTGCTGCTCTGCGCGGGCACCAAGGGCAAGCGCTACGCCTTGCCGCAATCGCGCATCTTGATCCACCAACCGTCGGGTGGCACCGAGGGCCCGATGCAGATCTCGGACCTGGACATCCAGGCCCGCGAGATCCAGCGAATGCGACTCCTGATGGAGGAGATCCTGGCCCGGCACACCGGCCAGGCGATCGAGCAGATCCGGCTGGACGTGGAACGCGACAAGATCTTCACGGCCGAGCAGGCCAAGGAATATGGCATCGTCGACGACGTAATATCCACCCGCAAGCTAGTCAATTAGGGCATAATCCCTCTGACGGCCGGCGCAGGCTCGCCGCCACGCCGGACGCGCCGATTGCAGAGGACTTCCCTGGTAATTCCGGGTACCGTTCGGGATCTGGGCGACCGGCCCAGCCAGGTGGCGTTTGATCGGAGCGAACAGAGGGGAACGAAGCGCTCGTGGCACGAGTCGGCGAGACCGGTGACCTGCTCAAGTGCTCCTTCTGCGGGAAGAGCCAGAAGCAGGTCAAGAAGCTCATCGCGGGCCCTGGCGTCTACATCTGCGACGAGTGCATCGACCTGTGTAACGAGATCATCGAGGAAGAGCTCGCCGAGACCAGTGAGTTCAGCTTCGACGAGCTGCCGAAGCCGAGCGAAATCTATGACTTCCTCAACGGCTACGTGGTCGGTCAGGACCAGGCCAAGAAGACCCTCGCGGTAGCCGTCTACAACCACTACAAGCGGGTCCAAGCCGGTGGCGAGGCCAAACCCCGCAACGCCGATGCCACCGTCGAGCTCGCGAAGTCGAACATCCTGCTGCTCGGTCCTACCGGCTCCGGAAAGACGCTGCTCGCGCAAACCCTGGCCCGGATGCTCAACGTGCCGTTCGCCATTGCCGACGCAACCGCTCTCACCGAGGCGGGTTATGTCGGCGAGGATGTCGAGAACATCCTCCTCAAGCTGATCCAGGCCGCTGACTACGACGTCAAGCGGGCCGAGACCGGCATCATCTACATCGACGAGGTCGACAAGATCGCCCGCAAGGCAGAGAACCCGTCCATCACCCGGGACGTCTCCGGTGAGGGCGTACAGCAAGCGCTGCTGAAGATTCTGGAAGGCACAACGGCCTCGGTGCCGCCGCAGGGCGGTCGCAAGCACCCCCACCAAGAGTTCATCCAGATCGACACGACCAACGTGCTGTTTATCGTCGGCGGCGCGTTCGCCGGGCTCGACACCATCATCGAATCGCGGGTGGGCAAGAAGGGCCTCGGGTTCGGGGCCGAGCTGAAAACGAAGTTCGAGCGAGATACCCGAGATGTGTTCATCGAGGTAATGCCCGAGGATCTGATGAAGTTCGGGCTCATCCCCGAGTTCATCGGCCGGCTTCCGGTCATCACGTCGGTGCGCCCGCTCGACCGCGACGCGCTCGTGCAGATCCTCACCGAGCCACGCAACGCCCTGGTCAAGCAGTACGCGAAGCTGTTCGAGCTCGACAACGTCGAACTCGAGTTCGACGACTCCGCGCTGCAGGCTATTGCCGACCAGGCGGTGATGCGCGGGACGGGCGCCCGCGGGCTGCGCGCCATCATGGAGGAGGTCCTGCTCTCGGTGATGTACGAGGTGCCCTCTCGCGAGGATGTCGCCCGGGTCGTCATCACCCGCGAGACCGTCCTCGACCATGTCTATCCGACCCTGGTTCCGCGCGAGGTGCCCAAGCGCGAGCGGCGCGAGAAGTCCGCCTGACCTCACCTAGTGGGAGCGGCGACGGCCACCGAGACGTAGTCGCCGACTGGACGGTAGCCCAACCGCTGGTAGATCGCGTTAGACGTCGGGTTGGCGAGATCGGTGAACAGCACCGGGACCGCACCGTCGTCGAGGACGTCCCGGGTCGCCACCGCGGTCACGGCTGATCCGTAGCCTTGCCCGCGATGTCGAGGGGGCGTGTATACCGGACCGACCCGCGCGGACCCCTCAGCTGGCGCCCGGCGTACGGCCAGGGACACCGGTTCGCCGTCGACCCAGATCCACGCGCCACCGGCTGCGAGAATCCGGTCGACCGACCGCTCCAGGTCCATGCCTCGCGCCTCGGCCTCCTCGGCAAAGGCCCGATACCAGTCCAGCAGCAACGACCGGTCCGCCTCGCCCGCCCGGCGGCCCGAACCCGGTACGCCGGTTGGTGGGATCAAGGCGTCCAGCTGGAACAGCCGCTGATCCATCCGGCGCAGGATCGGCACAGCCTCCTCAGCGATCTCCGCGGACCATGGCAGCGGACCGTTGATTGCCGCCAGGTCAGGCAGGCCACGCAGCGCGGTCACGAGTTCCGCTCGCGCGTCGGGATCCGTCCAGCGTCCGACCACGACTACCGGCGTCAATGGACTCGACCGGGTCGCGATGTCGGCACTTCCTGGAACCGCCAGGCACCAGCCTTCCGCCGTGGGCTCCTCGAGTACCTGGGCGACGGAGCCGAGCACGGTATACCGGACGGGATCCGCCGCGATCAGTGGGCGGATGATCGCGATGATCTCATTCGCATCGGTTGAGAGTCTGGTGTGCACGCTCTGATAATCGGCGCCGACGTCGGGCTGCGCCACGGGAATTCCTGCTCACGGGCGTCCGTACGATGCTGATGTGACCGTGCCCGACACCTCGGCAAAGACGACCCTGCCTGTCCAGTTCGAGCCTTCGGCAGTGGAGGGCTCGCTATACGAGCGATGGGTCGAGCGAGGCTACTTCACCGCGGATGTGACGAGCGATCGCCCGACCTTCTCCATGGTGATTCCACCGCCTAACGTCACGGGAAGCCTGCATGTCGGCCATGCACTCGGGCACACGCTGATGGACGCGATTGTGCGTCGCAAGCGCATGCAGGGCTACGAGACGTTATGGCTCCCGGGCATGGATCACGCCAGTATCTCGGTGCAAAACCTTGTCGAACGGCACCTCGCGGAAACGGAAGGCAAAGGCCGATTCGACTACAGCCGCGAGGAGTTCATTGCCAAGACGTGGGAGTGGAAGGAGGAGTACGGCGGCAAGATCCTCGGCCAGATGCGCCGGCTCGGCGACAGCGTCGACTGGACTCGCGAACGCTTCACTCTCGACGAAGGTCTCTCCCGCGCCGTCCAGACGATCTTCAAGCGACTCTACGACGACGATTTGATCTACCGCGCGGAACGCATCATCAACTGGTGCCCGCGTGACTTGACCGCACTCTCGGACATCGAGGTTGATCATTCCGACGACGACGGGGAACTCATCTCGATCCGATACGGCGAGGGCAGCGACTCCGTCGTCGTTGCCACGACGCGGGTGGAAACCATGCTGGGCGACACGGCCGTGGCGGTTCATCCGGACGACGCGCGGTATGCCCACCTGGTAGGTCGAACAGTGACGTTACCGCTGACCAACCGGGTAATTCCCATCATCGCGGATGATCAAGTCGACCCGTCTTTCGGCACCGGGGCAGTCAAGGTGACGCCGGCCCATGACCCCAACGATTTCGAGATCGGGCAACGTCACGGGTTGCCCAATCTGGTGATCATGGACGAGCGGGCGATCATCACCGCACCCGGGCCCTTCCGTGGGTTGGACCGATTCGAGGCGCGCGCGGCTATGGTGGCCGCACTGCGTGAGGACGGTCAGATCGTTGCCGAGCGACGTCCGTACGTGCACGCGGTCGGACATTGCGATCGATGCAACTCGGTGATCGAGCCGCGACTGTCACTGCAGTGGTTCGTGCGGGTGGCGCCGCTGGCCCGCGCGGCCGGCGAGGCCGTGCGCGCCGGTCGAACCCGCATCCTTCCGGCATCCCTCGCGCCGCGGTACTTCGACTGGGTCGACTCGATGCACGACTGGTGCATCAGCCGCCAGCTCTGGTGGGGGCATCGCATCCCGGTCTGGTACTCGCCCGACGGCGACGACGCCGGCTTCGGTCCGGATGAGACACCACCGGCCGGCTGGACCCAGGATCCGGACGTTCTCGACACGTGGTTCTCGTCGGCGCTATGGCCTTTTTCGACCCTGGGCTGGCCTGAGGACACGCCTGACCTTCGGCGGTTCTATCCCACGGACGTTTTGTTGACCGGCTACGACATCATCTTCTTCTGGGTCGTCCGGATGATGATGTTCGGCCTCTACGCGATGGACGACGTCCCGTTCCGCACTGTTGCCCTCACCGGCCTCATCCGCGACAAGGTCGGCCGGAAGATGTCGAAATCCAAAGGAAATGTCGTCGATCCGCTCGAGTGGATCGACACCTACGGCGCGGACGCGGTTCGGTTCACCTTTGCCCGTGGCGCCAATCCTGGCGTCGACGTTCCGATCGACGAGGAGTGGGTGGCCGGGTCGCGCAACTTCGGCACCAAGCTGTGGAACGCCGCCCGCTTCGCGCTGCTGAACGGGGCCACTGTCGAGGGCGAACTGCCCGGAGATCTGACCGGCGCCGACGCGTGGATCGTGTCACGGTTGCAGGCCGTGATCCGCGAGACAGATGATCTCTATGAGCGGTTCGAATTCGCGAAGGTGGCAACCGCCCTCTACCACTTCGCGTGGGACGAGGTGTGCGACTGGTACGTGGAGCTCGCCAAGGTCACCCTTCCCGGCCCGCGTGGCGATGTCACGCGGCGAGTGCTTGGCGAGGTGCTCGACGTACTGCTGCGACTTCTGCACCCGCTGATGCCGTTCGTGACCGAAGTGCTGTGGACGACCCTGACCGGTCGCGAGTCGATCGTGATCGCACCCTGGCCTATCGCCGAGCCCGGCCGGGCGGATCGGACCGCTGAGGCGCAGATTGCCCGCGTCCAAGCGGTGGTATCCGAGGGTCGTCGCTTCCGCGCAGATCAAGGACTCAGACCGTCCGCGCGCATTCCGGCGCGCATCCGCGGGCTGGTCGACGGTGTGGCTGAGGCTCGCTGGCTGCTCCGCTTGGAGGAGCCAGGCGCCTCGTTTCAGCCGACCGCATCCGTGACAGTGCCAGGCGGGGTGCTGGTCGAGGTGGATCTGTCCGGCACGGTGGACGTCGCGGCCGAGCGGGCCCGCTACGGCAAGGACCTCGCGGCCGCATTCCAGGAACGGGACAAGACAGCGGCCAAGCTGGCCAACCCGTCGTTTGCCGAGAAGGCACCGGGCCCGGTGGTTGCGAAGACGCGGGACCGGCTGGTGGCGGCGGAGGCGGACATCGCGCGGATCGAGGCGGCGCTGGCCGCGCTTCCCACCGCCTGAGCACCGACCCTGAGCACCGATCGGGACCGAGGCCGAACCCGATCGCCGACCGACAGGCGACCCCCTCCGCTCGCAACGCTCGTAGACTCGCCTGGCGTGGCTCCTTCCGCGCCTGCCGACGCCGACCAGTACGTGACGCGCCTCCGGGAGGCCGAGGCGCAAATCACCAGCCGGTGGGGCGAGGGACGCATCCACCCGACGAAGGAACGCATTGCCGCGCTCGTCGACCTGCTCGGCGAACCGCAGCGCAGCTACCGCTCGATCCACCTCACCGGGACCAACGGCAAGACGACCACGGCGCGGATGATCGAAGAGATTCTTTATGCGTTCGGATTGCGCACCGGGCGCTACACCAGCCCGCACCTGTCCTCGATCACCGAACGGATCGTGCTGTCGGGCGAGCCCATCTCGGCCCGCCGATTCGTCGAGACCTACGAGGAAATCCTGCCGTACGTACAACTGGTCGACGGTCAGTTCGAGACCAAGTTGTCCTTCTTCGAGGTGATGACCGCACTCGCGTTCGCCGCGTTCGCCGACGCGCCGGTCGACGTAGCGGTCGTCGAGGTCGGTCTTGGTGGGGAATGGGATGCCACCAATGTGCTGGACGCGCAGATCGCCGTGGTCACTCCGGTCGATCTGGATCACACGGCGTTGCTAGGCGGAACCATAACGTCGATCGCTCGCGAAAAGGCCGGAATCATCAAGCCCGACGCCGTCGCGATCTTGGCCTCGCAGCAGCAGGAAGCGGCCACCGAACTGCTCAACCGAGCGGCGAAGGTAGGGGCCGCGGTGGCTCGCGAGGGGTCGGAGTTCGGCGTGCTGGATCGCTCCGTGGCGGTGGGCGGCCAGGTTCTCACGCTGCAGGGCCTCGGCGGCGTGTACGAGGAGATATTCCTGCCGCTGCACGGGGCCCATCAAGCGGAGAACGCAGTCGTGGCGCTGGCAGCGACGGAGGCCTTCTTCGGCGCCGGAGCGGCCTCTGGGCCGATCGACGTCGAAACCGTGCGCGCCGCATTGGCATCCGTCCGATCGCCCGGCCGGCTGGAGGCGGTTCGATCCGCACCGACGATCTTGCTCGACGCGGCCCATAACCCCCACGGGATGGCCGCCTCGGTCGCCGCCCTCGTAGAGGCGTTCGACTTCCGGCGACTGATCGGTGTGGTCGGCGTGCTGGCCGACAAGGACATCCCCGGACTGCTTCGCCCACTCGAAGTCGTTCTCGACGAGATCGTCACGACGCAGAACTCCTCCCCGCGTGCGCTGCCCGCGGATGCCTTGGGCGCGGTGGCGGTCGAGATCTTCGGGGCCGATCGCGTCACCGTCGAACCACGGCTCGACGACGCGATCGAGACGGCGGTCCGGCTGGCCGAAGAGAGCGACGAGGACATTCTCGCCGGCGCCGGCGTGCTGATCACCGGATCGGTAATTACCGCCGGCGAAGCGCGCACCCTGCTTGTCCGGCCGGGACCGTGACCGAAGACCGGGACGACGCCGTCGACGGCCGGCGGGCGCCGGACGAGGCCACCGAGCCGAGCGGACGCAGCGAAACCAGCGGCGAGCCGCCGCCGGAGCCGATCGAACTCACCCCGCAAGAGCACGCGGAGCGGGCCGCGCGTGCCGACAAATCAATCTCGCGAGCATTGGCTGCCGTCCTCTGGCTCGAGGCCCTTTGCGTGCTGCTCGTGCCGCGAGCAATCGCGCAGACGTCGGTGGGCTTGACCGGCGTAAAGACCGGTCTGTTGATCGGGTTCGTGGTCGTGCTGGTGGCAGCTGGACTCGTCGTCCGTCGGCGGTTCGGGATCGCGGTCGGGTCGGCATTGCAGCTGCCCATGTTTGCCATAGGACTGTGGGTTTTCGGGTTCCTGATCGTGGCGGCGATCTTCCTCGGGGCCTGGCTCTACTTGCTCAATCTGCGCCACGAACTCGTGGGCACACCTGGCGGCATTCGCATGTTGATCTCCTAATCCCGTCGGTATACGTCGAGTCCCGAGCTCTCGTGGGTCATAGACTCACGAGCCGTGACCGCAGCCGTGGAACGCACGCTTGTGCTCGTCAAGCCGGACGGGGTAGCTCGCGGCCTATCCGGTGAGATCATCCGGCGAATCGAGTCGAAGGGCTACCGGATCGGCGCGCTGCGCATGCGACTGGCCGACCCGGAGTTGCTCGCTCGGCATTACGCCGAGCACGTCGGCAAGCCGTTCTACCAGCCGTTGGTGGAGTTCATGCTGTCCGGGCCGATCGTCTCGCTCGTCGCCGAAGGGCATCGGGTGATCGAGGGCTTCCGGCTGCTCGCGGGTGCCACCGATCCGACCTTAGCCGCGCCCGGCACCATCCGCGGTGACCTCGGCCGGGACTGGGGGCTGCGGGTCCAGCAGAACTTGGTGCATGGCTCGGATTCGACCGAGTCGGCCGCTCGAGAAGTCGGGCTGTGGTTTCCCGAGTCATAGGCGCGAGTGTTTAGCGCTCGGGCCTGGCGAGAGCCCAGCCGGCCGATCAGTGCGCCGTAGCATGGTGCAGCGTGACCGTCGAGTCCCTGTTCCCCCGCTTGGAGCCGCTGCTGGCCCGGGTCAGCAAGCCGATCCAGTACGTCGGCGGGGAATTGAACGCCCAGATCAAGGCGTGGGACGACGTGGAGGTGCACTGGGCGCTCATGTACCCGGATGCGTACGAGGTCGGGCTGCCGAACCAGGGCGTGCAGATCCTCTACGAAGTGATCAACGAGCGCCCCGACGCCCTGGCCGAGCGCACGTACGCGGTGTGGCCCGACCTCGAGGCGCTGCTGCGTGAGCACGGGATAGGCCAGTTCACAGTCGATGCGCACCGACCGGTGGCCGCATTCGACCTGCTGGGCGTCAGTTTCGCCACTGAGCTCGGCTACACCAACCTGCTGACGGCGCTCG
The DNA here is from genome assembly GCA_963801715.1 of uncultured Actinomycetota bacterium. Lineage (GTDB taxonomy): Bacteria > Actinomycetota > Actinomycetes > Mycobacteriales > Jatrophihabitantaceae > CAVVJA01. The sequence continues at coordinate 98,772 of CAWDGB010000006.1, read as the reverse complement.
ATCTTGCGGGCATCCCCCTGCACGCCGTCGACCGCGACGACTCCCATCCGCTGGTCATCGCTGGTGGGCACGCTGCGTTCAACCCAGAGCCGATCGCGGACTTCATCGATGCCGCCCTACTCGGCGACGGTGAGCAGGCCGTGGGCGTGATCACGGATATTGTCCGTGACGCGAAGCGCGACCGAGTCGGCCGGGACGACACACTGGCCCGGCTGGCGGCAATCGGTGGCGTCTATGTGCCGCGCTTCTACGACGTGAGTTACCACGCGGACAGTCGGTTGGCCGAGGTTGTGCCTAATAGGCAAGGGATTCCCGCGAGGGTGGCCAAGCACACGGTCATGGACCTCGACTCCTGGCCCTACCCGAAGGCCCCGCTCGTTCCGACGGCCGAGACGGTGCACGAGCGGATGAGCGTCGAGATCTTTCGCGGATGCACGCGGGGCTGTCGCTTCTGCCAAGCCGGCATGATCACCCGCCCGGTGCGGGAACGGAGCATCACCGGCATCGGCGAGATGGTCGCGAACGGTCTCGCGGCAACCGGGTTCGAAGAGGTGGGATTGCTCTCGCTTTCCAGCGCGGACCATTCCGAGATCAGCGAGATCGCCAAGGGTTTGGCCGACCGCTACGAGGGCGAGCAGGTGTCCCTGTCCCTTCCGTCGACCCGGGTGGACGCCTTCAACATCGATCTCGCCAACGAGTTCTCCCGCAATGGTCGCCGTTCGGGTCTGACCTTCGCGCCCGAGGGCGGCAGCGAACGGCTCCGCCGGGTGATCAACAAGATGGTCAGCAAGGACGACCTGATTCGGACCGTCACAGCCGCTTATGGGCAGGGCTGGCGTCAGGTCAAGCTGTATTTCATGTGCGGCCTCCCGACCGAGACCGACGAAGACGTGCTCGAGATCGCCCAAATGGCGCACGACGTTATCCGCGCAGGGCGCGAGGTCACGGGTCGCAAGGACATCCGGTGCACCGTGTCTATCGGCGGATTCGTGCCGAAGCCGCACACGCCGTTCCAGTGGGCGAGCCAGGCGCCGGTCGAGGTCGTCGACGGCCGACTCCGCAAGCTTCGGGCGGCCATCAACGGCGACCGCTCGCTCGGCCGCAACGTCGGAATGCGGTACCACGACGGCGAGCCGTCGATCATCGAAGGGCTGCTTTCCCGCGGCGATCGCCGCGTGGGTGCGGTCATCGAGCGGGTCTGGCGCGAGGGTGGTCGCTTCGACGGGTGGAGCGAGCACTTCTCCTACACCCGGTGGAAGGCCGCGGCGGCGCAGGTGCTGCCGCCTCTCGGCGTCGATCTTGCGTGGTACACGACCCGCGAGCGGGACGCCGATGAGACGCTGCCGTGGGATCACCTCGACGCCGGCTTGGACAAGCAATGGCTCTGGGACGACTGGCAGGATGCGCTGGCCGAATTCGAGCAGGACGATTGCCGTTGGACACCCTGCTTCGACTGCGGCGTCTGCACGACGCTGGGCACGGACGTCCAAATCGGGCCAACCGGGCGAACTTTGTTGCCACTTGCCCCGTCTGCTCCCTGACCACCGGTGCGCGCCCGCCAGCCTGCCGGATCGCCGCCACCGCCGGTGGTGGCGCGAATCCGGCTGCGCTACACCAAGCGCGGTCGGCTGCGGTTTGCTTCGCACCGGGACCTGGCGCGCGCCTTTGAGCGAGCCCTGCGACGAGCGGGCGTGCCGATGGCCTTTTCGGCCGGATTCACGCCACATCCCAAGATCTCCTACGCCGGGGCCGCACCGACGGGCGTCGCGAGCGAGGCGGAGTACCTGGAGATCGGTCTGCAGGCACCCGTAGCCGATCTGAACGAGCTGCGGGAGCGTCTCGGCGCCGCGTTGCCGGAGGGCGTGGACGTCCTGGAGGCGGTCGAGGCGGGTGCCGGAGGTCTGGCTGACCGGCTCGAGGCATCGCTCTGGCGGGTGGAATTCGCCAATCTCACTGTCAACGATCTGCAGCCGCTGGTCGACGGGCTGCTCGCTCGCGCACAGCTGTCGGTTGACCGATTGACCAGAGACGGACGACGGACCGTCGACGTACGGGGCCCGATCCTGGATGCGACCGTCGACGTGCCCCCGAAAGCCGAGCATGCGATAATGGAGGCGGTGGTTCGGCAGGTCGACGCCTGCTGTTCGACCCGACGACATCGTCGCAGCGTTGCGTCTTGTTGCCGGCCTCGCCCCCGACGCTCCGCTGTGGACCTATCAAGCGATGCGTGTGGCGCAGGGGCCGCTCGACGAGACCGGCGCTGTCGGCGATCCGCTCGCTACCGATCGTTCACGGCGAGCGACGTCGTAGCACCACCGCTCGACCGCGCCAGGTCGAGCGACCAAGACTTCGCGCGCGCACCGAGGTGCGCCCGCCTACACCGCCTCCGTGCGGCCGCAGTGACGCCCATGCGTCGCGCGCCCGGAGGCCGAACGGAGAGACCCGAGCCGATGCTCGAACCTGACAACCCTGAACGGACCGCGCCTGCGTCCGCACCGCCCACACCCACGGTCAAAGCCCCCCGCGCGCGCAGCCGGGCCAAGAAAGCAGCCGGCACCGCCGAGGCGCCCGAATCAGCCCCGAACGACAAGTCGCCTGAGTCAGCCACCCAGGCGCCGGAATCCGCCGGAACTGACGGAGCTCCGGCCCGGACACCACGTCGGCGCACCGCGCGCAAAGCCGTAGCCGCTGCCGCGGCCGCGGAAACCGAAGCAACTCAGGCGCAGAGCTCGCGCCGGCGCGGCCGGTCCGGCGACGTTCGGCGAAGAAGGTCGCTGCCGAAGCCAGCACGCCGCCTGAGACCCTTCCCGCGCCCGCGGCCCCGCCTACTCCGACCGCTGACGTCGCCGCGGACGCGGTCGACGTCATCCCCGCGACGATGGTCGCGCCCAGCGTCGTGTTCGTCGCACCGGCTGACGCACCTGAGCCAGCCCCTCGGCGTCGACGGCGAGCGACCAAAGCCACAGCCCAAGACGGTGCCGTGAATGACGCCGGCAGCTGTCGCCCCGGCCGAGCAACCCGCCGTCGCCCTCGAGGCGGCGGAGGCCGTGATCGACGAGCCAGAAGAGGTTCGCGAGATTGCCGCCGAGGAGGCGACCGGCGCCCGGCGGCGGCGGCGCCGAGGCCGACGGGGTCGTGGGCGTCGAGACGCCGACGAGAGCACGGAGGCCGCCGAGGCGGCGGACGGCACACCGGCGAGCGAGACCCCGGCCGGTGACGACAGCACGCCCGACGAAGACGGCGAGTCGCCGGATACTGCCCAAGCCGATACGTCCACGTCATCCCCGCGCCGGCGGCGCCGTCGCCGCCGCTCGGCGGACAGCGCCGACGAAGCCGCAGGTCGATCGGACGACGATCCGCCCGACACGGTCGTCCACGTGCGAGAGAACCGGGCTCGCGACGCCGAGGACGAGAGCGGCGACGGGGTGCGAGGCGTCCGGGGGTCGACTCGCCTCGAGGCCAAGCGCCAGCGTCGGCGGGAGGGGCGGGATTCGGGGCGCCGCCGCGCTCCCATCCTCACCGAGGCCGAGTTCCTGGCCCGCCGCGAAGCAGTCGATCGGACCATGGCTGTCCGTGAGCTCGGCGATCGCACCCAGATTGCGGTCCTCGAGGACGGCGTCCTGGTGGAGCACTACGTCACGCGTGCGACCGCTACGTCCTACGTGGGCAACGTCTACCTGGGCCGGGTGCAGAACGTCCTTCCCAGCATGGAAGCGGCCTTCGTTGATATCGGCAAAGGGCGCAACGGCGTGCTGTACGCGGGCGAGGTCAACTGGGATGCTGCCGGCCTCGAAGGCAAAGCCCGCGCGATCGAGAACGCCCTGAAGTCGGGCGACACCATCCTGGTGCAGGTGACCAAGGACCCGGTGGGCCACAAAGGCGCCCGGCTGACGAGCCAGATCTCCTTGCCGGGCCGGTTCCTCGTCTACGTTCCCCGCGGTGGCATGACCGGGATCAGCCGCAAGCTGCCCGACACCGAGCGGCACCGGTTGAAGTCGATCCTGAAGAAGGTCGTGCCCGAAGACGCCGGGGTGATCATCCGCACCGCGGCGGAGGGCGCTACCGAAGACGAGCTGACGCATGACGTCGAGCGGCTGACCGCTCAGTGGACCGCCATCCAGGAGAAAGCCCGGCAGCCCAAGTCCGCGCCCATGCTCGTTCACGGCGAGCCGGACCTGGCCATCCGCGTCGTGCGCGACGTCTTCAACGAAGACTTCGACCGGCTCGTCATCCAGGGCGACCAGGCCTGGTCGACGGTATCGAGCTACGTAGCGGAAGTCGCACCTGATTTGCGCGATCGAGTCAGCCAGCACACTGGCGACGGCGATCTGTTCCACGAGTTGCGCGTCGATGAGCAGCTGAGCAAAGCCTTGAGCCGAAAGGTCTTCCTTCCGTCCGGGGGTTCTCTCGTTATCGACCGCACCGAGGCGATGAGCGTCATCGATGTGAACACCGGAAAGTTCATCGGCGCCGGCGGAAACCTCGAGCAAACGGTTACGCGCAACAACCTCGAAGCCGCGGAGGAGATCGTCCGCCAGCTGCGATTGCGCGATATCGGCGGCATCATCGTCATCGACTTCATCGACATGGTGCTCGAGAGCAACCGTGACCTGGTCATGCGGCGTCTCATCGAGTGCCTCGGACGGGACCGGACCAAGCATCAGGTCGCCGAGGTCACGTCGCTGGGTCTGGTGCAGATGACCCGCAAGCGCGTCGGAGAGGGCCTGCTGGAGGCGTTCAGCGAGATCTGCCCGACGTGCGGCGGGCGGGGATTGATCATCCACGACGAGCCAGTGGACGACCGCCGAGCAGAGGAATCCTCGGCTGATGAAGGGGCGGCGTCGCCGAAGGGCGGGAGGCGCAGGCGGACCGGGAAATCCAGCGACGCCGCGGAACCCGCTAGCAGTTCCGAGCAGCGCCGAGCCGCGGCGTCGGCGATGGCGGCCATCGCGGCGAGGCCCGATGGGTCAGACATCGACCAGGGCGATCTCGAGCCGACTGAAGCCGCGTACTCGTTGCCGAGGATGTGCCTGCCGAACCAGGTCCAGAAGCAGCGTACCGCGGACGCGGTGGCGACCGCGATCGACGTGACCGCGGCCGGACAGCTCCCGAGCAGTGACGAACGAGCTGCCCGCCGAAGCCGAATCCCCCGATTTCGTGACGGAGTCGTCGGGGGAGGCGGCGTCTGACGGAACCGAGCCGAGCGCCGAGGCGGCGGGGTCGCCGTTCCGCGACTCGGCCTGCCGGCCCGCCGGTTCCGGTCGGATAAGGCTTACATGATTACGCGGCCGCAATGACGGAGGCGGACGACCGACGCCAGAACGTCCGGTTCGTCGCGAGTGGAGGCGTTCAGCGACGGCGTTTTCGCCATTGCCATCACGCTGCTCATCCTTGACATCAAGGTGCCGACGGTCGCGCCGGATCAGCACTTATGGTCAGCGCTGGGTCAGCAGTGGCCCTCGTACGCCGCGTATGTCGTGAGTTTTCTCGTCATCGGCATCATCTGGCTCAACCACCACACACTGTTCGGCTACATGGCCCGGGTCGACCGCGGCCTGATCATGATCAATTTGCTTCTGCTGCTCGTTGTCGCTGCGATCCCGTGGCCGACGGCGTTGATGGCGGAATACCTGAGGGATGACACCGCATCCCACGATGCCGCGGTCGTCTACAGCAGCGTCATGGTGCTGGTCGCGATCGCATACGTCGTGCTCTGGTGGTGGGCGACGCGCACCGATCGCCTGCTGGTTCCGGGTGTGGACTACGCGCGGGCGCGGGCAACCCGCGGCCGGTTCGCACTCGGCCTGGTCGTCTATCCGGTCACGGTCGTGCTGGCACTCATCTCGGCGCCACTAACGCTCGCGGTCCACGGCGTGCTCGCGGTCTACTACGCGTTCAATCAGGTCGCCATCCCTCGGGCGCGGTCGACGTGAGCCATTCCGGCGGCGCTTTGCTCACCGTACGGAGCGTGCCGTATCCTGGATTGCGGCCCATCGAGCGGTGGGCCGTTGTTGCGTGCGCGTCGACCGCTGCCGCTCTCGCCTGACTCGAGGAGTGCGACCCCCGATGTACGCCATCGTCAAGACTGGCGGCAAGCAGTACCGAGTAGCCGTTGGTGACGTCGTGTCGGTGGAGAAGCTGCCCGCGGCTCCAGGCGAGGAGGTCTCGCTGCCCGCGGTGCTTCTCGTCGATGGCGAGAAGGTAACGCACGACGCCGACCAGCTCGCGGCTGTTGCGGTGACCGCCGAGGTGGTCGCCGAGGTCAAGGGCCCGAAGATCAGCATCCACAAGTTCAAGAACAAGACCGGGTACCACAAGCGAATGGGCCACCGTCAGCGGCTGACCCAGCTGAAGGTGACCGGGATAAGCGCGGCCGAGACGTCGTCCGGCAAGAAGTAAGGATCCGTAAATGGCTCACAAGAAGGGCGCGTCGAGTTCCCGTAACGGCCGCGACTCGACCGCACAACGACTCGGCGTGAAGCGATTCGGCGGTCAGTCCGTCCATGCCGGCGAGATTCTCGTCCGCCAGCGCGGCACCAAGTTCCACCCCGGTGCGAATGTCGGCCGCGGTGGCGATGACACGCTGTTCGCGCTGGTCGAAGGAAACGTGCAGTTCGGTGAGTCGCGCGGTCGCAAGACCGTCAGCATCGTCCCGTCCGGCGTCTGAGCGACCCGGCCACACATACGTCGTCGAGGGGCGGCCCGGGTCAGCGGCCCGGGCCGCCCCTTCGTCGTGTTTCCGGTAGGAGGCAGCACATGGCGAGCTTCGTCGATCGCGTCGTGCTGCATCTCGGCGCCGGACACGGCGGGCATGGCGTGGCGTCGATCCACCGCGAGAAATTCAAACCGCTCGGCGGACCGGACGGTGGCAACGGCGGTCGCGGTGGCGATGTGGTGCTCGTCGTGGACCCGAACATCCATACGCTGCTCGATTTTCATCATCATCCCCACCAGCGAGCCGGCAACGGCAAGCAAGGTGCCGGCAGCAACCGCAACGGTGCCGACGGCAGCGACCTCGAGCTACGAGTGCCAGACGGGACGGTGGTACAGGCGGCTGACGGCACGGTCCTGGCCGACCTGACCGGCACGGGTAGCCGCTTCGTGGCCGCTCGCGGGGGCCGCGGCGGTCTCGGGAACGCAGCGCTCGCGTCGCCCCGACGCAAGGCTCCTGGCTTCGCGCTCCTCGGCGAGCCGGGAGAAACCCACGACGTCATCCTGGAACTCAAGAGCGTCGCCGATGTCGGCCTGGTCGGGTTCCCGTCAGCCGGGAAGTCATCCCTGATCGCCGCCCTATCCGCCGCTCGGCCCAAGATCGCGGACTACCCATTCACCACACTGGTGCCAAACCTCGGTGTCGTGAGCGCCGGCGATGTCACCTACACGATCGCCGACGTCCCCGGCCTCATCCCGGGTGCCGCTCAAGGCAAGGGGCTCGGCCTGGAATTCCTGCGTCATGTCGAACGATGCGCCGTTTTGCTGCACGTCGTGGACTGTGCGACGGCGGCGCCGGGCCGTGATCCGGTGAGCGATGTGGAAGCCGTCGAGCGGGAACTCGCCCAGTACGTCGGCACCTTTGGCGACTTGCTCGCGCGACCTCGACTGGTGGCGCTGAACAAGATCGACGTCCCGGAGGCGGCCGAACTGGCCGCGCTCGTCCGGCCGGAGTTCGAGGCTCGCGGGCTGCCGGTCTTCGAGATCTCGGCGGCGACCCACGCTGGGCTGTCTGACCTTGCCTACGCGCTGGCCGGTGAGGTCGAGGCCGACCGGGCCGGCCGGCCACCGCCCGAACCGGCGCGAATCGTTCTACACCCGCAGCCTGTCGACGCTGCGGGCTTCACCATCGACCCGGATCCGGCCGAGCCGGGTGGCTTTGTGGTTCACGGATCCAAACCCGAGCGCTGGGTCCAGCAAACCAACTTCGACAACGACGAAGCGGTCGGATACCTCGCCGATCGGCTAGCTCGCCTGGGCGTGGAAACAGAGCTCACCCGGCTGGGAGCTAAGGTCGGCGCCGCCGTGACCATCGGCGACGTCACATTCGATTTCCATCCCGCCGCCGGCGACGAGGTCGACCTGATGCCGGGTCGACGGGGCACGGATCCTCGCCTCGAGACGTCCAGCCGACCTGGGGCTGCGACTCGACTGGCCGCGAAGCGGGCCCGTCGCGTTCCGGACGCATCGGCTCCGGAGGACTCCGACGATCACGGGGTCGACGCGGAGTCGGGGGTCGAGGGCGGCTCGTGAACCGCGAAGCCATCTCGACGGCGCACCGCGTTGTGGTCAAGGTCGGGTCCTCGTCGCTCACGTCGTCCGGCCGGCTCGATCCGGAGCGGCTCGATCGGCTCGTCGATGCGCTGGCCGCTCAGCGAACCGCCGGCAGACAAGTCGTCCTGGTGTCCTCGGGTGCCATCGCGGCGGGCATCGAGCCGCTCGGGTTGCGGGCCCGACCTCGCGACCTTGCGACCCAGCAGGCCGCGGCGAGCGTCGGCCAGCTGCTGCTCGTCGAGCGCTACGCGGCGTCGTTCGCCCGCCACGGTCTGCGGGTCGGGCAGGTGCTGCTCACCGCCGACGACCTCGACCGGCGGGGTCATTACCGCAATGCCAATCGAACGTTGGAACGCCTACTGGCACTCGGAATTGCGCCGATCGTGAACGAGAACGACACGGTCGCCACGCACGAAATCCGCTTTGGGGACAACGATCGGCTGGCTGCACTCGTGGCTCATCTCGTCCACGCCGACGCGCTCGTGTTGCTATCCGACGTCGACGGTCTCTATACGGGCAACCCACGCCGATCCGAAGCGCGATTGGTGGCGGAGGTGCGGGGGCCGGAAGACCTAGCCGACGTCGACACCCGGGGGAGTGGAAGCGGCGTCGGCCTCGGTGGCATGGCGACCAAGATCGAGGCCGCGGTCATCGCGACCGGAGCGGGAATCCCGGTCCTGCTCGCGGCGGCGACGTCGGTCGGCGAAGCCCTCGAGGGCCGAACCGGCACGTACTTCCATCCAGTCGGCGACCGGACCGCATCACGGCTGTTTTGGCTCAGGCACGCGTCCACGCCGCGCGGACGGCTGACACTGGATCGCGGGGCCATAGTCGCCGTTGTGAACCGCCGGGCATCGCTGCTTCCGGCCGGCATCATCGAGGTGAGCGGGGACTTCGACTCGGGCGATCCTGTGGACCTGGCGACGGCGGACGGCACGGTCGTGGCGCGCGGCCTCGTTGGTTACGACGCGGCGGATCTGCCGTCGTTGCTTGGACGTAAGACCGGCGAGTTGCCGGCGGAGTTCCGGCGCGCCGTCGTGCACCGCGACGATCTCGCACTGCTCCGTAGCTGGGCTGGGTAGAACCTCAGCCGCTCCACTGATCGAAGAGCAGTGTGGTCGTGTTGAACACGAGCATGGCCACCCCGACCGTGACGCACGCAGCGACCAGCCAACGATGGGCGCTACGCCGGGTCCACTCGGCGGCGATGACGATGAGCGGGAAGCACACGAGCATGGAGCGGGGGATCGAGACGTAGTAGGAGCTGGTCAGCAGCGACCCGGCGGTCAGTCCGACATAGACGAACTCGGGCCAGCGACGCCGACGGAAGAGCACCACGACGCCGAGCACGAGCAGCGCTGCGAAAACCATCTCGAGCCAGTCCTGGTAGCGCACGGGCCAAGGTTCGACCGTGAGCAGCCGTTCGGCGCTGTGGACCAAGGTCGTCCAGGGCCAGGTAGTTGTACGAGCCCAGCCACGCTCCTGGACCTCGAACCACGTCGTCCATCGCCCGGTCGTCGCTCGCATCCAGCCGAAGTACCCTGCGGTCGCCAACAGTGGCAGCGTCAACGCAAGCGCCTCGGAAGCCGGACGATCCGTCGTCCGGCCGCCCGGGCCGCGAGCACGAACATGACGGCGAGCCCGGCTGCGAGGAACAGCCCGTTGATCCGGACGATCGCTGCCCCGGCCGCCATCAGCCCAGCTAGCCACCAACGATCCCGTCGGCCGGCGAGCCAGGCGGCGAGCGCAAAGGCGAGAAACACGCCGTCGGAATACGACGCCATGAGAAAGACGGCATACGGGCCGGCAAGGAGGATCAGGACTGCGCGATCAGCGATCGGCGCGTCCGCCTCATCAGCCGCAAGCCGCCAGATCAGCACCGCGGCCACGGCGGCGCCGAGCCAGGCGAGTACAGCGAGCGCCGTGAGGTAACCGTCGGGGCCTGGGCTTCCGCCGGTCAATGCGTCGGCGAGCCAGCGCGCTCCGATGGGATACCCGGGCAGGAACGCATGTTCGTTGTCGGCATTCATCAAAGGCAACCGGAACGGCTTGAGGGGGTAGCCGAACGCCGCGAGATGCACGAAGTGGCCGCTGTCGTAGCGCGCGTACAACGTCACCGGCCACAGTGCGGCGCTGGACGCGTTCTTTGGCCGGGCCGCGGGTAGCAGCGCCGCCAGCACCAGACCGTAGGTCAGGAACGCGACGCGGCTGATCGCCCACAGGCGCAGGCCGGACCGGACTGCGGGCTGCCAGCTCGACGGCAGCACCAGAGCAGTGAGTGCTGGGCGTACCGGTGACTGGCCCGCTCTCACCCCTGCTCGCTTCCCCCCACAGACTCACTGGATCGAGCCATTGTCGCAGGCTCTGGCTGGCGAGCCTGCGGAGGCGAGGGCATCCGGCAGCCGCCGTACCCTGGCCGTCATGACGGATGACCTCGAACAGCAGGTCCGCGCAGCGGCCGCCCGGGCCCGGGTCGCCGCGGCCGAGCTCGCACCGTTGTCACGGGCCCGTAAGGACGCCGCACTGCTCGCGATGGCCGACGCCCTGGCCGGCGCGACCGACGACGTGACTCCGGGCCAACGCGGTCGACGTGGCCGCCGCCCGAGCGGCGGCCACACCGCCGGCGATGATCGATCGGCTAACGCTGTCCGCGGAACGCATCGACGGAATGGCTGCAGGTCTTCGAGACGTTGCCGCACTGGCCGACCCCGTCGGCGAGGTCGTGCGCGGTTACATCCGGCCAAATGGTCTCGAGATTCGCCAGATCCGCGTGCCGTTCGGCGTCGTCGCGATGGTGTACGAGGCCCGACCCAACGTGACTGTCGACGCGGCCGGGCTCGCGCTCAAGTCCGGCAATGCCGCGCTGCTTCGCGGGTCGGGCACCGCCCATCGCTCGAACGAGGTGCTGGTCGACGTCCTTGCTATCGCCGCAGAGAAGGCCGGCCTGCCGGCCGACTCGATTCAGCTCGTCCCCGGGACCGATCGGGCAAGCGTCGGTTACCTACTCCGAGCCCGCGGCCTGGTCGACTTGATCATCCCGCGGGGCGGCGCCGGGTTGATCAACTATGTGGTACAGAACTCGACGGTGCCGGTGATCGAGACCGGCGTCGGCAACGTGCACATCTACGTTGACGCCGACGCCGATCTGGACATGGCCGAGCGAATCGTCGTCAACGCGAAGGTCTCGCGCCCAAGTGTGTGCAACGCGGCCGAGACGCTCCTCGTACATCGCGCGGTTGCCGAGGAGTTCGTGCCGCGAGTAGTCAGAGCGCTGCAAGCCGACGGTGTTGTCCTGCACGGCGACGAGGCATTTGCCGCCGCGAGCCCCGACGTGGTTCAAGCGACCGACGAGGACTGGGGTCGTGAGTACCTCTCGCTCGACATGGCCACGCGCGTCGTCGATGACGTTGACGCTGCGATTGCCCATGTCCGCACCTGGTCGACGGGTCACACCGAAGCGATCGTCACGCGAAATCTCGACACCGCCCGCAGGTTCGTCGCGCGCGTCGACAGCGCCGTCGTGATGGTGAATGCATCTACCCGCTTCACCGATGGCGGGGAGTTCGGTTTCGGCGCCGAGATCGGCATTTCCACTCAGAAGATGCACGCTCGGGGGCCGATGGGGTTGGCCGAGCTCACGTCAACGAAGTGGATCGTAACCGGAGACGGCCACATCCGATGACCGGCGGCTGAACTACCAGCGCCGGTGCGGCCCGCGCGACATACCGCGTCCGGCCAGCACGATCCAGACGAGCGGGAAGATGAAGAACGGTGGCACCCGGATGAACGCCGCCCAGGCCACACAGGCCAGGATCAGCGCCACGATGAGCAGCATGCGAACCGGGAAGGCCGATGGCTGCCGGGTGGGTCGGGGAGGCGGAGCCTGCTGCTGCAACGGCGGAAGATCCGCGAACAACGGCGCGAGGTCGCCCGCCGTACGCGCCGCGTAGACCTTGCCAACTCGGTCGGTGTACTCGTCGGCATCCAGACGTCCGGCGGCCAGGTGCTCACCCAGTTCGGTCGCGGCTTTCTCTCGCTCAGCGTTGCCGATCCGTAGCTGTCCCGGGCCGGACCACTCGATCTCACCCATCGCCCACCGTCCTGCACATCCCCTGTGTGCAAAACTGTAATCACGGCTGTCGACCGGCGCCACGTTTTCTCAGCACAGACTTCGTTCAGCCGACCGTAAGATCGCCAGACGTGACGGCATCCGCGCACCCGCGCCGGCTCGGGATCATGGGAGGCACGTTCGATCCGATCCACCATGGCCACCTTGTGGCAGCGAGTGAGGTTGCCGTTCGATTCGGGCTGTCCGAGGTCATCTTCGTGCCAACCGGACAGCCGTGGCAGAAAACCGATCGTCAGGTGAGCCCGGCCGAGCACCGCTACCTGATGACCGTCATCGCCACCGCGTCCAATCCCCGGTTTTGGGTCAGCCGGGTCGACATCGACCGCCCGGGCCCGACGTTCACCATCGACACAATTCGGGACATCCACGCGCTGCATCCGGACGCCGAGCTGTACTTCATCACCGGCGCTGACGCGCTAGGGCAGATCCTGTCGTGGCGGGAGCACGAGGAGATGGTTCGCCTGGCCCGCTTCGTGGGCGTCACCCGCCCTGGGTACGAGCTGTCCGACGCACACCTGCCGTACCGACACCGTGACCCTCGTGGATGTGCCGGCCATGGCTATCTCCTCGAGCGCGTGCCGACAACGGGTACAGGAGGAACTGCCCGTCTGGTATCTCGTGCCGGATGGCGTTGTTCAGTACATCGGCAAGCATCGCCTCTACCGCGCCGACGTGGGCGCGTCGGTTTTGGGCTCGTAGGCTTCCGCCGTGGCCGCTACCCAACACGCGATCGATCTTGCCCTGATCGCAGCGGACGCGGCTGCCGACAAGCTGGGCTCGGACATCGTGCTCATCGACGTGAGCGATCGGCTCGCCCTGACGGATGTGTTCGTCATCGTCACGGGATCTAACGAGCGCCAGGTCGAGGCGATCGTCGATGCGGTGGAGGAGAAGCTGCGCGCGGCCGGAGTCAAGCCGCTACGGCGCGAGGGGCGTCGTGAAGGGAGGTGGGTCCTGCTCGACTACTCCGAGATCGTCGTACACATCCAGCACGCCGAGGAACGGGTCTTCTATGACTTGGAGCGGCTGTGGCGGGACTGCCCGACGATCCCGTTCGACCGGCCCGGCGCGCCTGCTGCCGAGCGCGGTAGATGACGACACCGCGGCGGGTGCTGCTGCTGCGGCATGGCCGAACGAGGTGGAATGCTGAGCACCGTTTCCAGGGCCAGGCCGACCCTCCGCTGGACGATGTGGGTCGCGCGCAGGCCTACGAGGTGGCGGGCCTGGTCGCCGCCTTCCGTCCTGGAGTGCTGGTGTCCTCCGACGCTACTCGGGCCTTGCAGACTGCGGCGCCGATCGGCGAAGTCACCGGGCTCCAGATCAAGACGGACTCCCGCTTGCGGGAGAGATCACTCGGTCACTGGGAGGGCCTGACCCGGGACGAGGTCGCCGAGCGCTTTCCGGACGAGTACGCCGATTGGGTGGCCGGCCGTGACGTGAGCCGTCGAGGCGGGGAAACCCGCGCGGAAGTCGCCGAGCGGGCCTGCGCCGCGCTGGACGACCTCCCGATGGTCGACGTGACTGTGATCGTCACCCACAGTGCAACGGCAATGGCATTGTGCGCGGCGTTGCTGGGTTTGCCACAGGAGCCGCATGTGCTCGGTCCGCTCGCCAACTGCCATTGGACGGAATTGCGAAGCGATAGCCGCTGGCAACTGCGTGCCCATAACGCCGGGCCTCCCGGCCCGGTTATCCCGCGGCTGGCACCGGACGAGGATGTTCCGGACGCTGAGGCGTGATCAGGGTGCCAGGCCGCGCACCCAGCCATTTCCGGGTGCGGCGGCCGGGTAGCATGAGGTTGTGAGCCGAGTATTCCTGCTCCTTCTCGAGCCGCGCTGACCGTCAGAACTCGGACAGCGCGGCAGCCTCTGCGACGCAATCGCAGAGGCTTTTCTGTGCCAGTGAGCGAGCGACAAGGAGTTTCCGCATGAGCAGCGAAGCCGGGGCGTCCGACGCGGCTGTGGCGACGGCCGATGTCCCGCCGTTTCGGTATACCGCCGCGCTGGCCGACCAGATCGAGCTGGCCTGGCAGGACCGATGGGAGCGCGAAGGGACGTTCAACGTCCCTAATCCGATCGGGCCGCTCAGTCAAGGGTTCGACGCGGTCGCCGGTCGGCAGCACCTGTTCGTCATGGACATGTTTCCCTATCCGTCGGGCGAGGGCCTGCACGTCGGACATCCGCTCGGGTTCATCGGTACGGACGTCTTCGCCAGATACCAGCGGATGCGCGGCGACAACGTACTGCACACGATGGGCTTCGATGCCTTCGGACTACCTGCGGAGCAGTACGCGGTGCAGACCGGTCAGCATCCGGCCGCGACGACCTATTCGCGCATCGACGTGTTCAAACGACAGCTGCGGCGGATGGGTCTCGGGCACGACCAGCGTCGGGTGTTCGCGACCACCGACAAGGGCTACTACCGCTGGACACAATGGATCTTTCTGCAGATCTTCAACAGCTTCTATGACCACGAGGCAAACCGCGCCCGGCCCATTACGGACTTGGTAGCCGAGCTATCTTCCGGCGCGCGAGAACCGGCACCGGGCACCAACCCGTTCGGGACACCGTGGGGGGAACTGTCGGACGTCCAGCGCCGACAGGTCATCGACAACCACCGGTTGGCCTACCTCGCCGAGTCGACAGTCAACTGGTGCCCCGGCTTGGGCACTGTGCTGTCCAACGAGGAGGTCACGAGCGAGGGGCGGAGCGAGCGAGGGAATTTCCCGGTGTTTCGCAAGCCGTTGGTGCAGTGGATGATGCGGATTACCGCGTACGCCGACCGGCTGGCCGACGACCTCGACCTGATCGATTGGCCGGAAAAGGTGCGCACTATGCAGCGCAACTGGATCGGCCGGTCGACCGGCGCGCAGGTACGATTCCCTTCTCCTGCGGGCGACATCGAGGTCTTCACGACCCGGCCCGACACTATTTTCGGTGCGACCTACATGGTGCTTGCCCCTGAGCATCCTATGGTCGCAGCGCTGACGGCCGACGAATGGCCGCCCGACACCGACCCGACGTGGACTGGTTCGCAGCCGATACCCGCTGACGCGGTACGGGCGTATCAAGCGGCCGCATCGGCCAAGTCCGAGCTTGACCGCCAGGAAGACAAGCGGAAGACCGGCGTCTTCACGGGCTCGTTCGCGACGAATCCTGCGACTGGCAAGCAAATTCCGGTCTTCATTGCCGACTATGTACTGATGGGTTACGGCACCGGGGCGATCATGGCTGTTCCGGGACAAGACGAACGCGACTGGGAGTTCGCGGAGATCCACAATCTGCCGATCGTCCGCACGGTGCGGCCACCCGAGGACTTCGAAGGGGGCCCCTACCTTGGCGACGGTCCCGCCATCAACTCAGACTTCCTCAACGGTCTCGACGTGGCTGCCGCCAAGGCGGAGATCATCACGTGGCTGGAGAAGCATGGTTGGGGTCAGGGCGCCGTTACCTATCGGCTGCGGGATTGGTTGTTCTCCCGCCAGCGCTACTGGGGCGAGCCGTTCCCGATCGTCTATGACGAGACCGGATTGCCGATTGCGCTACCGGAATCGATGCTGCCGGTCGTGTTACCGGACACGGACGACTTCTCGCCGAGGTCGTACCCGCCTGACGACGCCGACTCGATGCCGGAGCCGCCCCTTGGTCGGCTAACCGACTGGGTCACGGTGACCCTGGACCTCGGCGATGGCCCGCGCATGTACCAGCGGGAGACGAACACCATGCCGAACTGGGCCGGCTCCTGTTGGTACGAGTTGCGCTACCTGGACCCGACGAACGAGCACGCACTGGTCGACCCCCTCATCGAACGTTATTGGATGGGGCCGGACGAGAATCGCCCTCTGGGCGGCGTTGATCTGTACGTCGGCGGGGTGGAACACGCCGTACTGCACCTGCTGTACGCCCGGTTCTGGCACAAGGTGCTCTACGACCTGGGCTACGTGTCCAGTCACGAGCCGTTCCACCGACTGGTCAACCAGGGCTACGTCCAGGCGTACGCGTACACCGACTCGCGCGGCGCGTACGTACCGGCCGCCCAGGTTGTGGAGAAGGTAGACGGCCCGGAGGTCAGGTACACGTACGACGGCGAGCCGGTGCGGCGTGAGTACGGCAAGATGGGCAAGTCGCTGAAGAATGTCACGACACCGGACGAGATGTACGCGGCGTATGGCGCCGACACGATGCGGTTGTTCGAGATGTTCACTGGTCCGCTCGAGCAGGATCGGCCGTGGGATACGAAGGCCGTTATCGGGTCGTTCCGGCTGCTACAGCGGATCTGGCGCACGGTTATCGACGAGAACACGGGATTGACGCATGTGTCAGACGATGCGCCCAGCGAGCAAACGGAACACTTGCTGCACAAGACAATCGCCGCGGTCCGCGAGGGGTTCGAGACCCTACGTTTCAACACCTCTATCGCCCGCATCACCGAACTGAACAACCACCTCACCCAGACCTTCCCCGACGGGGGCGTCCCTCGATCAGTCGCCGAACCGCTCGTGCTGATGCTCGCCCCGCTGGCACCGCACGCGGCTGAGGAGCTGTGGTCGCGCCTCGGCCATGAGGAGTCATTGGCTTGGCACGCCTTCCCCGAGGCGGATCCGGCCCTACTGGTTGAGAAGACGATCGAGGTGCCGGTGCAAGTCAACGGCAAGGTCCGCACGGTGTTGTCGGTGCCGACTGGGTTGGATCCGGACGGGCTCGAGGCAGCGGCGCGAGCCGACGCTCGGGTAGTTGCCGCGCTGGACGGCCGGGAGGTTCGGCGGGTGGTCGTCGTGCCGGGGCGGTTGGTCAACTTCGTCGTCTGAGGCGGCAGTCCGCGCGTCGCCTGTCGGATCGCTTTCCCGGTGGCCGTCGCGGCCGCGTAGGCGCGTGGGCCGGTCTCGAACGCGACGCCGCCACGACGTGATCACTACTGTTGCGGCATGTCGCCGGTCGCCATCGTTACCGATTCCACGGCCTACTTGCCTCCGGGCGTCGCCGAGGAGTTCGGCGTCCGGGTTGTGCCGCTCGGGGTCACGATCGGCGCTCGAATGGGCACTGATGGCGTTGATGTCACGCCGGGCGAGGTCGCCGCCGCCCTGCAGAACAAGGAGATCGTTCGCACATCCCGTCCCTCGCCAGCCGAGTTCGCCACCGCATATCAGGCCGCATTGGCTTCCGGGGCCGACAGCGTCGTGTCGGTGCATCTATCGGCTGCGCTGTCCGGGACATGGGAGTCGGCGGTGCTGGCCGCCCAGGATTTCGGCTATGGCGTCGTGCGGGTCGTCGACTCACGCTCAGCCGCGATGGCGTTGGGCTTCGCGGTGCTCGCGGCCGCCGATGCTGCCCGATCGGGCGGTTCTCCGGGTGACGTGCAAGACGCCGCAGTCTCGACTGTCGATGCCACGCGAACCTACTTCTATGTCGACACGCTCGAATACCTGCGTCGCGGTGGCCGCGTTGGCGTGGCCTCCGCCTTGCTCGCGACGTCGCTGTCGGTGAAGCCATTACTGCACATTCTCGATGGCCGGATCGTCCCGCTGGAAAAGGTTCGGACCTCGGCCAAGGCGATTGCGCGCTTGGTTGAGCTGACAGTCGAGTCAGCCGGGAACCGGTCCGTGGATGTCGCCGTACACCATCTGGCTGCGCCCGATCGAGCGCAGATGCTGGCCGACCGGCTTCGCGTCGGCATCCCGCGCCTCGGTGAGCTTCACATGTCGGAACTAGGGGCGGTGGTCGGCGCTCATTTAGGTCCCGGCGTGCTCGGCACGGTCGTGGTCCGGCGCTGACGTGGGCACAGCATTCGGCCTGGGCCGGAGGGTTAGCCAGCACGCGACGGCGGAACCGGCGATGATGTTGATCAGGGACGGATCCATCTGGAGGCCCTCCCCGTTGGGGCGAATCATGATGACGCTGCTCACGATCGTGGTCATGAGCACGATCCACACCCAGCGGCGCGTCACGACGAGACCCGCGAGGACGAGCGCCCAGCAGTAATACCAAGGCTGCACGGCGGGCACCAGCACGGCGGAGGCGCCCAATCCGATGACCAGGCAGGTTAGTGGGGCACGACGAAGGGCCACGAACCACAACACCGCCAGCACAACCCCGGTGAGGGCGCTCCCAAGTGATCTGATGAAGCGCATGCTCGCGTCAAGACTCGTCGCCCCGCTCACGTGTCCGGTCGCTAGCTTGAGGAAGATTGCGATCGCCGTCGGCACGGAAAGCCAATTGACCACCGAGATGTCCGAGCTGATCTCGTGCACCCAGGCCCAGCCGAGGCCGCTGCCAACGCTCACGATCGTCATGGTCGCAATGCCGACGGCGCCGGCAACGGCGGAACTCGACACGATCATCCGAACCGGCGGCAACCCGCGCCGGTGCGGCGGCCGTACGTGCAGCCAGATGGGTACAGCGAAGGCAAGGCCGGCAACAGCTGGGGTCTTCACCACTGACGCAGTACCGAGGATGGCCGCAGCCGAGCGCGAGGGCCGTCCAGCTGCCCTGGCAAACAACCGCCAGTCCGGCGACGAGAAGACCGGCCATGAGCAGGTCGTTGTGCCCGCCTCCTACCCCCAGGACCAGCGTGAGCGGGCTAGCGACCCCCAACCACAAGCCCAACTCGGTCCGCCCACCGATTCGCCTCGCTATGGACGGCAGCGTCCAAGCGGCCAGGAGCACGCCGACCAACGCTGGGCAACCGCAGGAGAAGAACGGCCACCGTAGGGTGATTGCCGCTGACACCGACGATCGCGTGAGCGATCTGCATCCATAGCGGTCCGTACGGCGCCGGGCTGAAGACCCAGCGTGGGCTCATCTCGTTGGTAAACGGACCGGGCGCACTGAAAGGTCCGAAAGTGTACGGATTGATGTCGTGCACCATCATGTTGCCCTGCGCCGCATAAGCCCACAGGTCGCGACTGGCGATCGGAGCTGCGACGAGCAATGGTGCGCTAACGCTCAGTACATAGCGGATCAGATCGCGAGGTCGAAGTGGTCGTCCGTGCACGAGCAGCCAACGGCCGAAGGCGAGCCACGTCACCACCACGAGAGCGAGCCCGATGTAGTAGCACACGCGCGGTACCGCGCCGCCCAGCGGAAAGACGTCGATCACGGCAGGAGGGTTGAACTGGAACGTCGAGGGGCGCGCTGCTACCCACCATGAGCTGAACGCAATGATCACCGAGCCGAGCGCACCCGCCGCGCAGATCAGCGAGACCTCTTGGCGAAGATCCGAGCGTCTTAGCAATGACCTCGCCCCGACCTACTTGTCAAACTCGACGAAATCACGTAGCGGGACGTCGAACTGCCTAGGTTTCCGACGCGCAACGCAACTCCCAGATCCGACTGCTCGATACACGCGCCTGGTTCGCCGTCGAGCGTCAACCACCGCCACCACCGTAACCTGAGTTGCAGCAGTGATCCCGGCGGAGCGTCGAGCGTGATGTGAGCGGCATCCTGCGCAACGAGAATGCCGGGTGACGGGACGATCGCGGTCGCGCCGTCGACGGCATACAAGCGCCAATGTGCGGAACGCCACACTTCGCGCAGGTAGGGGAGCCCGGCGTCAATCAGCTGGATCTCCCGGCGCGCATAGTAGGTGGCTGGCGCATCCGCGACGGCGACGTACTGCGTCGCAGTCCGCTGCAGAAAGGCTTGGTAGGACCGCGCATTGGGTCGTTGGTCGTAGAAGACGTCGTGATTGCGCCCGATGTCGGTCTGCCGCAGCCATCCCCGCGCGATCGGAATCCGGCCGGCGACGTAGTAGGCCTCCCAGTGCCCGATGAGCTCGGGCACCTCCACCCGTCCAGTAAGCGGTCCCGCCGCGGCGATCTGGTCTAGCAGCGGCTGGTAGTAGCTGGCTTGGGTCGCGTCAGACCCGGCGTTTCGCAACGTGCCCAACGTGATGGGTGGCTGGGCCAGCACGGCGATCGCTACGACGAGCGCGACCCATCGTCCCTTCACTGCGCCGTACGCAGTGATGACAGGTATCGCGAATAGCAGCGTCAGCCGAGCCGAGCTGACACCGACAGGTGTCGAGACCAGGAACAGGACAACTACCAAGGCGGCGCCGACGATCGCACCAATCCGGATCTCGACAACGGGGACGATAGCCGCAACGACGACGCTGATCGCGATCGCGCGCAGAGCGTCATTGGCCGAGAAGAGCGCGTGTCCCGGATCCGCGAACAGCAACGACAAAATGACGGCAGGAACGACGGACACCAACAGGGCTGCCGCGTCGACGAATCGGCGCCGCGCGAGGAGAGGGGTGGCGCAGACGGCGAGCAGCAGCGCCGCGACCGGACTGGCTGCGCCGGCCAGGAACGCAAGAACACCAGCCCAGATCCGGCGCGGCACGCCTCGACGACTGATCGTTAGCAGCGCCGCCAATCCGCAGGCGATTCCGCAGGCGAACGTCACCCGGCCCTCGATGAGGTTGCTGCCGAGCGTGATGGCTGCCGCCGTCGCTCCCCAGGTTGCGCGCCGGGCGCCGGTGCGCACGAACAGCCGGGCGGTGAGCCACGTCGCGACGACGGTTGCGAGAACTCCCGTCAACCGAACGCCGATGGTGCCCATGACCCAAGGCACCCACGTGGAGTATCCGAACGGCAGGAACCCGCCGAACCATTGCAGAGCGACGGGGGTGAGCGGGTAGGCGGTCGCGAAGTCAGCGCGGGCCAGTTGGGCCGACAGATCGCCACCCATGAGCGGTGCGAGGAGATAACCGACCCCGATCGTCAGCGACGCGAGCACTCCGACAAGCTCGGCCGCGGAAAGATGGGGCCGTCGCCGGTCGTGGGCCGACGATCCAGCCGGATCCCCGGGGGCGGCCGGGCCGGAAGCGTCCCCTATGCCGGTGCCGGAATGCGAGGTCGCGTCCTCCGTTCCGCGCGGAGCGCGTGGCTCCCCCGCAGGGAACCTAGCTGCCTCGCCCACGATTTCCGAGTCTGTCATCCACAGCTGCTTCCGTTGTCCACAGCCGAGCCTGCGCGACCTTCGAGGAGACCAGCTGAACCTAGCGTCACGCCCGTGGGTCTTTCTGGCATGGCCGGCATGGGCTGGCGTGGAGGCGAGCGGGCACGGGTCGCTGCCCGGGTGCGAGCGCTGTTGGCGGAGCCAACGAGTCCGCCAACCGACACTGGCGCGCCTGGGCCACGGTGGCTGCCGGACAACAACCTTCAGGTCCCTGCAGGTCCGGCAACCATGGTCGCTGCGGATGCGGTGCAGCTAGTTCCGCAGACCGATGAGGACGTGCGAGTGCCGTCGATCCCGGCGCCTGCGCCCCGATCTGGCTGGTCATCCGACCGAGGGAGAGGGGGCCGGCACCAGCGCACTCGGTTGCCGATGGCCGAGTCAGGTGCCGTGCCACGTATTCGCCTCGACGCAGGCCGTCGCGGCGTGATCGCCGTCGGTCTCGCGCTCCTGCTCGTTGCGGCGGCGACTGCATGGTGGGTGTTTCTCGGGCGTCCACGGGCGAGCGCTGTGCCGGTGATCACGTCCGCTCGGGGCTCCGTATCCAGTTCGGCCGCGGCTGCCCGGCCCAGCTCCGTGCCGGCTAGCGTCGTTGTCGATGTCGTCGGCAAGGTCAGGCGGCCAGGTGTGTACCGGCTCCATTCCGGTGCGCGCGTGCAGGACGCGGTGCAGGCCGCAGGGGGAGCCACAGCCGGAGCCGATCTCACGCCGACGAACCTCGCTCGAAAGCTCGTCGACGGTGAACAGATCGCGGTTGGACTCGCCCCGGCTGAGGCGACGGGCACAACCGGTCTCGGCGCCGAAGTAACCGGCTCCGGTGGGCTGGTCGACCTGAATACCGCGACCGCAGAACAGCTCGACGAGTTGCCGGGTGTCGGCCCGGTGCTCGCTCAACACATCCTGGACTGGCGATCAGCCCATGGACGATTCGATTCGGCCGATCAGCTGCGCGAAGTTTCCGGAATTGGGCCGAGCAAGTTCGCCGATCTAAGACCGCTCGTCACGGTATGAACGCCAGTCGACCAGCGGTATCGCCACCGGCGGCTGACAGTGTCGCCGCACCGCTGGATATGCGCCTTGCCGTCGGCGCGGTAGCCGCGTGGCTTGCGGTTTCGATGACGCTCAGCCGATCACCGGTCGTCGCACTTCTGGTCGCAGTCGGTTCGGTGCTGGTCGGACTCGCGGCGTGGGTAGCGGCGAGACATGGCGGGCATGGGACAGCGCTGACGGTCGCGGCGTTCTGTGTGGCGCTTGTGCTGCTTCCGCTCTCGGCGCGGTTGGCTCGAGCTCGGGACGGTCCGTTAGCTCACCTCGCGTTGAGCCACGCCAACGTCACCGCCGACCTGCGGGTGACGTCCGACCCCAGGCCGCTCACCGGCGGTGGACCCGCGTCGGCGGCGCCTCGGGTCGCCGTCGATGCGGATCTGACGGCGGCGCGGTTTGCCGACCGGACACTCGTACGTCGATGGTCGCGTGATCGTGTTCGCGCCCGCGCAGACCTGGCGTGAGCTGATTCCCGGACAGCTGGTCCGCAGTCGGGTTCGGCTCGCGCCGGCCGCCAACGCCGGGCTGCTGTCCGCTATTGCGGCGGCCCAATCGGCTCCCGAGCGGATTGGCCAGCCACCGTGGTGGCAGCGAGCAGCCGTCGTTGTGCGCTCGTCGTTGCGGCAGGCTGCGAGCACCCTTCCCGCACCGGCCCGCGGTCTGTTGCCCGGCCTGGTCGACGGCGACACCAGTGAGCTCGACCCGGTGCTTGCCGAGCATTTCCGGACGGCCGGGCTGATGCACCTGCTGGCAGTGAGCGGCACGAACTGCGTGATCATCGTTGGCGCTGTCCTGCTTGTGCTGCGTCGGTTGCGCCTCGGGCCGGTCATGTGCGCGGCCGGCAGTGGGCTTGTGCTGATCGCATTCGTTGTGGTGGCACGGCCGTCGCCGAGCGTGCTGCGCGCCGCGACCATGTCGGGGATCGCGCTGGTTGCCCTAGCGGTGGGTCGTCCGCGCCTGGCGGTGCCGATGCTCGCTACCGCCGTGCTCGGGCTCCTGCTCTGGCGGCCGACGCTTGCGAACGACGCCGGCTTCACCATGTCCGTTCTCGCAACCGGATCGCTGTTGGTCATCGCCCCGACGTGGGCAGCCGGGTTACGGCGCCGGCGAGTGCCGCCGATCATCGCTGAATCCGTAGCCGTTGCCGCCGCCGCTCACCTGGTCACGGCTCCGGTGATCGCCGCGATCTCGGGCACGGTGAGTCTGGTTGCGATTCCAGCCAACGTCCTCGCCGAACCCGTGGTGGCCGCAGCGACGATCGCCGGGTTTGGTGCCGCGCTGACGGCTCCGGTTCTGATGCCGTTGGGCCAGTTCCTCGCTGTGTTGGCCGGGTTGCCCTGCCGCTGGCTGGTCTGGGTCGCGAGCTGGTTCGGCGCGCTTCCCGGAGCCGTGTTGCCATGGCCGACGGGTCTGGTGGGTGGCTTCAGTCTCCTGGCCGTGGTTGGCGTCATGTGGGCTCTGGCCTGGCGGCCTCGTCGGCGGATCCCGCTCGTCGCCATGGCTGCGACGGCGCTGATCGTCCAGATCCCGATTCGGTCCGTGACCTCAGGCTGGCCACCCGGTGGCGAGGTCTTCGTGGCCTGCGACGTGGGGCAAGGCGATGCATTGGTGCTGCCGACCGGCCCGGGGTCGGCTGTGGTGATCGACACGGGTCCGGATCCTGTCCTGGTCGATCGTTGCTTGCACGATCAGCGGGTCACCGAGATCCCGCTACTCGTGCTGACGCATGACCATGTGGATCATGTCGCTGGCATCGGTGGTGTGCTGCATGGGCGCCGGGTCGGCCGGGTGATCACCGGCCCACTTGGCGAGCCGGAATCCGGCGCCGCCCTGGTGGCTAACGCGTTGCGGCCGCGCCACCTGCAGGCCGAGCCGGCCTCTGTTGGGCTCGGCCTGCGGGTGGGAAGCGTCACACTCGAGGTGCTCGGTCCGCCCCGCGCGTTTCGCGGCACTCGGTCCGATCCCAATAATTCGTCGCTGGTGTTGCGCGCGGACAGTCACGGAGTTCGGATCCTCCTGCCCGGGGATGCTGAGATCGAAGCTCAGCAGCAGTTGCTCGGGGTCGGGGCTGATGTTGCGGCGGACGTGCTGAAGGTGCCGCATCACGGCAGCGCCTATTCGGATCATTCCTTCCTCGCGGCGGTACATGCTCGGCTCGCGGTGATCTCGGTGGGCGCCCACAACGACTATGGCCAGCCGGCTCCCTCGTTGCTGGGTGAGCTGGATCGGCTCGGCATGGTCGTGCGTCGGACTGATCGGGACGGAGATGTCGCCGTGACCTGGACCAACGGGCGGCTCGGCACCCAGGTCCGCCGCGCTGTCGGAGTCGCCCAGTCTGAGGTCTGCTTCCCGACCGCGTGGAGCCGCGAGTGTGGCCCGAAGGCAGAATCGGCCGCCGCGGTCGGTTTGCCGGTCGCGGAGAGGGTGGCCGACCGCCGGGCCGAGGACTCGGTAACGGCCGGGCATGCCACGATGGGCGCATGCCGGACTCTGGCGCGGACCTCGCCGGCGGCTTGTCCGCCGATGGCCAGCGGCTGCCGCACATCGTCCTGGTCGTCGGCGACGAGGAGTTCCTCGTTGCGCGAGCCGTCGAGCAGGTCGCCACCGCCGCGCGTCGGCTCGATCCGAGTACCGATATCGACGAGCGGGCAGGCGGCCAGATCGAGCCAGCCGAGTTGTTCGACCTGCTCAGCCCGTCGCTGTTCGGGGGACGCCGCGTCCTGGTGATCTCCGCTGCGCAGGATCTGCGGACCGCCGCGCTCACTGCGCTCGGACCATTTCTGGACGCCAGCTCTGACGACACAACCATCGTTTTGGCGCACGCGGGCGGCGGCAAGGGCAAGGCGGTACTCGATGCGGCTCGCCAGGCCGGGGCGTGGCAGATCTCGTGTGCTCGACTGACGCGCGCCGAGGAGCGGCTGGAGTTCATTCGGGGCGAGGTACGTCGAGCCGGCGGGTCGATCACGCCGGACGCGGCCGCGCTGCTACTCGACGCCGTCGGCAGCGACCTGCGCGAGCTCGCGCAAGCGGCCGACCAGCTCGTCGCCGACTCGGGTGGCCGGATCAGCGCCGACACGGTGACCGCCTACTACCGGGGTCGGGCCGAAGTGAGCGGCTTCGCGGTATCCGACCGGGCCGTTGTCGGCGATGCGGGCGGGGCACTGGAGACGCTGCGCTGGGCGCTGTCCATAGGCACACCACCCGTCGTCGTCGCTGATGCGATGGCGGACGGAGTTCGGTCCGTGGCGCGGATTTCGGCAGCTGGCCGGGGCAACCCGTACCAGCTGGCGCAACGACTCGGCATGCCGGCGTGGAAGGTGAAACGTGCTCAGTCGCAGGCCCGGGGCTGGACCGATGATGGCCTGCACGATGCCCTCCAGGTCGTCGCTGAGTTGAACGCGGAGGTCAAGGGCGCCGCCGTGGACCCGGAGTACGCGTTGGAGCGCGCAGTGCTACGGCTAGCGCAGGCCCGCGGTCAACGCTGACAGTCGGCCACCAGCGTTCGTGATCTTGGACTTACTGCTGCGGAGCGACGATAAGTCCAAGATCATAAAGTGGATATGGGTGAGCCTGGTCGACTAGCCGCCGCCAGGGGACGATTACCGCGCGATGGCGACTATAGGGAGCTGACTCGCTGGGCCATGGCCGATTTCTTGTTGGCGGCCTGATTGCGGTGGATGACGCCCTTGCTGACGGCCTTGTCCAGCTGCCGGGATGCGCTGGTGAACGCAGCTTGCGCACCGTCCTGGTCGCCAGCGTCGGCCGCTTCGCGGAAGTGACGCACCGCGGTCTTGAGCGACGACTTGACGCTCTTGTTGCGTATCCGCGCCTTCTCGTTGGTGCGGTTGCGCTTGATCTGGGACTTGATATTCGCCACGAAGGAGCCTCAACGTTGGTATGGACAGGTAATCGCGCACTCGGCCGGCATGCGATGCCGGGACAGGTCGTCGCACCCTCGGGCGGACAACCGCGCCAGCTTACCAGCGGTGATTATCAGCCCCCAACTTCCGGGCGACCGAGGCGACCCCGGCTCGAGCAGGAGGGCTTCGCGGACCCCCGAATCGGTGCTGAGGCTGCTGGCAGTCAGTACCAGAATGTCCACCCGGTGGCCAGCGCGCCCCGGCGCTGCAGGGCACAACATACTAGGGCCCCGACGAGACCTCGCCGCGAGACCTGACCGGTCAGGTCGAGGCCCGGACAGTGACCAGCTCGAACTTGGTGTACAGGTAGGTGCGCACTCCGTCTTCGGGGCTGATCTCGTCGACGATGGGGCGCTCCTCCTCGTCGTCGGACACTGCCATCGCGACGCCGTCAGAGTAGTAGATGTTCGCGTCAACCGGCGCCAGGTCGGTGAGCTCCACGACGACATAGCGGCCGTCCAAGGACTGGACGAGGGATCCCACCTCCGACGAGACACCGTTCAGTCCGGCCGGAGAAGCATAAACGCCCAACACCTGCTGCCAATCGTCGTCGGCGCCGGGAGAGGTGTTCACCAGGTCTCCAGGGCGCAGCTGGGCGGCGGGTATGCGGTACTCGAGCACGGCTCGGCGATCGGGAGGGACGGTTGTCATGCCGACATCTTGGCGGAAGCCGTCGGATCAGCCCAACCCGCCCGGCGACCGGTATCGCTTCGCCCGCTCCGATCGGCGACACGACCGTCGGCGGCGAGCGTCAGCGCGACGATGGCTGCGACCATGACCAGTTCGACGGCGGCGCTGGTGACAAGGCCAACCGGCACAGCGGCGAGGCAGCACGCCCCGCCGACGATTCGCGTCCGCGGGTCGGCGTAGCCGAGCGCAGCGCGGAATACACCAGATCCGACGAGGAATATCGCCACGCCGCCGGCGATCAACCACGCCGCCGGGGGTGTCGACGCGAGCGGTCAGCTCGGGCGCAGATACCCCGATACCGGCAGAGAGCACGAGGATTCCGTAGATCATCACCAGGTGGGCAAAGAAATAGCCGGTGATGGCGAGGGTTGCGCGGCGTTTCGGCGAAGCCGCCGCCAGAGCGGCTGACGCTCGGTCATCGTCGCCGACGAAGTAGCTCCACCAGATGGTCGCCGCCACCAGAAGTCCGGCGAGGATGCCCACCGCGGTGCGAAGCGTGACAGCCGCATGCGCCTCGGCCAGGGCTACGTTGATCAGCGACTCGCCGAGCACGATGAGAATCACCAACCCGTGCCGCTCCGTGAAGTGTTCGACGTTGATGCGGTAATGGCGTCCAGTTTGGGCAAGGGCCGGCGTGGCGAGCTGGACGGCGACAGCCGCGAGCCAGAGCACCCAATCCGCCACGCCGTGTACCCATCCGGCGGCGAGAACGAGTCCGGCACTGATCAGGTTGCAGCCGAACAATCGCAGGACTGGCCGCAACGCATCCAGGCCGGCGAACACGACGAAGCCGACGGCGTGGACGACGTTCACAGCCAGATAGGCGAGCCCGAAAGCGATGCCGTTGGCGCCGAAGGCATCGGGCACGCTGACTGATGCCAGGAAAAACGCGGCCATGGCCGCGAGCAACACCATCCGGCGGCCGGCGGTATCGGGCTTGCTGGCGTTCGTCAGCCAGGCGTACCCCCCGTACATCCAGAAAATGACGAACAACACGATCGCCGCCTGAGCCAGTCCGGCTACGTCAGGGTGTTCGACGATGATCTCGGTGACCTGGGTAATGGTGAAGACGAACACCAGATCGAAGAACAGTTCGAGGGTCGAGACCCGCGCTGGAGCGGCCTCGACGGGCACGTGGGCGGTCACCAGCCCATGGTGGAGTGGAATCGGCGAGCCGTGCCGTCCATTTCGCGACCCGCTGAACGCAAGAGGGCCGGGCGCATCACATGGGACGATGACAGCGGTCCGCTATTCACCGACTGAAAGCTATCCGTGACTGCAGAAACGATTGGCGCCGGCCGCACCGATCCGGCGCGCATCCGCAACTTCTGCATCATCGCGCACATCGACCACGGCAAGTCCACGCTGGCCGATCGCATGTTGCAGCTCACCGGGGTCGTTGACGCCCGGCAGATGCGCGCGCAATACCTGGACCGGATGGACATCGAGCGAGAGCGCGGCATCACGATCAAGGCGCAGAACGTCCGCATGCCATGGCGCGGGCCAGACGGCGACTATGTGCTCGACATGATCGACACCCCGGGCCACGTCGACTTCACCTACGAGGTCTCCAGGTCCCTGGCCGCCTGTGAGGGCGCGGTGCTCCTCGTGGACGCCGCGCAGGGCATCGAAGCGCAGACCCTCGCCAACCTCTATCTTGCGATCGAGAACGACCTGCACATCATTCCAGTGCTCAACAAGATCGACCTACCGGCCGCCCAACCGGACCGGTACGCGGCCGAGCTCGCGCACGTCATCGGCTGCGACCCGAGCGACGTGCTGCGGGTCAGCGCCAAGACGGGCGAGGGCGTCCGCGAGTTGATCGACACCATCTGCCGGGAGGTTCCGCCGCCCACCGGGGACCCCGATGCACCGCCGCGGGCAATGATCTTCGACTCGGTGTATGACATCTACCGCGGTGTCATCACTTACATCCGCGTCGTGGACGGATTCATCACGCCGCGCGAACGCATCCGGATGATGTCGACCGGAGCCACGCACGAGTTGCTCGAGGTCGGTGTCATCTCGCCCGAGCCGAAGCCGACGACCGGACTCGGTGTCGGCGAGGTCGGCTATCTGATCACCGGCGTGAAAGACGTGCGCCAGTCGCGAGTCGGCGACACCGTCACCGACGCCGCCAAGCCCGCGGCGACATCGTTGGGTGGGTATCGCGACCCCAAGCCGATGGTGTATTCGGGCCTGTATCCGATGGATGGTTCGGACTACCCGCTGCTCCGCGACGCGCTCGACCGGTTGCGACTGAATGACGCCGCGCTTGTCTACGAGCCGGAGTCCAGCGCCGCCCTCGGCTTCGGTTACCGGTGCGGCTTTCTCGGGCTACTGCACCTGGAGATCGTGCGGGAACGACTCGAGCGGGAATTCGACCTCGATCTCATCTCAACCGCACCCAACGTCGTGTATCGCGTCGTCCTGGAGGACGGTGCCGAGCAGGTCGTCACCAACCCGTCGGACTGGCCGGTCCGGCAGAAGATCGCGGCGGTGTACGAGCCGATCGTCAAAGCGATGATCATCACGCCGACGGAGTACATCGGCTCGATCATGGAGTTGTGCCAGTCCAGACGTGGATCGCTCGGCGGCTTGGACTACCTGTCTGAGACTCGAGTCGAGTTGCGCTACACGCTGCCGCTGGCCGAGATCATCTTCGACTTCTTCGACCAGCTGAAGTCGCGCACCCGCGGATACGCGAGTCTGGACTACGAGAACGCCGGTGAGCAGGTTGGCGACCTCGTCAAGGTTGACATTCTGCTGCAAGGCGAGCCGGTCGACGCCTTGTCCGCCATCGTGCACAAGGACAAGGCGCATAGCTACGGCACGTCGATGACGGCCAAGCTGCGCGAGCTGATCCCGCGGCAACAATTCGAGGTACCCATCCAAGCCGCCATTGGCTCGCGGATCATCGCGCGCGAGAACATCCGCGCAGTACGCAAGGACGTGCTGGCCAAGTGCTACGGCGGTGACATCACCCGCAAACGCAAACTGCTGGAGAAGCAAAAGGAAGGCAAGAAGCGGATGAAGATGGTGGGCCGAGTCGAGGTGCCGCAGGAAGCGTTCATCGCGGCATTGTCAACGACCAATACCGAGCCGCCCAAGCGGTAAGCGATAAGCCCAACGCCGCCGCGAAGCATTCACGGCTCAATGACGATCTTGCCTACGACGTCGCCGGATTCCAGAGCGGCGAGTCCCTCCGCGATCCGATCCAGCGGCAGAGTCCGATCGATTGTCGGCCGCACACCCGTGGCTATCAGGAACGCGATCAGGTCGGCCAACTCGGTTCGGGTGCCCATCGTCGAGCCGATGACGGACAACTGCAGGAAGAAGATGCGGTTAAGCTCAGCCGGGGGATTCGGCCCGGAGGTGGCGCCGGACACGACGACGCGACCACCCGGCTTCAGGGCTTTCAGTGAGTGCGACCAGGTCGCCGCGCCGACCGTTTCGATTACCGCCTCGACGCGTTCGGGCAGGCGCGCCCCGGTGTCAAAGGCGGCGTGTGCGCCGAGCCGGCGGGCCGCCTCCTGCTTCTCCGGCGACCGCGAGGTGCACCAGACTCGGTAGCCCGCCGCGCGCGCCAGCGCGATACACGCGGAGGCCACACCGCCGCCTGCGCCCTGCACCAATACCGTCTGGCCGGGGCGCAGTCCGGAGTTCACGAACAGCATCCGGTAGGCGGTCAGCCAGGAGGTCGGCAGGCAGGCCGCCTCGGCGAAGGTAAGTTCGGCCGGTTTGGGAATGACGTTGCCCCTCGGAACCGTGACGAAGTCCGCCATCGTTCCCTGATGCTTCTCAGACAGCAGCGTGCGGCGCGTATCGAGGGTCTCGTCGCCGGTCCAGCCATCGCTGGCGATGACCGAGTGGACGACAACATCCGTTCCGGTCTGTTCGTCGACACCGGCGGCATCGCAGCCGAGGATCATCGGCAGCCGATCCTCCGTAATCCCCACGCCGCGCAATGTCCACAGGTCATGGTGATTGAGGCTGGCCGCGACGACCCGAACGGTCGTCCATCCGGGCGGTGGCGTCGGTGCCGGACGCTCACCGACGACGAGCGCCGAGAGGGGATCGTCGGTATCGAACGATGACGCGTACGCCGCGTGCATGAACGTCAACTTACGGCGTCAGAACGCGACGCGAGAGCGCGGCGCACCGCTTCGACGAGCCGCAGAGCCGAATCGGCATCGAGCTCGACGGCGACGCGGGCAGCCGGGCCCAGCGCCGGAGCCGCAAAGTCGATGTTGAGCGTGTGCTCGTCCAGTGCGTGGACCGGATGGTCGTAGTACACCGTCGCATCGGTGAGTCGGAACCATCCCTCCCGGCCCTTTCCGCTGCCGATGACCGCGATGTGCTCGGTGAGGTAGGTGCACATGGCTTTGGCTCAGACCTCCAGGGAGATGTGGCGGCCGAAGAACGAGGCAATCCGCTCCCAGCCGTCGACTGCTGCGATCACCCGATAGCTGGTTCGGTCGACCGCAAAAAAGCCGTGACCCGCGTTGGCATAGCGGTAGAACTCGGACTGCTTGCCGTTCGACCGCATGATCGCCTCGAATTCGTCGACGTGCTGCGGCGAGGGGGTCCGGTCCTCGTTGCCGAACAGGCCGAGGACCGGCGCGGACAGGTTCGGCAGGACTGGCACCAGGTTGGTTACCCGAAGCGGCCAGTCCGGGGGCGGATCGCCCGTGACGTAGGCGCCGTAACAGTCCACCACGGCGTCGACCTGGACATGGCAGGCGGTGAGCACGGCTTGACGGCCGCCTGAGCAGTGCCCGATCACTCCTATGCGGCCGGTCGCCTCTGGCAGTTGCCGCAGGTGATCGGCAGCTGCTGCGACGTCTCCCACCAGACGCTCGTCGGGCACTCCGCCCAACGCTCGCGCGACGGCCGAGGCGTCGTCCGGATCCGCTCCCGGCGCCTCCCGCCAGAACAGATTGGGGCACAGCGCGTCGTACCCCATCGCCGCGAAGCGCCGGGTCATCTCCTTGGTCGCGCGGTCGTACCCGGGCATGTGATGGATAACGACGACGCCTCCGCGGCGGTGATCCGCGAGCGGTCGGGCGAGGTACGCCTCGATCTCGTCACCGCCTGCTCCCGACATGCGGATTGTCTCTGCACGCAATCCTTCGTCCATGCCCAGATACAAGCACGAAGCCTAGGGTGACCCTACGTGCGCTCCCTCCGCCGCGTTCGCTGGCCGCTGCTGGCGCTGGTTGCGCTCATCGTGCTCCTCGTTATCGGCTACGCAGTTTCGGCGGTTCACCATGGGAGTCCGCGATCCCCGACGTCGGCGTCGGCGGCGAGCCACGGCGGTGCACCAACGCCGGGCCGCGGTACCGGCCCAGCGTCGACGGGGTCCGGCGTCGAGGTTCCGCTGTCCTCGCTTCCGTCGCAGGCGTCAGCCACGGTGGCACTCATCCTCCAGGGTGGCCCGTTTCCGTATCGCCAGGACGGCGTCGTATTCGTGAACGCCGAACGGCACCTTCCGATCGAAGCCCGCGGTTATTATCACGAGTTCACGGTGCCGACTCCCGGGTCGACCGATCGGGGCGCCCGCCGCATCATCACCGGACTCGACGGCGAGTTCTACTACACGGCTGATCACTACGAGAGCTTCCGCCGGGTGGACGTGACCAAGTGAGGGTCAGGTATCGATGTGACTAACGCCGACGCGAAGATCAACGCGAGACGAGACGCGATCCGGGAGATCTATTCGGTGGTCCGCGCGCCCGCCTGGGCCTCCCCGAATCTCGACGGGCTGGCGGACGTGTTGCGGGACCTCTCGTGGCTGCCGACCGGGCCGGTCACCGTGCGGTGGCGGCCGCCGCCAGAGCTGCCGGCTGGGGACCGCGACGAGATTGCCGATGTGCTCCGGCGGGCGGTCGCTGAAACGGCCGAAACGGCGCGCCCGGTGAGCGTTCCGGGCCTGTCGCCGGGGTAATCGATGGTCCCCGTTCCGCGGGTCGCGCGCGCGCCGGCCCGGTCAGGATGAAGACTGGAGCCGTGCCATCCGCGTTGCCCACCGGCGATCCGCCTCCCCCCGACGGGCGGCTGCCCCCCTCGGTCCGAGAGGCCGCACGAGGTGTTCCCTTCGGGATCTACGTACACGTCCCGTTTTGCCTCACTCGGTGTGGCTACTGCGACTTCAACACCTACACCGCGACCGAACTTGGTGCGGGTGTCAGCCGCGGTAGCTATATCGATACGGTGCTGCTGGAGCTACGGCTCGCGCGCCACGTTCTTGCGGGATGTCGCGCCACTGGCCTCCACCGTGTTCTTCGGCGGCGGTACGCCGACGATCCTGCCCGCCGAGCATCTCGGCCTGATCGTCCGCGAAATCAAGGACCTGTTCGGTCTCGTCCCAGACATCGAGGTCACGACCGAGGCGAACCCGGACTCGGTCACGCCGGCCTACTTCGACAAGCTGCGCGCCGCCGGATTCACCCGTGTGTCGATCGGGATGCAGTCGGCCATCCCGCACGTGCTCGCGGTGCTGGACCGTACCCACCGGCCCGGCCGGCCGGAAGAAGCGGTGGAAGAGGCGCATGCCGCGGGCTTCGACCACGTGAATCTGGACCTCATCTACGGAGCGCCGCACGAGACCGACGCCGATTGGCAGGCTTCGCTCGACGCGGCTATCGGAGCGCGGCCGGACCACATCAGCGCCTACGCGCTCGTCGTGGAGGAAGGCACGGCCCTCGCCCGCCAGGTTGCCGCAGGTAGGCTGCCGCCGCCCGATGACGACGTGCTGGCTGATCGGTACGTCCAGGCCGACGAAACGCTGCGGCGCGCAGGCTTCGAGTGGTACGAGGTGTCCAACTGGGCCAGTACCGCTGCCGCTCGGTCGCGGCACAACCTGCTGTACTGGCGAGAGGCGAACTGGTGGGGCATCGGCCCGGGCGCGCACAGCCACGTGTCCGGCGTGCGGTGGTGGAACGTCAAACACCCCGCGCGGTACGGCGCGCTGCTCGAGGCCGGGCGCAGTCCGGCCGCCGGGCGCGAGACGCTCAATGAACGGGCGCGCCTAACCGAGCGGCTCATGCTGGGCGTGCGGCTGCGGGAGGGCCTGGATCTGCGCGACCTGCCCCGCCCGTCGCGAGCCAAGTTGCCTCAGCTGGTGACCTGGGGGCTGGCCGAGCCCGCGGCATCCCGCGAGGGTCGCCTCGCTCTTACCCAGCGCGGTCGGCTGCTGGCCGATGCCGTCGTTCGAGACCTGCTCGGCTGATGACCTGCATGACAAGTCGAGCCAAGCGAATGAGCGCTCCCTAGGTCAATGGTGGTCCCGCCGCTGGCAGCACGCCAGCGGTGTCTAAGGCAGTACGCAGGGCTGCTGCCCTCGTCGGGCCGCGACCTAGGTGCGTGGTGCCGTCCGGCGCCGTGACCACGATGTTGTAGCCACCACGGTCGACCCGACCGGGTATGTCGCTGGGATCCACATATGCCTGCGAATAGACGACCCAGCCATCCGCAGTTAACTCTTGCTCCAGGGCTGACAAATTATGAGCGTGCATCTACCCCTCCGGACGTCTAGGCAACTCCACTCAACTAGAAGAACCCCCGTTCGGACTATGAGAACAGACGAATGGAAGTCTCAACAGGGGGCTACGGGGGGAATCTCCGCGATGTGGCCAAGTGCGGTCAGGCGTCTGACCGCGCCGGGCCCACCCGGCGGAGTGCGTCGAGGTCGAGGACACGCACGTGCAAGGTGTGCCGTTGCTGCAAAGCGGCCCGCAACGCGCGGTGCAGCCCGTCCTCCAGGTAGATGTCGCCCTGCCACTGCACGGCATGGGGGAACAAGTCCCCGTAAAACGTGGAGTCCTCGTCGAGCAACTGGTCGAGCGCCAGTTCCTTGCGGGTGGTGATCAGCTCGTCGAGACGGACTGCGCGGGGCGGGACGCTGGACCAGTCGCGGGTCGAGAGGGCGTGATCCGGATAGGGCCGGCCTTCACGTACGGCCTTGAAGATCAGAAGATCACCTGCCCAAGCACTACCAGTCGCATTCCGCGGAATGCGACAAATCATCCCCGGCGGTGCAGCGTACCCCGTCCCGGCTTAACTACCATGGTCACAGTGCTGTAGGGCGGCCCCGCCGGAGCGCGTGGCGCGAGGAGATGGATCGCGGATGAGCGTGGAGGACCGCAAGCTCGAGGTCCTGCGCGCAATCGTCGAGGACTTCATCAGCACCCGCGAGCCGGTCGGAAGCAAGGCCCTGGCCGATCGGCACAACCTCGGGGTGTCCGCGGCGACGATTCGGAACGACATGGCAGCCCTGGAAGAGGATGGGCTGATCGCCCAGCCTCACACCAGTGCTGGTCGCGTGCCGACCGACGCCGGCTATCGGATATTCGTGGACCGGATGACGTCGGTCAAGCCGCTGTCCGGCGCGGAACGCCGGGCAATCGAGACGTTCCTTGACGAAGCTGTCGATCTCGACGACGTGCTGCACCGAGCCGTCCGCACGTTGGCCCAACTCACCCGCAACGTGGCCGTCGTGCAGTACCCATCCCTGTCCCGCAGCCGGGTCCGGCACATCGAGATCGTCGCCCTCGCCCCGTCGCGGCTACTGCTCGTGCTCATTACCGATACCGGCCGCGTCGAGCAACGGGTCGTCGAGCTCCCGGGGCCGGTCAACGACGATGTCGTGGCGGACCTGCGCAGCACGCTCAACACCAGATTGCGCGACCGGCTGCTGGCGGAGACACCGGAGATCATCACGGACCTGCCGCTCGGCGTGACTCGGGAGCTTCGGGGGCTGGTAGCGACATTGACCTCGGTCCTCCTGGAGACCCTCGTCGAGGCGCACAGCGACCGGATCGTGCTCGGCGGCACGGCGAACCTCGCCGAACACGCGTTCGACTTCCCGGCGATTCGCCCGGTGCTCGAGGCTCTGGAAGAGCAGGTCGTGCTGCTCCGACTGCTCGACGAGTCGATGGCCTCGAGTCACGTGCTGGTCCATATCGGCAACGAGAATGTCCATGCCGGGCTGCACTCCGCTTCGGTGGTGACCAGCGGATACGGCCCGCCCGGTGCCGCGGTCGGTGCGGTCGGCGTGCTCGGTCCGCGCCGGATGGACTACGGACACACGATGGCTCGGGTCGCCGCTGTCGCCCGCTACGTAGGTGACCTGCTAGCTGAGCGGTGACGTCGCCAGGCTCCGTACACTGGTAATACTCAGCGGTGCCGAGTGCCACCCGCGACCTGACTACCCAAGAGAGCTGACTGTCCTGTGCCTGATTTGCCTCGCGACTACTACGCGTTGCTCGGCGTGCGCCGGGACGCGACCGGTGAGGAGATCAAACGCGCCTACCGGAAGCTGGCCCGCGAGTTACACCCGGACGTCAACCCTGACCCGGGCGCGCAGGAGCGCTTCAAGCAGGTGACCGCGGCGTACGAGGTGCTGTCCGATCCGGAGAAGCGCCGCATCGTCGATCTAGGCGGCGACCCGTTGTC
This sequence comes from uncultured Actinomycetota bacterium, assembly GCA_963801715.1. Classification (GTDB taxonomy): domain Bacteria; phylum Actinomycetota; class Actinomycetes; order Mycobacteriales; family Jatrophihabitantaceae; genus CAVVJA01. The sequence goes on along the minus strand of CAWDGB010000006.1, from coordinate 62,311 downwards.
GACCGGCGCCGGTGCGCCCGGCAGTGCCGGGAACCCGTTTGCCGGGTTTGGAGGCTTTGGCGACGTTTTCGAGGCGTTCTTCGGCGGAGGAGCGACAAGCAGAGGGCCACGACCGCGGCGTCGGCAGGGTGCCGACGCGCTGCTGCGGCTGGACCTCACCCTGGCCGAGGCCGCATTCGGCGCGCGCAAGGACATCTCCGTCGAAACGGCAGTGCTGTGCTCCACGTGCGGAGGCAGCGGGTGCGCGCCGGGCACGTCGCCACGGACCTGCCCCATCTGCAGCGGTACCGGCGAGGTTCAGTCGGTGCAACGGTCGTTTCTCGGCCAGGTGATGACAAGCCGTCCGTGCTCCGCCTGCGGTGGCACTGGGCAGCAGATCCCGTCCCCCTGCCCGACGTGCGGCTCCGAAGGCCGGGTTCGTACCCGCCGGACCGTCACCGTCGACGTGCCGGCCGGCATCGAGGACGGCATGCGCATCCGGCTGTCCGGACAGGGCGAGGTCGGACCCGGCGGTGGGCCGGCCGGCGACCTCTACATCGAGGTGGCCGAGCAGCCCCACGACACGTTCACCCGCGAGGGATCGGACCTGCATTGCACGATCGGCGTTGCCGATGACGGCGGCCGCCCTCGGCACCGACCTCGTGCTGACCACCCTGGATGGCGAGGAGAAGCTGGACATCCGGGCGGGCACCCAGAACGGCGCGGTGCTGACTCTGCGTGGGCGGGGCGTGCCACGGCTGCGCACCAGCAGTCGGGGAGACCTGCTCGTGCATGTCGAGGTGCGCACGCCGACTCGTCTCGACGACGCGCAGGAGAAGCTGCTTCGTGAGCTCGCGGCGCTCCGCCAGGAGGAGGTTGCGGTGAACGGCGCCCGGTCAGGCCTGTTCAGCAAGGTCCGCGACGCGTTTGGCGGGCGTTGACGCGAGGCCTTTCGTGACTCCTCCGCTGTTCCTGCTCGACCCGCTGCCCGACGGTGACACGATCGTCCTAGGCGGCGACGAAGGCCGCCACGCGGCGGCGGTCATGCGCATCCGGGTCGGCGAGGCCGTGCTGGCCGGCGACGGTCGCGGGTCCGTGCTGCAGGGGACGGTCGTCGCGCTCCGACCCCATGGCCTGGAGCTCACCGTCTCCGTGCGCCGAGTGGAACCTCCCGCTGATCCGCGGGTCATTGTGGTCCAGGCGCTACCCAAGGGCGACCGGGGTGAGCTCGCAGTGGAGTTGCTGACCGAGCTCGGCGCGGACGAGATCGTGCCCTGGCAGGCAGCGCGGTGTGTAACGATCTGGAGCGGCGCTCGCGGTGACCGGGCAGTGGCGAAGTGGCGCCGGACAGCGCGCGAGGCCGCGAAACAGAGCCGGCGCGCGTGGGTACCGACCGTCTGCGAGCCAACGGATACGCAGGGTGTCGCCGCGCGGCTTACCGGCACGTCCGGCGCGCTGGTGCTGCACGAACAAGCGACGAGCCGGTTCGGCGATTTCACCCCGCCGGCGACCGGCGACCTTGTCGTCATAGTCGGTCCCGAAGGCGGAATCACCGACAGTGAGCTGGCAATCCTCGACGGCGCCACGCCGATTCGCCTCGGGCAGCACGTACTGCGCACCTCGACCGCCGGGGCTGCCGCCTTGGCCGCTCTCGCGCCCCGGCTCGGACGCTGGAATTGAGCCGGATCACGATTCTCAGACGCGCCTGGGGAGTATCGGGCATCAGGAAAGTAGAATGAGACGGGTCCACCCTCGGACCGAGCAGAAAGCCGAACTTGTCAGATCCCACTTCCCGGTCTGATCGCGTCTCTACCACCCTCGTCGTACCCGGCGAGCAAGCGATGGTTGCCCTGCTCGGCTCGCGCGACGAGTTGCTACGGGTTATCGAGACAAAGCTCGACAGTGACATCCACGTTCGTGGCAACGAGATCACTGTCACCGGCGCTCCGGCCGACAACGCCATCGCGGTGCGGCTGTTCGAAGAGCTACTAGAACTCATCCGGGCCGGCCAGAATCTCACCCCGGACGCCGTCGGTCGTGCGCTCGGGATGCTTACCGCGGATTCGGCCGAGCGCCCAGCCGAGGTGCTCAGCCTCAACATCCTGTCCCGCCGGGGCAAGAACATCCGCCCGAAAACACTCAACCAGAAGCACTACGTCGACGCGATCGACCGGCACACCGTGGTGTTCGGGATCGGGCCGGCCGGCACCGGGAAGACCTATCTCGCGGTCGCGAAGGCCGTCCAGGCGTTGCAGGCCAAGCAGGTGACCCGCATCATCCTGACCCGCCCGGCCGTTGAAGCTGGGGAGCGGCTGGGGTTCCTTCCGGGCACGCTGTACGACAAGATCGACCCGTACCTGCGCCCGCTACTGGACGCGTTGCACGACATGCTCGATCCTGAGTCGATTCCCCGCCTCACCCAAGCCGGGACCATCGAGGTTGCGCCGCTTGCCTATATGCGCGGTCGGACGCTCAACGACGCGTTCATCATCCTCGACGAGGCCCAGAACACCACGCCCGAGCAAATGAAGATGTTCCTGACGCGACTCGGCTTCGGTTCGAAGGTCGTGGTCACGGGGGACATCACGCAAATCGACCTACCAGGTGATACCCGTAGCGGCCTGAAAGTCGTGCGCGAGATCCTCACCGACATCGACGACGTCCACTTCGCCTACCTCACGAGTACTGACGTCGTTCGTCATCGGCTCGTGGGCGAGATCGTCGATGCGTATGCCCGGTGGGACGAGCGGGATGGAGCCAGCCGGCAGAGCCCGCCACCGCATCGGGCGGCGCCTCGCCGCTGAGGTCGACATGAGCATCGAGATCAACAACGAGTCCGGCATCTCCGTCGACGAGGTGGCTCTGGTCGAGCTCGGCCGTTACGTCCTCGACTCCTTGTCGGTGAACCCGATGGCCGAGCTGTCGATCGTGCTGCTGGATGCGGACGCAATGGCCGCGCTGCACCGGCAGTGGATGGACGTCGAGGGGCCGACCGACGTGATGGCTTTTCCGATGGACGTGGAGGAACTCTCGTCCGAGCACGCCGAGCCCAGCGGTCCGCCGCGCCCGGACGCCAACGGAATGGGCGCGCTGCTGGGCGACGTCGTCCTGTGCCCGGAGGTAGCAGCCGAGCAGGCCCGTCATGCCGGGCACTCGACCGAATCGGAACTGCAGCTGCTTTGTACCCACGGCATCCTGCACCTGCTCGGGTACGACCACGGCGAGCCCGAGGAGGAGCGCGAGATGTTCGCGCTGCAGGCGCGCCTCGTCGGTGGCTGGGCCGAGCGGTCGGGCCGGGCACCGATCCGTGCGCCGCGCCCGGGAACCCGAGCAGAGGTGCGCGACACCGCCGCCGGCGCCCAGACCGGTGAGCGCGATGGCTGATCCAGACCAACCTCGGCACGGGAGCAGCCCGTGAAGGCAGCCGACATCGCCCTGCTCGTGATCGCGATCCTGCTGGTTCCGATCGGCGGGGTATTGGCCTGTGTCGACTCGGCGCTGGCGCGCGTCTCGGTTGCCCGCATCGACGAGTTGGTGCGCGAAGGGCGCCGGGGGGCGAAAACGCTGAGCGGCCTGGTGATCAATCGCGCCCGGTACACCAACTTGCTGCTGCTCCTGCGGATGACGTGCGAGATCACGTCGACCGTCCTCGTCACGCTCGTCGTGCGGTCTGTGTTCGGTCCCGACTGGCCCGTCGTGTTGCTCACGATTGCGGCCATGGTGGTCGTCAGCTATGTGTTCGTGGGCGTCGGCCCGAGGACGCTGGGTCGACAGCACCCCTACCGGGTCGCGCTGTTGCTCGCCGTTCCCGTCCGCGCCCTCGGCCGGGTGTTCGGGCCGCTAGCGTCCCTGCTGATCCTGCTCGGCAATGCGGTGACTCCCGGCCGGGGTTTCCGCGACGGACCGTTCTCGTTCTCGTCAGAGGCCGAGTTGCGCGAGCTCGTGGACATGGCCGAACGGGGAGGCGTCGTCGAGCACGACGAGCGCGAGATGATCCAGTCCGTGTTCGACCTAGGTGACACAATCGCCCGCGAGGTCATGGTGCCGCGGACGGAGATCGTCTGGATCGAGCACACCAAGACCGTCCCGCAGGCGATGGCGCTGGCGCTGCGCAGCGGATTCTCCCGGATCCCGGTTATCGGCGAGAACGTCGACGACATCATCGGCGTCGTGTACCTCAAGGATCTGGCCCGGCGCAGCCAGGACTCCGAGCGGGCCCGGACCACGCAGGTCGACGAGGTGATGCGGCAGCCGATCCTCGTGCCGGAGTCCAAGCCGGTCAATGAGCTCATGCGGGAAATGCAGCTGCACCGCACCCACATCACGATCATCATCGACGAGTACGGCGGCACGGCGGGACTGGTCACGATCGAAGACATCCTCGAGGAGATCGTGGGTGAGATCACTGACGAGTACGACAACGAGAGCCCGCCCATCGAGCGGCTGGACGAGAACACCGCTCGGGTGACCGCTCGTCTCTCAGTCGAGGATCTGGCGCACTTGTTCGATATGGATCTGCCCGACCGGGATGACGTCGAGACAGTCGCCGGGCTGCTCGCCGAGCGCATCGGTCGCGTACCGATCCCTGGAGCGACCGCCCGGGTCAACGGGCTGGAGCTGGTGGCCGAGGGCGCCGGCGGCCGACGGCACCGGATCGACACCATCCTCGTGCGGCGTTTGCCGAAGGACGACGTACACGCCCAGCCGGAAGTCCAGGTGGAGAGCGCGTGACCGAGGTGTCCGTCGAGGACGGCAAGCTCGTCACCCTGGCCCGGGCGGCCCGAGCTCGGGCTGGTAGCGCACAAGGCGCGGCCGTGCGGGATGCGGACGGCCGTACCTACGTGGCCGTGGGCGTCGTCCTGGCTTCGTTACAACTCACCGCCCTGCAGTTGGCCGTGGCGATGGCGGTGTCGTCCGGTGCGTCGGGGTTAGCGGCTGCCGTCGTGGTCGGTGCGGAACCCGATGCCGGGCCCGGACTACTCGCGCTGCGTGATGTGACGTCAGAGGCGGTTGCATATCACGCCGATCCGGACGGCACGCTGCGCTGACAGACCGGCCGGCGGGGCGCGGCGAGATCCTCATGCGTGGCATGATCCGGCCGATGGAACCCACCTGGTCACGGATCACCGCGGCCGACGGTCGGCACCTTGATGTGTTGATCATGGGTCCGGCGGACGCCATGCCGGTCCTCTTTCACGGGGGGACCCCAACGGCGGCAGTGGTGTATCCGCCCGCCGTCGAGGCGATGACCCGCCATGCCATCCGGCTGATCACCTACTCCCGACCGGGCTACGCCACGTCCGACCCGCAACCGGGTAGGTGCGTCGCCGACGCGGTAACAGATGTCCAGGCGATCCTCGACGGGATCCAGGCCGACCGGTTCGTCACGATCGGGTGGTCCGGTGGCGGTCCGCACGCGCTCGCGTGCGCGGCGCTCATGTCCGCGCGGTGCCGGGCTGCCGCCACCATCGCCGGCGTGGCGCCGTACCCGGCGCCCGGCCTCGATTGGCTGGCCGGCATGGGCCGGGAGAACATCGAGGAGTTCGGCGCTGCGCTTGACGGCGTCGACGCGCTCTCGGCCTACCTAGCCGCCCCGGCTGATGACCTTGCGCACGTCACTGCGGATCAGGTCGCGGCCGCGCTCGGCGACCTGGTGTCTGACGTCGACGTGGCGTCTTTGCGCGGCTCGTATGCCGACTGGGCGGCTGCGACGTTCCGCAAGTCGGTGAGCACAGGAATCGACGGCTGGCGAGACGACGACTTGGCGTTCGTCCGGCCGTGGGGATTCGACCTCGCGATGATTCGCCGACCAGTTGCTGTCTGGCAGGGCGATCAGGATCGCATGGTGCCGTTCGCGCACGGCGAATGGCTGGCCGCCCACGTGCCGACCGCGCAACCCCACCTGTTGGCCGGCCAGGGACACCTCTCGCTGGCGTTCGACGCCTTCGACGAGATCGTCGAGGATCTCCTGGACCTGGCCAAGTGACGCGGGAGCCGTCCGTCCGACTTGTCTCGCCGGGGAGCGGCGCGACGTCACGACGAATCGCCGCCGAGCGCGCAGCGTCAGCTGCGCGAGCTGGTGCCGGTGAGTGCGGCGGTGGCACCAAGTGCGAGATACACGCCGCCAGATATGAGTTTCTGTCGATCGGCCCAGCCGGGGCGACGGCGTAACCAGCTGCCGACGCTGCCCGCGCTTGTGGCCCACACCGTGTCGAACAGCAGACCTAGCAGGGTGAATATTCCTCCGAGCACGAGGATCTGGGTCGTGGTCGAACCACGGTGGGAGTCGAGGAACTGCGGGAAGAAGGCGACGAAGAAGATCGCCACCTTGGGGTTGGCGATTCCGATGCCGAAGGCCTCCGCGAATGCGCGCCGTCCGCTGGGTGAGCGCGGCGCGGCCGGCCCGACGAGCTCCAGGTGGCCGCGCCCGAGCAAGGCGCGGATGCCCAGGTAGATCAGGTACGCCGCGCCACCGTAGCGAAGCAAGGAGAAGGCGACCGCCGACGAAGCGATGACCGCGCTCAGGCCGGCGGCCGTTGCGAGGACGAACACCGCGGTGGCCGTCTCCACCCCGGCGACCGAGATAAGCGCGATGCGTCGCCCGTCACCGATGCCTCTCGCCAGCAGGAAGATCACGTTCGGTCCGGGCAGCAGAATCAGGGCGACGGCAGCGGCCGTGAACGCGAGCAGCGTCGTGGTCGTCGGCATCCCGCGACGGTATCGCCTGGGACCGAACGAGTTTATTCGGTCTACTCGGGTGGAAGCACTTAGCGGCCGATGCCCCTCGCAGGCTCTTATTCTGGAATGAGTCGAGAAAACGTTGGACGAACAGTGGGAGACTTTCGAGGTGACGATCGAGCCGGCGACGCAACGCGTCTTCCGCTCGGGATTCTGTTGCTTCGTCGGCCGGCCCAACACTGGCAAGTCCACCCTGACGAACGCGCTGGTCGGCACCAAAGTCGCGATCACGAGTGACAAGCCGCAAACGACACGGCGCGCAATTCGCGGAATCGTCAACCGCGCGGACGCGCAGCTCGTCATCGTCGACACTCCGGGATTGCATCGCCCGCGCACGCTGCTCGGCGAACGGCTCAACGATGTCGTTCGCACCACGTTGAGCGAGGTCGATGTCATCGGGTTCTGTGTACCGGCTGACCAGCGCATCGGTCCCGGTGATCGTTACATCGCGGCCGAGCTCGCCCTGGTCGCGGCTCCCGTTATCGCTGTCGTTACCAAGGTTGACGCGGTGAGTAGGGCGCGCGTGGCCGCCCAGCTGACGGCGGTCAGCGAGCTCGGAGAGTTCTCCGACATCGTTCCCGTCTCAGCCCTCGCCGGCGACCAGGTGGACCTGCTCGCCGATCTGTTCGTCGCGCAACTCCCGGCCGGGCCGGTGCTCTACCCGACCGATCTGAATACCGATGAACCGCTCGAGATCAGCGTGGCCGAACTTGTCCGTGAGGCGGCGCTCGACGGCGTGCGTGACGAGCTTCCGCATTCCATTGCCGTGACCGTCGACGAGATGCGCCCTCGCGATGGGCGGCCCGACCTCACCGAGGTGTTCGCCACCATCCATCTGGAGCGAACCAGCCAGAAAGGCATCCTGATCGGTGCGGGCGGGTCCAGGCTGAAGGCCATCGGTACCGCGGCCCGACCGCCGATCGAGCGACTGCTCGGCACTCGCGTGCACCTCGACCTGCATGTCGCGGTCGAATCCGACTGGCAAAAGGATCCACGCAAGCTCGGTCGGCTGGGCCTCTAGGACACTACGTGCTCGACACCTACCGTGCCGCGTTCCACGCGCCAGGAACGGCGGCCTTCACCGCCGCCGGCTTCGTCATGCGCATGCCGATTGCGATCTACCCGATCGGTCTGGTGCTGCTCCTCTCGATCCGGACCGGTCACTACTCGTTCGCCGGACTGCTGAGCGGAACGTATGTGGTGGCCAATGGCATCGGCACGCCCGTGCTCGGCCGGCTGATCGACCGGTACGGGCAACACCGTGTGCTGATCCCGGCGTCGGCGGGACACATCACCGCTGCTATCACGCTCGGGCTTCTTGTCGGAGCCAACGCTCCGGATGCCGTCTTGCTGGCTCCGGCGACCATGCTCGGGTTCTGCTATCTATCAGTCGGATCGCTGACTCGGGCGCGCTGGTCGTTCGTCCTGGCCGGTCGTCCAGAGCTCAATACGGGCTACTCGGTCGAGTCCATCCTGGACGAGCTGATCTTCACCGTTGGACCGCTGATCGCAACGCTCATTGCCACCCAGATCGACCCGCTCGGCGTTCTGGTCGTCGGGGCCGCCTTGGTGGGGGTCGGCACCGTCTGGCTTCGGCAGCAGCGAGCAACCGAGCCGCCGGCCCACCCGGCCGGTGCGCCTCGTCATCCCAGCGCGTTGCGCTATGCCGGCATGCCGTTCCTGGTAGCAGCCGGCGCCGCAATGGGTGGGGTGTTCGCGAGCGCCGAGGTCACAGCCATCGCGTTCTGCGGCCAGCGCGATGCCACAGCTTGGAGCGGGCTGGTCCTGGCCGCTTTCGCCACCGGTAGCGCGCTCAGTGGTTTCTTCTACGGCTCGCGGCACTGGCACGCGCCCGTCCTGGAACGGTTTCGCATTCAGGCCATGGTGTTTGGAGTGCTCCCATGGCTGTTCTTGCTTGCCGCGAATGTTCCACTCCTCACGGTGATCATCTTCGTGGTCGGGTTGGGTATCGCTCCTACCCTGATCACTGCCTTCACCCTGATTCAGCAGCTCGTGCCGGCTGCGGCGCTGACCGAGAGCATGGGGTGGTTTTCCACCGGCATTGCCATGGGCTATGGGATCGTGTCGGCGTTTGTCGGTCGCATCGCGGACTCGCATGGCGCGCGTCCGGCCTTCCTGGTGACCGTCGGATGCGGTCTGGCTCTCGGCGTGAGCGCCGCTATGCTGCACCGGCGGTTGGCTCGCCGGCCGGTGGCGCCGCAACCGGTGTCTGTCGGCCCGGAGTGAGATCATCGATGGGTGCCGTTGTATCGGGACGAAGCGGTCGTGCTGCGGGTGCACAAGCTCGGTGAGGCAGACCGGATCGTCAGTCTGCTCACGCGTCGACACGGCCGGGTCCGCGCGGTCGGCCGGGGTGTGCGGCGCACAACCTCGAAGTTTGGTGCCCGCCTGGAGCCCGGCAGCCATGTCGACATGCAGCTACTGACCCGCAATCCGCAGGCACCCGGCGACGCCCCCGCGCGCCGCAAGCTGGACACCGTCATCCAGACCGAGTCGTTGGACGCCTTCGGTGCGCAGCTGTCCGGCGACTACGCCCGGTGGACGTCCCTGTCGGCGATCTGCGAGACGGCGGAGCGCCTCACCGAGGAGGGTGAACCCGCACTGCGGTTGTACCTGCTTCTCGTCGGGGCACTGCGGGCACTCACGGAGCGGGAACACGATCCGTCGCTCGTCCTGGACGCTTTCCTCATCCGGGCCATGTCCGGTGCCGGATGGGAACCGGCGTTGCGTGAATGCGCGAGCTGCTCGGCACCGGGCCCGCACGTGGCATTCAACGTGCCCGCCGGAGGGGCGGTCTGTGAGACCTGCCGCCCACCCGGTTCCCCGTGCCCACAGTCCGGGACCATCGACCTGATGGTCGCCCTTCTCAGTGGTGATTGGGCGCGCGCGGATGCGAGTCCGGGCAACGTGCGGCGCGAGGCCAGCGGGCTGATCGCCGCTCACCTGCAATGGCATCTCGAGCGCGGGTTGCGTTCCCTGCCGCTCGTCGACCGCTGATTCCGTCGGCCCCGCACGAGCGGGGGATACCGTGGCGCGGTGACTTCGTCGACGACCGCGCCGGGCCGCCGGGGTAATGCCGGGCAGTGGCCCGATCCGCCGCCTCATCCATCGGGCGAGCGTCCGCCAAGCATCCCGGCCCAGTTCCTGCCCCGTCACGTCGCCCTCGTCATGGACGGCAACGGACGCTGGGCCCGGCAGCGCGGACTGCCTCGAACCGAGGGGCATCGGGCGGGCGAAGCCGCGCTGCTTGACGTGTTGCACGGTGCCATCGAGATCGGGGTCACCACGGTGTCGGCGTACGCGTTCTCCACCGAGAACTGGCGCCGGACGCCGGAGGAGGTGCGTTTCCTCATGGGTTTCAACAAGGAGGTGATCCGACGCCGACGCGACGAACTCGGCGCGCTCGGTGTGCGGATCCGGTGGGCCGGGCGCCGCCCGCGCTTGTGGCGCTCGGTCATCGATCAACTCGAAGACGCCGAGGAGTACACCCGCAACAACGACCGGCTGACTCTCCAGTTCTGCGTCAACTACGGTGGCCGGGCCGAGCTTGTCGACGCGATGCGAGCCATTGCTCGCGAGGTTGCGGCTGGCACGATCAATCCGGCGAAGATCGACGAGCGCACGATCGACGCGCACCTCGACGAGCCGGGATTGCCGGATGTCGACCTGTTCATCCGGAGCTCGGGCGAGAAGCGCACGTCGAACTTCCTGCTGTGGCAGTCGGCCTACGCCGAGCTGGTATTCGATGACACACCCTGGCCCGAGTTCGATCGCCGGAACCTGTGGCGTGCCTGTATGACGTATGCCCAGCGGGACCGGCGTTTCGGTGGGGCTGGCCCCGTCGGCTAAGAGCAGGCGCGAAGCGCTGCCGTTGGCGGGAGTGGGCTCACCGGCCCCGGTACCCTGGCTTAGTGCCTGCTGACCGCAACGACACCGTCGTGAATCTCGCGAAACGACGCGGCTTTGTCTTCCCGTCGAGCGAGATTTACGGCGGCACCCGGTCCGCCTGGGACTACGGCCCGCTTGGCGTCGAGCTGAAGGAGAACATCAGGCGCGCGTGGTGGCAGGCCATGGTCACCTCCCGCGATGACATCGTCGGATTGGATTCGGCGGTGATCCTCGCGACGGATGTCTGGCAGGCATCCGGCCACCTCGAAGCGTTTCACGACCCGCTGGTGGAATGTCTCCACTGCCACCATCGCTTCCGGGCCGATCACCTCGAGGAAGCCTACGAGGCCAAGCACGGGCATCTACCCGAACACGGCCTGGCTGACATCAACTGCCCGAACTGCGGCACGAAGGGTCGCTTTACGCCGCCGCGCGAGTTCAACATGATGCTCAAGACGTTCCTAGGCGCCGTTGAGACTGACGAGAGCCTCTACTACCTTCGGCCCGAGACCGCGCAGGGCATTTTCATCAACTTCCTCAATGTCATGACGACCGCGCGCAAGAAGCCGCCGTTCGGGATCGCGCAGGTTGGCAAAAGCTTCCGCAACGAGATCACGCCGGGCAACTTCATCTTCCGGACCAGAGAATTCGAGCAGATGGAGATGGAGTTCTTCGTCGTACCGGGCACCGATGCGGAATGGCACGACTACTGGCTGCAGGAGCGCTGGAACTGGTGGGTCGACCTCGGCGTCGACCCGGAGAATCTGCGCCTCTACGAGCATCCGAAAGACAAGCTGTCCCACTATTCGACGCGCACTGTCGACATCGAGTACCGATTTCGCTTCGGGGGCGCCGAATTCGCAGAACTCGAAGGCATAGCGAATCGCACGGACTTCGACCTGAAGACACACGCCAAACACTCCGGCGTCGATCTGACCTATTTCGACCAGGAACGCAACGAGCGGTGGACGCCCTACGTGATCGAACCGGCCGCCGGTCTCACGAGAGCCGTGTTGACCTTTCTGCTCGACGCCTACAGCGAAGACGAGGCGCCCGACGCGAAAGGGAAGTTGGAGAAGCGCACCGTGCTGCGATTGGACAAGCGGCTCGCGCCGGTCAAGGCTGCCGTTTTGCCGCTGTCTCGCCACGCTGATTTGTCGCCGAAGGCCCGTGACCTCGCCGCGCTGCTCCGGCGCTGCTGGAATGTGGAGTTCGACGATACGCAGGCGATCGGGCGCCGGTATCGGCGCCAGGACGAGATCGGGACGCCGTATTGCGTCACCATCGATTTCGACACTCTCGACGACAACGCCGTGACGGTGCGGGACCGCGACAGCATGGCCCAGGACCGCATCGGCATCGACCAGGTTGAGTCCTACCTTGCCGCCAGGCTCGCTGGTTGTTGACGCGCCGGCCGGTGGCCCAGCCGGCCTCGGCGACGTCGACCCCATGATCGCACCGCTCCGGCTCTCGGAGCGGGTCGTGGCGCCGGTTCCAGTCGTGTTAGCGCCCATGGCAGGCATAACGAACACCGCGTTTCGTCGACTATGTCGCGCCTACGGTCGCGGTCTGTTCGTGAGCGAGATGATCACGTCTCGTTCGCTTGTCGAGCGTCATCCGAAGACGCTGCGTCTGATCCGGTTCGCGCCGGACGAGACGCCGCGCAGCCTTCAGCTGTACGGCGTCGATCCCGGGGTCGTCCGGGCGGCGGTGCGGATGATCGTCGATGAAGATCTGGCCGACCACATAGACCTCAACTTCGGCTGCCCGGTGCCCAAGGTGACCCGCAAGGGCGGCGGCGCGGCGTTGCCGTGGCGTATCGACCTCTTCGGCGACATCGTCACTGCCGCCGTCGAAGCCGCCGCTTCGGCGGTGCCGATCACGGTCAAGATGCGGCTCGGCATCGACGCCGACCATCTGACTTACCGCGAAGCCGGCCTCCGGGCGCAGGACGCAGGGGTGACATATGTGGCCCTGCACGGGCGGACGGCGAGCGATTTCTACGGAGGCCATGCCCGCTGGGGTCCGATAGCCGAGTTGGCCGATCTGCTGAACATCCCGGTGCTCGGCAACGGCGACATCTGGGAGGCCGAGGACGCGCTGCGGATGGTCGCCGAAACCGGCTGTGCCGGCGTGGTCGTCGGACGTGGCTGCCTGGGGCGGCCGTGGCTATTCGCCGATCTCGCAGCGGCGTTCACCGGTCGCGCCGAACGAGTGCGACCCGATCTGCGGGACGTGACCCGAGCGATGCGCCAACACGCCGAACTCCTCGCCGAGTGGCTAGGCGAGAAACGCGGGCTGCCCGAATTTCGCAAGCACGTCGCGTGGTATCTGAAGGGCTACGTGGTCGGCAGCAAGACCCGCGCGGCGTTGGGCAGCGTGTCGACGCTCGCCGAACTCGACCGCCGGTTAGGCAGTCTGGATCTCGACCAGCCATTTCCCCCCGACGTGCTCGGCCGGCCGCGCGGCCGGACGACACCGGCCCGGCCGGTCGCACTCCCGGATGGTTGGCTGGCCGACCGCCGGACGCGTACCGTGCCTCCGGACGCGGAGTTGAGCGATTCGGGCGGCTGAGTCGCTCGTGGTTCGCCGAGCAGAGCATGGCCTGCGTCCTAGCGGAAAGCGATCTCGGGCCTTACCGTCTACTAACCCCCACCGATCGAAGGGTGAGAGCGCCAAATGCCGAAGTTCGTGTACGACTTTGCCGAAGGTAACAAGGACTTAAAGGACCTGCTGGGTGGCAAGGGCGCCAACCTGGCCGAGATGACGAACCTCGGCCTGCCAGTCCCGCCCGGGTTCACGATCACGGTCGAGGCCTGCAAGGAGTATTTGAAGTCGGGTCGAGAGCCGGCGGAGCTGGCCGATGAGGTGAGCGAGCATCTGGCGGACCTGGAATCGCGGATGGGGAAGCGCCTCGGCCAGCCGGATGACCCGCTGCTTGTGTCGGTGCGGTCGGGGGCGAAGTTCTCGATGCCGGGAATGATGGAGACCGTCCTGAATATCGGTCTGAACGACCAGTCCGTGCGCGGATTGGCAGCGCAAGCGGGCAATGAGCGCTTCGCGTTCGACTCGTACCGCCGGCTGATCCAGATGTTCGGCAAGACGGTGCTGGGCATCCCAGGGGAGGCGTTCGAGGAGGCGTTGGACGCGGCCAAACGTGCCAAGTCCGGTGACGACCTCGCGAGTGACCTGGACCTGGACGCGGCAGACTTGCGCCGGCTCGTCGAGACATTCAAGGACGTCGTCGTCAAGCACGCCGGCCGCGAGTTCCCGCAAGAACCCCGGGAGCAGATGGACCTTGCGGTTCGCGCGGTGTTCGACTCGTGGAACACCTCGCGCGCGGTGCTGTACCGGCGCCAGGAACGGATCCCCGGAGACCTGGGTACGGCGGTGAACATCGTCGCGATGGTGTTCGGCAATCTAGGCATGGACTCCGGCACCGGGGTGGCGTTCACCCGGGACCCGGCGTCGGGCGCCCAGGGGGTGTATGGGGACTATCTGCAGAACGCCCAAGGTGAGGACGTGGTCTCCGGGATCCGCAACACCGTGCCATTGACCGATCTGGAGCAGATCGACAAGCGCTCCTACGACGAGCTGATGCGCATCATGCACGTCCTCGAGGAGCACTACCGGGATTTGTGCGACATCGAATTCACCATCGAGCGCGGCAAGCTGTGGATGCTGCAGACCCGGATCGGCAAGCGCACGGCGGCGGCGGCGTTCCGGATTGCGACGCAGCTCGTCGACCAGGGCCTGATCGACATGGACGAGGCCCTGCAGCGGGTAACCGGCGCCCAGCTCGCCCAGTTGATGTTCCCGCGATTCGACGAGTCGGCGAGTCCCACGAGGATCGCGCACGGGATGAACGCCTCGCCCGGGGCGGCGGTCGGCAAGGTGGTGTTCGACTCCAACACCGCGGTCGAGTGGAGCAACCGCGGTGAGAAAGTGATTCTGGTGCGTCGGGAGACCAATCCAGACGATCTGCACGGCATGGTCGCGGCGCAGGGGATTCTGACCAGCCGGGGCGGCAAGACCAGCCACGCTGCGGTGGTCGCCCGCGGGATGGGCAAGACGTGCGTGTGCGGCGCGGAATCGGTCGATGTGTCGAGCAATGACCGGCGATTCACAACCCGGGATGGCGTTGAGGTCAACGAGGGAGACGTCATATCCATCGACGGCACGTCGGGTGATGTGTTCCTCGGCGAGGTGGCCGTCGTGCCCTCGCCGGTGGTGCAGTACTTCGAGGGCGAGCTCGATCCGGACACGCCCGAGGCCGGTGACCTGGTCGCCGCTGTGCACCGGGTAATAGGGCATGCGGATGGCCTGCGGCGGATGACCGTTCGAACCAACGCCGACATCGCTGAGGACGCGGACCGGGCCCGCCGGTTCGGCGCGGAGGGCATCGGTCTGTGCCGTACCGAGCACATGTTCCTCGGTGATCGACGCGCGCTCGTCGAAGCGCTCATCCTCGCCGAGACGGACGAGGAACGTGACCGGCAGCTCGCCGAATTGCTTCCGCTGCAACGGAAAGACTTCGTCGGCATCTTCGAAGCGATGGACGACCTGCCCGTGACGATCCGGCTCCTCGACCCACCGCTGCACGAGTTCCTTCCGGACCTCACCGAGCTGTCCGTGCGGGTCGCGCTCGCGGAGGCCCGCGGCGATGCCACCGAGAACGACCGTCGCTTGCTCCAGGCCGTGCACAAGCTGCACGAGCAGAACCCGATGCTCGGCCTGCGCGGAGTCCGGCTTGGCGTGGTCATTCCGGGTCTGTTCGCGATGCAGGCCCGCGCGATTCTGGAGGCCGCCGCTGAGCGCATTCTGGCCGGCGGCGCGCCGCGAGTGGAGATCATGGTCCCGCTCGTTGCCGCCGTTCAGGAATTCGAGACCGTCAAGCAGGACATCATTCACGTCGCGCGGGACGTCCGTACCGAGACCGGCGTGAACCTGGAGTTCCTCATCGGAACGATGATCGAACTTCCCCGGGCCGCCGTGACGGCCAGCCAGATTGCCGAATCCGCCGAGTTCTTCTCCTTCGGCACCAACGACCTCACCCAGACGACCTGGGGTTTCTCCCGCGACGACGTGGAGGCCGCTTTCTTCTCGGCTTATCTTGAGAAGGGCATCTTCGGGGTCTCTCCGTTCGAGACGATCGACCGTGATGGTGTCGGCGAACTGGTACGGGTCGGTGCCGAACGAGGTCGGGCCGCGCGGGCCGGTCTCAAACTCGGGGTGTGTGGCGAACACGGAGGCGACCCCGATTCGGTCCACTTCTTCGACGAAGTCGGCCTCGACTACGTGTCCTGCTCCCCGTTCCGGGTTCCCGTCGCCCGGCTCGAAGCGGGCCGCGCCAGCGCGTCCTCGAACACGATGTCGGACTCGGCCTGACGGGCTGCGAGAACGGACATCGGTGCGCTTTTCCAACATACTGACGGTTGTTGGCGCGCATGCTGAAGGGGAAGTCGGCAATGTCGTCGTGGGCGGCATTGGCGACGTTCCCGGTTACACGATGTTCGACAAGATGCGGTACCTCGCCGAGAATCGGGACGACATCCGCCAGCTCTTGCTAAAGGAGCCACGCGGCAACGTCATCCGCAGTGCCAACGTCGTGCTGCCGTCCAACCATCCGGAGGCGCAGCTCGGCTATGTCGTGATGGAGTCGACCGAGTACCCCGTCATGTCGGGCAGCAACACGATCTGCGTCGGCACGGTGGTGCTGGAAACCGGCCTCGTGCCCATGGTGGAGCCGGTTACCGAGCTCGTCCTGGAGTCGCCGGCAGGCCTGATCCGGTTGACCTGCACCTGCCGCGACGGGAAGGTGACGAGTGTTCGGTTTCGCAATCAGCCGGCCTTCGCGTATCACCTCGGCGCCGCGGTCGAGGTGGCAGGACTGGGCACGCTGCCGGTCGATGTCGCGTGGGGCGGCATGGCCTACGTCCTCGTCGACGCCCCGAGCCTGGGCTTCCAGCTCGCGGCCGACGAAGCCCGGGACCTGTGCGTTGTCGGCCAGCGGATCAAGGAAGCAGCTTCCGCTCAGCTACCGGTCATGCACCCGGAGCACCCCGACTTTGCGGGCATCACGATCACGGCGTTCACCCGACCGGCCGAACGAGTCGCCGGCGTATTGACGGCCCGCAATGCCGTCGTCGTCTCACCGGGCCGAATCGACCGTTCACCCTGCGGGACAGGCACGTCAGCGCGCCTCGCGGTCATGCACGCGCGAGAGCAGATCGCGGTCGGCGAGCCGTTCGTACACGAGTCGATCATCGGCGGTCGGTTCGATGCGGTGATCGAGGAGCTGACGACCGTCGGATCCATTCCGGCCGTGATCCCGAGCGTGGCTGGGCAGGCCTATCTGACCGACGTCTCCCAGGTCGGCCTCGACCCAGCCGATCCGTTCCCCGAGGGATACACGCTGTCTGACACCTGGATGGGTTCACCTCGCTGACGGCACGGTGTCACCGTCGCGGGGTAGGTTCGAGGCGTGTTCCGCCGTCGTTCCCGGTCGCCCGAAGAAGCACTCACCCAGCGGCGGCGCGATCCACGCGGCAACACGGAGATCTCGCCGACGACCGCCGCCCTGCAGCAGATCCTCGACGAATACGGCCTGAAGCACACCATCGACGACGACGGCGACCTGACGGTCCGCTGGGAGAAGTGCAGCGTGTACTTCTTCCACTACGGGGAACGGAACGAGGTCGTCCAAGCGCGGATGTACGTCAACCGTCGGTTCGCCGTCGACCTGCGGCCGTCCATCGCATTGATGCTCGACGACTGGAACCGCACCAAGCTGTTCCCCAAGGCCTACACCGTGCTCCCCGACGACGGCATGGTCGGCATCTGTGCCGAGCAGTGTTACGACTTCGAGGCGGGAGTCACGCGCAACCAGCTGAAGTACACCGTGGGCGTCTGGATAGACACATTGCTGCGCTTCGCGGAGTGGGTTGACGATCAGGTCCCTGAAGGCGAATAGCCGGTGTACGACGCGGCGGCGCGCGCTCGTCGCGCGATCGAGCCAGCCAAGCGGGCCGATGCTGGGGCGGCCACAGTAATCCGCAGCGAGTTCGAGCGAGATAGGGCGCGCGTGCTGCACTCGTACGCCTTCCGCCGGCTCGCGGACAAGACTCAGGTCGTCGTGCCCGGCGAAGACGACTTCCCGCGAACCCGACTCACGCACTCGCTCGAGGTGGCGCAGATCGCTCGGGAGATGGGCGCGGCACTCGGCTGTGACCCGAATGTCGTCGACGCCGCCGGACTGGCGCATGACCTCGGACACCCGCCGTTCGGCCACAACGGCGAGGACGCGTTGGACGAAGTCGCCGACCAGATCGGCGGATTCGAGGCCAATGCTCAGACGTTGCGCATCCTGACCCGTTTGGAAGCCAAGGTGATCGAGTCCGACGGCAGGTCAGCTGGGTTGAACCTGACCCGGGCGACTCTGGACGCGGCCACGAAGTACCCGTGGTTGCGGCGGGACGGGTGCCGGAAGTTCGGGGTCTATGCCGAAGACCAGGCGGCGTTCGACTGGATCCGGACCGATGCGCCGGTCGACCGCCGCTGCCTGGAGGCCCAGGTCATGGACTGGGCGGACGACGTGGCCTACTCCGTGCACGACGTCGAAGACGGCGTATACGGCGGCCACATCCGCCTGGTCGAGGTGGACGACACGGCTCGGATCGAGCTCGTCCGGGTGGCCAGAGAGCTGTATACGGACGTACCGGCCAGCAGGCTCGAGCCAATCCTGGACCGACTGCTGGTCTTGCCGGCGCTCGCCGATCTCGCCGGCTACGACGGCTCATTCGCGGCTCAGGCGGCCGCCAAGCGAGCGACCAGCGAACTCACAGGCCGGTTCGTGGGTGCTGCGGTGCGCGCGACCCGGGAGCGATTCGGTCTGGAGGGGTTGTCCCGCTACACGGCTGATCTGGTGATTCCCGAGAACGTCGCGACCGAGTGCGCGCTGCTCAAGGCGCTCGCCGCGCACTACGTCATGCGCCGACCGGGCACCGACGAACGACTAGCCGGCCAGCGTCGGACCCTGCACGAGTTGGCGTCGGCTCTCGTCGAATCAGCGCCCGACGGGCTTGGCTCCGTGGCGCGTGCCGCCTGGGCTGCCGCGGCCGACGACGCCGGACGGCTGCGCGCAGTCGTGGACCAGGTTGCCCAGCTCACCGATTCCGCCGCAGTCGCCTGGCACGCGGCACTACGCGGGCGACCGGGCGTCGGCGCTCGACACTAGGCTCCTCTCGTGGCGGGTCGCATCAGGGACGAGGACGTCGCCGCGGTCCGCGACCGGTCGCCGATCGCCGACGTCATTGGCGAACGGGTCGCTCTGCGTAATGCCGGCGGGGGCAACCTGAAAGGCCTGTGCCCGTTCCACGAAGAGAAGTCGCCGTCGCTGTCCGTGTCACCGGCGCGCGGCCTGTTTCACTGCTTCGGCTGTGGTGTCGGCGGCGATGTGATCCGGTTCGTCGAGCGGATCGATCACGTCAGCTTCACCGAGGCGGTGGAACGGTTGGCGACCGCAGCGGGCCTCGAGCTGAATTACGTAGAGGGATCCGGGACGGGTCGACCGCCCGGGCAGCGTTCCCGGTTGGTGGATGCCCACGCTGCGGCGGCGAGGTTCTATGCCGGGCAGCTGGCCGCGCCCGAAGGGGCCGTCGCGCGGGCCTTTCTACAGGAGCGGGGATTCGATGACGCCGCCGCCGCGACATTCGGCTGTGGGTACGCTCCCGCGAGCTGGGACGCGCTGACCAAGACGCTGTTGGCCCGTGGCTTCGGCACCTCCGAGCTCATCGCCGGGGGGCTGTCTCGGCAGTCATCCCGGGGATCGCTGATCGACCGATTCCACCGCCGCTTGTTGTGGCCGGTCCGCGACCTGGCCGGTGATGTCGTCGGTTTCGGCGCCCGGCGGTTGTTCGACGACGACCCGGTCGACGCCAAGTACCTCAACACGCCCGAGACGCCGATCTACAAGAAGAGCCAACTGCTGTACGGCGTCGACCTGGCTAAGCGCGAGATCGCCCGGCAGCACCGAGCAGTCATCGTCGAGGGCTACACCGACGTCATGGCCGCGCATCTAGCGGGCGTGCCCACCGCTGTGGCCACTTGCGGCACGGCGTTCGGCGGAGAGCACATCGGCGTTCTGCGCCGGCTGCTCATGGACTCCGACGCGTTCTCAGGCGAGATCATCTTCACGTTCGACGGCGACGCAGCCGGGATGAAGGCGGCCGAGCGCGCTTTCGCCGACGATCAGAGGTTCATGGCGCAGACGTTCGTCGCGATCGAGCCCACCGGGCTCGACCCGTGCGAGCTACGGCAGAAGGCCGGCGACGAGGCAGTGCGCGATCTGGTCGCCCGCCGAGTGCCGCTCGTGCGCTTCGTGCTGAGTTCGGTCGTGGACCGCCATGATCTCGACACGGCCGAAGGGCGGGCGGCAGCGCTCGATCAGGGCGTGCCGCTCGTCGCCCGGATCAAAGATCATTCACTCCGGGTCGAGTATGCGCAGCTGCTGGCCCGAATGGTTGGCGTGGACGATCCCGACCGAGTGCTCGCTCGAGTGCGAGGCGTGGTCCGCTCGGGCGGCCGGCCGGAGGAGCCGCAACGGCGCACCGTGACTCAGGCGGTCGACGAGGCCGTCGCCTCGGTGGAGCGGGAGGTGCTGAAGGTCGCCATGCAGCTGCCCGCGGTGGCCGGCCCAGCATTTGACGCGCTCGAGCCGACGGCGTTCGTCGTGCCGGCGCATCAGGCCGTGCGCGCCGCGATCACCGCCGCCGGGGGAACGGCGAGTGCGGTGACCGGGCCCGGATGGGCCGCGGCCGTTGTCGCGCAGTTGCCAGATGACGAGACCCGATCCCTCGTCCACGCGTTGGCCGTGGAGCCGCTGCATACAGTGAACGGCACCTCGGAGAGCTATGCGGACGTGCTGCTCGCCCGGCTTCAGGAGATGGTCGTGGCCCGCCAGGTGGCCGCGCTGAAGTCGAGGGTGCAGCGGATCAATCCAATCGAGAACGCTGACGAGCACAGTCGCCTGTGGGGCGAGTTGGTCGCCTTGGAGATGCATCGGATCCGGCTGCGCGAGCGGGCGATAGGAGGCTTGTAGTGCCCTGGCTTCGCCGCCGACCGCAGCCGCCGGCGTCCGTCATGCAGCAGCTGGACGCCGACGAGCGCGTGGTTTCCTTCGCCGATGTCGACGGTGGCGTGGTGGTCGCGACGCCCCGGGGGCTGTGGTGGCCGTTTCCCGGTGGGATGCGGCGCATCGGCTGGGAGCGGGTCGACAAGGCCGTGTGGACGGAGGGCCGGCTCACCGTCACCGAAGCCGACCTTATCGACGACCTGCTCCTCGTCGACCGGCTGCCAATCTCGGCCCGGGTTGTCACGCCGCGCGATCTGCCACCGGCGGTGCGCAAACGGGTCGAGTCGAGCGTGGTGCGCTCCGAGGTCTATCCGGTGCCCGGTGGCGCTGCGCGGTTCGTCGGACGGCGCATTCCGGGCCGGGATGGCGTGACATGGTGGGTGCGCCTGGAGCGAGGAACCCGCGACACCGAAGCCACCCGCGCTGCAATCACCGACCGTATCAACCGGCTGCAGGAGGCCTACTCTGCGTGACGTCGAGGACGATCAGCCTTCGGCCAGATAGCCGTCCGTCATGACGGGTCCGGCCGCAGTCATCGTGGTCGTCGAGTCGGCCGGGGTGGGGCGCAGCTTGCTGTTCACCGCCCCCGCGGCGCGGTGGCGCAATTCATCGACCTGGGCTTGGAGCACACCCGCCGACGATTGCACGGTCTGGCTGCCGACGACCTGTCGGGCGAACTTCACGATCGACTCGTACCGTTCCCGACCGGCCCGAGTGCCGAGCACGTAGCCGATGGCGGCGCCAAGCAGGAATGACAGCTTCATGTGTGCTCCCTTGTTTCAGGTGCGCCACCTGGTCGTCTCATACCCTAGCTAGGCGGAGGCGGCGCCAACCATGAGATACCCTGGCACGGCTGCGCCCAAACGTGCCGGGCGTCGATCCCCCGTAGCTCAATTGGCAGAGCGTCCGACTGTTAATCGGCAGGTTGCAGGTTCGAGTCCCGCCGGGGGAGCAAATCCGGGGCCTCCAGCGTTCTCAATCAAGATCTTGCATCATTTACTCTTCGAAAACTAATGAGGATGGTGCGGCGACGGGACGGCCTCCGCTGCCGGTGGGCACATTCGGCAAGATCCCCTTCAAGATGATCCGCTTGCGCGTCGAGGCCAATGCGTGGCTTGCCGTTCCGCGAGGGTCAAAGAGCCGGAAGACGCGAGGCCGTACTCGCCCGTTCCCGGCGTCGTGGCCGGCGGATGACACTCGCCGAGACGACATCGTGTCGCTTCCGCCGCTGATCGTCTCGCTCGTGCAGTTCCTGCGGACCGGTTACCCGAAGGCGTCCCCGAGTACGACTACCTCCCACTTTTTCTCGCTTCTCGCGCGGAAGCTGACCTCCGAGGAAGTCGTGCAGGTCGCCGACGAGCTGGCCTTGCACGGTGACCCCATCTCAGCGAACGCGAGCCGCCAAGCAATCGCCGACCTCATCCACGAGCAACCACTAGAGGCGGACATCGCCCGGGTCAGCGCGCGGCTTGTGGCAGCCGGCTGGCAGCAGTCAGCCCGGAACACACCGACAACCACTCGTGAACGCGAACGCACGGACTGCTGGCTCAAGGCGGGGGTCGTTAGCCGTAGCCCCGACGCCCTACTCTTCGAGAATGGTTGGTCGAGGATTCGGCAAGTTCCGAGCTCGTCTGGCAGATCGCCGCGCCCGATTGCCGTTGGGCTTTCAGATGATCTTGGGTGTGGGAAGCCTGCTTGCGTTGAGCGTGCTCGCATCCATCGCCGCGGCGCTGGTCGTCGTCGGAGTCGCCCACGCCGCACGCAACGACGAACGCGGCGTCCCGTACCGGAACGCGGTTGACGTGGCGGCGTTGAATGCGAAAGGCATCGCCAACGATGAACGCGGTTACCTGCTGAGCGGAGACCCAACATTTATCGCTGAGGCCCGGGAGCGGACCGGACTGGCGCGCGCGGCGCTAGACGATGCAGTCCGTTCCGCGACGACCGCTGAGGAGGCAACCGCAGCGCGCACAGTAGGCCAGGGCTTTGAAGCGTGGGTGAGTGCAGTCCAACGCGGGTTTGCCGAATACAGCGCCGGCCAGCAGTCTCAGGCGGTGGCGGCCTCTATCGGACCTAGCCGTGGGCTGCGCAAGACCTACGAGGACAGCCTGGCGAGGGCACAAAGCCTCGCGGCTTCTTCCGAGCACGCCGCAACGACCTCGCTGACCAGACTCATCCACGACTCACTGGCAATTCTGCTTATCTCTCTGGCAATCGTCTTGGCCATTGGCCTATGTCTGGCGTTCTGGCTGGTCCGATCCGTCGCCCTCCCGGTGTATCGCATTGCAGAAATCCTCAGTCCCAGGACGCCCGCAACAGATCCTGGCCATATCTGAAACGCCACCGCTCGATGTCCGTCGCGAGTCAGCTTCATCCGCTCACCGCCCGAAGCACCGCCGTCCGGCAGCTTCTGGTTCGCCGACCTTTGCCACGCCGCGCGCACACAACGAAGTCATGGGAACGGGCCGCGGCCAGGATCCGCGCCGAGGCCGTGATAGCGGTTCCCCAATGCCCGAAATGGACATCAACCGCATTGTCAACCTGCCGCGGCGTAGACCCACCTGATCACCCTGATCTTCAGTCGAGCGGGCATACCCCGAGTCCGAGCCAAGGCCGGTGGGACCATCTCGGTGACCGACCTGCTGAATCGTCGTCGACGGTGAGCTCCGCGAGGTGGGTCGAAGTGCTGCGTTCCGAAGTGATAGACGTCCGCCAAACTCGTCACGTCGGTGAAGTACGGTCTGACCCGGTCGGAAATCGCATTCACCGAGCACCTTTGTGACGATGAACGCCGGGAGCAATGCCAGCGTGATAAGGCGATAGCGCCGAGTTGGACGTGGCGGCTCTGGCTGCCGTTGCGAGCTGCCGATCCACGGTGGCCAGGCAGCACCTGTCGAAGCCGCGCTTCGCCGGCCTGGTCGAAGGCCAGCGGCAGGGCCAGCGCGTCGTATACCGGTTGGCGGCGGCACGCGCGTTGCTGACCGATGCGCTGTTTCAAGCCGATCACCACGTCAGCGGTGCCCCGTATACGACTAGCGCTGAGATCCCCGTTGACCGCAATGGAGCGCTGCGCTGATCGGCGCACAGGAACCCTGCGGCTCGGGCGATTAGCAGATCGGCAGGATGCGGATCGCCGCCCAGAAGTTGGGCCTGTTCCGCCGAGGCCGGCGAGCTACCAGGCCGAGGGACCCTCGATCGACCCTCAAGCGCCGTGGCTGATTGCTCACCAATTGCGCGGTGATCTCGTTTTGCGCCGGGCCGGCGCGCCGGGATCCCGGTGGCGACGGCTGGGATTTGGCGGTAGTTCGGCTGGAGACCATCCTGCGTTCACTTGGCGTTCATCTGGCGGTCGGTAGTGCGTTGGTTCGGCTGGATACTTTCGGTCACAACTGAAGGAACGGGGCGGCCGCGACGCCCGAGCCGGCGGCGTTTGGGAGTGGGGGAACGTCGTGACTGAGACTCGTTCCGGGGACTTGATCGCTGCGCTCGATGAGGCCTCGCTGAGCAGATTTCATCTGCGCGCGGTGGTCGTTTCGGGGATGGGGTTTTTCACCGACGCCTACGACCTGTTCGTCATCGGGATCGCCTCCGCGCTGATCACCACGCAGTGGCACCTGAGTTCGGGCCGGCTCGCCCTGCTCAACAGCACGATGCTGGGTGCCGCCTTCCTCGGCGCATTCGTGTTCGGGCGCCTCGCCGATGTGGTTGGCCGTAAGCGCGTGTACTGGATGGTCGCCGCGATCATGATCGTGGGCGCGCTGGGGTCGGCGCTGTCGCCCTCGTATTGGGTACTGGTCGCGTTCCGCTTCCTGCTCGGCTTTGGTGTCGGCGGTGACTATCCGGTCAGCGCGGTGCTGATGAGCGAGTACGCCAACCGGAAGGACCGCGGCAAGCTGGTCGGGATGGTGTTCGCGACCCAGGCGCTCGGGCTCATCGTCGGACCGCTGATCGCGCTGACGCTGCTGGGTGCCGGAGTGAGCGACAACGTGGCGTGGCGGATCTTGCTGGGCCTTGGTGCGGTGCCCGCCGCTGCGGTGATCTACCTGCGCAGCCGGATGCCGGAGTCGCCCCGCTATCAGGTCCAGGTGCAGGGCAAGGCGGAGCAGGCGGCCAGCCAGATATCCGACTTCACCGGCGGGAAGGTCAACGGAAAGGGGGCAGGCTCGTCCCGACACCACCAGATGGGGCTGCGAGCCTTCCTCACCAACCGCCGGTACCTGATCCTGCTGGCCGGGACGGCCGGCACCTGGTTCCTGCTCGACTACGCCTACTACGGAAACACCATCTCCACCCCACAGATCCTCAGCCTGATCTCCCCGCACGCCTCCACCATGACCAAAATCGCCCTCCAGTTGGCGATCTTCGTGGTGGCAGCACTCCCCGGTTATCTGCTGGCGATTGCCTACCTGGACCGGATCGGGCATCGACGGCTGCAACTGATGGGCTTCGCGGTGATGGCGCTCTGCTTCGCCGTCATCGCGTTGGTGCCGGGCATGACCACTATGGTCGTCCCATTCCTGCTGGTCTACGGGGTCAGCTACTTCTTCACCGAATTCGGCCCGAACATGACCACCTTCGTGATACCCAGCGAGGTGTACCCGGTGTCGATGCGCGCGACCGGGCACGGGATCTCGGCGGGCATCGGCAAGTTCGGCGCCTTCATCGGGGTGTTCCTGTTCCCGCTGCTGCAGACATCGCTGGGGCTGCGTGGCACGCTGCTGCTCACCGCCGCCGTGTCGGTACTGGGCTACGCGCTGACCCTGGTCCTGCCCGAGACGTCCGGAGTCAGCCTGGAAGATATAGCCAAGCCGTCCGGAAACAGCTTGGACGAAACCGGCATCTACACGCGTTTCACGGGTGCCCCACCGCTGCCGGTGGCCGATCCGGCATCAGCGCCGCTGCCGGTGGCCGATCAGGCATCAGCGATCTGAGAATCATTTCCTGGATGTTGACCTGCAGGACAGCGCTTCTCACGATGCGGCATGCGCACTGATATCCGTGATCGAGGGCGCGTTCGCCGCAGTCAGCTCGAGGAACGCCACGGCCCGCCCGAATATCTCCCCGATCGTGTGGCCGGCCAGCTGAGCCTGGTACGCCCGATACCGCCTCACCTCCCACGACCGCGCGCGCGGCGAAAGCGATGCGAGCGCCGGTTCCGGCACTGACTTCCAAGTCCAGCCCATCACACGCCCTTCGCCGGCGCCGGGACCGGGTGCGCCTGGGTGAATGAACTCATCAAGATCGACTTCGTCGCCGATCCGGTTCCGGACGAAGCGCAGCCCTGCCAAGGTCCCCTCGATCAGCCGACGGTCTGCGGGAGTCTGGTCCGCCAGCACGGCGTCATACGCCCCCACAAGGTGATAGCGCACCAGCGTGGCGTCGACGATGGTGACCCACCACACTGCTTCATCGATGAGCACGAACGCTCGCGGCTGGTCCCAGCCCTCCACCCTGGCAAGCCGTTCGGTGGTGTCATGCATCGCGCTGATCGACCACTGCAACGCGCGCACCTTGACCGCCGGATCGCCCACCTTCTCGCGGTTCCATGCGACTCGGCAACGACCAGAGCAGAACCGGGCATGCTCGCGGAGCGGCGTGAACACCGTGCCGCACTGCTCGCAGATCCGGGTATCAGTCACCTAGCCAGGTTACCCGTGTAACGCAGGTGCCTCGCTGGATGCAGCCCGTGGACACAGAGCAACGCCCACGACGATGCTGCTCTTCCATAGGTCGTCCGCGGGCTTCTTCTCGAGGATAGTGCGCTGGCGTGGTTCGTGACGGGCCTGACGCATACCGGCACCTGGTCCTGGCTCGGCGGGCGGGGCGGTCGCCGGCGTCGCTGGCGCCGTGTCCGGCTTCAGCACGGTCGCTGGCCACCGCTGCAGCGTGGCCGGCGCGCGGTGTCGGGGGTGATCGTTTCATGTGGCGCGGGTGTCCCTGGCGCGGCTGCCTGTCGTAGCCTGGCGGTTGGACGGTGGCGCCGGGAGCCCCACATGACTGATCGCACTCGGGCAGCGTCGGGGAGCCGCTGGCGGCGGGTTCCGTCGGTTACCTGGCTGCCGCGGTATGAGCGGGGCTGGTTACGCGGCGATCTCGTCGCGGGCGCCGTGGTGGCGGCGCTGGCGGTTCCGCAGGCGCTGGGCTACGCCTCGATCGCCGGCGCCCCGGTCCAGGTGGGCCTGTATGCGGTGCCGGTGGCTTTGGTGGCGTACGCGATCTTCGGCTCGTCACGCCAGCTCATCGTGGGACCGGTGTCGACCGTCTCGGTGCTGTCGGGGTCGTTTCTGGCCAGCTTCGGGGTTGCGGGGACTGCGCAGGCGGCGTCCTACACAGCCGCGCTGGCGCTGGGCTCCGGGCTGGTCCTACTCACCGCCGGCCTGCTTGGGATCGGATGGGTCGCGGAGTTCCTGTCCAAGCCGATCGTCACCGGCTTCGTGCTGGGCCTGACCATCCTCATCATCCTCGGTGAGATACCCCAACTGCTCGGGGTGCCGACGCCGCAGGGTCAGGTCGTAGAGCGGGCGGGTGCCTTGGGTGCGAGCCTGACGCGCGGCGACGCCAATCTGACGACGGTGATCGTGTCGGCGGTCTCCCTCGTGGTCCTGTTCGGCGGCCAGCGGCTGGCCCCTCGGTTGCCGTGGGGGCTCGTGGTGCTTGTCGGTGGCCTGACCGCCTCAGCGGCGCTTGACCTGAAGGCGCGGAGCGTCCAGGTCGTCGGCCCGGTCCCGCGCGGGCTGCCGACGCCCGGGCTGCCGTCGGTCGAGGCCGGCGACCTGGTCGCGCTGCTTGGTGCGGGTGCGGCCTTGGCGCTGGTGGGTCTTGCGGAGGGGTTGAGCGCCGCCCGGCTGTTCGCCGCCCGGGGTGGGTACCGGATCGAGTCCGATCAGGAGCTGTTCGCGTCCGGTGCGGCCAACGTCGCCTCCGGGCTGTTCGGTGGCATCGGGGTAGCCGGGAGCTTGTCCAAGACGGCGGCCGTCTCTGAGGCCCGCGGTCGCACGCAGATGGCGGGGCTTGTCGCCGCCGGACTGTCCCTCGTCGTGATCGTCTCTATCGCGTCGGTCCTCTCTGGGCTGCCGCGGGCCGTCCTGAGCGCGATCGTCGTCAACGCGGTCTGGAAGCTGATGGACTTCGCGGCGCTGCGCCGCTACGCCCGGCTGCGGCGCAACGACATCGTCGCCGCCGTCGTGGCTGCGGTCGGGGTGCTGGCATTCGGCCCGCTGTATGGCCTGCTGCTGGCGGTGGCCGGGTCGCTGCTGGGCCTGGTCTATCGGTCGAGCCGGGTCGACGTCGAGGTCTTGGGCAAGGTGCCGCATGTGAAGGCAGGTTGGGGCAGCATTCGCAATCACGAGGAGCGCTCGACGTTCCCCGGGGTCATGGTGCTCCGTATGGACGTGCCGATCTTTTGGGTCACCGCGGCACCCTTCCACGACACGATCCTCGCCAAGGCCGAGTCTGCGCCCGGCACCAAGGCGCTCGTGCTCGACATGGAGACGACCAGCCAGATGGACACGACGAGTGTCGACGCGCTCGCCGACCTGTTGGGCTCGCTTCGTCGGCGCGACATCGACCTGTACCTGGTCCGCGTCATGTGGCCGGTCCGCAAGGTGCTGCGGCGGTCGGGGCTGATGGCCGAACTCGGCGAGGACCACGTGTGGCACAGCATCTCCCAAGGCGTGCGCGAAGCTCGGAACGCGCACGGGCTCATGCACATTCCGGCGACCGGCGGCATCGCTGGCGCCGAGGACGTTCCAGGCGAGGTGCTCCTCGCCGAGGAGGCTGCTGAGGAGCACATCGCCGCCCGCAATCCAGGTCCCGACCGCCCACAGCCGCACCGGCCAGAGCCCACCTGACGCGATCCTCTTGCTGAGCTCCTTGATCATGCCGGGAGAGCGGCGGGCGGACCGATCACCAGCGGCCAGGACGCTAACGGATCAGCTCCGTCGGCGGCGACGCTTCCTGCGACCCGCCACCGCCCGCCGGTGTCATCCGAGCCGTCCATGGGTTCGACGTCCTTACCGGCCACGTGCGCGCGGCGGGTGGGTAGTCGCCGGAGAACGTGGCGGCCATCCGGCCGCGTCTTAGGGATATGAGGATTTGGTTTGGGGTGGGAGCAGTCGTGGTCGTCGCGGCCGGGCTGGTCTGGGTGTCGACGGCGACGGGCCGCGACTCGAGCAGCTCAATGCCGCATCCGGCAGGTACCGCGGTGGGCGGCATCCGGCTCGTCTCGTACACCAGTTGCGCCGACATGCTGGCTGGTCTGCGGCAGCACGCCGCGCGCAACGTCGGCATCTGGGGCGCAACGCCGCGGGGTCTTGCCCCGGCGGCGGGGAGTGGCGGCGCGATCGACCGGGCGGCGGCGGCGGCGCCGGTCGCGGCACCGCCGTATTCTGCGACGAACGACTACGTCCCCGGCGCGGACGAGCCGGATCTTGTCAAGACCGACGGAAACCGCGTGATCACCGTCGAGCGTGGCGTGCTGCGGATCGTCGACACCGCGACCAGGACGGTCACGGCACGCCTCAAGCTGGCCGACCCGCACCGCGCGTGGGGTGCGTCGAATCTGCTCGTCGAGGGCAATCGCGCGCTGGTGATCCTTGCCGACCGCGGCAGCGGCGTGACCTCGGGCGGCGTGGTCGCTCCCGGCCCGTATCCCGATCCGGTCAATGAGGGAACGAGGTACGTGCTGGTCGACCTGTCTGGCGAGCCGAAGGTATTGGGCACGCTCACGCCGAGCGGCGACTACGTGGACGCGCGACTGGTCGGCTCGACGGTGCGGCTGGTCGTGCGTAGCCAGCCGAACCTCGCAGTCCCGCAGCCCGGCGCCGGCGACGACACGCAGCAACTCGCGCGGGCCAGCGCTGCGATGCGACGGGCACCGATCACCGCTTGGCTACCGAAATACCAACGAAGCGATGCGGTCGGGGTGGTCTCGTCGCGCATCGTGGCGTGCGGCAGCGTGAGTCATCCGGTCGACTACACCGGCGCGGCCCTGCTCACCGTCTACAGCATCGACCTGGCCGCCGGCCTGGACAGCGTTTCGACGGTCAGCCTGGCCGCCGACGGGGACACCGTCTACGCCACGACCAGCAGCCTCTACATAGCCAGCAACCCGCAGTGGTGGTACGCGCCGAGGCGCCTGCCGATGGTCGCGCCGAACCGCGTCAGCCCATCCCTGGCTCCGCAGATGCCACCGCAGCATACGCAGATCCACCGCTTCGACATCTCCAGGCCCGGGGCGCCGCGGTACGTCGCATCGGGCGAAGTTTCCGGTCGGCTGCTGAACCAGTACTCCCTGTCCGACTACGCCGGGTACCTGCGGGTCGCCACCACGAGCGGCGACGCGCTCGCCGACGAGCCGGGCGACAGCAACGCGGTCAGTACGTCGTCCAGCTCGGTGTACGTGCTGCGTGCGGACACCCTCACGAAGGTTGGTGAGCTCGACGGCCTGGGCAAGCGGGAACGGATCTACGCGGTCCGGTTCATCGGCGCACTAGGGTATGTGGTCACGTTCCGGCAGATGGATCCGCTGTACACGCTCGATCTGCGCGATCCGGCCGCCCCCCGCATCGCGGGCACACTGGAGCTCACCGGCTACTCGGCCTACCTGCACCCGGCCGCCGATCGGACGCTGATCGGCATCGGACAAGAGGCCACCGCCCAGGGTCGGCCACTCGGAACGCAGATCTCGCTGTTCGACGTCAGCAACCCGGCATCCCCACGGCGCCTGGCCCACCTCGTCAAAACCAACTTCCAATCCAGCGCCGAATCGGACCCGCACGCGTTCCTCTATTGGCCACAGATCGGCACCGCGGTGCTACCGGTGAACTCGTGGACGAACGGGCAGGTCAGCGCCGGCGCGCTCGTGCTCAGCGTCGCCCACCACCAGATCACCGAACACGGCACCGTCACCCAGCCAACCGCGCCCCCCGAGTCAGGCGAAGCCGGAATCACCCGTTCACTGATCATCGGCCACGACCTGTGGACCGTCTCCGACCGCGGGCTGATGGTCAACGACCTAGCCACGCTCAACCCGCAAGCCTGGATCCCCAATCAATAAGCCACAGCCGGCCGAGCTCAGACGACCGGAACGGCGCGCCTACCCCGCGCACCTGCGGTCAACGGCAACCCCCTGATTCCGTGGGACCGCGCTTAGGTGGATCTTGCTCTGTTGATCTTGCTTGTGGCGTGCCCCGGATGGCCAGCACACTGACCCCGAGCGTGCCAGCAAGAGACCACGGAGCAGGCGCGCCAGCGGTGTCGTTCCTTTGCTCGGACGGTGCGTCCTACATCACCTGGCGCAACTCTCGTTGTTGACGGCGGATTCTCCGCGCACTAGCTGCCGCCGTCACGGTTCCCGTTGCGGCGGCCCCCCGGACGGCAGCCCAGGCGTGGTCTCGTCACGGACGGTTGCCGGGGAAGACCGGCGCCCGGAACAAATCAGCGACCGAGGCGTCGCGCTTGGTGAGCGGAGCCAAACCGAAGCGGTGCTCGATGGTCGCCAGGATGGAGGTGGTGTCGTGCTCCGTGGTGTCGACGCTGAACGGGTGCTTGAGCACCGGCGATACCAGCAGCGCCGGGATACGGGTTCCTGGGCCCCACTGGTCGGTGATGCCGCTGATCCCGTGCGGCGGAGCGACGTGATCCCACTGGCCGCCGAACTCGTCATAGGTAACGATCACCAGGGTGTTCGCGGCGTCCGGGCCGGTCTCAATTGCGTTCAGCAGGTCGACGAGATGGTCGCTGCCGGCATGCTCGCTGGCGTAGCCCGGGTGCTCGTTCTCCGCACCGATCGGCTTCACGAGGCTGACCGGCTTGAGCTCGCCGTCTTTCGCGGCCGTCATGAACTCCGCCTCGTCCCGCAGGTGGGCCGAACGGGCAGCCGTGCCAGGCGCGTAGTTCGCGTAGTAATTGAAAGGCTGGTGGTGGAACTGGAACAGCTTGTCCGCGCAGTACGGATAGGTCGCCCCGGAGACGGTGTTCGGGTCGGTGCAGGTCCCGGTCGTGCCATTGGTCCATCCGGGAGCGCCGACGTCGCCGTCCGCGTTCGACCAGCCGCCGGAGTACCACGCCCAATCGACGTTCGCTCCTGACAGCCGATCGCCGATCGTCGGCGCGGTCTGAGGCGGAAGGCGACGGGTGAGCGCCGTGCCGGGGGCATACGGCTGATATGGCGGCTGGATCGTGTTCACGGAGTAGTTGCCGCACACGGTGCCTGCGGGTGGGGCTGGAACGCCCACCGTCAGTGCGCAGGAACCGTCAGCGTTGGCCGCCTGGGTGAGCGCTGCGTCCTTGGTGCCCGGCGTGGCCGGGTGCAGGGGTGTGCCAGCCGGGAAACCGTCCGGGCCAACCACGGAGTGCAGGTCATCGGGGCCGCCATTGGCTACCGCATTGGGCCATGTCGGCGTGGCTGCGGCAATGAGCCACTGGTGGTTCAGGTACGAACCGCCGAATGCGCCTTGGAAGAAGTTATCAGCAATGGCGTAGTGCGGCGCTCCGGCCGAGTGCAGGTACTGATAGATCGGCAGTTGCTTGGTGTCGTAGTGGCCCATCACCAGGCCGACCGCGTCGCTGCCCGTGACGTAGCGGTCCTGCTTGCCGCCGTTGATCTGGTACTGCTCGTTGTAGAAGCGGTGGACCAGGTCGCGGGTGCAACCGCCGGGCAGTCCGGAGCCTTTGAGCACGCCGTTCGCTGCAAAGACGCCAGGCGCAGGACAAGTGGTGTCTGTTGGGGCGATGAAGTTGTCGATCAGGAACGGGGCGTTGGCAAAGGCCGAGTTGATCGACGGACTGGTGCAGGTAACCGGCAGCGGCGGCGAGGTGAGGTTGACGTCGTCCTGTGGCAAGCACGGCAGGACAGTGCCATCGGTGGCGACCTGGGCTTGCGGCTTTGCCTTGGCGAGCCCGTCGACGCGCTCCCAGCCCCCGAACAGGTTGTCGAAGCTGTGGTTCTCCTCGTAGATCACCACGATGTGGTCAATGCTCGGACCCTTAGGGGGCGGCGTTGCGCCGGCCGAGGCGGCAAACCCGAACAGGACTAAGAGCGGTACCGCGGCAACGGCGGTAAGACGCGATGCGTGCATCTGGACCTCCACGGATGGCCAGGCCTTCTCCCAGCGGACGACTCTTGGGTGGAAACCTACCCATGACCCACCTGCACCACTAGACCTCGACGAACTGAATCGACCCGGCAAGTCTGGAGGCTCCGGAAACTCCGGGGCGATTCAGTAGCCCAAGGCGAACGCGCATATCGTCATCTACGGCCACGCGGTGCCATCCTGAGATCAGCATGACGGCATTGCTTGGACTCGGTATGTGCCTTTGCGGCGAGCCAGCGCTCGCCACTCGCCGCGAATGTGAGCCGCTTCGGTGCCCGGTTGCCCTTGTCGCCGGGTAGGTCGGTCAGGGCCGACTGAGCGAGCCGCGCCTGCAGAACGTGCGCCAACTGCACAAGCGCGAGACAACCTGAGCCCGCAGGACGCAACGCTGGGGCCGGGTGGGCGCGGCCTATAAGTCGAACATGGTAAGCGTCCACTGGGTTCCGTAGTTGATGTCGCCTCGGCGGGTGGAAGTGACACCTTCGACGTAGAATCCGCTGCTGGTCAGCAGGATGTAGCTATTGACATTTATCTGGGCCATTCTGAATTTCTCCCACGAGCCGACCTGGGTCCGGTTTGTTTGGAAGATGTCCGGGTCGGACGGAGAGCCTTTGACCAGGCCCCCTCCGTTGACGGCGGTCAGGTAGTGCCCGTCGAAGGTCTGCAGGGCGTAGCTGCCGTCGTCCTGACGGATGAACCTGAACCGTTGATGGTTCACCGGGGCGTTGTGGTCGAACGTGAGCGCATTGGTGGTCTGACCGCCGCCGCCCCTGGCTACCAGCGGTCCCATGCTTGGGTGGCTCAGGGCGTACTGGTATCCGGACCCTAGGTCGCCGCATTTGACGAAGTGGAACCACTCCCAGGTACTGGGCTGCCTGCGCGTCCGTATGGAACGTTCCAGGGAACGTCGCCCCGGCTCCGATGGCCGTCACATAGTTCGCGGTGGCGGTTTGGATGGCTGTCGTGTGCAGGAACGGGTGGTGCTGATCCTGCAGGAAGAAGGTCTCCCACGAATCGACTTGGTACCGATCTGACTGGATGGCGTTGCTGCTGAGGCCACCACCGTTCACCGCAGTAAGAACATGGCCCGTGTCGCGGGTCTCAAATGCGTACGAGGAACCATTCTGCATGGGCACCACCCGCAGACGGAACAATTCCCAGCCCCTCACCCGGGTCGCGTCGGTATGGATGGCGTCGCTGGTCCGCCCGCCGCCGTCTACCGCCGTCACAAACGGTCCGTGGTAGGTCTGCAACGCAAACTCGCCGGGCAGCACGGGCAGGTCGACAACCGATATGGCCACGATGCACTTCCTTCTAGGGCAATGTTCATCGTCCCACCTCGGTGACACTGCACTGCGCGAAGTACATCATCTCGGGGTCGGGCTCTGGTGGAGCGCAACAGCGCGGTGCGGCCGGTTGTTGGCAGCTGCTTGTGGGGACCTCTTGGAGTGCGAGCTGTGTTATGGGATCCTTCGGCGCCGGCGGCCTCGTGACCAACGAGTGACTAGTGAAAGATCATGGCTCTGTCACTGAAGATTCTCGCCGATTCTCGCGGCTATCTGATGGCTAATCGGATGGGGGCGGTATGGGGAAGCGTCCGCGCGGGGTGCCGCCGCGGCGATGCTCGGCCCGGTCACGCTCTCTGGCTGACGCTATCCATCTGGCGGATCTGGCGCAGCGCGACTATCTCGGCGCTGTGCAGCACGATCAGGCGGACGCGGAGACGATCGGCCGGATGCTCGAGTCCGCGCGTTACGCGGCGAGTCTGGCGAAGATCGCGCTCGATTCCGGTCTGCCCTTGGATCACGAGCTGCCCGCCGGTTCGGTCACGTTGGATACCGCGCTGAGCGCGGTGATTCCAGCGACGACGAGCGTGATCGACGACGTGATCACGGCGCTGTCCGGCTCCAACGGGTGGGTGTGTGACACCGGATCCTGGCGGCGGCGCTGGCTGCCGATGACGCGGTGTCAGTGTTCGGCGGTCGGCTTGTGCGACTCGGGGGCGTCTGGTTGGTCGAAGTCCACCTCGACGTTCTGGAATTCCTTGTGTTGCTCGGTGACCGGGTAGGAGGCGTAGGCGCGCCGGTCGCCCGCGGTGAGGTCGGTATCGTCGCTGAACGGGGTCATCAGGCTGCGCGGCCAAAAGTGGCGGGCGCGGACGACGTTGATCTCGGCGCCCAGCAGGACGGTCACGGTGCCCAGGTAGATCCAGGCGATCAGCCCGAGCACCAAGCCGAAGACCCCGTAGGTGGCGCTGGCGCCTTTGAGTGCGTGCCCGACGGCATAGGTACCGATTACCTGCAGGAGCTGCCAGGTGATGGCTGCTGCGATCGCGCCTCCGCGGACCTGGCGAATGGAGATCTCGCGGGCGGTGAGGACGCGAAACGCGAAAGTGAACAGCAGCGCGTTCACGACCACCGCGGCGACCGAGGTCAGGGCCCGCGACCCGGCTCCGAGATCGGCCCCGTAGGCGTGCGCGGCGGTGCTCAGCGCCGACAGGACGGTGGTAAGCAGGAGGCCGCCGCCGATGACCAGCAGCAGCAGCAGACTGATTGCGCGGGACTTGATCGCGTTCGGGCGGGCGTGACGTGGCACGCCCCAGATCTTGTTCATGGCGTTCTGAGCCGCCTGGGCGACACCAAGCCCGCCATACACGCTGCCCAGCACGCCCACGGTCAGGGCCAGCAGGTTGCCGTGCAGCGAGTGGATGTTGCTGGCCAGCTGGTTGCCGATAACCGGAAACTGGGCCACCGCCGAAGTCAGAACCTGCTGCTGCAGGTCTGCGTTGCCGTGCAGGGCGTAACCCAGCACGGTGACCAGCAACAGCAGCAGCGGAAACACCGACAGGAATCCATAAAAGGTGATCAACGCCGCCAGGTAATTGCCTTGATCCTCGTTGTACTTGTAGACCACGGCCAGCGGCAACCCAGCCCACCGGTGCCGACGCTGAAACCTGTCGAGTGCGTCCGCTTTACCCATGCCGATTCACCTGCCGACGCCGGCCCCCCCGGGGCACTGCCACCCCAGCGCCACCGTAGCCGCCGGTCAATGACGCTGCCGCCGGACTAACGTGGGTGGTGGTCCATGGAGCGCACCGCGTAGCGGGGTAAGCCGGCGTTCCCCGGCCAGGAGGCGTCCGGGTCCCGCTGCGTCAAGAGTGGGGCCGGACGTCGACCCATCGCCCAGATGGAGTCGACCAAGCAGTGTATGCGTGCAGCTCGTGTTTCCCCTTGATTGTGGAGGCGAGTGAGCCGGTGGGCCGGGCATGGGGCTGTCGGATGCTGCTAGTCCTGCGATTCAATGGGCAGCAGGCCGAGGGCGACGGCCTGGAGCAGTCGCTGGTGGTCGCGTTCGGTCTGGTCGGCGTAGGCGCGGGCGAACCGGTACATCGCCCGGTCGAGCTTGTTGGAAGCGCCGGCGTATCCGGCGATCATGGAGGCACCGGTGGTGCGGGCGTGCCCTTTGGCAAGCAGCCTGCCGCAAATGCCCACATAGTCGGTGAGTGCGTCGCGGCCGAGGGCATCGAGGGCGATGCTGCCCTTCATGTTGCGGAACTGCCTGACGTAGTACTGCCGACCGGCGACAGTCGTCCAGCCCAGCAGCGGATCGGAGACAGTCTGCAGTCGTTGCTGGTATTCGACGACGCGTTGTCCTTGGTGGGCGTGCCAGGCGGTATCGCCGTGGACGTAGCGGGCGATGACCGAGCGGCGGGCTTCTTTGAGTTGCAGGAAGACGACGTCTTCGTTGCTGCTACCTTCGCAGAGCACGACATATGCGCGGAGGCCGACGCTGCCCACCCCGACGACTTTGTGGGCGATATCGACAATGGTGTAGCCGCCGAGGACCTGCCGCCACTGCGTGGACAAAGTGGCGAGGTAATCGTCAAGCGCGGCGGCGAGCTGATCGGCGTCCTCATCGTTGACGCGGGTGATCAGCGGCGGCTCCTCGACGATGCGCCGCCCGTGCGTGCCTGTCTCGGTGAAGCGTGGTAGAGCCCGGTCGCTGACGCGGTGCCGTGCGCGGGCCGAGGCCCGGTCGATCTCGGCGAGCAGCTTCTGGTCGGCAGCGGTAGCACGGAGCCGGTCTAGGTCGAGTCGGTCGTAGGTTCGGATGAGTAGTGGCTGCTGCGCAAGCCATCGAACATGGTGGCGATAAGTGGCCGACAGCGCGGTGACCGCAGTACCGCATTCCTGCTCGGTGAGGTTGTTCTGCCGCCCTGCTACCCACACGCTGGCCGCGAGGCGACGCAAGTCCCATTCCCATCCGCCCGGGTGCGCTTCGTCGAAGTCATTGAGGTCGATCACCAGGTCCTGCTCGGGTGACGCGTAGAAGCCGAAATTGCCGAGGTGGGCGTCACCGCAAATGACCGGCTGGATACCGGTGGCTGGCAGCCGGCCGAGGTCTTCAGCCATCACGACGGCGGCGCCGCGCAGGAAGCCATATGGGGAGGCCGCCATCCGCGCTACTCGGATCGGGATGAGCCGTTCCACTCGTCCTTGGTGGGAATCCATGATCTGGGCGACGATGTCCGGGCGCCCGGTCGGCGGAGTCCATTCGCCCAGCGATGAGCGTGGCACTTGCTCGCGTAGTCGTCGGCCGACGGCGATTCGATCGGAGCGAGAGATCGGGCGGCTGCGCAGCGATGCAAACGCGGCCGGGTCGGGAAGCGACAATCCGGTCCGCTTCGTCGAGTCGGCCGAGTGGCTGCTCATCGCCGCGGCCTGCGGGTGGCCGGCGCCAGCGTGCTGGTGTCGCGCACGGGGTATGTGATGCTGCCGCCGATCCGCATGTGAGAAGTGTGCCCGTTGCGTTGGCAGGTCACGCGACGGGAATGCACCAAGAAGGGATCCCAGCGTTGACCGACAAGGCAGCGTGGTGCCATTGCGCTAGCCGCCTCCGACGACGACCAGGGATCTACTTCACCGGTGTGATCCACATCATGCTGAGCCTGCCGCTCCCGTTGCGCAATATGAGTTCAGCGACCCGGGTACAAGGAGCTGACCGACCGGGCCACGCCTATGAGCTGACCATCGGTCAGGTCAGCGGCCAAGTGTGCACCGGCTCGTTGGTGTGCATGTGTTCGACGTAGCGGCGCAGCATCTCCCGAAATGCGTCGCGCCGGTCCAGCGGCCGCTTGTCCTCGTCGATCTGGTGGAAGGCGCGGGCCTGCCATTCGGCGCCGTTGACGTGCGCGGTGCAGCGCCTTTCGATGACGCCGAGCAGCCGGTCACTGAGCGATGAGTCGATGCCCCACGCGGCAAGCCCCTGATGCGCCAGCGGTATGAGGTGTCGTAGCACCAGCTCGGTAGCGGGCACCTCACCCACACCGGGCCAGTAGATCTGTGCGTGGATGCCGTGCCGGGCGCCTGCGCCGAAGTTGTCCTCGGCGGTTCGGAAGGACATCTGCGACCACACCGGCCGTTCCTGCTCGCACAGCGTTCGCAGTAGGCCGTAGTAGAAGGCTGCGTTTGCGAGGACGTCGACCACGGTCGGACCAGCTGGGAGCACACGGTTTTCCACGCGTAGGTGCGGCTTTCCCCGGTACACGTCGTATATCGGACGATTCCAGCGGTAGATGGTGCCGTTGTGCATCCGCAATTCAGCCAGGCGGGGCGTAACGCCGCGGGCCAGCGCCTCCACCGGATCCTCGTCATCGCAAACCGGCAACAGTGCCGGGAAGTACCTGACGTTCTCTTCGAACTGATCGAAGATTGAGGTGATCCACCGTTCGCCGAACCACACTCGCGGGCGCACGCCCTGGACCTTCAGCTCCTCTGGCCGGGTATCGGTAGCCTGCTCGAACAGCGCGACGCGCGTCTCCCGCCACAGCTCCTTGCCGAACAGGAATGGCGAGTTTGCGCCCAGCGCGAGCTGCACGCCGGCCAGACATTGGGCCGCGTTCCAGCTTGACGCGTAGTCCTGCGGACTGACCTGCAGGTGAAATTGCACGCTCGTGCACGCCGCTTCGGGCGCGATCGTGTCGGCGTGCGTAGACAGCCGCTCGACGCCCTCGATTGCGATGTACAAGTCCTCGCCCCGGGCCGCGAAGATCTGTTCGTTGATCAGCTTGTACCGCGGGTTCGCGCTCAGCGTTTCGCCTGTGAGATGTTCCGGAGTGAGCGTCGGCAGCATGCCGATCATGACGATATGCGCTCCGATGGCCCGGGAGCGTTCCTCGGCATCGTTGAGGCTCGCCCGCAACTCGGTTTCCAGTTCCGCCACCGCGCTCCCGGCCAGGCCACGCGGACGGACGTTGATCTCGATATTGAACTGCCCGAGCTCAGTCTGAAAGTTCTCGTTGGCGATCGCGGCAAGCACGTCGGCGTTGCGCATCGCCGGATCCTGATCGGCATCGATGAGATTGAACTCGATCTCCAGGCCGGTCAGCGGGCGTTCGAAATCAAACTTGGCCTCGGCAAGCATCTGCGGCCAACACATCCAGGCAGCGCCGCACCTTGCCGCGGTACTGCTGCCGATCCTGTCGGGTGAAGTTCCGACTGTCGACGTCCTCGCCCATGACGGCCACCTCCCCCATCGCGATATAACCAGAGCTTGGCAGATCCGCGGCCATCCAGTCAGTGCTGCGACGGATCCGGTTGTCGGCACCTGGGTCGAGACCAACAGTCAGGATCATTTTGGCTCTGCGCGAGAACTACGTCGGTGACCTCGCCATCGACATCGCCGCTGCCAAGACAGCAGACCTCGCCCGCCAAACAGTCGTATCCAGCCCCGCCGCGCACCGCGGCGGGGGCTCGCCAGTCGAGGCTGCACCGCGTATGGCGCCGAGGTGTGGGACGTGATCCGCAAGCCAGCCGACGACCCCGGTGACATCCACGGCTCGGCCGTTGCCGGTTGGCACGCCGCGCGTCGAGCGGCCAGCCGAGCGGTGCTTCGGTGGCTGCACCGCTTCGCAACCGGATGTTCACCTACCCGACGTACGGGGAGGTTTTTTCGGTTCTAAGCTACGGGGCCATGGCGGACACGGAGACCACGCGTCGGAGCTGCACGCGCCGCGCGGCGTCTTTGATGTGAACCGTTAGGGGCGGAGCCACCGCAAGATGAGCCGCCGCCGAGCGGGCAGCCGCCTAGTCGCGGTCGCGGAGTATCTGCACCAAGAGCCTGAGCAGCACGAGCGTCGAAAAGAAAAGACCGATCGCGCCGAGCAAGTTGACCAGCCGGAAGCCGAGAACGGGCGGCGAGTCTGCAGCCAGCATGAGCGCCGACGACAGCGCGAGGGCGGAGGCGACAAGAGCCAGCACCATTCGGTTCACGAAGCCCTTGACGATGCGGACGTCCTCCGCCTCGGAAAGCAGGCTGGTTTGTATCCGAAGATCACCGCGGAGTAGCCGGCGGGATATGGAATCGACGTGCTGCGGCAACCGCTGCACAGCTGTGGCGTTCTGCATCGCCGCGCGCATGATGAACTCCGACGGGCTTGCGGGCAGGCTCTCTTCCCGCACGATCTCGCCGCCGACGCGCGGCGCGGCGTCGATCAGACGGTAACCAGGCGCGATGACCTCGAGGGTGCCGAGCAGGGTTACGAGCGTACGGAACAGAGTGGTCGTGGAGCGGGGGAGCAGGATCCCGAACTCGCGCAGCACGAACAGCAGGTCTTCGAACAACTGTGGGTTGATCGTATCGTCGGGGCCGCGAGTACGGCTGAGTAGCCGGGCGAGTTCTCGGTCCAATGAGTCCTCGTCGATGCTTCGAGTGATCGTGCCAATCCGCAGCACGCCCTCCCGGATCACCGACGGCTGCTCGCTGTGCAGTCCCCGCAGCAGGTCGATCAGCCCTGCCCGTTCGTACGGGTCAAGTCGGCCCACCGCACCGAAGTCAATGAGCTCGAGGCGGCCGTCCGGGCGAACGAACACGTTTCCAGGATGTGGGTCGGCGTGAAATACGTCGCCAGACAGCATCTGCCGCAGCATGAAGCCGAGTAATGCGTCTGCCAACAGCTGACGACGCTCGGGATCCCAGCCGTCAAATGCGCCCGGCGCGCCAATACTCCGGCCGTCAGCTCGTTCCTGCACCAACACCCGGGATGTGGTGAGGCCGTCGACGACAGCCGGCACGCAGATCGGATCCGCGTCCTGTAGTGCGCGACGTGCTGCCCGCCCGCTGTTTCCCTCGATCCGGAAATCCAGCTCCTCCCGGGTTCGCTGGTCAAAGCCGGCAACCAGTTCCCGCAGCCCGAGCGATCGAGCCCATACCGTCCGGCGGTGTAGCCGACTGGCAAGGCGGCGCAGAATATCAAGATCACATTCGATCGACTCAGCCACACCCGGCCGCTGAACCTTGATCACCACATCGCGTTCGTCAGGGAGGCGGGCCGGGTACGTCTGGCCGATGGACGCCGCACCCAGCGGAACCGAGCTGAGCTGCGCAAACACCTCCTCGGGAGGACCGAGTTCTTCGGTGATAACAGCGCGCGCGGCGGCCGGATCCGCCGGTGTGGCACTGTCGTGCAGAGAGGCCAGTTCCGCCGCAACCGGTTGCGTCACCAGCTGTGGCTGCTGGGCCATTGCTTGGCCGAGCTT
Organism: uncultured Actinomycetota bacterium; assembly: GCA_963801715.1. Classification (GTDB taxonomy): domain Bacteria; phylum Actinomycetota; class Actinomycetes; order Mycobacteriales; family Jatrophihabitantaceae; genus CAVVJA01. Next base: position 20,921 of record CAWDGB010000006.1, on the reverse strand, counting down.
GACGAACAGACCGCCGGCATCTTCGAATGTCAGCCGCAGCGATCGACCCAGCCGCGATCCGCCCAGCTCGCCGTCGGCGCCGCCTCCGGGGCGCAACAGTCCGCGGCGCACGACGATGCGAGCCACCTCGAAGTAGCGCGAGCTGCGGCGAGCCATCAACCGCAATTGCCGTATAGGACGCGGAACGCCACGTAGTCGACCTCGAGCACGAGGACCGGTCAGCAGCTCGACCAGCACCACGACGAGCATGGCGAAAATCGTCACCAACGCCCATCCCGCCGCCAGCCCAGCGGCCGGGACCTTAGACACCCCTCCATAGACGGCGCTGAGAATCGCTGTCGCCGCTGCCTCACCAGCGAACACGGCGCCCACCGTGATCAACCAGCGGCCTCGGTCGATACCCAGTAGCCGTCGAATCACGAACACCGCCACCAAAATGATGACGATTCCCGTCAGCAGCTCAAGCATGGCCGGCCCCTCGCTCACATACCCGGGTCAATGGCACTGCGTCGGCCGCTGGACTGCGGCGAATCGATCTCAACTGATGCTGCCCTTGCCCGCTGCTGCCGTCCAGTGCGGCAGCCGCACCCGCTGACCCAAGTCGCACGGACGAGTCGGCTACTGCCAGTCTCGATGATCTGTCCGGCGGCCTCGTGACGCGCGGCTACCAAGCAAGCCAGTAGTCAACCCACTGTTCGCGGGTCGCCCCGAGCCGCTCGTAGACCCCCTGGGCCCGGACGTTGTCGGGCGCGGTCTGCCAGGTCAACCGTCGCGCACCCCGGCGGGCGGTCTCAGTCCGGCATTCGGCGATCAGCTGCGCCGCCAAACCCCGCCCGCGGGCATGTTCGGCGACGAACAGGTCGTTCATGACGCCGATCCGCGCGGCACTGGTAGTCGACCACGTCCAGTACACCGTGGCGAATCCCGCTCCGTGCCCGGCGGCATCCCGCGCGATCAGCTGCACCCCTTCGTGATCGGGATCTTCGACCAGCATCGTTGCCAGGGCAATCAGATCCTCGTCGCTGGGTGCCGCGTGGTAGAAGTCGCAGTACGCGCGCATCAATGGCAGCAAGTCGCTCACGTCCGAAGCGCCGACCCGCGCGATCGAATACTCGATCACCGCGGTGACCTCCCTCTCAGTGTCGTGTCCTGGACCAGTCTGTGTCACTTACAACGCGGCGGAGAGTTCGGGTGGCTGCTGCGCGGGCTGCAGTCGCTGCCGGGAACCGGTTCCCGGGTCTCGTAGAAGTTGAGGTGGCGGTCCCCCGCCTGACACCTGCCGTTGCGGTAGGTGTTGGGCGACCGCCAAGTCGACCCAACAGACAGGGGACCGCTGTGAAGAAGAACTACCAGACGAACGATGCTGCCGCGATGGGGCTGGCCGTGCCGGAGGCGGTGACGGTCGCGATGGCCGAGCTGGCCGGCGACGTGCAGGAGGGGCTGCTCGCGATGGCTGTGGGCACCGGGCTGCAGGTGATGGCCGCGATGATGGACGCCGACGTGGCCGCGGTGTGCGGGCCGAAGGGCAAGCACGATCCGGACCGGAGTGCGGTGCGGCACGGCACCGAGGCCGGCTCGGTCACCCTCGGCGGGCGGCGGGTGCCGGTGAGCCCGGCCGCGGATGCGCGCCGTCGACGGGTCCGGCGAGCTGCCGGTGCCGTCCTACGAACTGTTCAGCCGCACCGAGGTGCTGGGCCGGATGGCGATGGAACGGATGCTGGCCGGGCTGTCGACCCGCCGCTACCCGGTCGGGCTCGAACCGGTCGGGCAGCGCGTCGAGCAGACTGCTCGCGCGACGAGCAAGTCCGCGGTCTCGCGTCGGTTCGTCGCCGCGACCGAGACCGCGCTGGCCGAGCTGCTGGCCGCGCCGCTTGGCGAGCTGGACCTGGTGGCGTTGATGATCGACGGCGTGCACTTCGGTGAGCACCTGTGCGTCGTGGCGCTCGGGATCGGCATCGACGGCACCAAGCACCCGCTCGGGCTGGTCGAGGGCTCCACCGAGAACACCACCGTGGTCACCGATCTGCTGACCGGGCTGCGTGATCGTGGCCTGGACACCACCCGGCCGATCTTCGTCGGCATCGACGGGGCGAAGGCGCTGCGGGCCGCCGTGGTGAGGGTGTTCGACCACCCGGTGATCGGTCGCTGTCAACTGCACAAGATCCGCAACGTCGCTGACAAGCTGCCCGATCACCTCGCCTCGACCGTCACCAAGCGGATGCGTGCGGCCTACCACGCCGACTCCGCGCTGGCCGCCGAAGCCCAGCTCGAGGCGCTGGCCAAGGAACTGGAGCGCACCCATCCCGGTGCCGCCGCGTCGCTGCGCGAGGGCCTGGCCGAGACGCTGACCGTGCTGCGCCTGGGCGTGCCGCCCACCCTGGCCCGCACGCTGCGCAGCACGAACAGCATCGAGTCGATGATCTCCATCGCCCGCACCCACTCGCGCAACGTGAAGAACTGGCAGAACGGCAACATGGCGCTGCGCTGGTGCGCCGCCGGGATGGTCGAAGCGGGCAAGCAGTTCCGCCGCGTCAACGGTCACCTGCACCTGCCCGCGCTGCGCGCCGCGCTCGACGAGCATGTCGCCGCGCAAACTGTCGGTGCCGTCCGTCATGATGAAACCGTGATCGCCGCCTGACGATCACGAGGACCGCCACCGAAGTTCAACGGAGCGCGGGACAACCTAGGGGAGACCGATTACTTGCGCGGCCGCGGAGCGTCTATCCGTATGAGGCACCGGGCGGTCGAGGAGAACGGAATGTCAGACCACACGCTTAGCGTGATCGACACCAGGTGGCTGTCCATCCGTACCGAGGAGACACGATGACTTCTGCCATCAGCGTCGACGGGCTGGTTCGCCGTTTCGACGGGGTGACCGCGGTCGACCATGTGGATTTGGACGTGCAGCGCCGTGAGATTTACGGGTTTCTGGGGCCGAACGGGGCGGGTAAGTCGACGATGGTGCGGATTTTGTGCACGTTGTTGACCCCGAGTGAGGGGCGGGCGGTAGTGGCCGGGTATGACGTGGCGACCGAGCCGGGTGCGGTGCGGCTGCGGATCGGGGTGGCGCTGCAGGAGGCGGCGTTGGATCCGAAGCAAACCGGGCTGGAGTTGCTGCGGTTGCAGGGCCGGTTGTACGGCCTGTCCCGGACTGACATCGACCGCCGGGTCGAGGACCTGGCGCAGCTGGTTGATATCGGTGCTGCGATGACTCGGCCGATCAGGACGTATTCGGGGGGGATGCGGCGCCGGTTGGATCTGGCGGCGGCGTTGGTGCATGGGCCGCAGGTGCTGTTTTTGGACGAGCCGACGACGGGCCTGGATCCGGTGAGCCGGGCCCGGATGTGGCAGGAGGTGCGGCGACTCAACCGCGAGCAGGACATGACGATCTTCTTGACCACGCAGTATCTGGAGGAGGCCGATGAGCTGGCCGACCGGGTGGGGATCATCGATGGGGGGCGGCTGGTCGCCGAGGGCACGCCCGAGCAGTTGAAACGCAGCGTCGGTAACGATGTGATCGTCGCCCAGGTCGACGGGCACGCGGAGGCGGGCCGGGCCGCCCTGGGGACGGTGCCGGGGGTGCGCGGCGTCGAGGTTCGCGGTGGCGAGCTGTGGGTCAGCACGGCCGACGGGGCGGCCGTGATCGGGCCGGTGGCGGTCGCGCTGAGCCAGGTGGCGCCGGTGCGCAACCTGACCCTGCGCACGACGACGCTGGATGACGTGTTCCTGGAGTTGACCGGCAATCACATCCGCTCGGCCGACCACGAACCGGGCGATCACGATCTGGAGGATCGCGAGCTGGTGGAGGTGCCGGCATGACCACGATCAGCTACTCCCGACAGATGACCTGGCGGTCGAGCCCGGCGGCGGCCAGGGCGGCGCATCCGGTGCGTGACGTCGCCTCGATCGCCGGGCGGGCGTTGCGGGCGGTGCCCCGCGAGCTGGAGACGGTCATTCCGCCGATCTTCATCGCGCTGTTCTTCTTCGTGGTGAACATCGGCACCCTGCAGCGGTTGACCGAAAGCCACATCCGAGGTTTCGACATCAAGGCCTTCATGCTGCCCACGGCGATCCTGCTCGGAGTCACCGGCGTGTCCCGGGCCGGATCGCTGGTGCTGGACATCCAGAACGGTTACCTCGACCGGCTGCTGCTCACCCCGGTGCGGCGGCTCGCGATTCTGATCGGGTTGATGCTCGCCGATGTGGCCATCGCCTGCGCGTTGATGGTGCCGATCCTGGCTCTGGCTCTGGCGCTGGGGGTGCGAATGGAGTCCGGGCCGCCCGGGGCCGTCGTCTTCCTGCTCATGGGCTGTGCCTGGAGCCTGGCGTTCGCCGGGTTCGGGTACGCCATCGCGCTGAAGACCGGCAATCCGGCGGCGGTGAATTCCAGCTTCCTGCTGTTCTTCCCGTTCCTGTTCATGACCTCCTCCTACGTCCCCCGCAGCCAGCTGACCGGCTGGCTGGGCGACGTTGCCGGCTGGAACCCGGTTACCTACGTCCTGGAAGGATTGCGCTCCCTGGTCACCAACGGCTGGCAATGGGCCGCTCTGGGCAAGGCCGTGCTCGCCCTCGCCATGGTCGCCGTCGTGAGCATGTCGCTGTGCTTGGCGGCGTTACGCGGACGAACCCGTCGCGGCTGACTGACGAGCGTTCGATGAGCGATGTGCTACCGGCCCCGCGAGTAACGTCCGAAGACGTGACGACGACGCTTGCACCGGATGAGCTCGAGGTTTACCGCCGCGAGCTCACCGGATACTGCTACCGGATGCTCGGCTCCGGCTTCGAGGCCGAAGACGCGGTTCAGGAGACGTTTCTGAAGGCCTTCCGCTTCAGCGACAGTTTCGAGGGCCGGTCGTCGGTACGGTCGTGGCTCTACCGGGTCGCAACGAACGTCTGCACCGACATGCAGCGGGGAGCCCAGCGGCGGGCCAGGCCGATGGAGCTCGGGCCGGCTTCACCGCCTGACGAATCGCATCTTGGGTCGCTGCAACCGGAGGCGTTGTGGGTGTCGCCGATCGCGGACGACCGGGTCCTCCCAGAGACCGCCGATCCGGCGGAGATCACGGTCGCGCGCGAGTCGATTCGGCTCGCCTTTGTCACTGCGTTGCAGCACCTCCCGGCCCGGCAGCGCGCAGCGTTGATTCTGTGCGACGTGCTGCGCTGGCAGGCGTCTGAGGTGGCCGAGCTCCTGGACACCAGTGTCGCCGCCGTCAACAGCGCACTGCAGCGAGCCCGGGCGACTATGGCGGCGCTGCCCGCTGGCGCACGGCCACTGGACGTCCCTGGTGCCAACGCCGAGCTGCTGGACCGCTACGTCGCGGCCTTCGAGAGCTACGACATCGACTCTTTCGTCTCCCTGCTGCACGAGGACGCGATTCAGTCGATGCCGCCGTACGCCATGTGGTTGGAGGGTGCTGAGAACATCGGCCGGTGGATGCTACTGCCAGGACCGAGTGCGTGCCGCGGCTCCCGGCTGCTGGCCACGTCAGCGAACGGCTGCCCGGCGTTCGGCCAATATCGACCCGACCCGAACGGCGGGTACTACCCGTGGGCACTACAGGTCCTGGAGGTCTCCGCCGGGCGGATCAGCGGATACCACTCGTTCCTCGATGCCGACCGACTTTTCCTGGCCTTCGGCCTGCCCGCTCGTCCGTCCGCATAGCCTGCCCGAGAATCAAAAGATGATCTTGAATGGGGTCCAGGCGTCGGACTGGAACGTTGAGGTGCCTGCCCGGCGCGCTTATGGTCGAGCTACTCGTTCGGTATCGAGAGCGGAGAGCCCATGGCCGATGATCAGCCGGAACCGGTTGCGGACGGGCAATCCGCCGGAGATATCGAGTATGACCTTGCCCATGAGGCCCTGCTCGAATCCGCACCGATGAGCGACGAGAACGAGGTACGGCACGCCACCGTCCTCCCTGAGATGCCCTCAGACGATGGAGACTATTCGTACGACTTGGCGCACGACATTCCGCGAGCGTGACCCCGGAAGCACATCGGCGGTGCCGGAGAAGGTCCTGATTGATGATCTTGGACTTAGCGTCGCTGGGCAGCATCAACCCCAAGATCATCACGGGGTACGAGACCGGCGCTTGTGGCAGCCCTGGCGAAGCCGAGCCAGGCGCGCGGGGGTACGAGGGTTAGGCGCTCAGGGCAGCGTTGGCGAAGTCAGTGCGGTGGTTTGTGCTTACCGTGGCCATGAGTCGCCTGCTTGGCTGGACGGACCTTCTCCGCAGGCCGTACTACAGCCTGCGGCGGATTGGCTGAGGCGGTCGAGGATCCAGCTGAGCCGGTCGCAGATCGCGTGGGTAGCCGAGTAGGCGGCGCGGCGGGAAGCTGACGCGTCGTTGGCCTAGCCGACGGCGAGCCGGGCAGAGCGGCATGTGACGGGCTGGCATGGGTGGGTGAGAAGTGCGCCGGCGATTCGAGGCTGGGGGCGCGACCGGCACTCGCGGTTCCAACGGCTATCGCGACCGCGGCCATTCCGGCAGCGATCGCGCCGACGGCCGCCCCGAGTTTGATCATCCGGGCGGACCCGCTCCACCCCGAGCCCCGGGGGGATCCCCCATGCAGTGTCATGGACACCTCGTGCGCCGACGGTCGCCGGTGCGGGTCGTCCGCCGTCATCGCTCGCAGGAGAGCAGCCAGCTCGGGACCGATCGTCCTGGGGATCTCTGGGCGACGACGGAGGCGGGCGAACGCAACCTCGGGCGCGACGCCGGTAAATGCCCGTTGACCCGTAGCGAGTTCGAGCAGAACCAGGGCAAGTGAATAGATATCGCTTGCCGGACCTGCGGATTCTCCCCGAGCCTGCTCCGGGCTCAGGTACGTCGCGGTTCCCATGGTCAGGCCCTGCACGGTAAGTGGTCTCGGGGGTCCCGATCAGGACCACCGGCTTGCTCAGGTTGGACAGGACCGGCACCCGCGGATCATGGAGCTGAACCTCCATGGCGAGAACTCCGTCGACGGCCGAGCCGGCGGTGAGTCGGGTGAGCTCCTCCACGCCGTCTTCCGCCGGCAGCAGCAGCAGGTTCTTGCCCTTGGCGCGGGCTGCGCGCAGCACGCCGAGCACGAACCGCATCTGGACGTCGGCCCGCACGTCGCGATCGATCGGCATGACCAACGCGAACACGTTGGTCGCGCCCGCCCGAATGGAACGTGCCCCGGCGTGCGGCTGGAAACCGAGGGCTTCGATGCTGGCGAGAACCCGCTGCTTCGTCTGCTCGGAGATCGGTCGATTGCCCGACAGCACGTAGGAAACGGTGCTGATCGACACTCCGGCATGCCGTGCAACGTCCTTGACGCTCGCCGCCATGGCCTCCCCCTCGAAACGCTTCGAGGGCAGTGTACACATCACCGTAACCTCGTAAACGTGCAGCCACCGGTACGTAACGATTCCGTAACGCGTGATTGCCGGGGGTGGTGTGACTATCCTAAGGTCCGATCAGTCGAACTGTTTCGACAACCAAGGAGACGAAGATGATTGATCGCGTACTAGCACGACGGCGGTGGCGACTCGCAGCGGCGACGCTGACGGTCGCTGCTCTTTCCTTCACCGTGGCCTGTAGCGGCAACGCGCAACAACTCACCGGCGAACGGGCCCGTCACGCTCACCGAGATGGACTACTACGGCACCGAGCCGAACAAGGCTGCTCTCGGCCAGCTGCTGGACTCCTGCGCGTCCACGGTTGGCGTGACGATCAAGCGGCAGGTGGTCGAGGACCTGCGCACCCGGCTGCTGCAGCTGACAGGCGCCCAGTCCCTGCCGGACCTCGTTCTGGTCGACAATCCCGATCTGGCCCAGCTCGCCGCGACCGGAGCGCTGGTCGACCTGTCCTCGCAGGGCCTGACGACCGACGGCTTCTATCCCAACGTCGTCGCCGCGAGCACCTACCAGGGCAAGCTGTACGGACTGGCGGCCGGTGTCAACGCGCTCGCGCTGTACTACAACAAGAAGCTGTTCGCCGACGCGGGGATTGCGCCGCCCAAGACGTGGTCGGAGCTGAAGGCCGCAGCGGCCAAGCTGACCAAGGGCAACCAGCAGTTCGGACTCGGAATGTCGCTGCCGGCCACCGAGGAGGGCAGCTTCCAGTTCGAGTCCATCCTGTTCAGCGGGGGCGGCGACCTCAAGACCCTCAACTCTCCGCAAGCGGTGGCGGCGCTTCAGCTGGTCGCCGACATGATGAACGCCGGCTCCATGCCCAAGAACGTGCTGACCTGGAACCAGGGCAACGTGGAGGAGCAGTTCGCCAACGGCTCGCTTGCGATGATGGTCAACGGTCCCTGGCAGCTTCCGGTCCTGGCGAAGACGAACGTCGACTTCGGCATCGTCACGATGCCGGTCCCGGACTCCGGCGGTACGCCGTCGAGCCCGCTGGGCGGCGAGGTGTGGGCCGCGGCGCAGGGCAAGAACTCGGCCAAGGCGGTCGAGGTGATCAAGTGCATGACGTCGGCGGACAGCGCCGCGACCTGGTCGAAGCAGGTGAACTACGTACCGGCGAACCAGCAGGCCGCTGCGAAGATCGGGACCGACGTGCCGACGATGAAGACGTTCGTCGACGAGATCGCCGGCGCCAAGGGCCGCACGGCCGAACTCGGGTCGGACTACCCCAAGTACAGCGAGGCGCTGTGGACGGCAGTCCAGGCCGTTCTGTCGGGCAACTCGACGCCCCAGGCGGCCTTGGACGCGGCGCAGGCGAAGGCCGCAGGCTGAAACTGTGAGCGTCACGATCCGCTCTCGTGCCTTGTCCACCCCGAACGGGGTGGGCAAGGCACGGCGCCAGCGCCGTGCGGCGTCCACGTTGCCGTTCCTGTGGCCGGTCCTCGCATTCTCGGTACTGTTCTTCGTCTATCCGCTGGTGAAGAACGCGCAGGTGTCGTTGCAAAACTTCACCCTGGCGTCGCTGTACACGGGCGACGCTCCGTACATCGGCCTGGCCAACTACGGACGGATCCTCAACGACCCCGTGTTCCGCACGGCCGTCGGCAACACCATCGAGTTCACGCTCTTCTCGATCGTTTTCCAGCTCGCCATCGGGCTGGCTCTGGCGGTCTTCTTCGTCCGCACCTTCCCGCTCAACGCACTGCTCCGGTCGCTGTTGCTGGTCCCGTGGCTGCTGCCGCTGGTGGTGTCGGGCACGGTGTTCCGCTGGATGCTCGACACCAACAACGGAATCATCAACCACATCCTGCTCGGCCTGCACATCGTGAACACGCCGGTTCCGTGGCTCACCGACTACGACACCGCGATGGTCGGGGTCTTGCTGTGCAACATCTGGATCGGCGTTCCGTTCAACATGGTCATCCTTTACGGCGGGCTGCAGTCCATCTCACCCGACCTGTACGAGGCGTCGGCGATGGACGGAGCCGGGCGGTTGCGCCAGTTCTGGTACATCACGCTGCCGATGCTGCGACCGGTCCTGCTGATCGTGACGACCCTGGGTCTCATCTACACGCTCAAGATCTTCGACGTCATCTGGGTCCTCACCAAAGGCGGACCGGCCAACGCGACCCAGAATCTGACGACCTATGGGTACCAGCTGTCCTTCGGCGGTCTGTCGGAGTTCGGCCAGGGCGCCGCGGTCGGAAACGTCCTGATCTTCGTCTGCCTCGGCCTGTCGCTGATCTACCTGCGCACGCTCCGCTCCGAGGGAGAGGTGCGCTGACATGGTCGCAACGACGGTTCGACGGGGACGACGAACGCCCTGGATACGCACATGTGTCGGGGTGCTGTTCCTCGCGATCATGCTGTTCCCGCTCTACTGGATGATCAACGCCTCTCTGCAGACCAACGCCCAGATCGCGTTGCCGTCACCGCACTGGGTGCCGTTCGGCGGCACCTTGGACGGCTACCGGGAGGCCCTGAGCCTAGGCGGCGAACACCTGGCAACATCCCTGGTCGTCGCGGGCGGAACAACGCTGCTCACGCTCCTGATCGCCGCTCCGGGCGCCTACGCGATCGCCGTCCTGCGAACCCGTGGAGCCCAAGCCGTCATCCTCTTCCTGCTGGTCGCTCAGCTGATCCCCGGCATCGTGATGGCCAACGCGCTGTACCGGATCTTCCGGCCGCTGGGCCTGCTGAACTCGGTGCAGGGCCTGATCCTGGCCGACAGCACACTGGCGGTGCCGTTCGCGGTCCTGATCCTGCGCGCCTTCATGGCCTCGATCCCGCGAGAACTGATAGACGCATCCACAATAGACGGCGCCGGCCGGTGGCGGACGCTGATCTCCATCGTGCTCCCGCTCAGCCGCAACCCGTTGATCACCAGCGGCCTCTTCGCGTTTCTGTTCGCCTGGGGTGACTTCCTGTTCGCTTCCACCCTCAACCTCGGTGCGGAGAACGCCACGCCCATCTCTGTCGCGCTCTACAACTTCATCGGCGCCGGCGTCAATACGACCAGTTGGAACTCCGTGATGGCCACAGGCGTACTCGCCTCGGCTCCCGGCCGCCGTGCTTCTCGTGATCGCTCAGCGATACGTCGCCGCCGGCGTGACCAGCGGCGCCGTTAAGGACTAGCGACAACCACGTCGCTGCAATACCCCTTTTGGAAAGGCAGATTCTTGTGACCACCTCCGGCCAGCCGACCCTGGAATACCACAACGCCGAGCACGTCCTGCGCGTCGAGCCGTGGGGCGACAACAGCGTGCGGGTCCGCGCGGCGAGGCACACCATCACCGACAACGTGCCAGGAGCGCTGGAGCTCACGCCGGCAGCGAGTGACGCCCACGTCGTGGGTCCCGACCCCGACGGGATCAGGCGACTGGTCGTCGGCACGCTGACCGTTGAACTCGACCGCGCCGGTGTCCTGCGTTTCGTCCGCACCACCGACGGCGTCGAGCTCGTTCGCGAGCAAGCCGCGCACTTCGCCTGGCCCGGCCCACGCCTGTTCACCGCCAACGGCGACGGCTACTACCGGCTCGAGCAGCGATTCGCGGCCTACCCCGGTGAACGCATCTTCGGCCTCGGCCAGCGCCAGCACGGACGGCTCAACCAGAAAGGCCTCGTGCTCGACCTGACGCAGCGCAACGCGGAGGTGTCGATCCCGTTCGCCGTATCCAGCCGCGGCTACGGAATTCTGTGGAACAGCCCGGCCGTCGGACGCGTGGAACTCGCCGACAACGGCACGCGATGGGTGGCCGACTCGGCGCGGCAGATCGACTATTGGATCACCACCGGCGACTCCCCGCGCGACGTGCTCGCGCAGTATGCCGACGCGACCGGGCCACGCGCCGACCTTCCCCCGGTGGGCGGCCGGACTGTGGCAGTCACGGCTGCGCTACAGCAGCCAGAGTGAGCTGCTGGAGATCGCGCAGGAACACGCCCGCCGCGACATCCCGGTATCCGTCATCGTGATCGACTACTACCACTGGACGCATTTGGGCGACTGGAAATTCGACAGCGAATCCTGGCCCGACCCGACCGGCATGGTCAAAGCCCTGTCCGAGCTCGGCATGCGCGTCATGGTGTCGGTCTGGCCGTCAGTGAACCCGCTCAGCGAGAACTACGACCACATGCTCGGCGAGGGCATGCTGGTCGGCACCGAGACCGGCGTTCCGTTCCACCACCGGTTCTCCGACATCGGCTTCCACGGCAAGTCGCTGGGGGTCGCCTTCTACGACGCGACCAACGCCCGCGCGCGAGAGTTCCTGTGGGACAAGCTCCGCGACAACTATGTCGCGCACGGCATCGAGGTCTTCTGGCTCGACGCGTGCGAGCCCGAAATCTATCCCGAGCAGCACGCCAACCTGGTCTTCGCCGCCGGACCGGGCCGCGAGGTCGCCAACCTGTATCCGCGAGAACACGCCCGCGGAATCTTCGAGCACATGCGCGCCGACGGCCACGAGCCGGTCATCTCGCTCACCCGGTCGGCCTGGGCCGGAAGCCAGCGCTACGGCGCCGTCCTGTGGTCCGGCGACATCCCCACCACGTTCGAATCCCTGGCCGCTCAGGTACGCGCCGGCCTCAACGTGGCCGTCAGCGGGATCCCGTGGTGGACAACCGACATCGGCGGCTTCCACGGGGGCGACGCGTCGTCCGAAGAGTTCCGCGAGCTGATGATCCGCTGGTTCCAGTACGCGACCTTCTGCCCGCTGCTGCGCATGCACGGCCACCGCAAGCCGCATCACGGAGACGGCGCCGGGCACAGCGGCGGCCCCAACGAACTGTGGAGCTACGGCGACGAGGCCTACGCGGTGATGCGCGCCTATCTCGACCTGCGCACGCGGCTCACCCCGTACCTGCTCGAGCAGATGGACCACGCCACGGCCACCGGTATCCCGCCGATGCGCCCGCTGTTCCTGGAGTTCCCCGCGCGACCCCACCGCGTGGGAGGTCGAGGACCAATTCCTGCTCGGCCCGGACCTCCTGGTCGCCCCCGTCACCGACTTCGGGGCACGCCACCGGCGCGTCTACCTACCGGCGGGCGCCGAATGGACCGACGTCGACACCGGCCGCCGATACGTCGGCGGCGCCTACGTCGACATCGCTGCACCGCTTGACCGCATCCCTGTGCTCGTCCGAGACGACGCACAGATTCCCCTGAAGATGGAGGTGCAATGAAGCGAAACCTGAAGCCACACAGCCGGCGCGACGGCAACGGTCCGGTTCACCGGTACCCAGGTCGCGCAGCACGCGGTGCCTGACGTCGACCAGCCCAACGCGGCGGGCGTGGTGTGGACCAGCCGGGGTCCGTGCCGCGCCGGGCCCCGCAATCGCCATCACAACACCACGCAGGAGTAGCCGCATGTCCCAGATCCAGTTCACCTTCGGCCTCTGGACCGTCGGGTGGCAGGCCCGCGACCCGTTCGGCGACGCCACACGCCCAGCCCTCGACCCGGTCGAGAGCATCCACAAGCTCGCCGAACTCGGCGCGGCCGGAGTCAGCTTTCACGACGACGACGTGATCCCCTCCGGCAGCCAGGCCGCCGAACACGACCGGCACATCGAACGGCTACGCAAGGCCCTCGCGCAGACCGGGATGTTCGTCTCGCACGCCACGACGAACCTGTTCACCCACCCGGTGTTCAAGGACGGCGGCCTGACTGCCAATGACCGGTCGGTACGCCGCTTCGCCCTGCGAAAGATCATCCGCAATGTCGACCTCGCCGCTTCCCTCGGCGCGAAGACCTACGTCCTGTGGGGCGGCCGCGAGGGATCGGAGTCCGACGCGGCCAAGGACATCCGCGCCGCCCTCGACCGCTACAAGGAGGGCATGGACGTGCTCACGGCGTACGTCCTCGAGCAGGGCTACGACATCCGCTTCGCCATCGAGCCCAAGCCCAACGAGCCGCGCGGCGACCTCCTGCTACCGACGATCGGGCACGCGCTGGCGTTCATCAACGAGCTGGAGCACCCTGAGCGGGTCGGCCTCAACCCGGAGACCGGGCACGAGCAGATGGCTGGGCTCAACTTCACCCACGGCATCGCCCAGGCGCTGTGGCACGACAAACTTTTCCACATCGACCTCAACGGGCAGCGCGGGATCAAGTACGACCAGGACCTGGTCTTCGGCCACGGCGACCTGCTCAACGCCTTCTCCCTGGTGGACCTCCTGGAGTTCGGCGGCCCCGACGGTGCTCAGGCGTGGGACGGGCCGCGGCACTTCGACTACAAGCCCGCGCGTACGGAGGACGTCGAGGGCGTCTGGGCCTCGGCTGCGGCCAACATGAGGACCTACACGCTACTGCGCGACCGTGCGGCCGCGTTCCGGGCCGATCCCGAGGTCCGGGCCGCGCTGCGGGCCGCCCGGGTGCCGGAGCTGTCCGTGCCGACCCTCGGCCCGGGGGAGACGGTCGCCGACCTCGTGGCCGGCGACGCCGGATTCGATCCGGACGCGGCCGGCGCGCGCGGCGCGAACTTCGTCCAGCTCACCCAACTCATGGTCGAGCACCTGATCGGCGCGCGATGACCCTGGCCTAATCCGCCCCGCGTGGTGCCACCCTCAGTCCACTGTGGATCCGCCTTCGCAGACGAGTTGATGATAACGGCCGTAGACCACGGTCTGGTCCGGTCCCGCACGCCGAGCTTCGCCTCACCTCACGATCGCGTCGGTTGAACGGATTGCTCGGCCATGGCGCACCTGGTGAGCTAGCGCGGGCTACGGATGAATGCCGAACGGGCCGAGGATGCCGGTGTCGATTCGCGCGGAGTTGATCATCGCTTCGGCGTTGGCGACCGTGAAGACGTCGGCGGCGGCGAGCTGCCCGGTGTACTTGGCGGTGACGGGTGTCGCGGCCTGCGCGGCGGCGGCGTCGAGGTAGGACTTGAAGATCGCCCAAGCGTTGCCGGTCGGACCGTACTTGGTGAAAAACGGCGTGGGATCCAGGGTTTCGAGGGTTTGGCGTGCGCTGGCGGCGAGGTCGTGTACGTAGTCACGTTGAAGGACGACGTCGGCCCGGGTGCCGAGGCGGCCCAGGTGGCCACCGACCAAGGTCTGCCACGGAGTGGCCAGAAGGACGTCGTGGGCCCTTATCCAGTCCGGGATGTCCTGAGATTCGGCGAGGTTCTTGAACGGGACCCAGCCGGGGAAGATGACGTCGACGACCATCAGGGTGGCCGCGGAGGGGACGGAGACGAAGATGTTGTCGGGGCTGTGGTTCGGCCCGTGGTAGGACAGGTCGACTCGCTCCCCGCCGACGTGCAGCTCGTAGCGGTCGTCGAACGTGACGGTCGGCAGGGGCCGGTTCGGGTCCCGAGCAACCCGCAAAAGCTGCTTGGTTCGCGCGTGCGCGATCCGGACGGCACCGTCGAAGATTCCCGCCGCGCCGATGTGGTCGGCGTGCGAGTGGGAGTAAATCAGATGGGTGACACGATCGGGCAGATTCCGAGCCTGGGTGACCTCGGCGATTGCGCGGACCAGGTTGTGTCCGATGGTCGGTGGCGCGTCGACCACCAGAACTCCCTCCGCCGTGGTTACGAACATCGCCTGGTAGAAACCGTCGGTAACCCAGTACAGGTCGGCGGCGATGTGCCCGACGAAGTACCCGGACGCGTTGACCGCCGGCCCGGAGGCTCTGGCCGGTATCGAGGCGTAGTCCGGGAGGTCGTCCGCTTGGGCTGCGGCGGCGCCGGGCAGGTCGAGAGCCAGCAGACCGGCGGGAACGGCCGCGGCCACGGAGGCGTACCGCAGGAAGGTGCGCCGATCGAGGTGTGGCATCACAGATCCTCCAATACTTGCGCGTGAAAGTAGTCTTGTGTACGGGTGCGCCCATGTCGGTGCGGCGATGGCGGACTGCCAGTCCCGTTGCGAGGGCTGACACGGGTGATCCGTTCTATCGGTGGCGCGGCACGCGCTGCCGGCCGGGGTCCTGTTAGTCTCGCACATTTAGTTGCGTCCGGGAACAACTATCGCAAGATCATCATCGAGCGACTGTTGCTGGCCGGATATCGTCAGTCGCCGTCGACGTTCTCGGCGGGCCTGGTCTGGCGGAGCGAGGCCAGCACCCTGGACAACGCCGGCGCCATGGTGCGCATCTCGCTCCTGGTGAGGTGGTCCAACACCAGCGAACGCACCCGGGCAAGGTGACCGGGATACACCGCCGCCAGCACGGCCGCGCCATCCGAAGTGAGGGCAGCCAGCGCGCTGCGCCCGTCCTGCTCGGATCTGGTCCGCGTGACCAGCGAACGACGGACGAGGTCCTCTACGACCCGAGTCGTTCGACTGCGGGACAACGCGGCCGACTCGGCGAGCTCACCCATGCGCAGCCCGCCGTCCGGCGCTTCGGATAAAGCGACCAGGACCGAGTAGTCGGTCATACTGACCTTGGCTTCACTCTCGAAGTGCTCATCCAGCACCCGAGGGAGCCGCAGCAGAACCTCGACGAGGGAACGCCACAACGCTTCCTCGTCGCCGTCCAGACCAGGCACCGGCGTCGTCACCGCATCAGGTTATCGTCAAGGTTGCGCCCAACCGCAATTACTTCGGCAGCCCCCGCGCCCAGATCGGCGAGCTACAGGCCCACTCGGGGCAGGCCGATTGAGGACAGGAACAGACGTAAGCGAGGCCCCAATGAGCAGCGACGTCATCACCGGGTATCACGGGAAGCCACGCTGCGCGTGGGCCGGCGGCGGGGATACCGCGTTCGGGCGATACCACGACGAAGTCTGGGGCAGGCGCACCTACAACGAGTCATCGATGTTCGAGGCGCTCACGCTGGGCGTGTTCGAGGTCGGGCTGAGCTGGTCGATCGTGTTCGGCAAGCGAGACGCGTTCCAGACGGCATTCCGCGGCTTCGACGTCGACCAGGTCGCCGCAATGACTGATCGGGACGTCGATGCGCTCATGCGGGACGCCGCGATCATCCGCAACCGCGGAAAGATTCAGGCCACCGTCGACAACGCCCGCGCCATGCGGTCCGCCTCGCCGAACCTCATGACGCTTGCCAAGTCCTACGCGACCACCCGGCGGCAAGCCCCCCGGTCGATTGCCGACCTGCCCAAGTCGACGCCGGAGGCCGAAGCGTTCGCCAAGCAATTGAAGGCCCAGGGATACCGCTTCGTCGGGCCCACCAGCGTGTACGCGTTCATGCAGAACGTCGGCGCGGTCAACGACCATGTTCACGGGTGCTTCCGGGCGATCGACTACCGAACCACCCGACGCGATTGAGACGCAACTAAACCAACGCCCGCTCGAGCGCCGTGGCGTGTCCTCCCCGACTTCAGGGGGCAGCGAAATGGCGCCTCTTCATCGTTGGACCCTGCGAAGTGTTGCGACAGCGTCGGCGGGCAGGGCCCAGCCGGGCATCGCCGGTGGCTCGGCCAGCGTGTCGACCAGCTTGGCCGGGAAACCGTCCAGAATGGACCGTTCCGCGAACCGGTCGCGTTGTTTCACACACGCGCCGGCCCGAACGATCGACTCGGCCCCAACCACGCTCCCGTCACAGACGATCGCGCCCGGCTCGACGACACTGCCCCGGCCGATGTGGCAGCCGTGGATCATGGCGCCCGGGCCGATGACGGCGTCGTCGTCGATGATGAGCTCGTTGTCGGGAAGCAGATGCAACACCGTGTTCTCCAGGATCTGTACCCGGGAACCGATGCGGACCGGACCGTGTGAGTCGCCGATGATTTTGACGCCGGCTCCGATGAGCGAGTCCTCTCCGATGATGACGTCACCGGTGATCTCGGCCGAGTCGAAGAGGATCGTCCGTGCGCCGATCGACGGGGTCTTGTCGCGGTAGGCATACAACGTAC
Organism: uncultured Actinomycetota bacterium; assembly: GCA_963801715.1. GTDB lineage: Bacteria > Actinomycetota > Actinomycetes > Mycobacteriales > Jatrophihabitantaceae > CAVVJA01. Next base: position 3,730 of record CAWDGB010000006.1, on the reverse strand, counting down.
CCATGTGTGCTCCAGCCTTCATCGACCCGTGCAGGATGGTGCCCGGGTAGTCGGTCAGGTTCGTCTGATGTTGGCGCAACACCGCCAACCGTTCTCGGTCCGCGTCGGTGGCCGACCGGATGACGTGTGGCGGCCGCCCTACGAGGACCGCGCCGTCGGGGATCACCGTGTTCGGCGGCACCAGCGTGCCTTCGCCGAGGATGCAGCCGTTTCCCAAGCGGGAGCCTGGCATGAGGATCGCACCGTTCCCGATCTCACACAGGTCACCGACCGTAGCGCCGACAATCGTGGCGCGGTGGCCGAAAACCGTCCGCTGCCCCACCCGGACGGGATGCTCGCGCGTGCCGATCACCACCCCGTTCTCCAGAACGGCCGAGTAGTTCCCCAGGCTCACTGCTCCCCCGTGTGCCCGCACGACCAGCCCCTGCGCCAGGATGGCGCCGGCACCGACATGTACGTCGCCGAGGAGCACAGCGGAACCGGCGATCCCAGGCTCTGGCTGGTCCTCGAGTAGCTGGTTGAGGCTCACCGTGCGCTCCCGTTCTCCGGGCCGTCGAACTCCTCGGTGCTCATCGCCCGCGGTTATCTTATTCGGTGGCTAGGGCGGGTCGGCCGACATTGACTTGCGGGCTACTGATCCCTGACGTCATATCCAGCACGGTGTCAGCCGACGGTGCGGTGTAGATCAGTTTGGGTCCTTGGCCGTCTCGGGCCAGTCGCGTCCGCTCGTGTACTTGAACGAGTTGGGCAGCAAATGGATCACGCACGATTGCACGATTATCTTGTCCCACAACGTGTTCACCGCGTCGGGCAGGCCCTACAGTCCCAGACGGTCGACGGCTGGCCGTGGGCGGCAACGACAGGCCGCTGACCACCTTGCAGCTCCGCGCGACGTCGATCCGCGGCTAGGAACGGCGTCGTGGCCGGATCGAGCCGAACGCAGACGTCCCTGGCGTACCTGGACCAGTGTGCTCATCCGGGCGGCGACACTGCGTCTGGTCGTCGCGGCGGTCTGAGCAGTGCCCTTTGTGGACCCTGCCATCCGTTTGCGCCCGGCTCGTTCAGTCGCCGGGCGACGAGCAGGTCACAGTTCCTGCTTCGGTTGATCAGCCCGTATCGACCGAGGACGCCACCCGGGGTCGGGCGCCGCGTGATGCAGGTTCGGCAACGCTGGCGGGGCGTCCACTGCGGCTATGACCGGTGCGGTGAAGGCCGCAGGTGACGTAGTCGTCGCAGACTCGTTTGCCCGGCCGCGGCGAGACCGCCATACGAAAAGGGACGCCAGAACCGCGCCGACCACCAGGATCGACACCAGCACCGCCGACACCGCATTGAAGGACAGACCGCCCGGCTCGGCCATCGCCGCCGGGTCGCCTCGGGTGGCCCGGGCGGCCGGCGCCCCGTCGTTGCCGGAGTCGGATGAGGTCGGGGATGCCGCTGGCGAGCCGGTGGGCGCCGTCGCGTCAGACGTACCGGCGGTAGGCGCGGTGGAACCCGCCGTCGGCGCCGTGGCCGAACCCGCGGTGTTGGCCGGCGCAACCACGATGGGTCCGGAGCCGGCCGTCACGTCGGAGGCCGGTGGTGCATCGGGGAAGGCGATCGCTGTATTGGAGGAGTTGTCCCGGTCAGGCGTGGTGGGGTCGACTATCGAGACCGTCAGCCGGGTGCGGGTCCAGCCCGGGTTCATGGCGAGGGTGAAGCGGTCGCACGTGGGCAGGCTGCCGTAGCCCGGGTTGCACGTCGTGCCCGTGTCCCTCGATGCGCCGACGGGGTCGACGGTGCAGTTGACCGTCTTGTCGGCCGGCGCCGTGCACCCCGAGTTACCGGTCAAGGTCAGTGCCTGGGCGAATCCGCTGATCTTCAATGTGGCCCGGCCGGCGTGCGAAGGACCCTGGTTGTGCACCGTCATCGTGATGGTGTTCTGGTCGGGCGTGGCCACGTCGAGTACCAGGTCGGAGATCGGCTTGACGGTGATCGTTCCGGTGAACCGGGGGCCCGCGTCATCGATCCAGAACTGCAATTGCTCACTGTACGAACCGCCATGCGCGTAGTCACCGGAGACCTGGCTCGGCCGGTAATGGATGTCCACCGAGCCCTCGGTGGGGAAAGGACCGTTGTTGCAGTTGCCGACGTAGCCTCCGCCACCGCCCTGACAGGTGTAGACGTACGGCGCCGATTGGATTGGGAGGCCCTTCCCGCCAGTGGTCTGCGGGTAGTAGAACTTCGGCTGGGATCCGGCCGGGAAGTTGCTCCAACTGACGTGCTGCAGCACGTCGTGGGACCCGTCCTCGGGGTCACCGAGCGGGTCCGGCGTGATTTCGATGTTCTGGATGGTCATGACTGGCTCGCCGTCGGCTGGACTGGCTGCGGCTACTCCAGGGTTGATCAGCGGTACTGCGGTCAGCATCAACGCCACGAGCCCGTACCACAGCGACCTAGCCATCCATGCCCCACATCTCGCGACCGTGACCGGCCACAGATCATCGCATGATCAATCGCACCGGTCGAGTCGGGCAGGACACCAATGCCAACCACCGAGGCCCGCCCGCGCCGGACGCTGCCGAGCAACCCGAGGCAGACCCCAAAAGGACCAACCCAGTGAACCCACACCATGAGGGCTTCCGGGGTCGGTTGAGCTCCCGACGCTCAGGTCGGCCGCCTGCACCCGTCGGCCCGCACGCCTAGGTGTCCTGCGCAAAGAGGTTGGCCGCAGGCTGCGATCAGATCCGGACCCGGGCGTGCCGCGCCCGTAGGCTTTGACCTGCGGAACCCGTCGCTCAGGCGCCGGTCGCCGCCACGTCGAGTGTCGTGATCGTCGCCGTGCCGAGGGTGGCGCGCAACTGGGCGGCTTCCGATCGGCGGGCCTGGGAGTCGAGGAGCGGCAACGCTCGCCGCCAATGTTCCTCGGCATGTTCGGCTTGGCCGAGCGCGGCGAGCGAGTTGCCCAGATCCCGGAGCGAAGTGGCTTGGCTGTGGGTGTCGCCGTTGGCGTAGGCCAGGTCAAGGCATTGCCGCAGCAGGGTGGCGGCGCGGTCGTGGTGGCCCAGCTGCTGGGCGAGGTACCCCATGCTGTGTAGCGTGTGGCCCTCGACCAGACGGTCGCCCTGCTCTCGGGCGGTTTTCAGGGCGAGTTGCAGGTTGGATGACGCTTTCTGGTGGGCTCCGATCCGGGCGGCGTACCAGCCGACGGCGTTGGCCGCTGAGGCCACCATGTCGGGCATTTTCAGCTGCCGGTAGATGGCCAGGGATTGGGAGGCATACCGGTACGCGGCGCGATCGTCTCCATTTCGGCTGTGGGTGCGGGCCAACGTCCGCAATGTTGTCGCCCGTCTTGCAGGCCACTGGTCCTGCTCAACGAGGTCGACGGCCTCGTAAAGGCATCGGAACGCTTCGGAGAAATGGCCCATCCGGGCACAGGCTTCGGCGATCTCGCGCAAGGCGACGGCATGCATCGGGACCGGGTCGTTCTCGTGCAGCACCGCCAGCGCACTGCGCCAGGCGCGATACAAGATCCTGAGGGTGGCCCTGGCGTTGGTGCAAGGTACTCGTCGCCCAGGCGAGCCGCCAGGCGGGTAGTCGCCACTCTTGCCGAACGGCGAGGTCGAGTGCGGCCAGCACGTTGTCGTGTTCGGCCGTGAGCCACGCCCATGCCGCCGCCGAGCTCTGGCACCTCCGCCTTGACTCCGGACAGCAATACGTAACCGCGAGCCTCAGTAGATAGAACATACAC